>VBWB01000019.1 GCA_006218045.1 Stygiobacter sp.
TCCATAGATGTAGAACGTCGCGCTGCTCATTTGGTGCTCGCGGCATAGGTCGAGCACCGGCATGCCGCCCTCCGCCTGGCGCAGGATGGCCATGATCTGGCCTTCCGTGAAACGACTCTTCTTCATCCGAATCTCCTCGTTCGATGAACCGAGAAAATTCTACGTTCAAAGCCCCTTACTTCCAGGGGGGATTACCGAGGCCAACGGCACGGAGAAGGGATTTCCACATGCCCCGGATTATCGGAGACGGCGGATTCCCTGGCTATTCGGAGAGTTTTGGAAAGATTGGGGGGCAGCGAGTGTTCGACACGACGGACCGGGGAGTGGTTCCGAAATGGTTGCGGAACCGGGTCGAGAAATGGGCTTGGCTGCTAAAGCCGCAGGCGAAGGCAATCTCGCAAATCGACGGCTTCTTCCCTGCCACGACCGGGGAAGCCAAAAGGCGATGGGCCTCGGCCAGCCTGATTTTCATAAGAGTCTGCTCGAAACTAATCCCATGGGCGTGAAACAGCTTGTGCAAGTAACGGGTTGAAATTTTCAGCACACTCGCGACCGTCTTGGGGGACAGCTCGGGATCGGCGAAGTTGTCGCTTATGAAATCCACGATTCGCTCATGAGTGATCGTGGCAAGTGACTTGTGCAGAGGCAAATCCATAGGGACGGCATGAGGTGTCTCCACCATGAGCGCGACAAGGTCGATCAGCGTCCGCTCCAGAACTTCGGAGGTCTCGCGAATGTCGAATTTCAGAAACTGGGCCGCCAACGTGCGGACAACCGGCACCAACAGGGGGTTGGCGAAATCAGTGCGTCCAGTGCAGTCGTCGATTCCCCTCACACGGGCGCGAAGAATATCACAAGGCATCATAATGGTTATATTTCTTGCGTAATCACCCGTCTCGTAGGTATGAGGATCGAATGAATTGAATAAGCACACGGACCCTGGAGAAAGGTCGGCATCGCCACATTTCCGATGGAGTCTGCCATTCCCTTCATTTTGGAACAGTAGTATAAAATACTCCTCATTATCACTATGTGTTTCAGACTTTCCTCTCCGTATCGAAATATTGTCATGAGTATGACAGCCGACAGATATATTGCCATACCTGTGCGATTTTATCTCATTTATAATCCTTGGCTGTGACTTGTAGGTGATGTCCAAGGGGAAATACCTCTCCCTCATGATTTCCCGGAAATGACGAAGCCATTTTTCTGGTGGTACATCTTTACTGCTGAGAGTCCGTCGCATCTCCGCCCCCGTCATCTTTCAACACTATCCCCTCGCGGGCAGAACCCAGACGGGAGTGCGCCCTGGTGAAAAATACAATGCTCTTGGCGGAAAGATCACCGTATCCTTTCGTATTAAAGTGACCGCATCAGGAGTTTCCGCTGCGGGGGGGGGGGGGGGGGGGGGGGGGGGGCGGGCCGGGGGATCATTTTCGGCAGGGCATGCTGCCCGCAGCGGCGCGGATACCCCTGGTGTCGGCCGTGATCCTCAGCCTGGTGGCGGTGGCGGGCGCCAACGCGCCGCCCGTGAACTTCTTTGAGTCCCCGTTCGCCTATCTGCCGCTCCATACCACTCTGGAAGTCGTCGCCATCGTGATCTCCGCCATGGTCTGCGGATTGGGCTGGCACCAGCGGCTCTTTGCCAAGAGTTCGACGATGATCGTTCTTGGCGCCACCTTCCTGCCGGTTGCGGTGATCGATCTGCTTCACACCCTGTCCTACCAGGGCATGTCCGATCTGGTGACGCCCAGCGGGCCGGAAAAGGCCATCAACTTCTGGCTGGCCGGCCGTGCCGCCGCCGCTGTCGGATTGCTGTCCATCGCCACCCTGCCCAGGCGGATATGGCCGGCCGCGTGGACGGTGGCGGCGTTCGCGGTGGCTGCCGGGCTTGTCCTGGCGGTGATCTGGATCGGCCTTTGGCATGCCGACTGGCTGCCGAGGACATTCGTGCCAGGGAAGGGGCTGACCACCGTCAAGGTGGCAAGTGAATACGCTCTGATGGCGCTGTACGGGGTATCGGCGGTTTTTCTGGCCCGGCGGGGCAGGGCTTCGTCCGAGCCGGGTCTATTCTGGCTGGCGGCGGGGGCGTGGACCCTGGCGGTGGGGGAAAGCTTCTTCACCCTCTATGCCCATGTCACCGACATCTACAACCTGCTGGGCCACGTCTACAAGGCGGCGGCCTACCTGATGATCTACCGCGCCTTGTTTATCGAGGGGATCCAGGCACCCTATCGGTTGCTGGCACGGGAAAGGGGCTTTCTTCGCGGCCTGCTGTCCAGCATTCCCGATCTGGTCTGGCTGAAGGATCCCAAGGGCGTCTATCTGGCCTGCAACCCGCAGTTCGAACGCTTCTTCGGCGCGTCCGAGGCCAAGATCGTCGGCAAGACCGATTACGACTTCGTCGAGCGCGACCTTGCCGACTTTTTCCGGCGCAAGGACATGGAGGCCTTGGCCGCCGGCCGTTCCGTCATGAACCAGGAATGGATCACCTATGCCGACAGCGGAAAATCCGTCCTGCTGGAAGTGATCAAAACGCCGATGCTGAATGACGACGGCAGTGTGGTCGGCGTCCTGGGCATTGGCCGCGATATCACCGACCGCACCCGGCTGGAGGGGTCATTGCGCATGGCCAGCGCCGACCTGGAGCAATTCGCCTATGTGGCGGCCCATGATCTGCGCGAACCGCTGCGCACCATCAGCAGTTTCCTCACCCTGCTGGAACGGCGATATGACGACTCGCTGGACGCCGAGGCGCATCAATTCATCGCCTTCGCCCGCGATGGGGCCGCAACCCTGGACCAGAAGATCCTGGACCTGCTGAACTACGCCCGACTTGGACACAACACGGGCGCCGTGGCGCCGGTGAGCCTGGCCGAGATTGTGGCCGAAACCGTCGCCAGCCTGAGACCTGCGATCGATGAGTCCGGGGCCGACATTTCGGTCGGCGGGGGCCTGCCCCGCGTCGCCATTCCACGTGAAGACCTTGTCCGGTTGTTCCACGACCTGATCGGCAACGCCATCAAGTACCGCGCCGCAGATCGGTCGCCGCGAATTCGCATCACCTGCCAGCCTGTTGACAATGGCTGGCAGATCGGGGTGAGCGATAACGGCATCGGTATCGAACCCCAGTATTTTGAACGCATCTTCATCATCTTCCAGCGCCTGCACACGGGCGACGCGTTCAAAGGAACCGGCATCGGCCTGGCCACCTGCAAGAAGATCGTCGAATGCCATGGCGGGCGCATCTGGGTGGAGTCCGTTCCCGGTCAAGGGTCCACTTTCTTTTTCACGCTGCCGTCCGCGCCGTCCTGAGTTTCTGTCGGAGAATCATCATGTCCATTTACGACATCACCGGAAATTTCCGCATCGCCACCCGCATCTGGGCGGGCTTCATCGCCGTGCTGATGCTGCTGATCGGGGTGGCCGGAATCGGTTATTGGGGGGTGAACAGCGTGGGCGAGCATGTCGACGAGATTATGGATAGCGCCCATGAGACACTCAAGATGCAGGCTATCGACCGCAATTTCGTCGGCGTGCGGCGCAACCAGATCGTTTGCGTTCAGTTGGGGCGGGAAAGCGCCCATGCGCAGCTTGAAAAGCGGCTCCGTCAAGTGCGCGACGGTCTGGCCGAATTCGCCAAGATCCCGGAGCTCAGACCGGATGAGGTGAAGGAGGTGGCGGCCATTCAGGCCAGTGTCGAGGCCTATAGCGGGATTCTCGATCAGGCGATCGCGGAACGCAGGCGCCTGGGCTTTGGCAAGGCCGCCAGCGGCGAGATCGCCCCCCGATGGGACGAGGATCTGGACAAGGCGGGCAATGCGGCCCGCGACCTGCTGGCAGCCTTCGTCGAGAGGAACCAGACCGAACTCGACCACATCATGGCCGATGCCGATGCCTTCGAGAAGCATACCGAGACGTTGGTGCTGGTCATATCGGCCCTCGCCCTCGCCCTGGGCGCTCTGCTGGCCTTCGGCACCGATTTCTCGATTTCGAATCCGATCCGCGCCATTACCACCATCATGAACAAGTTGAGGAATGGCGAGCGCCAGATCGATGTACCGTTCACCACCCTCAAAGACGAGGTCGGCGAAATGGCCTCGGCGGTCGCGGTGTTCAAGGAAAACCTGATCGAGGTCGAAAATCTGCGCGTCGAGCAGGAACGGCAAAAGGCCGAGGCAGAGATCGAGAAGAAGAGGTCCATCAACGAGCTGGCCGACAAGTTCGAGACCGGCGTCATGGGCATTGTCGGCTCGGTGTCCTCCTCCTCGCATCAGTTGCATGCCTCGGCGCAATCGCTTTCCGCCCTGGCGGAACAGACCCATCGCCAAGCGGCATCGGTGGCCTCCGCCTCGGAGGAGGCCTCGGCCAATGTCCAGACCGTGGCCTCGGCGACGGAGGAACTCTCCTCCTCGATCAGCGAGATCACCGCCCGGGTCGAGGATTCCGCTCATGTGTCGTCCAACGCGGTGGAGGAAGCCGCCAGGGTCAACCGGATGGTCCAGGGCTTGGCGGGGGCCGTCTCCAAGATCGGCGAGGTCGTCAGCCTGATCAACAATATCGCGGCGCAAACCAACCTGCTGGCGCTGAACGCCACAATCGAGGCCGCCCGGGCGGGTGAGGCCGGAAAGGGGTTCGCCGTGGTGGCGGGCGAGGTCAAGAACCTCGCCAACCAGAC
This sequence comes from Stygiobacter sp., assembly GCA_006218045.1. Lineage (GTDB taxonomy): Bacteria > Pseudomonadota > Alphaproteobacteria > Rhodospirillales > Magnetospirillaceae > Magnetospirillum. The sequence goes on from VBWB01000019.1 coordinate 4,679, forward strand.
GGGCCGGGCCACCGACGAAATCTCGTCGCAGATTTCCGCCGTCCAGCACGCGACGCGTGAGGCGGTCAGTGGCATCGAGGGCATTTCAGGGACCATCGCCAGGATCAGCGAGATATCGACCGCCATCGCCACGGCGGTCGAGGAGCAAAGTGCCGCGACCAGCGAGATCAGCCGCAGCGTCCAGCAGGCCTCCGAAGGCACCAGGCAGGTGACGGTGAATATCGCCGGCGTGACCCTGGCCTCCACCGAGGCGGGGGCTGCCTCGCATCAAGTTCTCGACGCCGCCACCAATCTTTCGCAGCAGTCGGAGCGGTTGAAGACCGACGTTCATCGCTTCATCGAGCACCTGCGGGTGGGGTAGGAGCTACCGGGGGCGTCATCGAAGGGGATTGCGGTAGAAGGAATTCGAGAGGGGGCGGCCCATTCGCGCCAGCCGCAAGGGGCCTTCACCCCGGCAGCCGGGACTTCATCTCGGCGGGGGTGAGGATGGGAACCGTGAACGAATCCGCCAGCGTCAGCAGGTCGCGGTCGCCGGTGACCAGCGCATCGGCGCGGCCCGCCAGAGCCAGCACCAGGAAGGGCTGGTCGAGCGGGTCGCGGCACTCGGGCGTGGTGGGCGGCGGCACCGGAATGGTGACCGTCTCGCACCACGGCAGGTAATCGGCCAACAGGTCGTCGCGGTCGGGTGCGGTCAGGCCGAATTTGGGATAGCCGAGGATCCGCAGCAATTCGGACACGGTGTCGCGGCTGGCCAGCGGCAGGATGCTCTCGGACTGCCAAGCCGACCGCAGCCATGTCATGGCCGCACTGCGGAACAGCAGCGCCGACAACAGCACGTTGGTGTCGAGCACAAGGCGGGGCGGACTCATCCGGGACGGCGGGCCCAGGAAACGGCGTCGGCGATGTCGGCCTCGGACAGGTTCAGTTCTTCCAGCTTGGTCCGGACGGCATCGGCGCGATTGATGCGCACCGGGGTCAGCACGATACGGCCGTTCTCTTCGACCACGTCGAAATATTCCGTCCCCTGGACGGCGGCGACCACCGCCTTGGGCAGGGTGAGCTGGTTCTTCGAGGTCAGCTTGGCGAGCATGGCAAAATCCGCTGGTAAGGATGTAAGGAAACAATAGTGCCCTCGGTTCGCGGATTCAAGGGCTACCCCATCCATCGCGACCGGATCGGTGCCAGAGCCGGGCGGGCGGCGGGGGCGGTCGCCATGGCCGGCGCCCCCCGTGTCGGCAGCATCGCCATCGCTGTGGTCTCGTCGTTCAGCCGCAGGCCCATGGCGACGAGGCCGTGCAGGGCGGCGGTGGCGTAGACGAAGGTGTCCAGCGCCTCGTTGCGCTCGCCGTCCCGCTTGGGCTGCCACGAGCGGATCGGGCGGCCCCGGTCGTAGCGGGTGATGACCCGCTCGGCGGTGAACTGGCGGAAATAGTCGGCATCCATCCGCCGGGGGAAATGGATGGCGCCGGGGCCGGGTTCGGTCAGGCGCAGGCGGGCATAGAGGGTGTCCTTGACCGCATCGACGCCGACGATGAACAGCGGCACCTTGCCGCGCACGCGGGTGGGGCGCCGCGGCCAGACCGGGATGCCGGCGCCGCCACGGCCCTTGATCGCCCAGATGCGCCGCGCCAGCCGGGTGCGGCAGAATTCGTAGGCGGCCTTGGTGTGGTGGCCGCCGGTGTCGATGCAGGCGGCGCGGATGGGCAGGTCGGCGACGGATTTGGGATGGGCGAAGGTGGTGGCGAGATAGGAATCGAGATCGGCCCAGACGCGCGGGCCGGAGGGATCGCCCCACAGCACGCGATACTCCACCACCCAGGATTCCTCGTCGGCGCCCCAGGCGATCACTTGCACCTCGAGCCGGTCGCCCCAATCCTCGCGCCGGGCCATCAGCGGATCGGCGGGCACGGCGTCGCCGGCCTGGTCCTCCCAGGATTCGCCCAGCTTGGTGTTCACCCACACCTGGAGTCGGGGCGGATCGGATTTGACACGGCCATGCTCGGTGGCGATCTCGGCCCTGGTCTCCCAGGGAGAATAGAGGGCCGAGAGGTGGAAACCGGCGGTGCGACCGGGTCATCGATCACCCCTTCAGAAATCCGGCCACCACCTGCGGCACGGCGGCGTCGAAGCCGGCGCAGCCGAGCGACAGCGGGTCATCGTCGGGCACCACCGAACCGGCATTGGCGGTTGCCGCCAGCACCACCGCCTTCGCTGCCGGATTGACCGTTTCACGATACCGCTTGAGCGCCTGAATAGGATGCTGCCGACCGGCCCAGGTTTCGTTGTCGGTGATGACGACGATGGCATCGACCTCCAGCTTCCGCCCCAGCGCGTAAGCCATCGGCAAGGCGACATCCGTCCCACCCCGCCACCGGCCGAACAGGCGCACCACGTCGTCAAGCCGCTGGCGAGGGGTGAGCGGGGCGCTGTGCAGTTCGGTGTCGAAGGCCACCACCTCCACCTTTCGTTCGGTTCGCACGAAGCCCATCGCCATGGCCGCCGCCGCCTCCATGGCGGACAGGGTGGGCGAGCCGGCGCAGCGCGTGCCATGCATGGAACCCGAGACATCGACAGCCACGAGGAGGCGCTTGCCGGTCGGCTCGATGGTGGCGAAGGCCCGGTCGAAGGCGCCGTCGAGCGCGTCCACCACCGCCGGAACCGGAATCCAGCTCAGCTTGCCGCGTTCGCCGTGCCCCTGGGCATAGGTCTTGAGCGCCAACAGAACCTGCACCGGGTGAATCCTGGCGCGCGACAATGCCTCGCCGTCGGCGAGGCGTCGGATAACGGTCGCGGCGGCCTCGGAGCCAATGTTCAGTAGGCCCACTTGGCTGAGCTTGCCCAGGTTGCGGATCAGCGCACCCAGCGGCATGTCGGCCAGCAAGGACTCCCACACCTCTGGTGCGGTCAGCTTTTCGGTCGGCACGGCTTCGCGCGGCAATCTCCGGTCGCGGATGATCGCCGCCGCTTCGGTCGGCCCGCTCGCCTCACGGATCCGGTAGAGGCCATCGACCAGCGGGAAGGCGGCGCGGGCGGCGCCGATCGCATCCGCTTGGTTGGGGTGGGCGATCCAGTCGAACAGGATCCGCGTCGCAGCTTCGTCGGTCAGGGGGTGGGCGAGGCGCAGCAGGTCGCGCAGCGCCCAGCCGCCACGGTTCATGTACTTCACCGCCTGAAGCGCCAGCCGATCCGAGTCCTGGCTGGTGAACCACCGGGCCACGCCGCGTCGCAATCCTCGGCCCCAGCCGCGGAAGCCTTCGACCATGTCGGCGAAGGCCAGGATGTGGGTGCCGGTCCGGGCGACCAGGGGGATCGCGGACAGGGCAGCCCGGCGCGTCGCTTCGTCTTCCGCCGCCGCGGCCATGGCCAGCACGAACAGGGCAGGGTCGTTGCGCGGTGCCCGACCGGCCTGGCTGATTTCGACGGTGCGGGCGACCACCCGCCGGCCGTCCTCAATCAGGCATCGCTGCACGGCCATGGCGTTGTCGCGCGTCAACGCCCGTTCCCCCACGTAATAGGTGCCGCCCTCGGACCCCAGCAGCAGGAAGCGGTCGAGCCGCCCCCAATCGCCCACTTCATACCAGTGGCCGCCGGCATTGTTGGGACTTTGCCCCGGCAGCGGCTCGCTTTGCGGAACCGCGTTCTGGGGTACGGCCTGACGAAGGCTGAAAAGCCGTCGGTACGTCATCGTTTACCCTCCTTATGTGTCTGGTTGGTCCTGCCGGACGTGTCGTTGGTTTCGGCCTTTCCAAGGCGTTTCGATCGCGGTAACCGAAACCATCCGGCCCGGCAGGACGGAAAAAACTGGCGGAGCGGGCGTGACGCGCGGCTGGACGTTCCATCGGACCCGGGCATCTCGGGTGTGGCGGCGATTTTCAGTCGCCTGCTGGCCGCCAGCCAGCTACCGGTGATCCAACCACTCCGGCCCGCTCCGGACTCAAGCGGTTCCTGGGCGTGTTGGCGTGGAACGGACGGATCATGCTCTACCAGCTAAGCTACGGCGCCTTGCGGCGTCGGCCGGACTCGAACCGGCGACACTGATAACCGTCCCACTCCGGCCCAGGAGCCGGAAAATAATGTCCGCCGGGCGTGTTGGCGGTCTTGGCGTGTTGACCACGGTGTTGGCCGTGGCGACCGGCGCTGTTCCGGTCCAGGAGCGATAACCAAAACCTTCCGGCCCGGCGGCCGTTGCACTCTTCTCTCACCTATTGGTGACAGTTCCGGTCACCCCTTCACGCAGACGACCTGCTTCAGCGTGTGGACGATCTCGACCAGATCGGCTTGGGCGGCCATGACCGCGTCGATGTCCTTGTAGGCGCCGGGCGTTTCGTCGAGCACGTCGGCATCCTTGCGGCATTCCACACCGGCGGTCGCGGTTGCGTGATCCTCCAGCGTGAACCGCTTCGTGGCGGCATTGCGGCTCATGGCGCGTCCAGCCCCGTGCGAGCACGAGCAGAAGCTTTCCGGGTTGCCCTTGCCCCGCACGATGAACGACTTCGCCCCCATGGATCCGGGGATGATGCCGAGGTCGCCCGCCATCGCCCGCACCGCTCCCTTGCGGGTCAGCAGCACGGTCTGGCCGAAATGCTTCTCGGTATTGACGTAATTGTGGTGGCAGTTCACCGCCATTTCATCCACGCCGATGTCGGGGAAGAACCGCCCCAGCGCCAGCAGCACCGCGTCCATCATCAGTTGGCGGTTGGTACGGGCGAATCTCTGCGCCCACGACACCGCGTGCATGTACTGGGCGAAATGCTCGGTCCCCTCGGGGAAATAGGCGAGGTCGGAATCGGGCAGGCGGATGAAGAACCGTTCCATGTCCTTCTTCGCCAACTCGACGAACACCGAGCCGATCCGGTTGCCGATGCCGCGCGAGCCCGAATGCAGCATCACCCAAAGGGCGCCGGACTCGTCCAGGCACAGCTCGATGAAGTGGTTGCCGGTGCCGAGCGTGCCCAGGTGTTCCACGGTCCTGCCGCTGGCCACCTTGGGCTGGGCCTCGCGGATGCGGGCGAAACCGGGCTCCAGTTCCGCCCAGGCCGCCGCGGCCGCCTCGGGCGGATCGCCCCAGCTGCCTCGGTCGCCGGCACCGCCGTTGTCGGTGCGCCCATGCGGCACCGCCGCCTCGATGGCGGTGCGGATGGGATGCAGATCGTCCGGCAGGTGCTCGGCCCGCACATTGGTGCGCACCGCTATCATGCCGCAGCCGATATCGACGCCGACCGCCGCCGGAATGATGGCGCCCTTGGTGGCGATCACGCTGCCCACCGTGGCGCCCATGCCCCAATGGACGTCGGGCATGGCGGCGACATGGTGGAAGACGAAGGGCAGGCCGGCGACGTTGCCCAACTGCTGCCGGGCCATGTCTTCGACCGGCACGCCGTTGGTCCACGCCTTGATCGGCACGCCGCCCTTGACGGGGATGTAATCGTAATTCGCCATCTCGTTACCCTCCGGCCGCCCGACAAGCGGCCAATAAAAAACCGACGCCCCTCCGAAGGCAAAACCTGCGGAGGGGCGTCGGTTCCAAACCAGCCCTGTATGCGGTGCAATCCGCCTACACGGCTCCCTCCCTGGAGCGGGTGCAATCACCCAGCACGAACATCAGGCACGCGGATAGGACCGCGGCTTTGATGTTGGCAGGATATGAGCGGAACCGTGTCACAGATGGTCACCCTTCAAGCGAAAGATGTAATTTTGTACAGTGACGGCGAGGCGTGGCGCAAGCCTGCATCCGGGCCGCGAATGGCAGGGGTGACCGAGTTTGTCACGTCGGCCGGTCGTCATCGTCAACGCTGCCAATCCACTCCCCGGGCAGGCACTGATCCGGCTGCCAATCGAATGCCTCTTGAGCCGCCCAGAAAGCTTCAATCTCGTCTCTTGGCACGGGAGGGAACCATATCCACTCTCGGTAGCCGTAATCCTCTTCTACCGGAATGCAGAACTCCTCCCGGCACCGGCGTTTCAGGCTATCGATGCCCATGGGCACCCCGAATTCTAAGTTGGCGACCATCTTGGTTGGTGGGTGTGTCCAAACTGGATACCCTTATGGCGAGTGAAGATTTGGTTCCGCCGGAACCTCGGTGTCGATGGTCCGGGTCACTTGCGGATCACGCCAGATAGCTTCCAGCAGAGGCCATTGCCGCGACCCAAAAGGCGACACCAGCCGGCGGACCGGCAAGGGGATGAGGGAAAAATAGGCGGCAAGGGCGGCGCGCGAGGCGTACCAGGCTTCGTCGCGCGGGCCGTCGGGAAGCAGCCATGTTCCGTGGCGCCCCAGGACCGGGCGATCTGGTTCAAAGGGAATCCGGGTATTCTCATCCTCCAATGAAACGGTCCAGCACCCGAAAGTCTTGTCCCAGCGCCCATAAAGGCGACGCCATCGGTCGCCCTCCTCGATCAGAACATCATCCTCAAGCCGCCAGATTGCGGCGTGCGGGGCATCTGTGGTCGCCATGGGCATGGGGGGGGCGTTCATGTGGTCACCTTAACGCCCAGGGGTGACAGAATAGGACACGTTTTGTTCCGGTTGATGATCCGACCTTCATCCCATCATCAACACGTGTCAGAATTGGCTCTGTTCGATGGAGAAAGGGGGACGGCGTGCGCTACGAGAAGGCCGACAATCTGCTTCAACTGGCGCTGGAGATGCAGGCGGCGCGCGGCGGGCTGTCGCTGAAGGACATCGAGGAGAAATTCGGCGTCGGCCGACGCACAGCCATGCGCATGCGTGACGCGGTGCTGCGGAACTTCCCCCAATGCGAGGAGGTCGAGACCGACGAGCGCATCAAGCGCTGGCGCATACCGTCGGGCACGCTCGACCGCCTGATCAACTTCACCGCCGACGAACTGGCGGCCTTGGAGAGTGCCATCCGTCTGTTCGACCGCGATAATCGCGAGGGCGAGGCCGCCAGCCTGTCCGACCTGTCCGGCAAGCTCCGCGCCCTATTGAAGCCGGATGTCGCCCGCAAGGTCGAACCCGATCTGGAGGCGCTGCTGGAGGCCGAAGGGCTGGCCATGCGTCCGGGGCCGCGTCCCCGGATCAAGGTGCTGGTGGTCGAGGATCTGCGCGAGGCGATCAAGGCCTGTCGCAAGGTCCGCATCCGCTACCGCAACCGCCGCACCAGGAAGACCAACGAACGGCTGGTCCATCCCTATGGCTTCCTGCACGGCCATCGCAATTATCTGGTCGGCTGGCACGAGAACCCCAAGGCCAACGCCATCGCGCTGTTCAGCCTGCCCAATATCGAGTCCGTCGAGATTTTGTCCGACACCTTCGTGCGCGATCCAGGCTTCGACCTAGCCGCCTTCGCCGCCCGCTCGTTCGGCTTGTTCCAGGAGGAGCCCTACGACGTGGTCTGGCGCTTCGCCATGGAAGCGGCCGAGGATGCCGCCGACTTCGTCTTCCACCCCAGCCAAAGCCTGGAACGGCAAGACGATGGGGGACTGATCGTCCGCTTCAAGGCCGGCAGCGACCTGGAAATGGCCTGGCATCTCTACACCTGGGGCGACAAGGTCGAGGTGCTGGAACCGCCTCGGCTGGCCGAGATGGTCCACGGGCAAAGGACCGCGTGGCCGGCATTGCCGTGAGGGGCTGGAACCCAACGGCTATTCATCCTTTTCGCATGCATCATGATCAAGCCACAGCAGCAGCAAGGTGGCCGCCAGTCCCGGTGAGGAGCGCACAAGGTCGCTTGCGCTCGACAGGAGCGCCAAGGCGAAGATGGCTATGAACGCAAGAGCGGCGGCAAGCAGCACCCACTGGTGTAGTATCGTTGCTCGGCCTCGGCGGGTGGGATGTTTCCGATGGGTTTGAGCAGGCGTCCGTGGTTGAACCCGGCGACCCATTCGAGGGTGGCGAATTCCACGGCCTCGAAGCTGCGCCTGGGACCTTTGCGATGGATCAGTTCAGCCTTGTGGAGGCCATTGGTGGTTTCGGCGAGGGCGTCGTCGCAAGAGTCGCCGACACTTCCGACCGATGGCTGGTAATCCTCGTGCGTGTGGGCGCCCTGTTGGGAAAGGGTGTGGGCGGGTAAAAGCCTGGGACATGACGTCAATCTTAGGTTGCGGCCAGCGCCAACCGGGCCAGGGCCGGCAGCGATTTGCTGCCGGTTTTGCGCATGATGGCGGCGCGGTGGTTTTCGACGGTGCGCTGGCTGATGCCCAGGTCGGCGGCGATGTTCTTGCTGGGATGGCCGGCCAGGACCATGTCCATGATCTGGCGCTGGCGCGAGGTCAATCCGGCCACCTGGCGGGCGGCGTCCTGGTGCCAGGCCAAGGCCTTGGTGGCATCGCGCGATTGTTCCAGGGCGCGCCATACGCTCATCAACAATTCGTCACGCCCGACCGGTTTCTCGATGAAGTCGGTGGCCCCCGCCCTCATGGCCTGGACCGCCATGGGCACGTCGCCGTTGCCGGTGATCATGATGGAAGGCAGAGTGTGGCCGCACTCGAGCAGCCGATGCAGCAACTCCAATCCGCTCATGCCAGGCAATGAGGCGTCGATCAACAGGCAGGCTTCGCCGCCGGGGCGATAGGCCGCCAGGAAGTCCTCGCTCGAGGCGAAATCGGCGACGCTCAGCCCCGCTTCCTCCAACACCGCCCGCAACGCTTCGCGGATATGCCGATCGTCGTCGACGACATGGATCAGCGGCTTGCCCGCAGGCATTGCGGTCATTCCCGCCGGGACCAGAGCGATGGCGCGGGGGAGAAGGCGGTCCAGCGCCTGCCGCAATTCCTTGATCTTCACCGGCTTATTGAGCTGGGCACAGTCGCCAAGAGCGATGTCGCGGGCAGCCTTGGTCGAGATGTCGCCGGTCAGGATCAGGGCCGGGATCGGGCGGCGCAGCCGTGCCCGTGCCTGGGTGGTGAAGGCAAGCCCATCCATGCCGCCGGGCAGATTGTAATCGGACAGGATCAAGTCGGGGGATTGCGGCTCGGCGGCCAGCAATTCCAGCGCCGCCATCCCGTCGGCGGCGCTCACCGTCCGGTGGCCGATTTCGGTCAGCACGTCGTTCAGCAATTGCCGTAGTTCCGGATCATCCTCGACCACGAGGATCAGGCCTGTGCGAGGAACACCGTCGGACGGGCGGTGGCCGCCGTCGATGGGGCGAGCGGCGGCCACCGTGTTCGACGGCATGGCGATCTCGATGGCGAACATCGAGCCCATCCCCAATCGCGACCGCACCTCGACGCGGTGGCCCAGCAAAGCCCCCAGACGCTGGACGATGGACAGGCCCAATCCCAGGCCGCGGCTGCGTTCGCGGGCGGAATTGTCGAGCTGATGGTATTCGTTGAACACCGCCTCCAATTCGCCGGCTGGGATACCGATGCCGGTATCCCAGACCTCGAGGCGCAGCAGGCCGCGCCGACGGCGGCAGCCCAGCAGGATGGTGCCCGACCGGGTATATTTCAAGGCGTTGGACAGCAGGTTGCGCAGCATCTGTTCCAACAGGCGCGGGTCGCTGTCGATGGACAGGCCGCAGGGGACCACGCGCAGGGCCAGGTTTTGCGCCTGGGCCTGATAGACGAATTCCTCGCCTAAGCGTTCCAGCACCTGGTTGATGGGAAAGCGTTCCACGTCGGGACAGACGGTGCCGGCATCGATATGGTTGATGTCGAGCAAGGTGTTGAGCATGCCGGCCATGGCGCCCAGGGTCTCGTCGAGGCGGGAAACCAGTTTGTGAGCCTTTTCCCCTTCGACCGCCCGGGCCAGCAATGCCTGCAACAAGGTCAGGGTTTGCAACGGCTGGCGCAGGTCATGGCTGGCGGCGGCGAGAAAGCGTGATTTCGCCACATTGGCCGCTTGCGCCTTTCGCTCCGCTGCTTCCAGCGCGTCGGCGATGTGCCGGCGTTCGGTGGTGTCGGTAAAGGTGATGACGACGCCCTCGACGCCGTCATCGGGGGTTTGGTAGGGCAAGACCCGGCGGATGAACCATGCGCCGTTTTCCGCCTTGATCTCGCGTTCGATCGGGGTGGGATGGCGCAATACGGCTTGGGCGTCGTCCAGCAATTCGGCATCGGCTGCCAATGAGCGGAGATCGGCCAGCGGTCGACCGATATCGCCGGGGATAACGCGGAACAAGGCGGCGGTGGCCGGGGTGAAAAACCGGATATTCAGCCCGCTATCAAGAAACAACGTCGCCACGTCGGTGCTGCGCAGGATGTTTTCCAGATCGTTGGCCGTGGTGCGCTGGCGTTCCAGGGTTTCCTGAAGCTGGCTGTTCAGTGCGGTCAACTCTTCGTTCAGCGACTGCAACTCCTCTTTCGAGGTCAGCAATTCCTCGGTGGTGGACTGGTATTCCTCGTTGACCGACAAAGCCTCTTCATTGACCGCCTTTTGCTCCTCGCTCAGGGCTTCCAGGCTGTGGATGGCATCCTCAAGCTCGCCGCGGGTGGTCGCCAGCTCTCGCTCCAACGCGGCGACTTCGGGGGCGTGGTGGGATGTTTCCGCCGGTTTGCCGCAATGCACGTGCGTCGCTTCGTCCTCGGACCGATCGACGAAACACACCAGCAGCAGGTTTTCACCATCGCTGGCGATGGGCTGAAGGTGAATGTCGAAACTGACCGGCTTGCCGTCTTTGCTGATGCGACCGCCGGCGGTGATGATCCGGGTCTTGTCCTGGCCGGCCCGCTGGATGGCCGCATACAGTTTGACGCGCAGGTCGGATCGCGCCATGGCCAGCACGTCGTGGGAGGGGGGGCCCGGGGCCACCCGCAGATAACGGTCCACCGGCCCGAGGGAATAAAGGCATTCGTTGCCGCTGTTGATCAGTACCGCCGCCGGGGCATAGGTGTCCATCACCAGCCGCCGGCACAACTCGGCCAAGCCGGCTTGGCGCGACGGCATCACCCCCGCTCCCGGGCTTGACGATGCCCGGGTGCCGTCGGCGCTACCGACGACAAAGCCGAATTCCCCCAACCGGCGGCTGCCGATATGGCGGTAAAGCCGTTCCGGTTTCGAGACCACCTCGAAGCGGTCGTCGGCGCTGCCAACATTTTCAGAACAGCCCAACACCAAGATGCCGCCCGGGCGCAGGGCGAAGTGAAAGACCGAAATCGCCTTGGCCTGGGCCTCGGGGCGCAGGTAGATCAAGAGATTGCGGCACGACACCAGATCCAGGCGGGAAAACGGCGGGTCGCTCAGGATGTCCTGAATGGTGAAGACCACCATGGACCGCAACTCGGGCGAGACGCGATAGCCATCGCCCTCCTTGATGAAGAACCGGGCCAGGCGTTCCGGTGAAACCTCGGCGGTGATGCTGTCGGGGTAAAGGCCCTCGCGGGCGACGGCAATGGCATCGGCATCCACGTCGGAAGCAAAGACCTTCAGCTTGACATTGCGCTGCCTGAGCGAGATTTCCTCGCAAAACAGCATGGCCAGGGAATAGGCCTCTTCGCCGGTGCTGCATCCGGCGACCCACAGACGCAGCGCCTCGGGGGGCGTTTGCGCGCCGACCAGTTGGGGAATGAGAGTTCGTGCCAAGGTGTCGAACACCTTGGGATCGCGGAAAAAGCCGGTGACGTTGATCAGCAGGTCCTTGGCCAGAAGTTCCAGTTCGTCGCCATCGCCGCTTTTCAGCAGGGCGATATAGCGGTCCATGTCGCGGGCCTCGATCGAGGCCAGGGCCATGCGCCGCTCGATGCGGCGCTGTAAGGTGCCATGCTTGTATGACGTGAAATCGTGAACGGTTGCACGCAGCAGATCGATGATTTCCGCCAGGCGGTCCCCGACCGGCGGCGGCGGTGCGGTGGCCTCGGTCGCCGGACTTTGCTCCAGGTGTTTGATGTATTGGTCAAGGGCGGCGGCCATGTCTGCCAGCGGCAGCACCAGATCGACCGCGCCGGTTCGGATGGCGTTGCGCGGCATATCGGCATAGCCGGCCTCGCCTGGGGCTTGGGCGATGACCAGCCCGGACTTTTGCTTGATCGCCAGCACGCCCTGGCTGCCATCGGCCCCGGTCCCCGACAGGACGATGCCGACGGCGCGGCGGCCATAGTCCTGCGCCAGACTGCGCAGCAGAACGTCGAAGGGCAGGCGGGTGCCGTGCCGGGCTTGGGGGGGCGACAGATGCAGGGCGCCGCCGCCTGCGGACAAGGATTGGCCGGGCGGGATCAGGTAGAGGTGGTCGGGCTCGATTCTCATGCCCTCGACGGCTTGCAACACGGTCATGGCGGTATGGCCAGCCAGCAATTCCACCATCATGCTGTCATGGGTGGGATCAAGGTGCTGGACCAGGATGAAGGCCATGCCGTGGCCGCCGGGCAGAACCCCCAACAGCTTGCGACAAGCCTCTAATCCACCGGCTGAAGCGCCGATTGCAATGGTCAGGAGGGGCGAATCACGGTCACTCATGGTCGACGTGCTCGCGTGTATCCGCCTTCGGTTGAAAGCGGTGAGGAACACTATCACAATCCGGTCGAAATGGCGGCGGTGGAATATACCCACCCGGAGCGGACTGAGTATTTTCCACGCCTGTAATCCCGCGCGCTGGGCTTTTATGGTGAGGTGTCGCGGACGGAGCTATCCCGGTTCCGCTTTAGCCTCGTATGGCGCCAACGCGCTCGGGAAACAATTTGGCGCCATCGCGCCAGGGAAACAGGAAGAATCCATGCAACCGCTTCATGTCCTCGTGGTCGAGGACGACGCCATGATCGGTGCCGTGCTGGCCGAGATGCTGACGGAAATGGGTCACGCGGTGGACGGTATCGAAAGTACCGAGGCGACGGCCATCGCCGCGGCGCATCGGTTGAAACCGCATCTGATGATCGTCGATGTCGGCCTGCTCGAAGGCAGCGGCGTTGCCGCCATGGAGGCGATCCTGCGGGTCGGCCCCCAGCCCCATGTGTTCATGAGCGGCGATGTTTCCCGGGTCAAGGTGTTGCGCCCAGGGGCGGTAACCCTGCAAAAGCCCTTCCGCGAATTGGATCTGTATCGGGCCATCCGTCGCGCCGTCGGCTCTGAAACCATCTGGTGAAGGTTTGGGTAGTTTCCGACGCTTACCACCACGGTGGTGTGTCGCCTACGGTTGGTCTGAACTTATGTGGTCCACAGGAGAAACACCATGGCTTATCAAAACAGGGGGGTGGGCAAGATCCTCGCGGTGCTCGCCGTCGTCGTCGCCCTTTCGGGATGCACGGTGTTTTCCGGGCGCGAGACGGCGGGGGAATACGTGGATGACGCCACCATCACCACCCGGGTCAAGGCGGCCATCTTCAACGATCCCGGACTGAAAAGCCTGGAGATCAGCGTTGAGACCATGCAAGACGTGGTGCAATTGAGCGGCTTTGTCGATTCGGCGCAATCCAAGGCCAAGGCCGGCGAAATCGCCGGCAATGTCGAGGGCGTACGCCAGCTCAGGAACAATCTGGTCGTCCGCTGAAGCCGATCCGATCCGATCCGCCCGGCAGCCGCCGCGTGGTTATCCTGCCTTTGAGGAGACGCAAATGGCGAAAAGCCAAAAACGCACCGGCCGTGAACCGAAAAAGCCGAAGGCTCCGGCCAAGAAGATCGTGATCTTGCCCCCCACCTTGGAAGACAGCCGGCAGAGCCCCAAAAAGAAGCCCTCGGCAGCGCCGAGGGCTTGAGGCGCCGTACCACGGGCCGCTTGGGAAAACCCGAACGGTCCGTGGATCACGACTTTTAGCGGGGGCCGCACTGGAACGAGACGGTCCGGCTGCCATTGGCGTTGGTGGTCACATTGGACATCACCTGCTGCGACCCGTTGTTCATGCAGTAAATCTGGGCGTTGCGCGACGCTTCCACCAGTTCCTGGTCGGTCATGTAGGTGTAGCCGGCATTGGGGTTGTATTGCGGCGGCAAAGCCGGCGGCTGCTGGGCACGCAGGCATTCAAAAACCACCAGCTTTCCGCCATTGGGCTCGGTCGAGAACGTCTTGGTCCGCGGAATGGATTGGTACTGGTTGCAGAACCCCGCCGCGCTCTGATTGGCCTGAACCAAATCCTGGTCGCCCAAATAGCTGTAGGTCACCGTCGGATTGCTGGGAACGGTCGATTGCACCTGTTGCGGCGACGAGGATTGCGGGGCGCAAGAGGCCACCATCAATCCGACGGCGATGGTGAGTCCGATCGGCGCCGCCAATGTGATGAACTTCATTTTCATCTCCTGATGAATAGATATTTTGAATTTACCTGTGGACGTGATGTCGTAAATAAAGAGTATTCCTAAGTAAATATCTGGTGCAGGATCGGAAAGTACTCATTTGTTTTAAAATATTACTTATGTCATTATCGTATTTTGCTCATTAGAAGGGAGATTGATGTGAGTTATCATTCCATGCCCATCGAAGCGATCGCGGCTCTGATTTGCGGTGTTCTTATCCTCATCCAGCCGAGGCTGCTGAATTACGTTGTCGCCATTTATCTGATCGTCATCGGGGTTTTCGGCATCGCGCCTTACTTCATGTCCGGTCTCCGCTGATCCGACCTTGATTGAAAGTAGCTTCATGAATGTAATTCTCCGGCTGGTTCGCGGGCCTTGTCCGTTGTCGTCGCCCTGGAGCGACATTGCCCCGGTCCGGGAAGAACTGTTCGGGATCGAACGGTTGGAACAGCACGCGGAAAGCTTGGCCGCCGCCCAATCGGTGACGGTCCGGCCGCCGCCCGTTCTGTCCCTGCATGTCCGGCTGCGCGATAATGCGGCGGTTCTGCTGGCGGCTTACCGGGCCAGCGCCGCCGAGTTGGAGAGCGGGCGGGGCGAGGTTCCGGCGGCGGAATGGCTGTTGGACAATTACCATCTGGTGGAAGAACATATCCGCGAGATCAAGGACGACCTGCCGCCGGGCTATTACCGGCAATTGCCGAAACTGGCGGACGGGCCGTTCGCCGGCTATCCCCGGGTGTTCGGCTTGGCCTGGGGCTTCGTCGCCCATACCGACAGCCATTTCGACCCCGACAGCTTTCGCCGTTTCGTCGCCGCCTATCAGCGGGTACAGCCGCTGACCATCGGCGAATTGTGGGCGGCGGCCATCACCTTGCGCATCGTCCTGGTGGAAAACCTGCGCCGGCTGGCCGACCAGATGAGTGCGGGGCGGCAGGCGCGGGCGGCGGCGGAGGCCCTGGCCGATCGTTTGCTGGCAACCGGCTGTGCCCGCTCGGCCCTGGATGACGACATCGCCCAGCGTTCGACCGGGCCGCTCTCGGCGCTTTTCGCCGCCCAATTGGCGAAACGGCTGCGCGACCAGGATCCGCGTATCATGCCTGCCCTGGGCTGGCTGGAGGATCGGCTGCGGCTGCAAGGCGCCTCGGTCGACGATGTGGTGCGCGAGGCGCAGCAACGCCAGGGCGCTTCCAACGTCACCGTACGCAACATCATCACCAGCATGCGGCTGATTTCCGATATCGACTGGAGCGAGGTGTTCGAGAGCGTCAGTCTGGTGGATGCGCGGCTGCGCGCCGCCAGTCCCTTCGGCGCCATGGATTTCCATACCCGCAATCTTTATCGCAGCGCCATCGAAACCCTGTCGCGCGGGACCGCCTTGTCGGAACTGGCCATCGTCGACCATGCCCTGGCCGCCGCCGGGGCGGCAAGGGGCACCGCCACCGACGCCCTGGAGGCCGAACGCCTGGGTGACCCCGGCTATCATCTGATCGCCGGTGGCCGGCTGGCCTTCGAGCGCGCCATCGGCTTTCGCCTGCCGCCGCGGTTGCGCCTGGCCCGCTTCAACAGCTCCTTGGGCATCGGCGGCTATGTCGGCATGATCGCCGTGGCCACCTTGGCGCTGGTGCTGGGCGCCCTGGTGCTGCTGTCCGGCGCCGGCCTGTCCCCATGGTGGCTGGTGCCGGCCGCCTTCCTCGCCGTGCTGCCGGCCAGCGAGGTGGCCACCGCCCTGGTGAACCGCGCCGTCGCCTGGAGTTTCGGCGCCGTTACCTTGCCCGGGCTGGACTTGAAGACCGGAGTGCCGTCCTCGTTGCGCACCCTGGTGGCGGTGCCGACGCTGTTGACCGGCGAGGCCGATCTGCGCGAGCAGATCGAGCGGCTGGAGGTTCACCATCTTTCCGGCACCGGTGGCGATTTCACCTTTGCCCTGCTCACCGACGGGCTTGATGCCGAGAGCGAGATCGTCGACGGTGATGCCGCCTTGTTGGCGGTCGCCGTCCATGCCATCGCCCAGTTGAACCTGATCCACGGCCCCGGCCCGTGCGGCGACCGCTTCTTGCTGCTGCATCGGCGCCGCCTGTTCAATGACGGTGAAAACAAGTGGATGGGCTGGGAGCGCAAGCGCGGCAAGCTGCACGAGCTGAACCGGCTGTTGCGCGGCGCCACCGACACCAGCTTCATGGCGGTGGCCGGCATGGCGCTCTGTGTGCCACCCGATGTGCGCTATGTCATCACCTTGGACGCCGACACCCGGTTGCCCAGGGATGCGGCGGTGCGGCTGGTCGGTAAGATGGCCCACCCGCTCAACCGTCCGCATTTCAGCCCCGAACAAGGCCGGGTGACGGACGGTTACGGCATTTTGCAGCCGCGGGTGACGCCGGCTTTGCCCATGACCTGCGACGGCTCGCCGTATCAGCGGGTGTTCTCGGCCCCCGGCGGCATGGACCCTTACGCGGCGGCGACCTCCGACGTTTACCAGGATCTGTTCGGCGAGGGATCTTATACCGGCAAGGGCATCTATGACGTGGATGTCTTTGAAGCCGCCCTGGCCGGGCGTGTCGCCGACAACACGCTGCTCAGTCATGATCTGTTTGAAGGGGTGTTCGCCCGGGCCGGCCTGACCTCGGATATCGAGGTGGTCGAGGATTTTCCGTCGCGTTACGAGGTGGCGGCCAAGCGCCAGCACCGCTGGATTCGCGGCGACTGGCAATTGCTGCCGTGGATTTTCGGGGCCAAGGCGCTGCCTTGCGTCGGTCGCTGGAAGATGCTGGACAATCTGCGGCGTTCGCTGCTGGCGCCGTTGACCCTGGCGGCCTTCGCCCTGGCCTGGATGTTGCCCGGGGCGGCGGCCCTGGATGCCAGTCTGTTGCTGCTGGCCAGCCTGGCCATCCCGACCGTGCTGCCGGTACTGTTGTCGGTGCTGCCCCATCGCGCCGGCATCGGCTGGCGCAGTCATGCCCGCACCCTTGTCGGCGATGGACGGGCGGCGGTCATGCAAACCCTGTTGTCGCTGGTGTTTCTGCCCGATCAGGGCTGGCGCGCCGGCGATGCCATCGTCAGAACCTTGGTGCGCCTGGGGGGAAGCCGTCGCCATCTGCTGGAATGGACCAGCGCCGCCCAATCGTCGCGCTCTGCCCGCTTGGACGTCATCGGCTTTCAGCGTCAGATGGCCGGCGGCTCGGTGCTGGCGGCGGGCATGGCGGCGGCGGCGGTCACTCTGACACCGACCGCGTGGCCGGTGATCCTGCCCTTGGCGCTTTTGTGGCTGACGGCGCCGTTGGTCGCCCTGTGGGCCAGCCGGTCGCCGCCGGCCATCAACCGACTGAACATCACCGCCGCTGACGGGGACAGCCTGCGTCTGACCGCGCGGCGCACCTGGCGGTTCTTCGAGACCTTCGTCACCGCTGACGACAACATGTTGCCGCCGGACAATTTCCAGGAAAGCCCGCGACCGGCGGTGGCGCACCGGACATCGCCGACCAATATGGGGCTTTATCTGCTGTCCGCCGTCGCCGCCCGCGATTTCGGCTGGGCGGCCACCACCGAGACGGTCGAGCGTCTGGAAGCCACCTTGGCGACCATGCGGAAGCTGGCGCGGTTCAAGGGGCATTTCTTTAATTGGTATGCGACGCAAGACTTGCGTCCGCTTGACCCGGCCTATGTGTCCTCGGTCGACAGCGGCAATCTGGCCGGTCATCTGATCGTGCTCGCCAATGCCTGCGACGAATGGCGGGCCCAGCCGCTGGCTCCGACCATTCGCCACGGTATGGCCGACGCCCTTGGTTTGGCTCATGAGGCCTTGGCCGCCCTGCCCGCCGCCGGCGGTGGGAATGGGCGGCATTTCGCCTCCCTTCTGGCCGAGATCGAGACCCTGCTGATGGGGGCTCAGGCCATGGAAACCCTGCTGCCGGCCTTGAAACGGTTGGCTGACAAGGCGGCCAAGGCGGCCCATGCCGTGATCTCGACCATCGAGGATGACGGCTCGTCCGAGTTGGTGTTCTGGATCGAAGCCTTGCGCAAGGCCGTGGCCGAGCATGGTCGCGATCAGCATTGCCCGGTCGATGAACAGCGGCTCCTGGCGATCGCGAATACGGCGCGGCAGATGGCCATGGCCATGGACTTCGCCTTTCTGCTCGATCCCGAGCGCAAGTTGCTGTCCATCGGCTATAGCCTTGCCGACAACCGCCTTGACCTTAATTGCTATGATCTGCTGGCCTCGGAAGCCCGGCTGGCCAGTCTGTTCGCCATCGCCAAGGGCGATGTGGGCACGCGCCACTGGTTCCGCCTGGGGCGTGCCGCCACCCCCTTGGGCAATGGTTCGGCCCTGATTTCGTGGTCGGGCTCCATGTTCGAATATCTGATGCCGTCGCTGGTCATGCGCGCCCCGGTCGGCAGCCTGCTGGAACAGACCAACCGGCTGGTGGTGCGGCGCCAGCAGGATTACGGCCATTCCCTGGATATTCCGTGGGGCATCTCGGAATCCGCCTACAACGCCCGCGACATGGAATTCACCTATCAATATTCCAATTTCGGCGTGCCGGGGCTGGGGCTGAAACGGGGGCTGTCGGATAACGTGGTGATCGCCCCTTATGCCACCGGTCTGGCGGCGATGATCGATCCCAGCGGCGCCCGGCGGAACTTCGCCCGGCTCGCCGAGATGGGCGGGCGGGGGCGCTATGGCTTTTACGAGGCGCTGGATTTCACCCGTGCCCGTCTGCCCGACGACGCCAGGGTCGCCATTGTGCGCGGCTTCATGGCCCATCACCAGGGAATGACCATCGTCGCCATCGCCAATACCCTGGACGATGACCGCATGCGCACCCGTTTCCACCGCGAGCCGATGATCCAGGCCTGCGAATTATTGTTGCAGGAACGCATGCCCCGCAACGTGGCGATGGCCCATCCGCGGGCCGAGGAGGTCAAGGCCTCGGCCACCGACGCCATCACGGTGGCGCCTAATGTGCGCCTGTTGACCGCGCGGGTCGGCGGCGCCCCGGTCACCCATCTGCTGTCCAACGGTCGTTACGCGGTGATGCTGACCGCCACCGGCGGCGGCTATAGCCGCTGGCGCGACATCGCCATCACCCGTTGGCGCGAGGATGTCACCCGCGACGATTGGGGTTCGTTCATTTTCCTGCGCGACACCCATGACGGTGCCGTCTGGTCGGCGGGCGTGCAGCCGACCGGCGGCGATTCCGACCATCAGCAGATCGTCTTCGGCGAGGATCACGCCGAATTCAGCCGCCGCGACGGCAGCCTGACCACCACCTTGGACGTTCTGGTGTCGGGCGAGGATGACGGCGAGGTGCGCCGCCTGTCGCTGGTCAACAGCGGCAGGCGCCCGCGCGAGATCGAGCTTACGTCTTATGCCGAGCTGGTGCTGACCACCCCTGACGCCGACAACGCCCATCCGGCCTTTGCCAAGATGTTCGTGCAGACCAGCTATCTGCCGGAATTCGGCGCCATCATCGCGACCCGTCGGCCGCGTTCGCCGGACGAAGGTCAGGTCTGGGCCGCCCATTTCGCCGTGGTCGAAGGCGAGATCACCGCCGACCCGCAATACGAATCCGACCGCGCCCGCTTTCTTGGGCGGGGGCGTGGCGTCGCCAATGCCGCCGCCATATTCGATGGGAGAAAGTTGTCCAACACGGCGGGGACGGTGCTTGATCCCATCTTCTCGTTGCGCCAGCGTCTCAACGTGCCGCCGGGCGAAACCGCGCGCATCGCTTTTTGGACCATCGTCGCCCCGACCCTGGCCCAATTGTTGGACCTGATCGACAAGCACCATGACCGCAACGCCTTTGACCGGGCGCGGACGCTGGCCTGGACCCAGGCCCAGGTGCAGTTGCGCCATTTGGGCGTCAATGCCGACGAGGCGGCGGATTTCCAGCGATTGGCGGCGCCGATCCTCTATGCCGATCCCCGCTTCCGCGCCCCGTCCGAGGCGATCATCCAAGGCGCCGGGCCGCAATCGGGACTGTGGCGGCACGCTATTTCCGGCGACTTGCCCATCGTCTTGCTGATGATCGACGACATCGAGGACATGGCTCAAGTGCGCCAATTGCTGCGCGCCCACGAATATTGGCGGATGAAACGCCTGAGCGTCGATGTCGTCATCATCAACGAACGGGCGTCGTCCTATGTGCAGGATCTTCAGGTCGCCATCGAGACGGCTCTGCGCAGCACGCCGTCGCAAGCGGGCTTCGGCGATGAGAACCGCCAAGGCTCGGTCCATGCCCTGCGGGCCGATCTGATCAGCCTTGAGGTCAGAACCTTGCTGCGATCGGTTGCCCGGGTATCGCTGATCGCGCGGCGCGGCTCCATCGCCAACCAGCTCACCCGCATCCCCGATTTGCCGTATCCGCCGCCGCCGGTCCATCGCCGTCGTGCCCTGGGCGCCACACTGGAGCCGCCGGAGCTGGAGTTCTTCAACGGCCTGGGCGGTTTCGCCAAGGATGGACGGGAATACGTGATCCACCTGCGTTCCGGCCAAACCACCCCGGCGCCTTGGATCAACGTCATCGCCAATCCGGCTTTCGGCTTTCAGGTGGCGGCGGAAGGCAGCGGCTATAGCTGGGCGGAAAACAGCCGTGAAAACCAGTTGACGCCGTGGTCCAACGATCCGGTCAGCGACCCTCCGGGCGAAGTTCTTTATGTCCGCGACGAGGAAAGCGGCGAATTGTGGACGCCGACGGCGCGCCCGATCATGGATGGCGGCGACTATCTGGCCCGCCACGGTTTCGGCTATAGCCGCTTTGACCATCAGGCGGGCGGTATCGCCCTGGACCTGCTGCAATACGTGCCCTTGGCCGATCCCATCAAGATTTCGCGCCTGACCGTGACCAATCGAAGTGGGCGGGCGCGGCGACTGGCGGTCACCGCTTACGCCGAATGGGTGCTGGGCGGTGCGCGTGGCGCCTCGGGGCCGTTCATCATCACCTCGATCGATGACGGCACCGGCGCCATGCTGGCTCGCAATCCGTGGAATATCGGCTTTTCCAACCGCATCGCCTTCGCCGATCTCGGCGGGCGGCAAAGCGCCTGGACGGCGGACCGCACCGAGTTTCTCGGCCATCACGGTGACCTGTCCGCCCCGGCGGCGCTGACCGGCCCCGGCCTCTTGTCCAAGGCCGTCGGTGCCGGCCTCGATCCCTGTAGCGCCTTGCAAGCTGGGGTCGAGCTTGCCGCCGGCCAAAGCGTGGAAATCGTCTGGTTCCTGGGGCAATGTCCGTCGCTGGCCGAGGCGCTGGCCCTGATCAGCCGCTATCGCAAGACCGATCTCGACGCGGTTTTGGCCGCGGTGACCGATCATTGGCGCACATTGCTGGGGGCGGTCCAGGTCAAGACGCCCGATCGCGCCATGGACATCATGGTCAACGGCTGGCTGCTGTACCAGACCCTGGCTTGCCGCATCTGGGCCCGGGCCGGGTTTTATCAGGCCAGCGGCGCCTATGGCTTCCGCGACCAGTTGCAGGACGGCATGGCCCTGACCTTCGCCCGGCCCGAGGAAACCCGCCGCCATCTGTTGCGCGCCGCCGCCCGCCAATTCGGCGACGGCGACGTCCAGCATTGGTGGCTGCCGCATAGCGGGGCAGGGGTGCGGACGCGGATTTCCGATGACCGGGTGTGGCTGGCCTATGCCGTCGCCACCTATGTCGGCTGTTCCGGCGACGGGGGGATCTTGGAGGAGATGCTGCCGTTTCTGCAAGGCCCGCGCCTGCACCCCGGCGAAAACGACGCGGTGTTCCAACCGATGACCGACGGCAAGCCGGCAACATTGTTCGAGCATTGCGCCCGTGGCCTCGACCAGTGTCTGGACCTGACCGGCGAACACGGTCTGCCGCTGATCGGCACCGGCGATTGGAACGACGGCATGAACCGGGTCGGCGCCGACGGCAAGGGCGAAAGCGTCTGGCTCGGCTGGCTGCTGGCCCGCACCATCGACCTGTTCGCGCCGCTGGCCCCGCCGGCCGAGGCCGAACGCGTCCGCCGCTGGCGCGACCATGTCGCCCGCTTGCGCGACGGCATCGAGCGTCATGCCTGGGACGGGGCCTGGTATCGCCGCGCCACCTATGACGATGGAACCTGGCTAGGGTCGGAAGCGGGCGATGAATGCCGCATCGATTCCATCGCCCAATCCTGGGCGGTGCTGTCGGGTGCCGCCGATCCGGTCCGCGCCGCCACGGCGATAGCATCGCTGGAGCGTCACTTGATCCGCGACGACGATGGTCTGGCCTTGCTGTTCACGCCGCCTTTCGACCGGACCGAACGCGATCCCGGCTATATCAAGGGCTATCCCCCCGGTCTGCGCGAGAATGGCGGTCAGTACAGCCATGCCGGCATGTGGGCGATCCAGGCCTTCGCCCGCTTGGGGCAGGCCGACAAGGCGGCACGGTTGTTCGCCTTGCTCAATCCCATCAATCACGCCCGCGACGCGGCGGCGGTGGCGCGTTACAAGGTCGAACCCTATGTGCTCGCCGCCGACGTCTATTCCGTTCCGCCCCATGTGGGGCGCGGCGGCTGGACCTGGTATACCGGCGCCGCCGGCTGGATGTATCGCGGCGCGGTCGAGGATATTCTGGGGATCAGCCGGCAAGGGGCCGTTCTGGTGGTCGCCCCTCGTCTGCCCGCCGGCTGGCCGGGATATCAGGTGACGGTGGATATGGCGACCGGCTATTGCCGCATTGTCGTTACCGCCCTGACGGATGGCGAAGCCGGTGCAATCCTCGACGGCAAGGCGGTTCCCTGTCCCGATGGCCGGGTGCAGGTTGCTTTGGACGGCGGGCGGCATGATCTGCACATCCACCTATGACACCGGCCTTTTTATCCGGAGCTACTTTACCGCGCCACTTTCACCACGGTAACGTCAACGACCCGATTGCGTTGTTCCTCGGCTTCGTTGGCGGTGGATACCGCCTGTCGGCTTTCACCGGTCCAACTGGTATCGATACGGTCCGCCGGCACGCCGGCGGCGATCAGCGCATCGCGAACCTGATCGGCGCGGCGCTGCGACAGGGCGACATTGCCGGCGGTACTGCCGACACGGTCGGTCTTGCCGATGACCGTCACCCGGGTCAGACCGTTATTGGTGGCCACATGGGCGACGCTGTTGACCACCATCCGCCCACGGGAATCGATGTCGGTCTTGTTGGTATCGAAATAAATCTGATACCAGGCGCCGGCCAGTTCCGGCCCATCGGCCATGGGCGGGGCGGCGGCCTGGGTGGATTTCGGCTGTTCGGCACAGCCCGCCGCCAGGGAAAGGGCGATGGCGGCGGCGAGGGTCGGCAGAGTTTTCATCGAAGTGAACATGGGAAACTCCATTCATGCGGTGGGCGCGGGCGCCGTCAGCGCCAGATCGGCCGACCGAGATTGATGTTCTTATCCTTGGTCAGGGCGCCGGTACCGGCACCGACGGCGCCACCGATCAAGGCACCTTCCAGCGGCGCGCCGAGCATAAGTCCGCCAAGGGCGCCGACGCCGGCACCGATGCCGGCGCCGCTGATGGCGCGGTCGCCGGTGGAAGATCCGCAGGCCGCTAGGCCGGCGGTGCAAACAAAGGCGGTAAGGGCGAGAATGATGGGTTTCATGATGTCTGTTCCTGTGTCGAAGCGGGACGGGGAAAGGTCTATTTTCCCGTCAACTCGATGGTGGCCCGACGATTCTGCGGTTCGCGCACGCCATCGGGAGTCTGGACGAACAGGTCGCTTTCCCCCTTGCTGTCGACGCTGATGTGACCGGCGGCGATGCCGCCATGGATCAAGGCCTGCTCGACCGCGTTGCCACGCCGGGCCGACAGTTTGTCGTTATAGCCGGGGGTGCCGGAGGTATCGGTATAGCCGGTGACCTTGATCATCCCCTGCTGTCCGCTGTTGATGGCTTTCAGGGCGCTGGCGATGATGCCGCGCGCTTCCGGCAACAGGTCGGCTTTATCGAAATCGAAGAAGACCAGATAATTGGTCGGCTTGGTATTTACCGCCGCGCCCTTGGCGGGGGCGGGTTGGGCGACGTCCATCCTGGGGCCGGCAGCGATCTGTTGCATGTTGGTCATGAACGCGCCGCGGCAGACGGCGATCTCGTCCATCTGCCAGCCTTCGTTCTGTTCCTGGACCCAGCAATCGAAATTGGTCAGGGCGGCGGCGCTCCATTGCGGTGCCCAGGTCTGGGCATCGCTGTCGAGCATGGCCATCAACCGCCCACGAGCAATGTGCAGCTCTTTTTCAGCCGTCTTGTCGGCGATGTACCAATCGTCCAGCTTTTCCGGCAACGGAACCCGGCCTTCGGCGGCGACCAAGCCTTTCTTGGCGAACATCTGCGACGAGTTCCAGTCGTATTCGTCCCGTTCGTCTTGGGCGAGGACGCGGTAATTGGCGGTCAGCGCCTGGGTAAAGGGGGTGCCGCCCGGTCTGGCCTTGTTCAGTTCCTCCAACTGGTAGGTACTGCCCGGAATCAGGCCGTTGGTCGGGGTGCCGTTGCACGCCGCCAGCCCGCACAGCAAAAGCGGAGCCGCGAGCATCGTGTGGTTTTTCATGGGATTCTCCTGGGATACTGTGGCGAGGGGCGCTGGTTCAGGACGGCTTCAGAGTGTCTTCGATGGTGCCGATCAGATTTTGCGCCTTGCCTTCGGCCTGTTCGGCCTTGCCGTCCACTTGCAGTTTGGCGTCGCCAAGAACCTTGCCGACCGCTTCCTTGATGCTGCCTTCGATCTGCTTGCCAGATCCGATGATGCGATTCTTGTTCATGGTGCTAAGTCTTTCTTATGGTTTGGAAAAGTGATCCGGCTAAATCCGGCCCAGGAGCAACATGACGATGACGACGATGAGAACCAGCCCCAGCAGGCTGCTGGGGTAGTAGCCCCAGTTGGTGCTGTGCGGCCATCGCGGCAGGGCGCCGATCAGGAACAGGATGAGGATGACCAAAAGAATGGTGCCGAGCATGGTGGTTGCTCCCAAAGTATTCAGGCCCGCCCTGATTGGGTACGGCCAGCAGCGCCCCAGGTCGCGATCTCCGGGCAGTCGATGCCCAGTCGCTTGATGTGGCGTAAAACGGCAAAGATCGAATCGGTGGGGCAGGCAACCGAGATGGTTTGTCCGTCCTCGGTGAGGATGTGCATTTCAACGCAATGCTCATCCAGATAGGCGGCGAGTTCCATCGATATGGCGCGATAGCGGATCGGCAGATGCGAAGGGTTCATGGCTGCCTCCTTTGGTATCTCTCTTTGCCACTAGTGTGAGTGTTGACAATAGGGTGGTAATTTCACGTGAGGCAGGGTCGGAAATTACGCATCTGTACATAGATGTGTGGATATAAATACAGAAGTTAGTATGATGGGTGTTTTCCGATGCTGCCGCTGATCCCGCCGTTATCGGTATGCTTGGTGGTCCGGGGGCGGGTCAATCGGGACGCAAGGAGATCGGCGAAATGTTTTTTGGGCGCAAGGCATCGACCCCAGTCCAGGTGGGGGACCGCTTCATCAAGGCCGGTATCCGCTTTGGAACAGTGTGGGAAATCGTGCGGGTGTGGACGACCGAGGACCAATTACTGCATGCTCGTCTGAACAGCGTGGAAGACCACGGCGAAACCTTGGCGATTTCGGTCAAGACATTGGTCGATCGGCAATTCTTCATGCCGGTGCCGAGGCCGGTTTCATCGCTTTCCGGTGTTGTTGAGTAGATTCCGGCCCTGCCGTCCGGTTTGGGGGTCGGGATAGTGTTCGCCCAATGATCGGAACCGGCCAGAGGTGAAACATGCCCAAAGCACACGGACGAAAGTCATCTCGCTTATTGTTGGTCGCGGCCATGCTGGTGGTGGGCGCCGTTGGCTTCGCCCCCGTCACCGCGTGGGCGGCACCGTGCGAACCGACCGACAAGATCGATGGATCGACGGTCGAGACGGCCCGTCGGAAAATTGAAAAAGCGGGATATCGCCAAGTCCGCAACCTGAAGAAGGGCTGCGACAATTTCTGGCATGGCACGGCGGTCAAGGACGGCAAGACCGTCAACATCGTCCTGTCGCCGCAAGGAACCGTGATGGCGGAAGGGGATTGAGGGTGACCTCTCCCCTGCTGGTCGGGCTGGTTTCGGGCTGTGCCCTGCTGTCCATGACGTGCACGGCGTGGGCCGACGACGCCTATCGCTTCACGCTGCTGGAGGAGAACGATTCCCTTTACGCCGATTCCGACCGCCACTATACCCAGGGATTGCGCCTGTCGGTTCTTTCTCCGGTTCTTGCCCCGCAAGACGGTTGGAATGACGCCTTTGACCTGGTTTACGCCGTGGGCGGGTCCGCATCGGCCCGGCGTGTCAGCTTGTTCCTGGGGCAAAGCATTTTCACCCCCGAAGACACCGCCCTACAGCAGCCCGATCCGCATGACCGGCCCTATGGCGCCTGGCTTTATGCCGGGGCCAGCCTGCTTCAGGAAACCGACCGCCGCATGCTGGAAAACCTGGAACTCAGCGTCGGCTTGGTGGGGCCGGGGGCGCTGGGGCGGCAGACCCAGAACGATTATCACCAGTTCATCGGTGTCGCCCAAGCCAATGGGTGGAAAAATGGCCTTCAGACCGAACCCGGGGTGATGCTGACCTATGAACGGCTGTGGCGGCTTTCCGTCCTCGGCGACGACGACAACGGCGTCGATATCGTACCGCAACTGGGGGCGAGTATCGGCAATATCTTCACCTATGCCGGTGGCGGCGCCTTGCTGCGGGTGGGCAAGAATTTGCGCGGCGATTACGGTCCAACCCGCATCCGTCCGGGCCTGTCGGGCACCGATTATTTCGACGGTGAGCATCTTGACGGCGCCTTGGGCTTTTATTTTTTCGCCGGTGCCCAGGGCCGGGCGGTGGGCCACAACATCTTTCTGGACGGCAATTCGTTCCGGCAAAGTCCCAGCGTCGACAAGAATATTTTCGTCGGCGACATCCAGGCCGGGTTTTCACTGTTCTGGTCCAACGATTTCCACCTGACGGTCAGCGCCGTACGGCGCAGCCGCGAGTTTGAAGGCCAGAACTCTCCCGATCTGCTCGGTACGGCGTCGCTTGGTTTTTCATGGTGAGTAGTTTCCGATTCTGTCTCGGCGCCGATGAAAGCTTTTATCCTTCAAGCATTAGTCATCGCCCCGGTCACCCGTACGCACGCGATCAAGACCGGGGGCGGAAGACTAAGACGTCGATCGTGAACTGAAGTTCCGCCCTACATCTGTTCGCGGTTTCGTCGATTCGGCGGCCATGGCACTCCCCCAAGCTGGTGCCACGGCCGCCGAATGCCACACCGGTCGCCGGATGATCCGCCATGAAAACACTATCGCTTGTGGCCGCCACGCTGTTGGCGCTGCCTTGGCCGAACCAAGTGGTCCGGGCCGAAATGACGACAACAACCCAGACGGAAATCGGTCATCTGCTTGACCGGGTCGCCCAATCCTCATGCGAGTTCAACAGTGACGGGACATGGTATGGCTCGGTCATGGCGCATTTCCATTTGCGCGACAAGTACCGGCAAATGCAGGAAGAAGTCCTGATCAGCAGCACCGAGGAGTTCATCAGGAGCGTCGCCAGCGAAAGCGCCGACAGCGGCCAACCATACCAGGTGCGCTGTGACGGTGCTCCGCTGGTGACCAGCGGCCAATGGTTGGGCGCCGAACTGGCACGCTTCCGTCTCCGTTATACCGCCCGGCCAATGAACTGACCCGTTGGGTCATTTCATGCCGAGACGGTGAGGCTCAAGCGCCGCTCGGGCTTGCCGGTCGGTTACGGCGCCTTCGGCGAGTCAAATGAAACGCCGACCGGTATTAGTCATCCCGGCAGCAATGTCGGAGAATTTGACAGCCTTATGGGCGCGTCCAAAATAAATCACATATTTTCAATATGTTGCGCTCTCGGCGCAGACAGGTAGTTTCCGATGCTGCCGCCGTGCCGGGCAAGTCCAGTACTGTTTGCCTGTCATGGGAGGCACGAGGGGGTATGGGCCAGATCAGAGCGAGCGCCGCGCGCCTGCGGGAACGGGCCGAGAAATGCCGCCAATTCGCACGCGAGTCGCCTTCCCACGGGATCGCCTCCGAACTGGAGCGCCTTGCCGTCGATTATGATCAGGACGCGGCCCGTCTGGCGGATGTCGATACGGGTCGAAATCAGCCGGCGACATCTTGAACAGCCCAGCCCGATCCGTCGGCGGGATAGGAGAACTTGATGATGAACAAGCTATCGCTTTTCGGGCTGCTTCTGGCGGTGCTCGGTGCCATTTTTCTGGTGCTTCCTGGTTTTTCCACGCAGGAGACCCACGATGTCGCCCAAATCGGGGGCTTAACGGTCCAGGCACGGGAAAGCACATCCTACACCATCCCGTCCATGGTCAGCGGCACCGTTCTTGTCCTGGGACTGGTCCTGATCGGCGTCGGACTGTATCGCCGACAGTAGATGATCCACTTGAAGAACAGCTCGATCCGCCAACGCTCTTTGCCGGCATCGACGATGCCCTTCCACCAAATATAATGCCCTTGTCGAAGACGTAGGTGGTGTCGGCGACGAGCGGAGCACGCCGCGCCATCGCGAATCCGCTTCCGCCCCGCGATTTTCAAGCGGCTTGGCCGGCTTCGCGCACACCGGACAGGAAGCTTTCCACGTGCCGGCGCAGGCTTTCCGCTTGGCTCGACAATTCACCGGCGGCGGCCAGCACTTCGTGCGCTGTATGGCCGGCGGTGGTGGCGGCGATGCTGACCTGGGCGATATTGGCCGACACGTCATGGGTATCGTTGGCCGCATTCTCGATGGAGCGGGCGATCTCGTGGGTGGCGGCGGTCTGCTGTTCCACCGCCGCCGCCACTTCCGCCGAGGCGTGGCCGATCTGGCCGATGATGCCGACGATGGCATCGATGGCTTCCGCCGCTTCGCGGGCGCTGGCCTGGACGGCGCTGATCTGTTCGCTGATCTCCGACGTCGCCCGCGTGGTCTGGTTGGCCAGCGACTTCACCTCGCCCGCGACCACGGCGAAGCCTTTGCCGGCATCGCCGGCGCGCGCCGCCTCGATGGTGGCGTTAAGGGCCAACAGGTTGGTCTGGCTGGCGATCTCGCTGATCAGGCCGACCACCTCGCCGATGCGGTGGGTGGTCTGGTTCAATGATTCGACGATGGCGCTGGAATGCTGGGCCTGACTGACG
Organism: Stygiobacter sp.; assembly: GCA_006218045.1. GTDB lineage: Bacteria > Pseudomonadota > Alphaproteobacteria > Rhodospirillales > Magnetospirillaceae > Magnetospirillum. Next base: position 33,946 of record VBWB01000019.1, read on the forward strand.
GCGGAATTGGCGATCCGGGTCGAGGTTTCCACCTGACGGGCGATTTCCGCCTCGGTCGCCGACAATTCCTCGGTGGCGGCGGCCACCGTCTGCACGCTGATCGCAGCGCTGCCGGCGGCGCTGGCCACGTTGCTGGATTGCTGGCTGGTCTGGGCGGCGATGGCCGACATGCTTTGGCTGGTCGCCTGCATCTGGGTGGCGGCGCTGGCCACCGTCTTGATGATGCCGGCGGTGGTCTGCTCGAACTGGACGGTCAGTTCGGCGATGCGGGCCTGACGGCGCATCTGCACCTCTTGTTCGGCCAGACGGGCGGTGTTGGTGCGCTCGGCGGCCTCGACGTGATCGCGGAAGATGACCAGGCCGCGGGCCAGGTCACCCACCTCGTCGACCCGTCCGGTATGGGCGATGTCGAAGCCGTGTTCGTCGTTGGTCAATCGTTTGATGGCGGTGGTGACGTCGCCCAAGGGGCGGGTGATGGAGCGACCGATCAGGGTGGCGATCAGGCCGATTGCGGCGACCACCACCAGCACGCCCAGGCCGAACAGGCCGGCGCGGGTGGCGAAGGTGCCGTCGACGTCGTCGATATAGATGCCGGTGCCGATCACCCAGTCCCACGCGGCGAAGCCGGCCACATAGGACAGCTTGGGTACCGCCTTGTCCTGGCCCGGCTTGGGCCAGTCATAGGTGACGAAGCCGGCGCCCGATTTGTCCACCTCGGCGTTCATGCGACGGAACAGGTAACCGCCGGCCTTGTCCTGCATGGCGTCGACGCTGGTGCCGATCAGCTTGGCATTGGGATGGGCCAGCATGATCGAGCCGGTCTTTCGGTGCACCCACAGATATTCGGTGCCGTCGTAGCGCAGGGCCGACAATGCCGCCAAGGCCCGGGTCTGGGCGGCGTCGCGCGATAGCCGTCCCGCCTGTTCCTCGGCCTGATAATGGGCCAGCAGCGAGAGCCCCACCTCGACGATGTGCCGTGTCTTGGTCTCACGCCCCTCCATCAGGTCGCCGCGGGTTTGCTTCAGGGCCAAGCCGGCCACGACCAGGGTGCCCAGCATGGACACGGCCACGACCAGCCACAGGCGTCCACCTATGCGCATGATTCCATTCCTCCCGTCCGACGGTGATTTTTGTGACGCCGGTTAGGGAGGGGCTTATACGAATGGTTAGAATCGGTCAATCATACTAATAGTATGGCATTTCACCTGCGATTATTGTTAATCGTTCATTTGCATTTTTTCAGGCCGGCTTCCAATGCATCGCAGACTGTGCGCAATACTTTGACGCGGGCCCAGTTTTTGCTGTTGGCTTCAACCAGGGTCCATGGCGCGATCTGGGTCGAGGTCTGTTCGACCATGTGATTGACGGCGGTTTCGTAGGCGCCCCATTTCTCGCGGTTGCGCCAATCCTCGTCGGTCAGCTTCCACTGTTTATATTCGATTTCGCTGCGCTGGTTGAAGCGGGCCAATTGCTCTTCCGGCGTAATATGCAGCCAGAACTTGCAAAGAACATGTCCGGCCTCGACGATCTGTTCCTCGAAATCGTTGATTTCACCGTAGGCCCGTTGCCAGGCATCGTCGGGGCAAAAGCCCTCGACCCGCTCCACCAGCACGCGGCCATACCACGAGCGGTCGAAGATGGTGACGCGACCGGCGCGCGACAGATGGCGCCAGAACCGCCACAGATAATGCTGGGCCCGCTCTTCCTCGGTCGGCGCGGCGATGGGGATGACCTGATAGTCGCGCGCGTTCAGGGCGTTGGTCAGACGGCGGATGGTGCCGCCCTTGCCGGCGGCGTCCCAGCCCTCGAACACCAGGACGGTGGATACGCCCTTATCCTTGGCCTTGCGGTGCAGGCTGGACAGGCGGGCGCGTTGTTCCTGCAATTTCTGGTTATAATCATCGCCGTCCAGGTTTTGCGTCATATCCAGCGATGACAGGATGGACGGCTGCTTGGTCAGGATTTCCGGCGGGGCCTTTTTGGCGGCCTTGGGTTTTTTCAGTTCGGCCGCCACCTTCTTTTGCGCTTCGCGCCGGTCGAGATGGGCGGTGATGGCGTCCTTCAGGATGTTGAGCACCACCGAATAGCGATAGCGGGCATCGGCGCCCTCGACGATGTGCCACAGCGCATGGCCCTTGGAGGTCTGCATGATCAGCCGTTCGGCGGCGCCGACGAACTTGTCGTACATCTTCCAGTGTTCCCAATCCACCGGGGTGACCTGCCAGGCGGTCAGCGGGTCGTCCTCCAGCTTTTTCAGCCGCTTTTTCTGGGCCTTCTTCGACAGGTGCATCCAGAACTTGATGACCAGGGCGCCGTCATCGGCCAGGGCTTTTTCAAAGTGGTTGATGCGGATCAGGCGTTCATCCATCTCGGCGACGCTGATTTGGCCATGGACCCGGTCCAGCAGCGGGGCGTGATACCACGACGACAGGAACATGCCGATCTTGCCCTTGGACGGCAGATCGCGCCAAAAGCGCCAGAACGGCGGGCGGTCGGATTCCTCGTCCGACGGGCGGCCATAGGCACGGGTCACCGTCCAGCGCGGGTCCATCCATTCGTTGAGCAGATTGGCGGTTTCGTTCTTGCCGGCGCCGTCGACGCCGCCGAAGACGATGATGACGGGGAAATCGGCCTCGCGCAGGCGGCGCTGCACCTCCAGCAATTCGGTGCGCAGTCCGGGCGCGATGGCGTCGAATTCCTCACGCGTGACCTTGCGGCCCAGCTCGGCAGCCTCGAACATGATGAAAATCCCTTCCCACCCTATAACCAATGGTTTCGAGGCTATGCCTGATTTGGCCTTGCGGCAAGGGGGGCTATTTCCAGATGGGCTTGCCCGTTCCCGGCAATCCATACTCGGCCCAGCGCTTGCTGACGCTATCGACGACGTCCTGGTCCATCGCGATCTTTTCACCCCATTCACGCTTGGTTTCCGGCGGCCATTTGTTGGTGGCGTCCATTCCCAGCTTGCCGCCCAGACCTGAGTCCGGGCTGGCGAAATCCAGGTAGTCGATGGGGGTGCCCTCGATCACGGTGATGTCGCGGGCCGGGTCCATGCGGGTGGACATGGCCCACATGACATCCTTCCAGTCGCGGGCGTTGATGTCGTCGTCGACGACGATGACGAATTTGGTGTACATGAACTGGCGCAGAAACGACCACACCCCCATCATCACCCGCTTGGCGTGGCCGGGATAGGCCTTCTTCATGCTGACCACGGCGATGCGGTAGGAGCAGCCCTCGGGCGGCAGCCAGAAATCGACGATTTCGGGGAATTGCTGGGTGAGCAGGGGGATGAACACCTCGTTCAGCGCCTCGCCCAGCACCGACGGTTCGTCCGGCGGGCGCCCGGTGAAGGTGGACAGATAGATGGGGTCGCGGCGCATGGTGATGGCCGAGACCCGGAACACCGGAAAATCCTCGACCGAATTGTAATAGCCGGTGTGGTCGCCGTACGGGCCTTCGGGGCCGAATTCGTCCAGCATGACGTGGCCTTCCAGCACGATTTCGGCCTCGGCCGGCACCTTCAGGGGCACCGTCTTGCAATCGACCAGTTCCACCTTCTTGCCGCGCAGCAGGCCGGCGAATTGGTATTCGGACAAGGTGTCGGGCACCGGGGTGACGGCGGCCAGGATGGTGCCGGGATCGGCGCCCAAAACCACCGCCGCCGGCATGGGGTCACGCTTGCCCTGGCCCCAGCGCTGATAATGCTGGGCGCCGCCCCGGTGCTTCAGCCAACGCATCAAGGTGGTGTTTTTACCCGTCACCTGCATGCGGTAGATGCCCAGGTTGAAGGCGTCGCGCTTGTCGCCCTTGGGGTCGGGGCCTTGGGTGACCACCAAGGGCCAGGTGATCAGGGGCGCCGGCTCGCCCGGCCAGCAGCTTTGGATGGGCAGCCGCGACAAATCCACGTCGTCGCCGGTCAGCACCACCTGTTGGCACGGCGCCGAGCCCACGGTTTTCGGCTTCATCGCCATCACCGTCTTGATCAGGGGCAGCATTTCCATGGCCTCGCGCCAGCCGCCGGGCGGCTCCGGCTGCTTGAGGAAGGCCAGGGTCTCGCCCACTTCACGCAATTGATGGGGCTCGCGGTTCATGCCCCAGGCGACGCGCTCCACCGTGCCGAACAGATTGACCAGCACCGGCATGGCGTATTTGCCGCCATCGGGGCGGATGACGTTCTCGAACAATACCGCCGGGCCGCCCTCGGCCAGCAGGCGGGTCTGGATCTCGGTCATTTCCAAAGCGGGGGAAACCGGGGCGGTGACCCGTACCAGACGACCTTGGGTTTCAAGGTGGCGCATGAAGTCGCGCAATGAATCGTAAGACACCGTACCCTCCGCGTTCTGACGCGCACAAGAAAGCGCCAGAAGCCATCGGGCGTCAACCCTACGACTTTAGACGCCTTGGCCTGAAAGGGGTTTGGCTGTACCCTGAAAGGTGTCCGCACAGGCCAATTGCGGACAGGCCATACGGGGAGCAAGGGTAGATGGCTGCCGCGTCGCAGGAACAACGTTATCGCACACTGATCGAACTGGGCATCGCCCTGTCGGCCGAACGCAATCACAACCGGCTGATGGAAAAGATTCTGCTTGGCGCCAAGGCCATGACCAACGCCGATGGCGGGACTTTGTATCTGGTCACCGAGCACAAGGACGGCCTCAAGTTCGAGATCATGTTGAACGACACCCTGGACGTGGCCATGGGCGGCACCACCGGCAAGCCCATTCCGTTCCCGCCCTTGAGGTTGCATGACGACCAGGGCAATCCCAACCACAAGAACGTGTCGTCCTATTGCGCCCTGTCGGGCACCACGGTGAACATCACCGACGCCTACGACGTGGACAAGTTCGACTTTTCCGGCACCAAGGCCTTCGATGCCAAGACCGGCTATCGGTCCAAGTCGTTCCTGACCGTGCCCTTGAAGAATTATGAAAACGAAGTGATCGGCGTGTTGCAGCTGATCAACGCGCGGGACCGCAAGAATACGGTCATCGCCTTTGGTCCCGACATCACGCCCTTGATCGAGGCCTTGGCGTCGCAGGCGGCGGTGGCGCTCGACAACCAGCGCCTGATCGAAGCGCAGAAACATCTGTTCAAAAGCTTCATTCAAGTGATCGCCGGCAGCATCGACGCCAAGAGCCCGTATACCGGCGGGCACTGCAACCGGGTTCCGGCCCTGACCTTCATGCTGGCCCGCGCCGCCTGCGAGCAGAAAGAGGGGCCTTACAAGGATTTCCACCTCACCGACGAGGAATGGTACGAGCTCGAGGTCGCCGCCGGCCTGCACGATTGCGGCAAGGTGACGACGCCGGAATACATCGTCGACAAGGCGACCAAGCTTGAGACCATCTACAACCGCATCCACGAAGTGCGCATGCGCTTCGAGGTGCTGAAGCGCGACGCGGTCATCGATTACCTGCAAGGGGTGCTGGCCGAGGAACAGCCGGAGACCGGGCTGAAAGCCGCCCTCGATGCCCGTCTGGCCGAGTTGGACGACGATTTCGCCTTCATCGCCGAATGCAATGTGGGCGGCGAGTTCATGGCGCCCGAACGCATCGAACGGATGAAGCGCATCGCCGAGATCACCTGGACCCGGACCATCGACGACACCTTGGGCCTGTCCATCGACGAGATGCGCCGCCGTCACGGCGAGCAGCCGAAGCCGCCGGTGCAGGAAAAGGTGCTGTCCGACAAGGACTGGCACATCATTCCGCACGAAGTGGCCTTCGACCTGTCGCAATACGATGCCGAGGGCTTCACCATGCGGCCCTGCGCCCAGAAGTACAATCTGGGCGAAATCTACAATCTGTCCATCGGTCGCGGCACCCTGACCGCCGAGGACCGCTTCAAGATCAACGAACACATCACCCAGACCATCCTGATGCTGAAGGCGCTGCCCTTCCCCAAATATCTGGCCCGGGTGCCGGAATGGGCCGGCGGTCACCACGAAAAGATGGACGGTACCGGCTATCCCAAGAGCCTGACCCGCGAACAGATGAGCGACCCGGCCCGCATGATGGCCATCGCCGACATCTTCGAGGCGCTGACCGCCGCCGATCGTCCCTATAAAAAGCCGAAGACGCTGTCGGAATCGCTGAAGATCATGTCGTTCATGGTCAAGGACAAACACATCGATCCCGATCTGTGGGTCTTGTTCCTGCAATCGGGGGTGTGGAAGACCTATGCCGATCAATACCTGAAGCCGGAACAGGTGGATGCCGTCGATATCAGCCAGTACCTGCCCAAGGCGGCGGAATAGTCGTCCGTTCTTTGATCGCGGTCTTTCCACCCCCTGAGGCATGATCTCTGCCGGGTTCATGGTTCTTTCCGCGGTCGCATATTATCGCCGCCTGATGGCGTTCACAGGTACGGCGTTGTGAAAAGCGCGGTGCATTTCAGAGACCTTGCGGGCCATCAAGGGCGGCCAGACATGTGCTCTCCTCCTCCTTGCGGTGCCGCCGCAGTGTCACATTGCAGGCACCAACCGCCAACAAGGAGCGCAGATAACGGTCCCCGGCCTTGGTGATTGCCGAGTTTTCACCCAATATGTGATTCGGATGGTGCCGGTTTTCGAGACCGGCTGAGAAGCCGGTCGGTTGCTGGAGCCGGACAAGGCCGCCCTGGGTATGGCCTGACGTCTCCGCTGACGGCTGAAATGGCGCGGGGTTACTCCGTGCCTTTTTTCATATCCCGCTCCGCCGGCAGGCTGAAGCCGAAAGTGGCGCCTTGGTCGGGGCCGGCGCTACGCCCCCAGATGGTGCCGCCATGGGCGGCAATGACCGACCGACAAAGCGCCAGTCCGATACCGGAGCCGGTGATCCCACTATTGGGGTGCAGGCGCTGAAAGACCTGGAACAGGCGCTGTTCCTCCGAGGGATCGAAGCCGCAGCCATTGTCGGTGAACTCGATGATCCAGAAAGCGTCATCCCGGCGGGCGCTGACCTTGATACGGGGGGCACGGTCCGCCGCCCGGTATTTCAGGGCGTTGCCGATCAGATTTTGCATGACCCGCATGATCTGGCTGGGATCGGCGGGTAAGGTGGGCAGGCTGTCGACCGAGATGTCGGCATCACTGCTTTCGATGCTGGTGGCCAGATTGGCCAGGGCATCGGCGGCCACCATATTCAGGTCGGTGATTTCAAAGTGCCAAGCCTGTCGACGCAGGCGTGAATAATCCAGCAGATCGCTGATCATACGGGCCATGCGCTTGGCGCCGTCGACGGCATAGGTGACGAAATCGCGGCCTTCCTGGTCGAGCGCATTGCCATAGCGTCGTTCGATCAGCCCCACATAGTTGGCGACCATGCGCAGCGGTTCTTGCAAGTCGTGGGAAATGGTATAGGAAAAGCGTTCGAGTTCGGCATTGGACCGGGCCAGTTCCTGTTCCAGGCGTTTGCGCTCGCTGATGTCCTGCACGCTGACCAGGACCATGGCCTCGCCCTTGAGAAAGCCGAAGGCCGCCGATAACAGCGCGGTGAAGCGTTCGCCATCGGCTCGTTTCAGCACCGCTTCCAGGTTGCGCACGGTGCCGGTATTGATCAGGGATTCGACCATGCGCGAGCGGTCGATCGGGTTTTCCCAGAAATTGGGCGCCACCTTGCCGTAGGCCTCGGTTTGGGGCACCTGGAAAGCCTCGGCCGCCTGGGCGTTGATGTAGATCACCACCCCGTCCGAGCGGCGGGTGACCACCAGCGGCAAGGGCGAGATGTCGGCGATCAGGCGGAAACGTTCCTCGCTTTCCTGCAACGCTTCCAGGGATTGCTGCAATTCCGCCGTGCGGGTTTCCACCTCGCGCGACAGCGTGTCGATGTGGTCGCGTTCCGTCGCCCGCAGCCTTTCGGCTGCGCTTTGATGCTTGCGTTCCGCCCGGACCACGCCCCAGGCCAGCAACAAGATGGTGAAGGTCAAGGCCAGTTGGACGCCGCCATGGATCTGCGCCTCGCGCATCCACTGGCGCAGCAATCGCTCATGGCTGATGCCGACATTGACCACCAGCGGATAGCCGGGAACTTTGGTGAAACCCACCGTGCGCGGGGTATCGTCGGTGACGCTGACCACTTCACGCACACTGCCGCTTTCGCCCAATTCACCATAAGCCTGAAACACCGCCGAACTGGTGATGGATCGACCGATGACTTGCGGGACGAAGGGATGACGGGCGAACAGGACGCCGTCGGTGGAAAATACCCCGGCGGCGTCGCCATCGCCCGGGGTGGCGGCCCGCAGCGGGGCGGTCAGCAGATCGGGTTCCACCGCCATGCCGGCCATGCCAAGAAAGCGCCCGTCCGGGCCGATCACCGGACGCGAGGCGAACCAGGCCGTGGATTCGGTCAGCCGGTCCGTGGCCGGCGGCGACAAGGCCATGCGCTGATCCGACCAGTGTCGGCGCTGATACTGGTAATGGGGGCGATCCGACACGTCCATCGGCAGCGTTTCGGCTTGCGGCTGATGACGCACCACCTGACGCATGATGCCGTCGGCGTCGATCAGTCCCAGGGCGCGGATGTCCCTGGTTGTCGCCAGCTTGGGGCGTAGCGGTTCCAGGATTCCGGCAGGGGTGGGGCCGTCGGTGGGGATGCGGTTCACCGCTTCTTGCAGCAACTGATCCAGCAATTGCATGCTGGCCATGATCCGTTGGGCGGCGGCGTTGGCCAGAGCCTGCGCCAGTTCCTCGCCCGAATCGATATGGCGCTGGCGGGAATAGGCCAATTGCGCCGCCGACATGACGCTGGTGGTCAAGACCAGCGTGGCGGCTGCGATCCAGATGCGGAGGCTGCGGCTGCGGAAATCCATGACCTTGAACTGTCAACTCCCCCCAAAGTTCCAGGGACAAGTCCCAGGGGCAAGTCCCAGGGGCAAGTCCCAGGGGCAAGTCATTGTGCGGGGCCCCTTTAGTTGTGGCAAGGCCACAATTTATTGGATATGGCACCTATACTTCTGGGGGTTGTGCGTTATTGAGTCAGTCGCGACGGCGCTCGATCTCGATGCCGACCGATGCGGCTTCGGCATAGACGTCCAGCTTCTCCGCCCGGATGCGCACCGAGCGGACCCGTTCATCCACCAGGCACAGGGCGGCGATCTTTTCCGCCAGGGTTTCCACCAGATTGATGTGGCCTTCGGCCAGCAACCGCTTGATGCCGTCGATGACGTCTTCGTAGGATACCACGTTGGCGATGTCGTCGGAGGTGGGGCCGGCCTGTTCCAGCACCGCCATTTCCACGTTGATGCGCACCCGCTGCGGCGCCAGCAATTCATGGGCGTGGATGCCGATCAGGCATTTCAGCACCAGATCACGGACCAGGATGCGATAGATCTTGGCATCGCCGTGCTTTGCGAACATGGAAAGTCTCTTTCAGGTCAGGGATTGGGCGGCGACGATCACTTGATCGTCGGCGGAATCGGGCAGTTCGGCCAGTAAGCGACCGATGGTGATGCGGGCCTGCGGGTGCACGATGGCGCCCGCGATGTCGGCCAGGGGGGCGAGGGCGAAGCGCCGTTCGCACAAGCGGGGGTGGGGGATGGTCAACTGGGGATGGTCCAGCACCACATCGTCATAAAGCAGGATGTCCAGGTCGATCAGGCGGGGGCCGTAGCGATGCGACGCCACCCGGCCCAATTCCTGTTCCAGCTCCTTCAAGCGGACCAGCAGGTCCAACGGCGCCAGCGTGGTGGCCAGGGCCACGGCCATATTGAGGAAGGAGGGTTGATCGGTGACGTAAAGCGGCGCGGTTTCGTAAAGGCGCGATTGGCCGCAGAGACGGCCCAGTCGGGCCAGGGCGTCGACGGCGATGCGCAAATTAGCCTGGCGGTCGCCCAGATTGGTGCCCAAACCCAGATAAACGCTTGCCATTGCTCCTGCCCCTGGCGTTGGAAGGGCGCAACAATCCTCTAGAAACGCGGACAAGGCAAGGGGGGAGTGACGCGGGTCAGCCCGAGGCCAGAATCAGGGGGGCTGCCCAGCCCGACGACATGGCGATGCGAACCGCCTGGGCGCGGTTGGCGGCACCGATCTTGCGGTAGACGTTGCGCAGATGCACCTTGATGGTGATTTCCTGCAATTCCAGGGCGATGGCGATTTCCTTGTTGGTGCGGCCCTCGACCAGCAGCGCCAGGATTTCCGATTCGCGCCGCGACAATTTGTCGAAGGGGGCGGGAATCTCGCCGGTGCGGGTGGGGGGCTGGGCCAGCGGCATCATCGGCATCTGTACCGAGACATCCTCGAAGAAGCTGGACGACGGCAGGTATTTTTCCCCCGACAGCACCAGACGCAGGGCGTTGACCATGGCGGTGCCGCTGACCGTCTTGGGGATGAAGCCCGAGGCGCCGGCCTGAACGGCGGCGACCACGTGTTCGCGGGTGGAAAAGCCGGAAACGATGACCACGGGGACGTTGGGAAACTGCTTGCGCACCCTTTCCAGCCCCTTCAGGCCGTCCATGCCCGGCATCATCAGGTCCAGCAGGATCAGGCCCAGGGAGGGAGCGGTGGCGCCGACACTCAGGGCCTCGCTCAGATTGGCGGCATCCAGAATTTCTGCCGAGGCATCCAGTTCATGCAGGAACGGCTTCAAACCGTCCCGCACCAGTTTATGGTCGTCGGCGACCAGTATTTGCATCACACGCTCCTCACGTCCCGCCCGTCGGACCGCATTAATAATGCTAAAGCATAGAGGGTCAATGAGCCCAGAACAATGGCAACATCACGTTTGGGTAAATTCTTCGTCTCCGGGCGGTAACAGGAAGGTGGCGATGATCTCGCCCAATTTACCCAGGGCCACCGGCTTCTTCAGCACGGCGCAGCGGTCGTCTTGCAGGTTTTCCGCCAGTCTTTCGGTGGCCCCCAGGTGACCGGTGACGATGACGATGGGCTGTAGGGGATCATATTCGCGCAATTGTTCGACCAGTTGTTCGCCGCCGCCTGACGGCATGCGCAAATCGGTGATGACCACATCGGCGGGGTCGTCGCGGAAGCGGGTCAGCGCCTCGGAACCACTGCTGCACAAGGTGACGCGATAGCCCATTTCGGTCAGATAGCGGCCCAGGGTCTCGGTGGCGGTGGTTTCGTCGTCCACCACCATGATATGGGCATCAATGGGGCAGGATTGCGGGCAGGATTGCGGCACCACCTGGGGTTCGTCATCGGCATCGATGGGCAGGGAAATGACGAAGCAGGCCCCCTGGCCGGTATTGTCCAGTTCCAGCCGCCCGCCCATGGCGTTGATGATGCCGAAGCTGACCGACAGGCCCAGGCCGGTGCCGCGTCCGGCTTCCTTGGTGGTGAAGAACGGCTCGAAGATGCGGGCGCGCACGGCGGGTGGAATGCCGGGGCCGTTATCGGCGACGCGGATGATCAGGCGGTTGCCGTCCTGGCGGGCGGTGACGGCGATTTCCGCCGCCCAGGCGTTGCCCACACCATTGTGTTCGCGTTTTTCCTTGAGCGCGTGATGGGCGTTGGACAACAGGTTCATGACCACCTGCTCCAATTGGACGCGGCGGCCGCGCACCGGGATGGGGGTGTCGGGCAGGCGGGTGACCAGGGTGATCTCGTCCGGGCGCAATTGGCCTTCCAGCACCGCCATGGCCGAGCGGGTGGCCGACATGGCGTCGAATACCTGCATGGGCGAATTGTCGCGGCGCGAGAAAATGCGGATATCGTCGATGATCTCGGCGGTGCGCTGCGACTGGTCGGCGATCAGCTGAAATTGCTGGGCCTGCCATTCCGGCGTCGCCTTGCCGCGTTCGATGAACAGCAACGCCCCCTCGGCGGTCAGGCGGATGATGTTGAGGGGCTGCGACAATTCGTGCACCAGACCGGCGGCCATTTCGCCCAAGGTGGCCAGCTTGGCCGTCTGCACCAATTGCTCCTGCACCTCGCGGCGGTCGGAAATGTCGCGGATCACCAGCAGGCGGGCCGGCTGGCCATGGAAGGTGATGGTGGTGGCCACCACTTCGGCGTCGAAAGCCGTACCGTCCAGGCGGATCATCTGATGTTCCGCCCGCACCCGCCCCGGTGGCGGGCGGGTGAAGCGCTCGATCAGGATGGGGTGTTCTTCCGGCGGGATCAGTTGCAGGATGGATTGGCCGACCAGCGACGACAGGCCATCGCCGAACACCTGCAAGGCCGCCGGATTGGCGAACAGGACCTCGCCCAGGGAATGGACCAGGATGGCGTCGGGGGTCAGTTCGATCAGCGAACGGTAGCGTTCCTCGCTTTCGGCCAGTTCGCGCACCGCCCGGTCGTGCTCGACCCGCATGCGCAAGGCGCCGATGCCGTAACTGAGGTTGCGGGCCAGATCCTCCAGCAGGCGGACGATGTCGGAATCGAAGGCGTCGGGTTCGCCGGCATAGATGACCAGGGCGCCGATCCGTTCGGCCACCTGCGCCAGCGGCAGGGCGATGCAGGAACGGAAGCCATGCTTGCGCACCGCGTCGCGCCAGGGGGCGAAGCGGGGGTCGGTTTCGGTGTCGACGGTGATCTGGGTGACGCCGGTGCGGATGGCGTTGCCGATGGGGCCGTGACCGCGGATTCCTTCGCCCCACGAGGTGCCGATCTCGTCGACGTAATCGGTCCCCCAACCGGCCATGGCCATGGGGATGATCGATTGCCCGTCGTCGTTTTGGGCATAACCGACCCAAGCCAGCTTGAACCCCGCCACCTCGACGGCGATGCGGCAGATGTGTTCCAGCAGGGTTTTCTCGTCGGTTGCCCGCAGCAGAGCCTCGGTGGATCGGGTCAGAGTGGTGACGGCACGATCGATCTGGCGAAGCTGATCGGCTACGGAATGGGCGATCATCGCGGCGGGAGGCCTTTCCCTGTCGGCGGGTTGGTGCCATACATGCTAGCGCGCGGCGGCGGCGGACGATAGGCTTTCATGGGATTAGCCGCCAGGGCAAAAAGGTGGGATATGCGAATCACGGGCTTATGCGTCGGGTTAATCTTGAATTTGGCCGTGGCGCTGCCGGCGGCGGCGGCCGAGCGGGCGCTCGACCTGCTGGATGCGGCGGTGGCGTTCACCGCCGATTTCACCGTGAGCGGTGACAAGGGCACCTATCACGGCAGCGTCTGGCACGCGCCGGGGCGCGAACGGCGCGATTTCTCCACCAAGGATGGCGGTCAGGCGGTGATCCTGCGTCGCGACACCAACAGCGCCTATCTGTTGAAGCCGTCGGGGCGCTGGTATGTGGGCCTGGGCTTTGCCGCCGTCGGCGCCCTGGCCGGCGGTATCGACGGGCTGACGGTGGAACGCACCCGTCAGGGCGCGGATACCATCGCCGGCATCAGGACCACCCGTTACAAGGTGGTCGGCAACGGCCCCAAGGGCAGCCGCTTCGACGGCCATGCCTGGTTCACCAATGATGGGGTGATGATGAAGGCCGAGGGAACCGTGACGGAAAGCAATGGCCGTCGGTCCGAGGTGGCGACGGCCCTGAGCAATCTGCGTCTGGGCAAGGTGGATGAACGGATGTTCGAGTTGCCGGCGGGCTGGATGGGCATGGACCTGCGCTCGGTCCCGCCCGAACGTCTGGCCCAGGCCATCGAGGCCATGCGCCCGCTGCTGGAAGGGCGCTGAGCAAGTTATTCGTGAAAAAGTCCTTCGCTGCGCTCAGTGTACTTTTCCCCGTTGATTTAAACGGAGAAAAATAGGCTTGGGGCGGCCCTGCGCCTATTTTTCGCTTTTACGTTTTACCGCCTTCTCGCACGGGTTTTCTCTACCCAAATCGGGGAAAAGTACACCGAGGCAAAGCCGAGGGACTTTTTCACGGACGACGAATTACCAGAAACGGACGCGCCCGGTATCCAGATGCACGAATTTGGAGCCGGGATAGGTGCCGACGCCGCCGACCTTCAGCGATTTGGCGGCACGGCCGATCACCCGGGTGGTGGCGCCGGGGATGCGGATGTCCACCGCCTTGCCGCTCATGTGCAGGCTGCCTTGGGCGACGCCGTCGGTGGCCGCCGCCAGCACGGCGTTGGTGGCGGGCGAGCGATAGCCGGAAACGATGTGGATGGCGCCCTTGGAGCCCAGGCGGCGATGGGTGGCGGCCATCAGGTCCAGCAGGCGCGGGTCCATGGGATGGGTGTCGCCGGAACGATGGTCACGCAACAGCCGGCTGATCTGCGACAACGATTTGGCGATATAGCGACCATCGGCCCAATAGACCGTCTTGACCCATTCACCGGTATGGATGTTGTAGAGGTTGAGCGCACGTTCCGGCATGGCACGAACCGCGGCTTCCAGCGGCGAGGTCAATACCAGCGTGGCGGCGGCACCGATACCCGCGCCCAAAAACAAACGGCGCGACAGGGTGTGATCGCCAGTGCGGTTCTGGTTCATGCGCTTTCCCCTCTTGACGGGGGAGACTCATACCATCGCCCAGGGGTGGGGAGTCAACCCGGAATCGGGTTGAGGAATTCCAAATCCGGCCGAAATGCGCACAGTCACTTTTTGGCGGGTTCCTGGCTGACCTGAGGCTGGGCGGGCTGTTGCCGGCGTTTCAGCGCCGTTTTCAGACGCGAATCGTGCCCATATAAATCCTCGCGGAAGTGCACGGTTCCGTCTTCGTCGGACCAGGCGGTCATATACAGAAGGTAAACGGTCAACGGCTTGTCCAGCTTGAGCGTGCGGGTGGTGTCGTCAAGCACCCACTCGTCCAGTTTGTCGGCTTGGGCCGGCAACAGCATCTTGGCCAGATCGGTGGGGCGTTCCAGGCGGATGCAGCCATGGGACAGGGCGCGGAAGATGCGACCGAAATACTGACGCTTGGGCGTGTCGTGCAGATAGATGTCGTCGCCGTTGTCCAGGTTGAATTTAACCTGACCCAAGGCGTTGTCGCTGCCGGGCTTTTGCCGCAGACGATAGGGAAACCTGGAATATTTCGACCAGTCGATGCCCAATCCCTGCGACTTTTCAAAGTCGCTGTCGAAGGCATCGAGGATGCGCATGTTGTTACTGGTCAGATAGCCGGGATCCTTGCGCAGCTTGGGCAGGATTTCCTTGGTGGCGATGGAGGGCGGCACCGTCCAGGTGGGGTTGATGACCACCGAGGTCATGGTGGTGGCCATGGTCGGCGTCTGGTGTTGGATATCGCCCACCACAACCCGCATGGCCATGTCGATGCGACCGTCACGGACCAGCTCGAAATGGGCGGCGGGCAGGTTGACGGCGACATGGGTGGCATCCAGCCGGCGCGGCATCCAGCGCCAGCGTTCCAGATTGGCGGCGACCTGACGGACGCGGTCCTCGGCGCTGATGTTGAGCGCGGTCAGGGTCTGCTTGCCGATGGCGCCGTCGGGGTCGATGCCGTGGCGGCTCTGGAACCGCTTCACCGCCTCGGTCAACGGGGCATCCAGGGTGTTGCCCAGGCTGTGACCGGCGGCCAGTTCGCCGGTTGCGATCAGGCGCTTGCGCACCAGGACGAGGCGCGCATCTTCCATGCCCGCCTTGATGGAGGGGCCGTCGGGGATGACCGGCCAGCCGCCATCGGCGGCCAGCTTTTCATAGCGGGCCAAGGCCGCCTTCAGGCGGTGATAGCCGGCATAGGCCGGTTGTACCGGGATCAAGGTGGCGGCCAGATCACGCCCGGCGGCAAGGTCGCGCAAGATGGTGGCGCCGTCCAGCTTGGGCCGGATCTCCGCCCCCATGCCGCCGACCTGACGGGTGGGGGCGACGCGACCGATGGACAGATCGCGGGCGAAGCGCGCCAGGGTTTCGGAAATCAGCAGGTCACGGTCGTCGGCGTTGGCGCTGTCGGGCACCACATAGGCCTGGGGACGCAAGCCCTCGCCGGCGGCGACCGCCTGGATTTGGGCCAGCAGCTTGTCGGCGCGCAGATGCGCCTCGCCCGACCACGCGGCCTTGAAGCCGCGCTCGCTGTAGAAACCACGGATTAGGTCGGTTTCCAGGGGGTGTTCCCCCACCTGAACGACGGCGCTGTCTTCGGCCAGGCGGGCGGCGATGGAGGCCCGCGCATCGGCGCAGAAAAGCCCCGGCAGCAAAGCCAGGGTGGCAGCAACGTACAACGGACGGACAAAAGACAAGGCTTTCTACTCGGACGGAATTCACCTCAGCATGGGTATCGGGCTTGCCGTAATTTAAGTCAACGGTTGTCGCGGCCCCTTAGTGACGGCGCCGCGACACTGCGTCCGTTGTGCAACACTTAAACTAGGGTCAACCCTGTAGCCAAGGCAGATTGTCGGCCTTCCACCCGGCCTTGCCGCCACGATGGCGAGCCTCGTCCAGCGGTCCTTCAAAGCCATCGCTGATGTTCCAACATTCCTGATAGCCCAAGGACGTCATCAATTCCGCCGCCGCCTTGGAGCGCACGCCCGATCGGCACAGGAACAGAAGCGGCGTTCCGGCGGTGATGCCCTGGGCCGCCAATTGCTGGGCGAAGGCATCGTTCTTGGCCATGGTCGGGAAAACCTGCCACGACACCAAGATGGGCTGGGTTTCCAGGGACGACAGGTCGGGCAGGCCGACGAATTGCCATTCCGCCTGGGTGCGGACGTCGACCAGTCTGGCCTCGGGGATGGATTTCAGCTTTTCCCAGCTGTCGCGGGGCGAGAGATCGCCGCTATAGGTCGTCATTGCGCTTCCTTTCTACATATAGTCTAGTGGTGAATGGGATTAATATACACAAAAAACCGTTGTTTTGTAGATTATTGCGTGGTATTTCGTAAATAACAGTATGACATACACCTGATGTGGTGTGAATAACGAAAGGGTGCCTGCAATGTTGGATGCCATCTCCGCCGATCCGGTCCTGGCCGAGCCGCTGGTGCGTGACGCCGACCTGGCTGAATACCGTTCCGCCTTGGCCCGGCATCGGCACGGCGAATGGGATGCCGAGCGCTTCACCGCCTTTCGCCTGCGTTTCGGCGTCTATGGGCAAAAGCAGCCGGGCGTGCAGATGGTCCGCATCAAGATCCCCGGCGGGCGGCTGTCGCCGGCGTGGCTGCGCACCATTGGCCAGGCCAACCGCACCTATGCCCGGGGTGATGCTCATCTGACCACTCGTCAGGACGTGCAGATTTATTCGGTGCCGCTGGATCAAAGCCCCGATCTGCTGGAACTGCTCTATGCCAACGGCATCACCACCCGCGAAGCCTGCGGCAATACCATCCGCAACCTGACCGCCTGCGCCCTGGCCGGTGCCTGCCCGCGTGAGTTGGTGGATGCCGGCAAGGTGGCTGACCAATTGGCCCGCGCCTGGCTGCGCCATCCCCTGGTGCAGAACATGCCGCGCAAGCTGAAATTCACCGTCTCCGGCTGCGCCACCGATTGCGGCCATTCATCCATCCACGATCTGGGCTTCATCGCCATCGAGAAGGACGGCCGGCGCGGCTTCCGCATCCTGGCCGGCGGCGGTCTGGGCAGCCAGCCGCGTGCGGCGGTGGAAGTCCTGCCCTTCGTCGCCGAAACCGATCTGCCGGCGGTGATCGAGGCCCTGGCCCGCCTGCATCAGCGTTATTCCGACCGCCGCAACCGCAATGCGTCGCGGGTCAAGTTCGTGGTCAAGCGCTTCGGCGAGGAAAAGTTCCGCACCCTGTTCGTCGAGGAATTCGAGCGGGTGCGCCAACTGCCCCAGCGTCCGTGGGCCGGACTGGACTGGCGTGACGGGGCCGAGGCCCCGGTATCGCGTGCCCCGGTCGGGCTGATCGCCGCCCATGACGGCAGCACCGCCGTCTCGGTGCTGGTGCCTTTGGGCATCCTGTCGTCGGATCAGTTGGACCGTCTGGCCGAGATCGCCGAAGCCGCCGGTGTCACCGATCTGCGTGCCACCCGCGAACAGAATCTGGTGTTCCTGGGCGTTGCCGCCGACAAGGTGGGGGCGGTGGTCGACGGTGTCACCGCCATCGGCTTGCAGGTGCCGGACTCGGCGGAACAGGCGCCGACGGTGATTTCCTGCCCTGGTACCACCACCTGCCGCATCGGCATCACCAATTCGCAAAGTTTCGCCCGTCAGGCCTTGGCCAGCGCCCTTAACGATCCCTTGGCCAAGGGCGTCAGCGTTCATGTCTCCGGCTGCCAGAATTCCTGCGGTCTGCACCATGTGGCCGATTTCGGCCTGCACGGTGCGGCCAAGAAGGTGGAAGGCCGGGCCACGCCCCATTACCAACTGCATTTCGGCGGCGACGCCAATGCCGGCCTGGTCGGTTTGGGTGGCCCGACCATTCCGGCCAAGCTGGCCGACCAAGCCTTGGCCCTGCTGCGCCGGGCCTTGGCCCAAGGCCGCCATAACGGTGAAAGCGTGCGCGCCTGGGCCGAGCGGCTGGGTCAGGACGGCATCGCCGCCATTCTCGCCCCCTTGGACGCCAGCGCCGCCGACGGTCTGTTCGTCGATTGGGGCGACGCGGTGGACTTCCCCGGCGCCCCCCAGGCCAAGGGCGAATGTGCCGCCCCCTTCGCCATGGATCTATGCTACGCCGATCTGGCCGACGATGCCCTGATCTCCACCGACCGCCACCTGATCGCCGGTCTGGTTGATGTCGCCCGTGATGCTGCCGCCGACGCTCAAGCCTTTGCGCTGCGCCGTCTGCTGCACGCCCGTGGCATCGCCACCGAGGACGGCATCGCCATCGGCGCCTTGCTGCCGCAGGTGGCGCAGGTGTGGGCCGATTCCCCGGTCATCGCCCTGGCGGTGGCGCAGGCGGACAAGGCTCAGGGGCTGGACGCCCAGGCTTACCGCGAGGCGGTGGCCTATCTGCTGGACAGCGTCGCCGAGGCCATCGCCGCCCCGGCTCCGATCGTGGCAGAGGTGGGCGACATCAACGCCTTGCTGGGGGCGGCGCAATGAGTCACGTGGATTACAGCGCCGCCTACGGCCACCTGTCCGGCAAGAACCTGATCGAGGTCATGGCCCATCAAGTGTTCCCCGGCAAGTTGGCGGTGACCTCGTCCTTCGGCGCGGAATCCGCCGTATTGCTGGATCTGGTCGCCCAGGTGGACCCGTCCATTCCGGTGGTCTTCCTCGATACCGGTGAATTGTTCGACGAAACCTTGGAATACCGCTACCGGCTCGAGCGCCAGTTGGGCCTGACCAATGTTTTGGTGGTGCGCCCGTCGTCGGAAGATTTGGCCGAGGCCGAGGATTTGTGGCGCACCGACCATGACCGCTGCTGTTATTTGCGCAAGGTGCTGCCGCTGGCCCGCGCGGTCGAGGGCTTCACCGCCTTGATCGACGGGCGCAAGCAGGCCCACGGCTTCGACCGTCAGGCCTTGTCCACCGTCCAGGTGGCGGGCGGGGTGGTCAAGATCAGCCCATTGGCCAATTGGGGCGAGGACGAGGTGCAAAAGGCCTTCGTCGCCCGCAATCTGCCGGCCCATCCGCTGGTGGATCAGGGCTATCGCTCCATCGGCTGCTGGCCGTGCACGCGTCCGACCAAGCCGGGCGAATCGGCCCGGGCCGGGCGCTGGGCCGGCAGCGCCAAGACCGAATGTGGAATTCATACCCTTGTCCTTGGCCGCGACGGCGCCGGGATCTGACGGAAAGAAGATGATGAACGATCTCGACCAATTGGAAGCCCAATCCATCTACATCTTCCGCGAAGCCTTCAACCGCCTCGACAAGATCGCCATGCTGTGGTCCATCGGCAAGGACAGCAACGTCATGCTGTGGCTGGCGCGCAAGGCTTTCTTCGGCCATGTGCCGTTTCCGGTGCTGCATGTGGATACCAGCTACAAGATCCCGGAAATGATCGAATTCCGCGACAAGGTGGCGAAGGAATGGAAACTGCCGCTGATCATCGGTCAGAACAAGGTGGCGCTGGCGGCCGGCATGCACCCCGATCAGGGCCGGGTCACCTGCTGTTCGGCCCTGAAGACCGAGGGGCTGAAGGCGCTGCTGGCCGAACACGGCTTTACCGGCGTCATCGCCGGCATCCGCCGCGACGAGGAGGGGACGCGGGCCAAGGAACGCGTATTCAGCCCGCGCAACGACACCAATGAATGGGACGTGCGCGACCAGCCGCCGGAATTCTGGGACCAGTTCAAGACCGATTTCGCCCCCGGCACCCATTTGCGCATCCATCCGCTGTTGGCCTGGACCGAGTTGGACGTGTGGCGCTACATCGCCCGCGAGGGCATCCCGGTGGTCGATCTTTATTTCGCCAAGAACGGTCGGCGCTATCGCTCGTTGGGCTGCGCCCCGTGCACCGGCTCCATCGCCTCGACCGCGTCCACCGTCGACGAGATCGTCGAGGAGTTGGAGACCACCAAGACGTCCGAGCGCGCCGGCCGCGCCCAGGACAAGGAATCCGAAGATGCCTTCGAGCGGCTGCGCGCCGCCGGCTACATGTAAGCAAGGGACGCCCCACTCATGTCCAATACCCCGCTCAAGATCGTCGTCGTCGGCCATGTCGACCACGGCAAGTCCACCCTGGTCGGCCGCCTGCTGCACGAAACCGGCGCGCTTCCCGAAGGCAAGGTGGAATACCTGAAGGAAGTCTGCGACAAGCGCGGCATGCCGTTCGAATGGGCCTTCGTCATGGATGCGTTGCAGGCCGAACGCGACCAGGGCATCACCATCGATACCTCGCAACTGCGTTTTCATACCGGCAATCGTCCGGTACTGATCATCGATGCCCCCGGTCACAAGGAATTCCTGAAGAACATGATCACCGGCGCCGCCTCCGCCGAAGCCGCGGTGCTGGTCATCGACGCCCATGAAGGCGTGCAGGAACAATCCCGCCGCCATGGCTACCTGCTGCATCTCCTGGGCCTGACCCAGATCGCCGTGGCCGTCAACAAGATGGATCTGGTCGATTGGTCGCAAGCCCGCTTCCAGGAAGTGGAGGCGGAAATCCGCGCCTATCTGGCCGGTATCGGCGTCGTCCCCACCCATGTGGTGCCGGTATCGGCGCGTGGCGGCGATAACATCAACGCCGCTTCGGAAAAATCGGCCTGGTACCAGGGGCCGTCGGTGATCGGCGCGCTCGACGGCTTCGCCGCCGCGGCAAGCGCCACCGATCTGGCTTTGCGCCTGCCGGTGCAGGACGTCTATAAGTTCGACAGCCGCCGCATCATCTCGGGTCGCATCGAAAGCGGGCGCATCAAGGTGGGCGACCGCCTGACCTTCTCGCCCTCGGGCAAGTCGGCCCGCGTCGCCAGCATCGAAGGTTGGGCCGGGTCGGATATCACCGTGCTCAGCGCCAACGCCGGCCAATCGGTGGGCGTCACCCTGGACGAGCCCATTTTCGTCGAGCGCGGCCAAGTGGCCCATCTGGCCGATGCCGCGCCAGCCCTGGCCCACGAAATCCGCGCCCGCGTGTTCTGGCTGGGCCGCGACCCGCTGGCCCTGGGTGACCGCCTCAAGCTGAAACTGGCCACCGCCGAATATCACGTGGAAGTGGCGGCCATCGAGCGCGTCATCGATGTCGAGGATCTGGGCAGCCATCAGGGCGCCCAGGTCGGCCGCAACGCCGTGGCCGAGCTGGTGTTACGCTCACGCGGGGCCATGGCCTTCGACACTTTCGGCGACAATGCCCGGCTGGGCCGCTTCGTCCTGGTCCACGGCTACGACATCGTCGGCGGCGGCATCGTCGGCGACGCCCTGGACAACCGCAACATCTTCCAGGTGGATCACAAGGTGACGGCGGAAGCCCGGGCGCGGGCCAACGGCCACAAGGGCGGCGTGTTGTGGCTGACCGGCCTGTCGGGCGCCGGCAAGTCGACCATCGCCATGGAACTGGAACGCCGCCTGTTCCAAAAGGGCTGGCAGGTCAACGTGTTGGACGGCGACAACGTCCGCCATGGCCTGTGCAGCGATCTGGGCTTCAGCCACGAGGACCGCACCGAAAACATCCGCCGCGTCGGCGAGATCGGCCATCTGTTCGCCAAGGCCGGCATGCTGGTGATCACCGCCTTCATCAGCCCCTATCGCGCCGACCGCGACCGGGTGCGCGCCATCGACGCGGAGGCCTTCCACGAAATCCACGTCGCCACCGGTCTGGACGAATGCGAACGCCGCGACCCCAAGGGCCTGTACAAAAAGGCGCGCAAGGGCGAGATCGCCGATTTCACCGGCATTTCCGCCCCCTACGAGGCGCCGGAAAATCCTGAATTGGCCTTGATCACCGACGGCAAGTCGGTGGAGGAAACGGTCACCGAACTGGTCGCCTATGTGGAAGCCCGGTTCGGACGCAACGCGGTGGAGAGCATGACCGCCTGACACCAAGCAAGGGGAGCGGATCATACCTTCGCTCCCCTTGTTCTTATCCCAGGATGAACCCAAAGTAAGGTGAACAGGTAATACCAAAAAATAAGACGTGACAGGGAGTGCGCGTGGCGAACAACCGGCTCCGAATCAGACTTGGCCCCGAGGAGGTGCCGTTCAAGCGGCGCGCCGTGTTAGGCCGCCTGCGCTCGCGCATCAGCGAATTGGAGCTGGCGCAAAAGGAAGCCAATGCCGCCCGCGATGCCCTGCTGGCCACCACCCGCGCCTTGCGGGAGAGCGAAGAGCGTTATGCCCTGGCCATGCGCGGCCCCAACGAGGGCTTGTGGGACTGGAACCCGATCAGCAAGGAATTGTACCTGTCGGCCCGGCTGCTGGCCATTTTGGGCTTTTCCGGCGAGACCGTGCGCACCACGTCGCACGATTGGCTGAAGATGGTGCATCCCGATGACCGGGTGCCCTATCAATCCACCCTGGTTACCTACCTCAAGGGCCAAACCGACCATTTTGAAAGTGAATACCGGGTCCGCGGCCGCAATGGCGAATATCGCTGGATCTTGTCGCGCGGTCTGGCGGTACGCGATGAAAACGGCATCGCCACCCGCATGGTCGGCTCGTTGGGCGACGTCACCGACCGTAAAAGGCGCGAGGCGGTGCTGCGGGCCAGCGAAGCCCGCTTCCGTTCCCTGGTCGAGGCGGCGGCCAGCATCATCGTCGTCGTTGGCGCCGATGGCAGGGTGCGCGAATTCAACCGCGAGGCCGAGCGCATGTTCGGTCTGTCGTCCGCCGCCGCCATCGGTCGGGCCTGGAGCAATATCCTGGACAGCAATCGGGTCGGTCAGGACGGCGACCGCTTCGATCAGTGGCTGGAGCAGGTGCGCAAGGGCTGGCAGGTGCGTGACCGTGAAACCGTGCTGGGTCAGCACATCGTGTCGTGGAATCTGGCACCGCTGACCGACGATGACGGCATCGTCATCGTCGGTCAGGACATCACTCAACGCCGCCGGGCGGAAACCGCGCTCAGGCAGGCCAACGATCTGCTGGAATACCGCGTCGCCGCCCGCACCGCCGAGGTGGAGACGGCACGCCATCAGGCGGAAGAAGCCAACCGCGGCAAAAGCGAGTTCCTGGCCAATATGAGCCACGAATTGCGCACGCCCTTGAATGCCATCATCGGCTTTTCCGACGCCATGCGCCTTGGGGTGATGGGGCCGGTGGAAAATCCGCTCTACGCCGAATACGTCCGGGCCATCTGGGAATCGGGCACTCATCTTTTGTCCATCATCAACGACGTCCTCGACCTGTCCAAGGTCGAGGCCGGTCACTTCGATCTGGCCCCCGAATGGCTGCCCTTGACCCCCTTGGCCGAGCAGGTGATCCGGCTGATGGCGGAAAAGGCCATGCGCCAGCGGCTGGAATTGCGTTTGCAGGTGGAAGGTGACCCCGGTCACGCTTTGGTCGACCCGCTGCGGCTGAAGCAGGTTCTGTTCAACCTGCTGGCCAATGCCGTCAAGTTCACTCCTGCCGGCGGTCATGTCATTCTGTCCTTGGGCCGCGATGAGAGCGGCAGTTGGATCAAGGTGGCCGATTCCGGCATCGGCATGAAGGCGGAAGACATCGACCGGGTGCTGGAACCCTTCGTCCAGATCGATTCCCACCTGAGCCGGTGTAATATGGGTACCGGGCTGGGCCTGCCTTTGGCCAAGCGCTTCATCGAGTTGCATGGCGGCACTCTGGTTCTGACCAGCCAGCCGGGGCAAGGCACGGTGGTGACCATCCGTCTGTCGCCGGCCATGGCGCTATGCTAGGCTGAGCCTTTGTCGTCAGCGGGAGCATTTTCCATGTCCGGTTTTGATTTCGACCTTGTCACCATCGGCGCCGGTTCGGGCGGGGTGCGCGCATCGCGCATGGCCGCGCGGCTGGGCAAAAGGGTGGCGGTGGCCGAGGAAAGCCGGGTCGGCGGCACCTGCGTCATGCGCGGCTGCGTGCCGAAAAAGCTGCTGGTCATGGGCGCCCATATGGCCGAGGACATCGCCGATGCCGTCGGTTTCGGCTGGGATTTGGGCGCGGTGTCGTTCGATTGGGGGCGGCTGGTCAGCGCCAAGAATGCCGAACTGAACCGGCTGGAGGGCGTCTATAACCGCATCTTGCGCGATTCCGGCGTCACCGTGCTGGAAGGCCGCGGCACCGTCGTCGACGCCCACACCGTCGAGGTGGTGGGCAAGCGTTATTCGGCTGAAAACATCCTGATCGCCACCGGCGGGCGCCCGTCCTTGCCCAAAATTCCCGGTATCGAGCACGCCATCACCTCGAACGAGGCCTTGGACCTGCTGCAATTGCCCAAATCCATGGCCATCGTCGGCGGCGGCTATATCGCGGTGGAATTCGCCGGCATCTTCAATGCGCTGGGCGTCAAGGTGACGCAAATCCTGCGCGGCGAGGCGACGTTGCGTGGCTTCGACCAGGATATCCGCGCCGCCCTCGACGAGACCCTGGTGGCCAAGGGCGTCGATCTCAGGCGCGAAACCCAGGTGCTGTCCATTGAAAAGGTGGCGGGCGGCTATGATCTGCGGCTGTCGGGGGACGAAACCCTGCGCGTCGATCTGGTCATGTACGCCACCGGACGCGCCCCCAATACCAATGGTCTGGGTCTGGTGGATGTGGGCGTGCAGATGGATGAAAACGGCGCTATCGTCGTCGATGAGTTGTCCCACACCTCGGTGCCCAGCATCTGGGCCATCGGCGACGTCACCGACCGCATGAACCTGACCCCGGTGGCCCTGGCCGAGGGCATGGCCCTGGTGCAGACCCTGTTCCTGGGCAATCCGACCACTGTCGATTACAGCAACGTGCCCACCGCCGTATTCTCCATGCCGACCATTTCCACCGTCGGCCTGACCGAGGAACAGGCGCGCGCCAAAGCGGGCTGCGCCATCGACGTCTATGTGTCGCGCTTCAAACCCATGAAGAATACGCTGTCGGGCCGCGATGAACGCATGCTGATGAAGATGATCGTCGAGCGCGCCACCGACCGGGTGCTGGGCATCCACGTTTTGGGGCCGGACGCGGCGGAAATGGTCCAGGGCTTCGCCGTGGCGCTGAAATGCGGGGTGACCAAGGCGCAGATGGATGCCACCATCGGCATTCACCCGACGGCAGCGGAAGAACTGGTGACCATGCGCGACAAACGCCCCGATCCCAGCCCGGAATGTTCGGAGTAGTGTCGATGGAGAAGGATTTCTCTGAGAAGTCTGATGCTTGGCTCGAAGGGATTGCCGCCCTTGGGACGCATCATCCCGATAAAGGCGGAGCCATTGCCGAAATCAAGCGGCGAGATCGCAAAGAACATAATGCCTTAGCTAAAAAAAACCTGTGGACTGCTACAATTGCGGCCCTTGCCGGCGCGGCGGCGGCGATAGCGGCAATTGTCTCTGCCGTCTCCGATTGGACAAAGTAGGGTCGCAGAGATTCGATAATTGGAGATGAGTGTCTTGCTTGCGCTCGACCACATCCTTGAACATCTACGAGCCATACAGCCGGAACTGCGGCGACGCTACCCGCTGCGCTCGCTCGGCGTGTTCGGCTCTTATGCCCGTGGTGACCAGGGGGCGGACAGCGATGTCGATCTGCTGGTGGAACTGGGCGACGACATGGACTTGCTGGCCTATGCCGGCTTGCAGCAAGAGTTGAGCGACGCCCTGGGCCTGCCCGTCGATCTGGTCGAGCGCGAAGCCTTGCGTCCGCGCATCGCCGCGCAAGTGCTGGCGGAAGTGGTGCCGGTGTGAGGCGTGATCCTGCCGCTTGCCTGGCCGACATGCGGGGACGCAAGGCTTCGCGCTAAGTTTCGTCGAGGGCATGGATTTTCACGCTTTCGCCGCTGACCGCAAAACCCAATATGCGGTTTTGCGGGCGCTGGAAGTCATCGGCGAAGCGGCCAAGCGGGTTCCCGACGACGTGCAGCAGCGCTTCCCGGATATTCCCTGGCGGCAGATCATCGGCATGCGCAATATCATCGCCCATGATTATTTGGGAATCCGGCTGTCCCGTGTTCATGCGACCGCTGTGGATTTCTTGCCTGTGCTGGTGGCCCGACTGCCAACCATGATCGATGAAATAGCGCCGTAAGGGTAAGTTGGACTGATGCCCTCCTCCTATGGAATCCGGTAGTCCAGGCATCTCCACACCCAGTAATTGAATATCATTCTTGCCGGCCGGGTGTGTGCGAGTGATGTATGCATTAAAGTGTGTGCGAAACGCATAAAATAATATTTTTAGTAGTTGATTCGCCTGTAATCTCTCTGACGGTGAATCGCATCATGCGGTTCGGCGATGAAAAGTGGAGGGGCTCATGGCGACTTACGATCTGACGCAGACCGTTTTCCTGTTCAATTTTCTTAGCAACGCCGCCAGCAATGTCAGCGGCGACGCCCAGCAATTGGCGGGGTTCCTGCAAATGGCGGTGACCAATGGTGGCCGCTGGTACGATGCCAAGACCGGGAACACATTGGTGGTCAACGGTTTTATCCAGAACATGAACGCCGCGTTGGCGGGCGGGGACTGGCGCCTGGAATGGGGGCCGGGGGTGTTCCAGCAAGACGGCGACGAGGCGCAGAACACCCTGTTCGTGGTGTACTCGCCCAGCCTCGACACTTATGTGGTGGCCATGGCCGGCACCAATCCGCATTCGGTCTACGACTGGTTGGTCGAGGACGCCTCGGTGGGGCCGCAGGACATGGCGGTGTTCCCCGTCGCCAGCGGTCCGCGCAAGCCCGACAAGGTGGCGGCAAACCAATCCCAGGTGCAGGTGTCGCACGGCACCGCCATCGGTATTCATAACCTGCTCACCGGTCTGGTCGATTCAAACGGCGACGGGCTTGACCTCAAGAGGTTTCTGTCCAGCCTGAAGGCCACGTCGGGATCACGGATGATCTTTACCGGGCACAGCCTGGGTGGGGCGCTGTCCTCGACCCTGGCGTTGCAGATGTATCTGGAACTCAAGACCAACTGGCGCGACAACGGTGGTGCGGTTCTCGCCCTGCCCACCGCCGGCCCCAGTCCGGGCAACGCTACCTTCGCCGGGTCATGGGGCGACGTCTTTACCCCGGTGGCGGTGCCGGCTACCAATACCGGCAACCAAGTCACCAATCTCAACGTGCTGGTTTACGACACCCAGGACGTGGTGCCCCATGCTTGGGACTTCATCCTCAGCCTGGATTCGGTGCCGACCAATGGTCAGTATCCCAATCCCGACATGCCCAGCTATTTCTATGATCATGCCGGTCTGATCAAGCAGACCGTGCAAACCCAACTGGGGCAATTGTCGGGCCTGTGGGTGAAGCCGTTGTGGCAATTGGTGCAGGGCGCCCAGGACAAGGGAACCGGCGGCTATATGAAGCGGCTCCCCAACGCGGCCGGTTTGACGGGTAGTTTCCCGCTGACGTATTGGTCGTCCAAGAAACTGGATTGGCAGCAATGGTCGCCGCCGACGAATAACGTGTTCGACGCCTTCGCCGGCTTCGGCGAGGGACTGGGTCTGGTCCACGTCTGGCAGTACCATCAGTTCTTTGCCATTGATCCCCAGGATATTGTCCGCACCATCGAACCGGCGACATAAGACGGGGTGGCACGCGGCCCGGCATCAGGATAGAACGGAAGGGGCGCTGTGTGTGGCGTCCCTTCCTGCCGTTCAAGGTGTGCCGTGCTCGATTACGATTTCCCCCTGTGGCGTCCGCCCAGCGAAGGCGACAACCTGATCATCCAGGCGACGTTGGGCTGCCGGTTCAACGGCTGCACCTTCTGTTCCATGTACAAGGTCAAGGAGTATCGCGCCCGCGATCTCGCCGCAATCTATGACGACATCGCCGCCGCCGCCCTGGTCTGGCCCGATGCCCATCGGGTGTTTCTGGCCGATGGCGATGCCTATAACCTGCCCACCGATCATCTGGCCGCCATTTGCGACCGTTTGGCGGCGACATTCCCCAACCTGCAACGGGTCACCGCCTATGCGACGCCGTTCAATCTGTTGGGCAAAAGCGTTGCCGAAATCCAGTTCCTCAAGACCAAAAAGCTGTCGCTGGTCTATGTCGGCATCGAAAGCGGTTCGGACTTCTTGCTGAAAAAGATCAAGAAGGGCAATGCCAGGCAGATGCACGACGGTTTGGCCCGCGCTGCCCAAGCCGGGCTCAAGGTGTCGGCCACGGTGATCACCGGTCTCGGCGGGCAGGCCCATTGGCAACAGCACATGGACGAGACGGCGGACCTGATCAACAAGGTGCCGGTGACGTTCTTGTCCACCTTGCAACTGCGCCTGGCCGACGAGGTCGAGGACCGTTTCATGGAAAAATTCGGCGAGCCGTTCCAATGGCAGGATGATGCAGCCGTCCTGCTGGAAATGCGCCGGCTGGTGGAGCGGCTCGACCCGCCCAGCCCGGTGATCTTCCGTTCCAACCATGCCAGCAACGCCTTGCCCTTGGCCGGTACCTTGCCCAAGGACAAAGCCCGCGTCTTGGCCCAGATCGACCAAGCCATCAGTATGGGCGGTGGACTTCGGCCCAAATGGATGCGAGCTTTATAAGGATTCTGAAAGTGCTGCCTAAGAATTGAGCCGACAGATCAGGGATTGCGCATGGTGTTGCTGCGCACATCGCCAAGACCTTTGAAAGGCAATGGTTTTCCCCAGGCACGCCGGTTGCATTGGCAAATTCGACAGTGATAACAAGGAATGGAGAGGGAATGGCCTACGATGAAATGAAGTCCCAGGCCGGCGGCGTTCGCGCTCCATACCGGACATACGAGAATTGGTTGCTGTCGCTGCCCCCTGATCTGCTGCGCCGCAAGCACGAAGAAGCCGACATGCTGTTCCGGCGTCTGGGCATCACCTTCGCCGTCTATGGCGACGAGGACGGCACCGAGCGTCTGATCCCCTTCGACACCGTGCCGCGCATCATCGCCGCCAAGGAATGGAAACATCTGTCCACCGGCTGTTGCCAGCGCGTGCGCGCGCTCAATGCCTTTTTGACCGATCTCTATCACGGCCAGGATATCCTGAAGGCCGGCATCATCCCCAAGGAACATGTGCTGACCAACAACATGTTCCGTAAGGAGATGATGGGTATCGACGTGGCCCGCGACGTCTATGTGCACGTGGCCGGCATCGATCTGGTGCGCACCGGCGAAAACGATTTCTATGTGCTCGAGGACAATCTGCGCTCGCCGTCCGGGGTTTCCTACATGCTGGAAAACCGGGCGATGATGATGCGCCTGTTCCCCGACCTGTTCGCCCGCCACCGGGTGGCGGCGGTGGACGATTACCCCGATATCCTGATCAAGAATCTGCGTTCGGTGGCGCCGTCCAAATGCAAGGGCGACCCCACCGTGGTGATGATGACGCCCGGCTATTACAATTCCGCCTATTTCGAGCATGCCTTCCTGGCCGAGCAGATGGGCATCGAACTGGTTGAAGGCCGCGACCTGTTCGTCTCCGACGGTCTGGTGTGGATGCGCACCACCCGTGGCCCCAAGCGCGTCGATGTGATCTATCGCCGCATCGACGACGATTTTCTCGACCCCGACGCCTTCAACCCGGACTCCACCTTGGGCGTGCGCGGCCTGCTCGAGGTCTATCGCAACGGCGGGGTGACCCTGGCCAATGCCATCGGTACCGGCGTCGCCGACGACAAGGCCACCTATACCTACGTCCCCGACATGATCCGCTTCTATCTGGGCGAGGAACCCATTCTCAACAACGTCCCCACCTGGCGGCTGGAGCGCGACGACGACCGCAAATACGTGCTCGAGCATCTGGGTGAGCTGGTGGTCAAGGAAGTCCAGGGCGCCGGCGGTTACGGCATGCTGGTGGGGCCGACCTCGACCAAGGCGCAGATCGAGGATTTCCGCCTGCGCATCATCGCCAATCCCAGCAATTACATCGCCCAGCCGACTTTGGCGCTGTCCACCGTGCCGACCCTGGTGGAGCAGGGCATCGCGCCCCGGCACGTGGATTTGCGTCCCTATGTGCTGGCCGGTGAAACCGTCACCCTGGTCCCCGGCGGCTTGACCCGCGTGGCCTTGACCGAAGGGTCGCTGGTGGTCAACTCGTCGCAAGGCGGCGGAACCAAGGATACCTGGGTGCTGGAGAACGACCCATGCTGAGCCGTACCGCTGAACATCTGTACTGGTTGAGCCGGTACATGGAGCGGGCCGAGAACATTGCCCGTTTCCTCGACGTCGCCAACCGCACCGCGCTATCGGCCAGCGGCGACCGCAACGCCTTCTGGCGTTCGGTGCTGTCCATCGCCGGCGGCGAGCGTGCCTTCAACGCCCGCTATGGCGAAGCCTCCGCCGTCAACGTGGTCAGCTTCACCGTGCTGGATTGCACCAACCCGTCCTCTATTTACGCGGCGCTCAGGGCGGCGCGTGAAAACGCCCATGCGGTGCGCTCGGTCATCCCCAACGAATTGTGGGAAGCCATGAACGCCACCTGGCTGGAGGTCAAGTCCATGGACGGCCCCCGCCTGCGCGAACAAGGCCTGATCGCCTTTTGCGAATGGGTGCGCGAACGCTCGCACCTGTTCCGCGGCATTGTCGATGGCGTCATGCTGCGGGACGAGCCCTATCACTTCCTGCGCCTGGGCACGGCGTTGGAGCGGGCCGACAACACCGCACGGCTGATCGGCGTGCCCTTGGGCGGCTTCTCGCCCAGCGGCGCCGGTTCCGATCCGTTCGGCCATGTGCATTGGGCGGTGGTGCTGCGCTCGGTCAGCGCGCTCAAGGCCTATCGCACCGTCTATCGCGACGAGCCCAAGCAGACCCATGCGCTCGACATGCTGATCCTGCGCGACGACATGCCGCGCTCGCTGCAATCGTGCCTGGGCTTCGCCTTGAAATCGCTGGAGGCGCTGGGGCCGGACCTGGAATGCACCCGTATGACCGGGGCGTTGCAGGCCCGCCTGCACTGGAGCAAGCTGGATGAGTTGCTGGATAAGGGCCTGACCGCCTTTATCAGCGATTTCATCACCGCCAATAACCACCTCAGTGCACGACTGCACGAAGACTTCTTGATGTCGGCCTAGAGCATTTTCACGCGAAACGTGGACATGCGATAAGCCCGCGCGGCGCCTGAGCGGCCCGTCACGGGCCATTTTTGGAATCTAGACCAGTTTCCGCTTTAGCTGAAACTGGTCCAAGCGCCGCAGGGGAAGAGTAATGACCTATTGTTTGGCCATGTCCCTGGACCAGGGGCTGGTGTTCGCCTCCGATTCGCGCACCAATGCCGGGGTGGATCACGTCTCCACCTTCCGCAAGATGCGGGTATGGGAAAAGCCCGGCGACCGCGTGCTGGTCATGCTGTCGGCGGGCAATCTGGCGGTGACCCAGTTCGTCTCGACGCTGTTGGACCAGGGCACCAAATCGGACGACCCGAAAAAGAATATCCTGCTGGCGGACACCATGTTCGACGCCGCCCGCGTGGTGGGCGCCTATGTGCGTGAAGTGCACGGCCACGATGCCAAGCATTTGAAGGAACATGGCGCCGATTTCGCCCTGTCGCTGATTTTCGGCGGCCAGATCAAGGGCGAGGCGCCCAGGCTGTTCATGATCTACGCCGCCGGCAATTTCATCGAATGCGGCGAGGATTCCCCCTTCATCCAGATCGGCGAGACCAAATACGGCAAGCCCATCCTGGACCGGGTGGTGACGCGCAAGCTGGATTTGATGCCGGCGACCAAATGCGCGTTGCTGTCGCTCAACTCCACCGTCCGCTCCAACCTGACGGTGGGGTTGCCCATCGATTTGCTGGTCTATCACAAGGACGAGTTCAAGGTCGGCCTGCACCACACCATCGGCGAGGACGACCCCTATTTCCAGAAGCTGGGGCAGATGTGGGGCGAGGGCCTGCGCAACCTGTTCCAGGTGCTGCCCGACCCGCCCTGGGGCAGCGAAGTGTGAAATGAAAACCGGCCCCCGACGGATGTCGCGGGGTCGGTTTCCTTCGTCTGCGATTAGATCGGTCCGGCGTCGACCGTGGTGGGCACCGGGATATGGTCGGTCTTGGTGGTGATGGCCGACGAACCCACCGTGTTCATGTAGGTGACGATGTTGCCGGGATCGTCGTAGCGGTCGCGCTGCTGCAAGGTCTTGGACGGCGCGCCGAACGAGAAACGTATGCCGGCCAGGACAAAGGCGGCGCCTTGGTTGCCCACACCGGTATCAAACAGATACGAGGTGTTGGTCCACGATTCCGGGCGGTACTCGAAGCCGGCCTGAATGGCCCGGCTGTTGGCGACGCCGGAAACGCTGGTGCCCAGGGCCAGATTGGGGGTGGCGTAGTAAATGCCGCCCAGATTGGCGTAACCGGTGGTGTCGGCGTGATCGTTCTGCACACCCGCCGATGGCAGGATGGAGAAATCGTCGAAGTAGAATTCCGCTTCGGCGCCGATGCGGCGGATATCGGATTTTGCATCCTTGTGCGGGCCGGCGATGTTCGACCACATGCCGGTCACGCCCAGCAGCATGCTGGTCGGGTCACGGTAGAACAAGTGGACGGCCATGCCACCGCGCAAATCCCGATCAGCCATGCCGAAGGCACCGTCCATCTGAACGCCGAAATCATGGCCCAAAGGCGCGGTCAAGGTCGCGCCACCCAAGACGGCGGGGCCACCGCTCAGGGCGCCGCCCACCACATCCACCTTGATGTTGGGGGCCGAAACCGCCGGGGCGGGGTCGGCGGCGAAAGCGGAAACCGCCGACATTCCGGCGAGCATGGCGGCAACGGTACAGGCGTGACGGCGCATTTTAATCCGCCCTCTTGAATGCATCTTCACCTGATGTTCTAGCGTTTGTGGCGTGTCCTGAAAAGTTACGAAATGTAGCGAATTGTCTGCGCCTAAAGCTGGAGATATGGCTTTCCTATTGGAATTCCCGTGCTTTCATCCGGCGGCGGATATCCAGCAGCGCCTGACAGGGTTGTTCCAGGTCCACATCGCTTAAGGCGATGGGGTGCCCGGCGGCGACAGGGGCCTTCAGCACCGCGCCCTGGGACAGGCTGACGGGCAACAGAGCGGCGGTGGCGCTGGCCGGCAGCAGGATGCCGCGCACGCAATAACCGCCGATGCCATCCAGGATCTCTCCCGGTTTCAAGTCGCGCTTGGCGACACTCGCCACATCGGCGACCCAGGCCCGCGGGCAGCCGGTGTGTTCGCCGCGCAGGCAGACGCTGACCACCGATAGCGCCGCTTCCAGACCGGCCAGTCGGTGCGGACGCCAGCGGGCGGCATAGGTGCCGCTGTCATCGGTCAACAGCCCGAATTCGGTGAAGGACAGCTTGGAATGATTGGCCGGACTGGTGAAGGTGACGAAGACCCCCCAGCGCAAGGCGCCGGCCACGGCACGCCCGTCGGGCTCCAGACAGGATGCCGCCTCGACCATGCCGGCCCGGGGAAGGCGTCCGCCATCTTGCTGCGGACGGAACACATGGGGCAGGTCATGGGTGCCGCAGGGCAGGAAGGCCAGCCCGGCTTGCGGCGGTTCCAGCAAGGTGGCATTGGCCACCGACGCCAATTCCAAGGCCGCGCGGGTGCCGTCCAAGGTGGCGGTGACGCCGGTGGCATCGTGATCGCTGGCGCGGGCCTGATCCGGGCTCAGGCCCAGATGGGCCCAGGCGGTGTCGGGGGTGATGGCTTCATTGCCCGGTTTCCAGGCGATGCCGCGCCCGGCGGCGGCGATCTGGAAGCCGCAGGCCCGCGCCCAATCCACCAATTCGCAGATCAGCGCCGGCTGATCGCCATAGGCCAGGGAATAGATGATTCCGCGCCGCGCCGCCTGTTCGGCCAGCCAGGGGCCGACCAGGGCGTCGGCCTCGATGCTGGCCATCACCACATGGATGCCGCGTTCCATGGCGGCGATGGCATGGGTAATGGCCCTGGGCGCGTTGTTGCTGGCCTCGAACACAACGTCCAGGCCTTCCTGTTCGCACAGGCTCATGGGGTCGCCGGTCACCCAGGTGCCGCCGCTGTCGATGGCGTCGGCCAGCGAGCGGGCCACCGCCTTGGCCGGCGGCCAGGCCGCCAGGGCCAGGGCGGTATGGGCGCGTTCCGGGTTGGCATCGGCCAAGGCGGCCACGTGCAGGGCGGGCAGATGGCGGGCCTGGGCCAGAAACAAGGTGGCGAACTTGCTGGCGCCGATGACGCCGGCCCGGATCGGGCGGCCATGGGCGAGGCGGTCGGCCATCAAAGATGTCAGGCTCATGCAGCAAATCCCAGCTTCAGCGCGGCGTCACATTACCCTTAACCCGCACCGATGAAAACCATGCAGCAGAAGGGGATGAGTAAATGTTCGGTTAATGGCGTTTATTATTTCCTGAACATTCCGCCACCCCAGCCATGCGCCGGGTGGCGACTTGATCTGAGTATTGATGTTCAGTCCACCCCTTTTCTTTGGCGCGGCCATCCCCAAGTGAAGAACATCAGGTCCCCCGCAGGCCGGTTCCGTGAAGGGAGAACGCCATGCACGCCGCCGATGACATATTCGCCCATTTCGCCCGATCATACGAGGGGCGGAAGGAAACCGAGATGAGTCTGGCCGAGTATCTGGCCGGCTGTCGCGACGACCCGATGATGGTTGCCTCCGCCGCCGAACGGATGATCGCCGCCATCGGCGAGCCGGCCATCGTCGACACCGCCAAGGATCAGCGGCTCAGTCGGGTGTTCATGAACCGGACCATCAAGATCTATCCGGCCTTCGCCGAGTTCTACGGCATGGAGGAAACCATCGAGCGCATCGTCGGCTATTTCCGCCACGCGGCGCAGGGGCTGGAGGAACGCAAGCAGATCCTTTACCTGCTGGGGCCGGTGGGCGGCGGCAAGTCGTCGCTGGCCGAGCGGCTGAAGGCGCTGATGGAAGCCATGCCCATCTATGTGCTGAAGGCCGGCAAGGAAATATCCCCTCTGTTTGAAAGTCCGCTGGGGCTGTTCGATCCCGAGACCATGGGGGCGGTGCTGGAAGAAAAATACGGCATCGCCAAGCGCCGCCTGCCCGGGGTGATGAGCCCGTGGGCGGTCAAGCGCCTGGACGAGTTCGCCGGCGATATCGCGCGCTTCAAGGTGGTCAAGGTCTATCCGTCGCGGCTCCGGCAGATCGGCGTGGCCAAATGCGAGCCGGGCGACGAGAACAACCAGGACATTTCCACCCTGGTGGGCAAGGTGGACATCCGCAAACTGGAGATGTTCGGCCAGAACGACCCCGACGCCTATTCCCATTCCGGCGGCTTGAACCGCTGCACCCAGGGGCTGCTTGAATTCGTCGAGATGTTCAAGGCGCCGATCAAGATGCTGCATCCGCTGCTGACGGCGACGCAGGAGGGCAATTACGCGGGCTCCGAAAATATCGGCGCCATGCCGTTCCAGGGCGTCATCCTGGCCCATTCCAACGAAGCCGAGTGGCAGACCTTCAAGAACAACAAGAACAACGAAGCCTTCATCGACCGCATCTGCGTCATCAAGGTGCCCTATTGCCTGCGCGTCACCGAGGAACAGCGCATCTACGACAAGCTGATCCGCACATCGGAGCTGGCCCAAGCGCCGTGCGCCCCGGCCACCTTGGAAATGCTGGCCCGTTTCACCGTGCTGTCGCGGTTGAAGGAGCACGAGAACTCCAACCTTTATTCCAAGATGCGGGTCTATGACGGCGAAAGCATCAAGGAGACCGATCCCAAGGCCAAGCCCATGCAGGAATACAAGGACGCCGCCGGGGTGGACGAAGGCATGGACGGCATTTCCACCCGCTTCGCCTTCAAGGTGCTGTCGTCGACCTTCAATTACGACACCGGCGAAGTGGCCGCCGACCCGGTGCACCTGATGTACGTGCTGGAACAAAGCATCAAGCGCGAGCAATTCCCCGAGGATACGGAAAAGAAATACATCGACTTCATCAAGTCCGATCTGGCCCAGCGTTATGCCGAATTCATCGGCAACGAAGTGCAGAAGGCCTATCTGGAAAGCTATCACGATTACGGCCAGAACCTGTTCGACCGCTACGTCGATTACGCCGATTCCTGGATCGAGGATCAGGACTTCAAGGACCCCGATACCGGCCAGTTGCTGAACCGCGAGCTGTTGAACCAGGAATTGTCCAAGATCGAAAAGCCGGCGGGCATCGCCAATCCCAAGGATTTCCGCAACGAGGTGGTCAAGTTCAGTCTGCGCGCCCGCGCCAACAACAAGGGCCGTAATCCGTCATGGACCTCTTACGAGAAAATCCGCGAGGTGATCGAGCGGCGCATGTTCAGTCAGGTGGAAGACCTGCTGCCGGTGATCAGCTTCGGCACCAAGAAGGACAGCGACAGCGAGAAGAAGCATCATGAATTCGTCGAGCGGATGATGAGCCGCGGCTACACCGAACGGCAAGTACGCCGGTTGGTGGAATGGTACATGCGGGTCAAGCAGGCGGGGTGAGAGCGAGCGTGAGCGCCCGGCGACTGAGGGACATGAAATGAACATAATCGACCGCCGCCTGAACCCGAAAGGCAAAAGCTTGGCCAACCGCCAGCGCTTTTTGCGCCGCGCCCGCGAGCAGATCAGGAAGGCGGTGCGCGAGGCGTCCAGCGGGCGCTCCATCACCGATATCGACGGCGGCGAGGGAATTTCCATCCCCATGGACGATCTGCGCGAACCCGGCTTCCGCCGGGCGGCGGAAGGCGGCATCCGCGATTACGTCGTCCCCGGCAACAAGGAGTTCATTGCCGGCGACACCATCGCCAAGCCGCCCAAGCAGGCCGGCGGGGCAGGGGGAGCGGAAGGATCACCCGATGGCGGCGGCGAGGATGCCTTTCATTTCGTCCTGTCGCGCGACGAGTTCCTCGACCTGTTCCTGGAAGACCTGGAACTGCCGGACATGGACAAGAAGAATCTGCAAAAGTCCGAGCAGATGGCGTTTTCCCGCGCCGGTCTGTCGGTCACCGGCTCGCCGTCCAACCTCAACCTTGTGCGCACCATGCGCAACTCACTCAGCCGGCGCATCGCGCTCAAGCGACCCAAGCCCGCCGAAATGGCCGAGTTGCAGGCCGCTATCGCCGAACTCGAGGAAAACGGCGACAACCCGGAATTGCTGTCGGAACTGCGCCTCGAGTTGGAGGCGCAACTGACCAAATCGCGGCGGGTGCCCTATATCGACCCGGTGGATGTGCGCTACAATCGCTTCCAGGCCACGCCCAAGCCCATTTCCCAGGCGGTGATGTTCTGCCTGATGGACGTGTCGGGGTCGATGACCGAGCACATGAAGGATTTGGCCAAGCGCTTCTACATGCTGCTTTATCTGTTCCTCAATCGACGCTATGCCCATGTGGACATCGTCTTCATCCGCCACACCCACGAAGCCAAGGAGGTGGACGAGCAGACCTTCTTCTATTCCACCGAAACCGGCGGCACCGTGGTGTCCACCGCCCTGGTCGAGATGGCCCGGATCGTCAAGGCCCGCTATTCGCCCCATGACTGGAACATCTACGCCGCCCAGGCCTCGGACGGCGATAATACCAATTCCGACAATGGCACTACCATCGGGCTGTTGACCTCCGCCATCCTGCCCTTGTGTCAGTACTTCGCCTATATCGAAGTGGGCGCCGAGTACAAGGACTGGCTGGGCCGCGAAACCGATCTGTGGCGCACCTATAAAAGTGTCGCCGCCCCTAACATGGCCATGCGCAAGGTGCGCAACCGCGCCCAGATCTTCCCGGTGTTCCGCGAATTGTTCAGCCGGGAGAAAAGCCATGCCCAGCCATGACGGTCTGCTGTTCACCGGCGCCGACTGGAACTTCGACAAGCTCCAGCGCACCCACGACGCCATCGCCCGCATCGCCCATGACGAATTGGGGCTGGACACCTATCCCAACCAGATCGAGGTGATCACCGCCGAGCAGATGCTGGATGCCTATTCCTCCATCGGCATGCCGTTGATGTACAAGCATTGGTCGTTCGGCAAGCATTTCGCCGCCGACGAAAGCCTGTACCGCAAGGGCATGCGCGGTCTGGCCTATGAAATCGTCATCAATTCCAGCCCGTGCATATCCTATGTCATGGAGGAAAACTCCATGGCCATGCAGACCCTGGTGGTCGCCCATGCCGCCTTCGGCCACAACCATTTCTTCAAGAACAACGCCCTGTTCCGGCAATGGACCGACGCCAAGGGCATTCTGGATTATCTGGAATTCGCCAAGGGCTACATCCAGCACGCCGAGGAGCGCCATGGGCAAAGGGCGGTGGAACGGGTGCTGGACGCGGCCCATGCGCTGATGAGCCACGGCGTGCACAAATATCCGCGCAAGCGCCCCTTCGATCTGGCCGAGGACAAGCGGCGCGAGAAAGAGCGGCAGGACTGGTTCCAGCAGAATTACAACGATCTGTGGCGGACGCTGCCCAAGGGCGGCGCCACCCCCCCGGTGGACGAGGATCTGGCCGAACGCAAGCGCGCGCTAGGCCTGCCCGAGGAAAACATCCTGTATTTTCTGGAGAAATCGGCGCCGCTGCTGGCGCCGTGGCAGCGCGAGATTTTGCGCATCGTCCGCAACATCGCCCAGTATTTCTATCCGCAGAAGCAGACCAAGGTGATGAACGAGGGCTGCGCCACCATGGTGCATTACACCATCGCCAACCGCCTGCACGAACAGGGCCGCATCGATGACGGCACGCTGATGGAGATCTTGCACTCCCACACCAATGTGGTGTTCCAGCCCGGCTTCGACGACCCGCGCTATGCCGGCCTCAACCCCTATGCCCTGGGTTTCGCCATGATGCAGGACATTGTCCGCATCTGTACCCAGCCCACCGCCGAGGATCGCGCCTGGTTCCCCGATTTCGCCGGCAACAACGATTCCTGGGCCACGCTTCGTCATGCCTGGGCCGATTACCGCGACGAAAGCTTCATCCTGCAATTCCTGTCGCCCCAGGTGATGCGCAAGCTCAGGCTGTTTCATCTGCACGACAAGGCCGAGGATGACGACATGGTGGTCAAGGCCATCCATGACGAACGCGGCTACCGTCAGGTGCGCCAGACCCTGGCGCGCAGCTACGATATCGGCGCCCTGGAAGCGGACATCCAGGTGGCCGATGTCGACCTGAGCGGTGATCGCCGGCTGATCGTTCATCATCGGGTCGCCAACGGCATTCTGCTCGACCCGGCCCAGGCTGGTCATACCCTGCGCCATTTGGCCAATCTGTGGGGCTATAAAGTGCAATTGGTGGAAGTGGACGAAAACGGCGCCCCCTTGCACATCTGCGAGGACATGGAGCCGGTATGACCAAATTTATGTTGCACTGCACAATGGATTTCTGGTAATCCTGTGATCAGGGAGGGAAAGCAGGAGTACAAGGTCATGCTGCATCGCAAGCTATTGATGGCTGAACGCCCGCTTTTCGCCGCGCATCTGAAGCGCCTGTCACCCGCCGACCGTTCCTTCCGTTTCGCCCATTCCCGCGTCGGTGACGACTGGATCGACAAATATGTCGCCGGCATCGCTGCCGATGATCTGCTGCTGGGTTGTTTCGACGATGACCGGCTGGTGGGGGTCGCTCATGTGGCCTTTGCCGGTCCGGTGGCGGAAATGGGCATCAGCGTCGATGGCGACAGCCGTGCCCATGGCATCGGTGCCGAACTGACCCGGCGCGCCGTGCGCTGGACCCGCAACCGCCGGGCGGAAAAGCTTTACACCCTGTGTCAAAGCGACAACCGCTCGATGATCGCCCTGGCGCGCAAGCTGGGGATGACCATTCACCGCGAATGCGGCACCGCCGAGGCCTATCTGCCGCTATCGCCCCCCGATCTGCTGACCGTGGGCGACGAAATCGGCGCCGAAATGGGCGGTTTGGCCCAGGACTGGATGTCCATGGTCAAGGCCTGCCAAGGGGCGCTGTTGCCCAAGCCATGATCATACCAAGTCCCGCTGAGTCGAACCCATCGGGACTTGGTATCAGGGCCGATTTCGGCCCCTGGGCTTGTTGCCGCCAAGGCCAGGTGCTATAGGGGGAGGACAGTTTCAGCAAACCTTTTGGAAACGTCCTCATCCCATGACCGTCACGGTCCGCTTCGCCCCCAGCCCCACCGGGCTTTTGCATGTGGGCAATGCCCGCGTCGCCTTGATCAACTGGCTGTTCGCCAAGGCGCATGGCGGCTATTTCATGCTGCGCTACGACGACACCGATCTGGCGCGCTCCACCGATGCCTTCGCCCAGGGCATCGCCCGCGACCTGTCCTGGCTGGGCTTGGCCTGGGATAAAAAGGCGTGGCAGTCCAAACGGCTGGATCAGTACACCGCCGCCGCCGAGCGGCTGAAGGCCGATGGCCGCCTGTATGCCTGCTGGGAAACGCCGGAAGAGCTGGATTTCAAGCGCAAGCGCCAATTGGCCCGGGGTCTGCCGCCGGTCTATGACCGCGCCGGCTTGCACGTCATCGCCGCCGACCGCGCCAAATACCAGGCCGAGGGCCGCCAGCCCCATTGGCGCTTCAAGCTCGATCACAAGGATGTGCACTGGGACGATCTGGTGCGCGGCGACAGCCACGTCAATTGCGCGTCCTTGTCCGACCCGGTGCTGATCCGCGCCGACGGCACCTATCTGTACACCCTGCCCAGCGTCGTCGACGACACCGAGTTCGCCATCAGCCACATCATCCGCGGCGAGGATCACGTCACCAATTCGGCGCCGCAAATCCAATTGTTCCGCGCTTTAGGGGCCGAGCCGCCGGCTTTCGCCCACCTGCCGCTACTGACCGACATTTCCGGTGCCGGCCTGTCCAAGCGCCTGGGATCGCTGTCCCTGGCCGATCTGCGCGACCAGGGGACCGAGCCCATGGCGGTCAATTCGCTGCTGGCCAAGCTGGGCACGTCCGACGCCATCGAGATTCGTGCCAGCCTTGATCAACTGGTGGACGAATTCGACATCGGCCATTTCAGCCGCTCCACCGCCAAGTTCGATCCGAACGAACTGGCCCACCTCAACGCCAAGCTGCTGCATGGCCTGAGCTTCGATGAGGTGGCGCCGCGTTTGGCCGCCTTGGGCCTGGACGGTGTCCATGCGGGCTTCTGGGACGCGGTCAAGGCCAATCTGGCCAGCATCGGCGATGCCGCCCAGTGGTGGCCGGTGATCACCGGCCCCATCGATCCGGTGATCGAGGATGCGGCTTTCTGCGCCCAGGCGGCGGCGGTTCTGCCCGACGGCACTTGGGACCAGGCCACCTGGGGGGCGTGGACCGGCGCCGTCAAGCAGGCGACGGGGCGCAAGGGGCGCGAGTTGTTCCACCCGCTCCGTCTGGCGCTGACCGGTCGTGAAAACGGCCCGGAGCTGAAATTGCTGCTGCCGCTGATCGGTCGCGACAAGGCGTTGGCGCGCCTGTCCGGCCAAGCGGCGTAAACGGGGAGTAACGAGCGTGGCCCTGGTTCTGTACAACACGCTGACCCGCCGGAAGGAAGCGTTCGAGCCCCTGTCCGCTGGCCATGTGGGCATGTATGTGTGCGGCCCCACCGTCTATGACCGCGCCCATATCGGCAATGCCCGCCCGGTCATCGTCTTCGACGTGCTGTACCGGTTGCTGACCCGGCTGTATCCGGCGGTGACCTATGTGCGCAACATCACCGACGTCGACGACAAGATCAATCAGCGCGCCAAGGATTCGGGCGAGCCGATCGCGGTGATCACCGCGCGCACGACGCAGATGTTTCATGACGACATCGCTGAACTGAACGCCCTGCCGCCCAGCATCGAGCCGCGCGCCACCGCCCATATCCAGCAAATGATCGACATGATCCAGGTGCTGATCGCCAAGGGTCACGCCTATGCCGCCCAAGGCCATGTGTTGTTCGAGGTGGGCAGCATGGCCGATTACGGCCAGTTGTCGCGCCGCTCCATGGACGAGATGATCGCCGGTGCCCGGGTCGAGGTGGCGCCCTATAAAAAGAATGCCGGTGATTTCGTGCTGTGGAAGCCGTCCACCGCCGATCTGCCCGGCTGGGACTCGCCCTGGGGCCGGGGTCGTCCGGGCTGGCATATCGAATGCAGCGCCATGAGCGGCCAGTATCTGGGCAAGACCTTCGACATCCATGGCGGCGGTCAGGATCTGGTCTTTCCCCACCACGAAAACGAAATCGCCCAAAGCGTTTGCGCCAACGGCGCCCCCTTCGCCCGCTATTGGCTGCATAACGGCTATCTGATGGTGGAAGGCGAGAAGATGTCCAAGTCCCTGGGCAACTTCTTCACCGTGCGCGAATTGCTGGAGGTCGCCCCGGGCGAGGCCATCCGCCTGTGCATGCTGTCCACCCATTATCACCAGCCCTTCGACTGGACGACCGAGGGATTGAAGCAGGCCCGCGCCACCTTGGACCGGCTGTACAATGCCTTGCGCGGCAGCGCCGATGCCGGCACCGAGGCGGCGGAGCTGCCGCTGGCGGTGCAGGCGGCGCTGGAAGACGACCTCAACACGCCCTTGGCCATCAGCCATCTGCATGAACTGGCCGGCGCCCTCAACAAGGCGGAAAGCACTGCCGACAAGGCCCGTGCCCGTGGCGCCCTGCTGGCCGCCGGCCAAGCCCTGGGCGTGCTGCTGCAAGATCCGGAAGCATGGTTCCGCTGGCAGCCGGCGGGCGCTGACAGCGGTCCCGACGAGGCCCGGATCGAAAGCCTGATCCACGCCCGCCTGGAGGCGCGCAAGGCCAAGAATTTCGCCGAGGCCGACCGCATCCGCAAGGAACTGGCCGATGCCGGCGTGGTTCTGGAAGACGGCCCGCAAGGTACTATCTGGAAACGGGCGTGATCGGGGCGACCGCCCGCTTTCTGCATTGGCAAGGCTGGCGGATCGCGTCCGTCGCGGCGGTGATGCTGCTTTTGCTGGGGCCGGCGCTGTGGAACGGCTATCCGTTGGTTTATTTCGACAGCGAAGATTATGTCGAGATGGCCTTTTCCTGGCAGCCGATCATCTTCCGCATCATGACCTATGGCCTGGTCACCGTGCTGGCCCGGCCCTTCGATACCTTGTGGGTGATCCCGGTGTTCCAGGCGCTGCTGATGGCCTGGATGCTGCACGAGGCGGTGTGGGCGTGGATCGCCCGCTATCGCCCCCATGTCTATCTGGCCCTGGGGCTGTTGCTGTCCCTGGCCACCGGCCTGCCTTGGGTGGTGGCCCAGGTAATGGCCGACATGTTCGCCGGCCTGACCATTCTGGGGGTGGCGGTGCTGGCCTTCGGCTCCGCCTTGCCGCGCTGGCGGCGGCTGGTGCTGATCCCGGTGATCGGTCTGTCCATCTGCGTCCATATGACCCATGTGGCGGTGGCCTCGGGGCTGGTTCTGGTGCTGGCGGCCATGTGGCTGGCCTCGCGCTTTTCCCTGCGCATGCCGCGCCCGCGCCTGGCTTTGGTGCTGCCGGCGGTGGCCTTGGGGGTGGGATTGGTGCCGGCGACCCATTGGGCGGCCACCGGCAAGGGCTTTTTCAGTGCGTCGGGCCAGGTGCTGCAACTGGCCTTGTTCGTCCAGGACGGACTGGCACAGAAATATCTGGACGAGGTCTGTCCCGGCGGCGCCCCGTTGAAATTGTGCGAATACAAGGAGCAATTGCCGCACACCGCCGACGAGTTCCTGTGGGGGCCGTCGGTGTTCCAGCAATTGGGCGGCTGGACCGGTATGCAGGACGAGGCCGCCGCCATCGTCAAGGGCACCATCAAGACCTTTCCCCTCGATACCGCCAAGGCCATGGTGGGCAACACGCTCACCCAGATGGAACTGATCGGCACCGGCGAGGATCTGGTGCCCATGAGCTGGCATTTCGTCAAAACCCAGCTCAGGCGTTATCCCGACGATTTCCGCGCTTTCCGCTATGCCATGCAGCAGCGTCACGGCGGCATCGACTTCGAGCTTCTCAATCAGATTCAGGTGCCCATCGCCCAGGCGGCGCAATTGGCGGCGTTGGCGTTGCTGCTGGTGGCGTGGAAGCGGCGCGACCGCATCAGCACCGGATTGTTGGCGGTGGTCATCGTCGCCTTTTTGGGCAACGCCTTCGTCTGCGGGGCACTGTCCAACCCGCATGACCGTTACCAGAACC
The DNA here is from genome assembly GCA_006218045.1 of Stygiobacter sp. GTDB lineage: Bacteria > Pseudomonadota > Alphaproteobacteria > Rhodospirillales > Magnetospirillaceae > Magnetospirillum. The sequence continues at coordinate 78,184 of VBWB01000019.1, forward strand.
GCATCGTCTGGCTGGCCCTGTTCGCCGTCTCCATCGCCGCCATCCGGCTGGATCAGCGTTTCACCACCAAGCGCCCGGCTTCATCCGGTGAGCGCCGGCCCGTTGTGGATTACCCCGAGCAGCAGAACCAACCCCAGAAGCAGGATCGTCCCGGCTCCGGCCACCGCCAGTAACCGCCGCCACAAGGCGGCATGGGGGGAGGTGCCGAAACGGTTTTCCAGCAACCGGTTCAGCCCCAGGGCCGACAGGCCGATGCCCGACACGGTGATGGTCACGCCCACGGCCATGGCCAGGGTCGCCACGATCCCCACCCACAACAGGTCATTGGCCAGGGTGAACAGCAAAACCAGGATGGCGCCCGAACAGGGGCGGAAACCCACCGCCGCCGCCATCGCCCACAGGCCGCGGTCCGGGGTGGCCAGGGCGTGATCGGCGTGATCGCAATGGGGGCCATGTTGGTGGTCGTGGTGATCATGACCGCAGGCATGGCGCCCGCGCAGGGCCTGTACCAGCATCCACACCCCCATCAGGGTGATCAGGGCATAGGATCCGGTTTCCAGCCACGCCGCCTGGGCCAGCACGTCGCGCGGGGCCAGCGACAGGGCACCGGCCAGAAGCCCGACGATAGCGATGGCCGACGCCGCCTGGACCAGCGCCGACAGGGCGCAGGCGGCCAGACCATGGGCGATGCGGGCGTGACGGGTGGTGAACCACGATCCGATCACCACCTTGCCGTGACCGGGACCGATGGCGTGGAAGATGCCGTAGAGGAAGGCGGCCAGGATGATGGCGACCAAGGGCTCCCAACTGACGCCGCCGTCTTGCATCAGGACCAGTTGGCGGCGCATCTCGCCATTCAGGCTCCGTTGCAGGGCAAAGCCCCATTCGGCCAGGGATCGCAAAGGTTCCGGCAGGTCGAAACCGGTGGGGGCGGGGGGAGGCATCAGGCTCATGGTCGGCTTTCGTCGCGATGGCTGGTTAAGTGTTATAACATAACATTACCCATAGGCGTCATCGGGCTCAGCCGCAACGGATTTCCACCTTTTTGGGGAAAGCGATGCCGCCCAGCAACGGATTGGCTTTGTCCGGGCCGATCACGGCGCGGCAGCCCTGCGAACCATCGCCCACCAGTTTGACCGCCGCGTCATTGGGGATGTCGATGTCGATATAGAAGGTTTCCTCGTAGGTGGAAAGCTTGAGCGGGCTGGTGCGCGGATCGACGGGATCGGGAAAGTTCAGGCGAAAGGCGTAAAGCAGCGCGTCCTTATGGACCAGCACCTGGAAATTGGCCGCTTCCGGCCATTCCACCACCCGCCCGTCCACCTGGGCATGGGTGAAGTACTGGTACTGGCGGGTGTCGCGGAAGGCCTCTTTCTCGATGGTGGCCAGTTCACCGGGCGACAGGCTGCCGCTTTTGTCGGCGTCGAAATCCTGGACCAGGGTGGAGGAATAGACCGGATCGAATTTCCAGCCCACCTGGATGCCGGCGATCCTGCCCGCCTCGAACAGAAAGATCAGATGGGAATCGATCAGCACATGGGGATGGGCCCAAGCGATTGTGGGGGCGGTGAGGGGAGGCAGCAGCAGGCCCGCCAGCAGCGCCAGCCAGCGCATCAGCCGCCCCGCAGCCGGGCGAAGCCGGCTTCCAGATCAACGATCAGATCGTCCGCATCCTCGAGCCCGGCATGATAGCGCAGGCTGATGGCCGCATGGTTCCAGGCGCTGGCGGTGCGGATGATGGAATGGCCATAGGTGGGGATGACCAGACTTTCAAAGCCGCCCCAGGAAAAGCCCAGGCCGAAGAAGGCATAGCCGTCGAGCATGGCCTCGATGGCCGGCTTGCCGAAACCGGGCTTGAGGATCACCCCGAACAGGCCGCAGGCGCCGGTGAAATCGCGCTGCCACAAAGCATGGCCGGGATCGTCGGCCAGGGCCGGATACAGCACGCGCTCGACTTCAGGCCGGGTTTGCAGCCATTGGCACAAGGTCAGGGCGGTGGCGGCGTGCTGCCTGAGCCGCACCGCCAGGGTGCGCAGGCCGCGCAGGCCCAGATACAATTCCTCCGCTCCGGGCGAATGGCCGAAGGCGGCGACCGAGGATTTGACCCTGAGCCAGCTTTCCTCGTCCGCCAGGGTGATGGCCCCCAGCATGGCGTCGGCATGGCCGACCACGTATTTGGTGCAGGCCTGGATGGAGACGTCGACACCATGGGCGAAAGGTTGAAAGTTCAGCACCCCCCAGGTGTTGTCCATCATCACCACGGCGCCGTGGGCATGGGCGATCGCGGCGATGAGCGGGATGTCCTGAACCTCGAAGGTCAGGGAACCGGGCGATTCGGTGAACACCACCCGGGTGTTGGGGCGCAACAAATCCTTGATTCCGGCGCCCACCAGCGGGTCGTAATAAGTGGTCTCGATACCCAGGCCGGCCAGCACCGAATCGCAGAACTTGCGAGTGGGGAAATAAGTGGTGTCGACCATCAGCAGGTGGTCGCCGGCCTGCAGATAAGCCAAAAGCGCGCCGGTGATGGCGGCCAGACCGGACGAGGTGGCGACGGTCTTGTGCCCGCCCTCGACAGCGGCCAGGGCTTCCTCGAAGGCATGGGTGGTGGGCGTGCCGAAACGGCCATAGCGCACGCCCTCGAACGGCTTCTTGCCGCTTTGTTCCATGGCGGCGACCGATGGGTGCAGAATGGTCGAGACGTGGTAAACCGGCGGGTTGACGGCACCGAAATGATCTTCGGGGTGACGACCGGCGTGGACGATCAGGCTGTCTTTTTTCATGGCATCCAAGATGGCGGCAAGGTCAGGCGGGCACCGCCATCCAAGGCCCGATCATCTAGAGCGCATAAAGGGCGAAGGCGGCGATCATGAACAGGAAGGTCACGGCCAGGGGACGCAAATCCACCTGTTGTTGGGCCTTGGCGAGTGCTTGGCGACGGCGCATCGGCTGCTCCTGCATAGTTAGGGAACCTCCCTTGTCCACCAAGATGGGGAAGAAAAGTCCAGCGGTCAATGTCCGGCGATATCTTTATATGAAAATACGGTGGCAGCCGCCCCCAGCATCCCACCCAGCAGCAGCGCCAGCAGCAGCGCCCCCCAGCCGAAGCCCCGGCGCGGCGCCTCGCCCATGGACGGCGGGGTGGCCGGGGGCAAGTCGTCGGCATCCTCGTTGGCGATCTGCACGGCGGTCCAGGCCGGGGTGGCCCCGGCCCGCCGTTGCAGTCCCGGCAGCCTTGAGCGCCAGTCACGCAAGGTGTTTTGCGCGGTGATCAGGGGCAGCGGCTCGGCCAGGGCATGGACGTCGTGGCGGGTGTGACGGCGCAGCCGGGTGATCAACTCATGGGTGGCCTGCAAATAGCTCAGTCCGGCGCCGCCATCGGGGTCAAGCACCGATACCGGTACCCCCATCTGCGCCGCCTCGGTGACCTTGGGGTCGTTTTCGATGGCGATCGTATAGACCTGATCGCCGAATTCCGCCCGCATGGAGCGGGCGACATCGCCGCCGGTGACATCCTCGCCGGTCATGGTCAGCAGGATGCCGGCCACGTTCAGCGCCGCATTGGCATTCTGGCGCAGGCGCTTGATCTCGTGCCAGGTGTTGACCAGGCCTTCGTGCGAATAGGGATCGGGCCGCGCCGGGATCAGCACCGCCGCCGCCGCCGCCAGGGCGTTGCCGGTGATGGTGCCCAAGGATGGCGGGCAATCGATGATGACGATATGGGCATGGGCGGCGATGTTCTGATTGGCAAACGCCGTCCGCAGCGCCAGATGCGAGCGTTCATGCGCCCCCAATTCCTGTTCCGCCGTGCGCAATTGGGTGGTGGCCGGCAGCAGCGATAGGCCGGGGAACGAGGTGGGGATCAGCGCCTCGTCCAGCCGCACCCGTCCGGTGATGACGTCCATGGCGCCGATCGGCGGCAACGGCAGAATGCCGAAAGAACCGGTGGCGTTGCCCTGGGCATCCAGGTCGGCCAGCACCACCCGATAGCCGAAGGCGGCCAGACAGGCGGCCAGATTGCCGGCGGTGGTGGTCTTGGCCACACCGCCCTTGTGGTTGAATACGGCAATGATCGGGGGGAAGACCGCTTTTTGCAGCTCCATTACAGGAAACCTTGCGCCTTGAAGCTGACATGGCCCTTGCGGCCGATGATCAGGTGGTCGTGTACCGAGATGCCCACCCCTTTCAGGGCATTGGCGACCATCTTGGTCATGTCGATGTCGGCACGGCTGGGGGCGGGGTCGCCGCTGGGGTGGTTGTGCACCATGATGATGGCCGAGGCGTTCAACTCCAGCGCCCGCTTGACCACCTCGCGCGGGTAGAGCGGCGTGTGATCGACGGTGCCCTGACCCTGTAATTCGTCGGCGATCAGCACGTTCTTGCGGTCCAGGAACAGCAGGCGGAATTGCTCGGTCGGCAGCCGGCCCATGGCCATGGTGCAGTAATCCAGCAATTGGTCCCATTTGGTGATCACCGGTCGGTCGATCACCTGCAAGCGGGCCATGCGGGTGGCGGCGTGTTCAACCACCTTGAGGTAGGCGGCGGTGGCCGCCGAAACCCCGGTGAAGCTTTCCAAGGCCTGAACCGGGGCGGCGAGGACATCGGCGAAGGTCTTGAACTCGGCGATCAGCGCCTTGGCCAGCGGCTTGGTATCCTTGCGCGGAATGACGCTGGCCAGCAGCAGTTCCAGGATTTCGTAATCGGGTAAGGCGTTGGGTTCGGCCAGGAAACGCAGGCGCAGACGCTCGCGGTGGCCGGCGTGGTGCGGTGGCAGAGCGTCGGGGTCTTCCAGACCAGGATGATGGGGGTCTTTCAGACCGGGAAAGAGGTCTTGATCGGAACTCACAGCCGGGCGCGGAACTCTTCCAGCCAGGACAGCCGGGTTTCCAAGGTGCCGATGTCGTGGTCCAGCCAGTCGATCAGGTGGCAGCCGTCGCCATCGCCGGCAAAGGCGCCGCGCAGATCCAGCAGGCGGGCCAGTTCGCTTTCCACCATTTCCAGCAACAGATCGGCCTGGGCCTGCTGTTCCTTCACTTCGAGCAGATCAAGAAAGCGCATCTTGAGCGCGATGATCAGCTTGGACAGGTCGGATCCGGGGCGCAGGCGCGCCGTCAGCAAGGCTTGAAGCTCACGGCTACCGGCCTCGGTGATGGTCAGTTGGGCGTCGTCTTCCATGCCTTCGCCGCCTACCGCCTGGACCAGGCCTTCATAGCGCAGCAACTCGATGGACATGCCCATCAGGTCGATCTGCGGACCGGCGACCCGGCTGATGAAATGCCGCACCGCCCCGGCCAAGTCGGAATAGCGCATGCATTGACGCGCGATCATGCCCAACGCGCACAAGCGCACGGCTTCCTTCGGCGTCAGGGTGTTGTCGGTGAACATGATCGGTTTTCCCAGGGGCCTGAATGCGAGCCATTCGCAACATTAACGCGCGACGAGATCGATGTCCAGCTTTGGTTGAGTATGCCAGATCACCAGGGGCGGCGGCTATAGTCCAATCGTGGAATTCATGGCGGGCGTCGTTGGCCCGCTACATTCCGCCTACGGATAGCATTCCTGGAAACGTACAGGCTTGCCGGCGGGGTCGCCGATCAGCTGGCCGTCGCTCATCACCAATTGGCCGCGGATGATGGTGGCCATGGGCCAGCCCTTGACCTTCTTGCCGTCGAACGGAGTCCAGCCGCAACGGCTGACGATCCATTGGTTGGTGATGGTGCGTTCCGCCTTCATGTCGACGATGGTGAAGTCGGCATCGTAGCCCATGGCGATGCGGCCCTTGCCGGCCAGGTTGTAGATGCGCCCGGGGCCGGCGGAGGTCAGATCGACGAAGCGTTCCAGGCTCAGGCGGCCCTGGTTGACGTGGTCCAGCATGATCGGCACCAGGGTCTGCACCCCGGTCATGCCCGACGGCGATTGCGGGTAGGGCTTGTCTTTTTCCTCGCGCGTATGCGGCGCGTGGTCGGAGCCCAGCACATCGACGGTGCCGTTGTTGATGGCCCGCCACAGGGCGCCGCGATGGTGGTTCTCGCGGATGGGCGGGTTCATCTGGGCATAGGTGCCCAAGGTTTCATAGCAATCGGGCGCGGTCAGGGTCAGGTGCTGCGGTGTGGTTTCCACCGTCACCAGATCCTTGTGAGCGGCCAGGAAGTCCATTTCCTCGGCGGTGGTGACGTGCAGCACGTGGACCCGGCGCTTGGCCGCCTCGGCCAGCGTGACCAGCCGTTTGGTGGCGACCAGCGCCGTCTCGGCATCGCGCCAGATATGGTGGGCGCGGGGATGGCCGGCGGCATCGGCGATGGATTTGCGGGCGATCAGCCGGGCCTCGTCCTCGCAATGGACGGCGATACGGCGATAACCCTGGTCGATGACCTTGGCCAGGGTCTCATCGTCGGCGACCAGCAGATTGCCGGTGGAGGATCCCATGAACACCTTGATGCCGGCGCAGCCGGGGATACGTTCCCACTGGGCCAGATGGTCGATGTTGTCGCCCGCCGCCCCCAGGAAAAAGGCGTGGTCGGTCCAGCAGCGGCCCGCGGCCCGCTTGAGCTTGTCCAGCAATTCCACCTCGGTGGTGGTGCCGGGCTTGGTGTTGGGCATCTCGAAGAAGGCGACGACACCGCCCATGGCGGCGGCGGCGCTGCCGGTGGACAGGTCTTCCTTGTGCTCCAGCCCCGGCTCGCGGAAATGCACCTGGGTGTCGATGACACCGGGCAAAACGTGCAGGCCATGGCAGTCGATCTTGTCGGCCATGGCCTGCCCGCGCAGGTCACCGATGGCAGCGACGCGCCCGCCCCGGATGCCGACATCGGTGGTGGCGGTGCCGCCGGGGGTGACGACGGTACCGTTGGCCAGGACCAGATCGAAGCTTGGGGACATGATCACCTCGTGCTCAGGGTGTCGAAGGCATCGCCGTCGGCGGGCGCGCCCAGTATATGGATTTGGTGCCACAGCGCATAGAACAGCAACGACCAGCGGGCAAAACCGGTCTTGGGCGTGGCGGCGGCGAACAGCTTTTCCACCTGGCCGGGCAGGGCGATTTCGCCGATGCCCGCTTGCGCCGCCACCAGGGCGCCGATTTCGCGGCGGGTGCCGATCCATTCGCCCACCGGCACGGTGAAGCCGCGCTTCTTGTCGAAGGGGCGGGCGGCGGGCATGGCGCGCTCCAGCCACAGGCGCAGCAGATGCTTGCCCAGGCCGTTCCTGATCTTGAAGCGGTCGGGCAGGGTGAAGGCGAATTCGGCCACCACCGGATCAAGGAAGGGCACCCGGCCCTCGATGGCGTTGGCCATCAGGCAACGATCGGCCTTGATCAAGAGATCGTTGGCCAGCCAGTCGGCGCAATCGGTGGCCTGGGCCGCCTGCAAGCGGCTGCGACCGGGCAGGGCAGCGGCCCTTTCGGCCAGGGCGAAGCGGTCGCGCCAGCCGGGCAGGGGGCGCAGCACCCCCAATCCGTCGAATGTGCCGCTGCGGCGCATGGGCTTGGACAGCGGCCATGGGCGCATGGCGCCGCGATAGCGGCCATAACCGCCGAACAATTCGTCGCCGCCTTCACCCGACAGGATGACCTTGACCTGCTGGCGGGCCCGCATGGCCAGCTTGTAGGTGGGCAGGCAGGCATAGTCCGCTGCCGGATCGTCCATGGCGGCGGCGACCCGGGGCAGCAGGGTCCAGAAATCGCTTTCGCCGAAATCCACTTCCACGTGCCGGGCGCCGACGCTGCCGGCCAGGGCGCGGGCGTGGTCGCGTTCGTCATGGACAGCCGTGCCGGAAAAGCCGGCGGTGAAGGCCAGGACCGGGCGTGGGTTCAGCCGTGCCATCAAGGCCAGCAATACCGACGAGTCGATGCCACCCGACAGGAACATGCCATAGGGCACGTCCGAGCGTTGATGCAGATCCACCGATTCGGTCAGCACCTGATCCAACCGGTCGAGCAGACTGTCGGCGTCGCCCGACCGGGTGCCGCCGGCGACCAGCGCCGGGCGGCGGGCGTGCTGGCGGATCTGGCCGTTTTCGATGACCAAGGTGGCACCGGCGGGGACGCGGCTGATGCCGGGATAGATGGTGGCGTCGGAACAGGTGAACTGCAATTGCAGCACCTCCGCCCGCGCCTGCGGGTCAACCATGGCCGCCACCAGCCCGGCCTTGATCAAGGCGTGCGGTTCCGAGGCGAAGGCGATGCCCCATTGCCCTTGCGCCAGATAAAGCGGCTTGATGCCGAAGGGGTCACGGGCCAGCACCACGCGGTTTTCCTGCGGATCATGGATGACCAGGGCGTACATGCCGCGCAAGGCCCGGGCGAAGTCCAGGCCGTCACGGGCATAAAGGTGCAGCGGCGGCTCGCAATCGGATTGGGTGGTGAAGGTGGCGCCGTCCAACTGCCCGCGCAGTTCCAGGTAATTATAGACCTCGCCATTGGCGACGATGGCCCGGCCCTGGGGGTCAAGGATGGGTTGGCGCCCACCTTCCAGGTCGATGATGGACAGCCGGTTTTGCAGCAAGGCCACATTGTCGCGCACATAACGCCCCCGACCGTCGGGGCCGCGATGGGCCAGGGCATCGGCCAAAAGGTCCATCACCGCTGAATCGGGAACCTGCCCGGCGGGGGCGATCAGGCCGGCGATGCCGCACATCAGCGGGCGACCCGAGCGAGGAAATCCAGATACTTCCGGACCACGGCGGCTTCGGTGAAGTGCGCCTGATAGGCGGCGTGCCCGGTGCGGCCCAGATGGGCGGCGAAATCGCGGTCGCCCAGCACCCGGTTGATGGCCCCGGCCATGGCATTCGCGTCGTCCACCGGAGTGAGCAGGCCGTTTTCACCGTCGAAGATCAGTTGCGACGGCCCTTGCGCGGCGGCGGCGACCACCGGCTTGCCCTGGGCCCAGGCCTCGATCACCACATTGCCCAGGGGTTCATGCCGTGATGGACAGACGAACAGATCGGCGGCGGCGAACAGGCCGGCGACGTCGTCGCGCCAGCCGAGGAAACGGGTGCGGGCGATCACCCCCAGCCGGGCCGCCTGACGTTCCAGATCGCCCAGCAGCGGCCCTTCACCGGCGATCCACAGATAGGCTTCCGGCACCCGGGTCAGGGCGTCGATCAGGGTATCGAAGGCCTTGTTGGGGTGCAACCGGCCCAAGGCCAGGATCACCGGCACGCCGCCGGGGGTGGAAAAAATCTTGCGCGCCACCGGCTCGGCCCGAATGTCGGCGACGAAATTGGGGACGTAATGGGCACGGTCCGCTGTCCAGCCCTGGTCGGTGATCCAATTGCGGATGTCCGGGGTGTTGCCGATCAGGTGATGGCATTTCCGGTAATATTTCAGGTCGTAATAGCCGCCCAGGCGGCCCACATGGACGAAGTCTCCGCGCGGGCAGAATCTGGTCGCCCGGTTCATCCAGGTCAGCACATGGCTGGGGCGGAAAGCCTTGATCGTCCGGCGAAAGCCCAGATGGGTGGACAAATCCAACGCACCGCCGAACGGCAGTTCGGTCACCTGCACCCCGTTGGCACGCAGATGGGCGGCACGGCGGGGATTGCGGCGGATCAGCACGTGCTGGTCCAGTCCGGCCTTGTGCAGGGCGATGGCGAGGCGCTCGAAAAAGGCCTCGGCGCCGCCGTGATCGGCTCCGGCCATGGCTTGCAACAGACGGGTCATGCCAGCAAGGTTTCCAGTTTTTCCGCCGCCCGGTCCCAGGTGCGGCCCTGGTACAGGGCGCGGGCCTCGGCCCCCAAATTGGCGCGGGTGTCGGCATTGTTGAGCAGCAAGGCCGCCAGATTGGCGAAGGCGTCATCGTCGGGGGCGACATAGGCCGACGATCCGTCGACCACCCGGCCCGGTGCCGCCCCCAGGGGCCGCAGCACGGCGGGGGTGCCGCAGGCCTGGCTTTCCATCAGGGTGAAGGCGGTGCTGTCGTCGGGATGACCGGGATAGAGATGGACCATGGACTGGCGATAGGCAGCGGCCATCAGGGCGTCGCCCTGGGGACGGGAAACCTCGATTCCGTCGCCCTTGGCCGCCAAAATCTTGATGGACAGATCCTGCAAGCCGTCATCGACACCGCCGCCCTCGGCCATCTTGGCCAAGCTGGTGGAATGGATGTGCAGTTCCGCCGTGGGCGCCAGCGGGCGGATTTTTTCCACCCACAGATCCACCAGCCACGACAGGCCATGGGCCGGGTGAGTGGTGACGATGGCGCGCGGCGGTTGTTCCGGCAGTGTGTCGGTGTCGGCGAGGAAATCGGATTTCAGCGCCGGCGGCAGCAGCGCCACCTTCAACCCGCGCGCCTGCCAATCCAGGGCTTGGGTTTCCGAACACAACAGCACCCCTGGCTTCAGATCGTCGAAAATGGCGCGGGTGGATTTGCGTTCCAGCAGGCGTCCGGGGCCAGTGTGCCACAGCACCCGGCGCTTGGCCTGACGGATGAACGACAACAGTTCCGGCTTTCTGAGCGCGATCAGGAGATCGGTCATCAGCGGCTTTTTCGCCTCGAAGGTTTCCCACTGGGCCCCTTCGATGAACATGGACCAGCGGCAGCGGTTGAACACCGCCACCGAGTGCCCGCGCCGGGCCAAGGCCCCGGCCAGGGCGGCGAATCCCTTTTCCGCCCCGCCCAACGGGCGCGACGAGGCGGTATAGCCGTCAAAGGGAATGGAATCGTCAACCAAGGTGATATGCATCGTCCCCCCTATATACGGCCAGGAACGGGGGTTGCCAAGCGGCCCTGATTGTCCCACCTTTTGATGATCCGCCGTCCACACCCCAGCCAAGGCAGGACATTCATGCCCGCTTATCAGTTCACTCGCCTTCCCCGTACCGTGTTGGACGTGGCCGGTGACGACCGCACGACCTTTCTGCAAGGCCTGATTTCCAACGATGTGGCCAAGATCGTTCCCGGCCAGGCACTGTGGGCGGCGTTTTTGACCCCGCAAGGCAAGTTCCAGTGGGATCTGTTCCTGACCGAACAGGGCGGAGCCGTGCTGATCGACGTCGATGCCGCCACCGCCGAAGCTTTCCGCAAAAAGCTGTCCATGTACAAGCTGCGCTCCAGGGTGACCATCACCGTTACCGACTTGGCGGTGTACGCCGTGTTCGGCGGTGACGGTGCCCTGCCCGAGGGGGTCGCCGCCGACACCCGTCTGCCGGCCATGGGCGGGCGGCTTTACGCCAGCCAGCCCCCGACCGATCTGACCGAAGCGCCGCTATCGGCCTGGGATGCTTGGCGCTTTGCCCTAGGCGTGCCCGATGGTGCCCGTGATCTGGTGGTGGAAAAGTCGTTGCTGCTGGAAAATGGCTTCGACGAGTTGGGCGGCGTCGATTTCAACAAGGGCTGCTACATGGGCCAGGAGCTGACGGCGCGAACCAAGTATCGCGGTCTGGTGAGAAAGCGCCTGCTGCCGGTTCACTTCGACGGCGCCGCTCCCGAAGCGGGCACCCCGGTTTTGGCCGGTGAGATCGAGGCGGGGGAAATGCGCTCGGGCGGCGATGGCGGCGGTCTGGCCATGATTCGGCTGGAACATTTGCGCGCCGGCACGCCGCTGGTTTGCGGTGGCAAGGCGATCACCGTCACCGTGCCCGCTTGGGCGGTGCTGCCCGAAGGCGAATAATCGTCCGTGAAAAAGTCCGCAGGCTTCGCCTCGGTGTACTTTTCACGGGTAACCGATCAATCCAGCAGCTTGTCGTCCTCACCGGCGGCGATGACGCCGCCGTCGGTGTTGGAATAGAAGCAATAGCCATTGCGGCCCGAATGCTTGACCCGGTACATGGCCAGATCGGCGGCCTTGCACACTTCCTCGATGGTGTTGCCATCGTGGGGGAACAAGGCGACGCCGATGGAGGCGCCCACCTGGCATTGATGGTCGTGATAGGGAATGGGGTGCTCGAGCGCGTCCAATATCTTGCGCGCCACCAAAGCCGCCTCGCCCTGGCGGGTGATTTCCTCGACGACGACGACGAATTCGTCGCCGCCCACCCGCGAGACCGTGTCGGATGAGCGCACGCACGAGATCAGCCGGGTGGCCACCTCTTGCAGCACGGAATCGCCGGCCTCGTGGCCCAGGCTGTCGTTGATGGGCTTGAACCTGTCCAGATCCACGTACAGCACCGCCATGTGGCCGCCATGGCGTTTGATGCGGGCGAGCGCGTGGTTCATGCGGTCGTTGAGCAGATTGCGGTTGGGCAAGCCGGTCAGGGTGTCGTGGTGGGCCAGCCGGCGGATACGCTCCTCGGCCTCCTTGCGGTCGGAAATGTCGCGCAGGATGGCGGTGAACAGGCGGTGGCGGCCATGGCGCAACTCGCTGACCGAGATTTCCATGGGGAACATGCTGCCGTTGAGGCGCAAGCCCAAGCCTTCCACCTGACGGCCCATCAGGGTGGGGAACAGCCCCGACATATAGGCGTCGAAAAAGCGGACGTGACGTTCACGTGCGTCGGCCGGCAGCAGGTCGGTCATATCGCGGCCCACCAATTGGCCGCGGCTGAAGCCGAACATGCGTTCCGCCGCCGGATTGGCCGATTCGATGCGGCCCGAATCGTTGATGGTGACGATGCCCTCGGCCACCGAGGCGAGAACGCCTTGCAGCCGTTCCTCGCGCTCGCGCAGGGCTTCCGCCGATTTGACGAATTTCGAGATGTCGCGCGCTTCCACCAGGAAAATGTCGGTGGCCGATGGCGCCTGACGCACGCGTAATTCCGCCTCGAACACTTGGCCATCGGCGCGGGACAGTTTCAGCGGCAGAAAATCTTCCTCGGCCAGCAATTCCCAGCCGGCTTCCATCAGAAAACGGTAATCTTCGACGACGAAGGATTCAAACAGCTCGTCCTGGGCGTCGACCGCCGAGGACAGGCCCAGCATGCGCACGCCGGCATTGTTGAGGAAAAGCACCCGACCGTCGCGCAACAGGCAGACAAGGGAAGACACGAGCTCCAGCAGCTCGCGATCAAGGACGACCGACGCGGACTTTCCCGTCATGGCTGCCGTCAACTCGCTTTCCCCCGTATTCGACTAAAGGATGGTCGACGGATCGTCACGTCATGTCAACACATGTGATCGATATGCACAGGCTTCTTTTACATGTAATACTTTAGTTTGTTATTCAAAAGTGCCAGCCGATGGAACGGCGATTGTTCCGGCGGCAGGCTCAGGTCACCGGCCCGGGCGATGCCTTCGCGGCCCCAGCGTTCCCGCACCGCCTCGGTCAACCATTGTTCGGCCTGGGTGTGACGGGTGGCGCCAAGGCGGTTTTCGGCCAACAGGAAGTCGCGATGGTCATCGATGGTGGCGATCAGGTCGTCGACGCCATCGCGGCGCAGGGACGACACCATCAGCACCGGCACCTGCCAATCGTCCGTTTCATCGACGTTCCCCAGGGACAGCGCGCCCAGAACATCGGAACGGGCCCGCCGCGCCGCCTGTTCCATATCGGCCTTGGTCACCACCACCACATGGGGGATCTCGGCGATGCCGGCCTTCATGAATTGCAACGAATCGCCCGATCCCGGCTGCACGCAGAACAGCACGGTGTCGGCGACGCCGACCACGTCGGTTTCGCTTTGGCCGACGCCGACGGTCTCGATCAGCACCACGTCGTAAAGGGCGCGCATCAGCACCATGGACGACACGGTCAGCGCCGCCAGCCCACCCAAGCGGTCGCGCGCCGCCATGGAACGGACGAAGATGTCCTGGTCCTCGGGATCGGTGGACAGTCGGGTGCGGTCTCCCAGCAACGCCCCGCCCGAGCGCCGCGACGACGGGTCGACGGCGATGCAGGCGACACGGCGGCCCCGTGCCCGCCAGCCGCCGATCAGGGCGTTCATCAATGTCGACTTGCCGACACCGGGCGGGCCGGTCATGCCGACCACATGGGCCATGGGCTCGGCATAGGCGGCGTCCAGCAAGGCCACGGTCTCGGCGGCGTCAGGGGCGCGTTCCAACTGGGCCAGGGCGCGGGCCAGGGCGGCCTTGCCGCCGGAACGAAGAGTGGAAAGATCCATGAAGCCTCGATGATGGGAGAGCGGGGGCGGGAGAACGGGAAAGAGCGGGCGGGCCATTGTTCCCGCCCAAGCCCAACTGGTCAAGCGGATGGGGTGGTGATATGCTGCGGTGCATGACCTCCTCGCGCTTTCTCCCCCTCTTCGTCCTGGCGGCAAGCATCGGCGCCCTGATCGCGGCTTACGTGGCCCAGTATGGTTTCGGCCTGCGTCCGTGTTCGCTGTGCCTGACCCAGCGGGTGCCCTTCGCCATCGCCGCCCTGCTGGCCGTGGCCGCCCTGTTGCGGCCCCGCTCGTGGCAGCGTTCGCTGTTGACCCTGGCCGGGCTGGCCTTTCTGGTCAATGCCGGCATCGCCGTCTATCATGTGGGCGTCGAGCAGAAATGGTGGGATGCCGCCTGTGCCGCCAGCCCATCCGGGGCGGTGAGCCTGAACGACCTGTCGGCGCTGATGAGCAAGCCGGCCGAGGCCCGCTGCGACGAGCCGGCCTGGCAATGGCACGGCATCACCATGGCCGCCATGAACATCGTGTTTTCCGGCGGCCTCGCCCTGGTGGTGCTGGCCGCTCTTCCCAGGAAGGGACGCCGATGAGTGCCGATACCGCCCAACACCGTATTCCCGGTGATTTGACCCGCGAGCAATTGCTGGCCCGTATCCTGCGCGTCGATCAGGCCGGCGAGTTGGGGGCGGTGCGCATCTATCAGGGCCAGCGGGCGGTCCTGGGGCGCGGGCGGCACGGGCCGGTTCTGGCCAAGATGGCCCGGCAGGAACAACACCATCTGGACACCTTCAGCCGGCTGATCGGCGAACGCGGTGTGCGCCCGACGATTTTTTCACCCCTTTGGCACGTAGCCGGCTTCGCCCTGGGCGCCGGCACGGCGCTGATGGGGGAACGCGCCGCCATGGCCTGTACGGTGGCGGTGGAAGAAGCCATCGACGAACATTATGCCGCCCAAAACGCCGTCCTTGGCGATGACGAGGCCGAATTGAAGGCCACCATCGAGGAATTCCGGCAAGAAGAGCTGGAACACCGCGATATCGGTCTCGCCAACGAGGCGGAAAAGGCCCCGGCCTATCCCTTGCTGTCCACCGCCATCAAAAGCGGCTGCAAGCTGGCCATCTGGCTGTCGGAGCGGTTTTAATACCGGTCGTCCATTGAAATGATCCGTTTCGGCGACCGGTAAGCCCGGAGTCGCAGACGTGTGCTCCGCTACCCTTTGCCGCCGTTCAGCCATTTCCCTGACACAATCGGCTTTTAACCTGCCCCGGCATCAAGACCGGAGGCACGAATGACCATCCCCTATCGTTCGCAATACCGCAATCCGCTGCGTCGGCATCTGGCCATCGGCCTCACCCGCACGGTGCGGCTGCTGGCGCGTCCATTGGTGCAATTGGGCGTGGCCGTTTCGTTCATGCTGGCCGCCACCTTGTGGCTGCACCAGCACACGCCGGAACAAGGCGGCGGCAGCGTGGATTTGCGCGCCTCGGGCGGCTATGTGCAAAGCAATAGGGCGAGTTAAGGGCAGATGTCCCGGAGTGCCCGCCATTGTACGGCATCCAAAGCCGGAGCGAAGGCGCGGCGCTGGGTTGCCGCCTCCACCGCCTGGCGGCGCGCGTCCAACTCGGGATGGGTGGACAGCCATTGCGGTATCTCGCCGCCCTCATCCGCCAGCTTGGCGAAGAACGACGCCAGCCCCAGGGGGGAAATGCCGGCCTGATGCAAGATCTCCACCGCCAGCGCATCGGCGCTGGTTTCGTCCTGGCGTGAATAATTGCCGGCCAGGGCCATGCCGCCGATGGTGGCGGCCACCGCCGACAGATCGCCGGTGAACAAGGTCACCAGCGCCGCCAGCCCGACCGAGCGGATACCGGCGATCAGCGGGTGACGCTCGGCCACATGGGCCATTTCATGGGCCAGAATTCCGGCCACTTCGTCGGCATTGTCGGCTTGGCGCAGCAAGCCGTTGAACAGCAAGATGGTGCCGCCGGGCAAGGCCACGGCGTTGACCATGGGGTGCTCGACCACCACCACCCGGCTGGGCCGTTGCGGCTCGGGCAGGGGGGCGGCCAGCTTCTGTTGCAAGACCGCCAGCGCCGCCATGCCGTCCGCGCGGGTGCAGGCGCGGTGATCGCCCTCGATCTCGCGGGCCATGGCCCGGCCCCAGGCGCGCTCGGCCTCGATCGGCACCATATGGGCGGCGGCGGCGGCCAGATGCGGCAAGCCCCAAAAGGTCAGGCCCAGGACCAGGGCGGCGCCGACGGCCAGTCCCGCCCACAGCCAGGGTTTGGTCTGGCGCCGGGGCAGCAATGCCGCCAGATCCTGGCCATCGGCGATCACCAGCCGGGCGGCGGGGAAATCGGCGCAACGCAGCCTGAGCGCCGTGCCGACGCTGTCGCCATCGCGGGCGATGCGGGCCAGCGGCCAGCGTTCCACCAATTGGCTGTCATGGGCGACGATTTCCAGCCCATGGCCCAGCACGCGAACGTCAACCGCGTGGTCCTGGGCGGTCTTGCCGTCGCGGTAGAGGCCGGCCAGCACCCGCATCAGAATTCGCCGATGCCGTCCAGCGCCGCCACCAGCCCTTCGCCGGTGCGCGGGATCGGCTGGGTGCCGGCGAACAGCCGCGCCAGATCGGGCTGGCTTTCCATGCTCAGGCACTGGCAGGCGGTGCGTAAGGTGCGCATGCTGGCCACCGGGCGCAGGATGCCCAGGGACAGCGCGGTGATC
The DNA here is from genome assembly GCA_006218045.1 of Stygiobacter sp. GTDB lineage: Bacteria > Pseudomonadota > Alphaproteobacteria > Rhodospirillales > Magnetospirillaceae > Magnetospirillum. Next base: position 94,901 of record VBWB01000019.1, read on the forward strand.
AGCGCGTTGCCGACGAACAGCCGCAGCAGCCGCCATGCGCCCAGATCAAAGCTGAAGCCGATGCCGTCGAAACGGGTGTGGGCGGCGATCTGGCGCCAATAGGCGGCGGTATAGCCAGCATAGGGCAGGGCGACGAAAGCCAGGATCGAGGCGAACAGCCAGACGTAGACCAAAGCCAGCTTGGCGAAGAACTCGCCCGGCTCCATGGCATCGGGGTTGGGATAATCCGTCAACTGGCCGAGCACCGCCATGCTGGCGATCACCGGGATGAAGCTGAACCATAGCGCGGCAAAACGTTTGTACAGTGGTCCCGAACTGGCGTCGCAAGTGAAAACCGTATCGCCGAAACGGGTGTGGTTCAGCCGATAGCGTTCGATCTTCACCGCCATCCACGGCCCCGACCAGCCCAGGGTCAGCCCCATCAGGACGATATGGCCCAGGATCAGCAGGGCATAGGTCAGGGCCGAACCGTCCAGGCCGGCGCGCAGGCCCCGCCACAGCGTCCGGGTCATCAGATAGCGCCGGGCCCGGTACAGACCGATACCGATGAGGAAGAACAAGGTGAACTGGGCCAGGGCGAACAGCAACCCGCCCCACGGGTTTTGCTCGACCAGCATGATCTGCGCCACGCTGACCAGGATCATGTAGGGGGTGAAGACCACCAGCATGGCCAGCAGGAAGCCTACGAACAATTCACCGCCGCGCCCCACATATTCCAACGGCTCGCCCCAGATGGTGGTCTGGCCCCACAAATAGGCGCGCACCCGGGTCTTGCCCCAAAATCGCCACAAGGACAAGGTTACGATGTTGAGCAAGGCATTGATCACCGACAGGCGGATCACCGCCCCCAATCGGCCATGATGGGCAAAGGCGCTCTCGGACATGGTCTCAATCCCCCCGGTTGAATGGGGAAAGTGTCCTTTTAGTCGAAGACAAAGGCAATCCGCATTTTTTCGGCGCGTAACTTTTCCGCCCCCCGGGGCGAATTCATGCTGATGACCACCACCACGACAGGACGACCCAAGCCATGCTGATCCGCCCCGCTGCCGATTTACGCGATCATGATGTCACCGATCAGGCGCTGTATCTGGACCGCCGCCGTTTTCTCGCCCTGGGGGCGGCGGCGGGGACTTTGCTGGCGGCGGGGCGGGGGCTGGCCGCCACCACCGGCGACGACGCCCCCACACCGTTCGAGGCGGTGACCACCTACAACAATTACTACGAATTCGGCACCGCCAAGGAAGACCCGGCGGTGAGTGCACCGTCTCGGTTGAAGCTGGCGCCGTGGTCGGTGGCGGTGGACGGTGAATGCGCCAAGCCCGGCACTGTCGCGCTCGACGATCTGATCAAGCCATTGAAGCCCGAGGAACGCCTCTACCGCATGCGCTGCGTCGAGGGCTGGTCCATGGTCATCCCCTGGCAAGGCGTGCCGTTGGGCCAGGTGTTGAAACGGTTCGAGCCCAATTCCAAGGCCAAATACGTGGAATTCACCACCCTGGCCGACAAGGCGCAGATGCCCGGCCTGCGGGTGCCGGTGCTGGACTGGCCCTATGTGGAAGGCCTGCGCCTGGACGAGGCCATGCATCCCCTGACCCTGCTGGCCACCGGTCTTTACGGCAAGGATCTGCTGGCCCAGAACGGCGCCCCCTTGCGGCTGGTGGTGCCGTGGAAATACGGCTTCAAATCCATCAAATCCATCGTTCGCATCCGCTTCAGCGAAACCCAGCCGATGAATTCATGGCAAAAGGCCAACAGGCGCGAATATGGCTTCTATTCCAACGTCAACCCCGACGTCGACCATCCGCGCTGGTCGCAGGCGAGCGAGCGGCGCATCGGCGAGTTCCGCCGGCGCAAGACCCTGATGTTCAACGGCTATGCCGATCAGGTGGCGTCGCTTTATGCCGGCATGGATTTGCGGGTCGATTACTGATGCGTTGGCTGAAACCTGCTGCCTTCGCCGCCGCGTTGCTGCCCTTGGCCTGGCTGTTGTGGCGGGCCGGTTTCGGCTCGCTCGGCGTCAATCCGGTGGAGACCATCAACCGGTTCTTAGGCGATTGGGCGCTCCGTTTCCTGCTCATCGCCCTGGCGGTGACCCCGGTCCGGCAATGGACCGGCTGGTCAGCGCTGGCCCGGCTGCGCCGGATGATGGGGCTTTTCGCTTTTTTCTACGTCTGCCTGCATCTGGCATCCTATGTGGGCATCGATCTGTTTTTCGACTGGGCGGCACTGTGGGCCGACGTGCTGAAGCGCAATTTCATCACCTTGGGCATGATCGCCGTGCTTTTGCTGGTGCCGTTGGCCCTGACCTCGACCAATGCCATGATCCGGCGCCTGGGCGGGGCGCGCTGGCGCCGGCTGCATCTTTTGGTGTTTCCGGCCTCTATCCTGGGGGTGGTGCATTTCTGGATGATGGTCAAGGCCGACATCCGCGAACCCCTGGTTTACGCCGTACTCTTGGCGGTTTTGCTGGGCTGGCGCCTGTGGGGTTTCGCCCGTCGGGCGCAACGGGCATAATGGGGGCATGCGCAACCTTGTCCCCCTGACCGTCGCCCTGCTGATCCTGGCCGCCCCGGTAGCGGCCCAGGTCAAATTCAAGCGTTGCCTGACCGAGGCCGAGGTCAAGGTGGAGCAACTGGTCCGCCACGGCATCTTTCTGCGCGAGGGCGGCAATCGCTGCGACGAATATTACAATCCCGGCACCGCCAGGATGTGGAAGGACTTCGATGCCAAGTTCGGCCCCCGGCTGGCGCAGCAGACGGCCAAGCGCAAGAAGGTGTTCGAGCGCGAGTTCAAGGACAATCCGGTCGAGGTGATGACCTATTTCGACGGTCGGCTGGTGACCTATTACCGCTATTACCCGCTCAGCGTCGCCTATTGCGGCCATGTGGACAAGTTGCTGAAAGACATCAGCAAAACCGGTTGGGGCGCGTTCACCAGGCAGTCTGAAATCGTTCAGGCCGATGTCATCCACGACATGCGGGTGTGTAATTAGGTTAAGGGCCGAAGGCCGGCCCGTGAACGGGCCCGCTCAAAACAAAACCGCCCCGGCCTTGCGACCGGGGCGGTTTTTATGCCGAACGCGTGAAAGCTTACGCCTCTTCGCCGCCGGTCGAGGCCAAGTACATGATGATGACCAGGAAGGTGGCGGTCAGGGCCAGGCCCAGATAGATCATGAAGCTGAGCGGGTTGGCGGTGCCGGGCGAGGCTACCGCCCCGAAGAACAGGCTGCCGACCACCGAGGTGGACAGGTACAGGGCGATCACCAGCACGCCGGCCACGGTCAGGCCGAGAACCTTGGGAAGAACGCTCATGAGACAAGCTCCTAAAAATTTCATTTGCCGGCCAGAATTCAGCCGGCCCCCTCGGCCAAAACCTCTACCAGATTGTGGACTTATCTGAAAGGGTAATCAGCCATGAAAAGGTGGAAAACCCCGTGCGCGTCGGCCCATCTGTTCTTGGCGGCCAAAGCCTGCTACCAAGGGGATGGCGCAATCGTGCCGGCAGGGGATGAACAATGACCAAGAAGCACCCGCTCACGCTGGATCAGGCCGAGATCGGCGCCGTCGCCGCCGGCACCCATGGCAACCCCTTCGCCGTCTTGGGGCCGCATCACGGCCCTGACGGCTGGAGTCTGCGCGTCTTCGCCCCCGAGGCGGCGCGGGTGTGGGCCATCGGCCCGGCGGGCGAGGTGGAACTGGCCCGCCTGCATGCCGACGGTTTCTTCTGTGCCCCCCTGTCCGACGCCCTGGCGGCGTCGTACCGCCTGCGCCTGGATATCGGCGGCAGGATGATGGAGCGCGAGGACACCTATCGTTTCCCGCCGCTGTTGGGCGATCTGGACATCCATCTGCTGATGGAGGGCCGCCATCTGCGCACCTTCGAGAAGCTGGGCGCCCATCGGCGCGTGGTCGACGGCATCGCCGGCGTGCATTTCGCCCTTTGGGCGCCCAATGCCAAACGGGCGTCGGTGGTGGGCGATTTCAACGGCTGGGACGGGCGCCGCCACGTCATGCGCCTGCGCCATGACGCCGGAATGTGGGAATTGTTCATCCCCGGTCTCGGCAACGGCACCCATTACAAATACGAACTGATCGGCCCGCACGACAACCTGCTGCCGCTGAAGGCCGATCCCTATGGCCATTATGCCGAGGTGCCGCCGCGCACCGCCTCGGTGGTCGCCGAGCTGGACGAGCGCGATTGGGCCGACGGCGCCTGGATGGCGGCGCAGGCCAAGCGCAACGACCGCCATGCCCCCATCTCTATCTACGAGGTGCATCTGGGCTCGTGGATGCGGGTGCCGGAAGACGGCAACCGCATGCTGAGCTATGGCGAGTTGGCCGACAAGCTGACCGCCTATGTCCAGGACATGGGCTTCACCCATGTGGAATTCCTGCCGGTGCATGAGCATCCGTTCTCGGGCTCGTGGGGCTATCAGCCGGTGGGGCTGTTCGCGCCCACCTCGCGCCACGGCACGCCCGAGGATTTCCGCCTGCTGGTCGAGCGTCTGCATCAGGCCGGCATCGGTGTCATCATCGACTGGGTCGCCGGCCATTTCCCCCGCGATGCCCACGGCCTGCATCATTTCGACGGCACCCATCTGTACGAGCATGAAGACCCGCGCCTGGGCCTGCACAAGGATTGGGATACCCATATCTATAATTACGGTCGCACCGAGGTCAGGAACTTCCTGTATTCCAACGCGCTTTACTGGATGGAGCAATACCACGTCGACGGTCTGCGGGTGGATGCGGTGGCGTCCATGCTCTATCTGGATTATTCGCGCAGCCACGGTGAATGGCTGCCCAATCAATATGGCGGCAATGAGAACCTGGAAGCCATCGACTTCCTGCGGCAGATGAATGAAGTGGTCTATGCCGAACATCCCGGCGCCATGACCATCGCCGAGGAATCCACCGCCTGGCCCGGCGTCTCCAAGCCGACCTGGACCGGCGGCCTGGGCTTCGGCTTCAAGTGGAACATGGGCTGGATGCACGACACGCTCGATTATTTCAGCAAGGATCCCATCCACCGCCGCTTCCACCACGACAGCCTGACCTTCGGCCTGCTTTACGCCTTCAGCGAAAATTTCGTGCTGCCGCTGTCCCATGACGAGGTGGTGCACGGCAAGGGCAGCATCCTGGGCCGCATGCCGGGCGACGATTGGCAGCGTTTCGCCAATCTGCGCGCCTATTACGCCTTCATGTGGACCCATCCGGGCAAGAAATTGCTGTTCATGGGGCAGGAATTCGGCCAGCAGCGCGAATGGAATTGCGAGGAATCGCTGGATTGGGACGTTTTGCGATATGGCCCGCATCTGGGGGCGCAGCGTCTGGTGCGCGACCTCAACCGCCTGTACCGGGTCGAGCCGGCGCTGCATCAACTGGATCACGACCCGGCGGGATTCCAATGGGTGGATTGCAATGACCGCGACAACTCGGTGCTGTCCTTCCTGCGCCGGGGCTTCGACCGCGACGATTTCTGTCTGGTGGTGTGCAACCTGACCCCGGTGGTGCGCTATGATTACCGCATCGGCGTGCCCCTGGGCGGGCGCTACCGCGAGGTGCTCAACACCGATTCGCACTGGTATGGCGGCTCCGACATCAATAATGGCGATGGCGTCTGGGCCGACGACGCGCCCTGGCACGATCAACCCCTGTCGGTGACGGTGACCTTGCCGCCTTTGTCCACCTTGGTGTTCAAGCGGGCTTGAATGGGGGCGGTTTCCATGGCTTCTTGCACCAATTCAAGCTGACGGATCACATCTTCCATGCCTCATCGCCGTCGTATCTGGCCCGGTTCCCCCTATCCCCTGGGTGCCACCTGGGATGGCAACGGCGTCAATTTCGCCTTGTTCTCGGCCCATGCCGAAGCGGTGGAACTGTGCCTGTTCGACTCTAACGGCCGTGAGGTCGAACGTATCCATCTGCCCGAATACACCGATCAGGTCTGGCACGGCTATCTGCCCGATGCGCGGCCCGGCCTGTTGTACGGCTATCGTGTCCACGGCCCCTATGACCCGACCGAAGGGCATCGCTTCAACGCAGCCAAGTTGCTGATTGACCCTTATGCCAAGGCGCTTTCCGGCCAGTTGCTGTGGTCGGACACCCATTTCGGTTTCAAGCTGGGCAATCCGCGCGCCGACATGATCATCGACAAGCGCGACAATGCCCGTTTCCTGCCCAAATGCCGGGTGGTGGACACCGCCTTCACCTGGGGCGATGACCGCCGGCCCAACCGGCCTTGGGCGGAAACGGTGATCTACGAGGCCCATGTGCGCGGCTTCACCATGAAGCATCCGCAGGTGCCGACCCAGCATCGCGGTACCTTTTTGGGGCTGTCGCACCCGGCGGTGGTGGATTATCTGGTGAAACTGGGCATCACCGCGGTGGAATTGCTGCCGGTCCATGCCATCGTCGACGAGCGGCATCTGATCGACCAGGGCTTGCGCAATTATTGGGGCTATAACCCCATCGGCTTTTTTGCCGCCGATCCGCGCTATTACGGCGCCTCGTCCCACGGCGATTTCAAGACCATGGTCGGACGTCTGCACGAGGCCGGCATCGAAGTCATTCTGGATGTGGTCTACAACCACACCGCCGAGGGCAATCATCTGGGGCCGACGCTCAGCTACAAGGGCATCGACAATGCCAGCTATTACCGGCTGATGCCGGGCCAGCTCCAGCATTACGAAAACTATTCCGGTTGCGGCAATACGCTGCAACTGTCCCATCCGCGCGTATTGCAGATGGTCATGGATTCCTTGCGCTATTGGGTCGAGGACATGCATGTGGACGGTTTCCGCTTCGATCTGGCGGCGTCGTTGGCACGCGAGAAATCCGGCTTTGACGGCGGCTCGGGCTTTTTGGACGCGGTGCGCCAGGATCCGGTGCTCTCAAGGGTCAAGCTGATCGCCGAGCCCTGGGACATCGGTGGCGACGGCTATCGTCTGGGCGCCTTCCCCCCCGGCTGGTCGGAATGGAATGGACGTTATCGCGACAGCGTGCGCCGGTTCTGGCGCGGCGATGGCGGGTTGATCGGCGATCTGGCCTCGCGCCTGACCGGGTCCAGCGACCTGTTCGGCTGGGGCGGGCGGCGGCCTTGGGCCAGCATGAATTTCGTCACCTGCCATGACGGCTTCACCATGGCCGATCTGGTCGCCTACGAGAAAAAGCGCAACGACGCCAACATGGAAGCCAACCGCGACGGCACGGATGCCAATTATTCGTGGAATTGCGGCATCGAAGGCCCGACCGAGCAGCCCAAGGTGCGCGCGCTTCGCACCCAGCAGATGCGCAACCTGATGGCGACGCTTTTACTGTCGCAAGGGGTGCCGATGATCCTGGCCGGCGACGAATTCGGGCGCAGTCAGGGCGGCAACAACAATGCCTATTGCCAGGACAACGATATTTCCTGGGTCGATTGGGACGATCAGGACCCGATCATGCTGGACTTCGTCCGCCGGTTGATCAAACTGCGCCGCGACCACCCGGTGTTCAGCCGTCCGCGCTTCTTCAACGGTGTGCGCCGGCCCGGACAGGTCATCAAGGACATCACCTGGGTGACGCCGGAAGGTTTGGAAATGAGCGACGCCGATTGGGCCATGCCCTATGCCCGCTCGTTGGGCTGCGTGCTGGGCGGCGACAGCGATGAAATCCAGGCCCATACCGCCGGCGGTCAGGCCGACGATACCTTCATGCTGCTGATGAACGCTTATACCGAGATCATCTTCTACACCCTGCCGCCGCCGCAGTTGGCCAAGCGCTGGGAGGTGGTGATCGACACCGCCCGCATGGATTCCGTCCACGCGGACGAAACCTGCGCCGCCGGCAGTCGTTTTCCGGTCAAGCCCCATTCGCTGACGGTGTTGCGTCGGCGCCATGACCCATCCGACCAATAAGGATCCGACCATGACCGCATCCGACACGCTCGACCAATTGGCGCGACTGGCCGGGATTGAAGATGGCTGGTGGGATTTCTACGGCCAGTGGCGGGTCGTGCCGGAAAGTACCAAGCGGGTGTTTCTGCGCGCCATGGGCTTCGCCATCGACGGCGAGGCCGAATTGGCGGCCAGTCTGGCCGAGTTCGACCAGCGCCCGTGGCGTCGACTGCTCGAGCCGGTGACGGTGGTCGAGCAGGGCGCTGACATGTGGGTGACGCTGACCATGCCGGCGACCGCCGACAAGGACATGCTGGCTTGGACCGTCACCACCGAGGACGGCGCCCGCCATAGCGGTCGGGTGCAGGTGGACAGCCAAGTGTGGATCGAGGAACGTTGGCTGGATGGTGTCTTGATCAAGCGCTGGCGGTTGGTGCTGCCGGCGGGGGTGCCGCCGGGCTACCACCGTCTGGAGATCCAGACCAAGGCGGGGGCCGCCCAGGCCCAACTGGTGGTGGCGCCACCCCGCGCCTTCGTCCCCAAGGTGGTGCAGGGCGCCGGCGCCTGGGGCATCGCCACCCAGATTTATGCCCTGCGCGACCCGACCGACTGGGGGGTGGGCACTTACGGCTCGCTCGCCCGGCTGGCGGCGGGGGCGGCGCGGCTGGGGGCGGCGACCATCGGTGTCAACCCGCTGCATGCCCTGTTCCCGACCCAGCCCGACAAGTTCAGCCCCTATGCGCCGTCGTCGCGCCGGTTTTTGAATGTCGGCTATCTGGATGTCGAGGCCATCCCCGAATTCACCACCTGCCGGGCGGCCAAGCGGCTTTATGCCTCGCCCGGCTTCCAGGCCAGTCTGGATCGCCTGCGCGCCACTCCCATGGTCGAATATGTCGATGTCGCCCATCTGCAAGGCCCGATCCTGGCCGAACTTTACGCCTGGTTCCGGGCCGAGCATCTGGCGGCGGGCGATGACCGCGCCCAGGCCTTCCGCGCCTTCCTGGCCAAGGGCGGCGACAAGGCCCGGCTGTTTTGCACCTTCGAGGCCCTGGCCGAGCATTTCGGCCGCGCCGGCACACCCTATTGGCGTCATTGGCCCCAGCAATACCAGCACCCCGATAATCCAGGGGTGGCCCAATTCGCCGCCGAACACGCGGACAAGGTGGAGTTTTACGGCTGGCTGCAATTCGTCGCCGACGAACAATTGGCAGCCGCGCACCGCGCTGGCCTTGAAGCCGGGGCCGGCATCGGCCTTTATCGCGATCTGGGCGTCGGCATCGCCGGCGACGGCGCCGATGCCTGGATGGAACAGGAGCGGCTGGCCTTGGGCGTTTCCGTCGGCGCCCCGCCCGACCCGCTGGCCTTGAAGGGGCAGGATTGGGGCTTGGCCCCCTTCAACCCCATAACCTTGCGCGAAGCGGCCTACGAGCCCTTCATCGCCGTCATGCGCGCCAACATGACCCATGCCGGCGCCCTGCGCCTGGATCACGCCATGGCGTTGCAGCGGCTTTATTGGGTGCCGCCGGGGGTGGATGCCGACCAGGGCGCCTATGTGCGCTATCCGGTGGATGATCTGTTCCGGCTGGTGGCGCTGGAATCGCAACGCAACCAATGCCTGATCATCGGCGAGGATCTGGGCACCGTGCCCGAGGGCTTCCGCGAGCGCATGGACCGCATGGCCCTGTTCGCCTATCGCGTCATGGTGTTCGAGAAGACCGGTCCCGACCGCTTCAAGGCGCCGGAAGAGTTCCAGGACCAGGCCCTGTCCATTTTCGCCACCCACGATCTGCCCAGTTTGCGTGGCTGGTGGAACGGCATCGACATCGACTCGCGCGAACGTCTCGACCTTTATCCGCGCCCCGGCATGGCCGAACACGAGCGCCATGCCCGCGCCACCGACCGTGCCGCCCTGGTGGCGGCGCTGGCCGGCCAGGGGCTACTGGACCAAGACTTTCCCGTGGACGGGGAACTGTCCGACGAACAGGTGCTGAGTTTGGCCGATGCCGCCCATCTGTATCTGGCCCGGGCCAAGTCACGGTTGATGATGGTGCAGTTGGAGGACGTGTTGGGGTTGAACCTGCAAATGAATCTGCCGGGCACCGTCAACCAGCATCCCAATTGGCGCCGCCGCTTTGCCGGTGAAGTCCAGACCGTGCTGGATGACTTCCGGCTTGTGCGTATGTCGGGGGCTTTACGTCAGGCAAGGCCGCGATGCAATGAAACGCCTTGACTTGGGTGCGGGTTCAGGCGACTTCGTAACGCGTAGGGTTTAGGCGGGAAGGACCAAAGCATGCACCGTGTCGGACCTCCGGTGGTCAAGCTGCTCGACGACGATGTGGAGAGCATCAAGTACTCGCTGGCCAGCCATCTGCTGTATTCGGTGGGCAAGGAGCCCATCAGCGCCACCGCGCGCGACTGGTTCATGGCCGCCGCCTACGCCGTGCGCGACCGGGTGTCGGAGCACTGGATGCCGACGCTCAACCGCTATTACGCCGAGGACAGGAAGCGCGTCTATTACATGTCCATGGAATTCCTGATCGGGCGGACCTTGTCCAATTCCATGATCAATCTGGACATCTACGACACCGTCAAGCAGGCCGTCACCGACATGGGCGTCGATTTCGACGAGGTGTTGGGATGGGAAGTGGAAGCGGCCCTGGGCAATGGCGGTCTGGGCCGTCTGGCCGCCTGTCTGCTGGATTCCATGGCCACCTTGGGGGTGCCGGGTTTCGGCTATGGCATCCGCTACGATTACGGCATGTTCACCCAGCACGTCGAGCACGGCTGGCAGGTGGAAAGCCCGGAAAACTGGCTGCGCTACGGCAATCCATGGGAATTCGCCCGCCCCGGCATCATCTATCCGGTGCGCTTCGGCGGTCGCGTCGTCCATTACAAGGACGTCTTGGGCCACACCCGCGCCCAGTGGATGGACACCGAGGAGGTCATGGCCATGGCCTATGACGTGCCCATTCCCGGCTATGGCGGCAGGACCGTCAACAATCTGCGCCTGTGGACGGCCAAATCCACCCGTGAATTCGACCTGAAATACTTCAACGCCGGCAATTATATCGAGGCGGTGCGCGACAAGGCGGAATCGGAAACCCTGTCCAAGGTGCTGTATCCGTCCGATCTGACCGATCGCGGCAAGGAGTTGCGTTTCAAACAGGAATATTTCTTCGTCGCCGCCTCGATCCAGGACATCCTGTCCCGCTTCCGGAAGGCGCATAGCGATTGGGACAAGCTGCCCGACAAGGTGGCGGTGCAACTCAACGACACCCATCCGGCCATGGTGGTGGCGGAACTGATGCGGGTGCTGGTGGACGAATACCAGATCGACTGGCACCGCGCCTGGGCCCTGACCCGGGCCACCTGCGCCTATACCAACCACACGCTTTTGCCCGAGGCCCTGGAAACCTGGCCGGTGGATCTGTTCCAGCGGGTATTGCCGCGCCACCTGGAAATCATCTTCCAGCTCAATCACGAATTCCTGCAAGAGGTCCGCCATCGTCATCCCGGCGACAACGACCTGTTGCGCCGGGTCTCGGTGATCGCCGAGGAAGGTGACCGCCGGGTGCGCATGGGCCATCTGGCGGTGATCGGCAGCCATAAGGTCAACGGCGTCGCCGCCATCCATACCGGGCCGACCATCTTCTCGGATTTCAATCACCTCAATCCGGGCAAGATCACCAACAAGACCAACGGGGTGACGCCGCGCCGCTGGCTGCTTTTGTCCAATCCGGGGTTGGCGGCGCTGATTTCCGGCCGGATCGGCAAGGATTGGGTCACCCATCTGGACCAGCTGAAAAAGCTGGAACCCCTGGCCGTCGATGCCGATTTCCGCGCCCGCTTCAGTGCCGTCAAGCATGCCAACAAGGTCCGTCTGGCCGAGGTCATCGCCCAGCGCCTGGGTGTGGACATCAGCCCCGATTCCCTGTTCGACGTGCAGATCAAGCGTATTCACGAATACAAGCGCCAGCTCCTCAATGTCTTGCACGTCATCAGCCGCTATTCGCGCATCCGCGCCAATCCGCTGGTGGATGTGGTGCCGCGCGTCGTCATCATCGGCGGCAAGGCGGCACCGGGCTATCTATTGGCCAAGCTGATCATCAAGCTGATCAACGACGTGGCCGACGTGGTCAACAACGATCCCCTGGTCGGCGACAAGCTGAAAGTGGTCTTCATCCCCAATTACAACGTCTCCACCGCCGAACTGGTGATGCCGGCGGCCGATCTGTCGGAACAGATTTCCACCGCCGGCACCGAGGCCTCGGGCACCGGCAACATGAAGATGAGCATGAACGGGGCCTTGACCATCGGCACCTGGGACGGCGCCAATGTGGAAATCTGCGAGGAAGTGGGCGAGGAAAACATGTTCCTGTTCGGCTTGACCGCGCAGGAGGTGGCCCGCCTGCGCGTCGACGGCTATAGCCCGCGCGCCGCCATCGCCGCCAATCCGGATCTGAAGCGGGCCATCGATCTGATCGCCTCGGGCTATTTCTCGCCCGACGAGCCGGAACGCTTCGCGGCAATCGTCGACATTCTCACCAATTCCGACCATTACCTGCTGACCGCCGATTTCGCTGTCTACGTGGCGGCGCAGGAGCGCGTCGACCAATTATACCGCGACCAACCGGAATGGAATCGCAAGGCCATCTTGAATGTCGCCCGCATGGGCAAGTTCTCATCCGATCGCACGGTATCGGAATATGCCCGCGATATCTGGGGGGTGCCGGTCTGATGCGCCTTTTGGCGTCGGGTGAACACCTGAGATCCTCGTTCAAAAGACTCTGTGCGCCAGGATAGCGTTGAAAGCCCGGTCGGAGCAGGCGCATGATTTCCCATTAATTGAATGGGGGTATTGCCATGCTGCGACATGTACCCGATATTCGCCGTCTCGGTGAACTGCTTGAGGCGGAATGCGCCGGTCTTCCCTTCGACCGCTGCCAGGCACGGGAATTGGCTTGCCATCTGGCGGAAGCTTGCCCGGAGATATGCAATAGTCTGCGTCGTATCAGCGAGCGTATGACCGAACGCCCTCATTGATACCAAGTCTTGATGAGCTAGGGCGTAAACTCATAAATCCCATGGTGCTCTGTTTGTCTAAGCCGCCGTAATGCCAGGAAACGAGCGCGGGCTGTACCTTGGGTACAGCCAAGCGACGATGACGTCGCAGTACGACGTCTTAGACAAACCCGAAGGGCACGCCCCGCAAGGCCATCTAACCGTGCCGTCAAATTTGGCGATAGCGCCGCTATCGCCTGCATTTCCCGCGGTGCGCCGCGCGGCTTATGCCGCGGGAGGCAAGCGTCCCGGAGGGATGCGCCCGCCGATTTGTGTGAAAAGGTCGGCTTCGACCAGAAGTATGAGTCATCAAAGAGTCCGTTGCGGTGCAGCATATTGCGGCGCAATATCTTTTGGTCAGCACCAAGGAGATATCGCCATGCATCAGCTTCTGAGTGATATGCGCCGGTTATCCGAACTGCTTGAGGCCGAAAGCGCCGACCGCCCCTTCGACCGCTCCCAAGCCCACACCTTGGCGTCGCATCTGGCCGAAACCTGCCCGGAAATGGGCCAGACCATGCGCCGTATCAGCGAACGCATGCGCGGCGAGGCCCGTTGATCTGAATTGAGTTTATCGTCGTTTCGCCACCTGGGGCCGCCGCCCCTGGGTGGCGAAAGGCGTTTCGGCTGCTATCTTGGTCAGCGCATCGGCAGGGCGGCGGGAACAAAGCCGATCAGGCGGTCGTTGCCCTCGTTATAAGGCTGGGAATAGCAACTGGGACGGGCGATGGACGCGTAGCAATAGACTTGCTGACGCGGTGGCGGCGGTCCCGGCCAATCCACGCACCAAACACCTTCGCGCTGGGCGCGGATGGTGGAACAATCCTTACCGGTGATCCAGGTGGCCAGATGGTCGCCCATGGTCTTCTTGGTGTTGATGACGCTCAACACCTCAAGATTAAGCAGCATGTTGGCGTCACCGACGCGGGCGACCTCGCTCTCGATACCGTCACGCCCGAAAAAGGCACAGCCTGACAGCAGCAGAATGCCCGCCAGGGGGGCAAGGCGCCTGATCATCTTCTATGACCCCTTTGAACGATTCGCTATAGTATCGGCCCGATGGTCGGATCGGGTCAAATCGATTATGAGCCGGACCTTCCCAACAAAGCCTTAACGGAGGATCGGGCCATGGCGGTGGAAACGCCTGTTTGCGATTTCGGCTGGCTGGCGCCGCCCTTCACCCTGCCCGGTATCGACGGGCGCTCGTGGTCGCTGGATCAAGTGCGCGGGGCCAAGGGCACGCTGATCATGTTCATCTGCAATCACTGTCCCTATGTGCAGGCGGTGGCCGACCGGATGGTGCGCGATGCCAAGGATTTGCAGGCACTGGGCATCGGAATCGCCGCCATCATGTCCAACGACGTCGAGGCCTATCCCGAGGACAGCTTTGACAACATGAAGCTGTTCGCCGCCCGTCACGGCTTCGCCTTTCCCTATTTATACGACGAAAGCCAGCAGGTGGCGCGGGCCTATGACGCGGTGTGCACTCCCGATTTCTTCGGCTTCGATGCCGATCTCGGGTTGCAATATCGCGGACGGCTGGACCAGTCGCGCAAGCAGGCGGCGCCGGCGGATGTGCGTCGCGACCTGTTCGAGGCCATGCGCCAAGTGGTGGAAACCGGTCATGGACCGGTCAGCCAGACCCCCTCCATGGGCTGTTCGATCAAATGGCGCGGTGATTGATGGGGGAAAACGCACGCCGGATTTGCCTCTGCTCGCCAACCACACTATGTTGACGCCGACCGATTACCGGAGACGACTTCCTTGACCAGTTCCAAAGACGATGCCGCCACCGACTTGCTGATCCGCGAGGTTGACGACGATCTGCGCCAGGAAAACCTGGAAAAGATGTGGAAGAGGTATGGCGGCCTGTTCATTGGCGGTGCCGTGGCCGTCGTGCTGGCCGTTGCCGGTGCCCAGGCCTGGCAGTCCTGGCGTCATGGCGAGAATCTGCACGCGTCGCAACGTTTCAGCGAGGCCAGCCAGATGCTGGACCGGGGCGACAAGGCCAAGGGGGCCGAGGCCTTGCAGGTGTTGGCCGCCTCGGGTCCGTCCGGCTACAAGCTGTTGTCCGAGTTGAAGCTGGCCCAGATCAAGCTGGCCGATGGCGATGCCGCCGCCGCCGCCGCACTCTATGACCGCATCGCCGCCGATGGTGGCGTCGATGACATCTATCGGGATATGGCGGTGCTGAAATCGGCCTATCTCAAGTTGGAAACCGGTGATGTCGCCTTGGTGGAAAAGTCGGTGGCGCCGTTGGCGGTGGAATCGGGCGCTTGGCGCCATTCCGCCCGCGAGATCCTGGCATTGTTGGCGCTGAAGGCGGGCGACAACGCCAAGGCCATGGATCTGCTGCGCAAGGTCGCCGACGATGTGGCGGCTCCGGCGGGTATTCGCGGTCGCGCCGCCGAATTGTTGGCGGCGCTGGAAAGCGCGGCCAAGGGCTGAACGGGGGAAAGTGCATGAGCCGTCGTCTGCTGTGGGTGGTGATCGCCGGATTGGGCCTGTCGGCCTGTTCAAGCTGGATAGGTGAAAAGGAAGCGCCACCCTTGCCGGGCAAGCGTATTTCCGTCCTGTCGGGGGAGCGTGGTTTGGCGCCGGAACTGTCCGGCGATCAGGCATTGATCAAGCTGCCGCCGCCCGAGCCCAATGACGACTGGCCGCAGGCCGGTGGTTATTCCAACCATGCCATGCACCATATGGAGATCAACGACCAGCTCCGGCGAGTGTGGCGCAGCTCCATCGGTGATGGTTCGACCAAGCGGGCCAAGCTGCTGGCTCAGCCGATCGTGGCCGAGGGCCGCATCTTCACTCTGGATTCCAGCGCCGAAATCCGCGCCTTCGATGCGGTGACCGGGGCCAAGGTCTGGGCCTTCGATATCACCCCCAAGGACGAGGACGACACCTTCTCGGGTGGTGGCATCGCCTATGAGGACGGCCAGTTGTTCATTTCCACCGGCTTTGCCCAGGTGGTGTCGCTGGATGCCGGCAATGGCCAGGTGTTGTGGCGCCAGACCTTGTCCGGCCCCATGCGCGGTCCGCCGACCGTGCGGGCCGGTCGCGTCTTCGTCATCACCGTCGACAACCAGACCCATGCCTTGGCCGCCGAAGACGGCGGCGTATTATGGAGCCATCAGGGTATCAGCGAAGCGGCCAGCCTGCTGGGCGGCACCAGCCCGGCGGTGGACGGCAACGTGGTGGTGGTGCCCTATTCGTCGGGTGAGCTGTTTGCGTTGCGCGTGGATAACGGCTCGGTTCTGTGGCAGGAGCAATTGGCCACCGTGCGCCGCACCGAAGGCGCCTCGGCCCTGACCGATATCCGCGCCCGCCCGATCATCGATCGCGGGCGCGTCTACGCCATCGGCCATGCCGATCTGCTGGTCGCCGTGGACCTGCGCACCGGTCGCCGGTTGTGGGATCGCGAGATCGGCGGCATTCAAAGCCCGTGGGTGGGGGGCGATTACCTGTTCCTGGTCAACAATTCCAATGAGGCGGTGGCGCTGGACGCCAAGACCGGCAAGGTCATCTGGGTCACCCAGTTGCAGATGTGGGAGGACGAGGAGGATCGTACCGGCCGCATCATCTGGGCCGGCCCGATCCTGGCGTCGGACCGTCTGATCCTGGCCTCCAGCCATGAAAAGCTGCTGGCCCTGTCGCCTTATACCGGTGCGGTGCTGGGCATCGAGGACTCCCCTGACGGCGTCAGCATCCCGCCGTCGGTGGCCCAAGGCACCGTGTATTTCCTGACCGATGATGCCGATTTGGTGGCGTACCGCTGATATGACCTTTACCGTAGCCATCGTTGGCCGCCCCAATGTGGGCAAATCTACCTTGTTCAACCGTCTGGCCGGGCGTCGTCTGGCCATCGTCCACGACATGCCCGGCGTCACCCGCGACCGCCGCGAGGCCGCCGCCAGCCTGCTGGGCATGGAATTCCGGGTCATCGATACCGCCGGCTTCGAGGATGCCCACGACGAATCCATCGAGGCGCGCATGCGCTATCAGACCGACACCGCCGTGGCCGAGGCCGACGTGGTGCTGATGCTGATCGATGCCCGCGCCGGGGTGACGCCGCTGGATGCCCATTTCGCCGATTATCTGCGCAAGCAGAAGACGCCGGTGATCCTGGTCGCCAACAAATGCGAGGGCAAGGCCGGGGCGCCGGGGATGTATGAATCCTATGGCCTGGGCCTGGGCGAGCCGGTGCCGTTCTCGGCCGAACACGGCGAAGGGCTGGCCGAATTGTTCGACGCCCTGCGCCCCCATGCCGAAGCCGCCGGGGCATTGGATTTCGACGACGACGAGGAAGACGACTTCTTCGCCGCCGACCCCGTCGACGACGAGGAAATCGAGACCGAGGACCGGCCCGAACGGCCGTTGCAACTGGTCATCGTCGGTCGCCCCAATGTGGGCAAGTCGACCCTGGTCAACCGCCTTTTGGGCCAGGATCGCATGCTGACCGGCCCCGAGGCCGGGCTGACCCGCGACGCCATTTCGGTGGATTGGGACCATCAGGGCCGCGGCATCCGGTTGGTGGACACCGCCGGCCTGCGCAAGCGCGCCAATATCGAAGACCCGGTGGAAAAGCTGTCGGCCTCCAACACCTTGGAAGCCATCCGCATGGCCGAGGTGGTGGTGCTGGTGATGGATTCTGCGGCCATCTTGGACAAGCAGGATCTGACCATCGCCCGCATGGTGGTGGAGGAGGGCCGCTCGCTGGTCATCGCCATCAACAAATGGGACGCGGTGGAAAAGCCGCAGGAAGCCTTGCAGCGGCTGGCCGACCGCCTGGAGACCTCGCTGCCCATGGTACGTGGCCTGCCGACGGTGACCATCAGCGCCCTGACCGGGCGCGGCGTCGACAAGATGATGGATGCGGTGCTGGCGGTGCACAAGACCTGGAACCGCCGTATTCCCACCTCGCAATTGAACCGCTGGCTGGAAGACGTGCTGTCGCATCATCCGCCGCCGGCCATGCCCGGTGGGCGCCGCCTGAAGATTCGCTATATGACGCAGATCAAGGCCCGCCCGCCGACCTTCGTCATCTTCGCCTCCAAGCCCGAGCAATTGCCGGAAAGCTATAACCGCTATCTGATCAACGGCCTGCGCGAGAACTTCAAGCTGGCCGGGGTGCCCATGCGCCTTTACGTGCGCGGTGGCCGCAATCCCTACGCCGACAAGAAGAAATAGGGCCAGAGCCTCATGGGTTAAATCATACGCATGAGGCTCTGGCATTGAGCGAGTGATTTAACGCATTAAGGCCTAGAACGCACGCTGGCGTTCGTGCAGGGCCATGTTCATATCCAGTTCCTTGACCACCTGTTCCAAGGTGGTGATACCCCGGCTTTCCAGGGCGTCGATCTGGTTCAGCAGCACGGCGGCGGTGACGATGGCGTCGCCCAGGGCGGTATGACGGTCGGTGATGGAAATGCCCAGGCGGTCGCAGATGGCATCCAGGGAATGACCGGTTTCCGGGCCGTCCAGGTAATTGGACAGCATCATGGTATCCAGCACCGGATTGTCGAAGGTCAGGCCGAATTTTCGTTCGTTCATGCGCAGGAATTTCAGGTCGAAGGCGGCGTTGTGGGCCACCAGCACCGCATCGGCGGCAAAGGCCTTGAATTGCGGCAACACCACGGCCAGAGGCGGCTTGTCCTTGACCATGTCGTCGGTGATGCCGTGGAACTTGATGCTTTCCGGCGGAATGATCCGGCCCGGATTGACGATGCGGTTGAAGCTTTCCCCCGACAGGATACGGCCGTTGACGATGCGCACGGCGCCGATCTGCACGATCTGGTCGCCCTGGCTCGGCTGCAAGCCGGTGGTCTCGGTGTCGAAGACGATGAAGGTCAGGCTGCGCAGCGGCTGACGGCCCTTTTCACCGATGTCGCGGGCGGCGTCCAGCAATGCCATGTCATAGAATTCGGGGCGGGTCGGCAGGGCGGTGACCTTGGCCTGATAATGCTGCTCGATGCCCTTGCGCATGGGCAGGCGCAGCCATGACCGACCGGCCCGGTGTTCCTGCACGATTTCAGCCCCGGCATGATGGTCGAGCACGTCGCGTACCCGCATGCCGCCCAGGCTGTGCAGCGGCTGGGCCAACCAGCCATCCAGCGCCGGCTTGGCGGCGGTGGAGCCGGCCCAGCCGATTTCCACCCACGACCCGGCCTCATCCTCGCTGGCGGCCAGATCGACCTCGGCCAGATTGAAACGCTCGGAAATCTGGCGGATCATGGCTTCCATGGTCAGCGACAGTGAATGGGAATCGGCGTGCAGCCATACCGGCAAGCCGGTGGCGGTGACCTTGACCGCGGATTGGTCGAAGCGTTGGGCGACAAAGGCGAACAGATCGGCGGAATGCAGATCGGCCATGGGCCACCAGCCCGACAGCGCCCGCTGATAACCATCGGTGACGCGCTTGATGGCGGCTTCGATGTTGGCGGCCTCGCGTTCGACGATGACCGGATTGTTGGCGGCGATGCGCAGCCGGATCAACGGCGATTGCAGGCCCTCGGCCACCTCGCGCAGCAAGGCGTCGCGCCGTGACAGCGCCGCCACCTGCGGGCTGGCGTCGACCATGGTGATGACATAGCCCGAGGCATCGCCGTCATTGGTGCGGATCAGCGACATGCGCGCCTGCAACAGCGTGGCGCCGTCGGTGGCGCTGGCCAGAAACGGCGTGCCGCGGCTGCCCATCTCGGGGCGGTGGGTGAGGACTTCCAACATGTGGGTGACCGCCTCGCGCGTCACCGTCTCGAACAGGGATCGGCCCAGCCCCACCGGGCCGATGCCGGCCAGCATGTCCATGGCCACCGAATTATAGAGCACGATCTGGTGGCGCAGGTTGCACACCACCACGCCCTCGTGCAGATCGTTCAGGATGGCGGCCAGGCGGTTGGAGTTCTCCTCGGCCTTGCCGGTGGCGCTTTGCAGACCCTCGGCCAGTTCCTGGCGGGCCTGGATCATCTTGGCGATGACCTGGTTGACCGATTCGGGCAATGGCGCCAGCAGCGGATAACGCGCCGTCTCGATGTCGCTGCGGTTGCCGCCATGGGCGATGGCGCGGACCTCGGCGGCCATGCGCTTGATGCCGCGCATGACGGCGAAATCGATGATTTTCCACGACAGCACGAACAAAAGCGCCGATCCGGCCACGGCGATCATGGCCAGAGCGCGCAGCTCCTCGCGGTCAACGACGCCTTGGCCCAGCAGATACGCAGCAGCGCCGATGGCGGCGACATTGGCGGCAAAGGCCATGGCCAGCCAGGGAAAGGGACCCCGCCAGTTTTGCGGCACCTGGCATGCTCCTTGGACGGTTTATTTTCGTTATCCCCAGTTTTATCACGACAAGGCGCCGGGGCAATGGCCCTATTATCGGTGCCGGCAAACAAGCCCGCCGTTCAGGCCGCCTTATGCTCCCGTTCCAGCGACGCCCGCACCTGATCATAGACCGATGCCGCCGATACCCCGCGGTAATAGCCGTCGCGCAACAGGCCGTGGTCGATTCCCAAGGTCTTGGCCGACAAGCCGAAGCGTTCCATCAGCCGGGTGTCCACGTCGGAAATCCACAAGGTGTAGCCGGTGTCGAACAGGGGGTAGGTCATGATCGTATCCGCCGAAAAACTATCGATGGTCTTAGCCTAGCCCCCGCTTGCGGCATGCTTTTGGTGGAAAGGTGGCGGGATTGGGGCATGTGATCGGGGGTTGCTTTAACCGGAACTTTAGTGTGTCTTTGTGCACACGAGGGCGGTTGGAGGTATATATGCGCATAGTCGTTGCAGGATTGGTGGTTATCCTCACGCTGATATGGGGCATGTCCGCCCAGGCGGCCCAGGCGGCCCAGGCGGCCCAGGCGGCCCAGGTGGTGCGCGTGGGCGGCTATGATTTTCCGCCTTTCGTCGACGTGGGCAAGGACGGTCGCCCCGCATTGGTGCCGCAGATCATCGACGCGCTGAACCAGATGCAGTCCAGCTTTCGCTTCGAGTTCGTGCCGGTGGCGGCACGGCGCCGTTATGGCGATCTGGTCGAGGGTCGCTTCGACGTCATGTTCTTTGAAAGCCCGCAATGGGAATGGCAGGCCCAGGGGTTCCCTGTGGATTTCACCAAGATCTTCCTGAGTGGCGGCGAGGTTTATATCGCCCGGGCCGAGGCCGGGCGCGGCCAGGATTATTTCGCCGATCTGTCGGGCAAATCCCTGGTCGGCATTCTGGGCTATCATTACGGTTTCGCCGATTTCGAGGCCGACCCCGAGCGGTTGGCCCGTAAATTCGACATCAAGCTGGTCAGTTCCCACCGCTCCAGCATCGAACTGGTGCTGAATGGCCGGCGTGACATCGCCGTGGTCACCGACGCCTATCTGCACGGCTATCTGCAAGACAACCCCAAGGCCCGCGACCGTCTGTTGGTGTCGCAGCGGCTGGACCAGGCCTATGAACACCGGGTGTTGGTGCGCCAGGGCGGTCCCATCTCGGTGACGGCCATGGACAAGCTGATGGATGATCTGGCCGCCAGCCATCGGCTGGAGGCGATCCTGAAGGCAGCCGGCCTCCACAAATGACCGGGCGCACAGGTACGCACAAGTTTAACCGAAGCTTCAGGTCTTGGTCACCTTACTGTCACGACTGCCGCCTATAGTCTGCGTCCACGCATCGTCGGACGGAAGCTATCGGTGAAAAAAGCAACCTCGGCCCTGGCCATTGTCTTTCCCGGCGGATTGGCCCCCTCCATTTCCCTGGATTTCCTGCGCGGCGCCGCCCAGTCGTGGCGCAGTGGCGACCTGCCCATTCTCAGTGATCTGCCCATCCGTATCCGCTTCGGCCTGCTGGTCGGACTGGTGCTGGTCGGCGCCTTGGCTTTCGCCGGCATCTTTCATGTGGTCGAGACGCGTATCGACGCGCTGCTGGTGGCCCAGGACGATTATCGCCGCCTGAACGATCTGGCCGGTGACGTGCGAGCCAAGGCGGCGGCCCTGCAAAACCACGAAGAGCATTTCCTGCGCGAGCGTGACCAGGACTCGGCCCAAGCCTATGAGGCCGAGATCGCCTTTATCGGCGCCAGCTTGGAAAAGATGGAAACCCTGCCCGGTGCCGCCGATCTGGCCACTCAGGTGGCGGCGTTGCGCCAGGGCTACACCCAATTGTCCGACCGCTTCCAGGCGGTCAAGCGCCGGGCCGAGGTTTTGGGCCTGACCGCGTCGGGTGGCTTGCGCGGCCAGTTGGCGACTTCGGTCAAGGCGGTCGAGGATGAATTGAAGATGTGGCCCAATGTGGGGCCGCTGCTGCCCGAATTGCTGCAAATGCGCATCGCCGAAAAGAACTTCATGCTCTATGGCAAGGAAGTCTATCTGGGCCATCACCGCCGTTACAGCAACCAGTTCGCCTTCGATCTCAGCGTTTCAGCCTTGCCTAAATCGACCCAGGATGATCTGGGCAAGATGCTGGCCGATTATGGCCGCGACCTCGAGGCCTTCATCACCGAGACCATTGCGCTCAATACCGAGGTCGACGAGTTGCGCCGCCAGTCCACCGCGCTGCGCCCGATCCTGGCCCAGGTCTTCACCCATGCGCGCGAAGGCATGGCCAACGCGGTGGCCCAGCAGGAAGCCGCCCGTCGCCAGATGTCCAACCTGATCGCCGTTTTCAACCTTTCCGCCCTGGGGGCGTTCTGTCTGGTCGCCCTGGTGCTGGCCCGTTCCATCACCCAGCCGGTGCGCCTGATCGAAGCCGCCATGGAACGTCTGGCCGGCGGCGATCACGGCGTCGTCGTCCCCGGCATCGCCCGCAAGGACGAAATCGGCGATATGGCCAAGGCGGTGGCGGTGTTCAAGGACAACGCCATCGCCATGGTCCGCCTGCAACAGGAACAAGAAGCCATCCGCGCCGAGGCCGAGGCGGTCAATCACACCCGCATGCTGGCTTTGGCCGATCATTTCGAGCAGGCGGTGAAGTCGGTGGCCGATTCGGTCAACACCAATGCCCAGGCCATCAAGGAAACCGCCGCCCGCATGGTTCGGCGCGACCGTGACGGCGACAGCCGCTCGCTATCGGTGGCCGAGGCGGCCCAGCGGTCGCGCCAGAACGTGGCGGCGGTGGCCGAGGCGGCGGTGGAACTCAATGAAAGTGTCGATGAAATCGCCCATCATGTCAGCGCCACCTCGGAAGTGGTGCGCCAAGCGGTGAGCGAGTTGGAGCGCACCAACGCCCAGGTCAGCGGCCTGTCGCAGGTGGCCAGCAATATCGACCGCGTGATCAATCTGATCGGCGACATCGCCGGACGCACCAACATGCTGGCGCTCAATGCCACCATCGAGGCCCAGCGCGCCGGTGAGGCCGGCAAGGGCTTTGCCGTGGTCGCCGACGAGGTCAAGCATCTGGCGCAGAAGACCGCCGATTCCACCCGCGAGATCGCCGACCAGATCAATGCCATCCAAACCGCCACCGCCGAGACGGTGGCGGCCATCGGCGATGTGGGCGACGCCATCCGCCGCATGGACGACATCGCCGCCCAAGTGGCGCAAGCCGTCGCCCGTCAGGCGCAAGTGACCGAAAAGATCGGGCGCTGCGTCGTCGAGGTCACCGCCGGCAGCCAGGACGTCACCAGCGGCGTGGTCGGCGTCACCCAATCGGCGGTGCGCTATTGTGGCGCCGCCGTACGGGTGATGTGGGCCGCCGACGATCTGGCCGGTCCGGCGGCCAATCTGAAGCACGAGGTGGATGGTTTCCTGCGCACCATCCGCGCCTGATCACTTGTCACGCCGTCGCGCAGCCAGCAGTATCAAGGCGCCGGCCAGGGCGGGCAGGGCGGTCAGGGCGTAGGTGACGGTATAAGCCCCCACCAGAGTGTGCAGCCCGGCAAAGGCCGGCGGCCCGACCAGAACGCCGCCATAGGTGAAGAACAGCGAGGCGCCGGTGACGCGGGGGATACTGGCCGGTTCGCTGGATCGGGCCAGTTCCGCCAGATAGACGCCGTTCCAGCCCAAGGCGGCGGCACCGAACGGCACCAGGATGGCGAAGACCATGATTGCCGGCCAGTCGGGGGCCAGCAACCCGGTCAGGAGGGCGAGAATGCCGGTGACCAATCCCAGCCCGATCAGGGTACCCGAGCCGCCGAAAAAGCGGTCGGCCAGTGATCCGATGCTGATGCGGCCCACCACCCCGGCCACCTGCACCGCCGACAGCAATAGCCCGGCATCCACCAGCGACCACGACAGATCGGCCACCAGCATGGTGACGGCGAAGGTGGAAACGGATAATTGCACGGCGGCATAGGCGAAGCCGGTCAGCGACAGCGCCTTCAGCCGCGGCGACCGCCAGATGGAGACCAGACCGCTGAACGGATTGCCGGTCATGCGCGCCTTGGGGTCACGGTCACTGTCCCAGGCCCGCCGCACCCGCATCAGCACCAGCGCCAGCACCAGGCAGGTGAGGGCGACGCTGGCCATGGCCACCGGCCAGCCCCAGGCCTGGGTCAGGCGCGGGGCGATCAGGCCGGCCAGGGTGCCGCCCAGCGGCACGCCGGTCTGTTTGATGGAAAACACCAGATTGCGCCGTTCCGGGCTGGTGCTGCGGGCCAGCAGATGCGACGCCGCCGGATTGGTCATGCCATAGCCCAATCCGGTCAGCAGCGCCGCCAGCAGGGCCAGGGGCAAGGTGCCGGCCATCATGGCGGCGCCGCCTGAGAAGACCAGCAGCAAGCCGATCTGGGTCGAGCGGGTGGCGCCGAAGCGGCGCACGGCGTTGCCGCCCAACAGCGAGGTGATCATGGCGCCGCCATAGGCCATGCTGATCCACCAGCCGATCATGGCGCCGGAGACCTGAAGATCGCGGGCGATGGCCGGGGCGACCGCCGCCGGCGACAACATGGCCAGCGACACCAGAGATTGCGCGGCGGTGGTGGCGGCCAGGATGGGGATATAGGCGGGTATGGACATGGTCACTGTCATGCCGCTTTTTCGCCGCCCAGGTCAACACCCGCCGTTAACCTGACCCCGTTGCCGTGGATGCGGGGCTGGATTGCACCGTGCTGATCGGGTTAAAATTCGGCCATGGACATCTTCGGCATCGCCGGCTGGAGCGGCAGCGGCAAGACCACCTTGATCACGGCATTGCTGCCGGTGTTCACCGCCCGGGGCGTGGTGGTGGCAACCGTCAAGCACACCCACCACCATCCCGGTTTCGGTGGACCCGAGGATCTGGCCCTGGGGGAAAGCGGCGCGGTGGAAAACGTGGTGGCTTCGCCCCGGCGGCTGATCGTCGTGCACGAACATGGGCAGCACCCCCAACCGGCCTTGCCCGGCCTGCTGAAAACCATCGGGGTGGTGGATCTGATCCTGGTCGAGGGCTTCAAGTTCTCGCCCCATCCCCGCCTGGAAGTGTGGGATGAGGCATTGGCGGAGCCTCTGCTGGCCTTGGCCGATTCGACCATCAAGGCCGTGGTCGCCGACAGCATGGAGCCGTCGATGCGCCGAGAATTGGCCAAGGCGGGAAAGCCGTGCTTCCGGCGCCAGGACGTCGCCGATATTGCAGGCTTTATCCGTAGAAATTGTATGAATTTGTATCAGTTCATTTGCTGATTAGGCACGGTACATCCTGCAAGAGAACTATAGTGATACATCAATTTTCACTGTTCAAAACCACAAGACATATACTTTTGTTTGTGTGCCAATAAATGCCTTCTGCAAGTCTTTTTTATCATTAAGCGGAATTCTTGCAAGGGGGTGGAAAGGTGTCTTGCCGGTTGTAGCCCCCTATGACTAAGATGTGCCACGCAGCCAGACCAACAACAAGGTAGACCTGGGATGAGAGTACTTCTTGCCGACGACCACGCCCTGTTTCGCGAGGGGGTCAGGCTGGTACTGGAAAATCTGGTTGATGACCTCTTGGAAGTGGTCGAGGCCGGTGATTTCGTCCAGGCGGTCGCCGCCTTGCGCGCCGGCGGCGAATTCGATGTCGGTCTGGTCGACCTGAACATGCCGGGCATGGACGGCTTCGACGGTATCGGGGCGGTTTGCCGTGCCGCTCCCAACATGCATCTGGTGGTGATCTCGGCGTCCGAATCACCCTCTGACGTGCGCCGGGCCCTGGATGCCGGGGCACAGGGGTATATCGCCAAGACCTCGTCCAGCTCATCCATGCTCGAGGCCATCCGTCAGGTGCTGTCGGGCGACACCTACCTCAGCCCCCGCCTGGAAGTGGCCTCGGCCAACGAGGATGCCGCCGGGCGCGATCAGGCCCGCAACGTGCTGACCCCGCGCCAGCGCGATGTCCTGGCCATGCTGCGCCAGGGCAAGAGCAACAAGGAAATCGCCCGCGATCTCAACTTGGCGGAAATTACCGTCAAGTTGCATGTCACCGCCATTTTGCGGGCCCTGGGCGTGGAAAATCGGACCCAGGCGGCGATCCTGGCGGCCAAGATCGGCTATTGATCCGGAACGGGCTTGCCAAGCGGCGCCGCTGGCGTTAGGCAGGATGATCTGGATAATTCAAAAGGGGATCGCCATGAGGCATGTCGTTTTTGCCGCCGCCATTGCGCTTATGCTGGCCGGTTGCTCCACCTCACCGCGTCCCCTGGTTCCCGATACGGCGCAAGGTCCGACCAGCTATGTGTGCTATTCCAGCATGAGCTCGACACCGGAAGAAGTCCGCGCCATCGCCGAGAATCAGTGTCGCCGCAGCGGCCACGGCGTCGCCGGCCTGCTTGGGCAAAGCTGGACGCCCCTGCGTTGCGGCTTTCTCACCCCCAGCGTTGCCGCCTTCCAATGCGGCTCATCCTATTCCTATTACGGCGGCCGTTGACCGATCCGCTTCATCGATTGCCCTACGCCAACGACAAAAACCGCCGCTCCCGGCAACGGAAGCGGCGGTCTTTCGGCAAAAGCGGCGATCAGTGCGCGGCGGCCACGTCGTCGGTGGCGGCGGCTTCCTTGCGTGCCTTGACCTTGGCGGCCAGGGCCTTGCCCTTCTCGAATTGCTGCTTGTAGTAAGCGCGCATGGCATCGGCGCTGAGATTGAAGATGTCGCCGCCGTTTTCGTAATGCTTGACGAAGACGCGACCGATGGCATAGGTGGCGGCACCGGCGATCACCGGCAGCGATACCATGCCCAGCATCCAGCCGACACCGGGGATCAGTTTGGTCAGGCTGACCGCCACGGCCATGCCGGCGCCATAGCCGACGACGCCGCCGGCCAGCGAGGCGATGACGCTGCGGCCCAGGCTTTCCGAGAACGGCTTGCCGTACAGTTCCGACAGCTTCTGGATCATGCGCAGTTCGATGGCCACCACGGCGGCGATGTCGAACAGGGGCACCGGCACGATGCTGGCGGCCACGGCGGCAAGGACGTAATCCTTGATCATGTTTTCCGCCACCAGATCACGCCCGACGGAATCCGGGGTCGGGACCACTGCCGCAGCGGCGGTCGAACTGTCCGCCGGGGCGGCGGTGGGGGCGGGAGTTTCGGAAGCAGCGGTTTGCGCGGCCATGATGTTCCTCCGGTTGCGCCCCGCGTCCGACATGAAGCGCGAGGGAAGAGACGTCGGTGTCGACGAGTCGGGCTGAATCCCGCAGGTACCCTACTATTTGAGGCCATGGAATAAAAGTGCCGTTTTATACCACAGAGATATTTCCGCCCGCGCCTGCTCGCGCGGGCATTGCCAGATGTATGGGCGCGAGGTAGCGTCCCCCATATTTTCGCAGACATGGACAGGCCCGTGCCGCCGCTTCCCGTGATTTTCTGTTTTGCCGGCCAGGGCTCGCAATATTTCGGCATGGCCGGTCAGTTGCTGGCCGAAAATGCCGTCTTCCGCCACTGGATGCAGGCGGGCGATGCCATCGTCGCCGCCCGCCACGGCTTTTCCGTCCTGGCCGAAATCCAAGGCGGCGGCAAGCGCGCCTCGCAGCCCTTCGACCGGCTGGAAGCCAGCCATCCGGCCATTTTCCTGGTGCAATACGCCTTGGCCAAGGTGTTGCAGGATCACGGCCTGCGCCCCCATATGCTGTTGGGGGTGTCGTTGGGCGAGATCGTCGCCCAGGCCATCGCCGGCATGATCAGCTTCGAGACGGCGCTGACCCTGGTGGCCGACCAGCCGGCACTGTTCCGCCGCACCTGCCCGCCCGGCGGCATGGTGGCGGTGCTGGCCCCGGCTTCCCTGCACGCCGAAAACCCCGTGCTGGCGGCACGTAGCGAGGTGGCCGGCATCACCTCGCCCAACCATTTCATCCTGTCGGCCCGGGCCGAAGACCTGGACCGGATCGAGGCCGAATTACGCCGGTGCGAGGTGGTGTTCCAACGTCTGCCGGTGCCTTTCGCCTTTCATTCCCGCTTCATCGATGCCGCCCAAGCCGAATGCCTGGCCGCCACCGCCCCGCTGCGGCGCGAAAGCCCGTTCTGGCCGGTATGGTCGTGCTGTACCGCCGGGCCGACCGGGACGGCCATGCCCGATCTGATCTGGCGCATCGTTCGCCACCCCATGCGGGTGGCGCGCAGCGTGGAGATTCTCGAGCAACAAGGGGCCGTCTATGTGGACCTCAGCCCCTCGGGCACCTTGGTCACCGTTTTGCGGCAATGCCTGCAACCGGGGTCGCCATCCAAGCTCTTGAGCGTCTTGTCGCCGTTCGGCGGCGATGACCAGCGGTTGACCAAGACGGTGGAGACATTGCGCCGTCTGGCCGAGGCCGATGCTTTGCGCTAGTCTGATGGCCTATCGGAGTGGGGGAACGATGTTGCTTTGGACCTGGACCGGGATCCGCCACACCATTGCCGTCCTCGGCCTGTTGGTGCTGCCGCCCACCGCTGCCTGTGCCGCCGACCCCGCCACCGCCCCCGACATCGCCCGCATCATCGCCCGTGGCACCTTGGTGGTGGCCGCCTATAAATCCGACATGCCGCCGTTTTTCTATGTGGACGCGGCGGGCAAGCCGGGCGGCATCGACGTCGAACTGGCCACCGACATCGCCCAGCGCCTGGGCGTCAAGCTCAACTATGCCCGCATGGCCGATAATTTCGACGATCTGCCGCATCTGGTGGCCAGCCGCAAGGCCGATGTCGCCATCAGCTATCTCAGCCGCACCTTGCGCCGGGCCGCGCTGGTCCGCTTCACCCAGCCTTACGCCCGGCTGCGCCAGACCCTGATGGTCAACCGCACCAAGACCGCGCCCTTGTTCCGTGGCGGCGAGCGGGTGGAAATGCTGAACGATGCCAGCGTCCAGATCGGCGTCGAGGACGGCAGTTCCTATGTGGATTTCGCCGCCGAGCGCCTGCCCCGCGCCCAGGTCAAGCCCTATCCCAGCAACGAGGACGCCATCGCCGCCCTGCTGGCCGGTCAACTGCATGCGGTCATGGTGGATGAGGGCTTTTCCTATTCGCTCACCCGGGTCCAGGCCGGGGTGCCGCGCTATCGCGTCCGCGACGACTGGGCGCTTTACGTCAAGATCGTGCCCTTGACCGGCGCCCGCGACCCCATCGCCATGGCGGTGCACCGCGACGATCCCAACTGGCTGGCCTGGCTGGATACCTATATCGCCGACCGCCAGGAAGACGGCAGCCTGGACCGCCTGCTCGACCGCCATCTGGGGGGGCCGCGCAAGTGAGCCGGCTGAGCGCGCACCTGTCCAGCCCGTGGGCGGTGGTGGCCGGCCTGGTGGCCGGCGGCATGCTGGGGGCGACACTGCCCGAGGCCGGCACGGCATTGGAGCCGGTCGGCCAGCTTTACCTGCAACTCATGCAGATGTGCGTGCTGCCCATCATCATCAGCGCCGTCACCGCCAGCATCGCCCGGCTGATCCTGGGCGACAGCGGCGCGGCGCTGCCGCGTCTGGCCCTGGTCTTCCTGGCCGGACTGGCCGCCGCCGCCGCCATCGCCCTGGCCGCCGGGCTGGTGTTTCAGCCGGGGATCGGGCTGGGCCAGGACCAACGCGTCTTTCTCGCCAACGAGATATTGCAGCAAGACGCCGCCGCCAGCGGCCAGCCGGCGCCCAGCCTGTGGCTGCTGGCGCAGATGGTGATCCCGGCCAACGTCATCCGCGCCGCCGCCGAAGGCCACATGCTGGCGCTGTTGCTGTTTTCGCTGTTGCTGGGCATGGGCCTGGGCAAGCTGGGGGGCGAACAAAGCCTGTTCGCCGTCGGTGTGCTCGATGCCTTCTACAACGCCCTGGTCAAGGTGATGGGCTGGATCCTGCTGGGCCTGCCCTTCGGTCTGTTCGCGCTGATGGCCGCCCACACCGCCCAGGGCGGCATCCACATGTTCCTGATGCTGGGCAAGCTGGTCGCCACCTTGTACGGCGTCGCCGTGCTGGTGATCGCGGCGTTGACCCTTTTGATCGCCCGGCGCACCGGGCTTGGGCCGTTGGCCGTCCTCTCGCTGGTGCGTCAGCCGCTGTTCACCGCCTTCGGCACCGGCTCCAGCATCGCCACCTTGCCGGCGGCGCTCAGGGTGGCGGAAACCGGCCTGGGCCTCAGCCGCCAGACCACCCAGATGGTGCTGCCCCTGGGGGTCAGCCTGTATCCCCTGGGCAACGTCGTCCATGTGGTGATCAGCAGCCTGTTCGTGCTGCAACTCTACGGCCTGCCCATCGGCTTGCAGGCCGGGCTGGTGGTGACCATCGGCGGCATCCTGGTCGCCTGCGCCATGTCGGGGGCGCCGGGCGTGGCCTCGATGGCCTTGCTGGGCATGCTGCTGGCCCCCTTCGGCGTGCCGGTGGAGGTGGCCATCGTCCTTCTGGTGGCACTCGATCCTGTACTGGACCCGGTGCTGACCGTGGTCAACGTCTACGGCAACATGGGGGCTGCCGCGCTGATGGAGCCCCAGCAAAAGGAAGCGCCTCATGGATAAGATCCGCGCCTTCATCGAGGAACAGTTCCTGGTGGAATTCGACGACGACGACTTCCCCGAGGACAGCAACCTGTTCAAGGAAGGGGTGATGGATTCCTTCGGCTATGTGCAATTGTGCCGCTTTCTCGAACGCGAATTCGCCATCACCTTCACCGAGGCCGAGATGACCGGCAACGTCCTGGTCAGCCTGACCCAGATCCGCGACACGGTGGCGGCCAAGCTCAAGCGGAACGGCTAGGCCATGTGCGGCATCGCCGGCCTGATCCACACCGACGTGGCGTCGCAGGATTTGCCCGACATCATCGCCGGCATGCTCGACCGCATCAGCCATCGCGGTCCCGACGGCCTGGGCACGGTGATCGGCGACGATTGGGCGCTGGGGACGGCGCGGCTGGCCATCATCGACCCCAAGGACGGCATCCAGCCCATGACCGATGCCGGCGGGCGGTTCTGGCTGGCCTATAACGGCGAAATCTACAATTACCGCGAATTGCGCTCTGAGTTGGAGGCGCACGGCGTCGTCTTCCACACCCAATGCGACACCGAGGTGTTGCTGGCCGCCTGGCTGCACTGGGGGGCGGAGTGCCTGCCCCGCCTGAACGGCGGCTTCGCCTTCGCCCTTTACGACCGCCGCGACCGCAGGCTGGTGCTGGCCCGCGACCGTTTCGGCAAGCGGCCCCTGTTCCATGCCCGCCACGGCAGCACCTTGCTGTTCGCCTCGGAGATGAAGGCGTTTCTGGCGGTGCCCGGCTTCGTCTTCGCCCAAGACCCCGGACAATTGGCCTCGATCCTGGGGGTGTGGACGCCGCTGCCCGCCCAAAGCGGCTTCACCGGCATTTCCGCCCTGCCCATGGGCGAATGGATGAGCGTCGACGCGGGCGGGCGGATGGAGCGCCACGCCTATGCGCCGTTACGCTTCGCCGACGGCCCGGCACCGGCCAGCGAGGCCGAGGCCATGGCGCTGATCCGGCAAAGGCTGGAACACTCCGTGCGCCTGCGCCTGCGCAGCGACGTCGAGGTCGGGGTTTATCTCAGTGGCGGCATCGATTCGGCCATCGTCGCCCGCCTGACCACCGATATTTCCGGTCGTCCGCCGGCCACCTTCTCCGTCACCTTCGACGATGCCAGCCTGGATGAATCGACCGAACAACAGGCGGTGGCATCGGCGCTCGGCACCCGCCACCATGCGCTCCGCATTACCGGCGCCCATATCGCCGAAGCCTGTCCGCAAGCGGTCTATCACGCCGAGATGCCGGCGTTTCGCAGCGCCTTCATCCCCATGTTCCTGCTGTCGCGCCTGACCCGCGACAACGGCATCAAGGTGATCCTGAGCGGTGAAGGCGCCGACGAGGCCTTTCTGGGCTATGACCTGTTCAAGGAAACCCTGCTGCGCGGCGCCTGGGACGGCATGGACGAGGACACCCGCCGCCAGCGCATCGCCCGGCTTTATCCGCATCTCGGCCATTACGGCCCGCAGGAGGTGGCGGCGCTGACCGGGCTTTATCAGCAATTCTCCACCGAGCGGATGCCGGGTCTGTTCTCGCACGAATTGCGCTTCCAGAACGGTCGGTTCTCCGCCCGCCTGCTGAAGGATAAGGCCGATCCCTTCGCCGCCATCGCTGCCCTGGTCGCCGACAATGACGGACTGAAGGGTCTAAGCCCGGTCGAGCGGGCGCAATGGCTGGAATACAAGACGCTGCTGCCCGGCTATCTGCTGTCGACCCAGGGCGACCGCCCGGCCCTGGCCCATGGGGTGGAGAACCGCTGCCCGTTCCTGGACCAGGGCGTGATCGACGCTGCCTCCCGCATCAATCTGCATTTTGACGATGGCTATGATGAAAAGCGGCTATTGCGTCGGGCCTTTGCCGACGATCTGCCGGCATCGGTGGTGAACAAGCGCAAATTCCCCTATCGTGCCCCCGATGCCGATGCCTTCGCCGCCGCCCGCCCGGATTATCTGGAGCTGGTGCAATCGGAAACCGAACTGGCCAAGCTGCCCTTCGTCGATACGGCTTTCGCCCGCCGCCTCAGCACCAAGGTGTTGAAATCCCCGGCGGGCGAGATCAGCACCAAGGAAAACCAGACCTTCCTGTTCCTGCTGTCCATCACCCTGCTGCACCGCTTTTTCGTCAGCCGCGACGGCGTGCCGGGCCATTCCAACAGCCGCCCCCGTCCACCGGTGATGCGGGCGGTGGATTTGCGCGGCCAGCCCTAATTTTCCCCCAGTCCTAATTTTCCCCCAGTCCTAATTTTCCCAGGGGAACTTCTGTTCGGTGACATAGCGGCGGATGACAGCGCGGGTGGCCGGGTCGCTGAACATCACCCGGTTGGCCTCTAACGCTGGCTGGCGGGCGGCATCGACCAGCGCCGACAAATCATGGCGATAAAGCTTGTAGCGACCGATGGCTGCCTTATCCAACCGGCGCAGGCGCAGCAGATGCTTGCGCAACAGGCCGTCCACCGCATCCTCCACACCATCCACCAGCCCCCAGGCCAAGGCCTGGGCGGCATTCACCGGCTGGGTCGATAAGGTCAGGTAATGGGCGCGCTGCTCGCCCACCCGTCGGATCAAAAACGGCAGCACGCAGGCCGGAAACAGGCCGAACAGCAATTCCGACAGGGCGAAACTGGCGCTATGGTCGGCCAGCACCATGTCGCAGGCCGCCGCCAACCCGACGCCGCCGGCATTGACGCGGCCACGGGTCACCGCCACCGACACGAACGGCCCCGATGCCAGCCGCCGCCACAGATCGTAAAGCGGCGCCGGATCAAGCACCGCATCGCTTTCGGCTACCGCCTGGAAGTCGCCGCCGCCGCAAAACACCGTGTCCCCGCCGGTCAGCACCAGCACCGACGGACCGTCCACCGCCTCGCAGCCGCGCACCACCTCGGTCAATTCGGCCAGGAATGGGCCGTTGATGACGTGACCCAAATCGGGCCGGGCCGGACTGACGGTGCAGATGCCGTCGGCCCGTTCCACCACCAGCGTCGCATAGGTCATGCCGCCCCCCTGATCACCAGCGCCGTATCGGTGCCGCCGAAGCCGAACGACAGTTTCAATCCGTGACGGACGGCCAGGGGCTGGGGCAGTCCCTGCACATGCCGCAGCATCGGCTCATGCGGATGGTCCAGATTGCGGGTGGCATGCAGCCGTCCGGCCCGCATCTGCAACAGCAGCGCCGCCAGCTCGATGGTCCCGGCGGCGCTGAGGCCGTGACCGACGACCGATTTGGTCGCCACCACCCAGGCTTGCTCCAGCCCCAGAGCGTGCAAACTGGCGGCCTCGACCTCGTCACCCTTGGGCGTGCTGGTGGCGTGGGCGCTGACCACATCGATATCACCCGCCGTCAAACCGCCCTGTTGCAAGGCCAAGGAGATGGCCCGGCGCTGGCCGTCGCCATCGGGTTCGGGGCCGCGTTGACCGTCGGCCACCTGAGCCGCCCCGATCAGCGCGCCATAGCCCGGCCCGGCCTGATCGGCACGGCGCAGCACCAGGGCGGCACAGCATTCGCCATAAAGGAAACCATCGTGATCGCGGTCGAACGGGCGGCAGGCGCGGCCCGGCTGATCGGCGAAGCGGGCCGAGCCCATGGCCCCCAGCGCCCGCATCCCCAACAGATCGAGATAGGACACATCCTGCATGGCCCCGAGCGCGATGCAGGCATCCACCGTGCCGGCACGGATGGCCGCCGCCGCCTGGATCACCGCTACCGCACCGCTGGCCGAGGCGGCGCCGACAGTATGGGCGAAGCCGCGAATGGGAAAGATACTGGCGGCCAGACCGCTGATTTCGCTATCCAGATAAACATGACCGGCGCGCGGCGGCACGAAGGCTAGCCGACCGGCATAATCCTGGGCCATCAACACCTGCTCACGCGCCAACAGGTTGGAGCCGCCGACCACCAGCCCGATGCGGTCCGGCGCCACGTCGTCCAACCCGGCTTCGCCCCAGGCCTCATGCAGCACGGCCAAGGCGACGCGGGCGCCAAAGCCGGCCGTGCGCGCCACCCGCTTGGGTACAAGCTCGAAGGGCAGTTCGGGCGGGTCGGGCATTTCCACCCCGATGAAGGACGTCGAGCCATCGGGCGCCTGTCGCCCCGGTCGGGCCAGCACGGAAAACACGTCGCGCCCGGCCAGCAAGCCGTCGATCAGGCTGGCCTTGCCATAGCCCAGACCGCAGGCGGTGCCGATACCGGCAAAAATGATGTCAGGCGCCGCCACACTTGGCCTTCAGCAACAAGGCCAGTTCGCCCAGATTGCGCGGCCCGTGCAATTGCACCATGGGCAGGTCGAGGCCCAGGATCTCCAGCGTGTTCATCAGGACTTCGCTGCGCTCTACCGAATCGACGCCAAGGGCGGCCATGGAATCGGCGGCACCGATGTCGTGGTCGACCAGTTCGGGCACCACCTCGCGGATTTGTCCGATCAGGATGGACAGGATGTCATCGCTTTCCAAACCAGTCCCCTTTAAACGAAACGGTATTGACGGTGGTACCCCACCATGGCGTCCAGTACAAGCCGGCCCGAGCCCTGGACCGTGTTCCACGCCCCGGCAATGGTGTCGGGGGCGACGGTGGCATCCTTTTGACCGAAACGGATGACGTGGTCGCCGCGCAGCAGCTTTTCATACTCATCGATGCTGAGACGATAACGGCGGTCCAGCCCGGTGCCGATGCCCATGGCCCGCACCCGGCGTTGGCTATCGGGGCTGACCACGCCGCTATAAAATTCGGAACAACAGCCCGAGCCATAGGAAAACAGCCCGATTCGGCACGGCTCGGTGATCGGGGCGGTTTCCAGCAGGCCGGCGAGGCCCAGGAACACCGAGCCGCCGGCGGTGTTGCCGACGCGCTGGCCAAAGGTCAGGCTGGGGCCGAGACGGCGGCTGAAATCGGCCTCGATCTCGTCGGGCTTGGCCTTGAACAGCTTGCGCATCAAGGCGCGATGGGCACCCTTGACCATGCCGCCGAACGGGGTGTGAAAGCTGAGATAGCTGAAGGAATGGTTGAAATCGGCACCCTCGACCCGGCGCGCATAATCCTTCCAGCAGCGTTCGCAACAATCCAAGTAAGCCAGCAGGGACAGATCGGCGTCACCGGCCTCGGTATCGGGACCGGGGCGGCAGGTGTCCATCACCTCGAAACCGTGATTGCCATAGGCGCCCACATCCATGCGCAGAATATGGGGGGTGTCGCTGACCAGCAGGGCCACGGCACCGGCGCCCGAACTGGGCTCGGAATAGGCCCATTCCTGCACCGCCGCCGCATCGGCCAAGGCGAAGCGCGACAGATCGGTGCACACCACCAGGGCCTTGGCCCCGGGTGAAGTGGCCGACAGGATGAAATTGACGGCCATCTGCAAGCCGGCGGTGCCGGAATAACAGGCCTGTTTGATCTCGAACAGGCGGCAATTGCCGGCCAGCCCCAAATGGTGGTGCACATAGGTGCTGATGGACTTGCCGAAATCGATGCCAGATTCGGTGCAGGTCACCACCATCTCGATGCGCGCCCGCTCGCTTGGGCTCAAGGCATCGACCAGCGGCTTGGCGGCGTTGACGGCAAAGGTGATCGGGTCCTCGAACGGCAAGGCCACCGTCTTTTCCCGCATCAGCAGATTGTCGAAACGCGGCATGTCGAGGCCGCGATGCACGCACAATTCGCGCACGTCCAGACAGGCGGCGCCGCCATAGACGTTAAGCGCCTCGATCCCAGCCGTCAAAGCCATCAGCGCCCCACCTTGACCGGCCCCACCTTGACCGGAAGCGTGGCCAGACCGCGGGCGTTCAGCCGGTCGGTGCGCCATACGGGCGTGCCGGCCAAAGTGATGGACGGCCAGCGGTCGAGCAAGGCATTGACGGCGACCAGCCCTTCCAGCCGGGCCAAGGGCGCGCCCAAACAGACATGGGGGCCGCCGCCGAAGGTGAAGTGCGCATTGCCCACCCGACCGACATCGAACAGATCGGGGTTGTCGAAGCGGGCCGGGTCGCGGTTGACGGCGCCGATCATCCCCAGGATGGGAGCGCCGGCGGGAATAAGCGTGCCGCAGATTTCCACCTCTTCGCGCGCCACCCGCAAGATCATGTTGCCGCCCGGCTCGCAGCGCATGAATTCCTCGACGGCGCTGCGCACCAGCGCGCGGTCGGCGCGCAGCCGCGCCATTTGCTCGGGGTTGTCGAGCAGCAGCAACATGCCGTTGCCGATCAGCGTCACCGTGGTTTCGTGGCCGGCGATCAACATGGACATCATGTTGGTCAGGGCTTCTTCCTCGCTGACCACGCCGTCATCCTGGGCGCGGATGATGATACCGGTCAGGCTGGCATCACCGGCAGCCCGGCGTTCGGCCAGGAAGCCGCGCAGGAAGTCCTTGCTCGCCTTCATGGCGTCGAGCGCCCGCTGCTTGTCCTCGGG
This sequence comes from Stygiobacter sp., assembly GCA_006218045.1. Classification (GTDB taxonomy): domain Bacteria; phylum Pseudomonadota; class Alphaproteobacteria; order Rhodospirillales; family Magnetospirillaceae; genus Magnetospirillum. The sequence goes on from VBWB01000019.1 coordinate 132,071, forward strand.
CGAGATCATCACGTCGGCGATGCGGATCAGCGCCTCGCTCCAGCCATGGATGGTGTCGTCCATGCTGGACGGCAGGTTAAGCAGGTTGCACAGCACCCGCATGGGCATGGGGGCAGCGAAATCGCGGATCAGATCGATCTCGCCCTCGTCCGGCAGTTCGGCCACCAGACGGGCCGCCTCGGCCTCGATCATCGGCGTCATGTCCTTGACCGCCGGCAGCTTGAACGCCTCTTCCCATATCGCGCGCATGCGCTTGTGGTCGGCGCCGTCGACGTTGATCATCTGCGGCTGCACGCCCTGGTAAAGCTCGTAGCCCACCGGGTCGCGCTGGCGGTACTCGTCGTTGTTCCAGCCGGGTTGCCAGTAATGGGTATCGCGGCCGATCTTGGGCGATTTGGCGATGGCGCCGAAAGCCTCGTGCCCCAACACGAAATAGATGCCCGATTGCTCATCCAGGTGGATGGGGCCAAGCCGTTGCAGGCGGCGCAGATCGGCATAGGGATTTTCCAGGAATGCCGGGTCGGTCAGCATCGCCCACCAGTCATGGCCGGTCACCGGCCCGGTCGTGGTTTCCGCCATCTTTCCCTCCCTTATGCGCGCTCAGCGCGCCGCGTAGATATGAAAAACCGCCGCGCCCCCTTGCGCCAACGGATGGGCGCCGATGGAGGTGCGGAAACCGCGCCGGCGCAAGTCTTCCGCCATGATCTCGGTTACCTCTTCGCCCAGGTGAACCTCGACCAACACTTGCTGTATTTTCGGCCAATCGGCCTCGGCTAGCCCGGCCAGAACCTCGCGCTCGGCCCCCTCGGTGTCGATCTTCAGCAAATCCACCCGCTCGATGCCCAGGGCTTGCATTTGCGCCGACAGGGTGTCGACTTGCGCCCGCACGGTCTCGGGCCGCAACAGGTGGTCAAGAAAAGCCGTGTCGGTGGCCACCCGGGTGGCGCCGCTGCGCTCCAGCACGTCTTGCACGTCTCCGCCCGCCGCCGCCCCGCCGCCCAGCAACTGGCGCAAGCCGGCAGCCATGATCTGGCCCACCGCCCGGTTTTGCGTCGACAGCGCGGCGACACCGGGAAAATAGTCGAATTCGGCCCAGCCGGCCTCGGCCCCCAGGGCCAGGGGCACCGCCCTTGCCGGCGGCACCAACGCCGCCGCGTTGCGTTCCAGCACCGCGAACACCGCCGGCATGGGCTCGAAAGCGATGATGCGGGCCTGGGGGCAATGGTCGCGTAAGTAAAGCGAGAACAGGCCGATATTGGCGCCCACATCCAGATAGGTGCCGTCGGCGGGCAGGCTTAAACCATGGGCGGCCAGATCGTCGGAGAAGATTTCGTGGGCGCCGAAATCCACCTCGTAGGAATTGAGGCAAAACACGCTACGGCCATCGGGCAAGGTTGCGGATTGCATGATCGGCCTTTCCCCGTGGCCTGACGCCCCCACGAAGACAGGGCGAATTCTTGGGCCAGAGTTTCGCGCAAAGCGTTGATGCCGTCAAGGCAACCGCTTGGCAGCGACGGGGCGGCTCTGCTAAGCATGAGGGCATGAGGCTCATGGCGATCAGCGACCTGCATCTGTCCAGCGCCGCCAATCGCGATGCCCTGGCGGCGCTACCTGGCTTTGCCGACGATTGGCTGATCGTGGCCGGCGACGTGGCGGAACGTTTCGACCACCTGAGCCTAGCGTTCGAGACCTTCACCCGCCGCTTCGCCCGGGTGATCTGGGTGCCCGGCAATCACGAATTGTGGAGCGTGCCGGAACAAGACGGTCAGCCGCCCCTGCGCGGCGCGGCGCGCTATCTGGCCCAGGTGGCTTTGGCCCGTGCTTTCGGCGTCCTCACCCCCGAAGACCCCTTCGCCATCTGGCCGGGGGCGGGCGGGCCTTGCGTCATCGCCCCTTTGTTCCTGCTTTACGATTACAGTTTCCGCCCGTCGGCCATCGCGCGGCAAGATGTGGTGGCCTGGGCGACGGAACAGCGCAGCGTCTGCGCCGATGAAATGCTGCTCGATTCCGCCCCCTTCGCCAGCCGCGAGGATTGGTGCGCCAGCCGCCTGGACTGGACCGAACAGCGCCTGCAGGCGCTGGACCCAAGCCTGCCCACCGTGCTGATCAACCACTTCCCGCTGCGGGACGATTTGATCCACATTCCACGGGCGCCGCGCTTCACGCCGTGGTGCGGCACCAAGGTTACCGCCGACTGGCATCGGCGTTTCCGGGCACAGGTGGTGGTCAGCGGCCATTTGCACGTGCGGCGCACCGACTGGCGCGACGGCTGCCGGTTCGAGGAAGTGTCGCTGGGCCATCCGCGTCAGTGGAATCACGCCCATGGCATGGCGTCCTACCTGCGCCAGATCCTTCCCCCACTTACGCAAAACGGTGTCGAGAGCACCTCTGCCCCCTGACGATGAATGCGCGGCTGAATACTCTGAGCACCATACCGGCCCAATACCTTGCTACCGGGACGCCGGGCAATTTTTGGCGACAAGAACGCCGAGCCCCTTGCCATCGCTCTCACCAAGCCCTTATATTCTGCGCGCCGACGCGGGTGTAGCTCAATGGTAGAGCAGAAGCTTCCCAAGCTTACGACGAGGGTTCGATTGCTTGGCTCGAAAGAGTGATAGCCTCCCTCTTATGGCCGATGAATACGCCTATAGTACGTTATTCGTCGGGATTTCGTGGGAGATGTCGGGAAGCACCCTGGCACACTCCCCGTCGCTTCACGTGGCATGGAATGGTCACGTCCCGCCGTCTACCCAGGCATGCAGGTCGTCCAGGGTGTAGAGAACGACCCTGCCGCCGGGCTTGCGGAACTTCGGGCCTTTGCCCTGACTTGCCCAGTTGGCGAGCGTCTTGGGCTGAATGTGAAGGATCGCGGCTGCTTGCTCGCGGTTGAGATACGTTTGTCGGACTTCCATATGGTTCTCCAGAAAATGAAAAGGCCCCCACCAGCGTTGAGCTGATGAGGGCATGTGGCTCTGCGAGCTACTTCAGATAGTCGTCGGCCTTGTGGCCTGGATAACTCTCATCGAATGACTGCATGACCTGAGGTGTCGGGTTCTTCCGCAGTATCTGAATGGCCTGCTCCAGTGTCATGAGCCGTGCCTGCGGAGTGGCCTGAGGTGCAGCCTGCTGTGCCCCGTCAACTGCCACCGGGGCGAACTTCTTCAGACCGTAGGCTTGGCCAGCGCCCATGTTGAGGGTCTGGCCGTTGCCGTAGGTGCGGAGCAGCTTGTCGTAGACCTTCATGGCCTCGTCGTGGAAGACGGATGCGGAGGTCTTCGGGTTAGCTGCCAGATACTCGATCTGCCACCGCAGGAACGCGGACTGAGCCACGCCGGCATTGGCCGAACCTGCACCCGGAACGGTCCCGTTCGAGCCGGCCACGCCCTTGGCGAGGTCGTCTGCTAGGGTCTTGACCGGGAGGTAGGTCATCAGCGGGTGCTTGGCTGCCTCACGGGCACGTCCAAGGTCGCCCAGCATGGCCATGAAGCGGGGCGTATCGAGCTTCTTGCCGACCTGAGAGGCCACTTCGGTGATGTCGAAGGTCTCAGGCGTCTTGTACATGCGGACCAACTGTTCCGACATCCACACGTCATCTTCGACCACATGCTCGGAGATCGAGGTCATGCCCTGGTGGACCGACATGATCGTCCGCTTGGCGTCTCCGCTGAGGCCAGGATTGCGCTTGAAGAAGTCGAAGAGATCGATCTTCCCGCCGGCCTGGGCCGAGTGTTCGAGGAACGTGTTGACCTGGGCGTCGGTGGTCTTCCGCTCCTCGAAGGCTTCGCTTTCACGCAGGAACCGGATGGCGGTCAGCTTCTGGTTCAGTAGGTGGTCTTCAACGCCTTGCGCCGCTTTCTTGAAGTGGCCGACATCAGCAAGGAAAGACCCGCCTTGGGTTGGGATATGCTTGGCGATGTCGAGGATGGATTGGTCCTGATACCGGAGGGCGTGGGCCACCAATTCGTCACGGATGATCTCGTTGGCCTTCGACCCTGACAATCCCTTCGCCATCATCTCCTGAATGGTGGCGTTGATCCGCCGCCCCCGTTCCATGTTGTCGATCCCTTCGGCAGACAGCACGCGGCCCGCCTCAATGCCTGTGTTCTTCACCACCTCCTCTTCAATGGCCTGGAGCCGGTGCGAGACATGCGCCCCGCTCACCCGCTGGTCGGCCTGTTCGAGGGCAGGCATCAGCACGTCGGCGATCTCATGCGAGGTGAAGCCTCGGTCGCTGGTCTTCAGCCCGTCCATGAAGGTCTTGCGCTTGCCGTCGAGGAACTCGCGGACCTTGGTCGGGTCGTTCGAGTTCTTGACGTCGCCGTCCTGGCCCCACTCCATCAACGCTTCGCGCTGGAAGTCATCGGCCATCAGGCGAAGCTGCTGCTCACGCCACCCCTTCTGGAACCACGGGGAGGCACCAGCAGGGATCACGCCACCGTCCACCAGTTCCTTGAAGGATCGCTGGTTCAGGTCGCGGTCCTTCAGCAGGGCTTCCTTGAAAGCCTGCTTGCCTTGCGCAGATTCGTCTGTCGCGGCACGGTCGAACTCCTTGGACAGGTAGCCTTGGAGGCGCGGTTCGACTTCCTTCAAGGCGTCGGCCAGCTTCATCAGGCTGTTCTCGCCCGGCTTGGCGACGTTGTTCATCTCTGGGCGGTAATAGGTGTCCACCTGACGGGCGAACGTCTTCAGATCGGGAGCCTCTTGCAGGTCTCGGACCTGTACGCGGCGATTGTCCATGTGGTCTCGCTGTTGTGGTGGGCGTGGGGAGTTGTCGGCATCCTCGGAGGTGACTTTCTCCGAAAAAGAAGAAGCCCGGTAGTTAGCCGGGCCTCATGGTTACTTGAGGGGGAGCAGAACGTCAGCCCCGCCACCCTTGTTCAGTTGCCGGTTCATCTTGTCGTGTGCGATGGCGGTGAGCAGATCGCTGGAGCCGTCCTTCGCCGTGAACCCCTCCGTCTGGAGGCGCTCCATGGCGATCTTCCGGTTGCTCTCCAGTGTCCGCATGACTTCCATCGGCTTGGAACCGACGTAGCTCATGGTCTCGGTGTTGACGTCGTCGGTAAGCGACCCCCACATCGGACCCTTCACCAGGGCCGTCAGCTCCTCACGCACTCCGGTCTCTCCGACAAGCTCGTTCAGGCGCACGAAGGCGTCCTTTCCGGTCTTCGGGTTGACGAAGGTGGTGAGGTCGATGTTGCCGAGCTTGGGCGACACAGCCGCGAACGGGTGTTGCAGCTTGGTCAGCTCGGCCATCAGCGTGTCGGGGGAACCATCCTTGTCCTTGATCGGGTTGAAGAAGCGATCAAGAGGGGAGCCGGGCTTCATCGCAGGTTCGCCGATGAAGTTGTACCGAGGCGGCAGCGTCTTGCTCCAGCCAGGGACGCCGGCCTTGAGCGAGTCGAGAACCGTCCGAACCTCGCGGTAGTACGGGTCTGGGTTGGTCTGACGCAGGACGTTCGGCACATAGCTGCCCACCCTATCCTTGAGGAACCTCTCGCCGTCCAGCGGGTTGCCTGATGTGATTACATCCATCACTTGGAAGACGCCCTGAAGGTACGTCTTGTTCGACAGATTCTTGGCAGTAGACATCATGGCCCGCATAGTGCCGCCGCCGAAGGCGTTAACCGCTTCAGGGTCGCCGGTAAGGACGTTGGCGATGAACGCCGTGACCATGCCAGCAGACATCTCTTCCAACTTGGTATCGGACATCTCCTGGGCGATCTCGGCGTAGTCTCCGATGATGCCGAACATTGTGCCGAACGGCTCGATACGCTCGAACGAGTAGAACTTGTCTCCGATCTTGAACGAGTACGGCTGCCAGTTGCTGTCCTTCTCCATCATGATCCGCCGCAGATTGGGGTCCTTCGGCCCTCCTCCGGTGATCTTGCCTTCCAATGCCATGGCCACAGCGGAGCCGAAGACGGCTGTACCGATGGCCTGCTTGCCGATGTAGGCAGCGCGGCGAGATGGGTCTCCAGACACGAAATCCTCCTTCATCTGGCGCTGTAGGGCGCCGATGAGAGGCGTATGCTGCCACGCCGAGCGGATAATGTTGGTTGGTGTACGCACGAACGGCACGACAGCCCTGAGGGATGGATGCTTCGAGGCTGCTTGCTGCACGGTGTGTCCGAACGTACCGGCACCTAAGTCCTGGGTGAAGGTTGCCTCGCGGGCGAACTGTAGTGCCTTCTCGTTGGTCCCGGCGCCGTAGCGGTCGAATCCTCCATCGAAGTATTCCTCGACGTGCTTCTCGAACGGTGAAACCTTGCGGCCATCAGGCATCCGCACGGTCTTGGCGCGAGACAGGTTGGCATTCGCCGCAGACTGGACCGCCAGCGAATAAATCTTACCGCGATAGGCAATCTGCTTGAAGAACTCGTCCTCTGCCGCCAGTGCCCGCGAAGGGGCACGGATGGCCTGCCCTGCGATCCCATCGCCGGTCGCCTTGGGGCGCACGTCTTGGAACCCGTGAGAAGGGTCGAGGATGTTGTCTTCCATCTTCAGCGCGATTCCAGCCGCACGGATAGCATCGTCGAACCCCTTGACCATGCCTGCGTAGCTCGCGATCTCGTACTTGGCCGAGCGGATGTCTCCCTGGAGGGCGTGCCCGAGGGCGTTCTCCAGCGGCTTGATGCCGACGTTGATCAGGTTCGAGGTCATGTTGACGATGTGCGTCTTCGGCCCCGACAGCAGGGCGTTGATCCAGACCTCGTTGTGGACGTCCCACATGCGATGGTCGGCAACCCAATTGATGACCTTCGACAGCACGGAAGGATCGTCGCCGAGGACGGCAACCTGCTTCATGAACTTCCGCTTGTCGCCCGTCGCCTGGAACGTATCCACGGCGCGGTCGAGCTTCTTCATGTTGCGAGCTTCGGCTGCGGTGACGTCGATGTTGCCTGCGCTGGTGACGCGGGCGCCCATCTTGATGACCGCCTTCAGGTCCGTCATGGTGTTCAGGTACAGGTTGAAGATGCGGTCGGCCTGATCCTCGGGCATCTTGCCAGCGTCAACCAGCCGCACCGCCTGGACGTACTTCTCGCCCAGGCCCATCTTGATCGCCTTCGTGGCGACCATCATGGCCGGGACCTTCTCAGCCGCGCCGGCCATCTCACGCATGGCGTTCAACAGCTCGTTGGGCCGGGCGCCGAACTCTTCGGCCAGTTCACGCACGGTGGCGTGCGACTGGGTGCCGGTGAAGTCGGTGGGCATGTACTTCGCCACCTCATCGGTCACCAGCTTGATCAGCGCCTTGGCGTCGTCGGCGCCCTTCATGTGATCGACGTTGAACGGCATCCCCTTCAGCGCCTCGTTCCACGGCATGGCTCCGTCACGGGCCTGTTCGAGGTTCGACCGCATGGTCTTTACGTCCGCGTCGGAGAGACCGAAGCCCCAGCTACCGATGCCAGTCGTCTCGCCGTCGATCACCCTGCGGACATTCTCGCCCACGCCAGCGAGGTCATTTCCGTCTGCCTTCAGGCGATCCGCAGCGAGATCGGCCTTCTTGCCACCCTTGCCGCCACCCAACAGGCCACCGCCTTCAGCCTCGCGCACACGCTTCTCGATGGGAGCGTCCTGGCGATGCAGATTGTTGAACAGTTCGAGCTGTTCGGGCGATGCACGTCCTTCGTGGACGGCGATGCCTGCATCTACAGTGTCGGCTAATTCGGTCATGGCCTTGTCGGCGCCGGCCTTGTCGCCCTTGTCGAGCATGGCGCGGATGTCCTTGGTGCCTCGGATCATCCTGAACAGAATGTCGCCGGCCCCGCCGATGGTGGCGCCCTCGACCACGTTCTTGAAGCGGCCAACAGCCCACGAATCATCCGGCTTCGCAGCCAGATACTCCATGAACGCAGGAGCGACCTCGGGGAACTCGTCCACGATCAGGTTGGACAGGCGCTTCTCATGCTCATCGAACGCGACGAAGTCACCGATGCCGCCTGCGACCATGGCGCGGCCTACACCAGCACCTTCGGCTGCCCAGCCCATGGCCTTCAGCGTCTTCGCGCCCATGACGAAGCCGGTGCCAGCCTGGACCACGCCCTCGGTCAGCTTGCCGACGAGGTAGCGCGGCTCGGGAGCCTTCGAGGTGTTGATGGCCCGCATGCCGTTGGCAGCCTGGGCAAGGCCGGCTTCGTCGCCGACCAGCTTGGCGACAGGGGTCAGCGCGGTCTCGGCCAGATCGACGCCAAGGTCCCAGGTGGAATTGGCCGCACCAACAACACCGTTGACGATGCCGTAAGTGGTATCGAGTGCGCCGTTGCGTTGTTCCTGCTGCGACACAGGCGCCTGGGCTTGCTCGCGGGTCTGGCGCTGGTACTCGTCCCAGGTCGCCTGCCGCTCGTCACCAGGGGCGAAGATCGGGGCGGAATCACCCCATTGCTGCTGCACCTGGGCGATGATCTCGCGGGCGCCGGGGTCCTGCATGATGGCAGGGATGCTGGACTGGTCGATGTTGACGGACGCCTGCACCTGGGGCTGTTCAGCGACCGCAGTGAAGGGGTCCGACACGGTGGTGAAGGGGTCTTCCTCCTCACCTACCGTGAACGGATCGTTGCTCATTCCACCGGGAGGCAGAAGGAAGGGGTTGGCTGACATGTCTACCTCAGAAAGTCGTGGGTGGGGTGGCCTGTGGCCTGGAGTGGTGGTGCTGTTCGTGCCAGTGCTACGTGTCGGCACAAGGCCAACGGGACAGGCGGTGGTCGCCTACCAAATAGTCAGGCTGTCGAGGGTTTCGGGAGGGCTGAAGGCTGCCTTACCTGCCTTGTTGCGTTCAGGGCCTAGGGTTGAGACCACCCGAAGGTTGGAGCGGCGGCAGTTCAGCCGGTTCCCGTCACGGTGCTGAACCATCTGGTATTCGCCTGCCCCGGTAATGAGGCGTGCGAGATAGACCCTCTTTGGCCATCGGCTGCGGTCACCTGCTTTGATGAGCGTGTAGGGCCTGTTCTCCTGAATGCTGCTGTAGCTCCCCATGCGCCACTTGGAGGGGCTGAGGGTGGGCAGGAGGTCGGCATCAACGATGATGATCAGATCAGGATCATCGACCACGGGCAGGCAGGCAGCAGGACGGGGTTCAGGATCGGGAGGCAGATGAAGACTTGCGAATGGTGATGACACGGAGATTGTCCCTGCGGAGGTTGAAGGGGTCTCTCGCCTTGTTGAAGACCTTCTGCCCCGGCTTCGCATCGGTGATGATGCGGCCTACGGGATAGTTGTTGCTGTCGGGATGGGTGTGGGTGCAGACCCAGTTACCGTTCAGGTACATGTGGCCGACATACCCATCCTCCTCGATCTTCTCGAAGTCGGCAGGGAGCATCTTCACGGGTCTGTCGGTGTTGTTCAGTGGGACGAGGACGATGCGCTGTCCGTCCCTGTCGATGGAATGAATGGGAGTGTTGGGCATTGGTGGCCTTGATCAGCATGAGTCTATGGAGACGAAAATAAAGGCCACCCTGGAAGGTGACCTGTGGTGGCGTGTGCTGACTATGTGTCAGGTAGAATAACTGATAGGGGGTATCACACAGGCGAACGACAGCTCAGGCTCAACTGTCCTGCTGCTTCGAGGGCTGTCTTGATGTGGTTCTGATAATGGTCTTCATCATACAGAACACTCACAAGGCCACTACAGCACCACTATAGGGACCACTTAAGTAGCCACTATAAGGGTAACTTCACCCCCACTGGGCTAAGGGTGTCGGTTAATTCCAACCATTTGATTTAATTGATATTTTTGAAGAGGCGTGAACCCGTCCTCGCCGGCCACGTACATGCCGTCCTTGCGGATCGCCGGCAGCACCACCGAGGTGACCCAGTCTTGGAACGGCTTGGCCTCGGGCTTGTCGCTCCGCATGATCAGCTTTCTCCGAGACAGCACCATAGCTACGCTTCGGATGTGTAGCGTCAACGCCGGCCACGTTGCGGAACTCACTGTCGTCCAGCTTGCGGAAGTGGTGGACGATGGAACGGTTGGCCGGATTGGCCTTCAGATCGAGGCATGCGCACACATCCATGCCCACGAACCAGGGGTTCCCGTCGAGGGTGACCACGCGAATGCTGTGGGAGAGGTAGCAGCCCTCGCTCTCATTGGAGCGAAAGGTGAAGGTGGTCAGTGCGTTGGCCATGTCAGTTCCTTCCGGTTGTCGGATTGCGCATCGGCGCTTGGTCTGTCTCTGGTGTCGGGTAATTCGGAACCCGCTGTGGAGACGCCGTGGGACTCACTGAAGGCGACATGCGCCTGTCCGGTGGGTTGGTAGCGGGGAGGGCCACAAGGGCTGTCGGTGAGGCTGGGAGGAGACCAGTGCGACCAAGGCCAGCAGCGCCTGCTTGTAGGTCTGTGGCAAGGCCACCGCCTGCTGCTTCAGCGCCTGCTCCATCTCGCTGAACCGCTGGATGTAGGCCACCTTGAACTGCATCGCCTTGGCGCCGGTGTATCCCATGACCAGCAGGGTGAAGCCGTCGCGGGTCATGTCCCAGGCAGGCACACGCTTCACACCGAAGCCGACCTTGGCTTCGTAGCTGGCGAGGCGGAACCACGCACTGAATTCATTGTCTCCAAGATTGGATGCTATGGCGCCGATGTCCCGCAGGACGTGGCAGTGTTCCTTCCCGAAGAAGTCGGCCACATCACGGCTGTTGGCGAACACCGCGCCGTCCTTGATGTGGACGCGAGGCGCAGCCGAGTGATTGACGGGGAGATTGGTGGTCAGTTCGGTCACGGGTGCGGGTAGACAACAGAATGAGGAGTGGCATACTGCAACCCTTGTAACGTGAGGGGGCGTATATGCGGGTTGTACAGGTTGTTTCCGTTTTCTCTGCTGTGGTGGGACTTTCCGCTTGCAGTCTCACCCTTCCCGTCAGGGGCCTTGTCCAGGACAGTGACGAAAGATTCAGCGGGACAGCGACGGGATACATGGATGGAAGCGGAAACCTGAAAATTGTCTCAACAAAAGGGGCAACATGTCAGGGAGATTTCGTTTATGTCACAAGCCGAACCGGAGAAGGTGTGTTTGAGTGCTCAGATGGTCGTTCAGGTCCATTTAGGTTTGTCTCTACCGGAAAGCGTGGCACAGGGCAGGGAACCTTGAGCAAGCAGACATTTACATTCACATTTGGGGAATAATAATTTGTTTGCTCGATGGCCGTGTCCGTCTCGGACTTGGTGCCGATGAACAGGGCCTGCTTCCTGTTGAGGTAGAAGACGGTGGGCGGGCGCCCTTGGGGCCAGAGGTTTGCCCCACGGTGGGGAGAACCCCCAACGCAGCCAACGCCCCCCTCATGCCGCTTGATGAGCTTGCAGATGTTCAGCGGCGCTGGAACCGGCAGGGGCCTGACTGAGCGTTGGTACTAGCTTGGCGATCAAGCGGCCTCTGCTGCCCACGACGCACGCAACCGCGCATCAGCCGCCGTCACTTCGGACCACCACGACCACCCTGGGAACTGACCACCGAACACGCCTTCCCCAATGCCAGGGATGCGGACGAAGACCCAGGAACGGTGAAATTCGGCAGTGAAGCTGCGGACGGCGATGGTCATTTAGGTTCCCCTGAAGGTGTGTTGCACCGCCCTTATGAGTCACCGCAGAACCCATGTCAACGTATGCGAGTGCGAATAGTTGAACGACCCTGCCGCGATCTGTTCACGCCTTGGGAGATACCCAGGTAGCAGGAAAAATCAGGCACTGCCGCACGGTGGATACATTATTCATCCTGGCCTCATCTACGCCTTGTCGCTCAGGGCGAGCAGCCTGGACACCTGAACCGCCTGCCACTGTCCTCCGTTCACGGTGGGGACGCCCCTGGCATTTAGGGCCATGGCGATGCCCCGCATGCTGGCGGTGCCTTCAGCCTTGATCCGCTCGACCTCAGCCAGGATAGGGGCTGCTGCTTGGCGTGCCTGCTGCCGCTTGGCGTGGGCTGCCTTGCCCCTGTCCTCTTCGGTGGGGAGGTAACCACGGAACCCGCCAAGGGTGGTCCCTCTGGCCTTGGCAGCAGCAAGGGCAGCCTTCGTCCTGGCGCTGATCCGGTCAGCCTCGTCCTCAGCGACAAGGGCCATGATGCCCACTGTCAGCCTGTTGGCGTCTGGCATGTCGCAAGCGACGAAGTCAACGCCAGCATCCCGCAAGTTCAGCAGGAAGGCCGCGTTACGTGCCAGCCGATCCAGCTTGGCTATCACCAGGGTGGCCTTATGGAGGCGACAGGCTTCCAAGGCGGCAGCAAGCTGCACACGGTCGTTCTTCTTACCGCTCTCGACCTCCGTGAACTCCATGAGGGGAGGCCAGCCCTTGCCTTGAAGGAAGCTGCGGACGGCTGCCTGTTGCGCCTCCAGACCCAGACCAGAGCGGCCTTGCTTGTCGGTGCTGACACGATAGTAGGCAATGAACCGCATCCCTGTACACTCCTCTCAACGCTCGTTGAGTGATTCGTACATGGGTGCTGAGGTGAGTGTCAAGCGGGTGTCGCTCGCTTCCCTTCACATGACGAGTGCCGCCCCGGCTGCCGCTGCCTCGTCCCCTAAAGGAACGTGCGCGGCCCCTTCGGTGTCCCCGGTGGTGGCCATGCGGCTGCCCTGCCTGTGGCTGGCGGCACCCCCACTGAGGGGGATTGCCCAGCGGGAGGATATCGTATGCCTTCTCAGATTTTTCTGCTGAAACCGAACCGCAACTTGTCGAACACCTGACCACCAGCACGGTCATGGCACGGGCCTTCGGGGTGCCGGCCTGGGTGGTCAGGTAGATGGCCTGCTTGCGGTTCAGGTGGAACTCGATGACCTCCCTGGTGCCGCCCTTGGGCATCGGGATGTGTCCGCGCTCCACGGAGACGTTGCCGAACTGCTCCAGCATGGGGAGCTTCTTCTTGATCAGGTCGCGGATGCTGACGGGCCGGCGATAGCCCAACGCCTGGGCCAGAGCGAGGTCACGAACGCGGGCTTCGGTGTCGATGGTGATCAGCTCGTTTATGCGTTGTGTAATGTGGTCACCGACTCGCGCATCAGGTAGACTCCGCTTCGAGCGCACCAACAGCAGGGAACCACCATGCAAGGCAACCTCGGGAACCTCTTCGACGCGATCAAGGAAATGCGGACCATCTACCCTGCTTGGCCGTCACAACGTCTCCATATTCTCCTTGCTGTTGCTCTCGATCCCGGCTGCCGTATGGACGAAATACAGGCGAAGATCGGGCTTTCTCAGGCTGCCATCAGCCGCAACATCCAGGAGCTGGAGCAAGAAGACGGGATGGTAAAGACGGTGAACGATCCCGACGACTGGCGTTGCCTGCTCACCTACCCGACCAAGAAGGGCAAGCAGTTCCTTGATAACTTCTGCACCACTGCGCTGCCACGGTAGGGCGCTTTGAAGTGGTTCGGTGAGGACTTTCCGCAGATGGGGGAAGAGCCTTCAGGCAGCCCCTGCGTGAAGATCGTGATAGATGCTTCGTCGGACGGCAGGCGGGCTGCCTTCGTGGCCTTGATCGTGGTGGACGGCAAGAAGCCACGGCTGATCTACGGCACAGGCGAGAGCGTTTCCTTCAGGGATGTCGAGGCTTGGGGAATCAAGCGGGCGTTGCGGCGCGTAAACATCGAGCATGACGGCTCCCGCCCGATCATTGTCTTCACGGACGCCCAACGCCTTGTGCTGGAGCGTCTTGGTGGGCACGTCAAGTATTGCTGGTTGCCCCGCAAGAACCCATTGATGCAGAACCTCCACCGGGCTGCCAATGCACTGAGGAAGTCCCTGCCGGTGGGCGGATGAGGGGAGCCTAGAACAGGTCATCCACCTTGCTGGCAATGTCCTTCGCCCTGTCCTGGGCAATCCTTTCATAGCGCATGGTGGTCTTGGCGTCGGCGTGGCCCATGGTCTTGCCAACAGCCTTGGCGCTTTCCCCGCTGGCAATGAGGTGAGTGGAGTAGGTGGCGCGGATGTCGTGGATGTGGACGCCTTCAATCCCGCACCGCTTGCAGGCAGCCTTCCAGAACGCCTTGATTACCACCTGATGGGCTTCGCCATCCCTGCCGGGAAAGACATATTCGGCACCTTCCAGTGCCTCTTCGCGCCGCCGCTCAAGGATGGCCTGGGCACGGGGACTGAGGTGCAGGGTCTTGGCCTTGGCTTCCTTGGTCATGGTGTGAGCCAGAGTGATGGTGCCTTGAGCCATGTTCACGGCGTCCCACCGAAGGGCCAAGATTTCCCCGATCCGTGCACCCGTATAGAAAAGGAGGCGGGCAGCGTCTGCACTCTGCTGGGCCGGTGATTGGTCGAAGTCGGCCAGCAGCGCCCGCACCTGATCCTGGGTCAAGACCACTTCCCGCTCGCTGTCCCGGTGCTTCCGAATGGACTTGTCGTTGCGGAAGTCGGAGGCCGGATTGAGCTTCCCGTCAGTGGTCCTATTATAGAAGGTCGAAAGGATGATGATGGCTTGGTTGGCCTGCCGTCCGCTCTTGGCCTGAATGTCACGATACGCGGCCAGGATGTCGGCCTTGGTGATGGTGGAAGGCTTGCGGGTTCCCAAGGCGGGGGTGATGTGGTTGTTGATGACCGACTTCCATGTCTTCCGGGTGTTCGGCTTCATCGCGTGGGTCTCGAACCACGTCATCAGTTCCTCGCTCAGTGTGCCCTCGGCGCGGGCCTGCCTGAGTGCTGCGGTCGGGTCCGCTCCCTTGTGCACCTCTGCCAGGATGCGGATTGCTTCCTTCCTGGCATCCTCGCAGGGAATGACGCCCACAATGCCAATCTTGTGCTGCCGCTCCTCCCCCGCACGGGTCTTGAAGCGGAGGACGTAGGTCTTGGTCTCCTTGCCGACAACCACCCCGAACCCCTTGGTCATGGTGTCCCGGTAAAGCATCTGGCGCTTTCCCTCGGGCAGCGGCAGCTTTAGTGCGGTGGCGTTGGACAGCTTGACCAGCATGGCTTTCCCCAGTTCTGTGCGGCTTCCGGGGGCATTCTATGAATACGCCTATAGTACGTCAATGGGCAGGAAATGAGGGGATTTTTAGGGAATCATGAGGATTCCGCGATTTGCAAAATGCAGCAAAAACAATAGATTACGGAATGATGGGGACTCTGCGGGAACCTATGTGCCATAGTTCCCAAGCTTACGACGAGGGTTCGATTCCCTTCACCCGCTCCAATAACTTAGCTTAAAAATCAATGAGTTAGGCGAATGCAAAGATGCCGCAAGGTGCTTCGTTGTGCCCGATTCTGCCCCGTGCTAACTTACAAAGCGGCTTACAAATCGCTGTGTAAGTACGTCGGAAGCTTCGGAGGCAACCGTGGCACGGGTCAAACTTACAAAAACCCTGGTCGATGATTTGCAGCCCCCGGCCAAGGGC
This sequence comes from Stygiobacter sp., assembly GCA_006218045.1. Lineage (GTDB taxonomy): Bacteria > Pseudomonadota > Alphaproteobacteria > Rhodospirillales > Magnetospirillaceae > Magnetospirillum. Next base: position 147,395 of record VBWB01000019.1, read on the forward strand.
CAAGCCTTCGTTTGGGACACCGAGGTGCGCGGCCTTGCCGTGCGCCTGACCAGTGCCGGCGGCAAGGCCTGGATCGCCCAGATGATCGTGCGCGGTGGCAAGGAACGGCGCATGACCATCGGTCATTGCGCCAAGGTGCCGCTGGATCGTGCCCGCCAGGAAGCCCGCAAACTGATCGCCAATGCCGACCTTGGCCGCGACGTGGCCCAAGAACGGGCCGAGGCCAAGCAGGTCAAGCCCGATGCCAACCCGACCATCGCCGAATTCTCGGAACGCTGGCTGGACGAGGTGGTGGCGCGGCGCAACCGGGCCAGCACGCTCAAACTGCGCCGATTGCTGGTCAAGAACCACATCACCCCGCATGTGGGCGAAGTGCGCCTGTCCGACCTGACCCGCAAGCAGGTGGAAGACCTACATCATGCGGTGTCGCAAAAATACCCGGTCGCCGCCAACCGCGCCGTCTCCACACTGTCGGCCATCCTGGCGACGGCCATGCGCTGGGGCCTGCTGGACCGCAACGCGGCGCTGAACGTCCACCGCAACAGCGAGGAAGGGCGCGAACGCTATCTGACCCCGGACGAGATCAAGGCCTTGGCCCAGACATTGGACGCCAGCCCGGCCCAGGATTCCGCCGACGTGGTGCGCCTGTTGCTGCTGACCGGCGCCCGTGTCGGCGAAGTGCTGGCCATGCGCTGGGAGCAACTGAACCTGGAGGCCGGCGTGTGGACCAAGCCCGCCGCCACCACCAAGCAGAACAAAATGCATCGGGTGCCGCTGTCGCCGCCCGCATTGGCCCTGCTGACCAAGCGCCAGCGATCCATGGGCAAGCCGCCGCCGCCCAGGGCGTCGAAACTGGACCACGCGCCCCAGATCGGCAATCCGTGGGTGTTCCCCGGCGATGGCAAGGCCGGCCACATGACCACCATCCGGGTGTTCTGGTCGGCGCTGTGCAAACGCGCCGGCATTGCCGAGGCCCGCATCCACGACCTGCGCCACACCTTCGCCAGCCTGTTGGTGTCCTCGGGCGAAAGCCTGCCCGTGGTGGGGGCGTTATTGGGTCATACCCAAGCCAAGACCACCAGTCGCTATGCTCACCTGCTGGACGATCCCTTGCGGGCGGCAGCGGCACGGGTGGGCGAGATCGCCACCGAGGCGAAGCTGTGAGCGAGGTCAGTTTCTCCGAGGCCATCGCGGCCCATGCTCACGTCCATTTTCACAATGATGGTTCCGCTTCCGACGTGGCGGATCGGTTCCTGGAGAAATTGGAAGCCGGCACACTTCAGGCGCACGGTCACAATTTCAAGCGTGGCGAATACGAAGATATTCCCGTGAGTTTCTGGGCATGGTTCCGCAAGCGCTTCCAGTGCCGGAAAGCCGAATTCAACTGGGCCGGGGGGGCGTCGGATGATGGCGTCTGGCACTATGTGGGTGGTGAGCGACAATATTTTTATGACCACATCTCTGTTCTTGATGGAGTGGTGACGCAGCCGAAGCCGCAAAAAAGCAAAGGTGGGCGCCCACCAAGCCAAGCTTGGCCTGTCACAGCCGCGATAGCGGTTCGTTTGGTTGCCGAAAACGATTACCCGGCGACCCAAAAGGAGTTTCGGGAATTGCTTGCGGATGAAATGGACCGATTGGGGCTTGAGAACAGGCTGGAAGAGAGCAGCATCGAAAAATTGGTCCGCGCAATTTTTATGCATAAGCCTCGTCACCGCTGACAGGCGGGTTCTTCCGGTTTTTCCGGTTTGTCCCTTCAGCCATGAGCAAACATGAGAATAATGCGGAGTGTTCCATCAACAACGGAGCACATCCGATGGCTTACAAGAAAAAGCACACTCGTCTTCCCGCAAATGACAACGCGCCCATAGGGCGGCTTTACAGCCCTGAAGACGCGGCGGACCTGCTGGGGATCGCTGCCCAGACATTGGCACATTGGCGCGTGCGAGGCTGCGGACCCCGATATTTCCTGCTGTCCGCAAGGTGCGTCCGATATTCCGAGGATGCGCTGAAGGAATGGCTCAGCAGCCGTTCCCAGGACTCCACGGTCGAAAATGACTGAGGCGGTCATGAGCCAATCCATCAGCCCCAGACTTGAACAAAAGCTGGAACTTTGCCGTCAAATCCATGATGTGCCGCCAGTGGATGACGACCTGAAGGTCTATTCCGTGCGGGCCTTGGTCATGGCCACCTTGCCCCATCGTGATCCTGGCGAGTTGGCGATATGGATGCGGCAGACCCCATGGTCGGTGCTGTGCATCCTGCCCTGGGTCGATGACGATGGCCGGCGCCGCTATCCATGGGGGAGTATTCCCCGGCTGCTTCTGTACTGGATCGTGACCGAAGCCGTGCGCAAACGTTCCCGACGTATCGACATCACCTCGAACCTGTCCGAGTTCATGCGCCAAATCGGCCTCAACCCCGATACCGGCGGCGGCAAGCGGGGAGATGCCAGACGCTTGAAGGACTAGATGGACCGTCTGCTGAATGCACAAATTCGGTTCAGCCAAAAATCCCCGACAGGGGGCTTCCTGCGATGGATCAACATGCCGGTGACGGAAATCGGGGAATTGTGGTGGAAGACGCCGGAATCGCCGCAAGGCTGCCTTTTCCAAAGCTACATCGTCTTGAGTGAAGGCTTCTTCCGCTTGGTGACCGATAAGCCCTTTCCCCTTGATCGCCGTGCGCTGACCGCCCTCAAGCAAAGCCCTTTGGCCCTGGATTTGTACGCCTGGACGGTGTGCCGCTCCTATGGGCTAAAGAAAGGCGTCCCCGTCAGTTGGCAGGCCTTGAAGGAACAGCTTGGGGCCGATTATGCGGATTTGGCCAATTTCGGCCGCGAGGTCCGCGAAACCCTGAAGAAAGTCAAAAGCGTTTTCCCTGGGCTGAATTACCAATGTGCTCCGGGGCGCGTCGTTCTTCTGCCAGGATATCCTGCCGTACCAAAGAAAAATCCTGTGGATAAGGTCCTTATCCACGGTGAAATGATACATCCCGTTCCAGCCAATGATTCCGCCGCTTTCAACAAGACCGCGACGGTGAAACGCTACAAGCGCGGACGGTGAAATGGTGCAACAACCTATAGCTAAGCCTTAGCTATGAATCCTGTAGTTGGCGCTCAATCACGTGGATAACTCATGCCCTTCGCTCACGCCGGCATCAAGGCCAAGACAAGCCGCCTTCGGCGGGCCTTGACGCCGGCTTCGCTGCGGGCCGAGGGCTCGGCATGCAGTACGGCTAACGCCGTCCTGGCAGGCAGAACCGATATCAAGGGGGGAACATGACGTCTGTTGCCGCTGAACGTGTCCGCAAATTCCGTAAAATCCGCAAAGACGCGGGATTGGTCGAACTGCGCATTTGGGTCGCCAAGGACGATAAAGAGGCCGCCCTTGATGCTGTGCAGGAATTCGTCAAAGAGGGGCTGTGGCAGTCCATCTGCCATCAGATGTATGGGGCGGACTGGCGAAAGCACCCCGAGAAATTCCGCAACATTGCCTTGGCCACCGGGTACCCCAAAATCCGCGACGAGAACGGGCGTTAATCTCCGCCCTTATACAAGCCTCTTTCCAAGCCTTAAATATCCCCAGCTTTGGGAAACGCGCCGGCGGGAGAATAGCTGATCGCGTTGGTCGGTTTCTGTTGCCCGATGTTTGGCAAAGGGGTGTCGAATTTTACCAAAAATCATCCAGCGTCAGCGGTGACGGGCCTTTGCGGCATCCGTTCTACGGCCCTGCGCGACCATGTCCTTAGCTTTGCGCGGCCTCGATTCCGGCCCCGCATGTTTTTGCGGCAGGCTTTGAATACCCGAGCGATACGGCTTCAAACGCATAGTGCATTGAATCCATATTATTTTCTGGCGTTCTTATTTTGCTGTCCTGACTGTCAATGCGGGGCGGGATACGCAATTTGTGCTACAGATTAGGCGTAACGGGATTTTTCCGTCTCTTGGCATGTCCGATGTGGGCGACTTCAGTCGTTCAATGATGCTTGACCGTTATGCAGTCCGTAACGCATAATGTGCGTCATGCCGATCAAAAGCTATGCGGATAAGCGCAGCGCCGATTTCGCCGCCGGAAAGCGCATCAAGGAGTTCCAGGCGTTCGAACGTCAGGCAGTCAAGGGGCTGACCAAGTTGAACGCTGCCGCCCGGCTGGTGGAACTGCGCAACCCGCCGTCCAACCGCTTCGAGGCGTTGGGCGGCGACCGCAACGACCAGTACAGCATCCGCATCAATGATCGGTGGCGCATTTGCTTCCGCTGGGCCTTCAGTGAAGACCCGACCGGCAAAGACCCGCTGATGATCCCCGGCGACGCCGTGGACGTTGAAATCGTCGATTACCACTGAGGCACGCCATGACCTACCCCGCTATTGACAACCTGCCCCCGGTCCACCCCGGTGAAATCCTGAAGGACGAACTTGAGGCGCTGTCCATGAGCGCCCGCAAGTTCGCCGACCACATCCACGTGCCGCCCAATGCCGTCACCGCCATCCTGAACGGCCAGCGCGGTATTACCGCCCAGATGGCGTTGCGGTTGGGGCAAGCCTTCGGCACCGGGCCGGGGTACTGGATGCGGTTGCAGGGGATGTATGAGGTGAAGTGTGCGCGGGTGGATCTGGCGGGGGTGTTGGATGGAATCGGCGTGTTAGGAAACAGGGTATAAGCAACGGATGGTGATGATCTTGGAGGCGTCACCTGCGGCGTTGGCGCCGCCCCCCTTTTGTTGATGAATTGCCTTTACGGGAACGCCCTTTATCCCACCCGTGCTGCCACGGCACTTCGCCAAGCCGATTGAGCATGACAACTCGCGCGTCCGGAATCTGTTCCGGCGAGAGAGTTTCTATGGGTTGGGGGGCATTCACGACCATGATGCCTTCGACTATCGGTTCCTGGGGAAGTTTGAATTTCTTGGTGAGATCGGCAATATGCTCACGCGCGTAGGCGAGGCGTCTGAGATGGCGCAACAGCTTGTCAGGCTTTCCTGAAGGAAGAAGTTTTCCTTCGTACTCGGATAGCCGGCGGGCGGCTTCCCCAAGTGTGCGACAAAGCTTCAAATCCTTCGCCTCGACAATCCATACTCGGGTGCCGTCTGGGGTGAATGCCAATACGTCGAAATCTCCGAGGGCTTGGACTTCGGGCGTATTCTTATGATTGAAGCACCATGATGGCTTTGCAGATGGATAGGCATCAAGTCCCAAAGCTCTCAACGCTTCCGCAACTTTGTCATTGAAGCGGAGGCCCTCACGCTCCCCACGGCGACTTGAAAATTTTTGCATTGGGGTGGTAGTCCAGAACTCATTCTGTAGGGAGCCGGACAGCATGCCACTCAGATTATGAATGATGGAGCGCTCTATCACAGCCGGCGCCACCACCAAGCTGGGGTCTTCGTCCCCATCCAAATTGACGATTGGGCGGCCTATCAACGAATATCGGCGATCCATCTTTGCAAGGTCGAAATCACGAGGCGACGTGCCAGGGGGAAGATCATCCCACTTCGGCCGCAGTAGCAGTGTCATCCGATCAACCAGTGCGGAGATATCGTCACCACTGGTATCGCGATCAAGCTCGCGTATGAGTTCACTCCTTCGGAGGATGAAAACGTCTACCCCTCTTTCGATGGCGATTTCACCACAGATTCGGTGGAGCGAGATGTAGCGATCAAATCCAACTCCGAATTCGGCAAGAACGGCGTCCTCCAATCCATCGGGTGACGCTGATTGCTCATTTTCGGGGGCAACAACACGCATATAGTTCTTGACGGCATGGTCGCGCTGCGCTTCATGGACGACTTCTCCAGTGCGGCGCAACGTACCGTCCGCGAATTCATGGTCATGAAGCACGTCTCCCGTCGGACTGATGTGGAAGCGTGCCTTCAGTCGGCCACCCTCCAGCGCCGGAATCATATCCGCAGCCAAAAACAGAATGATCGCGAGCGCCTGGAGCTCAATGAGGTCCATAGTGCCGACAACCCGGCCCTCATCCAATGGGCAATCTGCCTGGGCAAGCTCGACAAGAATGGAAGACGCGCGCAATACAGCATTTACCTCCATTTGGCGGTCCAAGCTGTTGCGATGATCGCCTTCCCTACCGTGGATGGCCCGCAGCGCGCGCGCTGTGTTTTTCCAAAGTTGCTCCTCTGCTTGCGCTGAGTGTATTGCCTTTAGCGCCGCGACAAGCATGGGGGCGCGCCGGTAGTGCCGCAAGCTTTCTCTAAGCCGCTCCAGCAGCAGCGCTGTTTGGCTGTCGAGAAAGGCGCGGCAAGCCTCTTTCCCTTCAATGATAGCCCCTTGGTCACGGTGGCGATTTGCCCAGCCCAAGCCGGTTTTCACTAGAGCCGAGACCGAATTCGGTATCGCGGTGAAGCGGTTGACAAGGCCATGCACCTTCAATGCCTCGACAGTGCGGGTAACCTCCATCGCGTGGCGCCAGCGTGCATCGGCCCCGCCGAGTATACTTCTGACGAAACCAACGCCGTCCTGAGGAGCAGGGAGGTTCAACAGTGTTGCGGCGGCGCTCAATGTGGCCGCTGTCATGGCAGCTTCGGCGAAGTTGTCTGTCCGTTGTAGACCTAGCTGCCATTCTGGGGCCAACGTTACCCAGGCGGCGCGAGCGTTGGCATCTAAGCGGACGTTGATCGCCTGAGTGATTTCCGCGTCACTCAATGTTTCGATCGGTTGCCGGTCATTGTCAGAAAATTCTGCTTTGAGGTGAATGATGATTGGCTGACTTTCTGGAGGAAGTTTTCTCAGGGCATATTGAAATACCCGTGATGAACAAGACAGTAGTGCCTTAAATGTCTCTAGAGCATTTTCCGAGATATCATCTGAATTTCTGCATTCGTATCTAACCCACACTGGAAAAGTGTCGTTAATAAGAAGTGCTGATAACAAAATCGCCGAGCGCACACCGTCGTAGAAGGCGTAGACTGGTTCTAGATCGCCGAACTCCTTATGCGGGTGCATCCGCATGACGGTTAGGTGTTGACCGCTTGGGAGCGGGAGGGCGCGACGATCCCAGGCGCGATAAGCTTCCAATCGAGCTTTGAGCAAATAATTTGTAGCAAAGTTGATATTCACTGGAGGGCGAATATCTGTGCCGTGCTGAGGGACAAAAAAGTGAGCCGTCTCTCTCCAAAATTGAAATAGATTTAGGAAGCCGTTGGCCCCTATGAAATAAAAGCCTTGCTCCCTGACCAGATCATACTGAAGCTGCATCCAGTATATATCTTTAATATTTGCATCTTCGCAGCCACCTAAAATGAAGCTATCGTAAGCGTCCATGGATAATACATGCCAATCAGATGCTTGTGTCGGGTCAAATTCAATTGCCCTGGCCTCGCCCCAACCACTTGAGAAAAAAATTGTCATTCCGTGAGAAAAATCGCCATGTGATGAGGCATGTGCGCGCGCCTTCTCAATTGAAGACCTGAGTTTTTCTCGAAATTCTGGAGATTGTTCGGATGTAAAAGCAAATCCTCCTTCCGACCAATTTTTAAAATCTCCAATGCTGTGGATAACATGAATCCAGCGCCCGGTTGATATTTCTTCCATATACTCGCTGGAATATCCGCCAGAAAAATCCCCTCGCAGAATGGGTATTCCAACAAAGCCGCTCAAATCGATTAAGCTTGAGTTGATCTTAAATAAACTCCAAAGAAGCGGCTCGTCCATGCCATAGGACTGCGCTGTATTTATTATAAGCATGCGAATGGCGGTAGACATATTGGCTGGGGCTGTGACAATTAGCCCCTCCTTGGTAGCCAATAGGGGCTGAGATTCCAGCGGGCTGTTGCCTGGAGCTTTTTCCAGGAGAGTATCCAGATGCTCTGGCGCGATAAGAAATGGCGCCAGTTCACTGCCGTCAATTCCCTCTGCCACAAGCTCGTCATGAGTGAACACAACGCGGCGCTGGAGCGCTCGGATGCGGACACTGGATGGAATGTTGAGGGCTCGCTGTGGCGTCCCTTCGCCGACATCGTATCGGCGGAGGTTCGCTCGACGCGCCAAAGAATCGCTGAGGCGCAGCATAGCAAAGACTGACTCAAGTGCTTTTACCTTGGGCTCTCCATCCGGCAGCCTTTGGAAGGCTAAGATCAGGCTCTCGGTAAAGTGGCCGGCCTTTTCCCAGAGGCCGGAGAAGATAAGAAATTCGCCATCGTTCGTGCACACCGGCTCGACAAAAACATCCTCAATCGGGTCTTCCAAGAGCGTCACGCGCACGGTGGCGAGCCGTGCATTGAGCAATCGGGCTAGTTCATCGCGCCCTGGTATAAGGGAGCCACAGCTCAGGGCGAGGGTAAGTCTTAGCGCCCATTCGAGGCGAACGCCGTTGGCTTGGTAGGCCGGTTCTTGGCCTGCTGCGGGTTTGGTGGACACCATCCTTAGCTTATGACGCCTGCATTTCATACT
>VBWB01000002.1 GCA_006218045.1 Stygiobacter sp.
GTCTCGCAACTTCAGCTTCCTCGGTTCAGATCGAGTGGGCAACCTCCTGAGACTTCACAGCTAGCGCGCCTTCGGGCAGGACGGCGAAGACCTGGTGGCTTTTCAAGGCAGAAATCGCATCGGCCAGCACGTCAGTTACCCCCGCAACCCGTATCCCCGACAAGGGGGCAGACTGAACCGGCGGCGGTGGGACTCCCTTGACTTTGGTCAGGCGATAAAAAACCCCCCGAAGAGACGGGCTCTTCGGGGGGGAAGGCGACAAGGAGGGGTTTGGGCTGCGGAAAAACTCTGTTTTTCTCCCTTTGATCCGTCACCCCCGCGAAGGCGGGGGTCCATGCTGGGGCAATATGGCGATCTGATCGCAATATAGTCTGTGCTGAGGCATGGATTCCCGCCTGCGCGGGAATGACGAAAGGAAAATGGGTGTTTTCCCGCTGCCTTTAATAAATATCGTGCTGGGTGTTTTTCACGTTGAACTTGCCGGTCGGCGTGATCAGCTTGGGATCCTTGATCACCGCCTTCATCTTCCGGGTCTTGTCGTCGAGGATGACGATGGCCGACGGTTCGGTTTTTCCGGCCCACAGCGAGAACCAGACTTCGTCGCCGGTTTCGTTGTATTCGGCATGGACGGTGCGCTTGACCGCCTTGCTTTCCGGCAGGCCGGCCATCTTGGCGACGTTGATCACCTCGGGGCCTTTGGCCAGGTCGTTGATGTCGTAGACGGTCACCGATTCAGCCGCTTCGCGTTCCGGCATCAAGGGCGCGTCGGCCCACAGATTGCTCGACTTGGGGTGGGTCTTGACGAACAGCGACCCCGAACCATGGTTCTTCAGTTCCTCGACCACCTTCCAGGCGAATTCCGGGTGCTTTTCCGGATCGGTGCCGATCAGGGTGATGACGTCGGCGCCCAGATGCGAGGTGGCCCAGACGGGACCGAACTTGGGATGGACGAAATTGGCGCCACGGCCCGGATGCGGCTTGGACTTGGTGTCGACCAGGGCGGCCAGCTTGCCTTCCTTGGTGTCGACCACGGCGACTTTGTTGGAGGCGTTGGCGGCGACCAGGAAGTAGCGCTTGGACGCGTCCCAACCGCCGTCATGCAGGAACTTGGCCGACTCGATGGTCACTTCCTTCAAGTTCTTGATGTCGGTGTAGTCGACCAGCTTGATCAGGCCGGTTTCCTTCACGTTGACGACGAATTCCGGCTTGATCTGCGAGGCGACGATGGAGGCCACGCGGGGTTCCGGGTGGTATTCGCCGTCGACGGTGTTGCCGCGGGTCGAGACGATCTTCATGGGCTCGAGCGTCAGGCCGTCCATGATCACGTATTGCGGCGGCCAGTACGAGCCGGCGATGGCGTATTTGTCCTCGTAGCCCTTGAACTTCGAGGTTTCCACCGAACGGGCGTCGAGACCGGTCTTGATGGTGGCGACCACCTGCGGCTTTTCCATCCACAGATCGATCAGATCCAGCTTGCCGTCGCGACCGATGACATAGACGTAGCGACCGGAATAGGAAATGCGCGAGATGTGCACGGCATAGCCGGTCTTGACGATGTTCCAGATCTTCTTGGTGTCGCCGTCGATCAGGGCCACTTCGCCCGCATCACGCAACGTGACCGAGAAAACATTGTCCAGGTTGACGTTGTTCATCTTCTTGGTCGGACGCTTGTCCACCGGGACGATGACCTTCCACGACCCCTTCATGTCCGCCAGACCCCATTCCGGCGGCGAATCCGGCGGCATCTGGATGTAGCTGGCCATCATCTTGATCTCATCCTTGGAGAGGATGTCGTCGAAGTTGACCATGCCGCCTTCGGTGCCGTTGGCGATGATCTTTTCCAGACGCTGCTGGCCCAGCTTGGTGGTCGCCGCCGGCTCCAGGTTCTTGCCGGTGGCGCCCTTGCGCAACACGCCGTGGCAGCCGGCGCAGCGCTCGAAGTAAATCTTGGCGGCCGCGTCCTTGGTGGCGCCGGTCAGGGCCGGCTCATTGGCGAAGGCGCCAGTCGCCATGGCCATCGGCATGACCGAAAGCAGCAGGGCGTTCCTCAGTCCCTTCAACATCCTTTACCTCCACTTGATAATGATCGCTCCGCTCCCCCCTTTGAGAGCACGGCGTATCGAGTGGGGCCACCTTGGGCGCTTGGTCGGCCAGCGACTTTAACCAAAGTCAAATAGGCGATCGAAAAGTCACGGGCGGACGAACATCAGCATTTGCTGCGTCAAAGCCAAATTGACCAATGTCACAAAGTCTGACGGGCGGGTCGGGATAGGGTCTGGGCACTGGCCGGGACTTGCGGTGGCTATTGTCCAACGTCAAGTCCGGGTCCAGGGGGGCGTGATACAAGCGCCGTAAAATGCCGGAATAAAAGGAGACCCTCGGGGTTAAAGCCATGGCGTCCACTCAGTCACTGTTCAGCCGGCTGTCCAAAATGAAAATACTGGGGGCGTCCCTGTTGGGGGCGGCGGTTATTTTCATCGGCGGCATCGTCTTCTGGGGCGCGTTCAATACCGCCATGGAAGCGACCAATACCATGGAGTTCTGCATTTCGTGTCACGAAATGAAGGACAACGTATACCAAGAATACGTGAAGACCATCCATTACACCAACCGTTCCGGCGTCCGTGCCGGCTGCCCCGACTGCCATGTGCCCAAGGATTGGGTGCACAAGGTGGCGCGCAAGATCCAGGCCTCCAACGAGCTGTACCACAAGGTGCTGGGCTCGGTGTCGACGCCGGAGAAATTCGACGCCAAGCGCCTGCAAATGGCCAAGCGCGAATGGGCGCGCATGAAGGGCAGTGACTCGCGCGAATGCCGCAACTGTCATGCCTTCGACCAGATGAATCCGGACAAGCAGAAGCAGCGGGCACGCAAGCAGCACGAAAATGCGCAGGAAGAGGGCCAGACCTGCATCGATTGCCACAAGGGCATTGCCCACAAGCCGGTGCATGAAGCTTTGGAAGATGAAGAAGACGCCAAGGGCAAGGAGTAAGGACGATGATGTATCGGAGCGCGCTGAAAACCCTGAGTGTGGCCGCTTGTGCCCTGACCCTGGGGGCGGGGTCTGCACTGGCCGCCGGCAAGACCATCGACTGGGCCAAGGTGCCCGAGGCCAAGACGGTTTTGTTCTATCCCGGCCAGACCTCGTATGAATGGATCCAGACCGGCACCGACCATGGCGGCGCCCGTTCGTTCCTGAAAAAGGGTGACAATTGCGCCGGCTGCCATTCGGAAGAAACGGCGGATATGGGCAAGAAGATGGTGAGCGGGCAAAAGGCCGAGGCCATGCCCATTCCCGGCAAGCGCGCCTCGGTGCCGCTTTCCATCAAGGCGGCCTATGATGCCGATACGCTTTACATGCGCTTTTCCTTCCCCGCCGGGCCGCACAACGCGGTGCCGTTCGCTGCCGGCGGCAAGATGGATGCCGACAACGAAATCAAGCTGGCCATGATGTTCGACGGCGGCAAGGTCGACAAGGCGGCGCAATCGGGCTGCTGGGCCAGTTGCCACAACGACGCCCGCGACATGCCGTCGGCGCCGAAGAAGGAGGCGCTGGGCGCGGCCAAGGGCATCGACACCAGCCACGGCTATGTCACCAAGTACCTGCCGGAAAGCCGCACCGCCATTTCGTTGAAGGACGAACCGCGCGGCGGCTGGGACAAGGTCAAGCCCCAGGCCGAACTGGACGCCCTGCTCAAGGACGGCACCTTCCTGGACCTCGCCCGCTTCAAGAGCGGTAAGGGCGGCGTGTCCGAGGACGGTTACATCCTGGCCGAGCGCGTGCTCAAGGAAAATGCCGGGGCCAGCTTCGCCGGCAAGAAAGAGGGGGATCAGTGGGTGGTTACCATGACCCGCAAGCTGAAATCGGGCCAGCCCGGCGATGTCGCCCTGGAAGACGGCAAGGCCTATACGGTCGGCTTCGCCGTGCATGACGACTTCACTGCCGGCCGCTTCCATCACGTCTCCGTCGACATGCGCCTGGGCCTGGGGGCCGAGGCCGAGATCAAGGCGGTCAAGCAGTAAGGTGAAGCATATTCCGTCATGCCCGCCTTGGGGGATGTGAGTTCCAGTTCAGAGAAGAGCTCCACCGAAGACGGAATTTCCTGGATAAGCAGATTGGGGGACACGAATGAACACAAATAAACACGAATAAAATAATCTCACTAAACTTCGTGTTCATTTGTGTTCATTCGTGTCGCCTTTTCTTGGAAGTCTAACTCACAACTTCCAAGGTGGACATGACGGCAATTTTCCATGGGGGAGCAGGTCATGACGGGCAAAATCTATCTGGTGGGCGCCGGCCCCGGCGACCCGGAATTGCTGACCCTGAAGGCGGCGCGCCTGATCGCCGCCGCCCATGTGGCGGTGTTCGACCGGCTGGTCGCCGATGCCGTGCTGGACCTGCTGCCGCCCGCCTGCCTGCGCATCGATGTGGGCAAGGAAACCGGGCGCCATTCGGTGCCGCAGGCGGAAATCAACGCCATCCTGGTCCGCCTGGGGCAGGCCGGCCACCGGGTGGTGCGGTTGAAGGGCGGCGACCCCTATATTTTCGGTCGTGGCGGCGAGGAGGCCGAGGCGCTGGCTGCCTCCGGCATCGCCTTCGAGGTGGTGCCCGGCATCACCGCTGCCGCCGGCTGCGCGGCATCCGCCGGTATTCCGCTGACCCATCGCGGTGTCGCCCAAGGGCTGCGCCTGCTGACCGGGCATCGCCAGGACGACGGCGATCTTGATTTCGATTGGTACCGGCTGGCCGACCCCACCTGCACCTTGGTGGTGTATATGGGGGTGGCAAGCGCGGAGCGTCTCGCCGGGGGTCTCCGGGGCGCGGGGCTTCCCGGCGAGACGCCCGTCGCCATCATCGAGCGGGGCACCACGCCGGACCAGCGCACCTTCTTTTCCCGTCTCGACCGTCTGGCCGCCGACATGGCCCGCTGGCAGCCCAAGCCGCCGGCGCTGCTGATCATCGGGCGCGTCGTCGATCACGCCTTGGTGCCGCATATGGATGTGATCGGGCGCGAGGCGGCGCAATGATACCGGCGAACGCTCGAACTGACCTTCACAAGACTCGTTCGCCGGTATTCAGCCGCCAGCTCTCCCTATTGCTGGTGCTGGTCACTGCCCCGGTGGGCGCGGCGGAGCCCAGCCCCGAGCGACAAAAGCAATTGGGCAATCTGCTGGTCCAGGATTGCGGCTCGTGCCACGGCATGACCATGAAGGGTGGCTTGGGCTCGCCCTTGCTGCCGGCCTTGATGCGCGATCTGGGCGACGAAGCCCTGGTCGCCACCATCCTCGATGGCCGTCCCGGCACCCCCATGCCGCCGTGGAAACTGATCCTGTCCGAGGCCGACGCCCGTTGGCTGGTTCGCCGTCTGAAGGGGGAAAACCGATGAAACGCTTGCTGTGCGCTGGCCTGATGCTGGGCTTGGCCGCCTGTGCCCCCAACTGGCGCGCCACCGGTGATCTGGGGCTGGTGGTGGAACGCGCCGATGGCCGCCTGCAAATGGTGGAAACCACCCATTCCACCCGTTTGGCGCAAATTTCCGGCCTGGGCGATCTGTCGCATGCGTCCCTGGTGTTTTCCCGCGATGAACGCTTCGCCTTTGTTTTCGGCCGTGATGGCGGATTGACCAAGGTGGACATGCTGCAAGCCCGTATCGTCAAGCGCGTGCTGCAAGCGGGCAATTCCATCGGCGGCGCCATTTCCCAGGATGGTTCCTTGGTGGCGGTGGCCAATTACACCCCCGGCGGCGTCAAGGTGTTCGATACCGATACGTTGGACCTGGTGGCCGATATCCCGGCCATGGGCGCCGATGGCACCGCCTCGAAGGTGGTGGGGCTGGAAGACGCGCCCGGCAACGTCTTCGCCTTTTCCCTGTATGAAGCCGGCGAGATTTGGCTGCTCGACATCAAGGATCGGACCAGGCCGTCCGTGCGCAAATTCGCCGATATCGGCAAGCAGCCCTATGACGCCCTGATCACCGAGGATGGCCGCTATTATCTCGCAGGCCTGTTCGGCGAGGACGGCATCGCCATGCTCGATTTGTGGAACCCGGACAAGGGCGTGCGCCGTATCCTCGACCATTACGGTCGCGGGCAAGAGGCTTTGCCGGTCTACAAGATGCCGCATCTGGAAGGCTGGGCGGCGTCGGGCAATCTGGCCTTTCTGCCGGCCATCGGTCGGCACGAGGTGCTGGTGGTCGACATGACCAATTGGCGCGAGGTGGGCCGTATCCAGGTTGCCGGCCAACCGGTCTTCGCCATGCTGCAACCGGGCGGGCGGCGGCTGTGGGTCAATTTCGCCCTGCCCGATAACGGCAAGGTGCAGGTGATCGACGTCCCCTCGTTGAACGTGCTCAAAACCATCGAGCCGGGCCAGGGCATCCTGCACATGGAATTCACCCCCAGGGGCGAGCGGGTGTGGCTGTCGGCCCGCGATTCGGATCAGGTCAGCGTCTGGGATACGGCCAGCATCACCAAGGTGGCGGAGTTGCCGGCGATGAAGCCGTCGGGGATTTTCTTCACCGCCCGCGCCCATCGCATGGGGTTGTGACATGGATGCCATCGACCGCCGCCTGCTGGACGACTATCAGCACGATCTGCCGCTTTCCTCCGATCCGTTCAATGAGATCGGCGAACATCTGGGCATTTCCGCCGACGAGGTGATCGCCCGGCTGCACCACCTGCGCCAGGGCGGCGCCGTCAGCCGGGTCGGCGCCGTGGTCAAGCCGGGCACCGCCGGGGCGTCGACCCTGGCGGCCATGGCGGTGCCGCCGGTATGGCTGGAGCGCGTCGCCGCGTTGGTCTCCGGCTATGCCGAGGTCAACCATAATTACCAGCGCGAGCACCGCCTCAATCTGTGGTTTGTGGTAGCCGCCGTCAACCGCGAGGCGGTGGGCATGGTGCTGGACGACATCTCGCGTCGCACTGGGCTCGAAGTTCTCGACCTGCCCATGCAGCAGGATTTTCACATCGATCTGGGGTTCGGATTGCAATGGACGTGAGCGCACGCGACCTGGATGTGCTGGCGGCCCTGGGCGACGGCCTGCCGCTGTGCCGTCACCCCTATGCTGAACTGGGGGCGGGCATCGGCATGGACGAGGGCGAAATCATCGACCGCCTGACCCGCTTGCGCCAAGCGGGGGTGATCCGCCGTTTCGGCATCATCGTTCGCCATCATGAATTGGGCTATCGCGCCAATGCCATGGTGGTGTGGGACGTCCCCGACGATCAGGTCGCCGAGATCGGCCAAAGGCTGGGCCGCTGCCCGGAAGTGACATTGTGCTATCGCCGTCCGCGCCGTTTGCCCGACTGGCCCTATAATCTGTTCACCATGATCCACGGCAAGGACCGGCCAGCGGTGGAAGCGGCCATCGCCTTGATGGCCGGGCGCGAAGGGGTGGGGCATCTGCCGCACCAGCCTTTGTTCTCCCTGCGCCGCTTCAAGCAATGCGGCGCCCGCTATGGTCAGCCCAGGCAGGCGGCGGAATGATGGACGACACCGACCGCGCCATCATCAATGCCCTGCAAGGCGGCTTTCCCATCAGCGAAACCCCGTTCGCCGAGGCCGGCCTTGCCTTGGGCCTGAGCGAGGACGAGTTGATCAGCCGCATCGCCGCCCTGCGGCAATCAGGGGTGTTGTCGCGCTTCGGCCCGCTTTACAACGCCGACCGTTTCGGCGGCCATAACACCCTGGTGGCCATGGCGGTGCCGGTGGATCGCTTCGATCAGGTGGCGGCGCAGGTCAACGCCTTCGCCGAAGTGGCGCATAATTACCAGCGCGACCACCATTTCAACATGTGGTTCGTGGTCGCCGCCGACAGCCGCGCGCGGGTGGAACAGGTCTTGACCGAAGTCCAGGCCATGACCGGATTGCCGGTGCACGATATGCCCAAGCTCACCGAGTTCCATATCGGCCTGAAGTTCGAGGCATGACCCAGCACCTGGATTCCATCGATAGCGCCATCACCGTCGATTCCATCGATAGCGCCATCACCGTCGATTCCATCGACCGGGCCATCATCGTCGCCACCCAGGACGGCCTGCCGCTGGTGGCGCGGCCCTATGACGCGGTGGCCGAACAGGTGGGAATATCGGCGGTCGAGGTCAGGGCGCGCATGCGGGCCATGGTCGAGGCCGGCAGCATCCGCCGCATCGGCGTGGTGCCCAATCA
Organism: Stygiobacter sp.; assembly: GCA_006218045.1. Taxonomy (GTDB): domain Bacteria; phylum Pseudomonadota; class Alphaproteobacteria; order Rhodospirillales; family Magnetospirillaceae; genus Magnetospirillum. Next base: position 8,171 of record VBWB01000002.1, read on the forward strand.
TTACGCCCTGGGCTATGGCTGGAACGGCATGAGCGTGTGGGACGTGGCCGATGACGACGTGATGGCGGCGGGGGCGGCGATGACCGCCTTGGGCTTCATCAGTCATTGCTATCAGCGTCCGCGCTTGCCGCCGCACTGGCCCTACAATTTGTTCGCCATGGTCCACGCCCGCGATCATGGCGCGGCGCAAGTGCTGGTCGAGCGTATCGCCCTGGCCCTGGGCGGCATGAACCGGGGCCACCGGGTGCTGTATTCCACCCGCATCCTGAAAAAGACCGGCCTGCGGCTGACCGGTTGAAGAGGTCATCATGTTCCGTCTGACCCAGTTCCTGCGCGAGATCGACACCCCTACTCCGGTGCTGCCCCGGCGCAACCCGCCGGGACCGGTGGTGATCTGGAACCTGATCCGCCGCTGCAATCTGTTGTGCAAGCATTGCTATTCCACCTCCGCCGACAAGGATTTCGCCGGCGAGCTGGATTTCGCTGAAATCAAGGCGGTGATGGACGATCTGCGCGCCTTCAAGGTGCCGGCCCTGATCCTGTCGGGCGGCGAGCCGCTGCTGCGCCCCGATATCTTCGCCATCGCCGCCCGGGCCAAGGAGTTGCGTTTCCCCTCGGTGTCGCTGTCCAGCAACGGCACCCTGATCGATGAGGCGCTGGCAGACCGCATCGCCGAGGCCGGCTTTGATTATGTCGGCGTTTCGCTCGACGGCATCGGCGGCGTCAACGATGCCTTCCGTGGTCGTGACGGCGCCTATGCCAGCGCCTTGCATGGGCTGCGGCTGTGTCGCGACCGCGGTGTCAAGGTCGGCCTGCGCTTCACCATGACCGCCGAAAACGCCCACCATTTCGCCGACATCCTCAGGTTGACGGCGGACGAGGGGGTGGGGAAATTCTATTTCTCCCACCTCAATTACGCTGGTCGCGGCAATGTCAACCGGGCGGATGACGCTGCTTTCACCATGACGCGCAAGGCCATGGAATCATTGTTTGATTTCGCCCTTGTTAATCCATTTGTTGAATGCGTCACCGGCAACAACGATGCCGACGGCCCGTTCTTCCTGGCCTGGGCGTCCGGCCGCTGGCCGGATCGGGCCGAACATCTGGCGGCCAAGCTCAGGCAATGGGGCGGTAACGCCGCCGGAATCAACGTCGCCAATATCGACAATCTGGGCTGGGTCCATCCCGACACCATGTGGTGGCACCACCGCTTGGGCAATGTGCGCAAAACCCCGTTCTCGACCCTGTGGGCGGCCGATGACAACCCGCTATTGACGGGGTTGCGTCCGCATCCCCGCGCCGTCGGCGGGCGCTGTGGCGACTGCCGGCACCTGTCCATCTGCAACGGCAACAGCCGCGTGCGCGCCGACCGCGCCGGCGGCGACGTCTGGGGGGAAGACCCCGGCTGCTATCTCACCGATGAGGAAATCGCATGAAGCGCCTGCTGTCATTGGGATTGCTGATGCTGGCCAGCTCCACCTTGGCCACCCCCGCCTTGGCCACCGACGTCAACCGGCTTTACACCGAAACCTGCGCCGCCTGTCATGGCGCCGACCGCCTGGGCGCCATCGGCCCGGCATTGCTGCCGGAAAATCTCGGGCGGCTGAAGCAGGGCGAGGCGGAAAAGGTGGTGGCCGAGGGGCGGGATGCCACCCAGATGCCCGCCTTCAAGGACCAACTGAGCGCCGAGCAGATCAAGGCCTTGGTCAAGCTGGTCTATTCCCCGGTGCCGGCGCTGCCGCACTGGGGGGCAGAGGAAATCAAGGCCTCGCATCTGGTGGTGACCAAAGCCGTCGACCTGCCGGCCAAGCCGCCGTTCAAGGCCGATCCCTTGAACCTGTTCACCGTGGTCGAGGGCGGCGACCATCATGTCAGCATCGTCGACGGCGATCACATGAAGCCGCTCTACCGCTTCCAAAGCCGCTTCGCCCTGCATGGCGGGGCCAAATATTCGCCCGATGGCCGCTTCGTCTATTTCGCCTCGCGCGATGGCTGGATTTCCAAGGTCGACATGTGGACCGGCAAGCTGATGGCGGAGATCAGGGCCGGTATCAACACCCGCAACGTCGCCGTCTCCGACGATGGTCGTTTCCTGATGGTCGGCAACGTTCTGCCCCATACCCTGGTGGCGCTGGACGCCCGTGACCTGTCGCTGATGCAGGTGATCCCGGTGGAAGGCGACGGCAAGACCAGCCGGGTGTCGGCGGTCTATACGGCCCCACCCCGGCATTCCTTCATCGTCGCTTTGCGCGATCTGGAAGAGATTTGGGAAATCCCCTATGCCGACGATGCTGCCCCGGTGATCAACGGTCTGGCCCATTCGCGCGAGAAGGGTCAGGAGGAGGGAATCGGCCCCCAAGGGCGCTTTCAGGCGTTGCGCATCCGCACCCCCGATTACCTGGACGATTTCTTCTTCGATCCGGGTTACGAGCGGGTGATGGGCGCCTCACGCGATGGCAAGAAGGGCATGGTGGTCGATCTCGACCTCAAGCGCAAGGTGGCCGACCTGGATCTGGGCGGCATGCCGCATCTGGGCTCGGGCATCGTCTTCAAGCAGGGCGAGCGGTACTTGATGGCAACGCCGCATCTGAAGGAAGCCATGGTCAGCATCATCGACATGAAGACCTGGGAAACGATCAAACGCATCCCCACCCTGGGGCCGGGCTTCTTCATGCGTGGGCATGAGAACAGCCCCTATGCCTGGGTCGATGTCTCCATGGGCAAGGAGAAGGACGCCATGCAGATCATCGACACCCGCACCCTGGAAATCGTCAGGACCATCCGCCCGGCCCCGGGCAAGCTGACCCGCCATGTGGAGTTCAACCGCGATGGGTCGAAGCTGTTGCTGTCCTTGTCGGAAAAGGACGGCGCGGTGATGGTGCTGGATGCCAAGACCTTCGCCGAGGAAAAACGCCTGCCCATGAGCGCGCCCATCGGCAAATACAACGTCTGGAACAAGATCAACTATTCCAGCGGCACCAGTCACTGATTTAAATGCAATACAGCCAGAAGCATAAAGTAAATTAACCACAGAGACACAGAGGCACAGAGAGAACGTCGCCCGTAATGACGGCTTCACTTCACTTCTGACAGACCTCTCTGTGCCTCTGTGCCTCTGCGGTTTTTAGAGTTGCGAGCCTTTAATCGGAAGCACTCCTACAGCAACCCCGTCACTCCCGCGAAGGCGGGAGTCCAGGAGTCACGGAAAGATCAGTCGTGCACCCCCTGGGTTCCCGCCTTCGCGGGAACGACGGTGAATCATCAGTGCGTCCGATTAATTGTCGACGCCCATCTGCGACAGCCAGCCATCCGTATCCTTGACGCAGCCCATGCGCTTGAGGAAGCCCACCAGGGTCTCGGGCTGCTTGCCGCCCGGCGGCTTCAGTTCGAGGGGCAGGGTCTTGCGCTCAGCGGGGGTAGAGCGTACAGTATTCGCTGGGACGGACGTGTGACCGGAGACCGGGGCTTTAGCAGTCCCCACGGCTTCGTCTGAAGTGGCGTACGAGCCGCCCGCCCCACTTTTTCCTCCACCTCCGTTTCCTGGCCCGCTGGGCGGCAAGCGTTCCGCCGAAAGCGGCTTGCGGTCACACATGGCGCGGGGCAGCACCATGATGGTCATGGTGTCGAATGTGCCCTGCGTTTGAGCGTCGAAACGCAGGGCGGCTTAGACGAGGCGTTGCCCGTCAGAACGTCGGTGACCCATTCCAGCTTTTCCTTGGCACCGCGCCCCATGCCGTCGGGAACGTAACGGCGCAACACCAGCGGCATGCGCAGCACAACGCATGGTGCTCTAAGTCAGCGCTATCGCGGGCACGACGATGGGTAGTGCGAAAAAAAGCCCCCGCCGAACCCGTCGGCGGGGGCTTAACTTTTACTTGATGGCCGATCAGGGCGCGGCCACGGCCACCGGCGGCAGGCCGGGGCGGTTGGCGGCGGCCTCGGTCAGGCTTTCCCCCAGATACTGGTCGACCATCTCGGCCAGCGGGTCCAGGTGATTGCCGAAGAAGTGGTTGGCGCCTTCCACCGTGCGATAGCGGACCCGGATGTTCTTCTGGCTGCCCAGCTTGGTCGCCAGCTTGGCCACCGACGCTTCCGGTACCGCTTCGTCGGCGGTGCCGTGGACGATCAGGCCGGAAGACGGGCAGGGCGCCAGGAAGGTGAAGTCATAGGCGTTGGCCGGCGGCGCCACCGAGACGAAACCGTCGATTTCCGGGCGGCGCATCAGCAATTGCATGCCGATCCAGGCGCCGAAGGAAAAGCCGCCGACCCAGCAGGCGCTCGCATTGGCATTGTAGGTCTGCATCCAGTCGAGCGCCGAGGCGGCGTCGGACAATTCGCCCTGGCCGGCATCGAACTTGCCCTGGCTGCGGCCGACACCGCGGAAATTGAAGCGCAACGTGGAGAACCCGCGCTTCACGAAGGTGTTGTAAAGCGAATACACCACTTTATTGTTCATGGTGCCGCCATGCTGCGGGTGCGGATGCAGCAGCAAAGCGATCGGCGCGTTGGTCGTCTTGGAATGGTGATAGCGGCCTTCCAGGCGTCCATCGGGTCCGTTGAAAATAACCTCGGGCATCGTGTCCCCTACCTGTAATGGTTTATTGTCCAGACGCGAACGGGAATTCCCGAGTTCTAGCGTCGGGGAATGGGTGACGGTTTTTGGGCTGATTGCCAGTCATACTTGACCGGCCTTGTCGGGCATCCTATATTCACCTTCAGCGAATGCGGCCCACCCCAAGGCCCCCCTTGGTCCTTTGGTTCGACTGTGCCGCGTCCTCTAACCGGAAGATTAGCATATTGCCTGCCATGGTTTTCAAGTCTCTTCGCGAAGATATCGCATCGATTCGCAGCCGCGACCCGGCGGCGCATTCGTGGCTCGAGGTGATTCTGTGCTATCCGGGACTGCATGCCTTGCTTATTTATCGCTTGGCGCATTGGTGCTGGGGTGTGGGGCTGAAGCTGCTGGGGCGGGTTCTTTCCCATATCGGTAAGGTTTTCACCGGTATCGAAATCCATCCCGGCGCCACCATTGGCCGGCGGTTGTTCATCGACCACGGCACCGGGGTGGTGATTGGCGAGACCGCCATCATCGGCGACGACGTCACCCTTTATCACGGGGTCACCCTGGGGGGGACCTCGCTGCACAAGGGCAAGCGCCACCCCACCTTGGAAGACGACGTCATCGTCGGTTCCGGCGCCCAGGTGCTGGGGCCGATCACCGTGGGCAAGGGCGCGCGCATCGGCGCCAATGCCGTGGTGCTGACCGAGGTGCCGCCCGGTGTGACCATGGTCGGCATCCCCGCCCGCGCCGTCTTGCGCAAGCCGAAGGAGGGCGAGCCCACCTTCTGCGCTTACGGCCTGGATGACGAGAACCTGCCTGATCCGGTGGCTCGGGCCATCGACACTCTGCGGGCCCAGGTCAACACTCTGGTCGAGCGGGTGCAGGAACTGGAAGCGGCGCGCGCGGTGGAAAGTCACCCCCGTCACCCCCACAACGTGGTGGTGCTGGGCGAGGACGACCGCAATCATGCCGCAGGCGCTTGAAACGGCGCCGGCAAGAAAACAAGCGAACGCCTGAACGGCGCTGGCAAGACATAGTGGTTTCAACTTCGGACTGGGGTCCGAACGTTTGGGAGAGACAGCAGTGAAACTCAGCACCAAGGGTCGTTACGCCGTGATGGCGATGGTCGATCTGTCCAGCCATTCGCAGGGCAGCCCGGTGGCTTTGGCCGATATCGCCGAACGCCAGGAAATCTCGCTGTCCTATCTGGAACAATTGTTCGGCAAGCTCAGGAAGGGCGGGCTGGTCAAAAGCGTGCGCGGTCCCGGCGGCGGCTATCTGCTGTCGCGCCCGGCGGTGCAGATGCGCATTTCCGACATCATCCTGGCGGTGGACGAACCGATCCAGACCACCCGCTGCTCGCCCGGCTCGCCCGCCGGCTGCCATCACAACAAAGGCCGTTGCCTGACCCACGATCTGTGGGAAGAACTGGGCAACCAGATTTATCTGTATCTGTCGGCGGTGTCGCTGGCCGATGTGTGCGAACGGCGCATCCTGGGCAGCTCGGGCATGTTCCACGGCAATACCGGCACCGTCGCCGCCCAGTAACCAACCCATGCAGGAGGCGTTTTTCCCGTGACCATGTCGGCCTACCTCGATCACAACGCCGGCGCGCCGGCGCGACCCGAGGTCGTGGCGGCCATGGTGGAGGCGCTTGCGGCTGGCGGCAACCCGTCTTCCGTCCACGCCTTCGGTCGGCGCGCCCGCGCCTTGCTGGAACAGTCCCGCGGCGCCATCGCCGCCGCCATCCATGCCGAAGGGGCGGAACTGGTGTTCACCTCGGGCGGAACCGAGGCCAATGCCTTGGTCTTGCGCGGCTGCGGGCGGGACAATCTGCTGGTGTCGGCCATCGAACATCCGTCGGTGCGGGAAAACGCAGCCGTGCGGATTATTCCAGTGGGGGCCGACGGCGTCGTCGATCTGGCAGCCCTTGATCGGCTGCTGGCCGAGGATGACCGCCCGGCCCTGGTGTCGGTGATGTTGGCCAACAACGAAACCGGCATCCTTCAGCCGGTGGCGGATGTGGCTCGCATTGCCCATGCCCGTGGTGCCCTGGTCCATTGCGACGCGGCGCAAGGTTTGGGGCGGGTGCCTGTTTTTTTGTCGCATCTCGCTGTCGACTTCCTGACATTGAGCGCACACAAAATGGGCGGGCCGGCGGGAATTGGTTGTTTAGTGTTGTCGAAACCCGACATTTCCTTGGCACCCATCTTGCTAGGAGGAGGCCAGGAGAAGCGTCGTCGGGCAGGAACCGAGAATTTGGCCGGCATCGCCGGTTTCGCCCAGGCGGCCTGCATGGCCGCCGCCGAGGTGGAAGCGGGGGGCGTCCCGGCCAGGATGGAAAGCTTGCGCGACCGGCTTGAGGCCGACATGGCCCAAAGGTTGCCGGAAGCGATGGTGGTGGGCAAGGATTCGCCCCGGTTGTGCAACACCTCGTGCCTGATCCTGCCCGGCGTTGCCGCTCAGCTTCAGGTGATGGCCTTGGATTTGGCCAAGGTGATGGTCAGCGCCGGGGCGGCCTGTTCATCGGGCAAGGTGGCGTCCAGCCCCGTGCTGGAGGCCATGGGCCTGGGGCCTGGTCTGGCCGATTGCGCCTTGCGCGTCAGCCTGGGACCGGACAGCCGGGCCGAAGAGATGGAAACCTTCCTGTCCGCCTGGTGCGATTTCGCCCGGCGGAAAGGAAAAACAGTCAAGGACGCGGCGTGATGCCGCCAGTTGGAAAGGACCTGAAGCGATGACCACTTCTGCCATCGGCCGGCGCCAAGGACAGCCGATCTATCTCGACTATCAGGCCACTACGCCGTGCGATCCGCGCGTGGTCGACAAGATGCTGCCCTATTTCACCGAGAAATTCGGCAATCCCCACTCGCGCAACCACGCTTATGGCTGGGAAGCGGAAGAGGCGGTGGAAGTGGCGCGCGAACAGATCGCCGCCATCATCGGCGCCGATGCCAAGGAAATCATCTTCACCTCGGGCGCCACCGAATCCAACAATCTGGCCATCAAGGGCGTGGCGCATTTCTACAAGGACAAGAAGGACCACATCGTCACCGTGGTCACCGAGCACAAATGCGTGCTCGACACCTGCCGCCACCTGGAACAGGAAGGCTTCAAGGTCACCTATCTGCCGGTCAAGGCCAACGGCCTGATCGACATGGCCGAACTGGAAGCGGTGGTTACCGACAAGACCGCCATCGTTTCGGTGATGGGCGTCAACAACGAGATCGGCGTCATCCAGCCCTTGGCTGAAATCGGTGCCCTGTGCCGCAAGAAAGGCGCGTTCTTCCACACCGATTGCGCCCAGGCGGTGGGCAAGATCCCGCTGGACGTGAACGCCATGAACATCGACCTGATGAGCATTTCCGGTCACAAGATCTATGGCCCCAAGGGTGTCGGCGCCCTGTTCGTGCGCCGCCGTCCGCGCGTGCGGCTGGTGCCGATGATCAATGGCGGCGGTCAGGAACGCGGCATGCGCTCGGGCACCTTGGCCACGCCGTTGTGCGTCGGCCTGGGCGAGGCCTGCGCCATCGCCAGCGCCGAAATGGCGGCGGAAGCCGAACGTCTGCACGGCCTGCGCGACCGGCTGCTGAACGGTCTGAAGGCGCGTCTGCCGGAAATCTACGTCAATGGCGATCTCGATAACCGCGTCGCCGGCAACATCAACATCTCCTTCGCCTTCGTCGAGGGCGAGGGGCTGATGATGGGGGTCAAGGATCTGGCGGTGTCGTCGGGTTCGGCCTGTACCTCGGCCTCGCTGGAACCGTCCTATGTGCTGCGCGCCTTGGGGCTGGACGCCGAGATGGCCCATACCAGCTTGCGCTTCGGTCTGGGCCGCTTCACCACCGAGGCGGACATCGATTACGCCATTGACCACACGGTCAAGGCGGTCGAGCATCTGCGCTCGCTGTCGCCTTTGTGGGACATGCACCTGGAAGGCGTCGATATCAAGTCGATCCAGTGGGCTGAACACTGATCCGTCACCATATATGAAAGATACCGGGGCCGGTATCGCCCGGCCCCAAGTTTGGAGGAACACATGGCTTACAGCGACAAGGTCGTCGACCACTACGAACACCCGCGCAATGTCGGCTCCATGGACAAGGATTCCACTGATGTCGGCACCGGCCTGGTGGGCGCCCCCGCCTGCGGCGACGTCATGAAGCTGCAGATCAAGGTCAGCCCCGAAGGCATCATCGAGGATGCCAAGTTCAAGACCTTCGGCTGCGGCTCGGCCATCGCCTCGTCGTCCCTGGTGACCGAATGGGTCAAGGGCAAGACTTTGGACGAAGCGGCGGCGATCAAGAACACCGACATCGCCCACGAACTGGCCCTGCCGCCGGTCAAGATCCATTGTTCGGTCCTGGCCGAGGATGCTATCAAGGCGGCCATCAAGGACTACAAGTCCAAGTCCGGTCTCGGTGAAGATGAGAAGGCGGCCGGCTGAGCCGGCCAGGCCGAAGACGAAAAGGCTGCCGGCTGAAGCCGGCACCGCTTGACGAAAGAGAGGGATTGGTCATGGAAATGAAAGCCCCCATCACCATCACCGAAAGTGCGGCCCAACGGGTGCGGACCATGCTGGACAAGCGCGGCAAGCCGTCGGCGGGCATCCGCATCGGCGTGCGCTCCAAGGGCTGCTCGGGCATGCAGTACACGCTGGAATACGCCGACGAGAAGTCGCCCTTCGATGAAGTGGTCGAACAAGGCGGCATCACCGTGTTGATCGACCCCAAGGCTGCCATGTTCATCTTCGGCACCGAGATGGACTGGGTGGACGAAAAGATGCAATCGGGCTTCGTCTTCCGCAATCCCAACGAAAAAGGCCGCTGCGGCTGCGGTGAATCGTTCCATGTCTAAGGAATCGTCGTAACATGCCGGAAGGGGGAGCAATGACCGCCAGCGTTGCCAACGCCGCTGCCGCTGCCGCCGTGGTGCCCTGCTGGTCCTGCAAGGGACCGGTGGCTGCCCGCGCCTTGTTCTGTTCCGTCTGTGGGGCGGTACAGGGGCCGGGCGCCATCGATCATTTTTCCCGCCTGGGCATGCTGCCCACTTTCGACATCGACCAGGATTTGCTGGAAAAGCAGTATTTCGGCTTTCAGCGCCGGCTGCACCCGGACCGCTTCGCCGCCAAATCACCGAAGGAACGCGCGCTTTCGCAATCGCAGGCGACCAGCCTGAACGAAGCCTATGAAACCCTGAAGGATCCGCTGAAGCGCGCCGCCTATCTGCTGGACCTGAAAGGTCGCAAGGTCGATCTGACCGCCTGTGGTACCATCAACGACCCCATGTTGCTGATGGAGCAGATGGAAAAGCGCGAGGCCATCGCCGATGCCGATACGGTGGAGGTCATCACCAAACTGTCGGCGGATGCCGATTCCGAGGTCATCGCCTGCCAATGCCATATCTCGGCGGCGTTCAACGCCGGCGAGCTGGACGAGGCCGGGCATCTGACCATCCGCCTCAAATATCTGGCCAAGCTGGCCGAAGAGGCTCGCACCAAGAAGACCCGCATCACGCGGGCCCTGCGCTGACGAAAGGATTACCCCATGATCGATGACGGTCTTGTCCTGCTGCAATTGCATGAGCCGGGGGAAACTCCGGTCCCCCATGAATCCGAAAGCGGGCTGGCCGTTGGCATCGATCTGGGCACCACCAATTCGGTGGTGGCTTTTTCCTTCGATTCAGAAGTCGAGGTGTTGCGTGGCGAAGACGGCAAGGCGCTGATCCCGTCGGTGGTCCATTACAAGGATGACGGCTCGGTCGAGGTCGGCGCCCTGGCCCGTCAGGCCATCCTGGAAAGCCCCGACCATGTGGTGTCGTCGATCAAGCGGCTGATGGGCCGTGGCCTGGAGGACGTCAAGTCCCTGGCCGGCACCCTGCCTTACGAAGTGGTGGTGCCGCCTGAAGGCGGCATGGTCCGCCTGCGCGTGGCCGGGCGCACCCTGACCCCGGTGGCCATTTCCGCCCATATCCTGATGGCTATCAAGGAGCGGGCCGAACAGGCCATGCTGGGCAAGAGCGTCACCCGCGCCGTCATCACCGTGCCGGCTTATTTCGACGACGCTGCCCGCACCGCCACCAAGGACGCCGCCCGTCTGGCCGATATCGAGGTGCTGCGTCTGGTCAACGAACCCACCGCCGCCGCCTTGGCTTACGGTTTGGACAATTCGGTTGAAGGGCTTTACGCCGTCTACGATCTGGGCGGCGGCACCTTCGACATTTCCATCCTCAAGATGGAAAAGGGCGTGTTCCAGGTCAAGGCCACCGGCGGCGACGCCGTCTTGGGCGGCGACGACATCGATCATGCGGTGGCCGAACATTTTCTGTCGCAGCGCGCGGCCGGGGCCGCCATCACCGCCGGCGAGGTCAAGCAGGCGCTGATGACCGCCCGTGTCGCCAAGGAATGCCTGACCGGTCGGGCCGAGGGCGAATGGATGATCGAGCTGGACGGTATCGCCAGCCGCCACAAGCTGACCAAGGCCGAGTTGGAAAAGCTGGCCGAACCCTTCGTCGAGCGCACCATCGAGATTTGCCGGGGCGTGGTCGAGGATGCCGGCATCGACGTGGGTGATATCCAGGGCGTGGTGCTGGTGGGCGGCTCCACCCGCATGCCCTTGGTGCGCAAGCGGGTGTCCGAGTTCTTCGGGCGCCAGCCTTTGTCCGACATCAACCCGGACGAGGTGGTGGCGGTCGGCGCCGCACTTCAGGCCGAGGCGCTGACCCGTGGCTCCGATACCTTGCTTTTGGACGTGACGCCGCTCTCGCTCGGCATCGAGACCATGGGTGGCATCGTCGAGAAGGTCATTCCGCGCAATACCCCCATTCCGGTGGCCATGGCCCAGGAATTCACCACCTATCAGGACGGCCAGTCGGCCATGTCCATTCATGTGGTGCAAGGCGAGCGCGAGATGGTCGACCAATGCCGGTCGCTGGCCCGCTTCGTGCTGCGCGGCATTCCGCCCATGGCCGCCGGCGCGGCGCGTATCCGCGTCACCTTCCAGGTCGACGCCGATGGTCTGCTGACGGTGTCGGCGCAGGAAATGGCCACCGGGGTGGAACAGCACGTGGCGGTCAAGCCGTCCTATGGTCTGTCCGACGATGAAATGGCCACCATGCTGCGCGATTCCCTGGTTCACGCCAAGGATGACATGGCGCAAAGATTGCTGACCGAGGCGGTGGTCGAGGCCCGTCGTTCAGTCTTGGCGGTAAAATCTGCCCTGGGAGTCGACCACGACCTCTTGTCTGTTGACGAGCGACAGGCTATCGATGCTGCCGTCGAGGCTGTCGAACAGGCTTGCGCGGGTATCGACCGCGATGCCGTCACCGTCGCCGTCGAGCATCTGGAGGAAGCCACCAAGTCCTTCGCTGAAAAGCGCATGGACCGTGGCATCCGTCAGGCGCTGGCCGGCGTGTCGGTGGAACGCCTCGATGACGCCCTGGGGGGCGCCGAGTGATCACCGAACGTTCCGCCTCGGCTGGGACCAAAAGAGAGTAGAAAGGCAGGACACATGCCCAAGATGACGTTCATCACCGCCGACGGCAGCCGCAACGAGGTTGAAGCCCCCGAAGGCCTGTCGGTTCTGGAAATCGCCCACCGCAACAAGATCGACCTGGAAGGCGCCTGCGAAGGCTCGCTGGCCTGTTCCACCTGTCACATCGTCGTCGATCCCGATTGGTACGAGCGCCTGGCGGCGGCCGAGGAAGACGAGGAAGACATGCTGGATCTGGCCTTCGGCCTGACCGCGACCTCGCGCCTGGGTTGCCAGATCATCATGAAGCAGGAACTGGACGGTCTGGTGGTCACGGTGCCCGCCGCCACCCGCAACATGAGCGTGGATAAGAAGTAATGAAGTGGACCGATATCCTCGATATCGCCATCGCGCTGGAAGAAACGCATCCTGACGTCGATAACGTCAATTTGCGCTATACCGACCTGCACGCCTGGGTCTGCGCCTTGGATGGTTTCGACGACGATCCGCAGAAATCCAACGAGAAGATCCTGGAGGCCATTCAGATGGCCTGGATCGACGAGCGGGATTGAAGTTTTATGAATTTATTGCCGTCTCCACCTTTCACCCCGTCATACCCGCGAAGGCGGGTATCCAGGAGTCGCGGAAAAGGTGGTAGTGCACCCTCTGGACTCCCGCCTTCGCGGGAGTGACGGCAGAAGGGAGTGGATAAATTCACACGCTCCTGCGCGGGAATGACGGTAATTCGCTGATACGAAGGGGCCGCAAGGCCCCTTCGGCCTTCGAGGTAGCCATGACGACCACCAGCATCCAAGGCATTCCGGTCATCGATATCGCCGCCTTTGCCGCGTTCATGGCGCTATGGGTGGGCTATACGCTGTTGGCCGAGCACCGCAGATTGCGCGAACGCACGTTGTCGGCGGTGATGGCGGCGCACCGGGAAAGCTGGATGCGGTCCATGTGCGACCGCGAGAACCGCATTTCCGATACCTCGCTGATGGGCAATCTGATGCGGGCGGTGTCGTTCTTCGCCTCGGCCTCCATCCTGATCCTGGGCGGGCTGGTGGCGTTGATGGGGGCGGGCGAGCGCGGCTATCAGGTTTACCGCGAAATGCCCTTCGCCCCGCAGGCGACGCTGGAATCCTTCGAGATGAAGGTTTTGCTGCTGGCCGGGGTGTTCGTCTATACCTTCTTCCAATTCACCTGGGCGCTCAGGCAGTTCAATTACTGCTGCATCCTGATGGGCGCCGCCCCCGAGATCACCGCCGAATCAGCCGTCAAGGACCGTTTCGCTGGTCATGCGGCGCGCTTGCAGGATCTGGCCGCCAATACCTTCAATCGGGGCTTGCGCGCCTATTACTTCGCTTTGGCCATGATGATGTGGTTCGTCAACGCCTGGGTGTTCCTGGCCGCCGCCGCCCTGGTCGTCGCCATCCTCTATCGGCGCGAATTCAAGTCGAAAAGCCTGCAAACTCTGCGCGACGTGCTGCCGGAGAGCTGAAATCACGCCACCGGTTCGGGCGGGCGGTCATAGGCGATGCGGTCGCGGCCCTCGTCCTTGGCCCGGTACAGGGCGGTATCGGCGCGGTGCAGCATGGTGTCGAGGTCGTCGCCATCGCGCCATTGTGTCACTCCAGCGCTGAAGGTGAACGGAATCGGGGCCGTATCGCTGGCAATGGTTTCCCTGAGACGGTCCAGCACCCGCCCGGCTTCCAGCAAGCCAGCGCCGGGAAAGGCGATCAGGAATTCCTCGCCGCCCCAGCGTCCACTCAGGTCGGTTGCCCGCAGCACATGGCCCAGGTGATGGACCAGACGCAGGATGACGTCGTCGCCGGCGGCATGGCCGTGGCTGTCGTTGATACGCTTGAAATGATCCAGGTCGATGATCGCCAGGCTCAGGGGGTGGTGTTCGCGCTGTTGCCGGGCCAGTTCCTCGCTCATGCGCCGGGAAAAGCTGCGGCGATTGTAAAGGTCGGTCATCGGGTCGCGTTCGGCCAGTTCGGTCACCCGATCCAGTAATGCCCGGCTTTCGGCGGTGGCTTTGGTGATCTCGTTTTCCAGCCGTCTGGTGGCCATCCGGACCCCCAGGATCAGCACGCTTTCCACCAGCAGGAAGGCCAGCACGGCGGTGACCAGGGTGGTGCGCAAATCACCGTGCAGTCCGGTCATCAGATCGGAGGCGTCCTGCCAGACCGCCACCATTCCCACCGGCACGCGCTCGCCGTCACCTCGGGCCGAGTAATCCAGCAGCGGAAAAGTGGTGACCCCCAGCCAGTGCCCGGCGGGCGAGCGTTGCAGCACGGTCGTCGATTGGCCGCGCGCGGGTTGCGACAGGTTGCCCACGATCAGCCGGGTGATGGCCGGGTTGGACGATGCTTCCATCAGCCAGCCGCCGTCGATGATGCGGTCGGGGGTGAACAGGGCGTCGCGGCTGGCGGCATCCATGGATTGCGTTGCCTGCGGCGACAGCAGGACGGCGACACCGCATTCCGTCGTCGGGCAGATGGGCACCAGCATGGGATCGAAGGAGGTTCCCACCTCGACCACGCCCAGCAATTGGGACATGCCTTCGCCGTTCTGGGTGGTGATCGGGGCGGTGGCGCGCAGGCCGGTGGACCAGGCGCCGATTTCAAAGCCGCTGCGCACGCGGCGGCTGGTGATGGTGGCGGTGACCAGGCCGTTTTCCGGGGTGGCGCGTTCGCCTTGCTGGAACGGACGTTCGACCCGCAGGAAGGTGGAGCCATCGGGGAAATGAAAGGCCAATTGGCGCAATAAAAAGCGGAATTGCAGATTGGACCAGCGATTACCGACGATGCGTTCCAATTGAGTGCGGTAATCATCCTTGACCGCTTGCGGAGCCGCGTCCAGGGCTTGGGCCAGGGCCATGAAGCGGCGCACGTCCTCGACATCGGCGATGAAGCTGGCGATGGCGCCCAATTGCATCTCGGTGGTGGATTGGGCGATGGCGAAGCCTTCGCGCAAGGTGGCACCACGATCCTGGATGGTCTGCTCCATCACCCGCCGGGCCGACAGCCACGACGACAGCACCAATCCGGCTTCGGTGGCCAGGATGGCAAGGGTGACGGCCAGGATGATCTTGCTGCTTCGTTTCACTTGAACTCAGGCTTTCTGCTGCGCGCGGCAGGGAGACTAAGGGCTGGCGGGGCGGCGGGCTTACGAAGAATTGGTGACATTTTCGTGGCGATTGCCATGCGGGGGACTGGACTTGGCGGTGCGCGAGCGCATATATGCCCTCATGACTGACAGAAATTCACAGGGCCGCATCGTCGTCGCCATGTCGGGGGGGGTGGATTCCTCCGCCACCGCCGCTTTGTTGAAGGAGCAAGGCTGGGACGTGGTCGGCGTGACGCTGCAACTTTACGATCACGGCCAAGCGGTGTGCCGGCCCAATACCTGCTGTGCCGGCAAGGATATCCACGACGCCCGCACCGTCGCCGACGTGCTGGGCATCCCCCACTACGTCATGGACATGGAAAGCACCTTCCACGCCGACGTGGTCGACAAATTCGCCGAATCCTATGTTCGCGGCGAAACCCCGATCCCGTGCGTGTTGTGCAATCAGACCGTCAAGTTCCGCGATCTGTTTTCCATCGCCCGTGATCTGGGCGCCGATGCCCTGGCCACCGGCCATTACGTTCAGCGTCAGGACAGCGCCACCGGCGCCGTCATGCTGAAGGGCGCCGATCCGGCGCGCGACCAAAGCTATTTCCTGTTCAGCACCACGCGTGAGCAATTGGACTTCCTGCGCTTTCCCCTGGGCGGGTTCCTGTCCAAGGATGAAACCCGGGCCATCGCCGCCCGCTACGCTCTGCCGGTGGCGGCCAAGCGCGACAGTCAGGACATCTGTTTCGTCCCCGATGGCGATTATGCCGGGCTGGTGCAACGCCTCAAGCCCGGCGCCATCCGCCCCGGCGCCATCGTCCATGTGGAGGACGGGCGTGAGCTGGGCCGCCATCAGGGCATCATCCATTACACCATCGGCCAGCGCAAAGGTCTGGGCCTGGGCGGCGGCGATCCGCTTTACGTCATCCGGCTGGAGGCGGACAAGGCCCAGGTGGTGGTCGGCCCGCGCGAGGCCTTGGGCCGTTCGCGCATCAACTTGCGCGACGTCAACTGGCTGGGCGATGGCGCCGGCGCCGATTTCACCTGTCAGGTGCGGGTGCGCTCCACCCGTCCGCCCATGCCGGCACGGGTACGTCTGGATGGCCAGGGCGGCGGTTTGGTCATGCTGGACATGCCGGAACAGGGGGTTGCCCCCGGTCAGGCCTGTGTATTCTATGACGGCGACCGGGTCTTGGGCGGCGGCTGGATCGTCGAGGCCCGTTAATTCGTTCATTGGAATTGTTTGAGCCAAAGCCCTATAGTCAGTGTGCATTTGCCGTCATGCCAAGGGAGCTGCCGCCATGAAGTCGGTTGAGGAATTTCTGGTCTACGCCGCCCGCCTGGAACAAGAGGCGGCGTTACGCTTCGATGAATTGGCCGATGCCGCCGGCAGCTTTGAAAACACCGAAGTGGCCGATTTCTTCCGCCAAATGGCCGATTATTCGCGCATGCATCTGGAAGAGGCGCGCAAGCGCGGCGGTTTCCGCGACCTGCCGGATATCCCGCCGGGTGAATACGCCTGGCCGCAATTGGAAAGCCCGGAGGCGGCGGCCATCTGGGCCGCCGATCCGCAGATGGATGTGGCCATGGCCCTGAGTGTGGCCCTGGATGCCGAAACCAACGGTCTGGCCTTCTATCAGGGCGTGCTCGATGCCACCGATGATCCCGAGATCAAGGCCATGGCCATCGAATTCGTCGAAGAGGAAGCCGAGCACGTGGCGGCGATCAAACGCTGGATTTCCCGCTCCGCCGCTTGAATTCCATGGGGCGGAGTGCTTCGCTAATCCTTTGTTTTTTAATTTGTTTTCTTGTGAAGTTATCGATATCCGACTTTTGTAGCTATTGACAATCCCTGCGTGTTCGTCGTCCATTCCCAGTCTTAAGTAATATCACAAATGGGGTTGGGCCATGCGGGTCAATGAGCCGGTCAGCGGTCGTGAAATCGAAGTGGCCGATGGCGACATCCTGGTGTCGAAGACCGATACCGCTGGGCGCATCACCTTCGTCAACCAAACCTTTGTCGACATCAGCGGCTTTACCGCCGAAGAACTGATCGGTTCGCCGCACAATCTGGTCCGCCATCCCCATATGCCGCCCGAGGCTTTCGCCGATCTGTGGAAGACGGTCAAGGCCGGCCTGCCCTGGGAAGGCTTGGTCAAGAACCGCAGCAAGAGCGGCGACCATTATTGGGTCCAGGCCAACGTCACCCCCGAGATGGAAGGTGGTCGGGTGGTCGGCTACATTTCCATCCGCAGCAAGCCCGCCCGCCAGGATATTCAGGCGGCCGAACGGCTTTACACCGCCATGCGGGAAGGCCGTCTGGGCAATCGTGAACTGCATGAGGGCCGTCTGATCGATCATGGCCCGACGGCCCGGCTGGCCGCTTTCGCCCGCTCGCTGGTCGGGCGGGTCGCCGCCATCGTCGTGGCGCTGACGGTCACCGCCGTGATTGCCGCCGTGGTCGGTCTGGTGGGCATGGGGCACTCAAACCAAGCCATTCGCACCGTTTACGAGGATCGGGTGGTGCCGGCGGCGCAATTGGGGGAGGTGCTGGATCTGCTGCGTGACAGTGCCTTGGTGGCGGGGCGTTTCGACAAGACGGTCGACGGCGGTGCCCGCATCAAGGCCAATATGGAGCGGGCCGAGGTGGTGTGGCAGGCCTATCTGGCCACCTACCTGACCCCGGAAGAGAAGACCATGGCCGAGCGCTACGGTCAGCTAAGGCAAAGCTTGCGGGCGCAGGCCTTCGCCCCACTGATGGAAGGCCGTGTCAGCGATTTCGAGGAGCATTTCCGCAAAGTGGTGGAGCCGGGTTTCGCCGTCTCGCACGAGCAATTGCGTCAATTGATCCACTTGCAGGAACGGGTGGCCAAGCAGGTTTATGACGAGGCCGATGCCGATTTCGGCGAACATGCCGGCTTCGGCGTGGTCGTCATGATCGTCGGTCTGATTTTGGCCGTTGCCCTGGCCCGCCACCTGCTGCGCGGCACCACGGCGCCCTTGGCGCGGATGGAAGCCGGCTTCGCCGCCATTTCCTGCGGTGAACTGGCCGCGATCATTCCGCCCGAGCCCATCCCCGATTTCCAGCGGCCCAACGCCATGCTGCGGGCGATGCGGGCCAAGCTGCTCTATGGTCAGTTGGAAAATCGTGAAATCGCCCGTCGCGGCGAAGACCATCTGAGATCGGAGATGCTGCACCTGACCGAGACCCTGGAGGGCGAGGTGCAGGAAACCGTCGGTGATATTTCCATTCAGGCCCGCCGTCTGTCGGAAGGGGCGGTGGAGTTGTCGAAAGTGGCCGGCCAGCTGCGCCAGATGGCCGGGCACGTCACCGAGGCGGTGCAGACCACCAGCGGCAACGTGCAGACGGTGGCCGGGGCCACCGAGGAGCTGGAGGCCTCGAGCCGCGAGATCAGCTCGCAGGTGGTCAGCTCGTCGCAATTGGCGGAAAGCGCCCGCGTCAACGTGGATGAAGCCAGCCGCCGCGTCGCCGGCCTGTCGGAAGCCACCGCCCGCATCGGCGATGTGGTCACCATGATCCAGAACATCGCCGGTCAGACCCGCATGCTGGCGCTCAACGCCACCATCGAGGCGGCCCGCGCCGGCGAGGCCGGCAAGGGCTTCGCCGTGGTGGCGGAAGAGGTGAAAAGCCTGGCCAATCAGACCGAGCAGGGCATCGCCACCGTCAATACCCAGGCCGAGGAAATCGGTCGTACCACACGCGAGGCGGTGGAGACGGTGGAGCAGGTGGCCCAGGTCATCCGCCAGATCGACGCCATCGCCGGCGAAGTGGCCCGCGCCGCCGACGAACAGCGTTCGGCCACCGCCGAGATCATGGGCAGCGCCGCCCAGGCCGCCGACCATACCCGCTCGGTGGCGGAAAACGTGTCGTTGATGATGGACGGAGTGGAAGCCACCGGCAACACCGCCACCCGCGTCAACGAATTGTCGGCCATGGTCAGCCGCGACATCGCCGCCTTGCAGCGCCGCCTGTACGTGATCATGCGCACATCCTATGGCGGCGATCGCCGCGCTGTGCACCGTATCACCGCCGCCTTGCCGTTCAGCTTTGAATACGCCTCGACCAGGGTGTCGGGCTATACCGGCGATATCAACCTGAAAGGCGCCTTCCTGGTCATCGTCGGTGCCGCCAGCCGACCGCCGGTGGGCACCCGGGGCGTATTGCGCATCGAAGGTGTCGGCACCATCGAAGCGCGCATCGTCAACGACACCGGCATCGGCCTCAATACCGAATTCCCCGCCGCCGATCGCGAGGCCAAGAGTGCCCTGGCCCAACGGCTGGAGCAAAGCGAAGGCTTGGACCGTCCCTATCTGGAGATGGCCGCCCAGGTCGCCGCCGCCGCCGCCGGCAAACTGGAACAGGCGCTTGCCGCCCGTAGCATCAGCATCGCCGATCTGTTCGATACCGATTACACCCCGATCATCGGCACCGAGCCGGTTCAGGTGATGGCCAAGCACACGCAACTGGTGGAAGGGATGTTCCCCGATCTGATCGAGCCGCCATTGTCACGTGATCCATCGGTGGTGTTTTGCTGCATCACCGACCGCAACGGCTATATCGCCGCCCACAATCGCAAGTACTCGCAGCCGCAGCGTCCCGGCGAGGTGTTGTGGAACACCGCCAACAGCCGCAACCGTCGTATCTTCGACGACCGCACCGGCATTTTGGCGGCTCGCACCAGCAAGCCCCTGGCCCACACCTATGCCCGTGACATGGGCGGCGGCACCTTTGTCGTGCTCAAGGAGATGGATATGCCCATCACCGTCCAGGGGCGGCATTGGGGCGCCGTGCGCATGGCGCTGAAGCTGGGTTAGAAGAGGCTTAGGGGTTGGGGGGCGGCTCAGGCGGCGGCCAGGGCTTCTTCCACGGCGAGGACGGCGAAATTGTGGGAAGCACCGGCAAAATGCAGGATGCGGCCCACCGGATCGTTGGCCGGATCGGCGACCATCTGATGAGCGTCGGCATGGCTCAGGCCGCAGCGCACCAGCACCCGCACATAAATTTCGTGGACGTCCAGATGTCTTCCGGCGTTGGCGGCGCTGTGACGAGCACCATCAATCAGGGCATGGATACGTTCGGCAGTGGACAGGGACATGATCTGACTAAACCTCCTTGGTCCGGCGGCGGGCCGGGATAAACAAGCGGAGGTTTCCTCGGTCCTGACGTTGCAGGAAGACGTCGTTTGCCAACGTCGGGTAATTATGGTGCCAAGGCATTAATAATTCCTTAGGACTTCTATGTCGGTGCACTGGCGAATGTCAAGAACCTCTTGTGCCGGGTATCTCCAACATTTTTGAATATAATGTTTCAGCCTGTTTACCGGGTGTTCAATCACAGCCCAAAGCCCTGACATAGTCTATCGGTATAAGTGGCCCTATGACCAATTGGACCTGGGCCATGCTGTTCGCCTTGATCGACCGATTTCTGGAACCGTTTTCGCCGGTGCTGATCCGTCCCGTCAGCAAAGCCGGCGGTTCCGACACGCCGCCCCAGCCGACCACGGATCTGTTGGTCCGTCGCTATTATCAAAATGCTCTGCCGAGCGGCGCCAAGTCACGCGTCGAGGAGGACGAATGTTCATGAAACGCCATGCCATCGACGCGCGGGAGAGCGCCCTGATCGGCGACTTCGACCGCCGCCGCCATTCCCGCCACGAAGGCGCCGGTCTGGTGATCGAGATCGAAGGGCAAAGTTTTCCGGTGGTCGATGTTTCCACCGGCGGCATCAGTCTGCGCGACCTTGACCGCAAGATCGGCGACCGTTTCCGTCTGGTGCTCACCCGCTCGGGCGGTTTGGCCGGCATCGCCACCGAATGTCAGGTGGTGGGCAAGGACGGCCGTCTGCTGCGGTTGAGCTTCACCCGTCCGACCTTGCCGCTGCTGCGTCTGGTGGTCGCCCATGTCAGCACTCTGACCGGGGTGGCGCCGCATCTGCTGAAGTTCGAGTAGCGGGCGGCAGCCGCCGCTCACGCGGTTTCCGGCGGTTCCGGTTCGGTCACCGCCGGCTTCTTCAGATCGTATTCCACCTCGACGATGTCGCCATCAATGGTCTTGGTCTGGACGAAACCCAGATGCTCGACGAATTTCAGCATGCGGCGATTGTCCTTCAGTACCTGACCGACGATGGCATGGGTGCCGCGCGACCGGCAATATTCGATCATCTTGACCAGCAGGCGCTTGCCCAGGCCAGAGCCTTTGAGGTCCGAGCGCACCACCACGGCGAACTCCGCCGCCTCGTTGTCGGGATCGGTGACGGTGCGGACCACGCCCAGGGTTTCCTTGGCGCCGTCGGGCAAGGTCAGCTCGCCGATGAAGGCCATTTCGCGGTCATAATCGATCTGGGTCAATCGCGCCATTTCGCTGTGCGGCAATTCATGCACCAGACCGAAGAAGCGGAAGCGGATATCCTCGGGGGTCAGCTTGGACACCAGAACGTGGTGGTTGGGTTCGTCCTCGGGCCGGATCGGACGCAGCAGCACCTGACGACCGTCGGTCATGGTGAACCATTCCTCCTGCTCCGCCGGATAGGGGCGGATGGCCAGGCGGTCGCTGGCCCCGGCGGGCACCGGCGCCACTTTGATGGCGGCATCCAGGGCCAGCACGCCGTCGGCGTCGCAGCGCAACGGGTTGATGTCGAGCTCGATGATTTCCGGCAGGTCGATGACCATCTGCGACACCTGGATCAGGGTCATGTGCAGGGCATCCAGATTGGCCGGCGGGCGACCGCGATAGCCCTTCAGCAGGCGGGCGACGCGGGTGCGCTGGATCAGTTCGGCGGCCAGATTGAGATTGAGGGGCGGCAAGGCGACGGCGCGGTCGCCGATCACTTCCACCGCCACGCCGCCTTGGCCGAACAGGATGACCGGGCCGAAGATGGGATCGGTGGCGACGCCGACGATCAGTTCCTGGGTGCCGGGGCGCCGGGTGATCATGGGCTGGACGGTAAAGCCCTCGATGCGGGCCTCGGGATAGGTGGCCTTGACCCGGTCCAGCATGGCACAGGCGGCTTTTTCCACATCGAACGGTCCGGTCAGGTTCAGCACCACGCCGCCCACGTCGGATTTATGGACGATGTCGGTGGACAGAATCTTCAGCGCCACCGGACCGTCGATGGTCTTGGCGATGCGGCTGGCTTCGGCCGGGTTGCCGGCGATATGGGTGGGGACGGTGGGAATGCCATAGGCGGACAACACCGTTTTGGCCTCGGCCTCGGTCAGGATGTTGTCGCCGCGTTCCATCACCTCGGCGATGACGCCCTTGGCCAGGGCCACGTCGGGGACGAAGTCGGTGGCGGCGGAGGCCGGCACTTCCATCAGCATTTCCTGGTTCTTGCGGTATTCCAGCAAATGCAGATAGCCCTGCACGGCGGCGCGCGGGGTCTCGAAGGTGGGGACGCCGGCATCGGCGAATTTGCGGCGGGCGCCGGCGACCTTTTGATGGCCGACCCAGCAGGTCATGATGTTGGCCCGCGGCTTGTCCTTGTAGACCTTGATCACCGCCTCGGCCACTTCGTCCGGGTTGGAGATGGCGGTGGGGGCGTACATCACCAGCACGGCATCGATGCACTTGCAATCCAGCAGGATGCTCAAGGTCTTGGCATAGCGTTCGCCGCCGGCATCGCCGACCACGTCGATGGGGTTGCCGCGCGACCAGTTGGGCGGCAACAGCGCGTTGAGCTTATCGACCACGTCCAAGGGCAGATCGGCCAGTTCACCGCCGCCATCGGCCAGATCGTCGGCGGCGATGACCCCCAGGCCGCCGCCATTGGTGACGATGGCCAGACGCTTGCCCTTCATCGGGCGCGAGCGGGCCAGGGTTTCGACGGCACCGAAGATTTCCTCGATGTCCTGCACCCGCAGCATGCCCGAGCGGCGGATGGCGGCGTCGAACACCAGATCGGAGCCGGCCAGTGCCCCGGTATGGGACGAGGCGGCCAGGGCGCCCTCGGTCGAGCGCCCGGCCTTGATGGCCAGGATGGGCTTGTTGCGGGCGGCGGCACGGGCGGCGGACATGAAGTTGCGCCGCTCGTCCACCGTTTGCAGATAAAGCAGGATGGCCCGGGTATGGGGGTCGCTGCCCAGGTAGTCGAGAATATGGCCGAAATCCACGTCCATGCTTTCGCCGGTATGGATGAAATGGGAGAAGCCGATGCCCTTGGCGCAGGCCCAATCCAGCACGGCGCTGCACAGTGCGCCCGATTGCGAGACGAAGGCGATCTTGCCGGCGGGGGCGATATCGGGGGCGAAACTGGCGTTCAGGCCGATGCCGGGAACCAGCATGCCGATGGAATTGGGGCCAAGCACGCGGATGTCGTGGGCTTTGGCTTCGGCGCGGACGCTGTCGAACACCGAAAGTCCAGAACTGGAATCGGCGCAGTGTTGCAGGCCGGCGGTCATGATGCAGGCCGCCTTGGCCCCCTTTTCCCCCAGGGCGCGCATGGTCGCCACCAGTTCAGGCGCCGGTGAACACACCAGCGCCAGATCGGGCGCTTGCGGCAGGCTGGCGACATCGGGGTAGGCCAAGACGCCGCAAATGGACTTTTCCGTCCCCACCGGCATGATCGGGCCTTGGAAATTGCCCTGGATCAAGTTGCGCATGACCACCGCGCCGGGGGAATTGGCCTTGGTGCTGGCCCCGATCACCGCGACCGATTGCGGACGGAACAACGCCTTCAAATTGCGCACACCCATGATTTCCCTCGGTACGACCAATAGTCTTGGGTCGCAACCTTAGACCTGTATGTTGTGCGCTGCAATATGCGGAAAACACTAATTGGTGGATGGCGGTTCACTCGGGCACGAACAATGTCCCTTTCAGGATCGTCGCCATGGTGCGTGCCGCGACGATGACGACGACCACGCTGGCCAGGGCCAGCAGGACCAGGGCCACCAACGGCCATGCTCCCGCCGGGGCGCGGCCAGCGTGTTCCAGCGCCGCCAGGGCGACGGCATCGAGCGGGAAGGTGAAGGCCCACCACGACAGGGCAAAGGGCAGGCCGATGAAGCTTTTTGCCTTGGCCAGCAGCACCAGGGTCAGGAACAGGGCGCCGTTGACCAGCACCAGGGCAAAGGCATCCTCGGCCCCGGTCAGCCCCACATAGGCGACATAGCCGATGGAAGGCGGCGGCAGCAGGATGAACAAGGTAGGCATCAGCCGCGGCGGCAGCGCATCGTGAAAGATCACCCGATAAAGGATGATGGTCAGCATGGGTAGCCAGAACAGCAGGCCCACCGACAGGAAGAACCAGGAAACTTCCATCTGCCCCAGACGCACGCCCAGGATGGGGACGATGATGTTGCCGACGATGGGGATGAACCAAGCGGCGTTGACGTGATGGATTTCCTGCTTGTGCACCATCCAGCGCACGATCAGGCGAATGGTCAGGGTCAGTTGCAGCACCGCCCCCAAGACCCACAGGATCAGAGCGGCGGGCGCCGCATAGGGATAAAGCCCGCTGGCCAACAACAAGATGGCGATGGGAATGGTGGAGAAAAAGGCGGAACGAACCGGGTGGTTGAATTCGCTCACCACCGCCGGAAAAAATCGCGCGGCCTTGGCCCCGTAGGTAAGGACGGCGGCAATGAAGGCCAGGGCGGCCACGGCGAGGACCGCTTCCCCCACCAGGGACGGTAATCCCATCAGCGCCGCGCCCTTGCGCCAGGCCAGCCCCAGTCCGGCTAGGCCCATCACCGAGGCGAACAGGGTTACCGGCACGTGGGGCAGGGGGGAATGATTGGCGACGGCATTCATGGCGGCGGTCCCGGAAGTTGATATTAGGCACATCTAATGTTTTGCGTTTCGACTCGCAAGAGGGGGACACGCAGGCGTGCCATGCGTCAAGCGGGCTTGTGTCGCTTGATTTCAGCTCACGATGACCGATTGATGAAGGATTGGTTCTGGCGGATGTACAGGCCTATTGTTCGTGGGTATATTCCGCAACGCAACATGACGTGCCGGAAATGGAGTTGGCAATGGTCGAGATGATGGAAAACCGCACTTGGGCTGATATCAAGATCGGCGACAGCGCCAGCGTCACCCGGACTTGCCGTATGGAAGATGTCGAGCTGTTCGGCGTCAGCACCGGCGATCTCAACCCCACCCATTACAATGCCGAGCAGGCGCAAAGCCTGGCGCATCACCGCAAGGTGATGGCGCATTCGTTGTGGACCGGATCGTTGCTGTCGGCGGTTCTGGGCAACGAATTGCCCGGTGCCGGCACCGTCTATCGCAGTCAAAGCTTCGACTTCCAGTTGCCGGTGGAGGTGGGCGACACCGTCACCGTCTCCATCATCGCGACGGAAAAGATCGAGCCCAGCGACGTGGTCTTCGCCTGCAAGGCGGTCAACCAGAACGGCGCCCAGGTGTTCACCGGCACCGCCCGGGTGACGGCGCCGACGCAAAAGGTGATCCAACCGCGCACCGAATTGCATGAAGTCTCCCTGCGCCGCCGTCACCATGTGTTCGAGGACATCATCGAGCGTTGCGCGCCGTTGGACCCCATTTCGGTGGCGGTCTGCCATCCGTGCGACCAGGTGTCGCTGGAAGGCCCGATCGAGGCCTATAAGCTGGGCCTGATCAACCCCATCCTGGTGGGGCCGGAAACCAAGATCCGCTCGCTCGCCGCCGAATTCGGCTTCGACCTGACCGGACTGCGCATCATCGACACCCAGCACAGCCATGAATCGGCGGAAAAGTCGGTGGAACTGTGCCGCACCGGCCAGGCCGAGGCGCTGATGAAGGGCAGCCTGCACACCGACGAGATGATGCATGAAGTGGCCAGCCGCGCCACCGGCCTGCGCACCGGGCGGCGCATCAGCCACGTCTTCGTCATGGACGTGCCGACCTATCCCAAGATGCTGCTGATCTCGGACGCCGCCATCAACATCTATCCGAGTCTGGAAGACAAGGTGGACATCGCCCAGAACGCCATCGACCTGGCCCTGTGCATGGGCGTGGTGATGCCCAAGGTGGCCATCCTGTCGGCGGTGGAAACGGTGTACCCCAAGATCAATTCCACCATCGAGGCGGCGGCTTTGTGCAAGATGGCCGATCGCGGCCAGATCACCGGCGCCATTCTGGACGGCCCCTTGGCCTTCGACAACGCCATCTCGGCGGAAGCGGCCAAGATCAAGAAGATCAATTCCCCCGTCGCCGGTCAGGCTGATATCCTGCTGGTGCCCGATCTGGAGGCCGGCAACATGCTGGCCAAGCAATTGTCCTATTTGGCCGATGCCGATGCCGCCGGCATCGTGCTCGGCGCCCGGGTGCCCATCGTGCTGACCAGCCGCGCCGATTCGGCCAAGGCCCGTCTGGCCAGTTGCGCCGTCGCCGTGTTGTTCGCCCATGCCCGCCGCACCGCCGGCAAGGTCGCTGCCCAGTAAGAAAGGAACAGGTCATGCGTGACGGTATTCTGGTCATCAACGCCGGTTCATCCTCGATCAAGTTCTCGCTTTATCTGTCCAATGGCGACGGCAAGCCCTGCCTGCAATCCAAGGGGCAGGTCGAGGGCATCAACGTCGCCCCCCATTTCATCGCCCAAGCGGCGGATGGCGCCGTTCTGGCCGAGCAATGCTGGCCGGCGGACAGCAATCTGCACCACGAGGATCTGCTGAAGCATCTGATCGACTGGGTGGAAGACAATCTTGACGATGCCCGGCTGGTGGCCGCCGGCCATCGCGTGGTGCATGGCGGGGCCCGTTATTCACAGCCGGTTCTGGTGGACGAACTGGTACTGAACGGCTTGGAAAAGCTGATTCCGCTGGCGCCGCTGCATCAGCCGCACAACATCGCCCCCATCCGCGCCCTGGCCAAGGTCCACCCCGGCCTGCCGCAGGTGGCGTGCTTCGACACCGCCTTTCATGCCACCAATCCCAAGGTGGCCACCACCTTCGCCCTGCCGCGCGAACTGACCGAAGAAGGGGTGCGCCGCTACGGCTTTCACGGCCTGTCCTATGAATTCATCGCCCGCCGCTTGGGCGAAATCGCCCCCCGGATCGCCGCCGGCAAGGTGGTGGTTTGCCATCTGGGCTCGGGCGCGTCCATGTGTGCCATCGATAATGGCCTTTCGGTCGCCTCGACCTTGGGTTTCACCGCTGTCGACGGCCTGCCCATGGGCACGCGGACCGGCAATCTGGACCCCGGCGTCATCCTCTATCTGCTGGATGAAAAGGGTATGAACTCCAAGCAGATCGAGAACCTGCTGTACAAGCAATCCGGTCTGCTGGGGGTTTCCGGCGTTTCCAACGACATGCGGGTGTTGCTGGAAAGCAGCGATCCCCATGCCGCCGAGGCGGTGGATCTGTTCTGCTATCGCATCCGTCGCGAGCTGGGCTCGCTGGCCGCCGCCATGGGTGGATTGGATGGCGTGGTGTTCACCGCCGGCATCGGCGAACGTTCCGCCCCGGTGCGGCGGATGGTGTGCGACGGCGCCGGCTGGCTGGGCATCAGCCTGGATGGGGCGGCCAATCTGGCCAATGCCCAGACCATCACCAAGGCCGACAGCCGCATCCCGGTCTTCGTCATCCCCACCGACGAGGAAATGATGATCGCCAAGCACACCCGCAACGTGTTCAAGCAGATGCGTCAGGCGGCGCAATAGGCCGAATCGCCCCCGATCCAAAAGGATTGGGGGCGTCTTTCGCGCTTGCGAAAAAAAATCCACCGGGTGTAGCGTGCGGCCTCCGTTAATCTCGAGGTTCCCATGGCGCGTTGGATATTGCCCCTGTTATCGGTGATCGCTTTGGCCGGGTGCGCCGTCGTCGATTTGACGGCGCACGGGGTCAAGCGCTATGAGAAAAGCAAGGAACAGGAGCGCGCCGCCGGACAGCCGGGGGGGCAACCGGCGACGATGGAAACCAGCCGCAACGACGAACCCATGCGCGATGCCGGTTACGGGCAGCCGGTCGAGCCCGCCTCTGTTGGTGGTGCGATCCAATCGCAGCCGTTGGATTGACCCTAAAGTTTGCGCTGGCCTTCGCTGCTGATCACGTCGCCGAAACCGATTCCGTTCAGTTCTTCGTCCAAGATCAGATCGTGGCGTTTGTCCGGGCACAGGTCGGACACGTTTTGCAGATCGGTCAGCACCGTATCCAGGCGATCAAGAACGTCGAGGATGTCGTCGGCCATGGTCGGGTCATCCATGCGTCCGGCGAAGCGGCGCATGTTCCAGGAAAACACCCGCATCTGCTTGACGTGGTCGCGGAACGAGCGCGGACGGCGCAAGAATAGCCGTGACGAATTGCGGATGTTGCGGATGAACAATTCGATCAGGGCTTGTAGGAAGCGGTCCGCCCCCTCCAGCTTGCGACGGAAGATGGGGTAGGGGACCAGGGCGACCTCGGATCCCTCGGTGGCGACGGCCGAGGCCGAACGGTTGCCGCCATCAAGCACCGCCATTTCACCGAAAATCTCACCCGGCGAGATATCGCCCACTTCAGTGCGGTGGCCATCGTGGTGGTGAAACAAGGTCACCTTGCCGCGCAGCAGGATATACGCACAATTACCGTTGTCACCCTGGGCGAAGATACGTTCCCCGATGGGAATGATCTGCCGCTCCAGTTGAATAGCGCCGCTAAAAGCGGACTCATCCATGATTTGTTGGTTCCAAAATCCTGCCACACGCGAATCTTGCGATAAAATAACTGATGACACAATTATAATATTAGGGTCCTTGGGGGCTTGGCAAAAATCGGTGTTACCAATGGTTGATCTTCGGGAATTATCTTGCCGGTTGAATGTGTCACAGGGCGGCAATGCCGATCTGGATCGGCTGGTCGCGGATTTTTTCGCTCAGCCCTGTCTGGATTATAGCGAGTCCACCGAGCAATGCCGGGCCTTGGTCCGCCGGGTGCTGCCTGATTGGCGTCTGCATCTGGGCTTTGGCGTCAGCGGCGTCTTGCCCTATGCCGCTCTCAGTCTGGGCGACCGCCATTACGAGGCCGAGGCGGCCACCGTGCCCCTGGCCATCCTGCGCAGTCTGATGCAGGCGGTTAGCCCGCCAGAAGCTCCAGGGCAAACAGAGCCGCCGCCAGCCTGACCGCGTCGCGGTCGCCGCTGAACAGCCGGTGTTGGGTCACGGGCGGTACATCATGGCGGGCCAGGGCGAAATGGACCAGCCCCACCGGCTTGCCCGGGCTGGCGCCACCGGGGCCGGCGATACCGGTGATCGAGACCGCCATGTGGGCCAGGCTACGCTCCAATGCGCCGGTGGCCATGGCGGCGGCCACTTCGGCGCTGACGGCGCCTTTTTGTTCGATCAGGGCCATGGGCACGCCCAGCATGTCGGCCTTGGCCTGGTTGGAATAGGTGATGAAGCCGCGTTCCACCACGACCGACGACCCGGCGATGCTGGTCAGCGCCGCCGCAACCAGACCGCCGGTGCAGGATTCGGCGGTGGCGACCATGGTGTGATATCGGCTGTGGCGGCTGATCACCGCCTGGGCCGAGGCCAGCAGGGCCGGGGGCAACAAGGTCACGGCAGACTCCACCACAGGGAAAACAGGGCCAGGGCGGCGGCCCCATAAAGGGCGGCCAGCAGATCATCGAGCATGACCCCCAGGCCGCCGCCGATCGAGCGATCGGCCAAGCTGGCCGGCCACGGCTTCCAGATGTCGAGGATACGAAAGACGATGAAGCCGATCAGATACAGCATGGGCTCGGCGGGAACCGCCGCCAGCACCAGCCATTGGCCGGCGACTTCGTCGATGACGACTTCTTTGGGATCATCCTCGCCGGTCCGGCGGACATAGACCGCCGCCGCCCACCAGCCGACCAGGGCGATTATCAGGGCGGCACTCAGCAAGGCGGTGGTGCCCCCCCAACCCATCAGCAGCCAGGCGCAAGGTAAGGCGGCCAGGGAGCCCCAGGTGCCCGGCGCCCGCGGCAGCAGACCGGCGCCGAACCAGGTGGAGAGCAGAAATGCCGGATGGAAGGGGGAAATCCCTGATCTGGGTGGTGTTAAAAATCTCAAGGAATGCGTCCTTCAATCCGGCACGACGGACAGTTCCTGCCCGTCAGTATATGCGTCTAATACTTTTAAACGTAGTCGCTGCCCTTTGCCACACTGGCATTGTCGCCATTGCGTGGGAGACTGGCGGTCAAGGGGAGTTATCGGGGGTGGGTCGATGGCGGCAGGGGGACTGCTTTCCCGTTTCAGTATGACCTACAGGTTGATGGCCGGGGGAACCCTGGTCGCCATCATTCTATGGTTCGGCCTGGACACGGTCCAGTCGGCCCGTACCGATGCCATCATTCACGCAAGCGTCGATCATCAGCTGAAGGTCCAGGCCGAGGCCGGGCAAGCCCGTTTTCAGGCCATTTTGCAGAACCATTTCACCTACACGGCGTTCTTGGCCGCTTCGGCTCCGGTTTCCGAATTGGCCGGGCTGGCCTTGCGGCAATCCCCGGCGGGAAAGCCGGTCGACGGTTTGTTGTCGGAATTGTCCCTGTTGCATGACCCCATCAGCCGAGCCGATATCAGTTTTCTGGCGGTGATCGACGGCAATAACCGCATCCGTCGGCTGATGTCCGATGGTGCTCATCCGCCCCCGAGCGGGTTGCAGGATTTTGTTACCGTCTTACCGGCCAACGCCGCCCATCGCGCCATCGTCCAGCGGCTGGGCGGGGATGTTTATGTTGTCTCCGTCCATGCCATCGCCGGCCAAAGGGCCAGTCTGGTGGTGTTGACCCGCTGGGATTCCGGCCTGCTGACCCGCGCCCACGGCTTTGCTCCGGGCAGTGACCTGACCGTGGCCATCGCCGACATGTTTCATGGCACCATCGCCGCCTCCAGCGATCCGGCGGCGATTGCCGTGGGCTTTCCCTTGGCCCGGTTGGAAGCCGGTTGGCGGGCGGTTTACCAGGAACTGCCCGATCATGGCGGCATCGACTTTCTGCCGGCTTTCGTCACCATGGTTTCCCACGCCTACGCCGATCATCAGGCGGAGCCGTTGTTGCGTCAGGAACGCGAGCAGCGGACGGTACTGGCGGTCACCCTGATCGGTCTGTTCCTGCTGGTATTGGTGGTGGTGGCGTTGCGGTTACGCCGGATCATCGATCAGGTCGCCCTGGTGACCGAGGCGGTCAACGGCAAGCCGGAGCCGGCATTCAAGGGCGGCGACGAGTTGCTGGGGCTGGTGCGCCAGGTTCGCACCCTGGCCACCGAGGTGCGCCGTTCGCGTCAGGCCTTGCAATTGGAAGCCGCCGAAAAAATGCGCCTGAACGAGGAGCGCATTCTGGTGCGTGAGGAAAACGCCCGTCTGCGTCTGTTGCAGACGGTCACCGACCTGTTGCAGGTGGGGGTGGTGCGCCTGGGCCATGACGGCCCGGTAGCGGAAAACCAGGCCATGAAAGAGATGTCGCAGATTTGCGGTGGTCTTTCCCCCTTCGTCCAGGCCAGCCACCGGGGTAACCAGGAATTGGTGATCCTGGATCTTCGGGGCTCGGAACGCATCTATGAACTGCTTTGCGCTGACGGCATCGACCATGACCTGATTCTGGTGACCGAGGTCACCGAGCAGCGCCGGGCCGAGCAGATGATCCACTCCCTGGCGCTGTTTCCGGCGCAAAGCCCCTATCCGGTGCTGCGCATCGGCGTCGATGGTGCCATCTTGCACGCCAATCCGGCCAGCGAACCGCTGTTGAGCGAATGGGCCACCGGCATGGGCCGCAAGGTCCCCGATGAATGGCACGGTGTCATCACCGAGGTGCTGGGCGCCGGGCGTCAGCTTCAGGCCGAGTTGCCGGTGATCGGACGGGTGTTGTCCCTGACCCTGGTGCCGGTCAAGAACGCCGGTTATGTGAACATCTATGCCACCGACGTTTCCGACCGGGTGGCGGTGGAGCGGCAATTGGCCGAGGCCAATGAAGACCTGGAGCGCCGAGTCGAGGAACGCACCAGCGATCTGGTCTGGGCCAAGGAACAGGCGGAACTGGCCAGCCGGACGAAAAGCGAGTTCCTGGCCACCATCAGCCACGAATTGCGCACCCCCCTGAACGCCATCATCGGCTTTTCCGAGGTGATGGCCGGTTCCATGTTCGGGCCCTTGGGCAATAGCCGTTATCAGGGCTATGCCGGCGACATCGTCCAGTCCGGCCGCCATCTGCTGGCGGTGATCAACGACATCCTGGACGTGTCGAAAATCGAGGCCGGCCAGATGGCCTTGGATTTCGGCCCGGTGGACATCCCGCCGGTGATCGATTCCGCCGTGCGGTTGGTGGAAGCCCGGGCCAGGGCCAATCATCTGAAGCTGCGCAGCGAAGTGGACAAGGATCTGCCGATCATCGACGGCGACCGTCGGCGTTGCCTGCAAATACTGGTCAATCTGCTGTCCAATGCCATCAAGTTCACCCCCGAAGGCGGGCAGGTGATCATCGGCGCCAGCCGCGAAAACGATGGTATTCGCCTCAAGGTCCAAGATACCGGTATCGGCATGAGCGAAAGCGAAATCCAGGTGGCCCTGGAACCTTTCCGCCAGGTCGACGGCTCGCTGTCACGTCAGTACGAAGGCACCGGCCTGGGGCTGCCCCTGGCCAAGGCCATGGTTGAACTGCATGGCGGTTCGCTGGTGGTCAACAGCCGCAAGGGCGAAGGCACCGAGGTGGCGTTCTGGTTGCCGCTCAATCAGAGCAGGAATGGTGACAGCCAGCCACACTGGGACATCTGATCAGCCGTAACGCTGCTCCGTCCACGGGTCACCCTCGTCGTGATAGCCGCGCAATTCCCAGTACCCGGGGCTGTCCTGATCCATGAAGGTAATGGCCCGCAGCCATTTGGCGCTTTTCCAGAAGTAGAGCTTGGGGATGACCACACGCACTGGCCCGCCATGTTCGCGCGTCAGCTTCTCGCCCTGCCAGGAATGGGCCAGCAACACGTCGGCATCGGCGAAGCGGGAAAGCGGTACGTTGGTGCTATAGCCGTCATAGCTGCGGAACATGATGAAGCGCGCACTGGCCCGCGGTTTGACCATGGCCAGCAGATGGCGGGCGGAAACGCCGTTCCAGCTGTTGTCGTAGCGCGACCAGGTGGTGACGCAATGGATGTCGCTGACCAGTTCGGTCTGCGGCTGGGCCAGAAAATCTTCCCACGACCATTTGAGCGGGTTTTCCACCGCGCCGCCGACACTGAGCGACCAGTCCTTTGCCGCCAGATCGGGCTGGATGCCCAAATCCAGCACAGGCCAATCCACGGTTTCATGCTGGCCCGGCGGCAGGCGGGCTTGGGAATGGCTGCCGGTCAGGCCGCGGCCTTCGCGTGCCCAAGCCTCCTTGGTGGCGACCAGTTTGTCCTTGAACTTGCCCGAAAGCGGGACGTCGTTTTCGCTCACATCAGCCCTCGTCGGCAGGCGGGCAAAGCGTCAGTCCCGGTTGCGCAGGACCCGTGCTTTTTCACGGTTCCAGTCGCGCTGCTTGATGGCCTCGCGCTTGTCGTGGGCCTTGCGGCCCTTGGCGAGTCCAAGCTGGACCTTGGCGATGCCGCGATTGTTGAAATGAATATCCAGCGGCACCAGGGTCATGCCGTCCTTGGCGATGGCCCCCACCAGCTTGCGCAATTCGCGGCGGTGCAGCAGCAATTTGCGCGGGCGGCGGGTTTCATGCGGAAACGGCATCTTCGCCTGATATTCGGGGATATAGGCATTGTAGAGGATCAATTCATCCCCATTGGGTCCGGCAAAGGCTTCGCTGATATTGCCTTTGCCGGCCCGAAGGGACTTGATCTCGGTGCCCACCAGCATGATACCGGCCTCAATGGTGTCCACGATGGTGTATTCGTGACGCGCCTTGCGGTTTTGGGCGGCGATGCGTTCGGGCAGGGACATGGGGTCAGATCAGCCCGGCTTGCGCCAGGGCCGCTTTCACCTTGGTCCGCGCCGCATCGGAGGCCGGCACCAACGGCAAGCGCACCTGATCGGTGGACTTGCCCAGCAGGCTGGCGGCGTATTTGACCGGGGCGGGGCTGGTTTCGCAGAACATGGCATCGTGGATCGGCATCAGTTTGTCGCGGATGGCGAAGCAGGTGGCCAGATCGCCCGCGGCCCAGGCGTTCTGCATGTCGGCGCACAATTTCGGCGCGATGTTGGAGGTCACCGAGATGCAGCCGACACCGCCTTGGGCGTTGAAGGCGGTGGCGGTGGCGTCTTCCCCCGACAATTGGCAGAATTTGTCGCCCAGGGCGACCCGCATTTGCAGCGGGCGGGCCAGATCGGCGGTGGCATCCTTGACGCCGACGATGTTGGGCAGCTTGGCCAGACGGGCGAAGGTCTCGACGCTGATATTGAC
Source organism: Stygiobacter sp. (assembly GCA_006218045.1). Taxonomy (GTDB): domain Bacteria; phylum Pseudomonadota; class Alphaproteobacteria; order Rhodospirillales; family Magnetospirillaceae; genus Magnetospirillum. Next base: position 42,617 of record VBWB01000002.1, read on the forward strand.
CACCGAACGACCGGGGATGTTGTAGACGATCACCGGCAGATCCACCGCGTTGACGATGGCTTCATAATGGCGGAACAGGCCCTCTTGCGACGGCTTGTTGTAATAGGGCGCCACCACCAGGGCGGCGTCGGCGCCGGCCGCTTTGGCGTGGCGGGTCAGGGCGATGGCTTCGTCGGTGGAATTGGAGCCGGTGCCGGCGATGACCGGGATCTTGCCCTTGGCCACTTCCACGCACAGTTCGACAACCCGTTTGTGTTCATCATGGGACAGCGTCGGGGACTCGCCGGTGGTGCCGCAGGGCACGACACCGTGGGTGCCCTCGGCGATCTGCCAGGCGACGAAGTCCTGGAACGCGCTATCGTCCACGCTTCCATCGCGGAAGGGGGTGATGAGGGCGGTGATCGATCCCTTGAACATGGTTGACATCCTGAAACAATGGATATTCGGGAACCCGGCACATTACAGACAAGCCAATCGCTGTACAAGGGCGCCGTCCAGCTTGCTTGTGAGCCCAAGGCTTCCCTAGAATGGCGCCCACCTGTCCGGCCTTTGGCCGGACGGCCTGTGGGAGGTGTTGTTTTGCTTTTCCGTTTCATCGCAGCCCTGTTGGTGCTTGGCGTGTCCCTGGCGTTCACCCAGCCTGCCGCAGCCGATATCCCGGCGCGCGAGCGCAAATTGTACGATCAGGTGTTCGCCGCCGCGCGGAAAGACCGTTTCGCCGAGGCGGAACGTCTGGCCATGCAGGCCTCTGACCGGCTGCTGCCCAAGCTGATCCGCTGGATGACCTATGCCAATCCCAGGTCGGGCGCCAGTTTCGAGGAGATCGGCTCGTTCATCGATTCGTCGACCGACTGGCCGCTGATGAATTCTCTGCATCGTCGGGCGGAAGAAGCCATCGGCCCGGCCACCCCCGCCGATCACGTGCTCAATTGGTACAAACGCCGCGATCCGGTCACCGTCGACGGCGCCATGGCCCTGGCCAAGGCCTTGATCGGTGCCGGCCAGCAGGAGCGCGCGGTCGAGGTGCTGCGCAAGGCGTGGGTCGAAGGCGGATTCGGCACTATTCAGGAAAAGCAATTTCTCGACCAGTTCGCTGATTACCTGCACCCGGACGATCATTGGCGCCGGCTCGACCGCCTGTTGTGGGACAAGCAGGACGGTCCGGTGCAGCACATGCTGCTGCGGGTAACGCCGGAACGCCGGCTGCTGGCCCAGGCGCGGCTGGCGCTGCAAGCCGGCAAGTCCGACCCCGAAGGCCTGATCGCCAAGGTGCCGAAGGAGTTGAAGAACGATCCCGGCCTGATCTATGACCGGGTGCGCTGGCGCCGGCAAAAGGACATGGACGAGGATGCCATCGATCTGTTGTCACACCCCGCCCGCAATCAGGTGCGCCCCGATTTGTGGTGGCAGGAACGCGGCATCCTGGCCCGGCGTGCCTTGCAAAAGGGGTTGATCTCGCGTGCCTATCAGATGGCCGCCGACCATGCGCTTGCCGACGACAACGCCCAGTTCGCCGAGGCCGAGTTCCTGGCCGGCTGGATCGCGCTTCGTTTCCTTGACGACAAGGAAACGGCGGCGGTGCACTTCCAGAAGCTGTGGGACAAGGTGACGACGCCTTTGACCCGGTCGCGCGCCGCCTATTGGGCCGGACGCACCGCCGAAGCCCGCGCCGACGTCAAGGGGGCCAAGGATTGGTACGGTCGTGGCGCCCAGTATTTCACCGCCTATTACGGCCAGTTGGCGGCATCGCGCCTGGACGATCATCATTGGCCATTGCCGCCCGACCCCAAGGCCAACGCCGAGGAAATCAAGCGGTTTGAAAGCAGCGAGATGGTTCGCGCCACCCGCATCATGCTGGAGATGGGCGAGACCGAATATCTGCGCGCCTTCTTTCTGCGCTTGAACGAAGTGGCCGGATCTCCGGGCGAGCGGGCCTTGGTGGGCAAGCTGGCGCTGGAACAGGGCCGTAACGATCTGGCCGTCACCATCGCTCGGCGCGCTGATCGTGAAAGCGTCTTCCTGGTCGGCGCCGGTTGGCCGGTGCCCCATATCGGGGTGGAAACCCGCCCGGAAAAGGCCCTGGTGTTGGCCCTGATCCGACAGGAATCCGGCTTCATGGAAGCGGTGCAGTCGCCGGTGGGGGCGCGTGGCCTGATGCAGTTGATGCCGGCCACCGCCAAGCAGGTGGCACGCGAAATAAAGGTCGCCTTCACTCCGTCGAAGCTGGACGATCCTGATTATAACATCCGCCTGGGCAGCGCCTATCTGGGCGACATGATCGACAATTTCGAGGGCTCGTACGTCATGGCCCTGGCCGCCTATAATGCCGGCCCGGCCCGCGTGCGCCGTTGGGTCAAAGAATACGGCGATCCCCGCGACCCCATTGTCGACGTCATCGACTGGATCGAGATGATCCCGTTCACCGAGACCAGGGGCTATGTGCAACGGGTGATGGAAAGCCTGTCCATCTATCGCCGCAAACTGGGACAGGTTGACGGAACCTCGTTTGAATCCGATCTGAAACGATGGGCACGCCGTTCGTCGTGATTTTTCTAGTCTCTGCGCCATGGCGGCGGTATTTTCCCCGCGTCTTGCCGCACCTTGTTCAGTAAAGGTTGAATTAAATGCCGGAATATCGCTCTCGTACCTCCACCCATGGCCGCAACATGTCGGGCGCCCGCGGCCTGTGGCGCGCCACCGGCATGAAGGACGAGGATTTCGGCAAGCCGATCATCGCCGTGGTCAATTCCTTCACCCAGTTCGTGCCCGGTCACGTGCACCTGAAGGATCTGGGCCAGATGGTCGCGCGCGAGATCGAGGGTGCCGGCGGCATCGCCAAGGAGTTCAACACCATCGCCATCGATGACGGAATCGCCATGGGCCATGCCGGCATGCTTTATTCGCTGCCGTCGCGCGAGATCATCGCCGATTCGGTGGAATACATGTGCAACGCCCACACCGCCGACGCCATGGTATGCATTTCCAATTGCGACAAGATCACGCCCGGCATGCTGATGGCGGCGTTGCGGCTGAACATCCCGGCGGTGTTCGTTTCCGGTGGGCCGATGGAAGCGGGCAAGGTGGTCTATCAGGGCGAAACCCATGCCGTCGATCTGATCGACGCCATGATCAAGGGTGCCGACAAGAACGTTTCCGACGAAGAGGCCATGGCCTTCGAGCGCGAAAGCTGCCCCACCTGCGGCTCGTGCTCGGGTATGTTCACCGCCAATTCCATGAACTGTCTGACCGAGGCCTTGGGCCTGTCGCTGCCCGGCAACGGCACCGTGGTCGCCACCCATGCCGACCGTAAGGAGCTGTTCCTGGAAGCCGGGCGCCGCATCGTCGCCATCACCCGGGCCTATTACGAACAGGACGACCAATCGGTATTGCCGCGTTCGCTCGCCACCTTCAAGGCGTTTGAAAACGCCATGACCCTGGATATCGCCATGGGCGGTTCGACCAACACGGTCTTGCATCTGTTGGCCGCCGCCCAGGAAGCCGGTGTGGATTTCACCATGGCCGATATCGACCGCCTCAGCCGCCGCGTGCCCTGCCTGTGCAAGGTCGCCCCCAATATCGCCGACGTCCACATCGAGGACGTGCACCGCGCCGGCGGCATCATGTCGATCTTGGGTCAGTTGGAACGGGCCGGCCTACTGCATGCCGATTGCGGCACCGTGCATTCCGGCACCATGGCGCAGGCCCTGGCCAAGTGGGATATCAGCCGCTCCAACGATGCCAGTGTGCAGGACTTCTTCCGTGCCGCCCCCGGCGGCGTGCGTACCACCGAGGCGTTCAGTCAGTCCAAGCGCTGGGACGCCCTGGACACCGACCGGGAAAAAGGCATCATCCGCTCCGCTGGCGCGGCCTTCTCCAAGGATGGCGGCTTGGCCGTGCTGTTCGGCAACATTGCCCTCGACGGCTGCATCGTCAAGACCGCCGGCGTCGACGAATCCAACCTGACCTTCACCGGTCCGGCGGTGATCTGTGAAAGCCAGGACGAGGCGGTGGCCAGGATTTTGGGCGGTGCGGTCAAGGAAGGCGACGTGGTCATCGTCCGCTATGAAGGCCCCAAGGGCGGCCCCGGCATGCAGGAAATGCTCAAGAAATGCGCCCTGATCACCGATGGTCGCTTTTCGGGCGGCACCTCGGGCCTGTCCATCGGCCATGCCTCACCGGAAGCCGCCGAGGGCGGCGCCATCGGTCTGGTGCAGGAAGGCGACATCATCGTCATCGACATCCCCAATCGCGTCATCAAGGTCGACGTCTCCGACGACGAACTGGCCAAGCGCCGGGCGGAAATGGAAGCCCGTGGAGCCAAAGCCTGGAAGCCGGTGGACCGCGACCGTCCGGTCAGCCCGGCGTTGCGTGCCTATGCCGCCATGACCACCTCGGCCGCCCGCGGTGCCGTGCGCGACGTTTCGCAGCTCGAACGGTCGTAAGGGCAGAGGCGGGAGGGCCGTTTCATGGCCACCATCACCTGGAACCCGATGATGAGCGTCGGCGTCCCTATCTTGGACGCCGACCATCGGACCCTGGTGGGGTTGATCAACGACCTGCACCATTCCGTCGGCGATGACGAGGAATACGCCACCTTGGGCAGCGTGTTGAAGGCGCTGCAGGAATATGCCGATCACCATTTCGCCCGCGAGGAACGGGTGATGGAGATTTGCCGCTATCCGTCGATGGAGGTGCATCGGCGCATGCACCAGCGCCTGTCCCGGCAGGTGAGCGACCTGAAAAACGGTTACGACACCGATCGCACGGCGGTGCGGGCCAAGGATTGCCTGGATTTCCTGCATAAATGGCTGATTGAGCATATCTGTTCGACCGATATGGATTATCGTTCGTGGGTGATCGGTCGCGGCGAATCCCTGAGCGAGGCGGAAGCCCTGTCCTTGACCGGCCCCAAGACCAGTGCCAGCCTGGATTGGCGGCAATTGAGGGTGCTGGTGGTCGACGACAACCAGAACTTCGCCCAGGTGCTGCGCACCATTCTGGAAGGAGTCGGCGTCACCACTATCGGCGTCGCGGTGGATTTGGACGCGGCCAAGACCCGGTTGCAGGCTTCGGTCGTCGATGTGGTGGTTACCGACTGGCATGTGGGGGCGGAAAGCGGCCTGGATCTGGTGGCGTGGATCAGGCGCCAGCCGGCCTTGGCTCCTCTGCCGGTGCTGGTGCTGTCGGGGCATGAACGCATCGCCAATCGCGACGTGGCCCTGGTCGCCGGCGCCGATGAATTCATGGAAAAGCCCATTTCCGCCCGTGGCTTGCTGATTTGCCTGTCGCGGTTGATGCGCAAGGATAAACCCGCATGACTGAATCCTATAGTGATCTGGTGATTGAGGGGCGCTTGCCCACCTTGGTCCATCCCATGCCCGATCTGCTGGATAAATCGGCGGAACAGGTGCTGGCCGCCTTCCGTGACAGCCAGCGCTCTGATTTTTCCGCCATCATCGGCGACGTCAACCGCCCCGGCACGGTTCTGCATCAGGTCTTCGCCGAATTGACGCAGCGGGCGGCAGCGGACAATCCGTTCCACCGGGTGGCGCTGTTTCGCGACGGTGCTTTGGAACGCATGTTCCTGGATTTGCATGACCATGTGATGAGCCATCCGGTCTGGCGTCATCCGTTTTTCGTCCGCGTCTTCACCGGTGGCATCGATGTGGACGGGCTGCGTCGCTTTTCCACCAGCTATTTCAACCAGATCAAGAACACCCGCCAATGCGTGGCCATGGCCATCGGTCGTTTTCACGGCCTGATGGATTTGCCTTATGGCGGCTTGAACGAAAGGGTGGCCGAGATCACCCAGGTGTCCCTGGCCCAATTGGTCGCCGACGAATACGGCGTCGGTTCGCACGATGTCGAGGATTACCCTGATCTGGGTCATCTTTTCCGTTCGCGCACCCATATCGTCCTGTACCGGCAATTGTTCGAGGGCCTGGGCATCGCCGCCGATGACCAGGATCAACCCATGCTGTGGGGCGTCGCCGATAATGTGCTGATCCAACGGCTGGTGGCCGGCGACCCGGCTTTTTCACCGCTGGAGGCCTTGTCTTCGGTCGGCCTGGGCATGGAATGGGGGGTGCCGGAATTCTTCTCGCTGCTGCTGGGCGGCATGATCCGGGTGGGGATGCGGGACAAGCTGACGTTGACGGCCCGCGACCTGGAAGTGTTCATCGCCCATGTGCGCTATGACGTGCTGCACGCCGTGTCGGTGATGCTGGTCACCAGCTTGCACATGAAGGACGATGCGGATGTGGCGGTGGTGAAGAACGCCTGCAATACCCTGATGGCCGGACGCTATGGAATGATGGGCGACGTTTACGCCCATGTCTTTGGCGAAAGCTGCCCCGGTCTGGCCGAAATCGGCCTGGAGCCGCGTTATCAGTTGACCGATCGCCGCATGGAAACCGCCTTGCGGGCGGCGCGGCAAACCATCGCCGCCAAACGCGTGGTGCGGGGCGATGATTACCGCGCCCGCACCGATATGGCCCTGGTCTTCGCCTGAGGGATTACTTCTCGGCGAAGGCCTTTTCGATGACGTAATCGCCGGCCCCGGCATGGCTGCCCTGGTTGAAGCCGATGCCGTCCAGGTGGTCGGCCAGTTCGTTCATCATGTTGGGATTGCCGCAGATCATGATGCGGTCTTCCTCGCGGTTGAGCTGGGGCAATCCCAGATCGGTGAACAGCTTGCCCGATTTGACCAGATCGGTGATACGGCCCTGGTTGCGGAAATCCTCACGCGTCACCGTCGGGTAATAGACCAGCTTGTGGCGGGCTTCGTCGCCGAAGAATTCGTTCTTCGGCAGTTCCTCGGTGATGAAATCCACATAGACCAGATCGTGGATGAAGCGCACGCCATGGACCAGGATCACTTGGTCGAAGCGTTCATACACTTCCGGATCCTTGATCAGCGACAGGAAGGGGGCCAAGCCGGTGCCGGTGGACAGCAGGTAAAGGCGCTTGCCCGGCAGCAGGTTGGGTAGAACCAGGGTGCCGGTGGTCTTCTTGTTGACCAAGATGGTGTCGCCCGGCTTGATGTGCTGCAAGCGCGAGGTCAACGGGCCGTTAGGCACCTTGATCGACAGAAACTCCAGGTGTTCCTCGTAATTGGCGCTGACCATGGAATAGGCGCGCATCAGCGGCTTGCCGTCCACCATCAGGCCGATCATGGCGAACTGGCCGTTTTCAAACCGGAAGCCGGGATCGCGGTTCAATTTCAAGGTGAACAGGGAATCCGTCCAGTGATGGACGTCCAGAACCGTCTTTTCCAGAATGTTCGACATGGACCTTTGCTCGTCTGACCAGAGTAACACCAATGGCGCGCCGCAATATGGCGGAACTCTTATCTACATAGCGCCTCGATGACAAAACATCAAGATAAATGTAGTTTCTATATTTATAACATATATTTTTCGTTCAATTGAGCTCGACCCAGATGGGGGTATGGTCGCTGGCTTTTTCCCGCCCGCGCGGTTCCTTGTCGATGTCGCAGGCGGCCAGCCGGTCGGCGGCGGCGGGCGACAGCAGGAAATGGTCGATGCGCAGGCCGTTGCCGCGCGGCCATGCCCCCGCCTGATAATCCCAGAAGGTATAAAGACCGGGCTCGGGGTGCAGGGCGCGGAAGGCCTCGGTCAGGCCGAGATGGCACAGTTCGCGGAACAAGGCGCGGCTTTCCGGGCGGCACAGGGCGTCGTCGGCCCAGCCCGCCGGGTCATAGACGTCGGCATCGGTGGGGCAGATGTTGTAATCGCCGCCGAGGACGAAGGGCATGCCCTGGTCCAGCAGGGTCTTGGTGTGGTTGATCAACCGGCGCATCCAGCGCAATTTGTAATCGAACTTTTCCCCCGGGCAGGGATTGCCGTTGGGCAGGTAGAGGGAGGCGATGCGCAAGCCCCCCATATCGGCCTGGATGTAGCGGGCCTGTTCGTCCGTTTCGTCGCCGGGCAGGCGGGTCCGGACGTTGTCCAGCGGCTGGCGCGACAAGATGGCGACGCCGTTATAGGATTTCTGCCCATGCACGGCCACTTGCCAGCCGGCGGATTGGAAGTCCAAGGTGGGAAAACCATCGTCCTGGCATTTGATTTCCTGCAACAGCACCACATCGGGCTTGGCGGATTGCAACCAATCCATCACGTTGGGCAGGCGGGCTTTGACCGAATTGATGTTCCAGGTGGCGATGCGGACCATGATGCCTCGGTGGTGGGTGACGGGATTGGCTGTGGTTGGGTTGGTTTTGGCATGGGGACCGGCCTGGGCGCAATCCTGTCCGCCCATGCCCAAACCCACTTATGGTCTGCAATTGGATCACGGCAGCCCGGTTTACCGCAATGACCGCTCGCGCGCCGAGGTGTCGCGGTTGGCCGGCCCCGGTCTGCCCGGTTACAGCCAACAAGGCTTGACCCACTCGGAAGCCGAATTTTCGCTGACCATCACCGTCAATGCCGCAATGCTGGAGCCGGGCCGTATCTGCGTGGCCCTAAGCGAGGCCAGGGGGCTATGGCGCCTGAGCAGGCTGGAAGTGGACATCGTGCGCGAACACCCGCCCGGAACCTGCCCGCACGCGGTGATCCGCGCCCACGAGGACCAGCACGTGGCCATGGCGCAACGCATGTTCATTCGCCATGCCGGTGCCATCCGCGCCCGGCTGGGGCAATTGGTGGCGCAATCGCGGCCATCCATCACCGCCTTGGCCCCGGCCCAGGCGACGCAAGTGCTGCGCGATCAGTTGATGGCGGGACTCAAGACGACGCTGGCGGCGTTCGAGCGGGACCTCGCCCGCGCCAACGCCGCCATCGATACACCGCGGAACTATAAGGCGGAAACCGCCAAATGCCCGCATTGGCAATGAGCTACATAGAGAAGCTGGTGCCGCAGCCGCAGGTCGAGGTGGCTTGCGGATTGCGGAACTGGAAGCTGGCGCCCATCAGATCCTCGACGAAATCCACCTCGGTGCCATCCAGCAGATCGAGCGAGGTCTGATCGACCACCAGCTTGACGCCGTGATGCTCGGTGACGACATCGTCTTCGCCGGTCTTGTCGTCCAGCTCGATATTGTATTGAAAGCCGGAACAGCCGCCGCCGGAAACGGCCAGGCGCAGCATCATGTTGGGCTTGCCCTCCATGGCGATCAGGGCTTGAACGCGCTGGGCGGCGCTTTCGGTCAGGATGACGTTGGACATGGATGAACCTCGATTGCGATGTGGCTGGCCCGGCGGAATTGGAAACAGCTTAGCATACGCAATATGGTGGGTGGTAGCCGAAGGGCAAGAGGTTGCGTTCGGGCCATGTGGGCGGTAGTGTCCGGGCATGAGCGAACATTTGTCGTCCCGATCCGCAATCCTGGCTCCTTTCGCCTGCCGGCCCGAGGATTCGCGCGGGCGTCTTCACGCCGAGCCGGAAAGCGGTACCCGCTCGCCGTTTCAGCGCGACCGTGACCGCATCATCCATTCCGCCGCCTTCCGCCGGCTGCAGTACAAGACCCAGGTTTTCGTCTATCACGAAGGCGACAATTTCCGCACCCGCCTGACCCATTCGCTGGAAGTGTCGCAGATCGCGCGCTCCATCGCCCGCGTGCTGGGGCTGGAAGAGGATATGGCCGAATCCCTGGCCCTGGCCCATGATCTGGGGCACACCCCCTTCGGTCATGCCGGCGAGGATGCGTTGCAAGATGTGCTGTCGGCCTTTGGTGGCTTCGACCACAACGCCCAATCGCTCAGGATCGTCACCAAGCTCGAGCGCCGCTACATCGCATTCGACGGCCTCAACCTGACCTGGGAAACCCTGGAAGGGCTGGTCAAGCATAACGGCCCGCTGATCGGGCCGCAGGCCTGCCCGCGTGAGGATGATTTACCCGGGGCGATCACCGAATACGTCGCCCGCCACGACCTGGAACTGGACAGTTTCGCCAGCGCCGAGGCGCAAGCCGCCGCTCTGTCCGACGACATCGCCTATAACAACCACGACATCGATGACGGCCTGCGTGCCGGTCTGTTCACCATCAAGGATCTGGCCGACGTGCCCTTGGTCGGCCCGGTGTTTCATGCGGTGATGCAGGAACATCCCGATGCCGATATCAGCCTGCATATCCATGAAGCGGTGCGGCGCATGATCGGCATGATGATCCTGGATTGCATCGCCGAAACCAAGCGCCGCATCGCTGATTTCGCCCCCCGATCGGTCGACGACGTGCGCCGGCTGAAGGTGCCGTTGGTGTCGTTCTCGGACGAGATGCGGGCCAATGACCGCGCCTTGAAGAAATTCCTGTTCCCCAACATGTACCGCCACTTCACCGTTAACCGCATGACCAGCAAGGGGCGGCGGGTGGTGAAGGATCTGTTCAATCTGCTGTTCGCCGAGCCGGGCTGTCTGCCGCCGGAATGGCGCCGCCTGACCGATGGTGCCGGTACCGCCAAGACCGCCCGCGTGGTCGGCGATTACATCGCCGGCATGACCGACCGTTTCGCCCTGGACGAGCACCGCCGTCTGTTTGACATGCAAGAGAAGCCCTGAATGAACCTGTTCAAGTATTTCCGCCAAGAGATCATCGCCGCCCTGTCCCGCCTGGACCTGCCGTCGGACCTGGACACCGGCAAGGTGACCGCAGAACCCCCGCGCGAGGTAGCCCATGGCGACGTGGCCACCAACGCGGCCATGGTGCTGTCCAAGGCCGCCGGGCAAAAGCCGCGCGATCTGGCCGAGGCGTTGGCGGCGCAATTGCGGGCGCATCCGGCGGTGGCGGCGGTGGAAATCGCCGGTCCCGGCTTCATCAATCTGCGTCTGGTCGACAGCTTCTGGGCCGAGCGGTTGGCGGAAGTGTTGCAGGCCGGCGCGGCCTATGGCGATTCGGATATGGGCGGCAACCGCCCCATCAATGTGGAATACGTGTCGGCCAATCCCACCGGCCCCATGCATATCGGCCACGCCCGCGGCGCGGTGATCGGCGACGCCTTGGCCTCGCTGCTGGCCAAGGCCGGCTATGCCGTCACCCGCGAATATTACATCAACGATGCCGGCGCCCAGGTGGATGTGCTGGCTCGTTCCATCCATCTGCGCTACCGCGAGGCCCTGGGCGAGGAGATCGGCGAAATCCCCGAGGGGCTTTATCCCGGCGATTACCTGCAACCGGCGGGCAAGACCCTGGCGGCGATCCATGGCGATACCTTCAAGAGCGCCCCCGAATCCGAATGGTTGGCCCCGTTCCGTCTGTTCGCGGTCGATGCCATGATGGACATGATCCGCGACGATCTGGCCGCCTTGGGCGTCAAGCACGACGTCTTCACCTCGGAACGCGGGCTGGTGGAAAGCGGCAAGGTGGATGCGGCGCTGGACTTCCTGGCCGGTCTGGGCCAAGTCTATGAAGGCGTGCTGGAGCCGCCCAAGGGCAAGGTTCTCGATGATTGGGAGCCGCGCCCGCAGACCCTGTTCCGCGCTACCGCTTTTGGCGACGACGTCGACCGTCCGCTGAAGAAGTCGGACGGGTCGTGGACCTATTTCGCCTCGGACATCGCCTATCACCTGGACAAGTACCGGCGCGGCTTTCCCGCCATGATCGACATCTGGGGCGCCGATCACGGCGGCTATGTCAAGCGCATGCAGGCCGCGGTCAAGGCGGTGAGCGAGGGCGGCGGCGATCTGGACGTGAAATTGTGCCAGATGGTCAATCTGATGAAGGGCGGCCAGCCGTTCAAGATGAGCAAGCGGGCCGGTACTTTCGTCACCCTGCGCGATCTGGTCGATCAGGTGGGCAAGGACGTGGTCCGCTTCATCATGCTGACCCGCAAGAACGACGCCCATCTGGATTTCGACCTGGACAAGGTGCTGGAACAGTCACGCGACAACCCGGTCTTCTACGTGCAATACGCCCATGCCCGCTGCCATTCGGTGCTGCGTCACGGTGCTCAGACGCTGGCTGGTGCCGATCTGTCCGCTGCCGCTTTGGCCACCGGTCCGTTGAGCCGCTTGACCGATCCGGCAGAGCTTGCTGTCATCAAGCTGCTGGCCGGTTGGCCGCGTCTGGTGGAAAGCGCCGCCGAAGCCCATGAACCGCACCGGGTCGCCTTCTATCTCAACGACGTGGCCGCTGCCTTCCATGGGCTGTGGAACAAGGGCAAGGACGAGACGCAGTTGCGCTTCCTGATCGAAGGCGATGCTGAATTGTCCCTGGCCCGCATGGGGCTGGTGCGTGCCGTCGCCGATGTCATCGCATCGGGCCTGGCGGTGTTTGGTGTGGAACCGGTGGAGGAGATGCGCTGACATGGCGGGACACCCCGACGACGATTTCGATCGCGATATCCTGGACATCATCCCTGAACGTTTCGACGCCGATGCCGATTCCTATCACGCGCGTGCCGGCAGTCGTTTGCGCAACTGGTTGATTCTGGGCGCCGCCGTGCTCGCCGTCGGCGTGGCGGTGGCGGTGGGATGGCGGGTGATCGCCGGCGGTGGCGACAGTGCCAACGGCATTCCGGTGATTTCCGCCGACCAGCGCCCCATCAAGATCCGTCCCGATGATCGGGGCGGCATGCAGGTGCCCAACCAGGACAAGCTGGTCTATGGCCGTCTCGAGCAAGGCGACGGTGACGCCAAGGTGGAACGCCTGCTGCCGACCGCCGAACAGCCGGTGCCGCCGCCCGCCGCCGCCCCGGCTCCGCCCAAGCCGGTCGCTCCGCCCAAGCCGGTCGCTCCGCCCAAGCCGGTCGCTCCGGTGGTGCCGGAAGTCATGAAGCCGGTGGCCGCGCCGCCGGTCCAGGTGCCGCCCCCGGTTCCCGCTCAAGCCCCGGCTCCGGTCGCCGCTCCGGCTCCGGCCAAGGTGGCGTCCGTGCCGCTTGCGGCCACCCCGGCCCCGGCCCCGGCTGTGGTGCCGGTGGCACCGAAGAGTGCCCCGGTCGTCTCTCCGGCGGCTCCGGCGGCAGCCCCCCCGGCCCCGGTGGGCAAATCGGCGGCTTTGGCCGGCGGGGATTATCTGGTGCAGTTGGGCGCCTTGCGTTCCGCCGCCGATGCCGAAAAGGAATGGGCCCGCATCCAGCGCGGCAATGCCGACGTGCTGGGGGGGTTGAAGTCTGACGTGGTGCAGGTGGATTTGGGCGCCAAGGGTGTATTCTGGCGCCTGCGTGCGGGCCCGTTGAACGAGCAATCCGCCCGTCAGGTGTGTGGCGAACTGAAGAACCGTAGCCAGGGGTGCATGGTTGTCCGCAAATAATCCCATTCCCGCCGCCGCCATCTTCGGCTGCGCCGGCCTGACCCTGAGCGAGGACGAACGGCGGTTTTTCGCCCACGTCAATCCGCTGGGTTTCATCCTGTTCGCCCGCAATGTGGACACTCCCGATCAGGTGCGGGATTTGGTCGACCAGTTGCGCGCCTGCGTCGGTCGGGATGACGCCCCGGTGCTGATCGATCAGGAAGGTGGGCGGGTGCAGCGTTTGCGTCCGCCTCATTGGCGCAAGGCCCCCCCCGGTGCCGATTTCGCCCGGTTGGCCGGGCGCGACCGCGATGCCGCCATCCATGCGCTTCGCCTCAATTACCGGCTGATCGGGCAGGAACTGGCCGAGTTGGGCATCGACGTGGACTGCGCCCCGGTTCTTGATGTTCCCATCCCCGGTGCCCATGACGTCATCGGTGACCGCGCCTTCGGTCTGACCGCCGACATGGTCGCCGATCTGGGCCGCGCCGTCTGCGATGGTCTGCTGGATCAGGGGGTGTTGCCGGTGATCAAGCACATTCCCGGTCATGGCCGCGCCATGGTCGACAGCCATCTGGCCCTGCCGGTGGTCGAGGCCAGCCGGGCCGAGTTGCAGGCCCAGGACTTTCCCCCCTTTATTGCCCTGCGCGACCAGCCCTGGGCGATGACCGCCCATGTGGTCTATACCAGCCTGGACCGTGATGCCCCGGCCACCACCTCGGCCAAACTCATCGGCGAGATCATCCGGGGCGTGATCGGGTTCGAGGGTTTCCTGATTTCCGACGATCTGTCCATGCAGGCATTGGGCGGTGATTTCGCCAGCCGCACCACCGCCAGCCTGGAGGCCGGCTGCGATGCCGTCTTGCATTGCAACGGCGATATGGCGGAAATGCAGGCCATCGTCGCCGCCGTTTCACCCTTGTCGGAAATCGCGCGCGAGCGTCTGGCCCGCGGTCAACGTCTCAAGCGCAAGGCCGTTGCACTGAACAAGGACGAAGCCGCCGCCGAAATCGCCCGGTTGCTGGCATGACCGACCTGATCGGCATCGTCCAGCAGATTTCCGTGGTGGCGTTGCCGCTGATCTTCGCCATCACCCTGCACGAGGCGGCCCATGGCTATGCCGCCCTGGCCTTGGGCGACGATACCGCCAAGCGGGCCGGGCGGCTGTCGCTGAACCCGCTGCGCCACGTGGATCTGGTCGGTTCGATCATCGTCCCCGCCGTGCTGTTGCTGGTGGGCAGTTTCCTGTTCGGCTGGGCCAAGCCGGTTCCGGTGGATTTCCGCCGTCTGCGCAATCCGCGCTATGGCATGGTGCTGGTCGCCGCCGCCGGTCCGGCCAGCAACATGGTCATGGCCATCATCGCCATCTTGCTGATCTCCTGGGTCGGCGCCTTGCCGGCGGCGGCGGTGGATTGGGCCAGGCTCAATCTGGCCAATGCCATTTACCTGAATTTGCTGTTGGCGGTGTTCAACATGATCCCCATCCCGCCCCTGGACGGCGGACGGGTCGCCGTCGGCCTGCTGCCGCGCCGGCTGGCCTTGCCCCTGGCCCGGCTGGAGGAAAAAGGTATCCTGATCGTCGTCGGTTTGTTGATGATCCTGCCCACCTTGACCGGTCTGGCAGGCTTTCGCATCGATCCGTTCGATCTGCTGATCCAGCCGGTGATCAATTTTCTCCTCACCGTCCTGGTTTCGATTTTCGGCGGATGATGCGCATGTTATGGTGTGGTTTGTTCAATCAACCACAATATGTTGCGCGAATATGCAGGTGAATGTTTTCCAGGAAGATGACGGCGCCCCCCAGCGATCCGCCGAGGATCGGCTGGTGCTGGATCTTGACGGCTTCGAGGGGCCGCTGGACGTGCTGCTGGCCCTGGCGCGCGAGCAAAAGGTCGACCTGGCCAAGATTTCCATCCTCAAGCTGGCCAATCAATACCTCGATTTCGTCCACCGCATCCGTCAGCGCCACCTGGATCTGGCGGCGGAATATCTGGTGATGGCGGCGTGGCTGGCCTATTTGAAGTCGCGCCTGCTGCTGCCCGAACCGGAACCGGAACAAGAAGATGAGCTGAGCGCCGCCGAAATGGCCGATATCCTGGCGTTCCGCCTGCGCCGGCTGGAGGCCATGCAGAAAATCGGCTCGACCTTGGTCAATCGGGCGCGCCTGGGCCGCGAAATCTTTGCCCGGGGTGAGCCCGAGAACGTGGCCGTCATCACCCATTCCCTGTTCGACGTGCAATTGTTCGATCTGTTGAAGGCCTATTCCGACCATGTGGTCCGTACCTCGGTGCGGACCCTGCACATCGAGGCCCCCGATCTCTACTCGGTCGAGGACGCCTTGCGCCGGCTGGAACATATGTTGGGGACCATGCCCGACTGGTCGGTGCTGTCGGCCTATCTGCCAGCCATCCACGGCGATCCGCTGAAGATGAAATCGGCGGTGGCCTCCACCTTCATCGCCGCCCTGGAACTGGCCAAGCAGGGTCGCCTGCAATTGCGTCAGGATGGCGGCGCCTATTCCCCCATCTACGTCAAGTCCGGCGAGGTGGCGGCGTGACCGACGGTTTTGATCCCCAACATCTGCGGGTGCTGGAAGCCCTGCTGTTCGCCTCGTCCCAGCCGTTGGATGAACGCGATCTGGTGAAAAAACTGCCCCCGGGCAGCAACGTTCCGGCGCTTTTGACCGAATTGCAGCGGCATTATGCCGGTCGCGGCGTCAATCTGGTCCGTCGCGAAAATAAATGGGCCTTTCGCACCGCCCCCGATCTGGCTGGGCAATTGGTCATCGAACAAACCCAGACCCGGCGGTTGTCGCGCGCCGCCATCGAGGTTTTGGCCATCATCGCCTATAACCAACCGATCACCCGGGCCGAGATCGAGGAGGTGCGCGGCGTCGCCTTGTCCAAGGGCACGCTGGACCTGCTGTTCGAGGCCGGCTGGATTCGCCCGCGCGGGCGGCGGCGCAGCCCCGGCAAGCCGCTGCAATGGGGCACCAGCGACGGCTTTTTGGATCATTTCGGCCTGGAAAGTCTCGAGGATTTGCCCAGCCTGAAGGAATTGAAGGCCGCCGGTCTGCTTGACACCCGTCCCGCCGCCGACGCCTATGGAAACCGCGCCGTCGATGGCCTAATTCCGGTGGACACCGATGAAGGTGACGAGGTCGAGCCGGAGCTGGATTTGCAAGATGATGACGATGTGCTGGGGTTGGCGGAATAGGGCGGTTGCGGGGCGTGCCCAAGTCTGCGATGATCCGCCCCCAACCCTTCGCTAAACCTTCGGGCCGGAGATTAATTTCATGGGTAGCTTCAGCATTTGGCACTGGCTGATCGTTCTGGTCATCGTGCTTCTGCTGTTCGGCGCGGGTAAGATCCCCAAGCTGATGGGCGATATGGCCAAGGGCGTCAAGGCGTTCAAGAAAGGCCTGAACGAGGAAGACGAGGCTGCCGCTCAATCGGTCAAGCCCGCCGATTCCGCCAAGATCGAAGCCGATGCCGCGGCCAAGCCGGCGGAAAAGGACGCTGCCCGTCATTGAGGTGACGGTGCGTCTTCAAGCAAGTTCAAAGGCTTAGCGCATGTTCGATATCGGCATGGATGAAATGGCTTTGGTGGCCGTGGTGGCGTTGATCGTCATCGGCCCCAAGGACTTGCCGCATGTCTTGCGCATGTGTGGCCAATGGGTGCGTAAAGCGCGCGAAATGGCCGGCGAGTTTCAGCGTGGTGTTGACGACATGGTGCGCGAAAGCGGCGTGTCCGACCTGAAAAGTCAGGTGGAAAAGGTCGCCGACACCAACGCGCTGCGCCAGCAGATCGAAAGCACCATCGATCCCACCGGCGACATCGTCCGCGGTCTGGAGGCGCCCAAGCCGGATCAACCGGAGGGCGAACCGGAAAACCCGGCGATTCCCGTCCCTGAAAAACCCCCGGCACCGTGAGCCCCATGAGCGACGACAAGACCATGCCCTTGCTCGACCATCTGGTCGAGTTGCGCCGCCGCCTGTTGTGGTCGGTGCTGGCCTTCGTCATCGTCTTTGCCGGCTGTTTCTATTTCGCCGCCGACATCTACGCCATCCTGATGGACCCCTATGCCAAGGTGGCGCTGGACAAGGGCGGCATGCGCCGGCTGATCTATACGGCGCCGACCGAGGCCTTCTTCACCTATGTCAAGGTGTCGGCCTTCGCCGCTGGTGTCATTTGCTTTCCGGTGTGGGCCGGCCAGTTGTGGGCCTTCGTCGCCCCTGGCCTGTACAAGAACGAACGCCAGGCCTTCATGCCGTTCCTGTTCGCCACTCCGGTGCTGTTCGGTCTGGGCGCCGCCCTGGTGTACTTCCTGGTTCTGCCCATGCTGTACACCTATCTGCTGGGTTTTGAAAATCTGGTGCCGCACCAGGGCGAATTGCCCATCCAGTTGGAAGCCAAGGTCAGCGAATCGCTGTCCTTGATCATGACGCTGATCTTCGCCTTCGGCCTGGCTTTCCAGATGCCGGTATTGCTGACCCTGCTGGCCCGCGTCGGTCTGGTCACCGCCAAGGGGCTGAAGGAAAAGCGCCGCTACGCCATCGTCGGCGTCTTCGTCTTCGCCGCCGTGGTCACGCCGCCCGACGTGGTCAGCCAGTTGTCCCTGGCCGTTCCCATGGTGATCTTGTACGAATTGTCGATCATTTCCGCCCGCATGGCGGAAAAGAAGCGCGGCGAATCGTCGGAAGAGGATGAGGACGGCGAAGACGACCCCGTGGACGAAACCGATTTCAACGGTTGACCCTTTTAAAAGCCTGGATGCCTTGTCATGCACGATCTGAAATGGATTCGCGAAAACCCTGACGCCTTCGATTCCGGTCTGGCGCGCCGTGGGCTTGATCCGCGTTCCGCCGATCTGATCCGTCTGGACGGTGAGCGCCGCGCCGCCCAGACCCGCTTGCAGGAATTGCAGGCCAGCCGCAACGAGGCGTCCAAGCAGATCGGCATCCTCAAGAAGCAGGGCGGCGACGCCAGCGCCATCATGGATGAGATCGCCAAGCTGAAGGAAGACATCCCGCTACTGGAAGCCCAGGACAAGTCCCTGTCCGAGGAAATCGACTTCATCCTGGCCGCCCTCCCCAATCTGCCCGGGCAGGACGTGCCCGATGGCCCGGACGAGGACCACAATGTGGAAATCCGTCGCTGGGGCCAGCCCGGCACGTTTGATTTCCCGCCGCTCGAACACGATGTCCTCGGCACCAAGCTGGGGCTGATGGATTTCGACGGCGCCGCCAAGCTGTCCGGCGCCCGCTTCGTCGTCCTGAAAGGTAAACTGGCCCGGCTGGAACGGGCGCTGGCCCAGTTCATGCTGGATGTCCAGACCGAAGAACACGGCTATACCGAGATCAGCCCGCCGACCTTGGTCAAGGATGGCGCTCTGTTCGGCACCGGTCAGTTGCCCAAGTTCGGCGACGATCTGTTCAAGACCAATACCGGCCATTGGTTGATCCCGACGGCGGAAGTGCCGCTGACCAATTTGGTCGGCGACGGCATCGTCGATGAGGGCGCCTTGCCCATCCGCATGACGGCGCTGACCCTGTGCTATCGCTCGGAAGCCGGGGCGGCGGGCAAGGACACCCGCGGCATGATCCGCCAGCATCAGTTCTGGAAGGTGGAGATGGTCTCCATCGCCCATCCCGATCAGTCGGAAGCGGAACACCAGCGCATGACCGCCTGCGCCGAAACCATCCTGCAAAAGCTGGAACTGCCCTACCGCACCATCGTTTTGTGCACCGGCGACATGGGCTTTTCCTCGCAGAAGACCTATGACATCGAAGTGTGGCTGCCGGGGCAGGGACGCTACCGCGAAATCTCGTCGTGCTCGAACTGCGGCGATTTTCAGGCCCGGCGCATGAAGGCCCGCTTCAAGGGCGACAAGGGCAACCGCTTCGTCCATACCCTGAACGGTTCCGGTCTGGCCGTGGGCCGCACCCTGGTGGCGGTGCTGGAAAATTATCAGCAGGCCGACGGCTCTGTGCGCGTGCCTGAAGTGCTCAAGCCCTATATGGGCGGGCTCGAGGTGATCGCCTGACCCATGCATCCGCCCGTCGCCGATTTGTCCCGCGCCCGCATCCTCATCAGCAATGATGACGGCATCAACGCGCCCGGCATCAAGGTGCTGGAGCGGGTGGCTCGCACCCTGTCCGATGACGTCTGGGTGGTCGCCCCCGAGACCGAGCAATCGGCCACCGGTCATTCGCTGACCATCCGCCGGCCCTTGCGTATCCGTCAGGTGTCGGAACGGCATTTTTCCGTCGATGGCACCCCCACCGATGCGGTGCTGCTGGGGGTCAACAAGGTGCTGGCCGACAAAAAGCCCGATCTGGTGCTGTCGGGCATCAATCGCGGTGCCAATATGGGCGACGACGTCACCTATTCCGGCACGGTGGCGGCGGCCATGGAGGCGACCATCCTGGGCATTCCGTCCATTGCCCTGTCGCAGTTCCTGCGCCCGGATCAGCCGGTGCACTGGTCCACCGCCGAACATTGGGCGCCGCAGGTGATCCGAAAAGTCTGTTCGGTCGGCTGGGGCAAGAACGTGTTGATGAACATCAACTTTCCCGATGTGTTGCCGGCCCAGGTCGGCGGTATCGAGGTGGTGCGCCAGGGCAAGCGCAAGATCGGCGACCAGTTGATCGAGCGCCATGACCCGCGCGGCGAGCCCTATGTGTGGATCGGCGCCCAGCGGGCCGAAGATCCCGGCGAGACGGGCACCGACATCGAGGCGGTGCTGCGCGGCCAAGTCACCGTCACCCCCTTGTGCGTCGACCTGACCCATGGCCGAACCATGGCGGCGCTCAAGCCCTTGTTCGGCTAAATCCCCATGGCCGCCCCCGATTCCCGCCTTATCCGCCTGTTGATGGAATTGCGCCGGATGGGTATTACCGACACCAAGGTGTTGGCGGCCATCGAGAAAGTGCCGCGCCAGCTGTTCGTGGCGGCGCCGTTCCTGGATCAGGCCTATGAAAACCATGCGCTGCCCATCGCCTGCGGCCAGACGGTCAGCCAGCCTTATATCGTCGCCCTGATGACCCAGGCCTTGGCGGTCAACGACCGCACCAAGGTGCTGGAAGTGGGCACCGGATCGGGCTATCAGGCGGCGGTGCTGGCCCAGCTGTGCCGTCGCGTCTATACCATCGAACGGCACAAGCCGTTGCTGAAGCAGGCGGAGGAACGCTTCCGAGCGCTACGCATCCACAACATCACCGCGATTCTGGGCGATGGGGCCAAGGGCTGGCCGGAACAGGCGCCGTTCGAGCGCATCATGGTCACCGCCGCCGCCCACGATATCCCGCCCTTGCTGGTGGATCAGTTGCAGGTGGGCGGCATCATGGTGCTGCCGGTGGGCGAGGCGAGCAGCGGCGAACAGGATCTGGTCCGCGTCGTCAAGCTTGAGCGCGGCATCGATATCCAACATCTCGGCCCTGTGCGTTTCGTCCCTTTGGTCGAGGGAATCGCCGAGACTTGACGTTGCCGCCCGCAATTTCGCCGCGTATAGTGCGGCGCATGCGTGTGCCCACACTCCATCTGGTGTTGCGTCTGATCGTGCTGGTTGCTCTGCCCTTGATAGCGGCGGGATGCTCGTCTTCGTTCCAAGGCGGCACCCCGGTCAGTCGGGGGATGCCGTCGTCGCCGGCATGTTCCGGGACGGTGGTGGTCTATGCCGGCGACACCCTGTATTCCATTGCCCGGCGCTGCAATGTTTCGGTCCGCGACCTGATCGAGACCAATCAACTGGCGGCGCCTTACCTGGTTTCTCCGGGGATGCAACTGCGCATGCCTGGCAGCGGCGAGTACGTGGTTCAGCGCGGCGACGCTCTTAGCCTGATCGCCCGGCGCCTGGGGGTGGAGTTTCAGACCCTGGCGCGGCTGAACGGCAAGGTGCCGCCCTATACGATTTTCGTCGGCGAAAAACTCAGGTTGCCCAACACCCGGGGCGGCGCCACGGCGGCCAAGGCCGGTGATGGCGCTTCGGTCGTCGCCTCGACCAACTCCAACCGCAAGGGGGGAGAGCCGGCAACGGCTTCGCCCCGTATTCCGCCGGTGCCGGCGGAGACGTCACCGACGGAATCCGCCCCCATACAGGAAGCCCGTCATCCGGCCTTCGAGCCCCGCCAAACCTTGCCGCCAGCGCCCCCCGCCATGAGCGGCAAAGGCTTCATCTGGCCGGTCAAAGGCGATCTGCTGGCGGAATTCGGCCCCATGGGCAAGGGCTTGTACAATGATGGCATCAACATCGCCGCCGCCCGCGGCACACCGGTACGGGCGGCGGAAAATGGCGTCGTTGCCTTCGTCGGCAATGAAGTGAAGGGCAACGGCAATCTTTTACTGATCAAGCATGCCGGTGGCTGGATCAGTACCTACGCCCATAACGATCAATTGATGGTGCGCAAAGGCGACATGGTCAAGCGCGGTCAGCAGATATCCACCGTCGGCGTCTCGGGGGGGGTGGATACCCCGCAATTGCATTTCGAGTTGCGCCGGGGGATCGAGGCGATCAATCCCGTCGATTATCTGAGCGGCTCTTGACCGAAGACAAGGGCCGCCCAAGGGGGCAGCCCTTAAACTTCGCTCATGTTCCAAAGATTCGACACCGCCCCCACAATGACTCCCGATGAAGCCATGATCGTCGGCGGTCTGGTCATTTTAGCCGGCATCGCCCTGTTCATCGCCGTCATCTATGCCACCCGCTGGCTGGCCCGGCGTGATCGGGTCCGTCCACGGGCCGTACAGACAAACTCTAAGCGATGGGCTTGCCCAGGCGACCGGCCAGATCCTGGATGAACTGCCAGGCGACACGGCCCGAGCGTGAGCCGCGGGTGACCGCCCACTCATTGGCCTCGCGTCGTAGCGATTCACCGTCGATGGGCAGGCCGTAACGGTCGGCATAGCCCTGGATGATGTCAAAATAAGTGTCTTGGCCCACATGATGGAAGCCCAGCCACAGGCCGAAGCGGTCGGACAGCGACACTTTTTCCTCGACCGCTTCGCCGGGATTGATGGCGGTGGACCGCTCGTTCTCGATCATGTCGCGTGACAGCAGATGGCGACGGTTCGAGGTGGCGTAGAAAATGACGTTGGCGGGGCGACCCTCGATGCCGCCATCCAGCACCGCCTTCAGCGACTTATAGGCCTCGTCCTGCCCCTCGAACGACAGGTCGTCGCAAAACAGGATGGTGCGGCGACCGTCGGCCCGCAAAATGCGCAGCAGGCGGGGCAGGGACGGGATGTCCTCGCGGTGGATTTCCACCAAAAGCAGCTTGTCGGCACCCTCTTCGTTGATGGTGGCGTGCGCCGCCTTGACCAGCGAGCTTTTGCCGGTGCCGCGCGCCCCCCACAACAGGGCGTTGTTGGCGGGCAATCCCTGGGCGAAGCGGCGGGTGTTGTTGAGCAATTGCTCGATTTGACGCTCAATGCCTTTCAGCAGTTGCAGTTCCACCCGGTTCACTTGCGGCACCGGTTCCAGCCCGTCCGGATTGGCGTGCCAGATGAAAGCATCGGCTGCCAGCAGGTCGACCTTGGACAAAGGCGGCGGTGCCAACCGTTCCAGGGCGGTGGCAATGCGGTTCAGCAGGTCGATTGTATCGGGGGTCATGACGGAAAACCTGGGTGATGACGGGAAGGCGACAGCCTAAAGCCCCGCCCCGGATCGGGCAAGGGTTTGACCGCAGACGGGAGTTAAGGTTTGCATCGGCTTGGCTTGTCGCTATATTCCGCTGACTTAGCCATGAAAGACCACTTCCAAGGAGTCGTTCCATGTTCGTGTCCCCCGCCTATGCTCAGGCTGCCGGTTCCGCTGGCGGCATCGCCGGAGGCGTCGAGGCCTTTCTGCCGCTGGTCCTGATCTTCGTGGTCTTCTATTTCCTGATGATCCGCCCGCAGCAAAAGCGCATGAAGGTCCACAAGGAAATGCTGGCCGCCCTGCGTCGTGGCGACCGCGTGGTGCTGGCTTCCGGCATCATGGGTCTGGTGACCAAGGTCACCAGCGATACCGAAGTGCAGGTGGAAATCGCCGACGGCGTCAAGGTTCGCGTCGTCCGTTCCGCCATCCAGGAAGTGGTCGCCAAGACCGAACCGGTTGCCGGCGTCAAGGATGAAACCAAGGGTGACGCCAAGGACGGGGCGGAAACCCCGACCGACAAGTAATCCTGTCTTTTACCGCCTGATACGGAACGGTCATGCTCCAATTTCCCAAGTGGAAGATCGTCATGGTGTTGCTGGTCACCCTATGCGGTGGCATATGGGCGACACCCAACCTGCTTTCGCGGGACACCGCCGACCGGATGCCATCCTGGTGGCAGCCGGTCAGTCTGGGGCTTGACCTTCAGGGCGGTTCCTATCTGCTGCTTGAAGTCGATACCGCTTACGTGAAGCGCGAGCATCTGTCGGCCATGGTGGAAACCCTGCGCGCCACCTTGCGCAAGGAGAAAGTCCGCTATTCCGAATTGGGGATCAGCGGCCTTGACAGCGTCAAGGTCCGCATCTCCGACGAGGCCGAGCGCGAGCGGGTGCGGCCCGAACTGCGCAAGCTCGATCCCGAAGCGCAATTCGAGGCGGGCGAGGCCGGGCTGTTCACCTTCACCTATCCCACCCCGGTGATGGCCAAGCGCATCAATCAGGCGGTGGACCAATCCATCGGCATCGTGCGCCGCCGTGTCGACGAATTGGGCACGCGCGAGCCGTCGATCCAGCGCCAAGGCGTCGACCGCATCATCGTCCAATTGCCCGGGGTCAAGAACCCCGAGCATATCAAGTCGCTTTTGGGCAAGACCGCCAAGCTGACCTTCCATTTGGTCGATGATTCGACTACGCCGGATGAAGCTGCGCGCGGTCGGGTGCCGCCCGGTTCCATGCTGCTGCCGTCGGTCGAGCAGGAACGCGGCTTGCCGTCCCATTACGTGGTGAAAAAGCGGGTCGAGGTCGGCGGCGACATGCTGACCGACGCCCAGCCCACCTTCCGCGACGGGCGTCCGGTGGTGTCGTTCCGTTTCTCGGTCGCCGGCGGCAAGCGTTTCGCCGACACAACCAGCGCCGCCTCCGGCAAGTTGCTGGCCATCGTGCTGGACGACAAGGTGATTTCCGCTCCGCGCATCAACGAACCGATCCTGGGTGGTGCCGGTGAGATCTCCGGCAGCTTCAGCGTTCAAGGGGCGCAGGATCTGGCCTTGCTGCTGCGCGCCGGTGCGCTGCCGGCACCTTTGGTGGTGCTGGAGGAACGCACCGTCGGCCCCGATCTGGGCGCCGATTCCATCCAGGCCGGTGCCGTCGCCAGTGGCGTCGGGCTGTTGCTGGTGGTGGTCTTCATGGTGGTCATCTATGGCACCTTGGGCGCCCTGGCCAATGTCGCCCTGGTGCTCAATCTGGTCATCCTGTTGGCCTTGATGTCGGTGCTGGGGGCCACCCTGACCTTGCCGGGCATCGCCGGCATCGTACTGACCATGGGCATGGCGGTGGACGCCAACGTGCTGATCTATGAACGCATGCGTGAGGAGCAACGATCCGGGCGCAGCATCATTTCCACCATTCAAGTTTCGTTCGAGCGGGCCTTCGGCACCATCTTGGACGCCAACCTGACCACCCTGGCGGCGGCGGCGTTGCTGTTCCAATTCGGCTCCGGGCCGGTGCGTGGCTTCGCCGTCACCTTGTCCTTGGGCCTGCTGACCTCCATGTTCACCGCCATCATGGTCACCCGCCTGATGGTGGCCACCTGGGTTCGCCTGCGCCGTCCCAAGACGCTGCCGCTGTAAGGATAAGGCCATGAGCTTTTATGCCAATCTCATCGCCCGGACGCCCAAGTTCGACTTCGTCGGCAAGCGCATTCCGGCGTTCCTTCTGACCGCCGCCCTGATCATCGGCACCTTCGTCTCCATCGCCACCAGGGGTTTCAATTTCGGCATCGACTTCGCCGGCGGCATCCTGGTCGAGGTGCAGAAGGTCGAGGGGCCGGCGGATATGGCCCATATGCGCGACGTTTTGGGCAATCTGGGCCTGGGCGAAGTGTCGTTGCAGCAGTTCGGCGAATCGGGCCGTGACGTCATGGTCCGCGTGCAAAAGCAAGACGGCGACGAAAGGGCGCAGATGGCCGCCTTGGCCAAGGTCAAGGAGACCCTGGGCGGCGGCTATGAATACCGTCGTGTCGAAATCGTCGGCCCCAAGGTGGGCGACGAGTTGAAGCGCGATGGTGTGCTGGCCGTCGGTCTGTCGGTTCTGGCCATCGCCGCTTATGTGTGGTTTCGCTTTGAATGGCAGTTCGGTGTCGGCGCCCTGATCGCCACCTTTCACGACGTCATTCTGACCTTCGGGTTTTTCTCGGTCACCGGGATGGAATTCAACCTGACCAGCGTTGCCGCCATCCTGACCATTGCCGGCTATTCCATCAACGACACCGTGGTCATCTATGACCGCGTGCGTGAAAACCTGCGCAAGTACAAGACCTTGTCCTTGACCGAATTGCTCAATCAGGCGGTCAACGAGACCTTGGCCCGTACCTTTTTGACCGTGGCCACCGTGTTTCTGACCGTCATTGCCCTGCTGGTGCTGGGCGGCGAGGTTCTGCACGGTTTTGCCGCCTCCTTGCTGTGGGGTCTGGTGGTCGGCACCTTCTCGTCCATGTATGTGGCCTTGCCGGTGTTGATCTATTTCAACCTCCGCGTCGGCAAGGAGCGGGAAGAGGACGAAGCCACCAGTCAGGCCGCTCCCTAATGGACGTCACCCCGGTCGTCGGCGCGGAATTCCAATTGATCGGCGGCTATGGCGATGGCGGTTTCTCCATCTCCGGCATCCGTCATGAAGGATCGGTGCTGATTTTGCCGCGCCAGACGTTGTCGTGGACAGTGCAGTCAGCCGCCGACATTGCCTTGGATAATTTGGGACCGATCATCGCTGCCGATCCGCGCCCGGCCATTCTGATCCTGGGCTGCGGTCGTTCCATGGTGCCGGTGCCGCGGGCTTTGCGCGAGTCCTTGCGTGGACATGGCATCGTCGTCGAGCCCATGGATAGCGGCGCCGCCTGCCGTACGTACAATGTCCTGCTGACCGAAGGCCGCGACGTCGCCGCCGCCATCATCGCGGTCTAAGCAATTCCGTCAGAATCTCAACGTCATCCGGCGTGTTGACATTGAAGAACGGATCGATGGGCTGGGCCGGCCACGTGGCCAAGCCCGCCCCCTGGGCTTGGGCGAAGCACCACAAACCCCGCTGTTGCGCGGCCAGCGCTTGTTCCATGGCCTCGATCAGCCTTACCGGCCACAGGCCGAAGACCGGATGCTGGCGCTCGCCACTGGTGGCAACAGCCACTCGAGAGCCGTCTTGCGAGTGCCGCCATAGGCCAAGGGCCAGATCGAGGGGGAGCAAAGGGCTGTCGCCGGCGGCGCTCAGGCAATGACCCAACCCTTGCGCCCTGGCCCAGTAAAGGCCGCTGAGGATACCGGCTAACGGCCCCTGGTGGCCGGGGATCACGTCGGCGATGACCGGCAGGCCGAAGCGGGCGAAACGATCCGGCGGGCCGTTGGCACTCAGCGCCAAGCAATGTACCTGCGGCTGCAAGCGGTCGATCACCCGTTGCAGCAAGGGGATGCCGGCCACTTCCCGCAACGGTTTGTCGCCGCCACCCATGCGGCGGGCCAGCCCGCCGGCCAGGATGATGCCGGCCAGCGCTTTCACGGCTTGACCGGGCCGCCGGGTTCTTCCACTTCCGGTACCTTGAAGAACTTGTCCACCGCCGCCCAGGCATTGGTCACCGCCATGGCGTGGACGTCGAAACGTCCCATGGGTGAATACAACGACGAGGCCAGATACAAGCCGATTTCCTCGACCTCGCCGATGGTGAACACCACCTCGCCGCAGGGCATTTCCACCCGGCGCTTGGAGGCCGCTTCGGCGCCTTGCAGTTGTTCCGGTGCGGTGGGCAGCAGCATGAAATTCATGAACCACGGCGTCACCAGTACCCCGGCCAGCCACTTTGCCCCCTGATCGCTTATCCACGGGCGGAAACCGACGGCTTCCACCTGAAGGGCGTGGTTGTACAGGCCGATATCCTTCATGCGTTCGTCGCCGATGCGGGTGAAGGTGTCTGCCAGCAGGGTGACGCGGGCCAGTTCCTGGGGGGTAAGCGGTTCGTACATAAAAAACCTCACTGGAATGGGGCGGGAAGTGTAGCCAAGGGGCACGCCGATTGCGAGGCGACATTGCATCTGGGCCGCGTCTGGGCTATGACCCGTGATCAGCGCGGGCGCGCGTAACAAGAATACATAGAAGAGAGGGAACCATGCCCTATAAGCGGATCACTCTGACCCATTTCCTGTTGCAGGAGCAGCGTCGTCTTGGCGGCTCTGGCGCCTTCACCTCGCTGATGAACGACATCCTGACCGCCTGTAAGATGGTGTCGCATGAGGTCAATCGCGGCGCCCTGGTCGGCAATCACGGCGTTGCCGGCACCGTCAACGTTCAGGACGAGGAACAAAAGCCCCTGGACGTTCTGGCCAATGACATTTTCCTGCATATGAACGCGCTGGGCGGAAATTACGCCGCCATGGCCTCGGAAGAGCTGGAAGACGTGCATGCGGTCAAGGGGTCGGCTGACGGCAAGTACCTGCTGTTGTTCGATCCGCTGGACGGGTCGTCCAACATCGACGTCAATATCTCGGTCGGGTCCATCTTCTCGATCCTGCGTCTGCCGGAAGGTGCCGATCCCAATTCGGCCAATGCCTTCCTGCAACCGGGGGTACAGCAGGTCTGTGCCGGCTATGCGCTTTATGGTTCGTCGACCATGCTGGTGCTGACCACCGGCAACGGTGTCAACGGCTTTACCCTGGATCGCGATGTCGGCATGTTCTTCCTGACTCATCCGAACATGACCATCCCGGCCGATACCAAGGAATTCGCCATCAACGCCTCGCGCGCGCGCTTCTGGGAGGCTCCGGTCAAGCGTTACGTGGATGAATGTCTGGCCGGCAAGGAAGGCCCGCGCGGCAAGGATTTCAACATGCGTTGGGTGGCGTCCATGGTCGCCGAAGTCCACCGCATCTTGATCCGTGGCGGCATCTTCATGTATCCGGCGGATGTCGAGAACATCAAGAAGGGCGGCAAGCTGCGGCTGATGTACGAAGCCAATCCCATGTCGTTCATCGTCGAGCAGGCCGGTGGTGCTTCCACCACCGGGCGTCAGCGCCTGATGGAGGTTCCCCCCACCAACCTGCATCAGCGGGTGCCGGTTATCCTGGGGTCGAAAAACGAGGTGGAACGGCTGGAAGCCTATCACCGCGAAGTCGGCGAATAAAACAGCGAACGGCCCCGGAAACGGGGCCGTTTTACTAAAGCCAGTTGATTCGCCGTAACAGCAGCCACAGCCCCGGCATCATGACGGCGACGATCAGGCAGAGTTTCCAGAAGGCATCGGGATCGTCCATGCCCGGGATGCCGCCGATATTGGCGCCCAGCAGGCCGGCCACCAAAGACGGCGGCAACAGCAGCGCGGTCAGGGCGGTGAAGCGGTTGGAGTTTTGGGCGATGCGTTCGGAGATTTGCGCCGACAGATCTTCATGCAGCACCGTTGCCCGTTCGCGCAGGGCGTCCAAATCCTCGATATGGCGCACGACCTTGTCAGTCACTTCGCGCAGGCGCAGGCGGGCATCGCGTGACAGCCACGACGAATCGTCGTGCTGGATGCGGTAAAGCGCGTCACGCTGCGGCCCGAGATAGCGACGCAGTTGAATGGTGCTGCGCCGGGCGCGGGCCAGCTTGCCGCGCATACCAGGATCCGCCGTGCGTTCGATGGCCTGATCCTCCAGGACACCGATTTCCTCTTCCAGATTGTCCAGAACGATTTCCAAATGCTCGACCACCCGTTCGGCGATCTGGGCCAGCAACCCGCCCGGACTGCGCGGCCCCTTGCCGGTCAACAGCGCCAGACGGATATTACGCAGGGCGGAAAGCTGGTGGTCCTTCTCGCGCAGGGAAATCAGCCGGTTGGCTTCACCCCAGATATGAATGGGAACCAGTTCGGGATGGCCGTTCGTCTCGTCGACGTTGACTCCGCGCAATACAACCAAAAGGTTGTCATCCACGTCCTCGACCCGGGGGCGGGATTCGTCGGCCAACAAGGCCAGGGCGACCAACGGATCGACGCCACTTTCCTGACGCAGCCAAGTGGCGGCGGTTTCGTCGTCGCGCTCCAGGTGAATCCACAAAAAGCCGTCTTCCGGCTGCCATTGCCGGATGCCGTCCCAGCCCAGGTCGCGGCAGCCGCCCTTGCGGTCCAGCAGGGCGGCGAAGCGCAGACCCGGCTGGGCGCCGGTTTTGATGTCGTCGAGGGTGGCGGTGTTCATGAGGTCTTTTCCGCTATTGTGCTAAAAGCATGGGGGGAGGGCGTGCCGAAGGCAAGACCGATATAGGGGGATGGCGTGACCGATATCTTACTGACGCTTGTCGGTTTGTTTTTGCTGCTGGTGGCCGGAGAAGGCTTGGTGCGCGGCGCGGTTACCGTCGCCCGGTCCCTCAGGGTGTCGGAACTGGTGATCGGCCTGACCCTGGTCGGCGCGATGACTTCAGCCCCCGAACTGATGGTGTCGGTCAGCGCCGCCATGGAAGGGGTGCCGGATATGGCCCTGGGCAACGTGGTCGGCAGCAACATCACCAATCTGCTGCTGGTCGTCGGCGTTGCCGCCTTGCTGCGTCCGCTGGATGTGACGCAATCCTTGCTTCTGCACGATGGTGTCATCAATTTCGTCGCCGCGGCCTTGCTGGCCGGGTTAGCTGTCCACGCCAGCATTGATCGCTGGCATGGAATCGTCTTGGTTTTGTGCCTGCTTTGGTATTTGTGGCAGACCTATCGGCGGGAAAAACCGCAGCATCGGCGCAGCATCCATGAAAAGGAAGCCCGCGATCTGGAACGCCCGAAAATGCCGGTGTGGCTGGCCTTGCTGCTGAGCATCGGTGGTGTCGCCGGATTGGTGGTTGGCGCCGCCCTTCTGGTCAAGGGCGGCACCGGGCTGGCGCGCAGCCTGGGGGTTTCGGAAGCCGTCATCGGTCTTAGTCTGATCGCCCTGGGCACGTCGTTGCCGGAACTGGCGACGTCGATGATCGCCGCCTTGCGTGGGCATACCCAGGTGGCCTTGGGCAATATCTTCGGCAGTTGCATCTTCAATACGCTGGGGATCGTCGGTATCGCCGCCGGCGTGGTGCCGCTGCCGGTGGCGGCGGAACTGGCCGGGCGCGATGTTTGGGTGATGGTCGCGGTTTGCGCCCTGGTACCGTTGAGCATGGCCGTTGGCGGTCCGGTGGGCGGGGGGCGGGGGGCATTGTATCTGGGGGCCTATGGGGCCTATGTCTGGGTCTTGTTCGCCGCCGCTTGATGCCCATCAAGGTTGGAATGCGTCGAATTGCTATAGGGTCGCGGCATCCTGGAAACGGAGTCTCCCATTCATGGCCACCATCTCCCTGCAAGAGCCAGTCTATCGCGGCAATGCCGGCCCCTTGTTCTTCGCCGGCGGTTTTCGTCCGTTTTTCCTGTTCACCGCGTTACAGGCCATGCTGTCCCTGCCGCTGTGGCTGGCCATCTATGCCGGTGGGTTGAACCTGAACCTGCCGTTTGCCGCTGCCCTGTGGCATGGGCATGAAATGGTGTTCGGCTTTGCCGGTGCCGCCATCGCCGGCTTTCTGCTGACCGCCGTCCCCAATTGGACCAATACCCACCACGTCAGCGGCAAGCCGCTGATGCTGCTGTTCGCCGTCTGGCTGGGCGGGCGTCTGGCCTTTACCATGGCCGGCTTCCTGCCGGCTGTGCTGGTGGCCCTGGTCGACCTGACCTTTTTGCCGCTTTTGGCCTGGATGGTGGCCAAGCCGCTTCTGTCGGCGAGAAAGTGGCGCAACATCGCCTTTCTTCCCATTCTCGCGGTGTTCTTTTTGGCCAATCTGACCGTCCACGTGCTGGGGGACATGACGGGAGTCTATGTCGGCCTGACCATGGTGTTGACCATGATCGCCATCGTCGGCGGTCGTATCGTACCGTCTTTCACCCAGAACTGGCTGCGCATGCAAGGCCAAGCGGTCGAGGTCACCCCCTTGGCCTGGGTGGAAAAGGGCGGTGCCGTCGCTTTGCTGGTGGCCGGCATGATGCTGGCCATCGTGTTGCCCGGTGCGGTGGTGACCGGTGCGGTGTTGCTGACTGCGGCGGCGGTGCATGGCCTGCGGTTGGGCCGCTGGCACGGCGACAAGACCTTGCGCAGCCCTATCTTGTGGGTGCTGCATCTGGGCTATCTGTGGCTGGTGATCGGGCTGGCCTTACTGGGGCTGTCCAGCTTCATCGATGCCTTGCCGGCGTCCGCCGCCTTGCATGCTTTGACCGCTGGGGCGGTGGGCACCATGATCATGGCGGTGATGAGCCGTGCGTCGCTGGGCCATGCCGGGCGCCCGTTGGTGGTGTCGCCCCTGACTGTCGCGGCCTATGTGTTGTTGTCGGTGGGCACCTTGCTGCGGGTGGCGGCACCGGTGCTGAGTGACGCGCAAATGGCCTTGACCCATGCCGGAGGCACATTCTGGGCCTTGGCCTGGCTGTTGTTCGTCGTCGTCTATTTCCCCGTCCTGACCAAGCCGCGCGCCGATGGGCGTCCCGGTTAATCCTTGCCAGGGGGCGTCAGGCTTTGGGATAGTACCGGGTTGTCATGAAACGGGGGCCGTACCGGATGGATTGGAAATTTCGCGTCGTCGCCGCGGCCGGCTCATTGGTTGTG
The DNA here is from genome assembly GCA_006218045.1 of Stygiobacter sp. Classification (GTDB taxonomy): domain Bacteria; phylum Pseudomonadota; class Alphaproteobacteria; order Rhodospirillales; family Magnetospirillaceae; genus Magnetospirillum. The sequence continues at coordinate 74,543 of VBWB01000002.1, forward strand.
GCGGCGTGCGCCTCGGTGGTCGGCTCGACTGAATCCTCGGTGCAGATCCGCACCAATCCCGATCAGGCCAGCTGTCAGTTGAAGGGGCACGACTATTCCGCCTCGGTGCAGACCCCGGCGGAGGTAACCATTCCCCATTCCGCCGCCCCGGTGACGGTCAGCTGCTTGGCGCCAGGGTTTCGCGTCACCACCTATACCTTGGACGCCAAGGGCGACGGGTGGATCTGGGGTAATTCCGCCTTCATGCTGGCCACCGGCGGCATCGCCGTGCTGGGGGCCCTGGTCGATGAGAGCCGGGGGGCCGGGCGTGCTTACGCCGATGAGGTGCAATATGACCTGACCCCCGACACGGTCCGCACGGTCAGGGCGCGCAACCGTTCCGGCGATGTGGATCTGCATTTGCAGGCCCGCTGACATCCGTTTGACGCATGACACCCATTCGGTCCACGCCTGCCGAGAGGGTCGGGCGTCATGCTATCACCGCAATCGGTAGCGTATTAGCACTTTACTCGGGGCTGTCCTTGCTGAATAAACACCGGGTTCTTTCTTAGGGATTGGCGTCCGGCCTGAAAATGGTCATAGGCCGGCGGGAAAGGGAACGAAATGCATATCGTCGTCTGCATCAAGCAGGTTCCGGACAGCGCGCAGATTCGCGTTCATCCGGTCACCAACACCATCATGCGCCAGGGTGTGCCGACCATCATCAATCCCTATGACCTTTTCTCGCTGGAAGAGGCGCTGCGGCTGCGCGACCAATTGGGCGGCAAGGTCACCGTCATCACCATGGGCCCGAAAATGGCCATCGAGGCCTTGAAGAAGTGCATCAGCTATGGTGCCGATGACGCCATCTTGCTGACCGACAAGGTGTTCGCCGGTTCCGATACCCTGGCCACCTCGTTCGCGCTGGCCTCGACCATCGCCAAGATCGGCGAGACCACCCCGGTCGACATGGTGTTCTGCGGCAAGCAGACCATCGACGGCGACACCGCCCAGGTCGGGCCGGGCATCGCCCGCCGGCTGCACATGCAGCAATTGACCTATGTGGCCCAGGTGGAAAAGGTCGATCTGGACAAGGGCGAGATCGTCGTCCATCGCCGTTCCGAAGGTGGCGTGCAGGTGCTGGCGACCAAGCTGCCCTGTCTGGTGACCATGCTGGAAGGCTCCAACGTCATGCGTTACGGCAGCATGGATGATCTGTTCCGCGCCGCCCGCTATGAGGTGGCGGAGTGGGACCACAAGGCCGCCGGTATCACCGTCACCGCTCAATGCGGCCTGAAAGGCTCGCCCACCGTGGTGAAGAAGGTGTTTGCGCCGCCGGCCAGGGCGGTGAAGGCGGAAATGATCAAGACCGAGGGCAAGACCCCGCGCGAAGTGGCTGACGCCCTGCTGACCAGCGTGTTTGCCAAACACCCCAAGCTTGAGATGGAGATCGGACAATGAGCGCCGAGGACCAGGATCAGGAACAGACCCCCGTCGCCGCCGCGCCGCGCCGTGGCGATGGCGCCGATCTCAGCGTCTATCATGGTGTCTGGGTGTTCGTGGAACTGGAACGCGGCAAGGTCCACCCGGTGTCGTGGGAATTGCTGGGCGAGGGCCGCAAGCTGGCCACCCATCTGGGTGTACCGCTGTCGGGGGTGGTGTTGGGGCCGGATCAGCCGGCGACGCAGGAAGCCTGCGACCACGCCTTTGAATACGGCGCCGACAGCGTCTATCTGATGCGTGGCCCGGTGTTGACCGATTATCGCACCGATCCCTATACCGCCGGTCTGACCGATCTGGTCAATACCTTCAAGCCGGAAATCATGCTGCTGGGGGCGTCGACTCTGGGCCGCGATCTGGCCGGCGCCCTGGCCACCACCTTGGCCACCGGCCTGACCGCTGATTGCACCGAATTGCGTATCGACGACGAAACCCGGTCGCTGGCCGCCACCCGTCCGACCTTTGGTGGTTCGCTGCTGTGCACCATCCACACGCTGGAATACCGCCCGCAGATGGCCACCGTGCGCCCGCGCGTCATGGCCATGCCCGACCGCGTGCCCGGCAAACGCGGTCAGATCATCGAGCACCAGCCGAAGATGCCGGAAGAGGATGTGATCACCAAGATCCTGTCCTTCATCCCCGATTCGGACGCGGAAAAGGCTCAACTGGCCTATGCCGATATCGTCGTCGCCGGTGGCCGCGGTCTGGGCAAGCCGGAGAATTTCAAGCTGGTGCAGGATTTGGCCGCCGTGCTGGGCGGTGATTACGGTGGATCGCGCCCGGTCACCCATGCCGGGTGGATCAGCGCCGACCGTCAGATCGGCCAGACCGGCAAGACCATCCGGCCCAAGCTGTACATCGCCGCCGGTATCTCGGGGGCCATTCAGCACCGGGTCGGGGTGGAAGGCGCCGACGTCATCATCGCCATCAATAGCGACCCCAACGCCCCCATCTTCGACTTCGCCACCTTCGGCATCGTCGGCGATGCGTTGCAAATCCTGCCGGCCCTGACCGAGGCGCTGCAAGAGCGTCTGGCGGCCCGCAAGGCGGCTCAATAGGAGTAAATGAAGCATGGCCGAGAAATTTGACGCCATCGTCATCGGCGCCGGACCGTCAGGCAATGCCGCCGCCCTGGTCATGGCCCGTGCCGGCATGAAGGTGCTGCAACTGGAGCGCGGCGAATACCCCGGCTCGAAGAATGTTCAAGGCGCCATCCTCTATGCCGAGGCGCTGGAACAGATCATCCCCAATTGCCGCCGTCAGGCGCCGCTGGAACGTCCGATCATCGAACAGCGCATGTGGGTGCTGGACGACGAATCCTATGTGGGATCCAATTATCGCGGCACCAAGAAAAAGGACGAGCCGCCGACCCGCTATACCGTCATCCGCGCCAATATCGACCGTTGGATGTCGAAGAAGGCCACCGATGCCGGTGTGTTGCTGATCTGCGAAGCCACCGTGCTCGACCTGATCAAGCTGGACGGCAAGGTGGTGGGTGTGCGCACAGACCGCCTGGGCGGCGACATCCTGGCCGAGGTGGTGGTGCTGGCCGACGGCGTCAACTCGCTGATCGCCACCAAGGCCGGGCTGCGCCCGACCATCAAGGCCGCTGACGTTGCCTTGGCGGTCAAGGAAATGCATTTCCTGCCCAAGGAAGTGATCGAACAGCGTTTCAATATCGCCAATGATGAAGGCGTGGTCATCGAGCTGTTCGGCAAGATCACCAAGGGCATGATGGGCACCGGCTTTTTGTACACCAACCGCGAATCCATCGCGTTGGGCATCGGCTGCATGGCCGACGATTTCAAGAAGGGGGGCGTGACCCCCTATGACCTGCTGGATGCCATGAAGGCGCATCCGGCCATCAAGCCGCTGATCGCCGGCTCGGAGGTCAAGGAATATGCCGCCCATCTGATCCCCGAGGGCGGCTACAAGGCTATTCCGCAGGTTCATGGCGACGGCTGGGTGATCGTCGGCGATTCCGGTGGTTTCGTCAACGCGGTGCACCGCGAAGGCTCGAATCTGGCCATGACCTCCGGTCGTTTAGCCGCCGAAACGATCCTGAAGCTGAAGGAAGAAGGCAAGCCCTTCACCGCCCAGCATCTGGCGCGCTACCGGGCGGCGCTGGAAGACAGCTTCGTCATGAAGGATTTGAAGAAATACAGGAACATGCCTGAAATTTTTCATGCAAATCCTCAATTCTTCACCACCTATCCCGAGCTTCTCAACAGGGCCGCCGCCACCATTCTGAAGGTCGACGGCATCGACAAGAAGACCAAGGAAAAGGAAATCGCCGGCGAATTCGTCAAGCGCCGGTCGCGGTTGGGATTGCTGGGTGACGCCATCAAGCTGGTGAGGTCGTTCCGATGAGCAAGGTCGAGGAAAAGCTTTTCGAGAACCGCTACCGCGTCGACGAAGGGCGCCCGCACATCGCCATCATCAGTGCCGATGTGTGCGAGGGCAAATGCACGGCCAAGCAATGCACCTATTGCTGCCCCGCCGCCTGCTATGCGCTTGAGAACGGCAAGGTGGTGCTGACCACCGATGGCTGCCTGGAATGCGGAACCTGCCGGGTCATCTGCGACGACCATTTCAATATCGAATGGTCGTACCCGCGTGGCGGCTTCGGTATTTTGTACAAGTTCGGCTGACGGTCATTGCGTTCACACGTCTTCGACCGGTCATTGCGTTCACACGTCTTCGACCGGTCATTGCGTTTGCACGTCTTCGACCGGTCATTGCGTTTGCACGTCTTCGACGTGACATTTACCGTCAGTTCTCGCATTCCACATAGGCGGCGAATTTGCGGGCCATGTCGCCCACATCGGCGACCGACAGGGCCGGACCCGGCGCGCTGGTGGTATAGGCGATCTTGTTGTCGTCCAGGAATTTGCGTGCCAGTTCGCTTTTGATGGCGAAATTGACGTTTTGCGGAATGGCCCCGGAACTGTCGGCCACCTTCATGGCGTTCAGGGTCGAGACGACGATTCCCACCACATTGCCGCTCATATCCGTCAGCGGACCGCCGGAATTGCCGCGCTGGATCGGGGCGGTAACCTGATAGTGACGCTTGTCGCCACGCAGACCGTTCTGGGCGCTGATCACCCCGGCGGTGATATTGGGTTCACGCGACAACAAGGACGACAGCGGAAAGCCGATGGCGACGACGCTTTCCCCCGAGCGCATGGCCGCACCGTCGCGGAAGCGGGCACCGTCACCGGGACGCAAGGTGGTGTTGAGGGCAGCCAGATCGTTGACGTCGTCGCGGGCGATGACGCTGGCGGCCAGGATCTGGGTACCTTCACCCAGGCTGACCTTGATGTTGCGGCACGACTTGACCACGTGGGAATTGGTCAGGATCACGCCGTCGCGGTTGATCACCACACCGGAGCCGGCATTGCGTTGCGGACGGGGCGGCGCGCTTTCCGTTGCCTTGTCGGTCTTGGCCGCGTCGCCGGAATCGCCGGGCGACTGGGCGCGCGGTGACCATTTGGCCGCCTTTTCGGTGGCGGTGCGTTCCTGGTCGGGGGTGACTTGCTGGCGGGCCTTTTCCCTGGCCTCGGTATATTTTCCCTTGTCGTTGGGTTTGGCCTGACGTTCGGCCAGGATGTAATAGAAATAGGCGGTTTCCACGTCCTTGGCGCCGCCGATGCCGTTGAATTTGGCGTGGGCCATGTTCAACAGCGAGGCCGCATCGCCCTGGTTGGCCGATCGCTCGAACCAGCGCACCGCCTCGGCCCGGTCCTGGGCGATGCCGTTGCCGGTCCACAGGGCGGCGCCATACAGGTTTTGTGCCACCAGATGGCCGCGTTCCGCTGCCTTTTTCAGCCAGGGCAGGGCCACGGCCTTGTCGGCGGGCACGCCGCGACCGTGCCAATAGGCGATCCCCAGGGTTTCCCAACTGGCGGAAATGCCCATATCGGCGGATTTGTGCAGGTATTCCACCGCCTTGGCTTCATTCTTGGCGACGCCGTTACCCTGGAAATAAAGTTGGCCCAGATTGTTGAGCGCATTGGGCTGGTTCTGGTCGGCGGCACGGCTGAACAGGACCAGGGCGCGGGCCGGGTCGCGCGGCACGCCATTGCCGTGGAAATAGAGGCCGCCCAAGGTGTTTTGGGCCAGAGCATCGCCCTTGTCGGCGGCTTCGGTCAGCAGCTTAATCGCTTGGGCCACGTCCTTGGCGATACCATTGCCATGCAGCAGCATATGGCCCAGACGCGATTGCGCCACTGTGTCGCCGCTTTGGGCCAGGGGCTGAAATTCACGCAAGGCAGCGGGCCAGTCGCGGCGCTGATAGGCGGTCAGGCCTTCCTCGATTCCAGCCCAGCCATCCGTTGCCAGCAAGCCCAAGGTCAAGGCCAGCAAGGCGGTCCGTGTTTTCATACCAAAAATCCTCGGTGGATACCTGACCCGAGTATCCTCCGAGCGGACCACTTCGCCAACCCGCTATTCTTCCGCCTGCATGGAAATGAAGCCGCAGGGGCATTCCTTGGCGCACAGGCCGCAGCCCTTGCAGTATTCGTAATCAAATAGATAGTGGCTGCCGTCCTTCGCTATCTCGGATGTTTTCAGGACGGCGTTGTCCGGGCACAGGGTCCAGCAATTGTCGCAGGCCAGGCAATTGCCGCAGGAAAAACAGCGCTGCGCCTCGGCCATGGCCTGGGCGGTGTTGGGGCCACCCTCGATCTCGGCATTATCATTACGTTGTTCTAACGCTAGGGTCGGCAGGCTGATGCGCGGACTGGACTCGTAATAAGACAAGTTGAGGGATGCGTAGGGCAGGGATGGGCGGCTTTCTTCCACCGGCTGGCGTCGCGACAACAGGGCGTCGATCGCTTCGGCGGCGCGGCGACCATCGCCGATGGCGGCACTGACCGTGCCATTGGGATAGGCTTTCAGGCGGTCACGGGCGTCTCCGCCGGCAAACAGGCCGGGCTGGCCCTCGATACGACCGAACATGTCCACCGGCAGAAAGTCGCGCTGGCGTAAAATGTGTTCCAGTCCGCTGGCGTCGACCACTTCACCGATGGCCGGCACCACCATGTCCACATGCAGCACGGTTTCCGTACCCTCGAACGACACGCGGGATTTGCGACCGCTGCCATCGGGCAGCTTTTTCAGCCGCACCATTTCGACTCCGACCACTTTCGAGCCGCGCATGATCAGCCGGTTGATGGTGCGGTGCGGATGGAACTGGACACCTTCCTCGATGGCTTGTTCCAATTCGCGCGGCACCACGTTCAGGATGTCGTCGGGGTCGGTGTCGGGGCCGGGCAGGCCCGAGGCGGTGACCACGTGCACGTCGCGGATACCGGCACGGCGCATGACCCGGGCCAGATCGACGGCGGTGTTGCCGCCGCCATGGATAACCACGGCGTTGGGCTTGGGCAAAGCGCCTACCGCCAGCCATTCGCGCAGCAGCGCCAAGCCTTCATGCAGATCGGCGGGAACGGCACCATCTACATCCCAGTGGCGACTTTTGCCGGCGCCGACGCCCAGGAACACTGCATCGAATTCCGAGCGCAATTCATCCAAGGTGATATCGCGGCCCAAGGCGGTACGGGGACGAAACTCGATGCCAGTGTGTAACAATCGTCCGATTTCGGCGTCGATGACCGAACGCGGCAGACGGGTCGGGGGGATGGCGGAGCGTAGCAGCCCCCCGGCTTCAGGCAGCGAATCGAACAGCACTACGTTGTATTTCCGCTGCGTCAAATGATAGGCCGCCGACAGGCCGGCGGGGCCGGCACCGACGATCGCCACCCGCTCCGGGCGGATTTCACCGCTCAGACGCGGATAGGACCAGTTGTTACGGATGGCCTCGTCGCCCAGCCAGCGCTCGATGCCGTGGATGGCGATGGGCTGGTCGAATTGGCCGCGATTACAGGCACTTTCACACGGATGCGGGCACACCCGCCCGGTGATCGCCGGCAACGGGTTGCTGGTGACCAGACTTTCCCAGGCCTTTTGCGGCTTGCCTTCCTGGAGCAGCGCCAGCCAAGCCTGCTGGTCCTCGCCCGCCGGGCAGGCGCCGTGGCACGGGGCAGCGGCATGGACATGCACCGGTTTGGCACTGCGCCAAGTGCCGGTCTTGAAGGCCAGGGACGAGCCGGCCAGGGCATAGGCCCCACGATTCATGGTGATGGGCATGGCTTTTCCCTCTCTCAGGCTCGGGCCGGACCGCCACGGCGCACCGTATCGGCACCGTCGGCGTCGAACGGATCGTCGCCGTCGCCAAACAGGCCATAGCGCTCCATGTTGTAATCGGCCAGGGCTTGCAGATGCTCGCGCTCTTCCCGCGCCCGATGATCGCTGTCAACGAACAGGTGACGAAAGCGACCTTGCAGCTTGAGATAGTCGCTCACCGGAACCTTTTGCCGCAGTGGCATCACCGAGGCCACTTCGCCCCGTTCCAGTTCCACCAATGGGAACAGTCCGGTCTGCACCGCCAGACGGGCTATCTCGATCGTTTCGCTACCGTCATGGCCCCAACCGAGCGGGCAGGGGGAATGAACCAGCAGGAAGGTGGGGCCGTCGATTTCCATGGCGCGGCGCACCTTGCGGCGCAGATCCTGGGGATAGGCGACCGAGGCGCTGGCGGCATAGGGGATGTGGTGGGCGGCGATGATGGACAGCAGATCCTTCTTCAGATGCCGTTTGCCCATGCGTTCCTTGCCCGGCGGCGAGGTGGTGGTCATAGCCGCGTGCGGAGTCGAGCCCGAGCGTTGAATGCCGGTATTCATGTAGGCTTCGTTATCGTAACAAACGTAAAGCACGTTGTGCATGCGTTCCAGCATACCCGACAGGGCCTGGAAGCCGATATCGAAGGTGCCGCCGTCGCCGCCCATGGCGATGACCTTGCTGCGCCGGCCTTGTGCCTTCAACGCCGCCTCGACGCCCGAGGCGATGGCCGCTGAGTTCTCGAACAGGGAATGCAGCCACGGCACCCGCCACGCCGATTGCGGCCACGGCGTGGTGAACACTTCCAGGCAGCCGGTGGCGTTGGTCAGGATGACGTCGGGGCCGGCGGATTCGGTGACCAGACGGGCGGCCAAGGCCTCGCCGCAGCCCTGACAGGCGCGGTGGCCAGCCTCGAGCCCGCGAAAACGCGGCTGACGGGCACGCGGATCGTTGGTGGTTTGGGTCATGGCGTATCTCCCAATTTGGCCGGTTCCAGGTCGAGGATGCGGAAGCCAGCATCCTCGGTCGGCACGTCGAGCAGACGCGACCACATTTCCAACGGCACGTCGCGGCCACCCAGGCCGATGGCCACATTGTGGATGCGGGGCATCTTGGCCATGCCCGACAGCGCCGCCTTGATCTCGCCGCCCAAGATGCCGCCAAAGCCGGGCGACAAGGCGCGATCGACCACCACCAGATCGCTCAGGCCGGCGCAGGCATCGCGCAAGGCCTGGTCGGGCAGGGGGCGGAAGGCACGCAGGTTGATCAGCTTGGCTTTCTTCTTGGTCTTCAATGTGTCCAGCGCCTCGCGGAAGGTGGACACCACCGAGCCCATGGCCAGAACACCGATCCTGGCGTTCTCCGGCCCTTCCACGCTCAGCAGGCCGCCGGCGCTGCGCCCGGTCAGGTCTTGCCATTCACGGTCGACGTCAACAATGGTTGACATGGCGGCCATCAAGGCTTGATGGGCGAGATGGCGGGTTTCGGAAAAATATTCCGGTCCGACAAGAGTCCCCAGGGACAATGGGTTTTTCGGGTCGAGCATGCGGTCGAAACGAAAGGGCGGCAAATAGCGGTCGACCATGTCCTGGTCTGGGATTTCCAGGGTTTCCAGGGTATGGGTGAGGACGAAGCCATCCATGCACACCATCACCGGCAATTCGGTCGCCTCGGCGATGCGAAAAGCCTGGATGCTGGTGTCCACCGCTTCCTGGTTGTCGGCGCAATGCAGCTGAATCCAGCCGCAATCGCGCACCGCCATGGAATCGGAATGATCGTTCCAGATGTTGATGGGGGCGCCGATGGCCCGGTTGGCGCAGGTCAGCACCACCGGCAGGCGCATGCCCGAGATGTTGAACAGAACCTCGGTCATCAGCAAGATGCCTTGCGACGACGACGCGGTATAGGCGCGCGAACCGGCAGCCGAGGCGCCCAAGGCGACGGAAGCGGCGGAAAACTCGCTTTCCACGCTGACCAGCTCGGTTTGCAGCTTGCCATCGGCCACCAGCTTCGAGATATTCTCGACGATGTGAGTCTGCGGCGTGATGGGGTAGGCGGCGACCACGCCGGGACGGCAGCGGGCGACGGCGCGGGCGATGGCAGCCGATCCTTCCAGGGCTTCAAGCATGGGCCACCTCCTGCCACGCCCCGGCAATGACCTGGGTGGTGGCGGCTTCGATCAGACGGGTATTGCGCGCCAGCACGTCGCCCTTGAAACGGTGGGCCAAGGCCTTGATCAAGGCGCTGGCCGGCATCATCCCGGTCAGGGCGAGAAAGGCCGACAGCAAGGCGACATTGGGGACGGGGCGCCCCAGGATATCCTGGGCCAGGGCGGTGGCTGGCACCGCGACCATCGGCCGCCCGTATTCCATCGTCAACTCGGTTGACGAATGGGGAGAGTTGACCAATATGCCGCCGCCCGGCTTCAGGCCCTCCAAGGTGGACGGGATATGCAGCAGGCCGGCATCCTGAACCAGCAGGAAGGCCGGGTTGGCCACTTGGCAACGGCGGCGGATGGGCTGGGCGGCGATGCGGACATAGGCGGTGACGGGCGCACCGCGCCGCTCGGCGCCGAAGGATGGAAAGGCTTGGCAATGCTGGCCAGTCTCGAACGCCGCCGTGGCCAGCAAATAGGCCGCGACGACATTGCCCTGGCCGCCCCGTCCGTGTATCCGGACTTCGATCATGGCGGTTCTCCGGACGTAATTTCTCCCTCTCGGAAAATAAGCTTACGCCCAGTCTGAACAAACGGAAAGGGCAGTGCATTGCAGCGATTCAATATCGGACTTTGCCGCTAAACCGTGTCGTCATACAGTCGCGACCGGATCAACATATGCGGGAAACCGGACCATGTGGGGACAAAGAGCCGTCTTGTCAGGCGCTCGTCTGGAATTGCGTCCGCTTACCCCGGCCCATGCGCCGCTTTTGCTCGCGGCGGCGGCGGATGGGGAATTGTGGCGGTCGAAAGTCACCCGCATTCCCGATGGCGAAACGGTTGCGGTCTATATCGGCGACGCCGTGGCCGGGGCCGATGCCGGGCACACTCTGGCCTTCGCGACCACGCTTCGCGCCGACGGGATGGTGGTGGGCTCGACCCGATTTTGGTTGATGGATCGCCGCAATCGCAGCGTCGAGATCGGCCATACCTGGATTTCCGCCGGGTGGCAGCGCAGCTATGTCAATACCGAGGCCAAATACCTGATGCTGAGATTTGCCTTCGATGTCCTCGGCTGCATCCGTGTTCAATTTCAGACGGATGTGCTCAACGATCGCTCGCGGGCGGCGATCTTGCGCCTGGGCGCCCAATGCGAAGGCGTGGCTAGGCAAGAACGCATCATGCCGGATGGATGCAAAAGGGACAGCATCCGATTCAGCATCATTGACGGCGAGTGGCCCCAGGTCCGGGAAAATCTGGAACGCCGGCTGGATGGCCACGTCTCATTTTCCGTCGGGGAATCCTCCGGCTGAAAAGCAAAGGGGGCTGACCGTCCGAACGGTCAGCCCCGCAATGGCTCCGGAGGAGGGATTCGAACCCCCGACCAGCCGGTTAACAGCCGGCTGCTCTACCGCTGAGCTACTCCGGATCAGGTGTCCCGCCAAGACGGGAACCCGGAAGCTCGCTTTTTCATCACGCCCGGCTTCTCTTGAAGCGTTGGAGGCCGGAGCCGGAATTGAACCGACGTTCGCGGATTTGCAGTCCGCTGCATCACCACTCTGCCATCCGGCCCACCTGCCGTCACCAGAAGCGCCCGGCGTGAGGACCGTGCTTATACGCGCCCCGCCGGTGTCGGTCAAGCGGGTGTTTGCGATTTTTTTGCAGAAACTTTCACCGCCGCCGGGGGCATTGAGTTTCCTTGGTTCGGGAGGTATAAGGCGGCTTGATACCCGCAATATTCATGTCCGCCCCCCGTTCCCCACAAGGAGCCCGCGATGAACTTCACCGCCGCCCGACACAACATGATCGAAAGCCAGATCCGGACCAATCGGGTGATTGACCCTGCCGTGGTCGGTGCCTTGGCCGAGATTCCGCGTGAATGCTTCGTGCCCAAGCCCATGCGCGGCTTCGCCTATGTGGACGAGGATCTGGATATTGGCGGCGGTCGCGTCATCATCGAACCTCTGGCCCTGGGCCGTTTGTTGGAAGCGGCCAGGATCAAGCCAACTGACGTGGTGCTGAATATCGGCGACGCCCCGGGCTATTCAACCGCCGTACTGTCCAAGCTGGCGCAAACCGTGGTGGCGTTGGAATGCGACGCCGAATGGACGATCAAGGCCACCTCGTCGCTCAACGATCTGGGTATCGACAATGCCGCCGTGGTGCAGGGGCCGCTGGACCAGGGTTATCCTCTCCAGGCGCCCTACGACGTCATCATTTTCTCGGGCGCCGTCAACGAAGTGCCGGCCTCTATTTGTCGCCAGCTTTCGGAAGCAGGGCGTCTGGTTGCCATTGTCGACAATGGTCGCGGTGTCGGTCGCGGAACCCTGATCGTCCGCGTCGGCGACACCTGGGGCCGTCGGCACCTGTTCGACGCACGCATTCCGCTGCTGCCCGGCTTTGTCACCAAGACCAAATTCATCTTTTGATTTTGGCCCGGTTCCGCAACAATAGTTAATACTTCTTAAATACCCAATCTGCTGGGCCGGTCGTTCGGCGGTCGGCCCTTTTGTTTGCGGTTGTGCGCTTTCGTGGCGGATTCCAGAGGGTTCGCAGGCCTGTTGCATCTGCGCAACGGTTTGGCAAACTCATGGCTGCGTGATACGCAATATTACTTGATATTTTGGATTGTCTGGCTAATGTACCTGAAGAGTCTTAGTGCCGCAGAGGGTTGGGGCGGTCTGACATTTCTGGAAGGTGCGGAATGAGGAAAGCGTATTTGCTGGCGGGTGTTGCCGCCGTCGTCGCCGGTCTGGCTGCTCCCTTGGGCGCCTCGGCGGAAACGCTGGAGGAGGTTCTGGCTTCCGCTTATGCCACGAACCCTACATTGTTGGCCAGGCGCGCCCAGTTGCGTGCCTCGGACGAGGCGGTGCCGCAGGCATTGTCCAATTGGCGCCCCACGGTGACCTTCACCGGCGAGGTGGCGCGTGGTCGGTATGAAAGTAATACCAGTTCGCAAGGGCGCGAGCAGGGTCGTACGTCCCAAACCGGAACCCTGCTGGTGACTCAGTCGCTGTATCGCGGCGGTCGTACCGTGGCGGAGACCCGCAAGGCCGAAGCCAGCGTGCTGGCCAATCGCGCCGATTTGCAGGTGAACGAACAGACCGTGCTGCTGAGCGCCGCCTCTTCCTACCTGGATGTGGTGCGTGACGAAGCGGTGTTGAACCTGAACATCAATAACGAGCAGGTTCTCCGCCGTCAGTTGGAAGCCGCGCAGGAACGGTTCCGTGTCGGCGAAATCACCCGGACCGACGTTAGTCAGGCCGAGGCTCGCTTGGCCGGCGCCATCGCTGATCGTGCCGCCGCCGAAGGGGCGTTGCAGAATTCGCGCGCCAAGTTCATCACTGTCGTCGGACGTCCGGCGGAAAGGCCGGCAGCGCCCAAGCAGGCGGTGCCCGTGCCCGGTTCCTTCGATGAGATCAAGTCGGTCACCCTGGCCAAGAATCCCAGCGTGATTTATTCGGATTGGACCGCCACGGCGGCCAAGCACGACATCGATTTGAAATTCGGTGAATTGTTGCCGGAAGTGTCGCTGGTGGGCGAAGCCAGCCGTGGCCACTCCACCTCGCAGCAGGGCAATGAGACCGAGACCCTGGAAGCGGCCCTGAAACTGAGCGTCCCCATTTACGAGGCGGGCGACGTTTATTCCCAGGTCCGTGAAACCAAGCACACCTATGGTCGCCGCAAGATCGAGGCGGACAAGGCCCGCCGCGATGCGCTGGAAAGCGCCACCAAGGCTTGGGAAGACTTGGCGTCCAACCGTAGCAAGATCCGTTCGCTGGAAGCGCAGTTGCGCGCCTCGGAGATGGCCTTGGCCGGTGTCGAAGAGGAGGCCAAGGTCGGTTCGCGTACCGTTCTTGATGTTTTGAATGCGGAACAGGAACTGTTTACCGCTCGTGTCAATTTGGTGCGGGCACAACGTGACGAAACGGTCAGCGCCTATACCTTGAAGTCGGCTTTGGGTGAAATGACCGCCGATGGATTGGCCTTGCCGGTAGAAGTGTACGACCCGACCAAGAACTATAACGATGTTCGCGATCGCTGGATCGGCACTGGGATCGAGCAAAAATACGACGAATAAAATGGGGCGGGGGCTGGAAAGCCCCCGTTTTCATTTGTAGGGCACGAATATCTTAATGATTTGTTCCGAATCGTTGGGCATTATCCCTAAAGATTAGGACCAGGGGATCATCGGACAGTCGAACCATGAGCGACGACAAGGCCCAACAAGAACCCTCAATGGAGGATATCCTCGCCTCGATCCGACGTATTCTGTCGGAGGATGAGGCGGAGGAGCAGGCCAAGGCTCCCATGCCGGAACCTGAACCCGAGCCCGAGCCCGAGCCGGTTCCGCTGCCGCAAGATGACATCGATGCGTTGTTCGCCCGCGCCGCGCCGGAACCCGAGCCGGAGCCGCTTATCCTGAGTGAGCCGGAAGAGGATGAGGATATCCTTGAGCTGACCGAGGATATGGTTCTGGAGGACGAAGAGCCGGAGCCGGCCTTCAACATCAGTGATTTTGCCGTCGATACCGGTGATTACGATTACGAACCGGAACCCGAGCCACCGCCGAGGGTCATGCCGCCGCCGCGCCGCGTGGCGCCGTTGATGGATGATGACCACTTGGTGTCACCGCCGGTGGCGGACCGCAGCACCTCGTTGTTGTCCGATCTGGCGCGTGAGATCGTGCGCGCCAGGGCCATCGGCATCGGTAATGGCGGCGTCACCTTGGAAGACATGGTGCGCGAGTTGCTGCGGCCCATTCTGAAGGAATGGCTTGACGAAAATCTGCCCTACATGATCGAGCGGATCGTCAAGAAGGAAATTGAGAAGATGGTAAATCGCGCAGAGAACCTTTAGTCTCTGCCGGTCCGAGGACAAGGCGGCCTGGGCTTCCCGGGCCGCCATTCTTTTGTCGCCGTCATCAATCACACCCGAAATCTGGATTAAAGGACCAATCCGGTCATGCTGGACAAGACGTATCGCCCGTCAGAGGTTGAGCCCAAGCATTACGAGCAATGGGAGAATTCGGGGGCTTTCGCCGCCCGCACCGAGTCAAACCAATCGCCCTACACCATCATGATGCCGCCGCCGAACGTAACCGGCAGTCTGCATATGGGCCACGCACTGACTTTCACCTTGCAGGACGTCCTGATCCGTTATCACCGCATGGCCGGTCGTGACGCGCTATGGCAGCCGGGCACCGATCATGCCGGCATCGCCACCCAGATGGTGGTGGAGCGTCAATTGGAAGCCCAGGGTATCACCCGCCACGATCTTGGCCGCGACAAGTTCATCGAGCGCGTATGGGAATGGAAAGCCGAATCGGGGGGCACCATCACCCGCCAGCTGCGCCGCCTCGGCGCCTCGCCCGATTGGGCCAAGGAACGTTTCACCATGGACGAGGGGCTATCGGTCGCCGTCCGCAAGGTCTTCGTCACGCTTTACAAGCAGGGGCTGATCTATCGCGATAAGCGTTTGGTCAACTGGGATCCCAAGCTGCACACCGCCATTTCCGACCTGGAAGTGGAGCAGCGGGAAGTGAAGGGCCATATGTGGCACTTCAAGTACCCGGTCGAGGGCATGGCCGACACCTATATCACCGTCGCCACCACCCGCCCGGAAACCATGCTGGGCGACAGTGCCGTCGCCGTGCACCCCGAGGACGAGCGTTACACCCATCTGGTCGGCAAGATGGTGCGCCTGCCCATCGTCGGTCGCCTGATCCCCATCGTCGCCGATGAATATTCCGACCCGACCAAGGGCACTGGCGCGGTCAAGATCACCCCGGCCCATGATTTCAACGATTTCGAGGTCGGCAAGCGGCACGATCTGCCGCAGATCAACATCCTGGACCGCGACGCCAAGCTGAACGACGAGGTGCCCGAGGACTATCGCGGCATGGATCGCTACGACGCCCGTAAAAAGGTGGTTGCGGCCATGGAAGAACTGGGCCTGCTCGACAAGATCGAACCCAATCCCCATACCGTTCCCTATGGAGATCGTTCCGGTGTCGTTATAGAGCCGTGGCTGACCGATCAATGGTACGTGGATGCCGCCACTTTGGCCAAACCGGCGCTGGAAGCGGTGGAAACCGGCAAGACCAAGTTCCACCCCAAGCATTGGGAAAACACTTATTACGAATGGATGCGCAATATCCAGCCGTGGTGCGTGTCGCGCCAGATCTGGTGGGGACATCAGGTTCCCGCTTGGTACGGCCCCGATGGCCATGTCTTCGTCGAAGAGCAGGAAGCCGAGGCCAACGCCGCCGCCACCGCCCATTACGGCCACAGCGTCGAATTGGTCCGTGACACCGATGTGTTGGACACCTGGTTCTCGTCGGCGCTGTGGCCGTTCTCGACCCTGGGTTGGCCGGAACAGACGGCGGAACTGGCCCGTTATTATCCCACCGACGTGCTGGTCACCGGTTTCGATATCATCTTCTTCTGGGTTGCCCGCATGATGATGATGGGCATCCATTTCATGGGTGACGTGCCGTTCAAGGATATCTACATCCACGCCCTGGTCCGCGATGAGAAGGGTCAGAAGATGTCGAAGTCCAAGGGCAACGTCATCGATCCCCTGGATCTGATGGACAAGTATGGCTGCGACGCCGTGCGCTTCACCCTGGCCGCCTTGGCCGCCCAAGGCCGCGATATCAAGCTGGCTGAGGGGCGGGTCGAGGGCTATCGCAACTTCGCCACCAAGCTGTGGAACGCCGCGCGCTTCTGTCAGATGAACGAATGCGCCCCGGTCGACGGATTTGATCCCACTGGGGTCAGGGAAATCGTCAACCGCTGGGTTGTCGGCAAGGTGGCGGAGACCGCCGACAAGGTGGCTCAGGCCTTGTCCGCTTATCGTTACGATGCCGCTGCCGGTGCCGCTTATCAGTTCGTGTGGGGAACCTTCTGCGACTGGTATCTGGAATTCGCCAAGCCCATCTTCAGCGGCAGCGACGAGGCGGCCAAGGCTGAAACCCGCGCCACCGCCGCCTGGGTATTGGATACCATCTTGCACATCCTCCATCCGTTCATGCCCTTCATCACCGAGGAATTATGGGCGCAGATGGGCGACGGTCGCGACGTCAAGCTGATGTTGCGGCCTTGGCCGGCTCTGCCCGGCTTGCATGATGCGGCGGCGGAAGAAGAGATGGATTGGGTGGTGCGGATGATTTCCACCATTCGTGGCGTTCGTTCCGAAATGAACGTACCGCCGTCGACCCAGGTGGATTTGCTGGCCACCGGCCTGACGGCGACCAAAATGCAGTGGGCCAAGACCCATGCCGAACTGATCAACCGTCTGGCCCGCCTGGCGGTGCTGGAAACCGCCGCCGATCCGCAGCGGGTGGCCCGGGCTTTCTCGCACGGGGCGGCGCAGATGGTGGTGGACGAAGCCACCTTGGTTCTGCCCCTGGCCGGTGTCATCGACGTGGATAAGGAACGCGCTCGTCTGGAGAAGGAAATCATCCGCGTCGACGGTGAGGTCGCCAAGGTCGAGAAAAAGTTCGCCAATCCCGATTTCGTCGCCCGTGCCGCCCCCGAGGTGGTCGAGGAGAATCGCGAACGGCGCGAGGAATGGTTGGCGGCCAAGGCCAAGTTGCAAGAAGCGCTGCAGCGCCTGTCGGGCGCTTGACCTGCTCGGGAAAGAGAGGCTTCGGCCTCTCTTTTCATTTCCGCTGTCGCCTCGAGGCGTCGGTCGTGATATCACCGAGCCCAACCGCTAGTGGCGGAGCATAAAAGGCCGGGGAGGCCACGTGTCGGATTTCGCTCAACGCCTGACCAGGGCCTTGACCATTCGCTATGTCGCCGTGCTGGTGATCATCGGCGCGCTGGCTGTCGGCTCGTTCCTGGGGCTGGTGCGGGTGCTGATGGACGCGGAAAGCGGTACGGCCATCGTCAACGCTTCGGCTCGCCAGCGGGCCTTGGTCGAGCGTGCTGCCGATCTGGCGACGCAAGTGCAAGCCGGCGGCGCCCAGGCCGGCAAGATCGAGCAGGATTTGCAGACCACCTTGGACCGCCTGGAAACCGTTCATTTGGGTTTGCTGCAAGGCATGCCGGAATTGAAACGTCCACAACTGCCCGTCGGGCGGGTAAAGGCCTTGTATTTCGGGCCCGACGGCGCCTTGGACGCGGATTTGCGACTGTTCTTGCAACATGGTCGTGGCGTGATGGTGACACGCCGCGGTGACGCGGCCATGGCAGGCGATGTGATCGCCATGGTCGAGGCGGTGAAGGGACGGTTGGGCCGGCAATTGGACGGGTTGACCGGGCTTTATCAGCAAGAGAACCTGGATCGCCTGCGCCATATGTTCGGCTATCACGCCGCTGTCGTCGCTTTGGTTTTATTTTTGCTGGTCCTGTCGGCGGCGGCGGTGTTTCGTCCCATGGTCGCACGCATCCGCGATGATCTGGGTGAACGCCTGCGCATCGAGAAAAACCTGCGTGAATCGGAAGATCGCCTGTGGCGCATGTTGCAGGAAAGTCCCGTCGGTGTTTCCGCCTCGCGTCGCAAGGACGGTCTGGTGGTCTTCGCCAATGCACGGTTTTGCGAAATCCTGCGCACCGAGGTGAAGAGTTTATTGGGCCAACGGGCCCGCAATCTGTACGTGGACAATCAGCAATTATCCGACATCGTTTCCGAGTTGAAGGATAAGGGCGAAATCAACGACGCCGAGGTCGAGTTCCGCCGCTTCAACGGCGAGCCGTTTCACAGCCTGTTGACGGTCAAAGCGTCGCATTTCGAGGGTGAACCGGTCAATCTGGCCTGGATCTACGACATTTCCGCCATGAAGGCGGCGGAAGAAAAGCTGAAGCTGACCGCCAAGGTGGTGGAAAGCGCCAGCGAAGCGGTGGTCATCACCAATGCCTATAACGAAATCGAATATGTGAACCCGGCCTTCACCGCCATTACCGAATACACGGCGGAGGAGGTGTTGGGGCAAAACCCGGCGCTGTGGCGCTCTGGCCGCCATGATGTCGAGTTTTATCAAGCCATGTGGGCGGCATTGAATGAAGTGGGACGCTGGCGTGGTGAAATCTGGAATCGCCGCAAGTCGGGTGAGTTCTATGCCGAGTGGCTGTCCATCGTCGCCATCAAGGACGATTCCGGCGTTGTCAGCCACTATATCGCCATATTTTCCGACATCACCCATCGCAAGGAAGACGAGGAACGGGTGTGGCGGCAGGCCAATTTCGACGCCCTGACCGGCTTGCCCAATCGCGCCTTGTTCGTCGATCGCCTCAGTCAGGCCATCCGCCAGTCCAAGCGCGACGGCAAGAAATTCGCTCTGTTCTTCATCGACCTCGATGGCTTCAAACAGGTCAATGACAGCCTGGGCCACGCCGCCGGCGACCTGCTGTTGCAACAGACCGCCCAGCGTCTGGTTGATTGCGTCCGGTCATCGGATACGGTCGCCCGCTTAGCCGGCGATGAATTCACCTGCATTGTTCAGGGCGTGCATGACAGCGACGATACCTCCATGGTGGCGCGCAAGATTCTGGAGCGGCTGTCCCAGCCGTTCGACTTGGACGGCAAACCCGCCCATGTGCAGGGATCGGTCGGCATCGCTCTTTACCCGGACGATGGCGCCGATGGGACCGAACTGCTGAAGATGGCCGACGAGGCCATGTACCGGGTCAAGCGCCGGGGCAAGAACAACTTCGAGTTTGCGTGAGATTGGGGGCTAATTCAGGCTGCGCAGGAACGGCTTATAGGGCCGGTCATTGTTGCGGATGTGCTCCAACAGCCAGGATTTCAGGAAATCCGCGGTCTCGGCGATGATGGTGGCCAAGTCCTTTTCACCGTCATCGCTGCGCAGGCGCGCGCTTAAGGCTTCGGCTTCGCGAATCAGGCGTTCATGTTCGGCCTTGTGCACCACCAGGGCCGGGTAGCCATGGCGGTCGAGCATGCGCTCTTCCGCCAGGAAGTGGGCGCGGGTGCGCAAGATCAGTCGGTCAAGGCTGTCGGCCAGGTGGGGCGGAGACGATTGGCTTTCGACCAGGGTGAGGAAATGGTTGCACATTTCCATCAGGTCGCGGTGATCGGCGTCCATGGCGGGAACCCCCAACTCGTACTCGCCGGTCCATTCCAGGAATAAGGCCATGATCGCTCCCGAACCATTCAGATGGATGCCCACGTTAGGTCAAAATGCTTAAGACTTGATGGAATCCAGCAAGGTCTCCAGCGCCCGATGGAACATGGCCTCGGTCAGCCGCCCGGTATTGGTGTTGTAACGGGAGCAATGATAGCTGTCGACCATGACCAGCCCCTCACTCAAACGGTGCAGGGCGCCGTGGGCGAAGGGGTGCGCGCTTTTCTTCAGCCCCAAGGTGGTCAGCGCCACCTCGTGAGCGTTGCGACCGATGGCGAACAGGGCGCGGAGATGAGGCATGGCGGCCAGTTCCTGGCCCAGGAATGGCAGGCAGGCCTTGAACTCCGCCGGCAAGGGCTTGTTCTCGGGCGGCACGCAGCGTACCGCATTGCAGATGCGGGCGCCGACCAGCTCAAATCCGTCCTCGGGATCGGCGCGGTACTCGCCCCAGGCCAGGCCGTATTTCAACAAGCTGGAATATAAAAGATCACCGGCATAATCGCCGGTGAACGGGCGCCCGGTGCGGTTGGCCCCGCGCAGGCCTGGGGCTAGGCCAATGAACAGGATGCGAGCATCCAGACCGCCGAACGATGCCACCGGGGCATTATGCCAGTCGGGAAAAGCGGCCTGATTGGCCCGGCGGAAATCGACCAGACGCGGACAGCGGCGGCAATCGACCGCCGGACCGGTGAAGAGGGTCACTGGTCGTCGCCGTAATGACGGTCGTCGCGGTGATGCCCACCACGACCGATGATGCTTTCCAGATCCAGCAATTCCAGGAAGCTGTCGGCTTGGCGGCGCAATTCGTCGGCGACCATGGGCGGCTGCGAACGCACGGTGGAGACCACGGTGACGCGTACGCCCTTGCGCTGGATCGCCTCGACCAACCGGCGGAAATCGCCATCGCCGGAAAACAGCACCACATGATCCAGATGCGGGGCCATCTCCATGACGTCGATGGCCAGTTCGATGTCCATATTGCCTTTGATCTTACGCCGTCCGGCGGCGTCGGTGAATTCCTTGGTCGGCTTGGTCACCATGGTGTAGCCGTTGTAATCCAGCCAATCCACCAACGGGCGGATGGGCGAGTATTCCTGATCCTCGACCAGGGCGGTATAGTAGAAGGCGCGGATCAGTCGGCCCTTGGTGGCGAAATGATCAAGCAGGCGTTTGTAATCGATATCGAAGCCCAAGGCCTTGGCCGCGGCGTAAAGGTTGGAGCCATCGATGAACAGGCCGACCCGTTCCGAATCATAGAAATGCATGGTGTATCCGATCATGGAAATGATTTTTGTGGCAATGCGGACAAGGTAGGGGTTGCATGGTTTTGCCGCAAGAACAAAGCGGAAAGGGAGAGGTGGTTACGCTCTTGCTTTCAGGGCCAACGCCGCTATATAAACTACACTCTTTTGCGCATGCACATTGATGAAATGAAGGACGGTCCATGGCCCGCGTAACGGTTGAAGATTGCGTCACCAAGATTCCCAACCGCTTTGAGCTGGTTTTGATTGCGGCGCAGCGCGCCCGCGACATCTCGACCGGTGGCCGCATCACGGTTGAACGCGACAACGATAAGAACCCGGTGGTTGCCCTGCGCGAGATCGCCGAGGACACGGTTGAGCTGGACCATCTGCGCAACGCCCTGGTCACCGGCCTGCAAAAGCATGTCGAGGTCGATGAGCCCGAGGAAGACGAACTGGAAGCCTTCATGCCGGAAAACGACATGGGCTTCGAGAACATCGCTTCCGATGAAGACCTGGAAGATGGCGGCATGACCGTCACCGACGATCCCATGGACTTCGCCGGCGAACTGCCCGACGGCGACGAGTAAGGACCAGGAGTGGTGCTCATGGCGAGCAACCCGCGCCATGAGCTGCCGCACCTTGCCATCAAGGGTTGCCGCCGGCTGGAGGTGTCAACCCGATGATGCGTCAATTCGAACTGGTCGAGCGGGTCAAGTCGTACGATCCCGCCGCTGACGAAGACGCCATCAATCGCGCCTATGTCTTCGCCATGAAGATGCACGGCTCGCAATTGCGGGCCTCGGGCGACCCTTATTTTTCCCATCCCATCGAAGTCGCCGGCATTCTGACCAAATACCGGTTGGATTGCGCCTCGATCATCACCGCGCTGTTGCACGACACCATCGAGGATACCCCGGCGACGCAAGAAGACATCGACCGGATGTTCGGCGTCGAAATTGGGCGTCTGGTCGATGGGGTGACCAAGCTTTCGCGCATCGAAATGCAGTCGGACCACGCCAAGCAGGCGGAAAACCTGCGCAAGCTGGTCCTGGCCATGAGCGAGGACATCCGCGTCCTTCTGGTCAAGCTGGCCGACCGCGTGCATAACATGCGGACCCTGCATTTCATCAAGAATCCGGACAAGCGCCGCCGCATCGCGCTTGAGACCATGGAAATCTATGCGCCGCTGGCCGAACGCATCGGCATGCAGGAAATGAAGATGGAATTGGAGGATCTGGCCTTCACCGAATTGCACGGTGACGCGCGCGGATCCATCATCGCCCGCCTGAACTTCCTGCGTGAGCAAGGCGGCGACCTGATCGGTCGTATCCTGGAAGAACTGCGCAAGACGCTGGAGGAGGCCGGCGTCCAGGCCACGGTATCGGGCCGGGAAAAGACGCCTTATTCCATCTGGCTGAAGATGCAGCGCAAGAATGTCGGTTTCGAGCAATTGTCCGACATCATGGCCTTCCGCGTCGCCGTCGGCAGCATCGAGGATTGCTATCGGGCGTTGGGTGTCATCCATTCCAAGTATCCGATGGTGCCCAACCGCTTCAAGGACTACATCTCGACGCCCAAGCCCAATGGTTACCGGTCGCTGCACACCGGCGTCTTCGGGCCGGAACGGCATCGCATCGAGGTGCAGATTCGCACCCACGAGATGCATGAAGTGTCGGAACTGGGGGTCGCCGCCCACTGGAAATACAAACAAGGCGGTTCTCGCCAGACCGATGGCAGGCAATATCGCTGGCTCAGGGAATTGCTGGATATTCTGGAACACGCCTCTAATCCAGAGGAATTCCTGGAACATACCAAGCTCGAGATGTTCCAGGACCAGGTGTTCTGCTTCACTCCCAAGGGCGATCTGATTTCTCTGCCGTCGGGGGCCACCCCGGTGGATTTCGCCTATGCCGTCCATTCGCAGGTGGGTGACACCTGTGTGGGGGCCAAGATCAACGGTCGGATCATGCCGCTGCGGTCGCGCCTGCATAACGGCGATCAGGTGGAAATCATCACCTCGAAGGCGCAGACGCCCAACCCGACCTGGGAACGCTTCGTCGTTTCCGGCAAGGCCCGTGCCCGTATCCGCCGCTTCGTCCGCACCCAGCAGCGCGCTCAATACGTCGATCTGGGTCGCGCCATCCTGGTCCGCGCCTTCCGCCAGGAAGGCTATGATTTCACCGAGAAGGCGCTGGACGGTGTCTTGAAAATCTTCAAGGCCGCCAGCGTCGACGACCTGATCGCCGATGTGGGTGAGGGGGCGCTGACCGGCAAGGAAGTGGTGCTTCAGGTTTATCCGGAACTGAAGACCAGTCCGGCCCAGCATGCCGACAACGTGGTGCTGCTGGGGCGTGTCAACAAGACTCAGGCCAAGCGCGATAAGGCCAACGCCGTGCCGATCAAGGGGTTGATCCCCGGCATGGCCATGCATTTCGCCGGCTGCTGCCATCCGTTGCCCGGTGACCGCATCGTCGGCATCGTCAGCACCGGCAAGGGCGTCACCGTCCACACCATCGATTGCGAAAATCTCGAGCAATATGCCGAGACGCCGGAGCGCTGGCTGGATATTTCGTGGGACGAGACCGACGGCGCCGCCCATGTGGGGCGTGTCGATCTGGTGGTCGCCAACGAGCCCGGGGCGCTGTCGACGGTGACCACGGTGATCGCCAAGAATGTGGGCAACATCACCAATCTGAAGATCACCAACCGCACCACCGAATTTTTCGAGATGCTCATCGACATCGAGGTGCGCGACGTCAAGCATCTGACCAACGTCATCGCCGCCCTGCGGGCGACGCCGTCCATCTCGTCGGTGGAACGGGCTCGCAACTGACCCGATCACAGGAAAAACTCATGCCTGCCCTGCGCCTTGGCATCAATATCGACCACGTGGCCACCATCCGCAATGCCCGCGGCGGCCAGCACCCGGACCCGGTGCGCGCCGCGCACATGGCCGCCGCCGCCGGTGCCGACGGCATCACCGCCCATCTGCGCGAGGATCGCCGCCATATTGCCGACCGCGATATCGAGCGGTTGGCCAACGAAATCAACTTGCCGCTCAATTTCGAGATGGCGGCGACCGAGGAGATGGTGGCCATTGCGCTCAGGCATCGCCCCCATGCCGCCTGCATCGTCCCCGAACGGCGCGAGGAACGCACCACCGAGGGCGGTCTTGATGTGGCCGGGGCCAGGGAGCGCCTGCGCCCCATGGTGGAACGCCTGACCCAGGCGGGGATTCGCGTCTCCATGTTCATCGAGGCCGATCCCCGGCAATTGGATGCGTCGCGGGACATCGGCGCCCCGGTGGTCGAACTGCATACCGGCGCCTATTGCGAACATAGCGGCGCCGACCGCGACAAGGAATTGGCCCGTATCGTCGCCGCTGCCGCTCACGCCCAGGCCATCGGCCTCGAGTGCCATGCCGGTCATGGCTTGTCCTATGACACGGTCAAGCCCATCGCCGGCATCGGCTCCATCGCCGAGCTGAATATCGGCCATTTCCTGGTCGGCGAGGCCATTTTCATCGGCTTCGAGGCCTCGATCCGCCACATGCGCCATTTGATGGACGAGGCGCGCCGAGGCGGCATGGCTTGAGCACCGGGATCGAACTTGACAGCCGGCCCTTGGGCTGGTTTTCTCGCGCCATATAGCGGCAACGCCGCTTTTTTTGTTTCATATGAAATTCAACACATTAGGCGATAGCATTCATGTCGAAAGCGAAAAGCGGCGGAACCTGGGAAACCATCAAGACGGTCGTGGTCGCCATGCTGATCGCCGCCTTTGTCCGCACCGTTGCCTTCGAGCCGTTCAATATTCCCTCCGGGTCGATGATTCCGACCCTGTTGATCGGCGATTATTTGTTTGTCTCCAAATATGCCTACGGCTTCTCGCGCCATTCCATGCCGTTCAGCATGGGGCCCGAGGGTGGGCGGGTGCTGGAGCGCATCCCCGAACGCGGCGACGTGGTGGTGTTCAAGGTTTTCGTCTCCAAGCGTGACGGCCTGGGCCGCCCGGTGTTGGATGCCCAGGGGCGTCCGCTCAAGGACATGGTCGATTACATCAAGCGGGTCATCGGCCTGCCTGGCGACCGCATCCAGGTGGTGGGCGGCATCCTGCACATCAATGGTCAGGCGGTGAAGCGCGACCGCATCGAGGATTTCGTCGAGCTGACCCGTGAAGGCAACATCATGCGGGCGCCGCAATACGTGGAGACCCTGCCCGAAGGCCGCACCCATCGCATCATCGAATTCCAGGGCGATAACGGCTTGGCCGATAATACGCCGGAATACATCGTACCCGCCGGCCATTACTTCATGATGGGCGACAATCGCGACAATTCCGCCGATTCCCGCTTCCTCGACGAAGTGGGCTATGTCCCGGCCAATCGTCTGGTCGGTCGGGCCGAGGTGATCTTCTTCTCCGGCGACGGTTCCGCTGCCCTGTGGGAAGTGTGGAAGTGGCCGTGGGCCATCCGGTTCTCACGGCTGCTCGATGGCATCGAATAGACCATGGATGGCGGACCGATCCACGATCTGTGCCAGCGGCTTGGACATGAATTCGCCCAATCGCAATTGCTGACCCAAGCTTTGACCCACCCCTCGGTGGCGCAAGGCCGTGCGCCCCGGCGCAACACCCCCTATGAACGTCTGGAATTCCTGGGCGACCGCGTGCTCGGGTTGGTGGTCGCCGACATGCTGTTTCATCGCTTCCCGACCGAGGCGGAAGGGGCCTTGGCGCGGCGTCACGCCGCCCTGGTCCGACGGGAAAGCTTGGCCGTGGTCGCCGGTCAGATCGGCCTGCCGCAATGTCTGACCCTGTCCAAGGGCGAGGAGGATGCCGGCGGGCGCGGCAATCCGGCCTTGCTGGCCGATGCCTGCGAAGCGGTGATCGGCGCTCTTTATGCCGATGCCGGTTTCGAGGTGGCGGCGCATTTCGTCCGTTCCGCCTGGACGGCGTTGATGGATGCGGCGGCCCAGCCGCCCAAGGATGCCAAGACCGCGTTGCAGGAATGGGCGCAGGGCTTGGGCAAACCGTTGCCTGTCTATGCCGTGGCTGGACAGGATGGGCCACCCCATGATCCCACTTTTGTGGTATCGGTGACCGTTGAAGGCGTCGATCCGGTCCAGGGGACCGGGGCGTCCAAGCGGGTGGCGGAACAGGCCGCCGCCGCCTTGCTGTTGGAGAAGGTAAAAATATGACCGAGGTGCCTGAACACGAGAAACGCTGCGGCTACGTGGCCATCGTCGGCGCCCCCAATGCCGGCAAGTCGACCCTGACCAACGGATTGGTCGGCACCAAGGTTTCCATCGTCTCGCCCAAGGTGCAGACCACCCGGTTCCGGGTGTTGGGCATTCTGATGACCGGCCCGGCCCAGGTTATCCTGGTCGACACGCCCGGCATCTTCCAGCCCAAGCGCCGGCTCGACCGCGCCATGGTCGCCGCCGCTTGGCATGGCGCCAGTGACGCCGAGATCATCTGCCTGATGGTCGACGCCCATCGTGGTCTGGACGATGATACCCGTGCCATTATCGACAAGCTGAAAGGTGCCAAGCGCGAGGCCATCCTGGTGCTCAACAAGGTCGATATGGTCAAAAAGGAAAAGCTGCTCAAGCTGACCGGCCAGTTGCACGAAGAAGGCATCTTCACCGACGTCTTCATGGTCTCGGCCTTGAAGGGCGACGGGTTGGCCGATCTGTCCAAGGTTCTGTCCGACCGCGTACCCTTGGGGCCGTGGATGTTCCCCGAGGACGAGGTCTCCGACCTGCCGCAACGCATGCTGGCGGCCGAGATCACCCGCGAAAAGGCCTTCATCCAACTGCACGAGGAACTGCCCTATGCCCTGACCGTGGAAACGGAAAAATGGGAAGAGCGCGAGGACGGTTCCGCCCGCATCGATCAGGTCATCTATGTGCAGCGCGATGGGCAAAAGGCCATCGTCGTCGGCAAGGGTGGTCATCAGATCAAGACCATCGGCGCCGCCGCCCGAACTGAATTGGAAGCCCTGCTGGAACGCCGGGTGCACCTGTTCCTGCATGTGAAAGTGCGCGAGGACTGGCAGGAAAAGCGCGGCCATTACAACGAAATGGGCCTGGATTTCGACGCCTGATCCAGCGCCGCCGGAGATTCCCCCCATGAGCCTGCGTGCCATCGGAATCGGACTGATCTGGTTGGGCACTTTGGCCCTGGTGGCGGTATTGCAACAGCGCATCCGGTCCGGCGCCTGGAGCCAGGAATCCCTGGACAATCCGCCGCCGGTGGAACGTTGGGCCGTGCCGGTCACCGCCATCGGCATGATCCTGGCAGCGGCGGGGGCGGGCTTGGTCATGTGGAGCTTCGTCTGATGGAATGGACCGATGACGGCATCGTTCTGGCGGTTCGTCGCCTGGGCGAGGCCGGCATCGTCGCCTCGCTCTTCACCCGCGACCATGGTCGCCATCCCGGCATGGTTCCCGGCGGCGCCGGCAGGGCCAATCGCGCCGCCCTGCAACCGGGCAATCTGGTCCAGGCGTCGTGGCGGGCGCGGCTGCCCGAGCAATTGGGCACCTATCGGCTGGAACTGGCCGAGGCTCATTCGGCCAGGGCGCTGGATGATGCTGTGCGTCTGGCCGCCCTGACGTCAGCCTGTGCCTTGTGCGAGGCCTTGCTGCCCGAACGCCAGCCCCATGCGCCATTGTTCGATGCCCTATCGGCTCTGTTGGCCAGCCTGACGGCGGTATCCTGGCCCAGCGTCTATGTGCATTGGGAACTGGCCTTGCTGCGGGGATTGGGTTATGGGCTGGATCTTTCGGCCTGCGCCGCCACCGGCGCCACCACCGATCTGGTTTATGTCAGCCCAAAATCGGCCCGCGCCGTCAGTGCCGGGGCCGGGCGGCTCCATGCCCATAAACTGCTGCCTTTGCCGGCCTTCCTGTTGGAAAAAAGCGAAGGCGATGCCGCAGACATCGCCGCCGGTCTGGCCCTGACCGGCTATTTTATCGAGCGCCATTTGTTGCCGCAGCGGCACATCCCCATGCCAGCGGCACGTTCGCGACTGGTTGACCGTTTGCGGCCATCGTCTACTATATCTGGACCAGAGAGCGAAGGAACCTCATGACCCAACCTGCCGTCAGCGGCGATATCCGCGATACCTCGCTGTCCGAGGCCCTGGGCGAGCGCTATCTCGCCTATGCCATGTCCACCATCGTCTCGCGTTCGCTGCCCGATGTGCGCGACGGCTTGAAGCCGGTGCACCGCCGCCTGCTGTTCGCCATGCGCCAGTTGAAGCTGGACCCCGAGGGCGGTTTCAAGAAATGCGCCCGCGTCGTCGGCGACGTCATCGGCAAATATCACCCCCATGGCGACATGTCGGTCTATGACGCCATGGTCCGTTTGGCTCAGGATTTCGCCGTGCGCTATCCGCTGGTGGAAGGCCAGGGCAATTTCGGCAATATCGACGGCGACAACGCCGCCGCCATGCGATACACCGAGGCCAAGCTGACCGCTGTCGCCGCCGCCCTGATGGAAAATCTCGACGACGACACGGTGGATTTCCGCCCCACCTATGACGGGTCGGAAGAGGAACCGGTGGTGATGCCCGCCGCCTTCCCCAATCTGTTGGCCAATGGCGCCGCCGGCATCGCGGTGGGCATGGCCACCAATATTCCCCCACACAATGTCGGCGAAATCTGCAACGCGCTGACCCATCTGATTGCCGCCCCCGATTGCCCCGTGGACGAGTTGGTCCGCCACATGCCCGGCCCCGATTTCCCCACCGGCGGCGTGCTGGTGGAAAGTCAGGCTTCCATCCACGAGGCTTATCGCACCGGGCGCGGCTCGTTCCGCCTGCGGGCCAAATGGGAAGTGGAAAAGCTGTCGCATGGGCTTTACCAGATCATCGTCACCGAAATTCCTTATCAGGTGCAGAAATCCAAGGTGATCGAGAAGATCGCCGAGTTGCTGAACGAGAAGAAACTACCGCTGTTGGCCGATATCCGCGACGAATCGGCGGAAGACGTCCGCGTCGTGCTGGAGCCGCGCAACCGCACGGTGGAAGCAGAGATGCTGATGGAGCAATTGTTCCGTCAGACCGATCTGGAAGTGCGCGTCAGCCTCAACATGAATGTTCTGGACCGCGACGCGGTGCCCAGCGTCATGAATTTGAAGCAGGTGCTGCAAGCCTTCCTCGACCACCGCATGGAGGTGCTGGAGCGCCGCTCGCGTTTCCGTCTCGACAAGATCGAAAGACGGCTGGAGGTGCTGGAAGGCTATCTGGTCGCCTATCTCAACCTGGACGAGGTCATCCGCATCATCCGCGAGGAGGACGAGCCCAAGGCGGTGATGATGCGCACCTTCGGCCTGACCGAGGTGCAGACCGAAGCCATCTTGAACATGCGCCTGCGCTCGTTGCGCAAGCTGGAAGAGTTCGAGATCCGCAAGGAACACGATCAGCTTTCGGTGGAAAAGAGCGACCTTGAAGCCCTGCTGACGGACGAACCGCGGCGCTGGTCGACCATAGCCGAGCAAGTCGCCACCACCCGCAAGGCCTTTGGTCCGGGTACGCCCTTGGGCGATCGCCGCACCCAACTGGCCGATGCGCCGTCGGCGGTGGTGGTGCCCATCGAAGCCTTCATCGAACGCGAACCGATTACCTTGCTGCTGTCGGAAAAGGGCTGGATCCGGGCCATGAAGGGCCATGTGGACCAGTTGGATGGCGTCAAGTTCAAGGAAGGCGATCAGTTGAAGCTGGCGCTGAAGGCCGAGACCACCGACAAGCTGCTGGTCTTCACCTCGGATGGCCGTTTCTACACCATCGGCGGCGACAAGCTGCCGTCGGGCCGCGGCTTCGGCGAGCCTTTGCGGCTGATGATCGACATGGACAACGACGCCGAGGTGTTGTGCGTTTTCGCCCACAAGCCGGGACGCAAATTGCTGCTGTCGTCGTCGGGTGGGCGCGGTTTCCTCGTCGAGGAAGCCGAGGTGCTGGCCCAGACCAAGGCCGGCAAGATGGTGCTGAATTTGGGCGACGAGGGTGAAAAAGCGGCCTTCTGCCTGCCGGCCGAGGGTGATGCGGTGGCCATCATCGGCGACAACCGCAAGCTTCTGGTGTTCATGGCCGAGGAAATCCCGGTCATGGCCCGGGGCAGGGGGGTGCTTTTGCAGAAGTATCGCGATGGCGGCGTCGCCGATATCAAGGTATTCACCCTGGCCGATGGCTTGTCGTGGAAGTCGGGTGAACGCACCCGCACCGAACAAGACTTGACCCCATGGCTGGGCAAGCGGGCTTCGGTTGGCCGTCTGCCGCCTACGGGTTTTCCGAGAGCCAATAAATTCACCTGAGGACTGGTCAGACCAGTTCTTTCGTGCCAGGATCGCCCATCTGTAATCACTAAGGCAGGGCCGCAGGATCAATGGCCTTGCCATAACCAGGAGGAAAGCATGGAAAGACGTTCCTTTCTGAAGGCTGCCGGTCTCGGCGTCGCCGGTTCCGCCATTGCCGCCCCGGCGATTGCTCAGACCAATCCCGAGGTCAAGTGGCGCATGGCGTCCAGTTTCCCCAAGAGCTTGGACACCATCTATGGCGGTGGTGAATTCGTCGCCAAGCGCGTTGCCGAACTGACCGACGGCAAGTTCCAGATTCGCGTCTTTGCCGCCGGTGAGATCGTCCCCGGCTTGCAGGTCATGGACGCCGTCCAGGCCGGCACGGTCGAATGCGGCGCCACCGTTTCCTATTACTACGTGGGCAAGGATCCGACCTTCGCCTTTGAAGCGGCCATGCCGTTTGGCCTGAACGCCCGCCAGAACAATGCCTGGCTCTATCATGGTGGTGGCTTGCCGCTGCTGCGCGAGTTCTACAAGAAGTACAACGTCATCAATTTCCCCGCCGGCAATACCGGCGTGCAGATGGGTGGCTGGTTCCGTAAGGAAATCAAGTCGCTCAAGGATATGCAGGGCCTGAAGATGCGCATCGCCGGCATCGCCGGTCGTGTCATGGCCAAGATCGGCGTGGTGCCGCAGCAGCTGGCTGGCGGCGATATCTATCCGTCGTTGGAAAAGGGCACCATCGACGCCGCCGAATGGGTCGGCCCCTATGATGACGAAAAGCTGGGCTTCCACAAGGTGGCCAAGTACTACTACTATCCCGGCTTCTGGGAAGGCGGCCCGACCATTTCCCAGTATTGCAACCTGGACCAGTTCAACAATCTGCCCAAGCACTACCAATCTGCCTTCGAGGCAGCCTGTGCCGAAGCCAATCTTGACATGCAGGCCAAGTACGATGTGCTCAACATCGACGCCCTCAAGCGTCTGGTCGGGCAGGGCGCGCAGCTGCGGGCCTATCCCAAGGACGTCATGATCGCCGCCCAGGATGCCGCTTTCGAGCTGTATGACGAAATCGCCAAGGAAAATCCCGGCTTTGCCGCCGTCCTGACCAACTGGAAGAAGTTCCGCGAGGACATCCATCTGTGGTGGCGGGTGGCGGAGTTCAATTATGATTCGTTCGTCTTGTCCAACCCGGTGGGTGGCAAGAAGAAGTAAAGGTACCAAAAAAACGAAAAGCCCCGCCATTTTGGCGGGGCTTTTTTTATTCCCCCCTTGGACGCATGCCCAAGGGGGGGGGGAAGATTACTTCTGTTCCTGCAACTGGCGCTTCAACGCCTCCATCGGGTCTTCGACCGCCCCGTCTTCCGACGGGGTATCGCTGCTTTCCGGGGCGCCATAGGCGGGGGCATCGATTTCCAGGTGGATGGTGTTCACATCCACCTTGGTGCGGCTGCCGAGACCACCTTCCACCAGCGACGGGAAGGCGATGACGATGGCCACCATGATGATCTGGATACAGACGAAGGGGATAGCGCCCCAATAGATGTCGGTGGTCTTGATGCCCTTGATGCGGCGCCGGGTGACCTTGTCGTCGTAATCGTCCTTGGGGGCGACCGAACGCAGGAAGAACAGGGCGAAGCCGAAGGGCGGATGCATGAACGAGGTCTGCATGTTCACCGCCAGCAACACGCCGAACCAGATCAGGTCGATGCCCAGCTTTTCCGCCACCGGCCCCAACAGCGGGACGATGATGAAGGCCAACTCGAAGAAATCGAGGAAGAAGGCGAGGACGAAGACCAGGATGTTGACGACGATCAGGAAGCCCAGCACGCCACCGGGCAGACCGGTCAGCAGATGCTCGACCCACAGATCGCCGTTGACGGCGCGGAACACCAAGCCGAACACGGTCGAGCCGATCAGGATGAACAGCACGAATGACGACAGCTTGGCCGTGCTTTCCATGGCCTGCTTCATCAGGTCCAGGGACAGGCGGCGGCGGAGGACGGCCAGGATCAGGGCGCCGGCGGCGCCCATGGCACCGGCCTCGGTCGGTGTCGCCACACCGATGAAGATGGTCCCGAGAACCAGGAAGATCAGCACCAGTGGCGGCACCAGCGAGAACAATACCTTCTGCACCAGCTTGAAGCCGCGCAGGGTGCGGGCATCCAGCGGCAGGGCCGGAGCGGCACTGGGGCGGAAAATCGAAGTCAAGGCGATGAAACCGGCATACATGGCGGTCAGTACCAGACCGGGGATCATGGCGCCTTGGTACATGTCGCCGACCGAACGGCCCAACTGGTCGGCCATGATGATCAACACCAAGGACGGCGGGATGATCTGGGCCAAGGTACCCGAGGCGGCGATGACGCCGCTGGCCAGGCGCGGGTCATAGCCGTAACGCAGCATGATCGGCAGCGAGATCAGGCCCATGGAGATGACGCTGGCGGCAACCACACCGGTGGTGGCGGCCAGCAGGGCACCGACGAAGATGACCGCATAGGCCAGACCGCCGCGGATGGGGCCGAACAACTGGCCGATGGTATCGAGCAGATCTTCAGCCATGCCGCTGCGTTCCAGGATCAGCCCCATGAAGGTGAAGAACGGAATGGCCAGCAGGGTTTCATTGCGCATGATGCCGAACACGCGTTCGGGCAGCGCCTGGAACAATTCGATGTGGAACAGGCCCAGTTCCATGCCCAACAGCCCGAACAACAGGCCATTGGCAGCCAGGGCGAAAGCCACCGGATAACCGCACAGCAGGAACAGAACCAGGGCGCCGAACATCAACGGCGCCATGTTGGCGATAATGAAGGCGGTCATTCCTTGGCCCCTCCGTGATGGCCGGCGGCAGGGGCGCCGTATGAGTCGATATGTCCGCTCAGGAAGGCGGCGCGCTTGATGATTTCCGACAAGCCTTGCAGCACCAGCAGGGCGAACCCCACCGGGATCAGCAGCTTGGCCGGCCAGCGGATCAGGCCGCCGGCATCGCTGGAATGTTCCATGGTGATAAAGGAATCGACGAAGATGGGGATCGACAGCCACATGATCATGATGGCCATGGGGAACAGGAAAAACAGCCCCCCCAGAATGTCGATCCAGGCCTGGGCCCGCTGACTGAGGCCACTGCTGAGCACGTCGATGCGGATATGTTCATTGCGGAGCAAGGTGTAACCCGCGGCCAGCAGAAAAACTGCCGAGAACAAATACCATTGGATTTCAAGCCATGCGTTGGAACTGGCGTTGAACGCATAACGGACGACGGCGTTGCCCGAACTGACGATGACCGCCAGCAGGATCAACCAATATACCGACTTGCCGACCATCGTATTCAAACGGTCGATCAGGCCGCTGAGTTTCAGCAGCAGCGTCATGGAACCTCCCTAAACCTGTACCGGTATTACCTCTTGGACATTCGCACTATGACATGGTGTCAATGCGAAGGCCAGATGGCCCATGCATTACGGATTTCCGTAATAGCGATCAGCGGAATTGCGGAACCGGGTTGGGGAAAGCGTCCCCCTCCAGCAATTGCCAGCCATTGACGCCAAAGGCTTCCAATGGCTGAAAGCGGGACTTGTAGGCCATCTTGCGGCTCTCAGCGATCCAATAGCCCAAATACACATAAGGGAGTCCCAGGCGCAGCGCCTCATCGATCAGCCACAACACCATGAAGGTGCCGAGCGAGCGCTTGTCCATTTCGGGGGCATAAAAGCTGTAGACGGCGGACAACCCATCGCCCATGCGGTCGGTCAGGCACACGGCGGTCAGGGTGCCGTCGGGCTGGCGGAATTCCAGCAAGAAAGTGTCGATTGGACTGTCTTCGACCATGGATCGATAGTCATAGAAGCCCATCAACGCCATGTCGCCGCCGCTGTGGCGGGATTCCTGATATTGGGAAAACAGCTTGTACTGTTCCGCCGTCGCCCGCGCCGGCACTCTCCGCGCGGTCAGATTCTGATTTTGTTTCCACACCTTGCGCATGGTCCGGTCCGGCTGAAACGGACGGACGGCGATGCGCACCGGGATGCAAGCCGAACATCCCGGGCAGGCCGGAGTATAGGCGATGGAATGGGACCGGCGAAAGCCCGCGCGCGACAGGGCTTCGTGCAGAATTTCCGAATCCGGCCCGTTCAGCTCGGTGACGATCTTGCGTTCCAGCCGACCATTGATATAGGGGCAGGGCAAAGCCGCCGTCGTGAAGAAGAAATGCGGACGTTTGAGCGGAATATGATCCATCGAAACCGGTCTCGGCCTGAGCGACCGTTTATTATAAGCGGGTTTTGGCGTTGATAACCACTGTTCCGGCCAGGAAGTCGTGCAAAGTTCGTCTTTGTGGGGTGAACAAGGCGATGATCAGCACCAGAAAGCCGGTCAGTGCCACCGATCCGAAAAATGCCACCGTCAGGATCAAGGCCTGCAACAGTGATGGTGGCAATCCATCGGCGGCAGTGACAACCTGGATCCCCATCACGCGCATGCCCAAGGTAGCCGAGGCCGGACTGGCGATCAGCAAGGTGTGGTAAGCCAAGGGCAGCAGGACAACGGCCATGGCCTGTAGCGGCAACAGCAGCCCGAAGCTTAAGATTCCAAGCAGGCCGGTAGCCACCCATGCCGCCATGACCAGAACCGAGATCACCACCAGATCAATCAGATAGGCAAATATCCGCTTAAGGGTGATGCCGTTGAACAATTCGGGCCGGCGCATGGGGGCCATGTCCTGCCCGGGGGGAATGATGGTGATGTGCGTATTCACGCTGCTTCTCCTGCCGGTTCCCTGGAATTTAGGTTCGTCACGGGGATTGCGCCAGGGCTAACCCTTTTTGCCGCCGGTAGCAGGGGTAGGAGCGGGGGCGGGAGTCGGATTTGGGGCGGCTGGAACCGGCGTTTGCGGCGGTTCGGTCAGGTCGTTCTCGCGCAGCAGGATGATGCTGATGCGGCGATTGCGCGGCGCCTTGGGATCGTCGACCACCAAGGGCTCGGACGAGGCGCGACCGACGATACGGTCGATGCGTTCCTCGGGCACACCCGACCCCAGCAAGGCCCGGCGGCTGGCCAAAGCGCGGTCCGCCGACAATTCCCAATTGGTATAGCCGGAGGGATCGCGGAAAGGGATGGCGTCGGTGTGGCCGGTGATGGAAATCTTGTTGGGCATCTGGTTGACGATGCGCGACACCAGATCAAGCAAGGCGCGGGTGTGGCCGAACATGGCCGAGCTGCCCGACGGGAACATGGCCAAGCCTTCCTGGTCGGTGATCTGGATGCGCAAACCCTCGGGGGTATTGTCCACCATCATCGAGCCCTCGAACTGCTTCAGTTCGGGGATGCCCTTGAGGGCGTTGTCCAGCACTTCCTTGGCCTTATCGAACTTCTGCTGTTCGCGTTCGGCCATCTTCTCGCGGAAATCCTCTTCGCTCATCCCCTCCAAGGGCTCGGTGTTTTCCGAGGTCATGTCCTCGCCGCCGGGGCCGATGGAGGAGGGCGGCAGATGCTGAACCAGGCTGGGAGAACTGGTCTGCGACACCTGGGCGCCCTGACCGATCACCTGACCGCCGAGGAGGCCTCCGGCGCCGGAGGCGCTTTTCGAGGCCATGGAAGGGGCGAAATAGTTGGAAATACCGGTCAACTGCTCTTCCGTCACCGCGTTGAGCAGCCATAGCAGCAAGAAAAAGGCCATCATCGCGGTCACGAAGTCGGCATAAGCCACCTTCCAGGCACCGCCGTGATGGCCGCCCGCAACCTTCTTGACCCTTTTGATGATGATCTGCTGACCTTCGGCCATCGCGCTATTGCCTTACCAATTCATCAATCGGGCGGCAGGTTTGTGACGGTTTCTTCAAGCTCCTGGAAGGTCGGACGCAATTCGTCGGGAAGGATCTTGCGGGCGAATTCGATGGAGACCTGGGGGGCGTAGCCCTGCATATGGGCCAGCAGGCCGGCCTTGATGGCCAGCAGATAATAATGGTCCGAATCGAACGACATCTGCATGTTGCGGGAGATGGGGGCGAAGAAGGCATAAGACACCAGAACGCCGGTGAAAGTGCCGACCAGGGCCGCGCCGATCAGGTGGCCCAACACTTCCGGCGGCTCGGTGATCGAGCCCATGGTGTGAATGACGCCGAGCACGGCGGCGACGATGCCCAGGGCCGGCATGGCGTCGGCCATCAGGTTCACCGCGTGGGAAATCTCGTGATAGTGCTTGTGGTGGGCTTCCAGCTCGCCATCGATGATGGACTCGAGCTCGTGGGCGTTGGAGGTGCCCAAGGTCAGCAGGCGCAGATAGTCGCAAAAGAATGTCCGCGTATGATGGTCATTGGAAAAGCCGGGAAACTTCTGGAACAGTGGACTTTCGTCCGGCTTTTCCACGTGGCTTTCCAAGGCCAGGTCGCCCTTGGTCTTGGCCAGCTTGAACACCGCGTACAGCATGGACAGCATCTCGATGTATGCGTCCTTTTTGTAATGCGCGCCCTTGAACACCATGCCGATTTTCTTGAACACGCCCATGATGATGTCTTTGGGGTTGCCCAACAACATTGAGCCGAAGGCTGCACCAAGAATGATGATGAACTCGAACGGCTGCCACAACACATCAAGGTGACCACCCGCAGCGGCATAACCGCCAATCACACTCGCAATTGTCACCACGATGCCGATGATCGCGAACATTCACTTCCCCTGCTGCGGTCCAATCGGGACACCACACGATCACTTGATCGTTTCGGAGAATGCTATATTTCGTCGCCTGTGTCCCGAGTCAACTGCGTTCTTGGCAAAAAAACATGATGCGGACAGGCCTTGGGGGGAAACGTTAAAGCCGGCATTTGACCTGTGGCGGTCAACCCCAGTAATCTCCACATCCGTCATCATCAAGATCGAGCGAGTGCAATGACTGTCGACCCGCGTTCTTTCCGCAAGGCCTTGGGCTGTTTCGCCACGGGCGTCACCGTCGTGACCACGGTGAATCCCGATGACAGCACGCCCATCGGGGTGACCGTCAGCGCTTTTTCCTCGCTGTCGCTGGAACCGCCGCTGGTGCTGTTCTGTCTGGGTAACAAAACCTCCAGCCTGGATTTCTTCAAGCGTTCCGGTCGATTCGTCATCAATATGCTGGCGGAAAACCAGCGCGACCTGTCCATCCGCTTCGCCAGCCGGGTCGAGGACAAATGGGCTGGAATCGTCGCCGAGGCCGGTTTGGGCGGCGTGCCGGTGCTGGGTGGCTGCATCGCCAATCTGGAATGCACGCTCGTCAATATGGTTGACGCCGGCGATCACGTCATCTTCATCGGTCAGGTGGAAAACATCCACTACCAGGAAGGTGGCGCGCCACTGCTGTATTTCCGTGGTGCTTACATGGATTGCGGCGCCGGGGTCTGACCTCGGTTCATTCCGGCAGGCTGGCCATGGATCCCAGCCTGCGCGCCGGAAAGCCGGCCTGGCGCAGAGCGCCAAGCATGGCTTCCACGTGGCTGGAATCGGTGGCTTCGACCACCACATCCAACTCGGCGCTTTTCACCGGTACGTCCTGAAACAGGCGTTGGTGATAGACTTCCAGGATGTTGCCACCATGTTCGGCGATCAGACTGGTGGCACCGGCCAACATGCCCGGGGCGTCGTTGATCTCGATGCGCAGGCGGGTCAGACGACCGGCCCGCACAAGTCCCCGCATCAGGATGGACGCCATCACCCGGTTGTCGATGTTGCCGCCGGAAATGACCAGGACCACCTTTTTGCCGGCGAAACGGGCCGCTTGGGTCATCAACAGGGCCAGGGGCGCCGCCCCGGCGCCTTCGGCGACGATCTTCTGTTCTTCCATCAGCCAGACGATGGCCCGTTCGATGGCGCTGTCGTCCACGGCGAAGACATCGTCGAAATGCCGTTCGATGATCGGCTTGGTCAGACTGCCCGGATGTTTGACGGCGATGCCTTCGGCCAGGGTCTGGGGGGAAAGCGGGGTGTCAGCCGCCGGTTGACGGACGAGGGTGGGGAAGCTGGCGCTTTGCACCCCGGTCAGCCGGAGAGGGGAGGGGCGATCACGCAAGGCGACGGCCATGCCCGCGGCCAGACCACCGCCGCCGATGGGAATGATGACGTCGTCGGCATCGGCGACCTGACGGGCCAGTTCCAGCCCGACGGTGCCCTGGCCGGCGATGACCAGCGGATCGTCATAGGGATGGATGAAGGTCAGTCCCTGTTCGGTCGCCAAGGTATGGGCGTGCTGTTGTGCCTCGGCCAGGGTTTCGCCGGCCAACACCACCGTGGCGCCATGGGCCCGGGTGCGCTGCACCTTGGTCAGCGGGGTGAAGCGCGGCATCACCACCGTGGCTGGAATACCCAGGCGGGCACAATGCAGGGCAACGCCCTGGGCGTGGTTACCCGCCGACATGGCGATAACACCGGCTTGCCGCTCAGCCGGTGTCAGCGCCAGGATGCGATTGAGCGCGCCCCGAGCCTTGAACGAGCCGGAATGTTGCAGGTTTTCCAATTTCAGCCAGACCTGCGCCGCCCCGGTCAACTGGGCCAGCTTGGGCGCTTCCACCACCGGGGTTACGGCGACGCTGCCGTCAAGGAATGCGGCGGCGCTTCTGATCTGATCGACGGTTATGGTCAATAGCTGGGCTCCAGACTGATGGAGGCCGATCCTTCCGCCGGCTTGGTGATGGTGACACCGTCATTGATTTGCCAGCGCGCCAGCAGGTCACGGTAATGGCGCGACAGTGGGTTGCCCGACTGACCGGTAGCCAGGGCGAAGGTGCTTTTATCCAAGTTGGCCAGATCGAACACCACCCGCAGGCCGGCACCGTGCACTTGGGTGAACTGGCCGGGGACGAAGGTGCCGCGATTGATGGTGAAGTCATCGCCGTCGCTGGGCACTTGGCTGTCCGATAGAATGCGCAAAAGCGGCACGCGGCCAAGCACCGGATGGGCGAAGCGGGCCTGATGCACGTCGCCCCAACGCCATTGGGCTGGGGTTTTTCCGGGGTACGTCGCGGATAGTTCGTTCACCGCCGCTTCCAGGGTCTGAGCGATGAGGTCATCGCAGGATTCAGGCGCTTCGGTGGTGGTATCATCGCACCAATGGCGGTTGACGGTCAGAATCTCGCCCAAGGTGGTGGGGCGCACCGCCCGCAGGGAGGCCATGTCCTCGCCCAGTTCGTCGGCGAGGATACGCGTCCACAGCTTGTCCACCCAGGCATTGAAGATCAGCGGCTCAGGCCGGTCGCGGCCCATGCCGCCGTCCCAGGCGGTGACCATCTTGGCGGCCTGGACGGCTTGGGGCGACAAGGTATCGGGTACCTCGAGCAGTTCCTTCAACTCGCGCGCGGCCACCGATTGCGCATCCATCTGCATGGACCGCAGCATGGTGCCATCAAGCTTGGCCTGATCTTCCAGCAATTCGTCAAAGCGACGGGCGCGGTAGGGTTCCGGCCAGCGGGTGGCAAGGCGGTAGGGATATTTGCCCCCAATCACCTGATTGTTGGCGTTGACGATACTGCCTGATTTCGGGTTCAGACTCTGCGGCATCTTGGCGAAGGGCACCCAGCCGGTCCAATCGCCGGCATTGGTCCACCCGGCCGCCGGCGAAAAGCCGTCGCCCTTGACCCGCAACGGCACCCGACCGGCGGTGATGAAGCCGATATTGCCGGCCTGATCGGCATAGGCGAAGTTCTGCACCGGCGCGTGAAAATCGGCCAGGGCGCCGATGAAGCTGCGCCAGTCAACGGCACGGCCCAGCCGGTATAAGCCTTGCGCGGTGCGGTCGTCAGGCTCCAGCGCG
Organism: Stygiobacter sp.; assembly: GCA_006218045.1. Lineage (GTDB taxonomy): Bacteria > Pseudomonadota > Alphaproteobacteria > Rhodospirillales > Magnetospirillaceae > Magnetospirillum. The sequence goes on from VBWB01000002.1 coordinate 114,760, forward strand.
GTGGATTTCATGGCGATGACCTGGGTCTCTTTTTGCCCGGCCTTGAGGTCTGAAATCACCGGGCCATGGCGGGTCTCGCGCACCGTCAGGGTTTCCGGCTGGCCATCCTTGACGCCGATGATTTCCTGGCGCTCGGTAAAGGGCAGCGTCCCCTTGCCATTCTGATAGCTGCCGTTGCCGACCACGTTTTCCACGAACAGGTCCACGGTGTCGGCATGGGTGGTGGTGGTGCCCCAGGCCATGCGACCGTTATGGCCGATCAGATGGAAGGGAATGCCTGGCACCATGGCCCCGGTCAGATGCAGGCCGGGAGCTTCCACCGACAGCAGATACCAAAGCGACGGCGCCTGGAAGGGCAGGTGGGGGTCATTGGCCAGCAAGGGGGCGCCGCTGATGCTGCGCTTGCCCGATACGGCGACGATATTGGAGGCTAGGTGCGGCTGGGCGGTTTCCGGCAGGGTGGCCAGCACCTTGTCGATAAGCCCGGCGGCGATGGTGATGGGGCTGTCGGTGGCCTCTGGCCACAATTCGGCCAGACGCTTGGCCGGGATGCGACCCGCCAGCTTGCCGCGCAAGGCTTCCTCGCGCCAATCGGCGGTCAGTTGCAGCGCCATCATCCGGCCCCAAACCAGGGAATCGGCGGGAGTCCAAGGCTCCGGTCGGAAGCCCAGCAGCAGGAATTCCGGCGGCAGCCGGTGGCGATTATCGTCAATCCAGGCATTGACGCCCTCGGCATAGGCGCGCAGCGCGTCGCGGGTCGGGTCGTCCAGCTGAGCCAATGCCCCCTGAGCCAGCCGATAAAGCCCCAGCGTGCGCATGAAGCGGTCGCTTTTCAGCCCGGCCTCGCCGACGATTTCGGCCAATCGACCGGCACCGATGCGGCGCTGTAACTCCATCTGCCACAGCCGGTCCTGGGCATGAATCCAGCCCATGGCGAAATAGGCGTCATGGCCCGAGCGGGCGGTGATGTGTGGAATGCCCGCGTCATCGCGGGTGATCGAGGCGGAATATTCCATGCCGCGGGCCGGCACCCGGCCTTCGACCCGGGGCAGCGAGCTCATGACCCAGACGAAAGCGACGGAGATCACCGCCAGGAAGGTCAGGCCCAGGATATTGGCGATCCAGCCCCAGCGGCTCATCTCTTTGCCGAAGAAGACGGTTTCCGCCTGCTTGGGGCTTTGAGAGTCTAGAGGAGAATCCTGCACGAATGGCTCCAAGGCCAGGGATGGGGCAAAGGGCTTGGGGCAAGTGGTAATTGGAAGGGGGCGGGGGCGCAAGTATAATGACGCCGAACCGCATGGCATTTCCCAGACCATTAACCCTGTGGTATAGCCGTGCAGGCAATTTATCCACCGAGGATCAGATGATCGGAAAACTCAATCACGTCGCCATCGCCGTCCCCGATCTGGACGCCGCCACCAAGCTTTACCGCGATACTTTGGGGGCAAAGGTTTCCGATCCGGTGCCGCAACCGGCCCATGGCGTCACCGTGGTGTTCGTCGAGCTGCCCAACACCAAGGTGGAATTGCTGTATCCGCTGGGTGACAAGTCGCCCATCGCCGCCTTCTTGGAAAAGAACGCCAATGGCGGTATCCACCATATCTGCTACGAGGTCGCGGATATCCTGGCCGCCCGCGACAAGCTGAAAGCCGAGGGTGCCCGCGTCCTGGGTGACGGTGAGCCCAAGATCGGCGCTCACGACAAGCCGGTCCTGTTCCTGCATCCCAAGGATTTCTGCGGCACCCTGGTCGAGCTGGAACAGGCCTGATTATCCAAGCGGGAACCGGAGGGCGTCATGAGCGGATATTGCCAGAGCGCCCCCGGTCACCCGATTCACGCTCCTTACCACGACCGTGAATACGGCTTCCCCGTCACCGATGACCGGGTGTTGTTCGAGCGGCTGTGCCTGGAGATTTTTCAGGCCGGCCTGTCCTGGCTGATCGTGTTGAAAAAGCGTCCGGCTCTGAACGCCGCCTTCGATGGCTTCGATCCGGCCCGCATCGCTGTCTATGGCGACGAAGATGTCGCCCGCTTGCTGGCCGATGCCGGGATCATCCGCAATCGCCGCAAGATTGCCGCCACCATAGAAAATGCACGACGCTTCAAGTCCCTACAGGACGATCATGGGTCTTTCACCCGCTGGCTGGCCGCCCAGCATCCACGCGACAAGGCCGGTTGGGTGAAACTGTTCCGCCAGACCTTCGTCTTCATGGGCGGCGAGGTGGTGGGGGAGTTCCTGATGAGCATCGGCTACCTGCCCGGCGCCCATCACCCGGATTGCCCGATCTTCGCCGAACTCGCCAAGATACAGCCACCATGGATGAAAGCCTGAAAAGCAAAAAGGCAAGACCTTCGGTCTTGCCTTCTCTGCGTCTCCGCGCCTGGACGGCTTTGCAGCTATCCGGCGGCCTCCTCCCTAAACTTGAGCCGCAGCATGGGTGTCAGTTTCGACTTGCCCCATCGCTCCCGTGAACGGGTCAAAACGGAACTTACGCAATTTCCTGACGTTCGTCACCATTTTTTTTCCTGAAAGTTTCGCAAAAGGTATTACCGGTGGAATGCCTTGATGCTGCCACAGGGTTGGTGCAGGCTGATCGGTAGGTCACAGTGACGGGGAAAGCCCATGCCCGCTAACCGTTTCATTATCGCCGCCGCCATTTTTTCATTATCCGGTCCAGCTTTCGCTCAGGCACCCGCCGACAGTGCCGGAGCGGGTGGGGTGCGAATCACCATCACCAAAACCGATTGCTCGCGACTGGTTCGCCACATGCCCTCTGACGACGTGGCGTTCCGTCCCGGTGAAGGGGTAAGGGGGAAGCGGGTGGCCCCCGCCGACGTTCCCGGCAGCGGCGCCAACGCCATCCCCAACCTGGTTCCGGATGTCCTGGAAATACCGATCAATATCAAGCCGATGCAGGGCAAGGCTTACGCGACCCACGGGCTTGATGACACCACGTCGCAACTGGGCATCGTCCGCTACGACATGACCAAGAACACTTTCACCTTCAATGGTGAGCCCATGGGCGGAACTGATCAGCAGGCTTTGGCCGAGGCCTGCGCCAAACGCGGCGTGCGTTGATCCAGTCGCTACCTTGTCATAAGCGCGGGCATTGCCTAAAGTGACGCGCTTTGGCGGGCCTGTGGTGCCCGCGTTTTCCGCTTGTTTCGAGGATACCCATGCGCCTGTCCCGCTTTTTCCTGCCGACCCTGAAGGAAACCCCGTCCGAGGCGCAGATCGCCTCGCATCGCCTGATGCTGCGCGCGGGCATGATCCGGCAATCGGCTTCGGGCATCTATACTTGGCTGCCCCTGGGCTGGAAGGTGCTGCAGAAGATCGAGCAGATCGTGCGCGAGGAACAGGATGCCGCCGGCGCCCAGGAATTGCTGATGCCGACCATCCAATCGGCGGATATCTGGCGCGAATCGGGCCGTTATGACGCCTATGGCAAGGAAATGCTGCGCATCGTCGACCGCCATGACCGTGAAATGCTGTTTGGCCCGACCAACGAGGAACTGATCACCCAAATCTTCCGCGACAACGTCAAAAGCTATCGCGAACTGCCGAAGATTCTGTACCACATCCAGTGGAAGTTCCGCGACGAGGTGCGCCCGCGCTTTGGCGTCATGCGCGGCCGCGAATTCCTGATGAAGGATTCCTACTCCTTCGACATCGATTTTGACGGCGCCAAACGGTCCTACGAAGCCATGTTCAACGCCTATTTGCGCACCTTCAAGCGCATGGGCCTGACCGCCATCCCCATGGTCGCCGATTCGGGGGCCATCGGCGGCAATCTGACCCATGAATTCCATGTCCTGGCCGAAACCGGCGAATCCGGCGTGTTCTACGACGTGGCCTATGAGGAACTGGCGGCCAAGGACGCGGTGGATCTGGAAGCCCTGTCCAAGCTTTATGCCGTCACCGACGAAAAGCACGACCCCAATTCGCCCGAATGCCCGCCCGCCGACCGGTTGAAGGTGGCGCGCGGCATCGAGGTCGGCCACATCTTCTATTTCGGCACCAAGTATTCCAAGGCCATGGGCGCCGTGGTCGCCGGCCCCGACGGCAACCCGGTGCACGCGGAAATGGGCTCGTACGGCATCGGCGTCTCCCGCCTTGTCGGTGCCATCATCGAGGCCTACCACGATGATCGCGGCATCAAGTGGCCGGAAGCGGTCGCCCCCTTCAAGGTCGGCCTGATCAACCTGAAGGCCGGCGACGGCGCCTGCGACCGTGTGTGCGAGGATATGTATCGCGCCTTGTCGGAACAGGGGGTCGAGGTTCTGTACGACGACCGCGACGACCGCGCCGGCGTCAAGTTCGCCGACATGGATTTGATCGGCCTGCCCTGGCAATTGGTTGCCGGCCCCAAGGGCGTGGCGGCGGGATTGGTCGAGTTGAAGAACCGTCATACCGGCGAAAAGCAGGAATTGTCGGTCGAGGCCGCCCTGGCCCAGCTGACAGCATAAGGAGACGGAATGATTTTCGACGCCTTCGAGCGGATGGTGGCTTTCCGCTACCTGCGCGCGCGCCGCAAGGAAGGGTTCATTTCCGTCATTGCCGGTTTCTCGCTGCTGGGCATCGGCCTGGGGGTGGCGACGCTGATCGTGGTGATGGCGGTGATGAACGGCTTCCGCCAGGAATTGCTGACCCGCATCCTCGGCATCAACGGTCACATGGGCGTCTATGGTACCGGACCGGCCCTGGCCCCGTTCGATCCGTTGGCCCAGGCCATTCGCGCTCTGCCGGGGGTGGTCCGGGTCATTCCCACCGTCGAGGGGCAGGTGATGGCCACCTCGGCCTCCAGCGCCTCGGGCGCCATCGTCCGCGGCGTCCGGCCCGACGACCTGCTGGCGCGTGAGATTTTCGCCAAGGGTCTGGGCGGCAGCGGCGAAGAGTTCAAGGCCGGCGACGGCGTCCTGGTCGGCTATCGTCTGGCGGAAAAGCTGGGACTGCAAATCGGCGACACCGTCACCCTGATTTCGCCCAAAGGCAATGCCACCGCTTTCGGCACGGTGCCGCGCATGCGCGGCTATACGGTGGCCGGCACCTTCAATGTCGGCATGTTCGAATACGATTCCGGCTTCATGTTCATGCCGCTGGAAGCCGCGCAGACCTATTTCAAATTTCCCGACGCCGTCACCCAGATCGAGGTGTTTCTCGACAACCACGACAAGGTGACGGAAACCCGCAACGCCATTTTCCGCCTGACCCAAGGTGGTGTCCGCATCTATGACTGGCAACAGGCCAATGCCAGCTTTTTCAATGCGGTGCAGGTGGAGCGCAACGTCATGTTCCTGATCCTGACCCTGATCATCCTGGTCGCCGCCTTCAACATCATCTCGTCGCTGATCATGCTGGTGAAGGACAAGGGCCGCGACATCGCCATCTTGCGCACCATGGGGGCGACACGCGGCATGATCATGCGCATCTTCTTCCTGGCCGGGGCCTCGGTGGGCGTGGTGGGGACGGTGTTCGGCACTATCCTGGGGGTGTGGTTCGCCACCCATATCGAACAGATCCGCCAGTTCATCCAATCGATCATCGGGCGTGAGCTGTTTGCCGCCGAGATTTATTTCCTCACCCAATTGCCGGCCCGCGTCGAATACGGAGAAGTGGTGGTGGTGGTGCTGATGGCCCTGGGCCTGTCCATCGCCGCCACCATCTACCCGTCGTGGCGGGCCGCCAATCTGGACCCGGTGGAGGCGCTGCGTTATGAGTGAGCCGCAAGCCCCCGGTCTGCGCCTGGAAAACATCCGACGCAGCTTCACCCAGGGCAAGGAAGCCCTGCATGTGCTGGATGGGGCGGACCTAGCCATCCAACCGGGCGAGATCGTCGCCCTGGTCGGTCCGTCGGGCGCTGGTAAATCCACGCTGTTGCACATCGCCGGCCTTTTGGAACGTCCCGATGGCGGCGAAGTGTGGCTGGCCGGCCAGCCTTGCGGTAAGCTGTCGGAAACTAGGCGCACGCAATTGCGCCGCTCGCATCTGGGCTTCGTCTATCAGTACCACCATCTGCTGCCGGAATTCTCGGCGGTGGAAAACGTCATCCTGCCGCAGATGATCGCAGGCCATTCGCGCAAGGTCGCATCGGTGCGGGCGCTGGACCTGCTGGACCGCATGGGCTTGAAGCCGCGGGCTGAACACCGGCCCGGTCAGTTGTCGGGTGGCGAGCAGCAGCGCGTGGCCATCTGCCGGGCCTTGGCCAACCAGCCCAAGGTGTTGCTGGCCGATGAACCCACCGGCAATTTGGACCCGCATTCCGCCGATGGCGTGTTCGCCCAGTTGCTGCATCTGGTGCGCTCCACCGGGGTGGCGGCGCTGATCGCCACCCACAATCCCGATCTGGCCAAGCGCATGGATCGGGTGGTGCGGCTGGCCGAGGGTAAGCTGACGGAAAACTAGGTGTCCTGCCCCAGAAATTCGCATGGCAAAATTCTGGGATAAGCAGGCCACTAATTTGTTGAATTGTGTGGTGATTCCGATGTTCGCATCATCATGCGAACATCGGAATCACCACACTAGGCCGTCGGCAGGGTGAACAGGAAGGTGCTGCCCCGGTCGGGTTCGGACTCGACCCAGATTTGGCCGCCGTGACGTTCGACGATGCGTCGGCAGATGGCCAGACCAAAGCCGGTGCCCTGGCTTTGGCTGATGCCGTGCAGGCGGGTGAAGACATCGAAAATGGACGATTGGTATTCCGGTGCGATGCCGATGCCATTATCGCGGAACCGAAACAGCCAAAAAGCCCCCTGACGGGTCGCCGAAACATTGATCCGAGGGGGGACGCCGATGCGGCTGTAACGCAAGGCATTATCCAAAAGGTTGCTGAGCAATTGCTGGATTTGCCCTTCGTCGCCCATCACCGAGGGCAGGGGATCATGGTCGATCCGCCCGCCCAAGCGGCGCAATTGGTCATCATGGGCTTCGCTGACCCGATCAAGAATCGGACCGATCTCCAGCCGCTTCAACGGCGCCCCCGCCGCCTTGACCTGGGCGTAGAGGCCCAAGTCATGCAGCAGCCGGCGCATGTGGATCACCCCATCCACCGCATATTGAATGAAATCGCGCCCATCCTGATCCAGCACCGGGCCATAGCGTCGTTCCAGCATCTGCACATAGGTGGCCACCTGCCGCAATGGCTCCTGCAAATCGTGGCTGGCGGCCGAGGTGAATTGGCGCAGTTCGTCATTGGAGCGTTGCAGGTCGTCGAGAATGGCCTGACGCTGTGCTTCCGCCCGAACTGAACGGGTGGTGTCGATGGCGATGGCCAACACCGCCAATTCACCGCCGATCATCACCGCGGACGAGGCGACATCGGCGTCGATCACCCGACCATCCAAAGTGATCAGCTTCTGCCGCAAGGGCGGGGCTTCGTCGCCGGGCGCTTTTAAGGCGGCGAGGCGGTCGGTGACGACGGAATGGTAATCCGGATGCAGCAGGTCAAGCACCGGGCGATCCAGCAGGTCTTCCGGGCCATGGGCAGCCATCAGCCGGACCGCTTCGCGGTTGCTGAAAATGATGCGGCCCTGACGATGCAGGACGATGGCCGCCGGAGCCGTATCCAGCAGGTGGCGGTAACGGCTTTCGCTCTCACGCAAGGATTCGTACAGCCGTGTCCGGTGCTCCCAGGCAAAGGCCGCGTAAAACGACGTGGCAGCCACCGCCAGGATCAAGGCCAGCCCGATGCCGCTGAGGATCGGATCTTGGCGCCACCACGACGATGGCCAACCGGATGCCGGAACGGCGTAAATCCGCCAAACCCCACCCGGGAAACTTATATCGAGCTCCACTGGATTTTGTTCGCGCAGTTTTGGATCGCCATGAAAGACTTGCCCATTGGCCTGAATCGCCAAATTAAGCCCGACATCGGGCGCCGAAATGCCAGTCTGATCCAGCAAGGTGGATAGGTCGATGACGATGGAGACAAGGGCGAAATAATCGGCTGGGGCGCCTGAGACGCCGGGGCGCATCACCGGAGTGCGGCTGATGACGCCGACACCGCCTTGGACCAGGGGCAAGGGGCCGTCGACCACGGTCTTGCCGCTTTGGATGGTCTGTTCGACCTTTGGCCATTGCTTGGGGGTTTGGCGGTAATCCAGGCCGATGGCACTTTCATTGCCCGAGCGGGGATAGACCTGACGCAAGACGGTGCCGTAGGCCACCCCCAGATTGCGGATATCGCGGCGCGATCCGACCAATTGCTCGGCGATGGCGGTAAATTCGGCATCGGTCAACCGGCCATGGGCATGGATGGTTGCCGCCACCCCTTGGGTCAGGGTCAGCGATCCGTTCAGGGCGCCTTCGATATTGGCGCGAAGTCGCCCCAGGCGCTCCACCGTTTCCGTCCGCAAGCTTTGCAATTGCCGTTCATGTTGAGAAACGGCGATCCACATCACGGCGGCGGTGGCTGCCATGGTTACCAGGCTGGCTACGGCCAAAGCCTTCAACGTCGTCAAGGAAGTGGAGGGGGGTTCCAGTGGCATGGCATTCACAGCCTGATCGTGCAAAGAGGATAGGAGCTTGGAATGGGTTGGTAAAGCGTAAAGGCCGTGGACGAAGCGGGGGACGGGGAGGCATGATGCGGCCATGCCTATCCATGCCGATTTCGTCCATCTCCGCACCCACACCGCCTATTCCCTGTCGGAAGGGGCAATCAAGCTCAAGCAGTTGATCAAGCTGTGCGAGAAACAGATGATGCCTGCCGTCGGCATCGCCGACACCGGCAATCTGTTCGGGGCGCTGGAGTTTTCCACCTCATGCGCCGATGCCGGCATCCAGCCGATCATCGGCTGTCAGGTCGCCGTACGGCGCGAGGGCGAGGCGCCGACCCGCGATGGCCGCAAGCCTGATCCGGATTGGCTGGTGCTGTTGTGCCAAAGTGAAGCCGGTTATGCCAATCTGTTGAAACTGGTGTCCAAGGCCTATCTGGAGACCGATGCCGGCGAAACGCCGCAGGTGGCCCTGCACGACCTGGAAACCCGCTCGGCTGGCCTGATTTTGTTGACCGGCGGCCCTAAGGGGCCGGTCAATCGATTGCTGGCCGACGGCCAGAACGACAAGGCGGAAGTCCTGCTGGTACGGCTGTCCCGGGGCTTTCCCGGCCGGACTTATGTGGAATTGCAGCGCCACGGCGAAGAACACGAGAACCGGGCGGAGCCCGGCCTTGTCACTTTGGCTTACAAGCATGATTTGCCGCTGGTCGCCACCAACGAACCGTTCTTCGCCGATCGCGGCATGTACGAGGCCCATGATGCGCTGATCTGCATCGCCGAGGGTGCCTATGTGGCCCAGGACGAACGCCGCCGGCTGACGCCCGAGCATTATTTCAAGTCACCGGCGGAAATGCGTGAACTGTTCGCCGATCTGCCCGAGGCCTGCGACAACACCTTGGTGGTGGCACGACGCTGCGCCTTCATGGTGGCCAAGCGCAAGCCGATCTTGCCGCCGTTTCGCATGGATGGCCTGACCGAGGCCGAGGTGCTGCGCAAGATGTGCTGGGACGGTTTGGCGCAACGGCTGGAAAAGCACGTTTTCCAGCCCGGCATGACCGAAGAGGAGCGCGAGCACGTCGCCCGGCCCTATCGCGAACGCATCGAATACGAAATCGGCGTCATCGAGCAGATGGGCTTTCCCGGTTACTTCCTGATCGTGTCCGACTTCATCCAATGGTCCAAGGCCCACGACATTCCCGTCGGGCCGGGCCGTGGTTCGGGTGCCGGCTCGGCGGTGGCCTGGGCACTAACCATCACCGATCTCGACCCGCTTCGCTGGGGGCTGCTGTTCGAGCGGTTCTTGAACCCCGAACGCGTTTCCATGCCTGACTTCGATATCGACTTTTGCCAGGACCGACGTGAAGAGACCATCCGCTACGTCCAGGACAAGTACGGCTACACCCAGGTCGCCCAGATCATCACCTTCGGTAAGTTGCAAGCCCGCGCCGTGTTGCGCGATGTCGGTCGCGTCTTGCAGATGCCTTACGGTCAGGTCGACCGCATCTGCAAGATGGTGCCTAACAACCCGGCCAGTCCGGTGACGCTGGAGCAGGCGCTGGAGATCGAGCCCTTGCTGAAGGAAGCGCGCGAGCGCGACGAGGCGGTGGCCCATCTGCTCGACCTGGGCATGAAGCTGGAGGGGCTGTACCGCCATGCCTCGACCCACGCCGCCGGCGTGGTCATCGGTGACCGCTCGCTCGATGAACTGGTGCCGCTCTACCGAGACCCGCGCTCCGACATGCCGGTCACCCAGTTCAATATGAAATGGGTGGAAGCCGCCGGTCTGGTCAAGTTCGACTTTTTGGGTTTGAAAACCCTGACGGTGATGATCACCGCCATCAAACACATAAAGAAAACCAAGGGGTTGGACGTCGACCTTTCCGCATTGCCTTTGGATGATGCCGCCACCTACGAATTGCTTACCCGGGGTGATGCCGCCGGCGTGTTCCAGCTGGAAAGTTCGGGCATGCGCGACGTGCTGCGCAAGATGCGTCCCAACCGGCTGGAAGATCTGATCGCCGTGGTGGCGCTGTACCGTCCCGGTCCCATGGATCAGATCCCGCGCTACATCGCCTGTAAACACGGCTTGGAAGAGCCTGATTACATGCATCCGTTACTGGAGCCGATCCTGAAGGAAACCTTCGGCATCATGGTCTACCAGGAGCAGGTGATGCAGATCGCCCAGGTGTTGTCGGGCTATTCCCTCGGCGGTGCCGATCTGTTGCGCCGGGCCATGGGTAAGAAGATCAAGGAAGAGATGGAGGCTCAGCGCAAGGCCTTCGTCGATGGTGCCGTCGCCCGGGCCGTCGACGGCGATCAGGCGTCGATGATTTTCGACAAGGTGGCCAAATTCGCCGAATACGGCTTCAACAAGTCGCACGCGGCGGCCTATGCGCTGATCGCCTATCAGACGGCGTGGCTGAAAGCCAATCATCCGGCCGAGTTCATGGCCGCCACCATGACCTATGAAATGGCCAACACCGACAAGCTCAATTCGTTCCGCCAGGAACTTGATCGCTTGAAGATCAAGCTGTTGCCACCCGACATCAACAAGTCGCAGGCCACCTTCTCGGTGGAGAAGCTGGCCGATGGCAGCCATGCCGTGCGCTATGCCTTGGCGGCTTTGAAGAACGTGGGCGAGGCGGCGTGCCGCTCCATCGCCGAGGAACGCGAGCGCAGCGGCCCGTACAAGGATCTGTTCGATTTTGCCCGCCGCCTGGATACCAAACAGCTGAACCGCCGGCAGATGGAGAACATGGTCCGCGCCGGGGTGTTTGATTCCTTGGAAAAAAATCGCGGTAAGGTGTTCAAGAACTGCGAAGGCCTGCTGCGTTACGGCGCCGGCGAGGCCGAGCAACGCCAGTCGTCGCAAATGAGCCTGCTGGGCGGCAATGTCGCCCCACCGCCTAAACTGGAAAATGCCCCCGACTGGTCGCCGCACGAAAAGCTGACCCAGGAATTCGACGCCATCGGCTTTTACCTGTCGGCCCATCCCCTGGACGCCTTCAGCAAAAGCCTTAAGCGCCTGGGGGTATTGAAAATATCGGAATTGCCCAGACATTTGCAGGCCGGCGGCAAAGGCCGGGTCAAACTGGCCGGCTCCATGCTGTCGAAGCAGGAACGCACATCGGCCAAGGGCAGTCGCTATGCCTTTGTCACCGCCTCCGATTCGTCGGGCATGTACGAAGTCACCTGCTTTTCCGAGGTGCTGGCGGCATCGCGGGAAATCCTGGATGCCGGCGGACCTTTGCTGTTCGATATCGATGCCCGGCTGGAAGATGAGCAATTGCGCCTGACCTGCCAGCGCATCGCCTCGCTTGACCAGGAGGCGGCCAAGGCGGCGGCAGGACTGAAAATCTTCATCCGCGATGATGCCCCCATTCCCACCCTGGTCCAATTGATTGCCAAGGAAGCCAAGGGCCGCAACCGCATCACCATCGTCTCGCAGCTGGGCACGCGCGAGGTGGAGGTGGGGTTGAAGAACACCATCAGCCTCAGCCCTGGTTTCATGGGGGCGCTGCGTTCGGTGTCCGGCGTGGTCGAAGTGGAAGAAATCTAACCGCTGAAATCAAACAAATTGCCGCGCCCATCCCCGGTGGCGAAGCGGGCATAGGCTTCGCTGGCCCGATAGCTGGCTTGCGCCGCCGCCGCATAATCGGCAGAGGACGGACTGGCCACCGAGGTGGCTGCGGCGGCAATGGCCTTGTGGGCCCGGGCTGTCTCTTCGTCCGAGGCATTGGCCGGCGCGCCCACCTCGACCTTGCCGGCCACCGCATAGTATTTGCCGTCTGGCCCCTGCACGTACTGGTACTGTGGCGCACCGCCATAGGCGCCAGCGATGGCGGCGTGCTGGCGCTCCTCGGTTTTTACCGCCCGGTCGGCATCCTGCAATTGCTTGAGTTGCTGCCGTTCGGCCTGGCTGAGATCGTCTTCTCCCGTCGCGCATGCCCCCGCCTGACTGAGCGGCGCGGTCAGCACGCGGGATATCCGTTGCCCTGCTTCGGTCTGCGCACCGGGCATGATGGTAAGAATTCTGGCGGGCCCATGGGGCGTCGCAATGACGCTGCCGATGGCGGACATGTTCTCTCCAGTCCTGATTGACGGACATCATAGCCGATTTTCGGTCTAAGTGATATCCACCGCTAGAATATGTGTCATTTCAATGACATGATGAACAAAAACAAACAGGCGAAACACAGGAGAGGCCCATGAAAGCGAACCCCGTTATTCTTGCTCCCAACGGTTTCCCCTGGCGTGCCGCCCTGATCGGGGGGGCGGTGATCGCCGTGGGGGTAGTGGGCGGTATGGCCGTCTTTCCCGCAGCCGCTGTGGGAGGCTTGTTCATCGTCTCGGCCCTGATCGGTCTGGCCGTCTTCGCCGCCAGCCTGGGATAGTTTGATCCCATCCGGCGATTGACGCGGCAGGCAGCCCGGCCTATTGAAGGAGCCGTATTGGCCGGCATGCTGTCGGCTGTCTGGTCTTCGCCGAATCGGAACGAGTTTTCCCATGCGCTTACCGCTGGTTTTGCTTACCGTCGCCGTCACCGCCTTGATCAGCCTGACCGGCTGGTGGTGGTTCAATCGCCCGGTTCCCATGGCGTTGACCTTCGACGAGCCGTTTCCATCGGTTTCGTTCGCCTCTTTCCGGCGCGGTCAAAGCCCGATCACCGGCGATTATCCGTCACCGGCCCAGGTCGAGGAGGATCTGAAAAGCCTGGTCGGCGTGACCAAGGGCATCCGTACCTATACCAGCCGTGAAGGCCTGGACGTACTGCCGGCCCTGGCCCGCAAGCATGGTATCGAGGTCACCCATTCCGCCTGGCTGGGCAAGAAGACCGATATCAACGCCAAGGAAGTGCAGGAACTGATCAAGTCGGCCAACGCCAACCCGGACGTAATCAAGCGGGTGATCGTCGGCAACGAGGTGTTGCTGCGCCAGGATCTGTCGCCGGAACAACTGATCGCCTATATCCGTCAGGTCAAGGCGGCGGTGAAGCAGCCGGTGTCCTATGCCGATGTCTGGGCCTTCTATTTACGCTATCCGCAGGTGGCGGACGAGGTGGATTACCTCACCATCCACATCCTGCCCTATTGGGAAGACGAGCCCATCGGGGTCGAGCAATCGGCCGAACATATCGTCAAGATTTACCGTATGATCCAGGAAAAATTCCCCGGCAAGCCGATCCTGATCGGCGAGGCCGGCTGGCCGACCCGGGGGCGTAATCGCGGTCCAGCGGCGGTGAATATGGAAAATGCGACCTATTTCGTTCGCACCCTGGCTCAGGTATCAAAAGAAAACGGCTTTGATTACAATGTGGTGGAAGCCTTTGATCAACCCTGGAAAGCCAAGCTGGAAGGCACCGTCGGCGGTTTCTGGGGGGTGGTCGATACCCATCGCGACGTCAAGTTCGGTATGTCCGGGCCGGTGCAGGCCAATGCCAATTGGCTGATTCATGCGGTGATCTCCACAATCCTGGGGGCGGGCGTGGCCCTGTTCTTCCTGCTCAAGCCGGTGGCCTATGCGCCGCTACGCGTCGTCGTTCTGGCGGCTCTGGCGCAAATCCTGGCCATTGCCGTGGTCTGGCAAGGAGTGAACGCCTTGTGGATCGCCTATAGCCTGTTTCAGGACGGCTGGGCGGTATTGCGTATCGTTTTGCAGGCGATCTTCGCTGGCCTCATCCTCAAGACCGCCGCCTTGGCCCTGCGGCCCGACGACCATTCCCAGCCCAGCCGCTGGGGTGAGCGCCTGATCATCGTCTATGGCGTGTGCACCTTCGCCATCAGCATGCTGCTGCTGTTCAACGGTCGTTACCGCGACATCCCCAATCTGGAATTCCTGGTGCCCTGCCTGGGCCTGACCGCCTGGGGTTTGACCCGGATGGTGATCCTGGGCAAGCCGTGGACGGAGGCCTTTGCCGTCGGTCATCTGTTCGCCGGGGCCATGCCGGCGCAATTGGGGCCGGCCAAGGAAATGGCTATCGGCTTGTGGATCGCCGCCGCCGCCGGGCCGCTGTCGGAAGCCGTCGCTCTTTACTTAGGCGAGGACTTCCAGACCATGCACCCGGATTGGGATCAGCAAATCCCGCTATTGGCGGAAATCGCCGTGGCCAATGGTGAAATGCTGGTATGGGCTGCCATGGTGCTGGTCATGTCGTTACCGTTTCTGGCCGAATGGCGTTTGGCTGCGACCAAACGGGGAGGGGAGGCCTAACCAAAAGTCCCGATGAGCTCAACTCATCGGGACTTGGTTATAGGCCCAAGGGGCCGCGCGGCTTATGCCGCGTAAGGCAAGCATCCCGGAGGGATGCGCCCGCCGCATGAGGGCGCTGGTGATCGGTTCCGATCACTGGGATATTAACGGCACTCCCCCTTCGATCCCTGGGCGCAGACACGGCCGTCAACCCAGGTGGCGCCGCTGAGATTGGCGGCGGTCCATAGCACCCGGTCGATTTTGGCGCCCTTGAGGTTGGCGCCGGAGAGATTCGCATCCAGCAGATTGACGCCCTCGAGATTGGCCCCTTCCAGATTGGCGCCGATCAAATTGACCGCATGCATGTGCGACTGGGAAAAATCCACCCCGCGCAGATTGGCTTTGTAAAAATTGGTCAGTTGCAGGTGTGCCCCCGACATGTTGGCACCGACCAACTCCGCCTCGTCCAGACGCGTCGCCATGAACTGGCCGTCGTGCAGATCAATGCCCGGCGCCTTCAGCTTGCGCAACTCGGCCCAACCGCAATTGGCCTCGGGGACCAGTTGACAACTTGGGTTGACATTTTCCTTGTCATTGGCCAAAGCCGATGTCGCCAGTATGGTAAGCAGGCAGACGAGGGGTGGATTAATCCGCAAGGTCGCATCCTCCTGATATTCAAACATCGGCATAAATTAATATGCTAATGTTTTATGTGGAATTCAGGTACGCTAATCCTTATGGGAAGTAGTTTGGATTGACTTTGGCTAATTACGGTTTTTTCCCGTTCATTTTCCCAGAATCTTTGCCGCTTCCGGGGCGCAATAGGTCAATACCGCATCGGCGCCGGCGCGCTTGAAGCCCATCAGGCTTTCCAGCATTACCCGGTCCCAGTCCAGCCAGCCGTTCAGGGCTGCGGCCTTCATCATGGCGTACTCACCCGACACCTGATAGGCCAGGGTGGGCAGGCGGAAGCTTTCCTTGACCCGCCGCACGATATCCAGATAGGGCATACCCGGCTTGACCATGACCATGTCGGCACCCTCGGCGATGTCCAGGGCGACTTCGCGCAGGGCCTCGTCGCTATTGGCCGGGTCCATCTGATAGTTCTTCTTGTCGCCTTTCAGCGCCCCTTTCGATCCAACCGCATCACGGAACGGGCCATAGAACGACGACGCGTATTTGGCGGCATAGGACAGGATCTGCACATCCAGCAGATTTGCCGCTTCCAGGGCGTCGCGAATGGCCTTGACGCGGCCATCCATCATATCCGAGGGGGCGACGATGTCGCAGCCGGCCTCGGCCTGGACCACGGCCATGTGGGCGAGGATGGCCACCGTCTCGTCGTTGACCACATAGCCGTCGCGGACGATGCCGTCATGACCGTCGGAATTGAACGGGTCCAGCGCCACGTCGCAGATGATGCCGATCTGGGGGACGGCCCTTTTCACCGCGCTCACCGCCCGACACACCAGATTGTTGCGATTGAGCGCCTCACGCGCGTCGGGCGTCTTAAGCGAGGATTCGACCGAGGGGAAAATGGCGATGGCGGGAATCCCCAGATCGGCGGCCTGACGGGCGGCATCCACCAGCAAATCAATGCTGAGACGTTGCACGCCGGGCATGGAGGCAATGTCCTGGCGCACGCTGCTGCCCTCGACCACGAATAACGGCCAGACCAGATCGTTGACGGTCAGGACGTTTTCCGCCACCAGACGGCGCGACCAATCGCGCCGACGCGTGCGGCGCAAGCGGGTATCGGGGCAGGTGGTTTGCGGCAGGAACAGCGACACGGCGGACGACTCCGGCTGAATGACGGCGGATAACGGACATCGCATGTCCGCCCATTGCCGCCAAGTGAACAATTGTCCATCAAAGACGAAGGGCCGGCCTTTTTCAAGGCCGGCCCCAAGACGGAACCAAACGAGTCAGGCTGCGTCCAGAGCCTGGGCCAGATCGGCCAGGATATCGTCCATATGTTCCAGCCCGACCGACAGGCGGACATAGCCGGGAGTGACGCCGGTGGCCAGCTTGTCGGCGTCGGACAACTGGGAATGGGTGGTGCTGGCTGGGTGGATGGCCAGCGAGCGGGCATCGCCGATATTGGCGACGTGATAGAACATTTCCAGCTTGTTGATGAAGCGCTTTCCGGCCTCGGCGCCGCCCTTCAGTTCAAAGCCCAGCAGGGCGCCGTAACCATGCTTCAAGATGGCATCGGCGCGGCGGCGGCTTTCGCCTTGTATGACGCCGGGATAGATCACCTTTTCCACCTTGGGGTGCTTGGTCAGCCACAGGGCGACGGCGGCGGCGTTGTCGGAATGGACGCGCATGCGCAAGGGCAGGGTTTCCAGGCCTTGGATGAACTGGAAGGCGTTCAGGGGGCTCATGGCTGCGCCGATGTCGCGTTGCAGGATGACGCGGGCGCGGATGATATAGGCGATGGGGCCCAAAGGTTTGACCGCCTCGGTCCACACGGCGCCGTGATAGCTGGCATCGGGCAGGGTCAACAGCGGGAAGCGGGCGCCATGCTTTTCCCAGTCGAATTTGCCTGAATCAACGATCATGCCGCCGATGGAGGTGCCGTGACCGCCGATGAACTTGGTGGTGGAATAGACGACGATATGGGCGCCGTGCTCGATGGGGCGGCACAGAACCGGGCAGGCGGTGTTGTCCATGATCAACGGGACACCGGTCTTTTCCGCCAGCGCCGCCACGTCCTTGATGGGGAAGGCCTGCAGCTTGGGATTGGGCAAGGTCTCGGCATACCAGCAGCGGGTCTTGTCGTCGGTGGCACGGACAAAGGCTTCCGGGTCGGTCGGGTCGACGAAGCGGGCTTCGATGCCGAACTGCTTCAGGGTGTTGGCGAACAGGTTCCAGGTTCCGCCGTACAGATCGGTGGAGGTGACGAAATTGTCGCCCGCCTGGCACAGATTGGTCACCGCGAAGGTGCTGGCCGCCTGACCGGACGAGGTGGCCAGGGCGGCGACGCCGCCTTCCAGGGCGGTGATGCGCTGCTCCAGCACGTCTTGGGTCGGATTCATGATGCGGGTGTAGATATTACCCAGCTCCGACAGCGCGAATAGATTGGCGGCATGGTCGGTATCGCGGAACAGATAGGATGTGGTCTGGTGGATGGGCACCGCCACCGATCCGGTGGTGGGATCGGCGCGCCAGCCAGCGTGGAGAACGATGGTTTCCGGGTTTTTGCTGTTGATGGCCATGCCTGTCTCATCCCTTCTGAATATATACGCCCACCCAGTGGGCCGGTCACCGCGGGTAGGAAGTTGAACACTGCCGATTAAGTGTGTCAAGGTGGGCGGGCTATATTAACCAGTAATAATATGTATAATTGTGCCGCTGTCTATGCAGGACAAAGCGACGGCATTAGGATGCAAAGCCAGGACGGTTCGGAGAAGCAGCATGACGGGCAGGGAAGTGTATTTCGAGTTCCGCCGCATCGGTAGCTATATGCGGGTTTCCGCCATCGATTCGGTGACCGGAACCGAGGTCACCATTGCCGGCGACCCCAAGGCGGGAGAGGCGATGCTGAAGCAGACCGCCTTGCGCAAACTGCAATACGTGATGGCCAAGAAGCAGCAGGGCTGAAGGGAAACGTGGGCCGGCCTCGTCATAGTCCAAATGGCCACTCCTCGGAGCAAAACGGGTTCCGAGCCGAGGGCGGAGCTGCATCAAGTCAAAGCGGCACGCCAGTCGATGTGCGGCGGGATTGGGCGGAGGCGTTGCGGACGTGGATAAAGAAGCCCTCCGGGCAACTTTCCAGCCGGTCGAATTAGAAAGGGGCAAAGACCGCAGGTCACGCGGCATGAACGAAACCAGTCTATTTGTCGCATAATGAATATTATGGCGCTCAATACCGGTTTCAGCCTTGTTGCAACGGGCTTGGGCAGTATTATCCGGTTTGGGTTGGTTTGTCGCACGGGCTGAGCAGCGGTCCGATGCAAGCCAGAAGCTCCGAATGGCGGAACGGCTTTCCAGCGTGGCGTCGGCACCGGCGCGGGGCGCCAAGGCAAGCAGGTCCATGGCATGTGCCCGGCCACCACCCGATACGGCGACGATCTTGGTCGCGCAGCCCACGCTCATCATCGACGACCATGATGGTGGCCATCGCGTTACACCGTAAAATGGGAAGCGGTCACCATGTGCTCGATGGCCGCCGCGTCCACGGGTTTGGAAAAGTAATAGCCTTGGGCCAAGTCGCATCCCCACGCGTGCAGAGCCTGTAGAATGCCTTCTGATTCAACGCCTTCCGCCACGGTCTTGAGCTTCAGGTTATGCGCCATGTCGATGAGCGTCTTGGCGACGATCTCCGCTTCCGTGGAATGACAGATCTCGGAGACGAAGGACTTGTCGATCTTCAGCTCCGAGAATGGCAGGCGCAGCAATTGGGCGACGGACGAATAGCCGGTGCCGAAATCGTCGATGGACAGGTTGAACCCCTTGAGGCGGAAACGCCCCAGGATCTCCAGCAACATGCCACTGTCCTTGGTCGAGGCGGTCTCGGTGAGCTCGAGGGTGATCATTTCCGGCTTGATCCCCACCGAAGAGCACAGCCCGGCAAGCTCGTCCGGCAGTTGACGGTCATGGATGTTCCCAACCGACAGGTTGACCGCCATATGGATGTTCAGCCCGTTGCGGTGCCAGTCGGCGGCTTGCCGGAACGCGGTTCGCACGACCCATCGGGTCAGCGGGTCGATCAGGCCCGAGGTTTCCGCGAGGGGAATGAAGGCGTCGGGCATGATCGTCCGTCCGTCTTCCGTCCTCCACCGGACCAGCGCTTCGACGCCGACAACGTTCCTGGCCCGGATATCGACCTTAGGCTGGTACAGCAGGAAAAGCTGGTCTCCGGCCAGCGCTGCCGCCAATGCCTCGGCACCGATCGGCGGATTGTGGCCGCGCATGTCCTCCAGCAGCCGCTTGAGTTCCGGCGCCCGAACCGGCTTGGTGACCTTGCCCGCCATACCAAGGCCGAGTTCGGCTCCCAGCCGGTAGGCCGAATTCAGGACCCGCCCGTCCATTCCGCTGACCAACATCACCTTTGAGTTGCAGCCACGCACGGCGATCTCGCGAAGCAGTTCGATCCCATCCGTGTCGGGCATCTGAAGGTCAAGAACTAGGACGGTTGGCCATGTGTCCTCGGTCATCTGTCGGAAGGCGGCTGCCGTATCGGCGACATCAACCCGATATCCTGCGGTCAAGGCCACTTTAGCCACGAAGTCGGCGAAACCACGTTCGTCATCGACAACGATCAAGGTGTTCATGACCTTGCCCCTCCCTTGTCGCTTCCCAGCACCTGTCGCACCGCCCGGGCAAGGTCATCCCTGCGATAGGGCTTAGACAGCATGGGGAAGGGCAGCCGTCCCTCCTGCCTCCGCGCCTCGTGAACCGCACGTTCGGTAAAGCCGGAG
This sequence comes from Stygiobacter sp., assembly GCA_006218045.1. Lineage (GTDB taxonomy): Bacteria > Pseudomonadota > Alphaproteobacteria > Rhodospirillales > Magnetospirillaceae > Magnetospirillum. The sequence continues at coordinate 134,865 of VBWB01000002.1, forward strand.
GTCAGCAGGATCGGGAGCAACGGATGCGACAGCTGCAGCCTATCCGCCAACACGATGCCATCCATGGAACCGGGCATGATGACATCGGTGAACACCAGATCGGGATTGAGGCCGCCCTCGATCTCCGCAGCGGCCTGGTCGGCATTTTCGGCTTCCACGACGCGGTAGCCCAACTCGGTGAGTTGGCGGGCGGTGATCCGCCGCATGTCGGGATTGTCCTCGACGACCAGGATCAGTTCATTGCGTGCCGATCGCGGCACTATTTCCGAGTTCGACACGGCACGGGCCGCGGCCCCCCCTTCGGTCTGACGCGGTAGGTAAAGGCGGATGGTCGTTCCCCGGCCCGGCTCGGAGTAGACGTTCACATGACCGCCCGACTGCTTCATGAAGCCGTAGACCATGGACAGCCCGAGCCCGGTGCCGCGGCCGACCGGCTTGGTGGTGAAGAAAGGATCGAAAACCTTCGCCAGGATGTCGGGGGACATGCCTGTGCCGGTGTCCGAGATAGCCACCATCGCATAGTCACCGGGGGTCAATTCAATGTGGGCGGCGGCATATTCGGCGTCGATGAGGGCATTGTGGGTCTCGATGGTGACGACGCCGCCCTGCGGCATGGCGTCACGGGCATTGACGCACAAATTGACCACCGCCGTTTCCAGTTGCACCGGATCGACCGTCACCGGCCAGATGTCTTCTCCGCAAGCGAGCCTGACCTCGACCCGCTCGCCCAACGACCGGCGCAGCAGCTTGACCATGTTCGTCACGGCTGCGTTGACGTTGACCTCTTCCGGCTGGAGGGCCTGCCGACGCGAGAAGGCCAGCAGCCGCTTGTTGAGTTCGGCCCCTCTGAGGCCGGCCTCCAGGGCGGCATCCACCAACTCCAGCGTATCCGGGTCTGCCTCGATCCGATCGCGGATCAGATCGAGATTGCCAATAAGGATGCCCAGGAGGTTATTGAAATCATGGGCGATCCCGCCCGTCAGTTGGCCGACCGCTTCCATCTTCTGGGCATGCAGGAACTGCCGCTCGATGCGGTTGCGCTCGGTCTCATTCTCGGCAACGAGAAGTATGGCCCGCAACCGACCATCTTCTCCCGCCACCGGCGCGCCTGACAGGCGCAGATCGATGGAGCTGCCGTTGCTGTGGCGGCCCTTGAGCGTTTCAGCCGAAACCGCGCTTCCGGCGCGGATTATATCGAGAATCCTGAGGAACGCCGCAGATGAATTGGCATCGATGCCGGACAGGCATCCGTCGGACTGCAGGCAGGGATCGGTGCCGAAAAGGTCGGTGGTGGCCTGGTTCCACGTCCACGGCGTGCCGTCGGGCCGCAAAGAGACGATCGCCACCGGCGCGGCGTCCATCAGCGCCGTCAGATCCCGCGTCTTCTGCTGAAGTTCGGTATATATTTGGATGTTGCTGAGGGCGACCGCGGTGGTATCGGCAAGTGCCTGCAACAGACCGACCTGCTCGGGAGTGGCGCGGTAGGGCCGAGCCCAATAGTTGCCGATCGCGCCTACCGGGTCCTGCGTGCGGATCGGCACCATGACCAGGCTTTTCACGAAGGTGGGGCGGTAGGCCTCGGCGGGGATGCGGTCGTCGGTGTAGATGTCCTCGATCACCGTCGATTGCCGGTTGAGCATGACCCAGCCGCTGATGCACAGGGACATGGGAAAGCGCAGCCCCTTCCACAGCGGGCTGATCGCATTCTCTTCGGCATAGAAGCACTGGTCACCGTCACGCAGCACGAAAGTGGCGCCATCGGCACCCGTCAATTCGCGCGCCGCCGCGCGGACGATCTTCATCACGGTTGCGAGATCATGGGCAAAGGAAAGTTCCTGCACGACCTCGACGAGGCGCCCCATAGCCTCGGGAATTGGTGGTGGCGCGCCCGCCACAGCAGAGGTGACACCAGAACCCAGACGGACACCGTGTTTCTCAAACATGGCATTCGCTCGCAACCGTTGATTTGCTGCTATCTACGGTAAGGTGATATTACCTCAAAGGCCATAAAGCGTTGGATATAGAGAGAGCCACTGCGCACTGAGCCTGCGGCTTACATTTCGCAGCGGATCGGGCGCTCCAAAAATAGCGCAACAGTTACCGAAACCGGACTCTAGACGCATACAGGCTATTGCATTTCGCTGTCGTCATACCAGTATATCCGCCATGACGCCCGTATCCGAAGCCGTCGCCCACATCTTCGCCGCTGTCGATCTGATCGGCTTGGCGGTTTTTGCCATTACCGGTGCCCTGGTCGCCGCCCGCAAGGAAATGGACCCGGTCGGCTTTATGGTCGTCGGCACGGTTACCGCCATCGGTGGCGGTACCATCCGTGATCTGATCCTGGGTGCCCGCCCCGTATGGATCGAGGACACCACCTATCTGGTCATCAGTCTGGTGGCGTCGCTGGCGACGTTTTGGGCGGCAAAGCCATTTACCCGCATCCTGCCGCTGCTGTTATGGCTTGATGCCTTGGGCATGGCGCTATTTGCCGTTGCCGGTACACAAAAGGCCGCCGCCTTGCAAGCCCCGGTTCTGGTCTGTGTGATCATGGGGGTGATGACAGCCAGTTTCGGTGGGCTGCTACGCGATATCTTTTGCGGCGAAAAGCCCTTGATGTTCCATCGGGAAATCTATGCCACCGCTGCGGCTGCCGGTTCCATGGTCTGGCTGGCACTGCATCATTTCGCCACCCTGCCCGAGTTCGGGCAGACGGTTTTGGCCATTACCGCCGGCTTCGCCATACGCGGTGCCGCCATCATCTGGGGACTGCATTTTCCCCAGTACAAGCCTCGATGACCAACCCGTCATGGGCCGGGCGCACATGGGGCGGCAGGATATTGCACAAGGTATCGTAGTCCAGGCTTGGCGTCATATGGGTCAAAATCGCCTGACGCGGACGGACCCGTTCGATCCATTCCAGCACTTTGTCCAGATGGGCATGGGTCGGATGTGGATCATAGGTCAGACAGCCGACGATCCAGGTGTCGATTCCGGCCAGGGCGTCGAAGGACGATTCGGGCAGGTCCACCGCATCGGTGGAATAAGCCAACGGGCCAAAGCGGAAGCCGGTGGTCCGGCAATAACCGTGATCCTGATCGAAGGGCACCACATCCATACCGCCCACTGAAAACTCCCCCTCGATAGGGTGCAGGTCCAGCATGGGCTTGTAGATGCTTTGCCCCTCCCCTACTCCTCCGACCACATAGGGGAAGCGGCTGCGAATGCAGTCCAAAACCTCGGCGGTGGCGTGGATGGGCAGGTGGGCGCGCATGGCCCGGTTGACCTCGCGCAGATCATCGATACCGTGCATATGGTCGGCATGATCGTGGGTATACAGTACCGCCGCCAACCGGTTGATGCCGACCCCCAGCAATTGTTCTCGGCAATCGGGCGAGGTGTCGACCAGAACCGCCCCTTCCGGTCCATGGAGCAGGATGGACGGGCGGCGGCGGCGATTGCGCGGGTTGTCGGGATCGCAGGCGCCCCAACCCCGGGAAATGCTGGGCACGCCGCCAGCGGCCCCACATCCCAGGATGGTGGCCTTCATCGCCTAACCTTGGAAAACAGGGAGAGGAAATTGGCGGTGGTGGCCGTCGCCAGCGCCTCGGTCGAAATCCCTTTCAATTCAGCCACCTTGGCTGCGGTGTGCGCCACATAGGCCGGTTCGTTGCGCTTGCCGCGATAGGGAATGGGCGCCAGATAAGGGCAATCGGTCTCCACCAGCAACCGATCCAGAGGGATTGTGGAGATCACCTGCTGCAAGGCTTCCGCCTTCTTGAAGGTGATGATGCCGGACACCGAGATATAAAGTCCAAGTTCAACTGCTAAATCCGCAAGATGCTGGCCAGAGCTAAAGCAGTGTATCAAGCCCGGAAATGCCCCCTTAGCCATTTCCTCGCTCAGGATTTTGGCCATGTCGTCATCGGCATCGCGGGTATGGATGATGATCGGCAGCCCTGTGCGCCGTGCCGCATCGATATGGACGCGGAAGCTGTCGCGTTGGCGGTCGCGCGGGCTTTTGTCGTAATAGTAATCCAGACCGGTCTCGCCGAAACCGACCACCTTTGGGTGTTCGGCCAGATGGATCAGGGTTTCAGCATCGGTGGCCGGTTCGCTACCGGCCTCGTGCGGATGGATGCCGACGGTGCAATAGACGTCGTCGAACCGTTCGGCTACGGCCAGAACCCGAGGAAAACGGCTGACATGGGTATTGATGCTCAGCATCAACCCGATTCCGCCCTTGCGCGCCCGTTCGACCACCTGATCCAGTTCGTCGGCGAAATCGGGAAAATCCAGATGGCAGTGGCTGTCCACCAGCATCAATCGGCCCCCTGCTCGTCAACGAAGCGCGGAAACACGCCTTGCGGCACCGGCAAGGGTGTATCCGGCTTCAGGGCGTGGTGCGAGCCACACTGGGTCAGATCGCGTTGATCGGCGGGGATGGCCAATTGATCCAGCAGTTTGGCCGAGCTATCGGGCATGAACGCCTGGGTCAGCAGGGCCAGATTACGAATGGTTTCCGCCAGCACCCACAGCACCGTGCCCATGCGGTTGGGATCGGTCTTCTTCAGTGCCCACGGCGCCTGGCGATCCACATAGCCGTTGGCGGCGCGGATCACCACCCACAAGGCTTCCAGGCCCTCATGGAACAACTGGCGGTCCATGGCGTCGCGCAGCTTGTGCAGCAGGCCATGGGCAGCGTCCAGCATCTCGCGGTCATCGTCGTTGAAATCGCCATGGGCGGGCACGGCATTGCCGCAATTCTTGCCGATCATGGACAGAACACGCTGCGCCAGATTACCGTAATCATTGGCCAATTCGCTGTTCATACGCATGACCATGGCGCGGTGGCTGTAATCGCCGTCATTGCCGAAGGGCACTTCGCGCAACAGGAAATAACGCACCTGATCCAGGCCGTATTTTTCGATCAGGGTCAGCGGATCGATGACGTTGCCCACCGACTTGGAAATCTTTTGGCCTTCATTGGTCCACCAGCCATGGGCGAACACCCGATGGGCCGGCTTCAGGCCGGCCGCCATCAGGAAGGCCGGCCAATAGACGGCGTGAAAGCGCACGATATCCTTGCCCACCATGTGCAGATCGACCGGCCAATACCGGGCATAATCGCCGTCCTGCTCGGGGTAGCCCACGGCGGTGATGTAATTGGTCAGGGCGTCCAGCCACACATACATGACGTGGTCGGCATCACCGGGGACCGGAATGCCCCATTTGAAACTGGTCCGCGACACCGACAGGTCTTGCAGACCACCCTTGACGAAGCTCATCACCTCGTTGCGGCGCGATTGCGGCGCCACACAGTCCGGGTTGTCCTCGTACCATTGCAGCAACTTGTCCTGCCACGCCGACAGGCGGAAGAAATAGCTGGGTTCCTTCACCCATTCCACCGGCGCGCCGGTGGGGGCCAGCTTGCCGCCGGCCGGGCCTGCGACCAGTTCATCCTCGCCGTAAAAGGCCTCATCGCGGACGGAATACCAGCCTTCGTAATGGTCCAGATAGATGTCGCCGGATTGCACCAATTTGTTCCACAAGGCCTGCACCGATCGCAGGTGACGCGGCTCGGTGGTGCGGATGAAATCATCGTTCGAGCAGTTAAGACGGGCCGCCAACTCACGGAAATTGGCCGAGTTCATGTCGGCCAGTGCCTGCGGCGAAATCCCCGCCGCCTCCGCCGACTTTTCCACCTTCTGCCCGTGTTCGTCGGTGCCGGTCAGAAACTTGACGTCATAGCCATCCAGGCGCTTGAAGCGGGCCAGAACGTCGCAGGCAAGCGTGGTATAGGCATGGCCGATATGGGGCTTGTCATTGACGTAATAGATGGGCGTGGTCACGTAAAAGGTCTTCCTGGACCCGCTCATGATCGTCTCCTTGGTATTCTTGTTCTCAGCGCCGGCGGTCAGGCGCGGGATAATCTTTCGACGGCCAGGAAGGCCGTCAACAAGGCCTGCTTGCGATCCAGGTTGACCGCGTCGGTCCGGGCAAACAAAGCCCCGGTCTTTTCCCACAGGTCAAGCCAACGATCAAGGCTGGCGGCAGCCAGAAGCCGCGCCATCAGTGCCGCCTCGCCCGGCACCACCTCGACCATGCCCCGGCCCTGACGCCCACCGGCCCGCACCAGCCGGGCCAGCCACCATACGGTCAGTTCGGCCACCGTGCGCCAGGCGCTATCGGCATCGCTTTTTCCTACCCGTTCGGCGAAAGCATGCAGCGCCGGTACGTCCAGACGTGGCAAGGCCGACAACAGGCCGATCAGATCACGATAAAGGTCCAGACCGCCCTCGGCGGCCAGGGCCAAGGCCTTGCCCAAACTGCCTTCGCCCAGATTGGCCAGGGCGGTCAGTTCGGCATCGGTCAGGTCGGGCCGGTTCTTGGCCAGCAATTGGCAAATGGCTTCTTGCGGCAGCGGATTCAATGCCAACCGCCGACAGCGTGAGCGAATGGTCGGCAGCAACCGCCCAGGGCTGTGCGACACCATCAAAATCAATGCTTTGACCGGCGGTTCTTCAAGAATTTTCAGAACCGCGTTGGCGGCATTGCGGTTCATTTCGTCGGCGGCGTCGATCAGGACCACGCGCCAGCCGGCATCGGCGGTCTGGTGGAACAGATCGCCGATCTTGCGTACGTCGTCGATGACGATTTCCGTGCGCATCTTGGTTTTTTTGTCGTCGGTGAAGCCGCGTTCGACCACCTTGAGGTCACGGTGGCCCTGGGCGGAAACCTGATGCACCACCGGATGCGAGGCGCTGATCGCCAAAGTGTCGGGCGGGCCACCGAACAGGCCGCCGCCCTCGCCGCCACCGGACAGGACGAAACGGGCGATACGATAGGCCAAGGTGGCCTTGCCGATCCCCTTGGGACCGGTCAACAGCCAGGCATGGGCCAAGCGCCCGGAAGTCCAGGCATCGAGAAAATCCCGCTGCGCCTGGACATGGCCGATCAGATCCAGGACATCACGGGGATGGGCGATCTCGGTCACGCCGAGGTTTCCAGCCGAGTGGTGATCGCGGCCAGGATATCCTGGTGCACCGCCTCGGGCGGTCGGCTGGCATCGATCACGGCGCAGCGCCTTGGTTCAGCCGCGGCGATGGCCAAAAAGCCATGCCGCAATCTTTGGTGGAACTCCAGGTCCATACGCTCATAACGGTCCTCGGCACCACCGCGACCGCCGGCCCGTTTCAGCCCCTCTTCCACCGGCAAATCCAGGACCAGGGTCAAATCGGGGCGGAACCGCCCCATGGTCACCTCGGCCAATTGGTCGATCAGGGCGCGGTCCAGACCGTGACCATAGCCCTGATAGGCCAGGGTCGAATCGGCGAAGCGGTCACAGATCACCCAGGCGCCGCGCTCCAGCGCCGGCCATACCGTTTTGACCAGATGGTCGCGGCGGGCGGCGCTGTGCAGCAGGGCTTCGGTGCGGGCATCCCAGCGATCGACGGCGCCGCTGACCAGCAGGGTGCGAATGGCCTCGGCCCCGTCGGCCCCCCCCGGTTCACGCGTCAGCACCACCTCGCGCTTCCGACCGCGCAGGGATTCGGCCAGCAACCGCACCTGGGTCGACTTGCCGGCCCCCTCGCCGCCTTCAAAGGTGATGAAGCGCCCATCGGTCATCAGCGCTTTGGCCCCAACAGAATGTGGCGCAGCGCCTCGGACATGCGTCCGGTAAAACCCAGCTTGGCCACACTGGCACCAGCCACCAACGGCAATTCCACATTGGCCTGACCTGGGGCGGTGATCAGCAGCTTGCCCAAGGTTTCACCCTTGCGGATGGGCGCGGCGATGGGGCCGTCATAGACGGCGGTCACCTTCATCTCGCGTCGGGCCTTGCGCGGCATGGTCACTTCCAGCTTTTCGCCGGCGACCAGCGGCACGTTAGCGGATTCGCCCAGCCAGACCTCGGCGTCGGTCACCATGTCGCCCGGCTTGAACAGGGCGTAATTATCGAATTCGCGGAACGCCCATTCCATCAGCCGCGCACTTTCCTCGGACCGTTCCTTCATGGACTTCAAGCCGTTGATGACCATGATGACCCGGCGCTCGCCGCGCTTGACGGTACCGACCAGACCGTAACCGGCGGCTTCGGTATGGCCTGTCTTCAGGCCGTCGGCGCCGGACACCCCGTACAGCAGCGGATTGCGGTTGCCCTGACGGATACCGTTGAAGACGAATTCCCGTTCCGAATAAATGGGGAAATATTCGGGGAAATCGAAAATCAGCCGCCGGGCCAAGGTGGAGAGGTCGCGCGCCGTGGTCAGGTGCTCCGGGTCGGGCCAGCCCGAGGCGTTGCGCAAAGTGGTGTTGAGCATGCCCAGGTCGCGGGCCTTGCGGGTGGCTTCCTCGGCGAAGGCTTCCTCGGTGCCGGAATGAGCCTCGGCCAGCACGCTGCAGGCGTCATTGCCGGATTGAATGATGACGCCGCGGATCAGATCGCCGACCTTGGCCGAAGACCCCACCGGCAGGAACATCAGCGAACCGCCGGATTTGAAATGGCGCTTCCACGCGGTTTCCGACACCGGCAATTGGTCGTCCATCTTCCAACTGCCTTCCTTGAGCTTCTCGAACACCAGATAGGCGGTCATCAGCTTGCTCATGGAGGACGGCACCATCAGCTCGTCGGCATTCTTTTCCAGCAAGATGGTGCCGGTCTTGTAGTCGATCAAAATGGCCTGACGCGCCTGGGTCTCGATGGATTCGGCACGGACCGCGCCCCCGCCGAGGATCAACGCGGCGGCAACGACGACAAAACGGGCCAGGGAAAACGGGGATTTCAACAACGCAATCATCCTTGAAGCTCGAAAAGTAAAATCAATCGACGATAACGCGGGCATCTTGCTGCCCGGCGGCGATCACGCTTTCCAGCACGTGATCGGCTTCATCCACATTGCTCATGGGGCCGAAGCGGACGCGGTACCAGGTCTTGCCCTTGATCGAAACCTGCTCGACATTGGGGCGACCGACCGCCGACAGCCGGGCCGACAGCCTGAGCGCATTGTCGTGACGGCTGAACGAACCAGCCTGAACAAAAATGCCGGTGCTGCGCACCGGGGCCGAAGACACTTCCTGCGATGCCAGCTTGCGCTCCGTCGCTTCCACCGCCGCCGCATTGCGCTGGGCCGAGGTGTCGACCTTGGCGGCCGTGGTGACGATCGGACGCGACGGCTCGGAACTGCCGGGCGGCGGCAGAGTTTCCGCCGTGACGCTGCCGCGTGGGGCGGCGACGATCGCCGGCTCTTGCGGCCCGCCCGAAGGAGCCAGCTTGCCGGCCAGGACGCGGCTTTCCTCGGCCAGGATCTCGACACGGACGCGAGCGGTCCCCTGGCCTTCAAACCCGAGCAATTGGGACGAACGCCGGGACATATCGATGACCCGGCCATGGGCGAAGGGACCACGATCATTGACGCGCACCACCAGCGAGCGCCCGTTTTCCAGATTGGTCACCCGTACCACTGACGGCATGGGTAAGGTCCTATGGGCGGCGGAAACGGCGTTCTGGTCGAAAACCTCGCCATTGGCGGTCAGCTTGCCGTGAAAATCGGGGCCGTACCACGAGGCGATGCCGGTTTCGTCATAGTCGAAATCTTCTTGAGGATAGTACCATACACCCTTGATCTGATAGGGCTTTCCGATCTTGTAGGTGGGCGCGGTCGAGGCATTGGCCGGCGGTGGTTCGGAGGTGGCGCGCTTGGCGTAATGGCCGAACAGATTCATCTCGGCACAGCCCGAAAGCATGGCGGCGGATAGGACGAGAACGGCCACACGCGCTCCGGCCCGCTGTCGCTTACGCATCATCTAGCTGCCTCAAATCTGTCTAACCCAAAGATGTTGTAGTCTACTTGCCGCCAATGCGCTCCGCAAGATGGCCGACGGCCAATGCGAAAAAGGTCGAGCGGTTCCACTTCAAGGTGGTGCGGTAATTATCGTAAACCAGGAAAACGGCACCATCCCCCCGATCAGGCGTGACCAGCGAGGCCTCGAGATCGGCCTTGGGCAGCGGCTTGCCGCCCGTGCTGGTCACCCCCAGCTTGGCCCAAGCCGCCAGCGGCTTGCGGGTATCCAGGCCGACCAGGGCCTTGTCGAAGCCCTTGGGCAGTTTCACCGCCCGGCCCCAGGTCTGGTCCCCCTTCCATCCCGATTTGGACAGATAATTGGCGGCCGAGGCCAGAACGTCGGCCCGGGTGGTCCAGATGTCGCGGCGGCCATCGCCATCCCAATCGGCGGCGAAGCGCAGGAAAGACGACGGCATGAACTGGCATTGCCCCATGGCCCCGGCCCATGACCCCAGCATGCTGGCGGGGGTGATATGGCCTTCATCCAAAATCTGCAAGGCGTTCATCAACTCGCCGCGAAAATAGGTGGAACGGCGCCCGTCATAGGCCAAGGTGGCCAGGGCCGAGACGACGGAATAACCGCCGGTGACTCGACCATAATCGGTCTCGATGCCCCACAGGGCGACCACGTATTTGGGCTGGACGCCGTATTCCCGTTCGATATGGGCGAGCACCGCATGGTTCTCGGCCAGCATCAGCCGGCCCTTCTCCACCTTGGCCGGGCTGACCACCCGATCCATGTAGGTCTTGTAGGTCATGGTGAATTCGGGCTGGCGGCGATCAAGCTCGATCACCTTGTCGATGTGCTCGACATTGGCCAGGGCGGTTTCCAGGGTCTCGGGGCGGATGCCCTTCCCCGCCGCCTCGGCCTTCACCCCGTGCAGGAAGGTGATGAAATCGGGTGCGGAATTTTCCTGTGCCATGACCGGGCCGGCCAGTAAGAGAAGCCCGCAGGCGAGAAATCCCGCTTGGGCCAGTTTAGCCAGGGTGGTCATGCTTTATCCCCAGGAATGGTGTCCAGATTCCCCTTTGTGCCACAATCCTTGTGGGGGCCGCAACCTCAGGGTCCGGGAAACAGGGTGTTGGTCCACCCCCGCGCCCGGTAATACAGCAGCCCCAGCCATTCATGCAGGCCGTTGCCGATGGCATTGAAGGCGCCGCCGAGATCAAAGCTGAAACCGCTGGCGGTCCCGGTCGTCAGGTAATCGACCGGATAGGCGACCACCGGCCAATCCACGACGGCAAAAGCCCCCATGGACCTGGGCATATGCATGGCCGAGGTCACCAGCAGCCACACCTCATCTTTGGCCGGCGTCATCAATTGCTTGGTATAGGTCGCATTTTCGCGGGTATTGCGCGACTGATCCTCGAAAACGATCCCGGCGGGATCAACGCCCAATTCCGCCAGATAACGCCGTGCGACCGGGGCTTCCTTCATATCCTGGGTGGTGACGCTGCCGGAACCGCCGCTGAACACCATCCGCGCCTCTGGATAAAGCCGACGCAGCCAGACCAGGGCATTGACCCGTTCAATGGCACCGTTGGCGGCAACCTGATCGCGTGCCGCACTCACCACCGGATCAAGTGCGCCGCCCAGGACGATCACGCCATCCACCCGCTGGGGCAAGGATGGGACGGGATAGCGGTTTTCCAGGGGCTGAACGAGAATTGTTTGCCAGGGCACGGCGGCGATCACCGCCAATCCCCCGACCACGGCCAGCAGCACGGGGCGCTGCCATGCTTTCCAACGGGTGAACCCCAGCAGGCAAAGCAAGGCCAGCAGAAGGAACAAAAGATTGGCCGGCGACGACAGCAGGCCGAACAGCTTGGAAAGCACGAACATGACAAAAGCCTTATCCAACAAACGCGGCAATGGGTTCCATCAAATGCGCATGGGTGTCAATCAAAGTCCGTGCAATCTGGGGATGCTTTGTCACACCGATCATGGTAAAGGGGTGCCGCGCCGACCTTAGCGGAGGAATGCATGGACCAGATGATCGAAGGATTTAAGCGGTTCCGCGACAATTATTTCGCCAAGAACCGACCCTTGTTCGACAACCTGGCTCAGCAGGGCCAAACACCCAATGTTTTGCTGATTGGCTGCTCGGATTCCCGCGTTGATCCGGCCATTATCTTTGACGCCCAGCCCGGCGAGATGTTCGTTCTTCGCAACGTCGCCAACCTGATTCCGCCCTTTGCCCCCGATAATGGTCATCATGGCACCTCGGCGGCGGTGGAATTCGCCGTGCGCGGCTTGAAGGTGGGCCACATCATCGTCTTGGGCCACGCCCGTTGCGGCGGTGTCCGCGCCCTGATCGAGGGCGAACCTAACGACCAGTCCGACTTCATCCGCGGCTGGATGCACATCGCCCGTTCAGCCCGCGACCGCGCCTTGGCCCTGACCCTGTCCGCCGGCCAACCCATCGAGGCGGCCCGGCGCATGTGCGAACAGGAAACCGTGGCCATCTCGCTGGGCAACCTGATGACCTTCCCGTGGATCCGGGAACGGGTCGAGGCCGGCAACCTGATGCTGCACGGCTGGTTCTATGATATGGAAGATGGCAAGCTGTTCCGTCTGGACCCGGTGACCAACACCTTCCAGGAAGTCTGAACAAACGCGGATGGGTGGCCGAGTGGTTTAAGGCAGCGGTCTTGAAAACCGCCGTAGGTGCAAGCCTACCGTGGGTTCGAATCCCACCCCATCCGCCATTACTTCCAAAGAATAGATTCTCTGACGCATAGAGCCTTGGGCGAAAGCCCGAGGTTCTGCGCCATTTGCGGCCAGTAACTGTTGACCGCTTTGACTTGCGGCGACCGAATTTCGGCCGATTTTCTCTTCTCTCCGCCCCGTATTCTCTGCAAGCTGTTGACTGCCGTCAAACGGTACGGGTTTGCGAATGCACGTAAAATCAATGCGTTGCGCCAACTAAATCTGTTGACCGTTCCGTACTTTTTACTGACGGGCGCGAGAGTCCGGGGTCGAATCGGAAGGTCAACAGCCTGCGCCCAACGGACGGGCGGCACCCCCGGCAGCACCCTTTCCGGTGGATAACCCACGCCCGATCACGGTACACTGTCCCCTGTGTCCGCTCCGTGACGGACAGAGCGGCGATGAAGGGTGTTGGAAGCACCCTCCACCGCCTAACCACAACCCTGTGATGGAGTCACAAGGTCATGGCTGACGTCGACTATAACCCATCGTCCACATTTCACCCAACCCCGCCGCGTCGTCGTGTCGGGGACGGACTGAGGGTGGCCGGGGGCTGAAGGGCGGGCGCCGGCGGGTCGGGTTACTCGACTCGTGCGCTCTGGCCCGACCCGTTCGTTCGCGCCGCCCTTCAGCCCCCGGCCGGTTGCCCCGGCTATGAGGTACATCGCTCCCATCGCCGTCGCGCTGGTCGCATCCTGCTGGACTGCCGCCGCCGCCGAGGTGCTGGCAGGACCATATCGGGCCGAGATCATGCGGGTGATCGACGGCGATACCGTCGAGGCGCGGATTCGCATCTGGTTGGGCCTTGATCTCACCACCCACATCCGCATCCGCGATATCGACGCGCCGGAGATGAAGGGCGACTGCCCCGAAGCCGCCGCCGCGTCGAGGGACGCCCTCGCCCACCTGCTGGCCGGCGGATCGGTCTCCATCGCCAACATCAAGCACGACAAATACGGCGGGCGCATCGACGCCGCGCTCACCCTGCCCAACGGTCAGGACGTCGGTACCGCCATGCGGGAATCCGGCCACGCCATCCCCTGGCCCCACCCCAAAGGAGAATCCCCATGCTCGACCGCCCAGCCCGGCGGAAACGCCGCTCGACCGTAATCGACGGTCCTGATCCTGTCGATGTTCATGTGGGCGCCAGGGTCAGACTACGGCGCACCCTGGTGGGCCTGTCACAAATGGAACTGGGGGCTGCCATTGGACTAACGTTCCAGCAGGTCCAGAAATACGAGCGCGGGACCAACCGCATCTCAGCCTCCATGCTGCACCGGATCGCGGGCGCGCTCGATGTGCCGGTCAGCTTCTTCTTCGATGCCATGGCGGACGGCATGAAGCTGTCGCCCCCACATTGCGATGATCCCCTGACCCGGACTGATTCCGTCGAGTTGCTCCGCTACTATCACCGCATTCCCAGAACTTTGCGCCGACAAGTGCTTGATCTGGTCAGGGCCATGGGGCGGGAGGATGGTGGAGCCCTTTAGTGGAGCATAGCGCTCGACGTATCGGTAAATACCTACCTCATTGCATAGCCAGACATGAGCGTCAGCGTGAAGGCAGTGTCGTTCGATATAGAAACCAAGTGGTATCGCTAACAGCAGCGTAACGCAGCAATCAACGGACAAGACACATTGCCTTGATGCGCATGGCACTCCTCGACCAACTTAGACAGTACAGTCTCCATCCGCATGAGATCCGCCAGACGGGTTTGCACATCGGTAAGCCGTAGCGCAGCCAACTCGGCCGCCTCGCTGCAATGGGTGCCGTCCTCCAGCTTCAGCAGATGCCCGACCTCATCCAGGCTGAACCCCAGGCGCTGCGCCGTCTTCACGAACTTCACCCGCGCCACGTCGGCGCTTCCGTAGCGGCGGATGCCGCCGTAGGGGCGATCCGGCTTCGGCAGCAGCCCCTTGGTCTGATAGAAGCGGATCGTTTCGACATTGACGCCGGCCGCCGCGGCGAAGGCACTGATGGTCAGGCTCTCCAGAACGCCGTTCATCGCGCTTGACTCCGTAGTTGACTACGGAAGTAGCGTTACCGCATCAGGCGCGGATTTTGAAGGAGAACCTTGATGTCGGAACCAAAGAGCGGCCGCGGCGCATTGGCGGCCGGCGGCCTCGCGGCCATCCTCGCCTCGACCTGCTGCCTCGGCCCCCTCGTGCTGGTCGCGCTCGGCTTTTCCGGCGCCTGGATCGGCAACCTCACGGTGCTGGAGCCGTACCGGCCGGTCTTTCTCGGTGCCGGGCTGGTCGCGATGTTCTTTGCCTGGCGCAGGATCTTCCACCCCGCCCGCGCCTGCATGCCCGGCGAGGTCTGTGCCGTACCCCGGGTGAGGACGACCTACAAGGTCATCTTCTGGATCGTGGCCGCCCTGGTGGTGGTGGCGCTCGCCTTCCCGTATGTCCTTCCGCTGTTCTATTGACAGGAGAAACCCATGACGAAACTCGCCATGCTCGTCGCCCTGGCCACCGCCCTGGCCGTACCGGCCTGGGCCGCCACCAAGACCGTCACCCTGTCGGTGCCCGGCATGACCTGTGCCGCTTGCCCGATCACGGTCAAACAGGCGCTCTCCAGGGTGGACGGTGTCCAGAAGGCCGAAGTCAGCTTCGAGAAGCTCGAGGCCGTCGTCACGTTCGACGACGCCAAAACCGATGTCGCCGCCCTGACCAAAGCCACCGAGAACGCCGGCTATCCCTCCACCGTCAAGCCGTGAGGACGACACCATGACTGAGTCTGTTGCACTGTCCATCGCCGTGATCGGCAGCGGCGGGGCCGCCATGGCGGCAGCGCTGAAGGCCCTCGAGCGGGGCGCGCGGGTGACGCTGATCGAGCGCGGCACCATCGGCGGCACCTGCGTCAATGTCGGCTGCGTGCCGTCCAAGATCATGATCCGTGCCGCCCACATCGCCCACTTGCGCGCGCGCAGCCCGTTCGACGACGGCATCGAAGCCGCCACGCCGACAATATCGCGCGAGCGGCTGCTCGCCCAGCAACAAGCGCGCGTCGAGGAACTGCGCCACGCCAAGTATGAGAGCATTCTGGAGGGTAATCCGGCCGTCACGGTGCTGCACGGCGAGGCACGCTTCAAGGATGGGCGCACGCTCGTCGTGCGGCTCCAAGGGGCAGGTGAGCGGGAGGTGGCGTTCGACCGCTGCCTGATCGCCACCGGGGCGAGCCCCGCCGTGCCGCCCATTCCCGGCCTGAAGGACACGCCATACTGGACTTCGACCGAGGCGTTGGTGAGCGACACCATGCCGCCCCGGCTTGCGGTCATCGGCTCGTCGGTGGTCGCGGTCGAACTGGCGCAAGCCTTCGCCCGATTGGGCAGCCGGGTGACGATCCTCGCGCGCAGCTCGCTGTTCTTCCGCGAAGACCGGGCCATTGGGGTGGCGATCACCGATGCCTTTCGCGCCGAGGGGATCGAGGTGCTGGAACACACGCAGGCGAGCCGGGTCGCGTATCAAGACGGCGAATTCGTGCTCACCACCGGGGAGGGCGACGTGCGCGCCGACAAGCTGCTCGTCGCCACCGGCCGCAGCCCGAACACCCGCGACCTGAACCTGGACGCGGCAGGTGTGGCGGTGAACAAGGGGGGGGCGATCGTCGTCGACCTGGCGATGCGAACCCGCGCACCCGGCATCTTCGCCGCCGGGGATTGCACCGACCAGCCGCAGTTTGTCTATGTGGCGGCGGCGGCCGGCACCCGTGCCGCGATCAACATGACCGGCGGCGAGGCACGGCTCGATCTGGCCGCCATGCCGGCCGTGGTATTCACTGATCCGCAGGTCGCCACGGTGGGGCTGTCCGAAGCCGAGGCGCACCTCAAGGGGATCGAGACCGACAGCCGCATGCTCACGCTGGACAATGTGCCCCGCGCGCTCGCCAACTTCGACACACGCGGCTTCTTCAAACTCGTGATTGAGGAAGGCTCGCACCGCCTGATCGGCGTGCAGGCGGTGGCACCCGAGGCGGGCGAACTGATCCAAGCCGCGGCGCTGGCGATCCGCAGCCGGATGACGGTCGAGGAGCTTGCCGATCAGTTGTTCCCGTACCTCACCATGGTCGAGGGACTGAAGCTCGCCGCCCAGACCTTCCGCAAGGACGTGAAGCAACTATCCTGTTGTGCAGGATAGCGGACTTGGTTGGGGCGATGGGACAAAGGAAGGGCAGAGCCCCACAAAGGAATTAGCCCAGCCACAGCGCCCGATACCCCGGTAAATGCCTACTTCTCCACATAGTCGGACATCAGCGCCAGGGCGAAGGCGGTATCATTCGATATGGTGCGCAGTTCGGACGCCGCTTCGGCCTGCGACTGCCTCTCCATGGCGCTTGCGATTGCCGCGTCCAGAGCGGCGATGCAGACGTCGGCAACCAGGTCGGGAAGATTCTCCCGCACGAATTCACGGGGAAGGATCAGTAACTTTTCGTCAGGCATGGTCAGGCAGGTCCATATAGCGATGGATTGTCTCATTCACAGCAGGCCAAGATCCCGCAGGGCGGCCAGCAGTTCTCCGATATCGCCCTCAATGGCAAGAATCGGACCTCCGGCCCGATGGGCGAGAAAATGCTCCCGGTGCCGCTCAATGACCATGCCGCTCCGCATGATCGTGGCCGACCTGTAGAAAGCAGTGTCCCGTTCGTGTCGGGCCAATGTCATCGGGCCACTCACCTTTAGCATGAGGTCGATATCCCATTGGGAGATCGCATCTTCAAGGAGATGTTTAGCCGTCATCATCACCCATCCCTTCGCATCTCATCAGCCGTTCCGGCTTGCCGGGCAAGGATCGTGACCTCTTTCATCCTCCCCCGCCCTTCCCCAAAGCAATCGCTACACGTCCCAGATGTTCCAGACGATACGGAATGCCTCGCCCGACGCAATGTCCGGACGCGCGTCCATGATGGCGCGAGCCGCGCGGGCGATTGCGGCGGGGCTGTTTTCTCCCAGCTTCCGGGCCGTCACCAGGGCGTCGAGGACGATCTCTCGAAGCGGATGGCTCCTCACATTCGGTTCCCGCATCGTTCCGTCTCGCGCCGATTCCGTCGCATATTTCCGGTCAGCCATGCCCGGCGAGGCCAAGCGGCTGGCCGCACTTATACGGAATATGGCATCAAGTTTCCATCTATCAAAATATCAGCCCATTCGCCGCATTCACAACCATAACTCCAGACGCCAATCTACGTATGCTGCGGTGAATAATACGTAGTATTGCATCAATAGGCTTCCCATGCCTCCGGCAAGACAATGCGGGGCATGGAGATGGAACTCGGAAAGCGTATTGGAAAACGGCTGAGGGAGTTGCGCGAGCAGCGCGGCTGGACCCAGGCTGAATTTGCCGAACTCACCGGCAAGGCGGTGGAAACGATCTCGAACATGGAGCGGGGGAAAAGTATCCCCGGCCTGCTCACCCTGGAGCATTTCGCCAGGCATCTTGGCGTCGGCTTGCAGGAACTGGTGCGCTCCGACCTTGTCGGGGAGAGGGCTGGCTCTCAAGATGCCGCCGTTCTTGTCGCGGCAGCCAAGAGACTGCCCGTGAACGAGTTGGAACTGGTCGCCGGGTTCATCAGGCTGCTGGATAAGCAGCGGCGCCGCGAGCGGCGCTCGCGGACGTGATGCCGCCATTCTCTCGACGCCAAACAAGTGAAGACTCTATGCGGCGACCGCCATGTTGGTCATGAAAATTGCGTGCCCCGAGACCGGCTTCAGCCGCGTATAGAGCCGCCACAGGAACAGCCCCTCTTCCGGGGTGTTTTGCCGCAGGGTTTGAAGAAGGTTGCGAATGGCGATGTCCGGTCGCGAAGGCGCACCATCGCCGAACCATTCCCCGGATGTTTCTCCGTGAATATCCCGCAACGCCCCAAGCCGAACCAGCAACTTCAGCGCGTCAGGTGCCGGCTTGCCAGCATCGGTCACGATCAGACGGTGAAGCCGATGACATCCATGGTGAAGGTCGGACCACAGGCCAGGGTCATCCTCGTCGATGTTCTCGACCGTCAGATAATCATCGATGGCCTCGTCAATGTGGCGACCATTGGCAACCGCATCCCTGAGCGTGTGCAGCAGCGCCGTCCCGAATTCGTATTGACCGATGGGCATGTTCCTACCGTTCCTGCGTTCAGAACCGGGGGCCAGTTCAGCGGTAGTTCCGCGAACCGGCCTCCCGATCCGCCGCCCATCCCCAACGGCCTTATCCGTGCGGCGGCAGGGTCTCAAATATGCATTCTCGATGTCAAGATACTAAAGTAGGTGGCGACTACCCTTAGGGGTTGGCCTTGCCCATGAACCTTTCCCGCTGCCGGTGCCATTCCACCGGCATGTCGTCCATCAGATCGGCCAGTTGCAGGGTGCGCGGCTGGCGGCCGTCGAGGATGGCCTCAACGATGTCGGGGGCCAGCAAGGTCAGGCGGTAGATTCGGGTCATGTAGGATGGGCTGATCTTCTCGGCTTCAGACAACTCGTTCAGGGATGCCACCTGCCCGGATTCCAGCATGCGCTTCCAGCGGTGGGCGCGGGCCAGCGCCTTCAGCAGCGTATCGTCGGGGGTGGGCTTGGCGCGCACCGGAATACCCTCGCCTTCGGGCACGATCACCAGTTTGCGACCGCCGTGGCGGCGGAGCGTCAGCGGCACGCGGACGGTGAAGGTATCGATGCGGATTCCGGTCATGCCGCGCTCCTGTCGCCGGTCTGGGCGGTGATGTCGGCGATGACGCTGGCCAGCCCCTCGGCCCGCAACCGGACCTCGGCGCCGTCGGGGGCGATGGCCACTTTCTCGACCACAAGCTGGAGGATGCGGGCCTGCTCGGCCGGGAACAACTCGTCCCACACCGCCTCGAAGCGGTCGAGCGCCGCGTGCAGATCGGCCGGCGCCATGGACGGGGCCATCCGTTCGGCCCGCGCCCGGATTTCGGGGGCGCGCAGCAGAGCACGGACCTGCCCGATCACTGCCGCTTCGATCTCACCGGCGGCGATGCTGCGCACCGGGCAGGACTCGTGGCCGGAATGGATCGCCTTCATACAGGTATAGTACCGGTACAGCCGACCCTTCTTGCGGGTCGAGCTCGGCGTCATGGCCCGACCGCAATGGGCGCAGTGGATCAGCCCCTTCAGCGGCGCCGGGGTCGAGGACCGCACCGCATTGGCCCGCTTCCTGGGGGCATTGTCGGTTTTCACCGCCATCACCTTGTCCCAGGTGGCGCGGTCGATGATGGCGGGATGCTCACCGGCATGGGCTTCGCCCTTGTGGACGGCCTCGCCGAGGTAGACCCGGTTGTCGAGCAGCTTGTAGAGGAAGTTCTTGGTGATAGGTACGCCCTCGCGGGCCTTGCCGTCCTGGGTGGTCCAGGACTTGGTATGGTGACCGGCGGCGTTGAGTTCTTTGACCAGCAGGGTGGCGGAGCCGAGTTTGAGGAAGCGGTCGAAGATGTGGCGGACCAGATCTGCCTCGGGCTGGTTGACCACCAGCTTGCGGGCGACCACGTCGTAGCCGAGCGGCGGCACGCCGCCCATCCACATGCCTTTGCGGCGCGACGCGGCGAATTTATCGCGGATACGCTCGCCGATCACTTCCCGCTCGAACTGGGCGAAGCTGAGCAGGATGTTGAGCGTCAGGCGGCCCATGGAGGTGGTGGTGTTGAACGACTGGGTCACCGAGACGAAGGTGACGGCGTTGCGGTCGAACACCTCGACCAGCTTGGAGAAATCCATCAGCGAGCGGCTGAGGCGGTCGATTTTGTAGACCACCACCACGTCGACCATCCCGGACTCGATGTCGGCCAGCAGACGCTTCAAGGCGGGACGCTCGAGAGTGCCGCCGGAGAAGCCGCCATCGTCGTAGTGATCGGGCACCGGCACCCAGCCCTCGGCCCGCTGGCTGGCGATATAGGCTTCACAGGATTCCCGCTGGGCGTCGAGGCTGTTGAATTCCATCTCCAGGCCCTCTTCCGAGGACTTGCGGGTATAGATGGCGCAACGGACCTTGCGGATCGGCTTGGACGGGTTCATCGGCTGCCCTCCAACTTGCCGTGCTTGCGCAGGCCGAAAAACAGCGGCCCGTTCCACCGGGTGCCGGTGATGGCGCGGGCCACCGCCGACAGGCTCTGGTAGCGGCGGCCCTGCCATTCGAAGCCATCGGCCAGGGCGGTCACCTCCTGCAGCACGCCTTGCCATTCCCGGATCAGCTTGGTGCCGACGATGGGGGCGGTCATGTCCTTGGGTTTCGGCTTCTTCTTGCCGTCCAACTCGTCGACCAGATCGTCGAGGCGGCGTTCGGCCTGCACCGACAACCCGCCGAAGGCCAGTTCCTGAATCCGGTAGGCCAACCTTTTCACCAGGAAGGTGCGGTTGTAGGGCGGCGGCTCGGTGCCGGTCAGCTCTCGCCACATCGCCTTCAATTTGGGCGTCGGCAGGGTGGGCAATTCGGCCACCTGGGTGAGGATCGCGGTTGTCATGGGCGGGAGTTCCTCCGTTTGTTCTCCACGCCATACACGCTCCGGCTGGCGGTGAAGTCGACGGAACAGTCTCCGCGCTCAGCAGATAAACGAGTGGACTTCCGCGCCATCAGGCGCATGGCGCCGGCCGCCAGAATCTCGGCGATTTCGTCGAGGCGCTCGGCGGCGCTCATGTGGTCGGGATGGAGGGCAAGTGACATGGGCGATCCACAAAGAGAACATTTCACGATTGTTCTCTTATGGCGCAGTCGCACGTATTAGGTCTAATCCGAATTTCATGACAGATTCCGCGCAAACCAGACGATGCGACCGATGATGCGGATCTCCTCGGCGCTGCGGTCGTAGGGGGAATAGCGGCTGTTGTCGGAGATGATGCGGACAGAGGGGATTTCGCCTCCGGCAAGGCGCTCCAGCCGTTTGGCAACCAGCCCGAACCCGTCGTGCAGAACGAAGATGCCGGTGGGGTTGGGGACGACCTGGTTGGTGTCGAGCATCACCACGTCGCCGCCAAGCAGAGTCGGCTCCATGCTGTCACCGCGCACCCGGATCAGCCTCAATCCCGTCGGCCTGAGGCGTAGGAAATCACGCAGCCAGGACTTCGGAAAGTGCCAGGGAGCGCCCTCCTCCTCGCTTTCAGCCACAGCGCCGCCGCCCATATCGGCCTCGACATTGACGAAAGGAACGGCGACGTAATCGCGCCTGGACGGGGTGGTGACGGCTGGAGCCTGCTTACCGTCCTCGCCATAGAGCAGGGCTTCGATCGGCATCTGCAGAACGGCGGCGACGCGGGTGAGCTTCTCGCTGGACGGGTCGGCGGAGCGTCCGCGCAGGATGTCGTAGACGAACGAGCGGCCGACGCCGGCGGCCTCGGCCACATGCAGGGGGCGCAACTCCAGTTCCTTCATCCGCGCACGCATGCGGTCGGCCAGGGTCGCGGTCATGGAGTCTCCTCGGGTTTGTGCTGGGCCATGAAATAGGATTCGTCCTAACTATGTCAAGCTTGATAGATTTCCCTCAATCGAAACAGAGGGGGATCGAATGGACACCTGCAAAGCCGATATCGCCGACCACGTCAGCACCTTCATCGCCGATGTCCAGCGAGAGGTCGATGACTGGCTGGCCGCGACCGGGACCGCGCCGACCATGTTCTGCAAGGCCGCGGTCAACGATCCCAACCTGCTGCGCCATATCGAGCAGGGCCGCCGCCGCCTGACCTTCGCCATGGCGGTTCGCCTGCGCGATTACCTTACCGAACAAAAGCACAACACCGAGAGTGCCGGTTGCGGGAGGATTGTCCAATGACCATCCCCAACCGCCCCAGCCTTGGCGATCTGATCGGCATGCCGGTCGGTGATGTCGCCGCCCTGCCGTCCGAGATGCTGGCCATGCTCCAGGAGGAGGTCGATGAGTCCCTGCGTCGGGCCAAGGCCGTCAAGGACCGGCTCGATGGAGCGCTGGACAGGAAGTACGGCACCATCGCCGCCGAGTTGCGGAGCCGCGAGGGCAAGGATACCGGCACGGTGCGTTTCAACGATGGCGCCGTCACCGTGGCGGTTGATCTGCCCAAGAAGGTGGACTGGGATCAGGGCCATTTGGCGGCCACCGTCGAACACATCCGCGCCGCCGGTGACGATCCGGCCGAATATGTCGATCTCGCCTTCAAGGTGCCGGAGCGCAAATACGCCGCCTGGCCAGCCCACATCCGAACTGCCTTCCAGGCCGCCCGCACGGTGAAGACCGGCAAGCCCAGCTTCGTGCTGAAACCCATCGCCCCCTGAGACAACGACGGGGCAGCCCGTACCGCAAGGGCGGGCAGGTATCCCTTCGGCGCCCGGTCAAAGCCCCGTCGTCCCCGCTCTGAATTGGAGAATCTTCCCATGGCCGTTCGCATCATCACCGCCGACGAGCGCTTGTCGTCCGCCGGCAACAAGACCTCGGTGGCCATCTTCGGCCCGCCCGGTTGTGGCAAGACCTCGCTGTTGAGGACCCTGCCGGCCGCCCACACCGTCTGCCTGGACCTGGAGGCCGGCATGAAGTCGGTGCAGGATTGGTCCGGCGCCAGCATCCCGGTGCGCAGCTTCGGTGACTTCCGCGATCTGGTGGTGCTGATCGGCGGCCCCGACCCGGCGGTCGATCCCAACGCCTTCTACAGCGCCCAGCATCACCAGCATGTGCGCTCGGTCTACTCGGGGAGCGGCGTCGAGGAATTCCTCGCCTCCATGCCGGTGATCTTCGTCGATTCCATCACCGACCTCACCCGCCAGGCCATGGCCTTCGCCAAACAGCAGCCGGAGGCCTTCTCCGACCGCACCGGCAAGCCCGACATCCGCGGCGCCTACGGCCTGCTGGGCCGTGAGGTGATCCAGGCGCTGAAGCATCTGCA
>VBWB01000020.1 GCA_006218045.1 Stygiobacter sp.
GTGCAGGATTACGCCACGGATTGGCTATGGACCTATAACCATGACCGCCCCAATATGGGCATCGGCGGCATCACACCCGCCCAGAAACTGAAATTGGCCGCCTGAATTCTATGTTCGGACCCCGCTAAAAACGGGGGGATTACCGGGGCAACAGAACAACAGTGCGGTAAAACAATTTTGTGAAGTTCTTCATGGTATTTTCCCGTAAAATGAGCCTGCTCCGGTGTCAGTCGTTAACTGAAATCCAGGCCGGTGCGATGTTCGGTCCCCTGCCAAGGAAAAAGCCGAAGTGGATGTTCATCTCACCAATAGGCTCCAGAAAACGGCTGTTAGTGAGCGGCCCGGCATCTTGCGGTTCAAATGCAAGCGCCCGTGCCAGGTCACGGATTTGTGTGGTTGCATTGGTGTCGTTTCCTGCGACAAAAACCTGAATTTTTTTGCCTTGTCGGGCGTCGGTTTGGATGAGATTCGCGAAAACAGTGTTGAATGCCTTTACGACCATCGCGGTCGGTGCCGCCGCTTGGATTTCTTCTGTGGCCGAAGTCGTATGACCTATCGCGAGATCCTTGAAGTCGGCCGTGATTGGGTTGCTGATATCCACTATGATTTTGCCTGACAAATCATAGCCCCCCTTCAGAACCTCGATAGTCGCAGCATAAGGAAGGGCAAAGATCGCAATATCAGCTGCCTTCAGAGCTGCTGAGATTTCGCCGGATTCCACGTTGGTCCCGATCTCCGCAGCCAAAGCCGCAGCTTTGATCGGGTCGCGATGACCGATCACAATCTCTTTCTTTGCGGCGAAGAGCGCACGTGCAAGCCCCCCCCATATTCCCTGTTCCGATTACGGCAATCTTCATGATCCTCTCCTCTTGCAATCAGGATGATCAAACTATTGATCATGAATTGAATGGATGTATATCCAGCACTTTTTATCTATATATGAAACATGGTGTTTCTAATGGATCGACTAAGTTGTATGGAGGTGTTTATCAAAGCTGTCGAACTCGGTTCGTTCAGCGCTGCGGCTGAAACTCTGAACATGTCGTCGCAATTGGCGGGAAAGCATGTGCAGAAGCTAGAACAACAGCTCGGCGTCCAGCTTTTGCATAGGACCACCCGGCGCCAAAGCCTTACTGACTTCGGACGTTTGTTTTATGAACGTGCCAAGATCATTCTGGCTGAGGTTGAAACTGCGGAGAATATGGCTGCGGAAACTCGGGCGGTTCCTGGCCGCTTACGGATCAACGCCCCTGTCAGTTTTGGCATGCATACGCTCTCAAGATATTTGCCTGACTACATGAAGGCTTTTCCCGAGGTGACGATCGAACTCACTCTCAACAACCGCGCTGTCGATCTCGTTGAGGATGGGTACGATGCGGTTTTCCGCATAGGAGAACTTGCTGACAGTGGGTTGATGGCCCGATTGCTTGCCCCTTACCATCTGGTCCTTTGTGCGAGCCCTGCATATATCGGCACACATAGTCCCATTCGGACACCTTGGGACCTTCAGCGGCACGATTGTCTTGGGTTCGCTCATACAGAATTGCGCACCCATTGGACATTCGATGGGCCGAACGGGCGGGAAGTGGTGCCTGTTTCCAGTCGTTTTGTTGCGGACCAAGCGGAGCCGCTACTCAATGCGACACTTGCCGGGCTGGGGGTTATACTTCAACCCCTGGAAATTGTTGGAAAGGCATTGGAAGACGGCAAGCTGATCGTGTTACTGCCTGAATATAAAGTTCCCACGCGGCCAATACATATCCTTTATGCGCCAGATCGACACATAACTCCGAAGTTACGCAGTTTTATCGATTTTGCGGTGGATGCCTTGGGTTAGGCTAAAGTTTCCGTATCGGAATCCCCGGCAGGGGATCGGAATTGAAAACAGCGAAATCACGGTCGCGCAAAGGGTGTTCACTCGGAAGCAACGAGCGGACTGTGCACGGTTGTTGAAATATTCCGACAGAAAGGAAAGGCGCTACCAGCGAGGGCCGGTAGCGCCTTGGTTTGGTTAATGAAGCAGCGGACACTCGCTTTCGGCGACAGGGCGGAATGCTTGGTCTGCAGGGATTGTGGCCAGCACCTTATAGAGATCCCACTTGCCCTTGCTGTCGGACGGTTTCTTGACTTCAAACAGGTACATGTCGTGGAGTTTTCGCCCGTCTTTACGGACAATGCCCTTGCCAAAGGCTTGGTCGTCCGTGGGCAATTCTTCCATCTTTGCCACGACAGCTTTGCCGTCACTATTCGAGCCTAATACCGCGACTGATTTGAGGTAATGGAGTGTCGCGGAGTAGGCGCCAGCATGGACCTGGCTGGGCATGTTGCCCCCGAAGCGTTCGGAGAAACGCTTGGCGAAAGCCCGGGTGTTGTCGTTCAGGTTCCAGTAATAGGCCTCAGTGACAACAAGGCCCTGAGCGGTCTCAATCCCCAGACTTTGCACGTCGGTGATGAAGACAAGCAGGCCTGCCAGCCGCATACCCGACTTGGTCAGGCCGAACTCCGATGCCTGTTTCACGACATTGATCGTGTCCGTCCCGGCGTTGGCTAGGCCGATCACATTGGCGCCAGAAGATTGCGCCTGTAGTAGATACGAAGAAAAGTCCGGTGCATTGAGTGGGGCGCGGACCTGCCCTACCACTTGACCGCCTGCGGCTTTAATGAAGCGGGACGTGTCGCGCTCCATCGCGTGGCCAAATGCGTAGTCGGCGGTGATGAAGAACCACTTGTCGCCACCGGAGCGCACCAGGGCGGATCCCGTCCCCTTGCTCAGCGCGTAGGTGTCATAAGTCCACTGAACCGTATTGGCTGAACACGCTTTGTTGGTGATGTCGGAGCTGGCTGGGCCAGAGGCTAGAAAAACCTTGTTGTTGGCTGTGGCCAGATTGCTGACAGCCATGGCAACACCCGAGTTAGCAACGTCGACAATAGCGTCAACGCCACCTTGATCAAACCATTGACGCGTGATCGATGAACCAACATCTGGCTTGTTTTGATGGTCTGCCGCGATCACTTGGACATTGAAGCTCGGGTTTGATTTCATGAATTCCTCGGCAGCCAGTTCGGTCGCGAGAACCGAACCCTTGCCCGAGAGATCCGAATACGGACCACTAAGATCGGTGAGCACACCCAGTTTTACAGTGGTTTTTGCCCATGCTGTGTCGTGAAGCGACATAAGCGCGCAGGCAAGCAACAGGGATTTCAGTTTCATCCGCTTCCTCCATCCGCAATGGCCACATTGGACCACTGGCAATTTTTATGATCGTCAAAAACCTATTGCCGCATCAAAATTTTGTCAAGATATTGATATATATATTCTGGGCGGCGGCTGGTGCTGGAGGTTGTGAGTTCTGGTTGCGCAATGAAAAATAGCGAAAACGAGTCATTTTTGGGGCGTTTAATGCAAGGATGCGCAGTTACATCTATCTTGGGAGGTGTCATAAGAGCAAATATCTTGACATAAAATTGGTGCGCGAGTAGATCGGGCTAGAGCCCTGGCTTGGAGGCATTCAGGGGGGGCGGTTGTCACAACTTGCTAAGCTTGGTGACGGTCGTTTCCGTGATGGGCGATACGGATTTATCTGAAAGCCCCCCTAAATATCCGCAATCAATGGGGGCGAATGGAGGAGCCAGCATGAAAGTCCTCGTCGCGGTGAAGCGCGTCATTGATTACAACGTGAAGATCCGGGTGAAGTCGGACAACACGGGCGTTGAAACCGCCAATGTGAAGTTTTCCATGAACCCGTTCGACGAGATCGCGGTCGAGGAAGCGGTTCGCCTGAAGGAAGCGGGCAAGGCGTCGGAAGTAGTGGTGGTGTCCATCGGCCCGGCCACTGCGCAGGAGACGCTGCGGACCGCTTTGGCCATGGGCGCCGATCGCGGCATCCTGGTGCAAAGCGATGACGAGGTTCAGCCGCTGGGTGTCGCCAAGGCCCTGGCCGCTGTTGTCGCCAAGGAAGCCCCGCAATTAGTGATCCTGGGGAAGCAGGCCATCGACGACGACAGCAACCAGACCGGCCAGATGCTGGCGGCACTGCTGGGCTGGAGCCAAGGCACCTTCGCCTCGAAGATCGACATCGGCGAAAAATTGACCGTGACCCGTGAAATCGATGGTGGTCTGCAGACCATCTCCATCACTCTGCCGGCCATCGTCACCACCGATCTGCGCCTGAACGAGCCGCGCTATGCCAGCTTGCCCAACATCATGAAGGCGAAGAGATCTGGGCGTCGATGTCGCCCCGCGTCTGCTGACGCTGAAGGTGGAAGAGCCGCCGAAGCGTTCCGCCGGCATCAAGGTGGCCGACGTCGCCACCCTGGTGGACAAGCTGAAGAACGAAGCGAAGGTGATCTGAAAATGGCCGTTCTCGTCATCGCCGAACATGAAGCCGGCAGCCTGAAGGCCGCCACTCTCAACACCGTTTCCGCCGCCCAGAAGATCGGTGGCGACATCCATGTGCTGATCGCCGGCGAAGGCGTCGGCTCCGTCGCCGCCGAAGCGGCCAAGATTGCTGGCGTCGCCAAGGTGCTGACCGCCGAAGCGCCCTGTTACGCCCATCATCTGGCCGAGCCGCTGGCCGCCCTGGTGGTGAGCCTGGCGTCGGGTTACAGCCATATCCTGGCCCCGGCCACCACCTCGGGCAAGAATGTCTGCCCGCGGGTCGCAGCGATGCTGGACATGGCGCAGATTTCCGAAATCACCGCTGTTGTCGATGCCGACACCTTCGTGCGTCCGATCTATGCCGGCAATGCCTTGGCCACCGTGCAAAGCAAGGACGCGGTCAAGGTGATCACCGTGCGCGCCACCGGCTTCGAAGCGGCGGCCACCAGCGGTTCCGCCGCCATTGAAGCGGTGCCCGCCGCCGCCGATCCCGGTCTGTCCAGCTTCGTCGGCCAGGAACTGTCCAAGTCGGAACGCCCGGAACTGACCAGCGCGCGGATCATCATCAGCGGTGGCCGCGGCATGCAGTCGGGCGACAATTTCAAGCTGCTGGAAGCGGTGGCCGACAAGCTGGGCGCCGCCGTCGGCGCCAGCCGTGCCGCCGTCGATGCCGGTTTCGTCCCCAACGACCTGCAGGTCGGCCAGACCGGCAAGATCGTGGCGCCGGAGCTTTACATCGCCGTCGGCATCTCGGGCGCCATCCAGCATCTGGCCGGCATGAAGGATTCCAAGGTCATCGTCGCCATCAACAAGGACGAAGAGGCCCCCATCTTCCAGGTCGCCGATTCCATCTCCTTACTCCCGTGGGAACGGTAAACTGGGCGGGCTCCCAAGATGCAGGGAGTCCGCCCTTTTTTTTAGGTTTGCCGCTGTGGGGAGATTCTGGATCAATCATTGCTTGATCGAGAGTCAATATATGAACGGATCAAGGAAAACGTCGCCACATGCTTGGTTCTGACGCTGATGCATGTTTCCATTATTCCTCCAGATCGATTGACCGATTTTTGGAATAGTCAAGATTAACCGCCATGGAAATCCATTCATAGTTGCGTTCATTGTTGCGACCTTCTAATATAACGACGATCAATAATGATCGACATCACGGGCGAAGCGGTCAGCAAAAACACGCTGACCACCTTGCGCAAATCACATCCCGGTTGGCGTCTGTTGGCGGCCAGCAATGCGGTCCTGGTCGCGAGCTTTCTTCATCGCGCTTTCATCACCCCAAATCTACGCTCCATTGCTCAGCCCGATCTGGCGGCGAAGCTCGATGATTTTCTGTTCGAGGTCGACCGCGAGGACTATCCCCGTGCCGCCGCCGACTACCTCGACGAGTGGGCGTCCGATCGCAATGGCTGGCT
The DNA here is from genome assembly GCA_006218045.1 of Stygiobacter sp. Lineage (GTDB taxonomy): Bacteria > Pseudomonadota > Alphaproteobacteria > Rhodospirillales > Magnetospirillaceae > Magnetospirillum. The sequence goes on from VBWB01000020.1 coordinate 5,800, forward strand.
GCGGAAATACTATCCGACGGACAGCGATCAACCGCATTTCGACCTGACCCCGGCGGCGGAAAAGGCCATCGAATGGCTTTCGGGACTGCAACAGAGACCGTTCGTCGGCACGGAATCGCGGCTGATGACCGTGTTCGAGCTGTTGCGGCAACTGATCGAAGGCACTCAGACCGATCCCGCACTACGCATCGCCGAATTGGAGAAGCGCAAAGCACAGCTTGATGCGGATATCGCCCGCATTCGTCGCGACGGTGTAACGCCGATGGATGACGTGCAAGTCAAGGATCGCTTTCTTCAAATGGCCGGTACCGCCCGTGGGCTGTTGTCGGACTTCCGCGAAGTCGAGCAGAATTTCCGCGATCTCGACCGAGCCGTGCGCGAACGGGTCGCCACCTGGGATGGGGCCAGGGGGATCCTGCTGGAGGAGGTGTTCGGCCGCCGCGACGTCATCGTCGATTCCGACCAAGGGCGGAGCTTTCGTGCCTTCTGGGATTTCCTGATGTCGTCCGACCGCCAGGAGGAGCTGGGCCGATTGCTGGATGCTGCGCTGAAATTGGAGCCGGTGAAAGACCTGGAACCCGACCGACGACTGCGGCGCGTCCATCATGACTGGTTGGAAGCCGGCGAGGGCGCCCAGGCAACGGTGCGCCGCCTGTCCGAACAGTTGCGCCGCTATCTCGACGACCGCGCCTGGGCCGAGAATCGCCGTATCCTCGATTTGATCCGCCAGATTCATCAGAGTGCCTTGGCCGTCCGGGACTGCCCTCCAGCCGATGGACTGATCGCCCTGGAAAAGCCCGTGCCCGAGATCGATCTGCCCTTCGAACGCCCCCTGTTCACACCGCCACTGAAAGCGCGGATCACCTCGGGCGAGCTTCAGGAAGGCAGGGAGGATGTGGCCACCGAATCACTATACGACCAAACCATAGTTGATCGGGAACGCTTGGCCTCGGCGATCCGCCGGGCGCTGCAATCCAGGACACAGGTGTCCCTTGGTGAAGTAGCGATGACGCAACCATTGGAGCAAGGGTTGGCGGAACTCATGACCTATCTTGGCTTGGCCGCTGAAGACGCTGCGGCCCTGATCGATGATCGATTGAAGGAATCGGTGTTCTGGGATGGCGAGGACGGGACCACGCGGCGGGCAACGCTACCCATGGTGGTGTATTGTCGTGAGGCGACTTCATGACTGAAGCCTCACACGATTTGTCCCGCGTCGTCATCAGCTTGATGAAGGGCGTGATCTACGAGGAAGAAGATCGCCCCCTGTGGCAGACCATGCTGGGCCAGCAGGCTTTCGTTCGTGACCATGTGGGCGTGCTGGGCCTGGATCTGGTGCTGGACGAGGCCGAGGGCTATGCCTTCCTGCGCCAACGACAAGCCGATGAAGACGATGAAGAGAAGGCTCTTCCTCGTTTGGTGGCCCGGAGGCCACTGGGGTTTGCCGTCAGCCTGCTGCTGGTGCTGCTGCGCGAGAAGCTGCTGGAACTGGACACCAAAGGCGGTGACACCCGCTTGATCTTGGATCGGGAGCAATTGGTGGAATTGATGCAGCTGTTCCTGCCCGACAGCAGCAATCAGGTCAAGATCACCGACAAGATCGACAGCCATATCGACAAGGTGGTCGAGTTTGGCTTCCTACGTCGGCTGTCCGGCCAGCCGGGCTTGTTTGAAGTCCGCCGGATTCTCAAGGCCTTCGTCGATGCGCAGTGGTTGGGCGAATTCGATCGCCGACTGAACGAGTATCGAGTCCGCCTCGCCGGGGGAGAGGTGGAATGAACGAACTGGCCACGGTGATCCAACCTGACGACGATACGCCACCGCCGCGTACGGGGTTCCGTCTGGCGCGGCTGGAGGTCTACAACTGGGGCACCTTCGACGCCAAGGTGTGGGCTCTGGAACTGGGGGGCGAGAACACCTTGCTCACCGGCGACATCGGCTCCGGCAAGTCCACCCTGGTCGATGCCGTGACCACGTTGCTGATCCCCAGCCACCGCATCAACTACAACAAGGCGGCAGGCGCCGACCAGCGCGAGCGCGACCTGCGCTCCTATGTTCAGGGTTACTACAAATCGGAAAAGGGGGACAGCGGCGCTTCGGCCAGGCCGGTGGCCTTGCGCGATCACAACAGCTACTCGGTCATCCTGGGCCACTTTCGGAGCGATGAACTGGGCCAGGACGTGACCCTGGCCCAGGTCTTCTGGATCAAGGACCATGTGAACCAGCCCGACCGCTTCTTTGTCGTCGCCGACCGTAGGCTGTCCATCGCGGGCGATTTCGGCGGCATCACCGGCGAAATCGGCGTTCTGAAGAAGAGACTAAAAGCCCAGGACGATATCGGCGTATGGGAGAGCTATCCTCCCTATTGTGCCGAATTCAGCCGCCGCTTCGGAATCGGCAGTGACCAAGCGCTGGAGCTGTTTCACCAGACCGTATCCATGAAGTCGGTGGGCAACCTCACGGATTTCGTGCGCAACCACATGCTGGAAGCATTCGAGGTCGACAAGCGCATCAATGCGCTGGTTCTGCATTTTGACGATCTCACCCGCGCCCATGACGCCGTGGTACGGGCCAAGCGGCAGATTTCCCTGCTCACGCCGCTGGTTGCCGATTGCGAGCGCCACGACGCCCATGTCGCCGAGGTGGCGGGCTTGCGTGAGTGCCGCGACCTCGCTCTCCGTCCATGGTTCGCAGGCTTCAAGGCGGAACTCCTGGAAGCCAGATTGGCGGGTCTTGATCAGGCATTCCGGCGCCAGGAAGCAAAGATCGCTGAACTCTCGTCCTCGCAAACCGAGCATTTACGGCGAAGGGGAGAGATCGAGCAGGCGCTGCGCGATCATGGTGGCGATCGTCTGCAAACACTGCGGAACGATATCGCCAAACATGAAGAGGAACGAGATTCTCGCCGCCGCCGGGCGGAGAACTACGATAAGGCAGTCCAGGAACTGGGGTTTCCGGCTGTCATCGACCAGGAAAGCTTTCTTGCCAATAAGGACAGACTGACACGGGAGCGTGAGGACGCCGAAAACAGTAGAGAGGAAGCCCAAAATGCCCTGGTCGAAGCCAAGGTTGCATTTCTCAAGCTGAAGAAAGAGCATGACGACACCAATGACGAGTTGACCTCTCTTCGCAAGCGCCCTTCGAACATCCCCAAGCAGATGCTCGACCTACGTATGGCACTGTGCCTTGCCACCGGCATCACCGCCGAGGATCTGCCCTTTGCCGGCGAACACCTGCGGGTGCGGCCTGAAGATCACGTCTGGGAAGGCGCCGCCGAACGCCTACTGCATGGATTCGCTCTGTCGCTGCTGGTTCCCGACACTCATTACGCCAAGGTTGCCGACTGGGTGGACCGTACCCATCTGGGGGGACGGCTGGTCTATTTCCGGGTCCGCGAGCGCGGCTTTTCGGTTGCACCATCTCTCAGCCCAACCTCCCTGGTCCGCAAGTTGGAGATCAAGGCGGATTCCCCCTTCTACGCTTGGCTGGAAGGGGAAGTCGGGCGCCGCTTCGACTATGCCGGCTGCGATAATCTCGATCAGTTCCGTCTGGAACGCCAGGCCGTCACCCGCCAGGGCCAGATCAAGGGCAGCCATGATCGCCACGAAAAGGATGATCGCCGCGCTATCAATGATCGCACCACCTATGTCCTGGGCTGGTCCAATACCGAAAAGATCGCCGCCCTGGAGACGCAGCTCCGTGGCCACGAGCAGCGGATGCAGAAGGCGGCGACCAACTACGCCGCCTGCGAACAGAACGTGCGGAAGCCTGGCGAGCAGTTGCAGCGTCTGAGCAAGCTGGAGGCCTGGGCGGAATTCCGTGACATCGATTGGCGGAGCCCGGCAGCCCTTATCCAGCGATTGGAGCTGGAAAAGCAGGAAATCGAAGCCTCCTCTGATGTGCTGCGGACACTTGAGGAACAGTTGACTGGGGTCAGTGAAGCCCTGGCGCAGGTGGAAGGCGAGCTAACCCCGGCAAGAGACGAGCGGGCCAAGCTCGAGGATCGGACCAACAATGCTCGGAGCGCGCTGTCAGCTGCCATCGATGAACGTGACGGCGTTCCCTCCGATATTGCCGAGCGGTGCTTTCCCCAATTGGAAGCGATGCGAGGCGATGCGCTCGGCGAACGCCGACTCTTGGTTGAATCCTGCGATAACGCGGCCCAGGACATGCGGGAATGGATTCAGAAGAAGAAGATAGATGTGCTCGATCTTCGCGTGACCGCCGTCCGAGATCGCATCATTTCGGCCATGACCGCCTATCGCAAGGAATTCCAGCAGGAAACCCTCGAAGTCGATTCCACCCTGGACTACGCGCCGGACTATCGCCGGATGCTCGACGATCTGGTCCGTGATGGACTGCCCCGTTTCGAAGACGATTTCAAGAAGCAGCTCAACGAGAACGCCATCCGCGAAATCGCCAATTTCCAGTCCCAGCTCAACCGTGAAGTGGGCGAGATCGAGGAGCGGATCGAGCAGATCAACCTCTCCCTGGTTACCATCAATTACAATCCCGGCCGCTATATTTTGCTGGAGGCCGAGCGTACCCAGGATGCCGACATCAGGGCCTTCCAGCAGGACTTGCGTGCCTGCACCGAATCGGCCTTGACGGGATCGGACGAGGACGGTTACTCCGAAGCCAAGTTCCTCCAGGTCAAGGCCATCGTCGAACGGTTTCGCGGTCGGGCCGATACCGCCGAAGCGGATAAGAGGTGGCGGCATAGGGTCACCGACGTTCGCAACTGGTTCGTCTTCGCCGCCTCGGAACGCTGGCGCGAGACGCACGAGCCTCACGAGCACTATTCCGATTCCGCCGGCAAGTCGGGCGGCCAGAAGGAAAAGCTGGCCTACACGGTGCTCGCCGCCAGCCTGGCCTACCAATTCGGCCTGGATTGGGGCAGCGGGCGGGCGCGTACGTTCCGGTTCGTGGTGATCGACGAAGCATTCGGACGGGGCTCGGACGAATCGACCCGCTATGGCCTCCAACTGTTCCGCAGCATGGGGCTCCAGTTACTCATCGTCACACCTTTGCAGAAGATTCCGGTGATCGAACCCTTCATATCGGCGGTCGGTTTCGTCGACAACCCCAAGGGCGACCGATCCCGCCTGGCCAACCTCACCATCGAGGAACACCTGGCAAACCGTGCGGCCCGGCGTGGCACATGACGACGGGATGGACCACTGCCGCCGATATCGAGGCGCAGGTCCGCCGCCTGTGGGATCAGGGGCGCATCCTTTCCGCCCGCCTTACAGCCGAGACGCTGTTTCCCTTGAAGCTTCGCTTCCGTGCCCCGGATTCCAAGGCTTTGGGGGAGCAATTTGCCGCGGTGCGTGACTGGATCGCCGCGCTGGAGGCGAACCGCCGACGGGGCTTCAACATCTCGTGGCGCGAGGTTAATCACCGCCAATTAGGACGGAACCGGGTGCCCGACGGCATAGAAATCCCGGACGAGGCCATGGCATTGGGGCTGATTGGGAAGGCCCAAGAGGCGGCGGCCTTCAATCGTTTAGCCGACACCACCCAGGGTGGCTTTCCCGAACTGGGCGACTGGCTAGCGCGGCGACCAATGACCGCCCTTGACCATGCCGACGACTGGCCGAGGATCTTGGCCGTGCTGCAATGGTTCCGCCACCATCCTCGTCCTAACCTCTACCTGCGCCAACTCGATATTCCCGGTGTCGACACCAAGTTCATCGAAACGCACAAAGGATTGTTCTCCGACCTGTTGACCCTGGTGCTTCCTCCTGATGCCCTCGACGCCACCGCGACGGGTGCCAAAGGATTCGAACAACGATTTGGCCTGTTGTCCAAGCCGCCCACGGTGCGCTTCCGTATCCTCGATCCGGCTCTGGCCCTGAATGGTCTGAGCGACCTCACCGTCCCCGCAGCTGAACTGGCCGCCACGGCTCCACCCGGAAGACTGGTCTTCATCACCGAGAATGAAGTGAATGGCTTGTCGTTTCCTGCCGTTGCCGACGCCATCGTCATCTTCGGCCTGGGACATGGAGTCGGCATGCTGGACGCTTTCGCCTGGCTGCATGACCGTCAAATCCATTATTGGAGCGACATCGATACCCATGGCTTCGCCATGCTTGATCGCCTGCGCATGAGCTTCCGCCACACTCAATCCCTGCTGATGGATCGGGACACTCTGATGGCTCATCGCTCGTTGTGGGGGCAAGAAGGCCAACAGCACACCGGTCAGATGGAAAATCTGACCATCGATGAGCGGTCTCTCTTGGAAGATCTTCGCGCCAATCGTCTAGGCGACGGTGTCCGGATGGAGCAGGAACGAATCGCTTTCCATTGCTTGACAGACCAGTTGAAACGGATAGCCCTGAGGATAAATCCCTGAAATACTGTGGAGAGGGTTGGTCGCGAGTTTCCTTTCCTACGCCAACCACCCATAGCGAACCGGCATCCGACCTTCTCCGCGTCGGCGGGGAGAGCGGTTGCCCTCCTCGCCGTCTTGGTCACAGCAAACCCAGCCCGCGCCCGAACGAGCGGGTCAGGCTGTCGGCATCCTCGTTCTCAAGGACCGAGCGAAACGCCTGCGTCGTCTTGGGGCCGATCCAGTTGTCCACCTTCAGCGGCGCCCAGTCGTCGCGGTTGCGCCCGCCGATATCGTTGAGGGTTTCCTGGAGCACCCCGCCTTCCACCTTGGGCGATTTGTCGTCGCCTGATCCCCGGAACAGCGGGCCGAAGACGGCATGGGTCTTGTCCTCCAGCCCGTCCGGATTGCCGTTCTTCTGGGCGTCGCGGGCGAAGGTGTTGAAGCGACCCAGGGCCAGACCCTCCTCAACCTTGGCCGGCCCCAGCCGGGCGGTGGCGTGCTTCAAGGCGAAGTCGGTCTGCGGGCCGTATTTGCCGTCCTCGTCACCGGCCCCAGCCCGGTATAGGGGCCGTAGGCCGGCGAGCGCTTGGGCAGCGGGTTGGATGCGTTCAGCATGTTGAGGCCGCGCTGCAATCCGGTTACCGCTTGGGCGTAGCCGTCACTGTCGGCGGCGTCCGCGACCTTGGAGCCGATCCGCGCTGAGGCCTGCCATCGGTCCTCCCCGTCCGGCGTGGTGTGGGGGCCCTGCCGCTCGGGGATCGGGCGGATGGGCGTCGGCTCGATGGGCTTGCCGCCGTCATATTGTTGCGGGCCGTCGCCGTACATGGCGGCGTGCCAGTCCTGCACCTTCTCGTAGGTGTGGTATTTCAGCGGATCGCCCGATTTCCAGCCGCGATAGTCGTCCTGGGCGTGGTTGATCATGTCCATCATCTCCGGCTGGGTCAGGTTTTCCACCGGCTTCAAGAGCGCCGCGCGGCCGGGATTGTCCACCGGCCTGCCCGCCATCTCCACCATCGCCGCCACCTGAGGATCGGCGGGGGCTTCGGACTGCTTTTGTTCCTGCGCCGGGACAGGCGCGGGCTGCGGGCTCGGTTCTGACCGGCTCGAGTCCTTGGGTGGAGCGGGCGGGCCGTATTGAGGGAAAGTGTCGGGGAAAGTGCCCCGATACTGCTTGGCCTCCGGGCTCGCCTCGACCTGCCGCCACTGTTCTCGTTGTTCGGGCGTCCAATCCTCGAACCGCCCGGCGGCGAGATCGGCCTCGTCCTTGCGCCGGTCGGCGATGCCGGTGCGGTTGGGGCCGTTGGAGGGAGGGTTTGAGCCGTAGAGGATTTCCTTGCGGAGCGTGGCCGGATCGCCATCCAGCATGGCTCCGGTCGCCTTGGGGGCGGGAACGCCGTTATAGGCCAGCGACGTCAGCGCGATCTCCTGCTTCGATCCCTTCAGCGAGTCGATGTAGGCATCGGTCTGCTCCTTGCTCCAGCCGCGCGCCTTGGCCTGGTCACGCACGACCTTCATGGCGCGCTCGCGGTGGTCGTTCCATGCCGACTCCGCCTGCTTGGCGATGCGCTCGTCGCTCAAGGTGAAGCCGAACTTGTTGTCGGCGGCGGTTTCCTTGCCGGGCTTATGGGGCGGAATGAGCTTCTGGGCTTCGGCTTTGCGAACTTTATCGTCAAGATTCGGATCGTTGAGCTTATCGACCGTGTCGGTGAGAAGCTTCTGTTCCGTTTCCGAGAACGTGTACGGGCGGGCTGGATCACCGCTGATCTCGGCGCCGATTTGGTTGAGATCGCGCAGCGTGTAGGTCTTGCCATCGCCGCGGACCGCCAGGGCGATGCCAGTGCCCATGGTGGGGATGCCCTTGCCGTCGGTATAGATGCGCGGCACCGCGCCTTCGCGGTTTTTGAGGTGGCCGCCGACGGTGCGGGCATAATCCTGGGGCGACAGCTTGGTCGGCGCCATGGGAATGCGTTTGGATGTTCCGGACATGGTTGGTCTCCTGTGCCAAAGAAAAAGGCCCGCTCCGGGATGGAGCGGGCCTGTGGGTGAAATACCCTAATGCCAAACGGCTATTCGATTTTTTCCATGAGGAGGTTGTGATCCAACGATCCAACGTCACCATGCTGTAGGTAATAGTTGATTTCCAGGTAACACTTGTCTGCCGGATACTCAATTACTGATTCAAATTCTGTTTTTGCAATTACCTCTTTGGCTCCATTGAGACCGATGAATGACCCGTCCCACTGCCGAAATTTGTACCACCGCTTGAACGTTATTTTTTTCTTGCCGCCGAACCACACCAGGACCGCCTTGTCCTTGTCGATGCGGGCTTCCATGATCAACCCTTCCCACCCAGGCGACGGGGCCAGTGGATGGGGGGTGCCGAATTTGTCCATGATGTGGGCTGTGCGCCAAGTCCCGTAGACCGGGGCGCAGGGCGGGACCTTCTGGATGGTGGTCTCGGCGAAGGCCGATGAGATGACGGCCATCCCGGCCAACAGCAGGCTGATGGACAGCACGCCACGTTTCATTCGAAGCCCCTCGCAGGCCATCGCCCGGAACCGATGCCGGTCACCGGGCGCAACTGTGATGATGCTGGAAATGAATGTGCCGGAACGGGCAACGCCTGTCAATCACGTTTTGTTCTTGCTTCCGACGCGGCATAACCACCTGAAATCACGGGAGAGAGGGTTGGACGAGAGTCACCTTCGGCACACCACCTTCTCGACATTATGTAGCAAGCTCACCCTCGAAAGGGTAGCCGTTGCCGGTCGCCATCCTCCACAATCTGGGCATGGGCGATACCTTCATCGGTAATCCCCCCGTTTTTAGCGGGGTCCGAACATAGAATTCAGGCGGTCAATTTCAGTTTCTGGGCGGGTGTGATGCCGCCGATGCCCGTATTGGGGCGGTCATGGTTGTCGGTCCATAGCCAATCCGTGGCGTAATCCTGCACTTCCTGGATGGTTTCAAAGAGGAACTGGCCCAGCCATTCATGCCGGACCGTGCGGTTATTGCGCTCCACATAGGCGTTCTGCTGCGGCTTGCCGGGTTGGACAGGCCCCCGCCAGCACCATTCGACGCCCATTAGCGCAAACAAAAACCCCGCCGGACGCATCCGGCGGGGTTTCGTTGATCACCGAGGATCCGACGGGGGTCAGGCGACGCCCATCTTCTTCTTCAGGTTTTCGTCCAGCTTGTCCAGGAACTGGGTGGTGGTCAGCCAGGGCTGATCGGGGCCGATCAGGATGGCCAGATCCTTGGTCATGAAACCGGATTCCACCGTCTCGACGCAGACTTCTTCCAAGGCGGTGGCGAACTTGGCCACCTCGGGCGTGTTGTCGAACTGGGCGCGGTACAACAGGCCGCGGGTCCAGGCGAAGATCGAGGCGATGGGGTTGGTCGAGGTTTCCTTGCCCTTCTGGTGCTCGCGGTAGTGACGGGTCACGGTACCGTGGGCGGCTTCGGCCTCGACGGTCTTGCCATCGGGGGACAGCAGGACCGAGGTCATCAGGCCGAGCGAGCCGAAGCCCTGGGCGACGGTGTCGGACTGGACGTCGCCGTCATAGTTCTTACAGGCCCAGACGAATTCACCCGACCACTTCAGCGCCGAAGCGACCATGTCGTCGATCAGGCGGTGTTCGTAGGTCATGCCGTACTTGTCGAACTCGGCCTTGAATTCCTTCTCGTACACTTCCTGGAAGATGTCCTTGAAGCGGCCGTCATAGGCCTTGAGAATGGTGTTCTTGGTCGACAGGTAGACTGGCCACTTCTTGGCCAAGCCGTAATTCATGCAGGCGCGGGCGAAGCCACGGATGGATTCGTCCAGGTTGTACATGCCCATGGCGACGCCCGAGCTGGGGAAGTTGAACACTTCGTGTTCGATCACCTGACCGTCCTCGCCGACGAACTTCATGGTCAGGATGCCGGGGCCGGGCACCTTGAAATCGGTGGCGCGATACTGGTCGCCGAAAGCATGACGACCGATGACGATGGGCTTGGTCCAGCCGGGAACCAGGCGCGGCACGTTCTGGCAGATGATCGGCTCGCGGAACACGGTGCCGTCAAGAATGTTGCGGATGGTGCCGTTGGGCGACTTCCACATCTTCTTGAGGTTGAATTCCTTCACCCGCGCGGTGGCGCACTTGACGCCGACGCCGTACTGCTTGATGGCTTCGGCGGCGTCGATGGTGACTTGGTCATTGGTTTCGTCGCGGTACTCGACGCCCAGGTCGTAGTACTTCAGATCGACGTCCAGATAGGGCAGGATCAGCTTGTCCTTAATGAACTTCCAGATGATGCGGGTCATCTCGTCGCCGTCGAGCTCGACGATGGGATTGGTGACCTTGATCTTATTCATCGACGTGTTCCCCGTGTTGACGGTATTGGCAAACATTCCGCTGGGGTGCGCCTCACGTCACGCGGAGACCTGACAAACCCCGGACAGCGGGGGCACGATAGCATCCCCGACCACGAACGCAAGCGGCAAAAACTACACCTATGGATGGGAAACGGGCAGGGCTGGTATTTCGGTATCTATTTTCCGTAACCTGAAATTTCGACAACCCGTGATAATGTCACAGACGGTCCCGGGGCTTGGGAGTAAGCCCCGAGGACGTAGATCAATCGGACGGAGGACTTTTTCCATGCGTTTCATCCCCAAGGCCATGACCGCTGCCGCTTTCGCCGCCGTCGTGATCGGCTTTGCCGCCCCCGCCTCGGCCCAGCAGAAGCCGGAGGAAACCTTGAAGATGCGCCAGGGTCTGTTCCAGGCGGTGAAGATGAATTTCGGCCCCATCGGCGCCTTCGCCCAGGGCAAGGGCGATCTGCCCGCCGACGCCGCCGCCAAGGCCGAGAACGTGGCCGCTCTGGCCCGCATGCTGCCCATGGCCTTCGCCAAGGGCTCGGAAGCGTTGTCGGGCAGCAACACCAAGGCCGAGGCCTTCTCCTCCGCCGATTTCGCCAAGGGCTTCCCGATGTTGGAGGACGCGGCGCTGAAGCTGGCCGTCGCCGCCAAGTCGGGCGATGCCGAGGCCATCAAGGCCGCCGTCGGCGGTGTGGGCAAGGCCTGCAAGGGCTGCCACGACAATTTCCGCAAGGAATAGAACTGAAACACGGCCTAGCCCCCTGATCGGCTCCGCGTTGAAACGCGGAGCCGATCAGGGGGGGCCGCATGCGCTCTGTGCCGATGCTTGCCTTCTTTGCGCTATCGGCCTTTCCCGCCTTGGCGTTGGCCCCGGCGTCCACCGGGGTGGTTCCGGGTTCCAAGCCCTTCCCTGATCTCGCGCCCTAGGGCCGCTCGATCCTTGGCTTCAGCGTCCCGACAGCGGGGGAAATTCTCTAGCTATACCAATGCATTAGAGAAATTTTCGTGCCGTTCTGGCCGAAACTGATAACGGGTGCGTTGATTTGGGCGGCTGATGATATATGGGTGGGGCATGTGCCCGGCCCATACCATCGCCTTCATCCCTCAATCTCGATCGGCCATCTTTGCCCGCCCCCGTTTCCGGCAGTCCAGGAACAGGGCCTTGGCTTGTTCGTACATCAGACACACACGTTCGCTGCACATCTTCATGGTGTGGCGGTGTCATCGCAATACTCATATTGCGTAAAGCCCAGGCTGGGCTCGATAATTAAGAATCAGAACTTCAGCTCAAGCCCGGCGCCGAAATGCAGGCCGGAATTGGCCTTGCTGGCCTCGTCCTCGCCCCGGCTGGCGGCGGCGAAGCCGCCCATGGAAAACGACGGGGTGACGTCGTGGGTGAAGGACAGCGACAACGACAGATCGTTGGCCGCGCCCAAAGACCCCACCGACATTCCCATCTGCGCCGGATTGAGGCTGAAAGCGCCCGACTGGGTCCATTGGTAGCCCAGGCTGAGGGCGGCGATGCCATCGACGCCCCAGGGGGAAACCATCTGGCTGGCGGTGAAATCGGCGGAGCCGACACCGCCGCCGGAAACCAACGAGGTCGACAGCCGCAACCAGTCGCCGGAATAGGCGGTATAGCCACCCACCACCAAGCCGTCACCGCCGACAAGCGACAGTCCGGGGGGGGCGCCGGCGGCGGCCGACAGCGTCCCCAGACTGAATCCGCCCAAGGAATAGACCGCCACCCGGTTGTCATCGGCCAAGTTGGGAAGCGCCGGCGAATTGCCGCCGGGGACCAGGCGTGGACGCACAGCATCACCACCCCATGCGGGGGCGGTGGCAAACAGACACAACATCAAGACGGCAGCGTTACGGATCATCGGCTTCGGCAATGCAACAATTCCTGAGGACTCATATAATGTCCCCAGGTCTGCTGCAAAGCCCTTGATTGCGAATCCGAGTCAAATGAATCCAAGCGTTGCGCATGCGCAACAGTTCTATTCCGCCTCGGGCTTTTTGTCCCGCTCAGGAGCATGGCGCTGGGCGGCCCGGCTGGCAAAGGTCGCCAGACGGGCCTGGACCTTGCGGTTGACGGTGCCGGTGGGATAGCGGCCCTGGGCGTCGGCCACGCCGGCCGGCATTCCGGTCAGCACCTCGATGCCCTGATCCACATGCGCGATGGCGTGGATGGCGAAGCGGCCTTGGCGGCAGGCCTCGACCACATCGGCGCGCAGCATCAGATGGGCGACATTGCTGGCCGGGATCAGCACGCCCTGGCTGCCGGTCAGGCCGCGCGCCGCGCACAGGTCGAAGAAGCCTTCGATCTTTTCGTTGACGCCGCCGATGGCCTGCACCCGTCCGAACTGGTCGACCGAGCCGGTCACCGCCAGATCCTGACGGAGGGGCAGATCGGCCAAGGCCGACAGCAGCGCATACAATTCGGTGGACGAGGCGGAATCGCCGTCGATGCCGCCATAGGATTGCTCGAACACCAGCGACGCCGACAGTGACAACGGCTCATGCGCGCCGAAACGGGCGGCGAGGAAACCGGACAGGATCAGCACGCCCTTGCCGTGCAGCGGTCCACCCAGGTCGACCTCGCGTTCGATGTCGATGACGTCGCCCTTGCCGGCATGGATGCGCGCGGTGATGCGGACGGGGTGGCCAAAGGCGAAATTGCCCAGTTGCAGTACCGCCAGGGCGTTGATCTGGCCGATTTCGGCGCCATCGGTGGCGACGTGGATGATGCCGCGCTGGATTTCCTCCTGCACGTTTTCGCGCACCCGGTCCTGGCGGCGGATGGCGGCATCGATGGCCTGCTGCACGTGGGCGGCGGCGATTTGCGTGGCACTGGCGGCATTGGCCCAATGATCGGCCTCGCGCACCAGATCGGCCAGCGAGGCCATGTGGGTGGACAGCTTTTCCCCGTCCTCGACCAGCCGTGAGGCCTGCTCGATCACCCGGGCCACGGCGCCGCGGTCCAAGGGCAGCAGGTCTTCCTTGCGCACCAGGGCGGCGACCGAACGCGACAATTCCAGCACCGCCCGGGGCGAACGGTCCATGCGCCAGTCGAAATCGGCGGCCACCTTGAACAATTCGGAAAATTCCGGGTCATGGTGGGACAGCAGGTAATACAGCATGGGGTCGCCGATCAGCACCACCTTGATATCCAAGGGGATGGGCTCGGGTTCCAGGCTGAAGGTGGAGAACAGCCCCATGGACTGGCCGGGACTTTCGATACGGATTTCGCGTGCCTTCAACGCCCGTTTCAAGTCTTCCCAGGCGAACGGATTCATCAGCAGCTTGCGCGCGTCCATGACCAGGAAGCCGCCATTGGCCTTGTGCAGCGAGCCGGCGCGGATCAGGTTGAAATCGGTGATCAGGGCGCCCATCTGGGCCATATGCTCGACCCGACCGATCAGATTGGGTTGGGTCGGATAATCCTCGTAGACCACCGGGGCGCCCCGGGCCTGGGCATTGTCCACCAGCACGTTGACCCGATAGCGGCGGAACGCATCGCCGCCCAGGGCACGGCGGATCTTCGAGCGTTCGTCTTCCCCCAGGAAGTCGCCCACATTGGCGGCGACATCCGCCGACACCGCCTGCAAATAGGTCTGCACCTGCGGCAGGCCATTATATTTGGCGGTCAGTTCCTCCAGCAGGTGATCGATGGCGAAGGCGACCACGTCGTGATCCAGGGCACGCAAGCGGGCGCGGGTTTCGCGCTCCCATTTGGGCACCTGCTTGATGGTGGCTTCCAGTTTCTCCTGCAACGTCGCCATGTCGGCCTTGTAACGGTCCTGGGTGTCGTCGGGCAGTTTCTTGAACTCGTCCGGCGACAGCACCTCGCCATCCTTCATGGGCGCCAGGGCCAGACCGACGGGGGTGCGGATCAGCGCCACGCTGCTGGCGCTGGCCTCGTGGGCGACGGCGCCGAAGGCGGCTTCCTGCCGTTCCTTCACCTCGTCCTCGATGGCTTGCCGGCGGTTGCGGTATTCCTCGGCCTCGAAGGCGGCGGGCAAGGCCTGGCCCAACTCGCCCACCAGCCAGTCCATGTCCTTCTTCAGCCCGCTGGCGCGGCCCGCCGGCAGCGACAGCACCCTGGGCCGCTGGTTCTGGTCGAAATCGTTGACATAGACCCAATCGCCCGGTGCCGCGCGCTCCGCCGCCTGTCGCGCCAGCAGCCGCATGACCAGCGAGCGCCGCCCGGTGCCTTCCGGCCCCAGGGCGAACAGGTTGAAGCCGCGGTGGCGCATGCCGACGGCGAAACGGATGGCCTCGACCGCCCGTTCCTGTCCGACCGAGTCATCGGCCTCGGCCAAGTCGTCGGTGCTGTCGAACGGCAGCGATTGCGGATCGCAGGCGGTGAACAGCAACTCCGGCGACAGGGGCGATTGCAGCATCAGGCTTCGTCCTCGATGCGTTCCATGTCGTCGTCGCTGAAGCCGAAATGATGGCCGATCTCATGGATCAGCACATGCTTGACCAGGCTGGACAGATCCTCGCCGGTTTCGCACCAGTAATCCAGGATGGGGCGACGGTACAGATAGATCTGGTCGACGTCGTTGCGCGGCCCGGTTTCGGAAAAGCTTTGCAACGGCAGCGACACCCCCCGGTACAGGCCCAACAGGTCGAAGGGGGTTTCCAGCCCCATTTCCTGCTCGGTGTCCTCGTCGGGGAAGTCGTCGACGCGGATGATCACGTCGGCGGCATAGACGCGCAACTCTTCGGGAATCTCGGCGAAGGCGGCGTGGGCGATGGTTTCCAGGTCGGCCTGGCTGGGCGGAACCGTGTGCGGGGGGATCACTCTTGACATGGCGTCAGCTTACCTTGCCTTGAAGCGGGCGTGAAGGGTGCCCATTAAAAATGGCTAGTGTGGCGCCGTCACACAATCCAACACTCGACCACAGACAGGATGCCCCATGCCCCAACGCCTGACCGCGGAAGAACGCACCCAAGCCCTGGCCGATCTGTGCGGATGGGCCCCCACCCCCGGCCGCGACGCCATCACCAAGGACTTCAAGTTCAAGGACTTTTCCCAGGCCTTCGGCTTCATCAGCCGCGTCGCCCTGGCCGCCGAGAGGCTGGATCACCACCCGGAATGGAGCAACGTCTACAATCGCGTCACCATCACCTTGACCACCCATGATTGCGGTGGCCTCAGTCATCGCGACATTCAACTCGCCCACAGGATCGACACATTCGGCGCATAGGCTCATTTACAGTTCTCGGGGGCTGTGGAATCATGCGCCCCCGACCCATCGAGTCACCATGAAAGCGCCGCCTAAATGAGGATTGCCGTCATCGCCGTCATGATCGCCGCCGTCTTTGCCGGTCAGGCCATGGCGCAAGGCAAGCCAGCCGCCAAATCGCCCCCCGCCGCCAAGGCCGCCGTCGCCCCGGCCAAGCCCAGTCTGGCCCAACAGGCCGCCGACGGCGACGTCGCCGCCCAACTGGAACTGGGTCAGACCCTGCTGAAGGGCGGCAAGGGCATCAAGAAGAACCCGGTCGAGGCCGCGCAATGGCTGATCCTGGCGGCCAGTAACGGCAAGTCCGAGGCCGCCGTGCTGCTGGCTACCGGCCACGAGCAGGGCTGGTTCGGCAAGCGCGACCTGTCCACCGCCGCCGAATGGTGGTACCGGGCCGGCGATTTGGGTGACGCCGAGGCGCGCCAGCGTTTTCTGGCGCTTTATCTGGATGGGCAGACCGAAACCATTGGCGGCCCCGCCGGCGTGCGCTGGCTGGAACAGATGGCCGTCCAGGACGACACCCGCGCCATCCTGGCCCTGGGCCGCATCTACGAATTCGGCGAAGGCATGGTGGTCGACCACGCCAAGGCCCAGCGCTGGTACCGTATCGCCGCCATCGCCGGCAACATCGAGGCCCAGTACCGTCTGGGCAGCATGCTGCTGGCCGAGCCGGCGGCGTGGCGCCTGTTGTTCAAGGATGCCGGGCGCGAAAAGGACAACACCGAACGCGACCGCCTGTATCCCACCCGTGATGCCGCGGAAAAGGCCGCCGGCAACGACCGCTGGACCGACATCATGCGTCCCGGCATGATCCATGGCGAATACTGGCTGACCAAGGCCGCCTTGCGTGGTCACCCGCAAGCCGCGCTGATGCTGGGCGAGGCCTGTCTGGGCGGGCGCGACCTGCCCTTCGATCTGGGGCAGGCCATGCGCTGGCTGTCGGTGGCGGCCATTGACGGCGAACCCCATGCCATGAAGCTGCTGGCCGATCTGGCCGCCAGCGGCCAGGGTCTGTTCGCCCCCGATCCGGTGCGCGCCTGGGTCAATTACGAACTGGCCGCCGGTGCCGGACTGAAGGACGCCGAGGAAGCCCGCGACAGGCTGGCCAAGGGCATGAATGCCCGCCAACTGAACCGCGGCCGCCAAATCGCTGCCGATCTGCGGGGGAATTGATCCGTCGGGGTCATCCCGGTGTCATCAAAAAGCCGGCGCCTCCGGCGTGTCATCAAAAAGCCAGCGCCTCCGGCGCGTCATCAAAAAGCCAGCGCCTCCGGCGCGTCATCAAAAAGCCAGCGCCTCCGGCGTGTCATCAAAAAGCCGGCGCCTCCGGCGCCAGGGCCAACCCACCCCAAACCACCAAGCAAGCAATCACAAGCGCGGCCAAGGCCAGCAACGGATGGCGGAACCGGATGCCCTCGACCCCATCCGGCACCTGCTTTTCACCGGTGATCATGGCCCGGATCATGTCGTCCTTCTTGACCAGACGATAAAACAGCACCGCCGCCAGATGCACGGCGATGAAGGCCAGCAGCAGCTTGAAACCGATGCGGTGCAGCGACGACAGCAGGGCCACGTCCTTGGACGACAGCAGATGAGCCAGCGGCCCCTGGCTCAGAATATCGTCGCTGGTGAACAGGCCGGTGACGCCCTGGACCAGCACCAGGCTCAGCAGGGCCAGCACGCTGAAAGCGCCCAGCGGGTTGTGGCCGACAGAGCGCACGGCGCCGTGGCGGGCGGCGGCCAGATAGGCCAGCACGGATTTGGGGCCGCGGACGAAATGGCTGAAGCGGGCGGTTTCGCTGCCGATCATCCCCCAGATCAGGCGGAACAGGATCAACGCGATCACCGCCGGACCAAGCAGCATGTGCACGTTCAATCGCCCAAGCTGACCGCTGACTCCCAGCGCGACGATCAGCAGCACCAGAACCCAGTGGAACAGCCGGGTGGGCAGATCCCAGACTTTGACGCGATGGATGGGGGTGGATGGGCGCATGCTCTGTCTCCTGATATCGTCGGGTGATTTTTCCGTGTTGGTTGTCCGCGGTCAATGAATGATCCGGCACCCCGCCCATGCCATCGTCCAGGATGCTTGCTCTGGGGGGCGCAAGGCGCTACCCTTCCGCCGATTCCCTGAAGCCACCCAGGCGGACGCCCCTTGACCCGACCCGTATTCATTTCCCTGATCGGATTGGCCGCCGCGCTGCTGGCCGTGTTGCTGGCCCTGACCCTGGGCAAGGACGATGACGGCAAGGCCGTGGCCACGCCGGGCGCAAGCAATGCTCCCGCCGTCAGCGGCGATGCGGCGGCCAATGATCCCAGCTTCGACGTGGTCCGTATCGGTGAGCGCGGCGATGCCGTCCTGGCCGGGCGGGCCGTTGCCAAGGCCGAGGTGGTCATCCTCGACGGCGGTGTCGAAATCGGTCGAACCATTGCCGATGGCCGGGGCGAATGGGTGTTCGTGCCCAACACTCCCATGGCCCCCGGTGCCCGCCAGCTGACCTTGCGGGCGCACAATCCCGACGGTTCGGTGACCACGTCCGGCGCCCCGGTGGTGCTGGTGGTGCCGGATCGACCGGGCGACCAGATTTTGGCCTTCAAGCCGTTGCCCGGCGGTGGCGCCAAGTTGTTGATCGGCCCACCCTTGGGTGAAGGTGGCATTTCCATCGACATCGTCGAGGCCGACAGCAAGGGGCGCCTGTTCATCGGTGGGCGCGGCCCCCAGGGCGGCAAGGTCCATGTTTATCTGGGCAATGCTTTCGTCGGCGCCGCCACCGTCGAAAGCGACGGCACCTGGAAGGTCACCGCCACCGCACCCAAGGACGACAACATCACCGTGCGCGCCGATCTGGTCGATGCCAAGGGCAAGGTGTTGGCGCGAGTGGAAATGCCGGTGGCCGCGCAGGGCGAGTTGAAAGCCGCGTCGGACACGGCGGTGGTGGTGTCGGCGGGCAACTCGCTGTGGCGCATCGCCAGACGCATCTATGGCTCGGGCGAGGCCTATACCATTATCTATAAGGCCAACAAGGATCACATCCGCGATCCGGATCTGATCTATCCCGGTCAGGTGTTCCAACTACCCAAGCCTTAAATCCCGCGCCAGGGGGGGCAGGGTCTCAGCGCCGGGTGGGGGCGGGCAATGCCTTGCGCCGCCATTCGGGGCGCAGCGCCGGCAGGCCCGGCTTGGCCGGGGCCATGGGCGGACGCAGGTAAAGGGCGATCAGATCCAGATAGGGCGTGGCCGGAATGATCAGCATGGCCACGGCGCTGATCAGTTTGGTGGCGGTGACCGGTCGGTCGATGTCCACTTCCGTGCCCAGAAGCACCCGGCCCTGGGCGACGCGAAAGCGCGATTGAAGCGCGTCGTTTCCAGCGCGCATGATCTGATTGAGGCCGGCCCGCGCCGCCGGCGATTCGGCGGAAAACGGCATGGGGCCGACATCGCCGACCACCCGCAGTTGCCCGTGCTCATCCTTCTCCTCGTAGCGGATGGCAAAGCGGATGTCATGGAAGGTGAAGTCGAACTGAAAGACGCCGCCCGGATTGATGGGCAGGGCTTCCAGGGCTTCCATATCCAGGGGCAGGCACATGCCGCCGACGATCAGGTGCTTGGGGATCAGGTGTTTGGGATCGGGCATTGGGACTTTGACTGTTTCACGGACCGGCGTTGACGGTAACACGTCCCGATTCCGGATAAAACCGCCATAAGCCTATTAACGGCGGCGGCCCACACGTTTACAATGCGGCGCCATCAAAACGCACGAGGTTCACCTTGCAGTCCCAAAACCTGTCCATGTCCAGCTACATCATGGTTCCCATCCATCGGGAAGGCTGGCCGTTCATCGCCCTGTTCGCGGTCGCGGCGGTCCTGTTGGGTCTGCTGTGGCAACCCCTGGGCTGGTTGGGCCTGGTGGCGACCTTGTGGTGCGCCTATTTCTTCCGCAACCCTGATCGGGTCACCCCCACCCGCGACGGTCTGGTCATCAGCCCCGCCGATGGTGTGGTCTGCCTGGTCGGCGATGCGGTGCCGCCCGCCGGCCTGGGCCTGGGCGAGACGCCGCGTCCGCGCGTTTGCGTGTTCATGAGCGTGTTCGATGTCCATGTCAACCGCGCCCCGCTGTCGGGTCGGGTGACCAAGTTGGCCTATCATGCCGGCAAGTTCGTCAATGCCGCCCTCGACAAGGCCAGCGACGAGAACGAGCGCATGGCGGTGGCGCTGGAACTGGAAGACGGGCGCAGCATCGCCTTCGTCCAAATCGCCGGTCTGGTGGCGCGGCGCATCAAATGCGATCTGGTCGAAGGGCAGACCATCCGCGCCGGCGAGCGTTTCGGCCTGATTCGCTTCGGCTCGCGCGTCGACGTCTATTTGCCCGAAGGGGTGCAGCCGTTGGTGGCCCTGGGCCAGCGCTGCATCGCCGGCGAAACCGTGATGGCCGATCTCGGGTCGAGCGAGCCGGCGCGCCAAGGCGAGGTGCGCTGAGATGTTCAAGCCATCAGCCCCAGGCCAGCCCCGGCGCCGTCTGATCCGTCCGCCCAAGCTGCCCGGCCTGTCGCTGAACAAGCTCATCCCCAATATCCTGACCGTGCTGGCCCTGTGCGCCGGCTTGACCTCGATCCGCTTCGCCCTGCACGGCAAGTGGGAACATGCGGTGCTGTCCATCGTCCTCGCCGCCATTCTCGACGGATTGGACGGGCGGGTGGCGCGACTGCTGCATGGTACGTCCAAATTCGGCGCCGAGCTCGATTCCCTGTCCGATTTCGTCAGCTTCGGCGTCGCCCCCGCCATGGTGCTGTACTTCTGGACCATGCAGGGCGCCGGCGGCTTCGGCTGGGCCCTGGTGCTGTTGTTCGCGGTGTGCTGCGCGCTCCGGCTGGCCCGCTTCAACACCATGCTGGGCAATGCCGACCTGCCGCCTTACGCCTATAATTTCTTCACCGGCATTCCCGCTCCCGCCGCCGCCGGGGTGGTACTGCTGCCCATGGTGGCCAGCTTTGAATTCGGGGAGTCCTTCTTCGCCCGTCCCTCCGTGGTGTCGGTTTTTCTGCTGGGGGTGGCCTTCCTGATGGTCAGCACCATTCCCACCTTTTCGTTCAAGAAGGTCCGTATCCCCAATGCCTGGGTGCTGCCGGTGCTGTTGATCGTCGGCCTGCTGGCCGCTTTCCTGGTCACCGAACCGTGGCTGACCCTGGTGGTGCTGGGCTTCGCCTATCTGGGCCTGATCCCGGTCAGCATCCGCGCCTTCCGCCGACTCAAGCGTCAGGCCGAGGCGGTGACCCAAGTGGAAACGCCGGCGGCTACGGACAGTGGCGAAAATGCCACGGTGGCGTGAAACCTTGAATCTTCTCCAATGCGGTTCTTGCCGTGGGTGACGTCCTGCGGTAGAAACCAGATCAATCGCGTGCGAACTTGTTAATGCATAAGGAAGCCCTCTCGATGCGTACCATGAAGACTCTGCTGGTTGCTGGCGTTCTCGCCGCCCTGCCTGTCGCCGCCAACGCCCAGTGGTATGTGGGTCTGGACGGTGGCACCAATTACATGCAAGACCCGGGTTCGTCCACCGGCGCCGATTCCGATTGGGGTTGGGTTGGTCTGGGCCAGGTCGGCTATAGCTTCGGCGCTCCCAAGGTGGAATTCGAAGTCGGCTACCGCGCCAATGACTCGATCGACTCGATCAGCACCATGGTCAACGGCATCTATGACTTCATGCCGACCGGCAAGTGGCATCCCTTCGTCGGTGCCGGTATCGGTTGGGCTTGGCTGGACGGCGACTTCGCCGGCGCCGGCGCCCGCGATTCCGACAACACCTTCGCCTATCAGGGCATCGCCGGTGTCGGCTATGACATCGACAGCAACTGGGCTCTGAAGGCGCAGTACCGCTACTTCGCCACCCTGGACGCCGATGTGGGCACCGCCAATTCGGGTGACAGCGATTATCGCAACCACTCGATCCTGGCCGGCTTCACCTACAAGTTCGCCGCTCCGGCTCCGGTCATGGCGCCGGCCCCGACCCCGGTGGCCAAGCCCGCCCCGGCCCCGGCTCCGATGGCCAAGCCCGTGCCGACCCCCAAGAACTTCATCGTGTTCTTCGACTTCAACAAGTCGGACATCACCCCGGAAGCCTCCAAGGTCATCACCCAGGCCGTCGACACCGCCAAGAAGGGCAAGACCGCCCGTGTTGACCTGACCGGCCACGCCGACCGTTCCGGCCCGGACAAGTACAACATGGCTCTGTCGCTGAAGCGCGCCAATGCCGTCAAGGCCGCCATGGTCAAGCAGGGCATCCCCGCCGACCAGATCTCGGTCGTCGGCAAGGGCGAAACCGCTCCGCTGGTCCAGACCCCCGACGGTGTGCGCGAGCCGCAGAACCGCCGCGTCGAAATCGTCCTGCCCTAATCGGTTGGTCGTAGCGAAAACCCCCGGTCCTCAGGACCGGGGGTTTTTGCGTTTTGGGAAAGCATGGGCTATCGTCTGGCCCCATGTGCGGATGTCCTCGGGGCCGTTGAGATTCAATCGACTGACTGGCGGTGATGCGGGCGTGTTCGACCTGGACGTTGTCAGCCCAGGGCTTCATGTGTCGCCGATCGGTAGTTGTCCGCAGGTTCCTCGAAGGACGCCAGCGCTCCCGCGGGGTGACCAACAGTGGCACCCTCGGCAGCGTGATCGTGGTCGTGGTGGCGTGATCGTAACCACCGGCTGATTGCCCGCAATTCTCAGCCCGAGGGGCTTTCGCATGTACGTTCCATCCCATTTTGAAGAAGCCCGCGTCGACATTCTGCACGACCTCATTTCATGCCATCCGTTCGGGGTTTTGGTGACGCATGGCGTCGACGGTCTGGACGCCAACCACATCCCCTTTGAACTGGACAAGGACGGAGGTTCGCTTGGTGTGCTGCGCGCCCATGTGGCACGAGCAAATCCGCTTTGGCGGAATGTAAGCGACGGCGATGAGGTACTGGCGATATTCCAAGCCGGCGACGCCTATATCTCACCCAACTGGTATCCCAGCAAGCACGAGTTCCATAAGCAGGTTCCAACCTGGAACTACAAGGTTGTCCACGCTTACGGGCGCATCGTCGTCAAGGATGACGAACGAACCGTGCGCGGTATCGTCGCCCGCCTGACAAAATCCCACGAAGTGTCGCAGCCGGTGCCGTGGAAGATGAGCGATAGCTCCAAGGAGTTCATCGACATAATGGTGAAAGCCATTGTCGGGATCGAGATCCACGTCACTCGCCTGATTGGGAAATCCAAGCTGAGCCAGAATCGGGAGCCGCGAGACATTCGAGGCGCCGCTTTGGCCCTGAAAAATCAAGGTGACCGCCTGATTGCCGAGGCAATGCTCTCCTGCGCCTCGGCCAAGGACGAACTCTAATCAAACAGCCCTTGCCAGGGCGCCCAGCCATTGATGAAGTCGGCCAGCACGGCATAGCCGCCGGCATCGGGGTGGGCGCCGTCCCCGGCACCGGCTTCATCCATCCATGACGATTGTCGCCGCAGAAACCCATGGATGGGCAGATAAGGCAGGTCCAGTCGTGCCGCCAGGGCAGTGAAATCTTGGCACAGATGGGCGATGCGGTCATCGGCGCAGGCATCGTCGGCAATGGGGGCGGGGCCGATGAAGAGGCTGTGGGCATAGGCTTGGGCGGCGCGCAGCAGACCTTCCGCCTCGGCCAAGGTGTGTTGGGGGGAAATGCCCTGAGCGGCGTCATTGGCGCCGAAGGAGAAGATCAGGCGGCGCTGGGCGGGGGCGATGCCATCCAGCCGGGCTTGCGCTTCGGCTCGCCAGCGGTGGTGGATGTGCGCGGTGGTGTTGCCGCGAATGCCCAGATTATAGACGGTCAGATCGGAACCGGCGGCAATCCGTACCGCACAGGCGCGGCCAACCCAGCCCAAAGCGGTGGAATCGCCGGTACCGTTGACGAAGCTGTCACCGAAGAAGCACAGCCGCAAGGCCGTGGACAAAGGCTCAGCCCTTGCTGGCCGTCTGCGGCGCCGGCTTGGCGGCGGGCTTGTCGGCCTTGGCCTTTTCCGCCTTGGCCTTGCCGGCATCGGGCTTGGGCGCTGTCTTTTCGGCCTTGACCTGCTGCACCGGCGCCGGAACCGGCGCGGTCGAGCAACCAGCAGTGGCCGGGATCGGCTTTTCAACGGTATTGGCGGCCCAGTTTTCCATCTCGTGCGGCGACAGGTCCAAGACGGTGTCGAACAGCTTGACCTGGGTGTCGCAATACTCTTCCACGTGCTGCGCCCGCATGGAGGCATCGTTGGACAATTGGGTGACATAGCGGTCCATACCGCTTTGCCCCTTGCCCAAGCGCCCGAACATGCCGCGCAGATGGTTGGCATTGGTGTTCATGGTGCTACCGAACCGGCTGACCCAGTTCGACCATTTGCCGCGGAAATCCACCTCGGTGCCCTGGCACTTGAGGGCGGCGACCATCAACTCGTAATGCAGCTGACGCACCTGCATGGCCCGAATGTCCTGCGGCGTATAGCATTGCTGCTTGGCGAAGGCCGGAGCGGCGATGGCGATACAGACGAGGGCGGCAATGGCGCTGCTGGACTTACGAATCACTCGTGCCTCGCGATGGTGGGTTTCAAAGCGGCGCCAGTGTGGCGAAGCCTCGGCGAAAGTGCAACATTTCCGGCGCTGTTTTCCAGATTTTATGCGGCATTTTCCGTGTTCAGGCCGGTAGGGGCCAGTAATGCCAGGAATTCATCGGTGACCCGCTCCCAGGAAAAGCGGCAGGCATGGTCGCGGCATTGCGATGCGGGAATGTCCAGGGCGGCCAGGGCGGCGGCGCGCAGATCGTGGTTCAGCACACCGACGAGGGAGTCGCCGACCACATCCTGGGGGCCGGGCACCGGAAAGGCGGCCACCGGCACGCCCGAGGCCAGGGCTTCCAGCATGACCAGCCCGAAAGTGTCGGTCTTGGAGGGGAAGACAAAGCAATCACCGGCGGCGAAATAGCGCGACAACTCGGCGTCGCCATTGGCGATGCGCCAATGCACCTGGGGAAAGCGCTTCATCAGGCCGGCGCGGGCGGGGCCGTCGCCGACCACCATCTTCGAGCCCGGCAGATCCAGGGACAGAAAGGCCGGCAGGTTCTTTTCCACCGCCACCCGGCCCACATACAGGAACAGCGGACGCGGCAGATCGACGAAATCCTTGGGTTGGGGGTGGAAGGTGGCGGCATCGACGCCGTGACTCCATTCCACCGCATTGGCGAAGCTCCATTCCCCCAATTCCCGCCGCACCGACGGCGACGGACACAGCACCGCCGTCGAGGGGGCGTGAAATCGTCGCATCAGGGCATAGGGCCAGGACAGCGGCACGCCGGTGCGGGCGCGGACGTAATGGGGAAACTTGGTGTGGTAGGCGGTGGTGAAAGGCAGGCGGCGGTCCAGGCACCAGCGCCGCGCCGTCCAGCCCAACGGGCCTTCGGTGGCCAGATGGATGGCGTCGGGGGCGAAATCGTGCAGGGCGAGGCCAAGTTCAGCGCCGGCGAACAGCGATAGCTTGATTTCCGGGTAAGACGGACACGGGATGGTTCTGAACCGTTCCGGTTCGATCACTAAAAGCTGATGGCCCTGACGTTCCAGGTGGTCGCACAGACTGGCAAGGACGCGGACCACGCCGTTGCGTTGGGGGTGCCAGGCGTCGGTGACGATGGCGATGCGCATGGGCGGCTCCTTCGGCAGGTTTGCGCATCCCTAAGCCGCCCTTACCGCCACGGCAAGTGACGAAGCGATGAAATTACAAATCGATCAGGTCCACCGGCGGCGCCGCTCCCAATCCGGGGAAAAACGCGCCGGCGGTGGCGGAAAAACGGGCCGGGGCGTCGGTGGTGTAAAGATGGATGCCGCCTTTGCCGGTGCTGGCGGCCACCCCTTTTTGCGCCAGCATCAGCGCCGCGCGCTCGGCCACCGCTTCGGCGCAATCCACCAGCACCGGGGCCGGTCCCAGCACCTTGCGCAAGGAGGGCGCGAGCAGGGGGAAATGGGTGCAGCCCAGCACCAGACAATCGGCGGCGTGGTCGCCCTGGAAGGGCTCGGACAGATACTGGCGGATCATGGCCTCGGCGATGGGGCCTTCGGTCAGACCTTCTTCCACCAGGGCGACGAAGAGCGGGCAGGGGACCGGAGTGACGGTGGCGGTGGGGCTCAGGGCGGTGATCGCCCGGTCGAAGGCGCCGGAACGGCAGGTGCCCTCGGTGGCGGCGACGACGATGCGCCCGCCGGGCGACCGGGCGACGGCCTGCTCGGCTCCGGCATCGATCACCCCCAAGACCAGGAGATCGGGAAAATGCTGGGCCAGGGCGGCGGCGGCATGGGCGGAGGCGGTGTTGCAGGCCAGTACCAGCATTTTAATGTCGTGAGACCTGAAAAAAGTGGCCGCCCTCAACACATATTGAATAATCGTCTGCGGCGCTTTGGTTCCATAGGGTAAACGTGCGACATCCCCCAGGTAGAGTAATGTCTCGGCCGGCAGGCGACGGCGCAGGGCGGCGGCCACGGTCAAACCGCCGATTCCGGAATCGAACACCCCGATGGGGCGGGTGCAGCTAATATGTTCTAAGGTATTGGCCGTAGAATGATCAGGATTATCCACAATTTGGTCCCTATTACCTGTTACGCACAGGTTCCATTTGCTGACTTATCTGGTTATTTTGGCGACGGGATTATCCGCCCTTGGCGGTTTTATGTTAATAGCCTATAAATGTAGCTGGGGGAATGGCCGGTGCCGTGCATTGGTATGGTTTGCGGAGATGGGAGGCATGGTTTGTCGGGCTTGAGCGGATCATGGCATAGGTCTGGGGTGCAGCTCGCCATATTGCGGGCCGAGGGGGCTTGATCCCATGTCGTGGTCACTGGCCCGCAAGGTATCCGCCGCGTTGATCGCCATTTTGGTGTGCACCATGATGGTGACGGCTCTGTTCGGCTTTTTCAAGTTCCAGGACGTGATGTCGGAACTGGTGCGGTCCCGCTACAGCTTTGTCGCCTTCACCATCAAGCAGAAGGTGGAAGACAGCCTGAACCTGGGTTTCGCCCTGCGGCAATTGCGTCAGGTGCAGGAAACCATCGAGCTGGAAAAGGCTCGCGACGAGCAGGTGCAAGGCATTGAGATCTTCGACGCCAAGGGGGAAATCCTGTTCAACAGTGATCGCGGCCGTATCGGCGCCTCGGTGCCGGAAAACTGGCTGTTGCCGCTGAGCGCCGCCAGTTTGCAGCCCTTCGCCGTCCTCGACGAGGATTCAAACGTCGTCGGCCTGCCTTTGGTCAACAATCTGGGCAAGGTCGAAGGGGCGGTGGTGCTGCTTTATCCCACCGGCTATGTGGAACGTGAACTGGGGCCGATGCTGTGGCGTCTGGCCGGCGAGATCGCCGGGCTGGTGGGGGTGTTCAGTCTGCTGACCGTGATGGTGGCCAGTGTCGCCCTGGGCGCGGTGCGCCAACGTCTGCATGTGATGGAACACGCCTTGCTTTTGGCTTCGGGGGGCGAGGCGCCGCTGGCCGACACGGCGGCGGTGGACGAGTTCGACGGGCATTTCGGCGAGTTCGTCGCCAAGACCCGCGAAGCGGTTGAACATATCAAGGCGTCGACGGATGAAGTCGAACGCCTTGACCGGCTTGCGTGAGGGGGCCATGCGTCTCGACTCTTCCCGCTCATTGCTGATCCGGCTGCTGATGCTGGCGGTGCTGGTGCTGGTGCCGCCCATGGTCATCGGTTCGTACCGCGCCTTGGATAATTTCAAACGCGGCCTGGGTCCGGAAATGGATCTGAAGGCCGCCGCCATCGCCCGCGATCTGGTGGCGCAATTGGAGCGCGCCGTCGGCTTCGGCATTCCCGTCGACAAGCTGGTGGGGGTCGACGAGTTCTTCGCCCAGGTGTTGAGCGCCAATCCCGAGATCCGCTATCTGGGGATCACCGATGCCAAGGGCGACATCCTGTTTCTGCGCGGGGCGCTGTCCGAGCAATTGAACGACGCCTATCGTGGTCGTTCGGGCCGGGCATTGGATGATAGCGGACTGAAGGCGAACATCGCCGACTTCGTCGATCTGGCTTTGCCTGTGCATGTCCGTGACGTCCCGGTGGCCCAGGTCCATGTGGGCTTCGATCAGGATTATGTCGCCGCTCAGTTATTCGGTATTTTCTACGATATCGCCGTCGTGTTGGTGGTGTCGCTGATCATCGCCTTCGAGGTTCTGCTGTTCGTGGTGGTGTTCAACGTCTCCGGCCCGATGAAACTGGTGGCCGAGGTGGTGGCCCACGCCCGGCGCGGCGACTTCACCCGGGTGCCGGGGATCACCTCGGCCGATGAGGTCGGGCATTTCGTCCGCATCTTCAACAGTGCCATGCGTCAGGTCGATGGCGCCTATCGCGGCCTGATGGCTTATATCGATGAAGTGCGCAGCGGCCATTTCGACCGCGAGGTCGCCGGTCAGGTGAGCGAGATCGCCGATCGGGTCCGTTTCCTGTTCCGCTTCCACCCCTCGGGGGCGCCGCTGGTTCTGCGCGAGAAGCTGTCGTCGGACGTGCGTCTGCCGCTGTTCCTGTTCATCTTCGCCGAGGAACTGAGCCGCGCCTTCATGCCGCTTTACGCCCAGGCCTTGCCGTCACCGGCGGGCTGGTTGCTGACGCCGGAACTGCTGATCGCGCTGCCCATCGCCGTGTTCATGGCCGGCATCGCCGTGGGCTCGTTGTGGGCGGGGGCGGTGACTGAACGCCTCGGCAGCCGCAAGGTGTTCCAGTTCGGCCTGGCCCCGGCGGTATTGGGCTGCGTCATGAGCGGCTTGGCTCATGGCGTCATCGAACTGAGCCTGTGGCGCGGCATCGCCGGACTGGGCTATGCCCTGGTGACGGTGGCCTGCCAAAGCTATATCTCGAAGACCACGGTGGACAGCAACCGCGCCACCGGACTGGGCAGCTATGTCGGCGCGGTGCTGACGGCGGCCATCTGCGGCACCGTCGCCGGCGGTGTGCTGGCCGAGCGCATCGGCTTCGGCCCGACCTTTTTCGTCTCCACCGCGTTGATCCTGGTGTCGGGCTGGCTGCTCAGCCATCTGCTGGCGGTGGTCGATCATGGCGCCCCGGTGGCGGCGCCCGTCCCATCGGGGCGTCCGTTGCTGCGCATCTTCGCCAATTGGCGCTTCACCGTCCTGGTGCTGTTCGCCGCCATTCCGGCCAAGATGGCGCTGACCGGCTATTTCTTCTTCCTGGTGCCGCTGACCTTGTGGAATTCGGATCATTCCCTGGCCGAACTGGCCCGCATCATGGTGCTTTATCCCCTGGTCATGCTGGCGGTGTCGTCGCAATCGACGCGGTTGGCCGACCAGATGGGCTGGCGTATCGGTCAGGTCGCCCTGGGCGGGTTGATCGGCGGCGCCGGTATTTTGTCCATGCTGGCTTTCGACGGGACGCTGCCTTTGGTCATCGGCATCGTCTGCCTGGGTGTTTCCCATGGCATGTCGGCATCGCCGCAATTGGCGGCCATTCCCGATATCTGCTGGATTGAATGCAATCGTCACGGGCGCACCCAGGTGTTGGCGCTGTTGCGCACGCTGGAACGGGTGGGCTCGGTGATCGGCCCGCTGCTGGCCGCGGCCTTCCTGCTGCACTGGGGGGTCAAGGGGGCGGTGATCGGTCTGGGGGCGGTGGTGCTGGCCATGGCGGCCATCTTCGCCATGGTCGCCGGCGCCTATGGCAGCGGCCCGCACCTGGAAACCGAGGAGGACGTCCCATGATCATGCGCCGTCTGTTGCTGGGAGCCGTCCTGTCGGCCGTGTTGGTCCCGGCGGCGCTGGTTCCGGCGCCGGCTTGGGCCGAGAGTCCGGCCCGATCCCCGGCCAAGCCCTATCGCATCTATATGGCGCTGTGGCGCGGCTGGGAAGATGCCGCCCAGGGCTTCAAGGATTATTTCACCAACCAGAACATTCCGGTCGAGCTGATCATCCGCGACGCCGGCCAGGACCGGGCCAAGCTGCCGGAATTCGTGGCCGAGGCCAAGCAATTGGGTGTCGATCTGGTGTTCACCTGGGGCACCACGGTGACGGTGGACATGTTGGGCACCTATGACAAGGTCGACCCGGCCAAGCACATCACCGACATTCCCGCCGTCTTCGCCATCGTGTCGCAGCCGGTGGGGGCCAAGGTGGTGCCCGATCTGGCGTCGTCGGGGCGTAATATCGCCGGCACCAGCTATCTGGTGCCCATGGATACCCAGGTCAATCTTCTGCAATCGTACCGCCCGGTGCGCAAGCTGGGGATGGTTTACAATCCCTTGGAAAAGAACTCGCTGGTGGCCGCCGACGAATTGCGCGAGCTGGGGCGCAAGAACGGCTATGAGCTGGCGGTGGCCCCGGTGGATGTGGTCGACGGCAAGCCGGTGGTGGAAAGCATCGCCCGCAAGGTGCGCGATCTCAAGCAGGATGGGGTGGATTTCCTCTATATCCCTCCCGACACCTTCCTGAACGTCAACCGTGATGTCCTGACCGGAGCCGCCCTGGCGGAAAAGATGCCCAGTTTCGCCGCCGCCGAGAACCCGGTGCTGTCGTCCAAGGCCATGTTCGGCGGGGTCTATCGTTATTACACCGTCGGCCAGCTGACCGCCTACAAGGCGGAACAGATCCTGGTCCATAAGAAGGCACCGGCGGATCTGCCCATCGACCCGCCGCGGCGCCTGTCCATCATCATCAACATGCCGGTGGTGCGCGCGCTGGAATTCTATCCGCCCATGGGGCTGCTGAGCCTGGCGGAAGTGGTGGATAACGGCGCCGAGGTCCGGCAATGAACAAGGAGCACACGCCGTTGCGGATCGTCATCTGCACCAAGCGCGATCTGGCCGGGGCGCTGATTCTCAATCAGCTGTTGCCGCGTCTGGGCGGTGACACGGTCATGGTGCTGCTGTCGGACAAGACCCGCCCGGTGGAACAGGCGGTGCCGGAACTGGCCGAGATGAAGTTCCTGGAACGCGATTTGCCCATGGATACGCTGTTCCCGCTGATCGACCGCCTCGACGATGATGGCGCGCCGGCGGAACTGGCCACCTTCGACGGGCTGGCACAGCGCTTCGGCGTCCCCATCCAGGTGGTCGGCGACATCAACGGTCCCGAGGGCGAGGACATGCTGCGCCGCTTCGCCCCCGACATCATGCTGTCGGCCCGGTTCTCGCTGATCTTCCGCCGCAATGTCTTCGACATTCCCCGTTTCGGCACCTACAACGTTCATCCCGGCGCCCTACCGCGCTATGCCGGCCTGTTCGCACCGTTCCGCTGCATGCTGGACGGCGACGATGCCATCGGCTGCACCTTGCACCGTGTCGATGACGGCATCGACACCGGACCGGTGGCGGGCATCGGCTGGCTGCCCATCCAGGCCGAACGATCCTTGCTGTGGCACGTGGTCAACACCTATGGCGCCGGGCTGGACCTGTTCATGACCGTCCTCGAGGGGCTACGCCAGGACCGCGCCCCTGAAGTGCTGGACCAGGACCGCTCGCTGCGGGTTTACGGCAGCCTGCCGGGGCGCGAGGCCTTCGACGCCTTCCGGGTCAAGGGGTTACGGCTGTACGACCCGCAGGAATACATGGATGTTCTGCGTCGTTTCATGCCGACGCGGAATGTTGCCCAATTACAGGCCATCGCCGGTGCCGCGGCTGAAAAGGTGGGGGCGTCATGCTGCTGCGCACACGCGTAACACTGATCGTTTCCATCACCTATTCGTTGCTGGTCGCCGGACTGACCTTCGCCGGGCTGAAAAGCGAGGAACTGGCCGATGAGCGTTATGCCCAGGCGACGCTGAACGGTCAGGAAATCTTCTGGCGCAAGCTGGTGGAAAACACCGTCCAGCGGCTGGAAACCGATGCCCGCGGCATCGCGACCAACATGCCGATCGTCACCGCGGTGGACCACCGCGACCCGGCCCAGACCCTGGTCCATATGGCGCCGCTGGCCGAGGCTATGAAGGCGCGCGGCACCGTCAGCCGCCTGGAGATTCTGGACCGCGACGGCGAGCTTTTGTACAGCTCGCGCGGGTCGTTGCTGGAGCCGCCGATCCTGGATGCCGGCACCGTGCGGGCCATCGTCGACGGCAAGCGCCCGGTCCGCGGGGTGTTGCAGGATGCGTCGCGGACCTTCACCGCCACCTTGGCCTTCCCGTTGCAGATCGGCGGCGACGACGTGGCCGGCATCGCCGTTTTGGCCGCCGACATGCAGCCGCCCTTGACGGAGTTCAAGGCCTCCACCGGCTCCGACATCTTCCTGGTCGATCGCAACGGTCATCTGGCCCAAGGCACCAACGAAGACCTGTGGTCGGTGTTCAACGGCAAGATCAGCGTGCGCAAAAGCCGCCTGCTGACCTGGGCCGATGGCCAGCAATATTATTCCGTCGTCGTCCTGCCGGTGCAGGACGGTTTCAACCGGGTCATCGGCGCCCTGGTCACCGCTCGGGACGTCTCGGAAACCCAGGCGCGCCAGCGGCTGATCCGGGTCGTCGCCATCGGCGCCGTCATCGGCTTCCTGGTGCTGGTTCTGGGCATCTTCTACGTCTATCTGCGCCGGTCGTTCCATCCGCTCGACGAGGCCATCGCCGTGTTGAACGCGCTGTCGCGCGGCGATACCTCGGTGACCTTGGAAGTCAGGAACGACAAGGACGAAATCGGGCGCATCGCCGGCACTGTCGGTGTGTTCCGTGAAAACACCGTCAAGCTGGACCTGATGCAACAGCGGCGCGAACGTCAACGCCGCCGTCAGGAATTGTTCATCCGCCTGCAAATGCTGAAACTGTCGGAAATGCTGGAGGAAGAGGCCCGCGCCGCCATCCTCGCCGACATGAAGCAGATCGAGGCCATGGCCGAGCGCAAGGCCGGTTCCGCCGATGCCGCCGACAGCGGCAAGGGCGAGTTGGAAGTGTTGGGCGTGGCTTTCCAGACCATGTCCGATCGTATCCGTGAACAGCATCTGTCGTTGGAAACCCTGATCGCCGAACGCACGCGCGAGGCCGAGGTCTTGCGGGAAGCCTTGCGCACCCGCGACCAGTTGAACGCGCTTCGGCAGGAACTGGATTTCGCCCGCGAGCTGCAATTGTCGTCGCTGCCGCAGGTCTTCCCGCCCTTCCCCGACCGCGACGAATTCCAGATTCACGCCGCCATGGTCCCGGCCAAGGAAGTGGGGGGGGATTTCTACGATTTCTTCCTGCTCGATCACCATCATCTGGGCATCGTCATCGGCGACGCCTCGGGCAAGGGTGTGCCGGCGGCCATGTTCATCGCCATCGCCCGCTCGCTGATCAAGGCGGTGGCGCCGCTGTCGCGCTCGCCCGGCGAGTGCTTGGCCTTCGTCAATACCATGCTGTCGGCGGACAATCCGCAAACCCTGTTCGCCACCTGCTTCTACGCGGTGGTCGATACCCGCTCGGGCGAGGTGGCCTTCTGCAATGCCGGCCACCCGCCGCCCCTGATCCTGCGCCAGGGCCAGGATGTGGAAGCCATCCGCGACGTCTCGGGGGTTGCCTTGGGCGTGATGGAGGATCTGGAATACGACACCGGCACCTTCACCATCGCCCCCGACGACACCATCGTGCTTTATACCGACGGCGTCACCGAGGCCCAGGACGTGGCCGAAACCCTGTATGACGAGCCGAGACTGATCCAGACCCTGCGGGGATTGGGCGCCATCCACCCCGAACAGATCATCGCCACCGTGCAGCGGGCGGTGGAGGCCTTTGTCGGCGACGCGCCGCAATTCGACGACATCACCATGCTGTCGCTGCGTTTCGATCGGGTCAGCGTTCACGATGGCGGTGTCGAGACCCAGCAACGCCGGCTGATGCTGACCGGTTTCCAGGGCAGCGGCGGCGAAGCGGTGCCCGAGCCGGCTCCGGCTCCAACGCCCCCGGCTGCTATCGCCGTTTCCGTTTCCGCCGAACGGGTGCCCGCCCCGGCTCCGGCGGCGAAGCGGCCCAGGATCGTGGTCCAGTCGGTTCCCGCTCCCGCACCGGCGCCGGTTCCCGCTCCCGCTGCTGCCAAGGTGCCGGTGATGGCGGTGTCCACGGCCAAGCTGATCAAGACCGAGGCGGCCAAGCCTCCGGCTACCCCGGAGGTCAATGGCGCCAGCGTTCCCAGGCGCCCCCGGGTGGTGGTGCAGCCGCCGAAGCCGAAGCCGGTGCCGCATACCCGGCTGGAAGTAACCATTGCCAACGATCTGGATGAACTGGCCCGTCTGGCCGGCCAGGTCGATGAGTTCGTCGAACGCAACAGCATGCCGGAACGAATTTCCTTCAATCTGAACCTGTGTTTGGACGAGCTGATCACCAACATCGTCTCTTATGGCTACGAAGATGGCCACCACCACGATATCCACGTTAAATTCGCGCTGGACAATGGTCGCCTGATCACCGAAATCATCGACGACGGCAGAGAGTACAATCCCTTTACCGACACCCCGGAACCCGATCTGGACCTGGATGTGGACGACCGTCCCATCGGCGGATTGGGGGTGTTCCTGGTCAGGGAATTCATGGACCGCACCGATTACCGCCGCGAAGGCGGCAGAAATATCGTGACGCTGGAAAAGAACGTCACCGAACAGGAGAGTTAAGGAAATGGAGATTCGGGAAGACCAAGCTGATGGCGCGATGGTTCTGGTTCCTGTCGCCCGCGTCGACAGTGCCACCGCCAAGGCTTTCGAGGTCCGGGTTCTCGCCGCCGTCAATTCCGGCGCGGCCAAGATCGTCATCGATTTCGCCGAACTTGACTATATTTCCAGCGCCGGTCTGCGCGTTGTCCTGGTGGGGGCCAAGATGACCCGTGCCCCACGTAAATTCGCCCTGTGCGGCATGAAGCCGCATATCCGCGAAATCTTCGACGTGTCCGGCTTTGCCCGCATCCTGACCATTCTGCCCGATCGCACCACCGCCTTGTCGGCATAGAAGCCATCGTCGTGCCCGGCTAGAACCAAAGGATAGGCTCTGGTACACTCTAAAGGTTCGCCGTCGAGTCCCCCCTGGGACTCGACGGGCAACAACGGGAGGATGCCATGGCCGATCCCTTCAAAGGTTTCACCGAATTCCAGGCAGCCTGGCTGAAAGCGTGGTCCCATTCGGCGCGCAACATGACCACCATGCTGACCCACATGCTGGATATGCAGCAGAAATTTCTGAGCCACGCGGCCAAGTATCATCGCGATCATATTGAGATCGCCACCGGTGCGTCGCTGACCGACAAATACGGCAAGCGCGCCCACGATATCGACCCCGAGCGGGACGTCTAGGTCCATGGACGATGTGGGCCATGGTGATGACGGCAGCCGCCTTGCCGCAGCGGTCGCAGCGGACGAGCTGCGCCAACTGGCGCAACTCATCGGAAGTAGCAGCGCCGACCTGACGGCCCGGTTCTTTGATCTTGCCCGCTCGACCCAGGGGCAGACCGCCTGCGTACGCGAGGTTCTGGATATTGCCGGAATCGTCCATGCTCAGGCCGGCGGCACCGACTTTTCCGCCGTCATCAACCATCTGGGCGGCACCTTGGGTGAATTCGTCCGCGAGGTGCTGCACCTGTCCAAGCAGGCGGTCTGCATGGTTCGGGCCATCGACGTCATCTTGGAAGATTTGTCGCGGCTACAGCATTCGGTGGAAGGTATCGACCGTATCACCGCCAAGACCAATCTGCTGGCGCTTAACGCCCGCATCGAGGCCGAGCGGGCGGGCGAGGCCGGGCGGTCATTCGGTGTCGTCGCCGGCGAGGTACGTGACCTGTCGCGCGCCACCTCGGACTTGGCTGCCGGCATCAAGCAGGAAATCCACGCTATCAGTGAAGCCTTGAAAAACGGCCACGCCACCTTGGCCGAAGTGGCCTCCATGGATATGACGCAGCAGATCGACGCCAAGGAAGAGGTGGAGCAGACCTTGGTCTTGCTGAAGGAGCGCGACCAGAGATTGACAGCGGCCGCCCACGCCAGCATGGAGAATGCGAAAGCTATCGAGCAGGCGGTGTCGGCCATCGTCACCCATATGCAGTTCGAGGATCGCACCCATCAGCGGATTGACCGGGTGGCCCAGGCTTTGGACGCATTCCACCTGGGAGGGGCGTTGGCGCTGTCCCCCAGCACGCTGGCGGGGGCCGTCAAGGCGGAGGCGGATGCCGACGTGACCATGTTCTGATGTCAGATGATC
Source organism: Stygiobacter sp. (assembly GCA_006218045.1). Taxonomy (GTDB): domain Bacteria; phylum Pseudomonadota; class Alphaproteobacteria; order Rhodospirillales; family Magnetospirillaceae; genus Magnetospirillum. The sequence goes on from VBWB01000020.1 coordinate 41,914, forward strand.
CCGCTCCGGGTGTTTCAGCATCGGATGACGGAAGATCCGGTCTGGCCGGTGGTTGTGAAAAGTCCGTCTCTGCACTCGCCGTGCATTCTCCTGTCGACTTTTCATCCTGGCCGAGGGAGTCGTCGCCCGGGATGTCAAACAAAAAGGCCGGCGATCCGCCGGCCTTTTCTGATGGCGGGAACCGCCCGCATCCTAACGCTTCATCTTGGTCAGTACGAAATACAGCAGCCCGCCGGTGACGACCAGGATGCTGATCAGAAAGCCCAAGGCGATGATGGCTTCGTTGTCCAAGACCATGACGAATTCCCCCTTGCACGTTGCATAGGGGCGGACCTTAGCACCGGAAGCCGAGGCTGGCCTTGATATGGATCAGAGAAGGGCGGGATGGGGCCGTGTCTTTGAACGCAGCCGAAGCGGCGATCACGGGATGAGGCCGATATGGACGAAGAATTGCGTGGATCAAAGGTACTCAACCCTTTGTTTCCGTCGCTCAGGCTTCGTTGTCGTGTGTTTAAGAATCGACGGGTCCAGGTGAAAGATAGGCACAATACGTCACAATTTGTTTGTGGAGTCTGTCTTGTGCGGCGCCTATCCTGCTAACGTCGCAGAATCAGAGGGTTTGCCGCGGATGGGCGCGAAACACGGGCATCGAGACTTTACACCTGGGGTCTATGATGGACTTCGGCGTGGCGGCTTTTATGTTGTCGCGGCGTCGGTGTTTCTCAATATCCTTGCCTTGGCGCTGCCCTTGGCGCTGCTGCAGATTTATGATCGCATCATCCCAAATTCTTCCCTGGGCACACTTTTACTGTTGCTGGCCGGTGTCGTCTCGGCGGTGGTGCTGGAGGGGTTGCTGCGGGTGGCCCGGGCCGAGATCGTCGGCTGGATCGGCATTCAGTTCGAGCATACGGCCAGTTGCAAGGCCTTCGCCCATGTTTTCGACACCCCCGCCGACGAACTGGAGAAGGTCGGCCCCGGCGAATTGATCGAGCGTCTCGGTGGTTTGCCCACCGTGCGCGAGGTTTTTTCCGAAAATTGGACCCTGGTGGTCTGCGACCTGCCCTTCGTCCTGCTGTTCCTGGGGGCCATCGGCTATCTGGCCGGCTGGCTGGTGCTGGCCCCCGCCGCCGTGCTGATCGGCTTCGCCGCCTTCGCCCTGCTGGGCAGCAAGGCGTCCGAGCGGGCGATCGAGGATTTCAACACCGTCCGCGATCGCCGCCAGAATTTCAGCATCGAGGTCATCCACGGCGTCCATTCGGTCAAGTCCATGGCCATGGAAGCGCAGATGATCCAGCGTTACGCCCGTCTGCAAGAGGCGGTGGCCAAGAATTCCCACCGCGTGGTCCAGGTCAACACCAATTCCCTCGGCGTGGCCGGGGTGTTCTCGCAATTGCTGACCTTGTCGGTGGTCATCTTCGGCAGTCTGATGGTGGTGGACAATGTCCTCACCGTCGGCGGCCTGTCGGCCTGCACCTTGCTGGCCGGGCGCGCGCTTCAACCGGTACAGAAGGCGGTGGGGCTGTGGACCCGCTGGCAGACCGCCAAGCTGATGCGGGCCCGTTTCGAGACCATCTTCCAACTGCCGTTGGAGCCCCGGGCCGAGGCGCCGGTGGTGCAGCCGATCCGCGGCCAGGTGGATTTGAAAGGCGTGGTGTTCAAGCACGCCGCCGATGCCGAGCCCTTGTTCAACGGCCTCGACCTGCATATACGTCCGGGCGAGCGCGTCGCCATCGGCGGCGACAACGGCTGCGGCAAATCGACGCTGTTGCGCATGCTGCATGGTTCCATCGCCCCGACGGAAGGGGAGATCCTGCTGGACGGCATCCCCATCCGGCAGCACGAACGCGACCACCTGATGCGCTCGGACGGCATCGCCTTCATTCCTCAGCGCGGCGAGTTGCTGCGCGGCACCATTTTGGAAAACCTGACCATGTTCCGCCCCGACCGCCGCAAGGAAGCCTTGCGGCTGGCCGGCGTGCTGGGGCTGGACGAGGTGGTCTATCGTCTGGCGCACGGCTATCACACCCGGGTCGGCGACGGCTCCACCGACATTCTGCCGCGCGGCGTGGTTCAGCGCGTCGCCGTCATCCGCGCCCTGGTCAGCCGGCCACGGGTGCTTTTGTTCGATGAAGCCAACGCCGCCATGGACGGTCCGGGCGACGAACGGCTGCGCCAGTATTTTGAATCCATGTCGCGCGATACCACCCTGATCATGGTCACGTTGCGCCCCAGCATGCAGCGTCTGGCCGACAAGGTACTGCGCATCGAAGGCGGCAAGCTGGTCAAGGCACAGCCGCCGCAGGCGCCGGCGGCCAATGCCGATGCTGGTCTTGCCGGAAAGGTGATAGCATGACGACGCCATCGCATCACGGCACCGCCCCCGGTTGGGACGCCCCGCCGACACGCTTCGACCTGAACGAGGAGCGCGCCGCCGACGGTCATCTGGGCGGGTTCGAGGCGGTCACCGATGTGGCCGCCTGCATCCTGCCCCTGCTGTCGTCGCTGGGATGGGAAGGCGATCTGGTGCATGTGGCCGAATCGCTGCCGCATTTCGCCGACACCTTGGATCTCACCGATCTTTTGAACATCCTGGCCAATCTGGGCTATGCCAGCCGGTCGCTGGAGTTGGCGCCGTCGCGCATGGATCTGCGTCTGCTGCCGTGCCTGTACATGGCGCCGGGCAAGATGGCCATGGTGCTGGTGCGTGAGGACGAGGAAAACCCCGGCAAGATCGTCGCTTTCGATGCCGACCAGCGTGCCTATGTCAGCATCGGTCCGCCCAAGGCGCGCGGTCGCATCTATCGTTTCGCCCAGTTGGACGAGGACGAGCGGGCCAAGCTGGAAGACGCCCCCAAGAATTTCGTCTTCGCCGTCACCAACCGTTTCAAGCCCCTGTTCGTGCGCATGTTGGCGGCGTCCTTGGTGTCGAACCTGCTGGTGCTGGTGACGCCCTTGTTCATCATGGCCATCTACGACCAGTTCCTGCCCACCGGCTCGGTGCCGCTTCTGGTGTCGCTGCTGGCCGGTTCGATCATCGCCATCTTAGGCGATTACGCCATCCGCGGCGTGCGGTCGCGCATGATCGCCTATATGGGGGCGCGGCTGGATCACCTGCTCGGGCTGGCCATTTTCCGTCGTCTGCTTCTGTTGGCGCCGCCTTATACCGAACAGGCCAATTCCAATTCCCAGATTGCCCGCTTGCGCGACTTCGAGATGGTGCGCGAATTCTTCACCGGGCCGCTGGCCACCACCATGGCCGAGGCGCCGTTCATCATCGTCTTCCTGCTGGCCATGGCGCTGTTGGGCGGCCCCTTGGTGTTCGTGCCGCTGGGGGCCTTGGTGCTGTTCACCATGATCGCCTTCGCCACCCGGCCCATGGTCGAGCGCAAGGTCAACGCCGCCACCCGTGCCGCCTCGCGCCGCCAGGAATTCCTGGTCGAGGCCCTGTCCAAGCCGCGCGCCATCAAGGAGGCCGGGGCGGCGGGCATCTGGGGCGACCGTTTCCGCACGCTGTCGGCCGATGCCGCCCTGAAAAGCCATGATTCCACCCGCGCCAACGTGGTGGTGGCCACCGCCTCGCAAGGACTGGTGATGCTGACCGGCATCATCACCCTGGGCTGGGGGGTGGAGCGGGTTCTGCTGGGCAGCATGACCGTGGGCGGCTTGATGGCGTCGATGATCGTGGTGTGGTGGATCCTGCGCCCGTTGCAGACCGGCTTCACCCTGGCGGCGCAGATCGAGCGGGTCCAGGCCTCCATCGGTCAGATCAACCGGCTGATGCAGTTGAAGCCCGAGCGTCAGCTGACCCCGTCCATCCAGACCTTGCCGCACTTCAAGGGCAAGGTGACGCTGACCAACGTATCGTTGCGCTATGCCGCCGATTCCGATCCGGCAGTGCTGGGGCTGGCGCTTCAGGCCGAGCCGGGCGAGGTGGTGGCGCTGATCGGCCCCAACGGTTCGGGCAAATCCACCGTGCTCAAGCTGTTGCTGGGCCTCTACCGCCCGCAGACCGGTGCGGTGATGATCGACGACATCGACATCCGCCAGCTTGATCCCATCGAGCTTAGGCGCCTGATCGCCTATGTGCCGCAGCAACCCGACATGTATTTCGGCACGGTGGGGCAGAATCTGCGTCTGGCCCGGCCCGAGGCGTCGGACGCGGAATTGCGCTGGGCCTGCCAGGAAGCCGGCCTGTTGGAAGACATCCTGGAATTGCCCCGGCAGTTCGAGACCAAGCTGGGCGACGGTGCCACCGACCGCCTGCCCTCCAGTTTCCGCCAGCGCCTGTCGTTGGCGCGGGCCTATCTGAAGCGCGCCCCCATCACCCTTTTCGACGAGCCGGCGTCCAGCCTGGACTTCATGTCCGATCGCCAATTCATGAAAACCCTGGAACGCATGAAGGGTCACAGCACCGTGTTTCTGGTCACCCACCGTCCCTCGCACCTGAAGCTGGCCGACAAGATCGTCGTGCTGGTGCAAGGCCAGGTGCGCATGGTTGGTCCGGCCAAGCAGGTGCTGGACCGTCTGCCGCCCAATTTCTTCTGAGCCCCCGGGAAAAAGTCATCATGTCCGAAGCCGCCGCCCTCTCCCCGACCCCATCGCCCATGGGACCGCCCAAACTGGAAAAGGCCACCCGCCAGATCCGGCATCTGGCGCAGTTCGCCATCGTCGAGGAATCGGGGATTTCGGCGGTTTCCCGCTCTGCCGTCATCATCGTCTCGGCGGTGGTCACCGCCTTCGTCGTCTGGGCCAGCTTCATGCGCATCGACGAGGTGGCGGTGACCTTCGGCACCGCGGTACCGTCGCGCTCGGTCCAGGTGGTTCAGCATCTGGAAGGCGGCATCGTCCGCGACATCCTGGTCGAGGACCGGGCCATGGTCGAAGCCGGTCAGGTGCTGGTGCGGCTTGATCCCATCCAGGCCAGCGCCGAGTTGGAGCAGGCGCAAAGCCGCCGCGCCGGTCTGGCCATCAAGTCCGAGCGCCTGCGCGCCTTCGTCGAGAACCGCCAGCCCGATTTCAGCGGCTTCGGCGTCAAATACGCGCCCATGATCGTCGATCAATTGGACATCCTGCGCGCCAATAGCGAACGCTGGTCGTCGCAGCGCAAGGTGTTCGAGGAACAGATCATGCAAAAGCGCGAGGAAATCCGCGCCGCGCAAAATCAGCAGCGTTCCGCCGAGGAACAACTGAAACTGGTGTCGGAAGAAGTGGGCATGCGCGAGCAGCTCTATAATTCCGGCTATTCCAGCAAGGTGGATTTCTATGCGGTGCGCCGTCAGCGCGCCGCCGTCGAGGCCGAATTGTCGCGCCTGAAGGGCCAGGAAGCCACCGCCGCTAAGGCGTTGGAGGAATTGGCCAAGCGCATCGGCGATCTGGACAACAATATCCGCCAGGACACCTTGGGCGAATTGGGCACGGTGTCCAGTGAACTGGTCCAGGTCGAGGAATCCATGAGCCGCCTGCATGATCGCGTCAATCGCCTGGAAATCGTCTCGCCGGCCAAGGGATTCGTCCAGAATCTCAAGGCCAAGACGGTGGGCGCCGTGGTGCCCGCCGGCGGCATGTTGATGGAAATCGTCCCGGTCGACGACGAATTGCTGGTGGAAACCCGCATCAGCACCCGCGATGTCGGGCATCTGCACAGCGGCCAGAAGGTCATCATCAAGGTGGCCAGCTATGATTTCGTCCGCTTCGGCAGCGTCGAGGGCACGCTGCGCGACATCTCCGCCACGACCTACGTGGATGAGAAGGACAACCAGCCCTATTACAAGGGCTGGGTTCTGCTGGAGCACCCGTATGTGGGCAAACACGAGGGCCAGAACCGCATTTTGCCCGGCATGACCGTGCAGGCGGACATCATCACCGGCGACAAGACCTTGTTGCAGTACTTGCTGAAACCGTTGCAGGCCTCGTTCTCGCAGGCGTTCCGCGAACGCTGAGTGTCGGGAGCCGGTGGCCTTTGGTGATTTGTGGGGGAAGTGGAGGGAATCATGGCTGAAGACAATCTGAACCAGCCCGAGAACGACGCGCCGACCAACGAGGGCGCCGAAATATCCACCTTGGATGCCCTGCATCTGGACGGTAAAGGAACCGACCGCCTGGACGATGCCGACGAGCAGGATATGCCCGAGGCCGGCGCCGGCGAAAAGGAGGACGTCAAGGGCTTCGCCAACGTCCAATCCGCCAACCGCGAGACCTTCGAGAAGATGCAGGCCGGCGCGCCGGCGGAAGAAGGCGCGGTCCCGGTCGGCGATCAGGTCATCCCCGATATCTATACCCCGAGCGAGCCCGACAACCTTGTCGAGGCCCGGTTCGAGAACCCGCAGCCGCGCTTCACCCCGGAAGCGGCGGAGGGGGGCGACGAAAACGACGCCCCGCCCAGCCGCGAAGGCCTGCGTCCGGAAGAACCCGAGGAAGCGCCGCGGCCCACCGCCGACGGCTTGGGCGAGGATGAGGAAGACGGCGGCGACACCCCGGCGCCGGCCGCAGCCGCGGCGGAAGTGCCGCCGGAGGTGGTGCCGCCGGTGGTGCCGCCCGCGGTCAATCCCGATCCCGACAATCCGCCGGTGGCTCAAGCCCCTAGCCTGAGCGTGGTTGCCGCCTCCGGCACCGAGGACATTCCCACCAAGCTGGAGATCACCGCCAGCACCAATAATAGCGATAATGGGCCGGAAACCCTGTCGTCCATCTCGATCAGCGGCATCCCCGATTACTTCACCATCGTCGATGGTGCCGGCAATCCGGTCGGCACTCTCAGCGGCGGCACCTGGACTCTGTCCAATCCGACCCAGGCCCAGTTGGACGATATCTATCTGAAGAATCTGGATGACGACGACGATGCCGATTTCAGCGGCACGCTCAACCTGACCGTCACCGCCACCTCATCCGATACCGGCACCACCGCCACCACCAGCGCGCCTTTGAGTGTGACCATCGTCGCCGTCGCCGACGCCCCCGGCCTGTCGGCGGTGGATTCCGCCGGCATGGAAAATGCCTGGATCGGCCTGGATATCAGCGTCGTCGACAAGGATGTCGGCGCCGACAATTCGGAAACCCAGACCCTTTACCTCAGCGACCTGCCCGATGGCGCCAGCCTGCGCTATACCGACGGCAATGGCGCGGTGCAGACCGTGTCGCCCACCACCTTGACCGGTGATGCCAACCTGCCCGACGGCACCTATTATGTGGTGCCGGCGGAGTATCGCGACAGCATCGAGGTCAAGTCGGCCAGCAACGACAGCGCCGATTTCACCTTGAGCGTGCGGGCCACCAGCACCGAGGATTCCAACGGCGACGTGGCGATCAGCGGCCCGGTGACCATCAATGTGGATGTGGGCGTGGTCGATCCCACCGCCACCGGCGGTACCTATAATGTCAATGAAGATCAATGGGCGGCGCTGTCGCTGTCGGCGACCCTCAATGCCGACATGGCGGGCACTGGCACCGACGGGGCCGAGACGCTGAAGGTCTATCTGGAAGACGTGCCTGCCGGCGTGGTCATCCGCGACAGCAATACCGGCGCGCCGCTCGCCACCACCACCTACACTGATGCCGATGGCGTCAGCCATACCGGCTATGACGTTACCTCTTACATGGACGGCACCGGCGCCATCGCCGGCTTGCAAACCCGCTGGGCCGCCGAGCACAAATCCGACGCCATCGACTTCAATCTGCGCGCCGTAATCAACGATATCGACCATACCGAGCAGGACGGCGACGACGACAACAGCGCCACCTTGAACGATACCGGCACGGCCATCCATTCCCTGGCCCCCGATATCGCCGATGCCACCGCCGCCGTGCGGGTGACCTTCACCCCCGTCGCCGACGCCCCCAATCTGGGCGTGACCGCCAGTGCCATCGGCGTCGAGGACAAGTGGTTCAACCTTGGCATCACCTCGTCGCTCAACGACACCGATGGCTCGGAAAGCCTGTCGGTCACCGTCACCGGCCCTGCCAACACCTTCACCCTCAACCACGGCAGCGTGGTCGATAACGGCAACGGCACCGTCACCTATACGCTTACTCCGGCGCAACTGACCGGGTTGCAGATCAAGGGCGGCCAGGATTATGACGGCAATTTCAACCTGACCGTCACCGCCACCGCCACCGAAGGCGTGGGCGGCGATACCGAATCGGTGTCGACCACCATCGCCGTCGACGTGCTGTCGGATGCCGACAAGCCGGTGGTCAGCGTCGTCGACGCCACCCAGATCATCAACGAAGACGATTTCTATAACCTGCGCGCCGCCGTGACCGGTGATGCCAGCGGCAATACCACCGCCGTTCAGGGCAATCTGACCGAAGCCGGCAGCGCCGATGGCGATGGCGATACCGATGGCGACGGCAAGATCGAAAGCGCCGACGGATCGGAAACCCTGACGTTCAAGGTTACCGCCCAGCAGGATTCCCGTCTGGTCATCGACAATGACGGCGTGGCCGGCATCAGCGCCGGCGACACCGTCATCGACTTGAACGCGGCCAATGGGCGCACCGTCGAGGTGTCGGCCAAGGACGTCTACGACGGCAAGATTTTCGTCGGCGGCAAGGAAGACTGGGCCAGCACCGACGACACCGACACCTTGAAGTTCGACGTGGTCACCAAGGCGACGGAAGCCAATGGCGCCGCCGATGATGCCATCGACAACGACACCGATCTGGCGCGTTCGGCCACCGCCCAAAGCGATGTCGACACCCTGACCCTGAAAGTGGTGGCCCAGCACGAGGCCGACACCGCCATCAGCGCTGCCAATAGCGGCTTTGAAGACGGTCTGACCGGTCTGACCGACAACCGCGGCGACGATGCCGGCACCGCCATCCCCCTGACGCCGACCATCGAATTCAAGGATCTGGATCATTCGGAAAAGCCCACCGGCCTAGTGACCATCACCACCGATGACGCCAATTTCCTGAATGGAACCGTCTCTTTGAACGGGGTGGCCCTGACCGGCAGCGCCAATGGCGACGGCACCACCACTTTCACCATCAATGGCGCCACCTTCAGCCAGACCGGCGACACCTATGTGGTTCAGGGCCTGTCGTTCATGCCCAAGGACGATTACGCCGGAACAATCACCTACGATGTGGGCATCCAAGCCTATGACGACGATACCGGCATCACCAAGACCTGGGTCAAGGAAGACGCCACCATCTCCGTCACCGCCGTGGCCGATGTGCCGGCGGTCGCCACCGTCAATACCGGCACCATGGAAAGTGGCGCGGGCGGCTCGATTCCGTTGTCCATTTCGGTGTCCAACGCCGACAATGACGGTTCCGAGGCTCAGTACGTCTATATTTCGGGCGTGCCCGCCGCCGCCGGCGCCCTGAGTGTGGGCGGCGTCGCCATCACCCCCATCAGTGCCAGTTTCGCCGTGGACGGCACCAATATCACCGCCTCCGCCGCCAATCCGGTCTACAAGGTCAATGCCGGCGATCTGGCCGATCTGCGGCTGTCGGTCAGCGGCAATTATTCCAACGACCTGAACCTGACCGTGTGGGGGGTGTCGCAGGAGGCCAGCAACGGCGATGTCGCCATCAGCAGCCCGGCCAGCCTGCGGGTGGATATCGGCGTGGTCGATCCGCTGATCAGCGGCAACGCCATCAGCGGCAACGAGGACGCCTATGTGTCCCTGGCCGCAATCAAGGCCAATGTGGGCGCCGCCGATGGTAGCGAAACGCTGACCGTCTATGTCGAGGATCTGAATAGCGGTTTCGGCCTGTACCAGAATGTCGGCGGCACTTATGTGGCGCTGACCACCAGTACCTATACCGATCCGTCGGGGGCCAGCCATACCGGCTACAAGATTCCCGCCGCTCTGGTCGCCGCCGATGGCAGCCTGTCGGGCGTCTATATCAAGTCGAAGACCGCCAACGACGATGGCGATACCAGCTTCACCGTCCGCGCCGTGGCCAACGACACCGATTCCGATGCCACTCCCACCGCCACCAATACCGCCTATGGCCAGACCTGGGCGGATACGGCGCAGACCACCCAGACCGTCACCCTGACCGTCAATGCGGTGGTTGATACCGTCACTCCCACGACTACCGCGATCGGCGTGGAAGACAAGTTCGTGGCGCTCAACATCGCGGCGCCGCTGGTCGACACCGACGGCAGCGAAACCGTCACCGTCTCCGTCTCCGGCCTGCCCGCCGGTCTCAGCCTGTACCAGGGCACCACCTTGCTGACCCCGGATGGCAATGGCGCCTATAGCTTCAGCAGCAACGACAGCAATGCGCTCAAGGCGCAATTGGCCGATCTGCGGGTGACCGGTCTGGTGGAAGACAGCAATGTCGACAGCTACGGTCCGACCACCAGCACCAATGCCGGCATCGATATCACCGACTTCACCTTGACCCTCAGCACCACCACCACTGAAGCCGCCGGCGGCAGCCAGACGGTGAATCAGACGGTCAACGTCAAGGTCTACGGCGACGCCGACACCCCCACCCTGGTGGTGACCGAGGGCGCCACCGAAGGGGCGGCGGTCCATGTCAACGAAGACGATTGGTACAATCTGAAGGATGCGCTGGTCAGCATCTCGGGCGAGGACGGTACCACCCCCACCGGGCTGGCCACCACCAGCGCCGATGGCTCGGAAGTGCTGTACTTCAAGATCACCGCCACCAATTCCTATACCCGCATCTGGATCGACGCCGATGGCGACGGCCAGAAGGGCACGCTGGCCAGCCCCGATGCCGGCGACACCTTCAAGGAACTGACCAACGGCGAAAGCATCACCGTCAGCGCCGCCGACGTCGCCGCCGGCAAGGTGCGCATCGGCGGTGACGAGAACTGGGGCAATGCCACCCTTGAGGTGAAGATCACCCCCATCGCCAAGGAAACCGATGGCGATACCGCCGGAGAGGTCAACAGCGCCAACGCGGCGTTGACGGCGTCGAATACTTTCGACAACAACGCCGCCAACGACCTGACCCGTGCGGGCGAGGCCAGTGGCGCCCAGCAATCCCTGTGGCTGCGCATCGATCCGGTGGCCGACACCACCACCATCTCGGGCACCGCCAGCGGCAACGAGGATTCCGCCGGTATCACCTTTGCCCCCACCATCAAGCTGACCGACACCGACGGTTCGGAAAGCCTGAGCGGCAATGTGGAGATTCTGGTCTCCGGCACCATGGACGGGGCGCTGAAGCTGTCGGGCGTTGCCCTGACCGCTGCCGGCACCACCGATGTGGGCGGCGTCACCTACACCATCTACACCGTGCCGGTGGGGACGCTGACCTATAATGCGGCCACCTCCACCTATACGGTGGCCAATCTCAAATACGTCCCCAACGCCAATTCCGATCTGGACGTCACCTATCGGGTGCGGACCACCACCGCCGATGCCGGCAGTCCGGACAGCTACACCACCACGTCGAGCATCGGCACCATCACCGTCAAGGCGGTGGCCGATGCCCCCAGCATCGGCATCGGCGCCATGGTGGCGACGGTGGTCAGCAATACCGCCACCGCCCAGACCACCATCACCGGGGCGGAAGACGGCTATATCGCCCTCGACCTGACCGCCGCGCGCACCGATCTGGACGGCTCGGAAACCCTGACCTCGGCGACGCTGACCAGCGTGCCGGCGGGGTGGTCGGTGGTCTATCTCGATCCCGCCGATGGTCAGTACAAGGCCTATGGCAACAGCGGCACCACCTGGACGCTGGACCTGAACAAGCTGGATAACGTCTTCATCCATCCGCCGCAGGATTCCGACGCCGACGCCAGCAAGATCGTCTTCAACGTCACCAGCACCGAGGCCGCCACCGGCGGTCAGGTGGCGACCAAGAATGCCACCACGTCGGTGGCCTTCAACGTCGTCGTCGACGCGGTGGCCGACCAGCCCAATCTGGTGGTCAGCGATGCCCGCGTGCTGGAAGACAGCCTGGTCAAGCTGGACATCCGTCCCAGCGAAACCGATATCGACGGCTCGGAAACCCTGAGCGTCACCATCGGCAACGCCAATGGCGGCAGCTTCTGGCTGAAGAACGCCAACGGCACCTACACCGAATATGATGCCGGCCACAATAATGCCGGCACCTGGAGCTTCAGCGAAGCCGAATTGAAGAACCTGTACTTCAAGCCGGCGGCCAATTCCAACGTCGACGTGGCGCTTCAGGTCAACGCGGTGTCCACCGACGGCAGCAGCACAGCCACCCGCACCGCCACCATCAACGTGGTGGTCACCGGCGTCGCCGATCCGTCCAACGTGACCTGGGTGGATGCGGAACAGAAATACATCGCCCAGGCCGACGGCACCGAGGGCAATGTCATCCATCCGCATCTGGAAACCTATGTCAGCGTCGATACCGACGGCTCGGAAAGCCTGAGCGTGGTCATCTCCGGCGTGCCCGCCGGCGTGACCGTCACCCTGGACGGCGTCAGCACCGACCAGCTCAAATATATCGGCAACGGCAAATGGTCGGTGGCGCCTGATTACGTCGATAATGTCCGCCTGATCGCGCCCACCGATTATTCCGGTACCTTCGACCTGTCGGTCAGCCTGATCACCACCGAAAACGACGGCGATTACGAAAAGGTCGATGCCACCTTGCGCGTCACCGTCACCCCCGATGCCGACCTGCCCACCGGCAGCATCGGCGGCAGCGGCAACGAAGATGCCGGCGTCGTCAATATCAGCCTGACCGCCAATGTCGCCGATATGGGCGACGGCATCGCCGGCTATGGCAATGGCGGCATCGAAAGCATCGTCAGCATCACCAATGTGGTGGTCGATGTCGACCTGCTGGTCGACACCTTGCTGGCCCAGGCGGCGACCGCTGCCGGCACCAGCGTCGCCAATCTGCCCCCGTCCACGGTCGCCGATATCCTCGACGACGTCACCGTCACCTATGGCGGCACCACCTACACCGCCCAGGCCGACGGCTCGGGCAATTACCAGATCACCGTGCCGTCCGTCACCGTCACCCCCGGCCAGACCAGCGTCACCGTGTCGGGGCTGGCCCTGCACGGCGTGCCCGATAATTGGGCCAAGGATTTCAACATCAAGATGACGGTGACCGCCCAGGACGGCGCCGATACCCAGGCGCGCGACATCAGCGGCAAGGTGGTGGTCAAGGCGGTGGCGGACGAGCCCAATCTGGTCATCGACGCCGATACCGACGCGACCCCGCTGGTGCATGATTACGTCACCGGCACCATGGTCGTGGGTGGCCACACCATCGATACCCACGAGGTGACCCTGACCGGCGACATCAGCGTCGCCGACACCGCCCTTTATAGCGGCGACATTTCGGAAAGCCTGTACCTGAAGATCAGCGGCGTGCCCAACGGCGTGTCGGTGCAAGGCGGCATCAACAACGGCGACGGTTCGTGGACCGTGCCGGGCGGCACCGAGATCGCCAGCATCAAGCTGGTGGCCACCTCGCTTTACAGCCGCACCGACGCCGATGGCGACACCATCGCCGATGACGTCACCTTGACCATCAAGGCGGTGGTCACCGACGTCGATCCCGATGGCGGTTCCGACACCGAGGACGGTTCGGTCAGCGTCGTCGTCAATTTCGGTGATTTCGGCGGCTCCGGCGGCAGCGAGAACCTGCCACCCATCCCCACCGGCGACATCACCGGCACCATCACCGGCACCGAGGATGGTGCGGTCGCCCTGTCGCAGGTGAAGCCTTTGATCAGCGTCGTCGACGGCAACGGCGATCCGCTGACCGTCAATGCCAGCGGTGTGGCCAGCGATGGCTCCACCGTCAGCGTGGTGCTGGTGGTGCCCAAGGGCTGGAGCATTTCCGGCTCGGGCTATTACCAGATCGACGCCATCGACAGCGATGCCAATGGCAGCGCCGATACCTTCACCTATACGGTGCCCTATAGCGCCCTGGGCAGCGTCACCCTGACCCCGCCCAAGGATTTCGCCGGTGATAGCAGTGCGCTTCAGGCCCGGGTGGTGGTGACCACCGCCGACGGCCGCTATGACACCGCCTCGGCGGCGTTGCAGGTGGTGCCGGTCAAGATCACCCCGGTGGTCGATGGCCCCTCCATCCAAGGCACTATCGATCATGTGGCCGAGGATGGCGCCGATGCCGGCATCACGCTGACCATCACCGATATCGACATCGATAATTCGGAAAGCCTGAATTCCAACGTCATCAAGATCCGCATCGCCGACGAAGGCGGCAAGGTGACGGGCGAGTTGACCGCCGATGGCAGCGGCGGCTTCACCATGAGCGCCGGGGTGCATGGCAGCGGCTATACCGAATATACCGTCACCGTGAACGATACCTCGTTGTTCAACGGCTCGGGCATCGTCCTCGGCGGTCTGCACTTCAACCCGGCCAACGATTATTCCGGCACGGTCGGCTTGCAGGTGCTGGTCGAGGTCAAGGATCAGGTCACCGTCGATGGCGGCGCCACCACCTTGACCGATATCCAGACCAAGACCTCGCATTTCAGCATCACGGTGACCTCGGTGGTGGACGACAGCGTCTTTACCCCCGGAATCAATGCCGGCATCGAGGACCAGTCGGGCGGCATTCCGCTCAACATGGAAATCCAGCATTCCGACGTCATCGCCGCCGGCACCGACTGGAGCACCGAGACCATGTCGGTGATCATCAGCGGCGTGCCCACCGGCGCCTCGCTGACCGGCGCCTATAACAACGGCAACGGCACCTGGACGGTGAAGGACAGTTCGCTTTCCTTCAACGCCAGCACCGGCAAGTGGGAATTGCAGGGCGTCAAGTTCGTGCCGGCCCAGGACAATTCCGCCGACGCCAATCTGACCGTGACCACCTTCGCCAAGGAAGCCGGCACCAACACCTGGGTCGAGGACGGCTCGGCCCCGTTCACCGTATTGGTGGCGGCCCGCGCCGACGGTGCCACCGTCAATCCGCAGAATGTCAGCGGCACCGAGGACGTGCTGCTGGCCCTGGATTTGGGCGTGCAGGTTCTCGACGCCTCGGAAACGGCGATCATCACCATCACCGGTGTGCCGCTTGAAAACGGCATCACCGATGCCGCCGGCAATGCGGTGGGCACCTGGACCCAGACCGGGTCGACCTGGACGGTGACGGTTTCCGCCAGCGAAGTGCGCAGCCTGGATCTGCTGGGCAGCGGCAAGCTGTATTTCGACGGCGCCACCCATGTGGCCGGGACCTGGACCATGGGCGTGTCGGTGGTTTCGGTCGATGACGACGCCGATTCCTTCAACGCCGGTACCGGCACCTATGGCGACGTGGTGCGCAACACCGATACCAGCGCCAGCTCGGGCTCGTTCGCCTTCACCGTCACCCTGGCCGCCGATGCCGATGCGCCCACCTTGACCGTTGCCGCCAACACGGTCAGCGGCAACGAGGACAGCGCCATCACTCTTAACGTCGCCGATGCCCGTGTCGATACCGACGGCTCGGAAACCCTGTCGCTGACCATTAGCGGGGCACCGGCGGGGACCAAGTTCCTGGCCACCACCAACGGCAGCACCTGGACCGAGCACAGTGTCAATACCGAAGGCGGTTCGGTGACCATTTCCGGCACCTTGACCAACCTTAAGATGGTGCCGCCCGCCGATTACAACGGCACCGTCAATCTGACCCTGACCGCCACCGCCACCGAAGCCAACGGCGACACCGCGACCACCACGGCGCCCTTGCAGGTCACTGTGACGGCGGTCAACGATGCCCCCACCTTGGCCCTGTCCGGTGTCGCCGGCCTGGGCATCGCGGCGGGGGTGCACAACGCCGCCATGCATCTGATGCACGATGCCAGCGTGCTGATCAGCGATGTGGACGGCACCGCCTTGCAATCCTTGTCGCTGCATATCAGCGGCGCCAAGGCCGGCGATGCCCTGGGCCTGAGCGGGGTGACCCCGGCTTTCGACGGCTCGGGCAATATGACGGTGAGCGTCAACGGCAAGACTTTCGCCGTCACTTACAACGACAGTACCGACACCCTGACCTTCAGCGGTCCGGCGGCGTCGTTCGCCGATTATCAGGCCATCATCAACACCCACGTCATCTTCACCAGTTCGACCGGCACCTTGCTGGACGGGATGCGCAACGTCGACGTGACGGTGACCGATGCTTCCGGCGGGGTTTCCGGTTCGCTGTCCATTCCGGTGACGGTGGACGAGGCGGGCAGCGCCACCCCGACCACGGTCAGCGGCGATGCCCTGGGCAGCGTCTATTTCGGCGATGACGGCGCCCATCTCAACGGCACCATCCCGGTCACCGCCGGGTTGGATATCGCCGATGGCGCCAGCATCAACCAGATGACGGTGACCTTGGATGGCATGGCAGGGGACTCGCTGGCCTTGAGCGGCATGACCGTCGGCGTCAACGAAGCCGGCTTGCTGGAAGTGTCGGGCAACGGCATCACCAGCGGCATCACCGTCAGCTTCGACAGCGGCAGCAACGCGTTGATCTTCTCGGGCTCGGGCTCGGCGACGGATTATGAAACCATCGCCGACAGCATCATCCTGTCCAGTGAAGACGGCAGCTTGGCGGCGGGCAGCCGCGACATCACCGTCGCTTTGTCCGACGGCAGCACCAGCACCTTCACCACCAACCTCGGCAGCGCTCTGGCGCTGGAAGGCGAGGCGGCGGGCGAGGTGCATTGGAATGCCGACGGCAGCGCCGTGGTCGACGACACCATGATCGTGCCGTGGGGCTATGACGGCAGCCTGGATGGCGGCAGCAACGGCGTTGATGCGCTGATGGTGCAGTACAATAACGGCTCCGCCGACAGCTTCGACTGGATATTCACCGTGGTGGATGGCGGCGACATCCTGGCCACCGCCGCCGCCGATGCCAACAAGTCGTTCATCGTCGACATCCAAAGCGGCACGGCCAATGTCAGCGAAGACCATAACTCGGTGGTGTTCAGCACCGACGCCGACGGTCAGATCGTCTTCCAGGACGCACTCAACAACACCTCGTCCACCATGCATTTCGACAATATCGAGCGCTTGCTGGGCTGAATGTGGGATTATTGCTGGCGACCGCCCCTGGCGACGGGGGCGGTCGTTTTCTTTTCAATCATAGAAGCCGTCGGGCGGGCGCATCATGGTTTCGCCGCCCGATAATTGGCGGGCCAGTTGGGCCGCCTCCTCGCAATCGGCGACGTAAGAGCGGATGGCGGCCAGCGCGCACTCTTCCGCGCTGCGGCCCTGTCTGCGGGCGACGATGGTCAGGCGGTTTTCCAGATCGCGGTCGAGCTTCAGGTCCAGCATGGCGGGCTCCGTCAATTTCCTTGATTTATAGCGCCGTTCGGGACAAAAACCCGCATGACTTCACTTGCTCAAGAAACGGCCCTGCGCCGCACCTTCGCCATTATTTCCCACCCCGACGCCGGTAAGACGACGTTGACGGAAAAGCTGCTGATGTTCGGCGGCGCCATTCAGATGGCCGGGGCCGTGCGTGCGCGCGGCGAACAACGGCGCACCCGCTCGGATTGGATGGCCATCGAGAAAGAGCGCGGCATCTCGGTGTCGGCCTCGGTGATGAGCTTCGAGCACGAGGGATTGTCCTATAATCTGCTGGATACGCCGGGCCACGAAGACTTTTCCGAGGACACCTATCGCACCCTGACCGCCGTCGATTCGGCGGTGATGGTGCTGGACGCGGCCAAGGGCATCGAGACCCAGACCTTGAAGCTGTTCGAGGTCTGCCGCATGCGCGACATGCCCATCGTCACCTTCATCAACAAGGTGGACCGCGAGGGGCGCGAGCCCATCGACCTGCTGGACGAGGTGGAAAAGACCCTGGCCCTCGACGTGGTGCCGGTGACCTGGCCCATCGGCATGGGCCGTGACTTGAAGGGCGTCTACGATCTGGTCAACGACCGCGTCATCATGTTCGACCCCGGTCGCGGCGACCACATCGCCGAGATGGCGGTGGACGCGCCCTTGGACAGCCCCAAGCTGGACGAGGCGGTGGGCGCGGCGGCGGCGGCCCGTCTGCGCGACGAGGTGGAACTGGTCCGGGGCGGCTATCCCGACTTCGATCTGGAAAGCTTTCGTGCCGGCCACATGACCCCGGTGTTCTTCGGTTCGGCCTTGAAGACCTTCGGCGTGGCGGAATTGCTGCGCGGCATCGGTCGGCTGGCGCCCAGCCCGCTGGCGCGCAAGACCGACAAGCGGCTGGTGGAGCCGACCGAGGACAAGGTGGCCGGCTTCGTCTTCAAAATCCAGGCCAATATGGACCCCAACCACCGCGACCGCATCGCCTTTTTCCGCATCTGCTCGGGCCGCTTCAAGCGCGGCATGAAGGTCAAGCATGTGCGTTCGGGCAAGGTGATGGCTTTGGTCAACCCGGTGTTCTTCCTGGCGCAAAGCCGTGAACTGGCGGAAGAGGCCTTCCCCGGCGATATCATGGGCATTCCCAATCACGGCCAGTTGCGCATCGGCGATACGCTTTCCGAAGCCGAGGACATGAACTTCCTGGGTATTCCCACCTTCGCCCCGGAAGTGCTGCGCCGCGTCCGCCTGGATGACCCGATGAAGGCCAAGCAGTTGAAGAAGGCCCTGGACGATCTGGCGGAAGAGGGCGTTTCCCAGGTGTTCAAGCCCATCGACGGCTCGACCTGGATCGTCGGCGTCGTCGGTCCGTTGCAGTTCGACGTGTTGACCACCCGCATCGAATCGGAATACGGCATCAAGGCCGGGTTCGAGGATGGCGGCTTCGTCACCGCCCGCTGGGTCAGTTGCGATGATGCCAAAGAAATGGACCGCTTCGCCCTGGCCCACAAGACCAACATGGCCGAGGACCGCGAAGGCGCCGCCGTCTATCTGGCCCGCAACACCTGGCAATTGGGCCGGGCGCAGCAGGATTTCCCGGCCATCCGCTTCACCGCCACGCGCGAGCAGCACTGATATATCCGGGGGAAAGTCCTTCGGCTTCGCCTCAGTGTACTTTTCCCCGATTTTTGAGATGTAAACCCGTGCTCAAGCAAGCTTTCCGCGCGGGTTTGCCTTTTTCTTCCGCCTTCGTGGCGAGCACGGCTCGCCGCAAAGGCGGTCAAAGGAAAAGCGAAAAACAGGCGCAGGGCCGCCCCAAGCCTATTTTTCTCCGCTTCAATCAACGGGGAAAAGTACACTGTCGCACAGGCTGACATTGTGGATGAAGGCGCTCCACTGCCGCAGCATGTCGGGCGGAAAGGCAGGGGTGTCGCGTGGGCCGAAGGGGGCGCCGCGCCATTGCCGTTGCACCGCGTAAAGCGCATCCTTGCCCTGGATGGCGGTGACCAGGACGAAGCCGCCCTGGCCCGAGGTCTTGCCCTTGGAACAGGTGACCGAAACGCTGGCCATGGGATAGCCGTTGACCGGCTTTTCGTTGACGGCGCTGGGGCCGGCGGCCTCGCAGGCGTCGCGGGTGTACTGGACGATGCTGTCGGCGAATTGCCGCGCCGTCTGCCCTGATTTGGGATAAATCTGCACGGTCAGGATCTCGGTCCACGACTTTTCGTCCTGGCCGGGCGGATACAGCCGGGTCACCACCATCTTGTCCGTGCGCGACAATTGCACCGGCTGCCAACCGGTGGGCGGGGCCAGCAACAGCCGTTCGCCGGCGGGGTTGGGGTCGGCGGCCAGGGCCGGGGCGGCGGCAAGGCCAAGCAAGCAGACCAGAATGCAGGCGCGCATTGGTTTCGTCCTTTCTCTCAGTAGGCCTTGGCCAGGGCATGCTTGACCACCTTGACCATGACGCTGGGCAGGGCATGGTCGGACAGCTTGTCCAAGGCCACCCACAGGCCCAAGGGGGTGGCGTTGGCGCTGGCCTTGCCGGCGACAAGACGCAATTCCAGATGAAAATGGGTGAAGGTGTGGCGCACCAGCCCCGGCAGCGGGCGCCATTGGGCGGCGACCGGCTGATGGGCGCCCAGTTCGGCCATGTCCCACGGGGTGTCGTCGCGCCACGGCGTCGATGGAATTTCCATCATGCCGCCCAGCAGGCCCTGGGGCGGGCGGCGGCGGATCAGCACGGCGCCATCCTTGCGCGCGGTCCAATAGGCGATGCCGTGGCGGGTCGGGCGCTCCGGCTTGGCCAGCTTGGCCGGCAATTGCGCCTCGATGCCCTGACGGCGACCCTGGCATTCGTTCATCCACGGGCAGATGCCGCAAGCCGGATTGCGCGGAGAACAGATGGTGGCGCCCAGATCCATCACCGCCTGGGCATAATCGCCGGGGCGCATGTCCGGGGTCAATTGTGCCGCCAGGGCTTTCACCCGCGCCTTGGCCGCCGGCAAGGGCTCGGTGACGGCGAACAGGCGGGCCATCACCCGTTCGACGTTGCCGTCCACCACCACGGCGCGCTTGCCGAAGGCGATGGCGGTGATGGCGGCGGCGGTGTAGTCGCCCACGCCGGGCAGTTTGCGCAACGCCGCTTCGTCATCGGGGAACTGGCCGCCGCGCCACTCGGCCACCATCTTGGCGCAGGCATGCAGGTTGCGGGCGCGGGCGTAATAGCCCAGGCCGGCCCAGGCATGCATGACATCGTCGGTGGGAGCGGCGGCCAATTGGGCGATGGTCGGCCAGCGCTCGATGAAGCGCAGGAAATAGGGGGTTACCGCCGCCACCGTGGTCTGCTGCAACATCACTTCCGACAGCCAGACATGGTAAGGGTCGGGGCGTTCGTTGCCCTTTTTCCGCCACGGCAAGCCGCGCCCGGCCCGGTCGTACCAGGCAAGCAGGGATCGGGCCAGGGCAGCGGGATCGCACACGGACATGGCGGCAGCTTAGCGGCTGGATTATCCTAGGTCCATGAGTGACGCGAAGACAAAGGACAATCGCCGTTACGGCATGGTGCAGGTGGGCATCCCGGTGGGGTCGCTGACCAAGCCCATCTTCGGCCGCCATGGCTTTGCCGGCGGTGCCATGATCGTCGATTGGCCGGCCATCGTCGGTGCCGCCGTGGCCGCCTATACCCTGCCCATCCGCGTGCGCTTTCCGCCCAACGAACGCAGCGGCGGCACCTTGGAGATCAAGGTGGCCAATTCTGCCTTCGCCACCGAATTGCAGCACCTGGAACCGCTGATCCTGGAACGCATCAACGGCTATTTCGGCTGGGCGGCGGTGGCCCGGCTGAAGTTCCGCCATGGCCCGTTGCCCAAGCGGCCCCCCGCCCCAACGCCGCCGGCGGCGCAGGTTTCCGACCGTCATGTCCCGGCGCTTGAGCGGGTGGAAGACCCGGATTTGCGGGCGGCGCTGGAACGCCTGGGCCGTCATCTGGGCGGGAAGCCTTGAACGGCGGGGGATGGGCGCCTAATATCCGGCCATCTTTCCATGGAGGTAGGCCGTGAAGGTTCTTGCTTGGTTGTGCGCTGCCCTGGTCGCCCTGTCCGCTCCCGCCGTTTCGGCCGCCGGCAAGGATGACGGCTTCCCCATCGACCGGATGCTGGGGAAGGCCGACGCTCCCATCACCATCATCGAATACGCCTCGACCACCTGCGGCCATTGCGCCACCTTCCACAAGGCTACGCTGCCCGAGGTGAAGAAGAACTGGATCGACACCGGCAAGGCCAAGCTGGTCTACCGTGATTTCCCCACCGGTCCCGCCGGCCTGTCCATCGGTGCCTCGATGATCGCCCATTGCGCCGGGCCCGAGCGCTATTTCGGCGTTCTCGGCCTGATCATGGACCAGCAAGACAAGTGGCTGGGGGCGAAAGACCCGCTGGACGCCTTGAAGAAGACCGTGCGGCTGGCCGGCCTGACCGGTGAGGACGTGGATGCCTGCCTGCAACGCCAGGATCTGTTCCAGGGCATCCAGACCCGGGCCGAACACGGGCACGAGCAGTTCAAGATCGATTCCACCCCGTCCTTCGTCGTCAACGGCAAGTTGGTGGTGGGCGCCAAATCCTATGAGGATTTCAACAAGATCCTGATGGAAGCCGGCAAGTAGGCCGGCGGCGCTTGGGGGCGCGCACCCGGTGATCCAGTTCACCAAGCTACGTCTGTCGGGGTTCAAGTCGTTCGTCGACGCCACCGAGCTGTTGATCGAACCCGGCATGACCGGGGTGGTCGGCCCCAACGGCTGCGGCAAGTCCAACCTGATCGAGGCCTTGCGCTGGGTCATGGGGGAGACCTCGGCCCGGCAGATGCGCGGCGGCGAGATGGACGACGTCATCTTCGGCGGCACCTCGGGCCGCCCGTCGCGCAACATCGCCGAGGTGCTGGTGGCGCTGGACAACACCGCGCGGGCCGCCCCCCCCCAATATGATATGGACGAGGTCGAGGTCATCCGCCGCATCGAACGCGGCCAGGGCTCGAGCTATCGCGTCAATGGCCGCGAGATCCGCGCTCGCGACGTGCAATTGCTGTTCGCCGATGCCGCCACCGGGGCGCGCTCCTCCGGGCTGGTCAGCCAGGGCCGGGTCGGCGCCCTGATCAACGCCAAGCCGTCGGAACGGCGTGGTCTGTTGGAAGAGGCGGCGGGGATTTCCGGTCTCTATTCGCGCCGGCACGAAGCGGAATTGCGGCTGAAGAACGCCGAAACCAATCTGGCCCGCCTGGATGACGTGCTCGCCACCTTGGACGAGCAGTTGAAGGGCTTGCAGCGTCAGGCCAAGCAGGCGGCGCGCTATCGCACGCTGTCGGACCAGATCCGTTCCATCGAGGCGCAGGTGTTGTATCTGGCCTGGCTGGAGGCCCTGGCCACCATCGACGCGGCGCGGATTGCCCTGAAACAGGCCGATCTCCGGGTCGAGGACGCCACCGGGCTGGCGGCAGCCGCCGCCACCGCCCAGGCGGAAGCGGCGGCGGGCCTGCCGGAAATGCGCCGCAGCCATGCCGAGGTGGAAGCCGGCTGGCAGCGCCTGATCGTCGAACGCGAACAACTGGATTCGGAGGAAGGCCGTCTGGCCGAAACCCGCCGCGACCTGGAATCCCGTCTGGCCCAGGCGGCGTCGGATCTGGGGCGCGAGCACGCCCGCGCCGCCGATGCCCAAGGTGCTGTCGACCGCTTGGCCGGCGAACAGGAAATGCTGGCCGAAGCCGCCCTGGGCGAAGAGGAAGGTCGGGCCGAGGCGGAAGCGGCCATGGAGGCGGCGGTGCAAGCGGTCGCCGCCGCCGAAAAGGAACTGGCCGGGCTGATGGACGAAGTGGCCGCCGCCGATGCCGAACGGGCGACGGCGCTCCGGCGCTTGGCTGACGCCGAAACCCGGCGTGACCGCCTGCGCGACCGTGTGGCCCAGGTGCGTGTCCAGCAGGACCAAGCCCAGCAGGACGGCATCGACCGCACTGAATTGACCGCCGCCGAGATGGATCTGGAATCGGCGCTGGAATATCTGGAGGAAAGCCGGGCCGAGGCCGAGGATTGGGATCGTCGCCGGGTCCACGCCCAGGCGGCGCGGGATTCCGCCCGCGATGCCTTTCAGGCGGCGCAGACGGCGCGCTCGCGCCTGAAGGCCGAGGCCGACGCGCTGAAGACCGTGCTGGCACAAGGGAGCGGGGGCGAGTATGCGCCGGTCCTCGATCAGGTCGCCGCCGCCGCCGGGTTCGAGCCGGCCTTGGCCGCCGCCCTGGGCGACGATCTCAATGCCTCGCTCGACGGCGCCGCCCCCTTGCACTGGCAGACCCTGCCGCCCTTGGACCCGCCTTTGGCCCTGCCCACCGGCATCGACCCGCTGGCCCGCCACGTCACCGCCCCCACCGCCCTGGCCCGCATCCTGGCCCAGGTCGGCGTGGTCGCCGATGCCCAGGCGGGGGAAGCACTGCGCGGGAAATTGGCCGCCGGCCAGATGCTGGTGACCCGCGACGGCGACCTCATCCGTTGGGATGGTTTCACCGCGCGCGCCGGGGCGCCCAGCGCCATGGCCGTGCGGCTGGCCCAGCGCAACCGGCTGCGTGAGTTGGAGGCGCGGCTGGACGACGCCGAGCTGGGGGTCGAGGATGCCGAGGCCAAGGCCCGGGAAGCGGCGGAAGCGGTGGAAGAAGCCACTGAAAACGAACGCGCCGCCAAGGAGGCGGTGCGCCGGGCCGACACCGAGACCACCAAGGCCCGCGACCTCCATTCCAAGCTGGCCCAGCGTTTCGCCGCCTACGAATCGCGCATGAACGCCCTGGCCGAGCAGGCGGCGGCGGCGTCCGCCGATTTCGAGGAAGCCGAAACGGAATTGATGATGGCGCGCGAGGTGCTCGAGAGCTTTCCCCAGCAGGAAGCCGGCAAGGACCGCGTCAACACCCTGCGGGCCGAGGTGGCGGAACGCCGTTCCACCCTGGTCGAGGCGCGGTCGGGTCTGGACCGCATCATCCGCGAGGTGGGCGAACGCAAGCGCCGCCTGGACGCCATCGCCGGCGACATGGATCAATGGCGCCGCCGCGCCGATGCCGCCCGCCTGCATGTGGAGGAACTGGAGGAACGGCGCGAAACCCTGATGCTGGAAATCGAGCGGCTGGCCTCCATGCCCGACAGCTTCGCCAAGCGCCGCGCGCATTTGCTCGACCGTCTCGACCAGGCCGAGATGGGACGCAAGGCCTCCGCCGATGCCCTGGCGGCGGCCGAGGCGGCGCAGGCGGACACCGACCGCGCCGTGCGCGCCGCCGAAGCGGCGTTGGCCCATGCCCGCGAGGATCGCATCCGGCGCGAGGCCGCCGTTTCCGCCGCCGATCAGAATTGCCGCATGGTGGCGGGCCGCATCAACGAACGCCTGGACGTGACGCCCGAGCAATTGCGCGACATCGCCGATTTCGTCGAGGGCAGCCGCCCCGACCGCGATGAATTGCAATCAAAGCTCGACCGCCTGTCGCGGGAACGCGATAACATGGGGCCGGTCAATCTGCGGGCCGAGCAGGAAGTGACCGAGTTGGAAGACCGCATGAACGCCATGCGGGCCGAATCCGACGATCTGGTCGCCGCCATCGCCAAGCTGCGCGGCGGCATCGCCGAACTCAACAAGGAAGGGCGCGAGCGGCTGGTGGCCTCGTTCAATCAGGTTGATCAGCATTTCCGCGACCTGTTCATCAAGCTGTTCGGCGGTGGCCGCGCCCATCTGGCCCTGACCGAAAGCGCCGACCCGCTGGAGGCCGGCCTGGAAATCATGGCCTCGCCGCCGGGCAAGCGCATGCAGGTATTGTCGCTGCTGTCGGGCGGCGAGCAGGCGTTGACCGCGTTGGCCCTGATCTTCGCCGTCTTCCTGATCAATCCCGCCCCCATCTGCGTGCTGGACGAAGTGGACGCGCCCTTGGACGACGCCAATGTCGACCGCTTCTGCTCGCTGGTGGAAGGCATCGCCCAAACCACCCGTACCCGCTTCCTCATCGTCACCCACCACCGCATGACCATGGCCCGCATGGACCGTCTTTATGGGGTGACCATGGCGGAACGCGGCGTCTCGCAACTGGTCTCGGTCGACCTGTCGGCGGCCCAAGCCATACGTGATTCCACCGTCCCTGCCTGAACTGGTGGAGTGGCACCACCCCTTCGGGGAGGAAGGAAATCCCTCGCATTGCAGCATCGACCCGCCCGGACAGGGTAGGGACGGGTAAAATTATTATTTAAAAACAATGCGCTATAAAAGACGGTTTGAGGTCTTGACACTGGCCTATGCACCCCTTATGGTGCCCGCGCTTTTGGTACTTAAGTGACCAGAACGGGGTGTGCAGGGGGCTCGCACGACATGGATGAGCAACAGAAGCATTCTTCGTTCGACGAACTCGATGCCCGTATCCGCGCTGCGCGCGAGCGGGAGACCGAGGAAGCGGGCCGGAACAACGAGCGGCGCAATCCGTCTCAGGGTATCGGTCTGGGCATGCGGCTGTCGGTCGAGTTCGTCGCGGGTGTTGCTGTCGGGGTCGGTTTGGGTTATTTCCTGGACCGCCTGATCGGCACGGCGCCCTGGTTGATGGTGCTGTTCCTGCTGCTGGGTGGGGCCGCTGGCGTTGCAAACGCCTATCGCGCCGCCAAGGGCATGGATGCAAGCGTGGGATTGGGAGCTGCCCAGCGTCGGCTGGCGGAGCGACAGAAGGACAAGTAGGAGACTCTCGTGGCTAATCCGATCGAGCAGTTCAAGATCAAGCCCATCATCCCGCTGGAAATCGGCGGCGTGGACGTTTCGTTCACCAATTCCGCCGTGATGATGGTCATTTCGGTGGTGTTGATCACCGCGTTCCTGACGCTCTCGGTCCGCTCGCGGGCCTTGGTGCCCGGTCGCTGGCAGTCCATGGCCGAGGTGTTCTACGAATTCATCGCCGGCATGCTGCGCGACAACGTGGGCAGCGCCGGGCGCAAGTACTTCCCCTTCATCTTCTCGCTGTTCATGTTCGTCATGTTCGGCAATCTGCTGGGCATGATTCCCGGCGCCTTCACCTATACCAGCCACGTCATCGTCACCTTCGGCATGGCCATCGTGGTGTTCACCGGCGTCACCATCATCGGTTTCGCCCGGCACGGGACCCACTTCCTGCGCATGTTCTTCCCGGAAGGGGCGCCCATCGCCACCGCCGTGATCCTGGTGCCGATCGAGCTGATCTCGTATTTCTCCCGCCCCTTCAGCCTCGCCGTTCGTCTGTTCGCCAACATGACGGTCGGTCACATCATTCTGAAGGTTCTGGGCGGTTTCGTCGTCACCTTGGGCGGCTTCTACGTGCTGCCGGGCATCGTCCCCTTCGCCTTCCTCGGCGCGGTCACCGTTCTCGAATTCGGTATCGCCCTGTTGCAGGCCTACGTGTTCACCATCCTGTCGTGCATCTACCTGCATGACGCCATCCACATGCACTGAGCCCGTCCGGGCTTGGTCATTGGGATGTGGATTTCAACCTAACGTTTTCGATTTTCAGTCCTGAAGGAGCTAAGTAAATGGAAGCGAGCGCTGCTAAGTTCATTGGTGCTGGTCTGGCTGCCATCGGCATGATCGGCTCGGGTATCGGCGTCGGCAACATCTGGTCGAGCCTGATCGCCACCGTCGGCCGCAACCCCGCCGCCAAGGCCAATGTGGAACTGTACGGTTGGATCGGCTTCGCCGTGACCGAAGCTATCGCGCTGTTCGCCCTGGTCGTGGCGCTGATGGTGCTCTTCGCCTAATCATTGGCGAAGGTTTCTCCTTCGGAACGGTTTGGCGCCGCGATTGCCTCAAGGTGATCGCGGCCCACCGACCGCTCCGATATCCCGGTTATAAACCCGTTCAGGAGCATCGGGATGCCCCAGTTCGATCCGGCGTTCTTCGCGCCCCAGCTCTTCTGGCTGGCCGTCACCTTTATCACCCTTTACGTCCTGATGGCGAAGGTGGCCCTGCCGAAGATCGGCGCCGTCCTGGACGAGCGTCAGCGCAAGATCGACGACAATCTCGACAAGGCTGCGCAGTTGAAGGCCGAGGCGGAAGCCGCCGTGGCCGCCTATGAGAAGGCGCTGTCCGAGTCGCGGGCTCATGCCCATTCCGTCATCAAGGAAGCCAGCGAGCGTCTGTCCAAGCAGGCCGAGGAACGCACCCGCGACCTCAGCGCCAAGCTGGCCGAACAGATCAAGGCTGGCGAGGCCCGTATCGCCGCCGCCAAGGATGCCGCGCTCACCAATGTGCGCGAGGTTGCTTTGGACGTGGCCGGTGCCACCGTCTCCCGTCTGGTGGGCGGCACCGCCGACCAGGCCAAGTTGGAGACCGCCGTCGCTTCCGCTCTGAAGGAGCAAGGCCAATGATCTCCGTCGCTTATGCCGCCGACGCCGCGCATCATGCCGTGCCGTTCTATGCCGATGCCGCCTTCTGGGTCGGTGTTGCCTTCTTCCTGGTCGCCGGTTTGGCGTTCAAGCCGGTGTTCCGCGCCCTGGGCGCCGGTCTCGACGCCCGCGCAGCCAAGATCAAGGCTCGCCTTGACGAGGCCGCCCGTCTGCGTGAGGAGGCCCAGGAAATGCTGGCCACCTATCAGCGCAAGCAGCGCGATGCCATGAAGGAAGCCGAGGAAATCATCGCCCACGCCAAGGCCGAGGCCGAGCGTCTGGCGCAGCAGGCCGCCAAGGACCTGGATGCCAGCCTCAAGCGCCGCGAAGCCCAGGCCATGGACCGCATCGCCCAGGCGGAAGCCGCGGCCTTGCGCGAAGTGCAGAACGTGGCGGTGGAGGTGGCCATCAACGCCGCCCGTGACGTCCTGGCATCGTCCATCAGTGCCGATCAGGCCGCCAAGCTGGTGGATAGCGCCATCGCCGAATTGCCGCAAAAGCTGCACTAAGCCGCTTTTCGCGTCGGTTTTGAAACCCCCTCCATGGGCGACCGTGGAGGGGGTTTCTGTTAGGCTGATCCCATGCCCTACGTAGCCCGCGATGACGACGGTCACATCGTCGCCCTGTCCGAATATCCCTTTGCCGATCAGGCCGAGGATCTGCCGCCCGATCACCCCGAGGTGCTGGACTTCGTCGGCCGGGTGGTGGCCCTGCGTGAGGAAGGGGTGGGTGATCCGTTCCTGGACGCCGATCTGGATTTCGTTCGCGTCGCCGAGGACTTGATCGAGCTGCTGATCAGCAAGGGTGTCATCGCTCTGGCCGATCTGCCGCCTGAAGCTCAGGAAAAGCTGATGGGGCGGCGGGCGCTGCGCCATTCCCTGGGCGGCACCGGCGGTCTGGTGAACGACGAGGTGGAGTAATACCGGTCGACGTTTCATTTGACTCGCCGAAGGCGCATCAATCGACCGGCAAGCCCGAGCGGCGTTTGAGCCTCGGCGTCTCGGCATGAACTGCCCCAATGGGTCAGTTCATTGGCCGAGCGGTATAAGTAGAAAGGGCCTGTCCGGTCCATCCGGCAGGCCCATGGCAAGGAGAGGAGAGGGTTGATGGACAACCTGCTCCTTGCCCGCGTAGCCTAATGCGTTTCAGGCCATCGGTTCCAGGCCTAAATCTCCACCTGCGCCCCCAATTCCACCACGCGATTGCTGGGCAGGTGGAAAAAGTCCATGGCGTTGGTGGCCGAACGCGACATCCAGGAGAACACTTCCTCGCGCCATGGCGCCATGCCGGGGGTGACGGAGGGGATGATGGTTTCCCGCGACAGGAAATAGGATATGGACATGGGCTCGTAGAAAAAGCCCAACTGGTCGGTGCGGGCATGGGCCAGGGTCTTGGGGATGTTCAAATCCTCCATGAAGCCGAAGCGCAGGATCAGCCGCTGGATACCGGGCGAGATCACCGTGGATTCCAGCCGCCGTTCGGCTGACACCACCGGCACTTCCTCGACACTGACGGTCATCAGGATGACCCGTTCATGCAGCACCTTGTTGTGTTTCATATTGTGCAGCAGGGCCAGCGGCACGCCTTCGCGCGTGCCGGTCAGGAAGATGGCGGTGCCGGGGACGCGGACGACGCGGTCCGACAGGGCGGCGACGAAATCCTCGACCGGCATGGCCTCGGTGGAGAGTTTGGCCATCAGCAGGGCGCGGCCCTGTTTCCAGGTGGTCAACAGCACGAAGAGGACGATGGCGATGGCCAGCGGGAACCAGCCGCCATCGGGAATCTTGGTGGAATTGGCCAGGAAGAAGGCCATTTCCAGCACCATGAAAATCCCCATCAGCACCAGCACCCGGCGTAGCCGCCAGCCCCAGTTCAGCACCATGACGATGCCGGCCAGGGCGGTGGTGATGATCATGGTGCCGGTGACGGCGATGCCATAGGCGGCGGCCAGATTGGACGACGTCTTGAAGCCGATGACCAGACCGATGACCACCACCAGCAGCATCCAGTTCATCACCGGCAGATAGACCTGCCCGATTTCCTGGGCCGAGGTGTGGATGATGGTCATGCGCGGCAGATAACCCAGCTGGATGGCCTGACGGGTGACCGAGAAGGCGCCCGAGATCACCGCCTGACTGGCGATGACGGTGGCGCAGGTGGCCAGCAGCAGCAAGGGTAGGCCGGCCCAGCCGGGAGCCATGTTGAACAGCGGGTTTTCGATGGTTTCGGGCCGGGCCAGCAACAAGGCGCCCTGGCCGAAATAT
This sequence comes from Stygiobacter sp., assembly GCA_006218045.1. GTDB lineage: Bacteria > Pseudomonadota > Alphaproteobacteria > Rhodospirillales > Magnetospirillaceae > Magnetospirillum. The sequence goes on from VBWB01000020.1 coordinate 71,787, forward strand.
TGCAGCAGCAGCGCCGGCAAGGCGACCAGATACCAAGCTAGGCGAATGGGGATTTTACCGAAATGGCCCATATCGGCATAAAGCGCCTCGGCCCCGGTCACCGCCAGCACCACCGATCCCAGGGCCAAAAAGCCGGTCCAGCCGTCACTGGCGATGAACAGGATGGCCCAATGGGGGGACAAGGCTTTCAACACTTCCGGTGTCAGGCCGATATTGCGGATGCCGGTGACGGCGAGGACGGTGAACCACAACAGCATCACCGGGCCGAACACCTTGCCGACCGTATCGGTGCCGTGGCGTTGGATCAGGAACAGGACGACGACGATGACCAAGGTGGCGGGCATGATGTAGTCCTGCATGGCCGGGGCGACCACTTGCAGGCCTTCCACCGCCGACAGGATGGAAATGGCCGGGGTGATGACGGCATCGCCATAGAACAGGGCGGCGGCGAAAATACCCAAGGTGACCACCAGCATGCCCAGGCCGGCGCGACCATGGGTCGCACGGCTGGCCAGGGCCAGCAGGGCGAGCGAGCCGCCCTCGCCGCGATTGTCGGCGCGCATGATGAAGGCGACGTATTTCGCCGACACCACCAGCATGATCGACCAGAACATCAGGGACAGCACGCCCAGCACATGCAGCCGATCCAGGGGCAGCGGATGGTGACCGGCGAAGGTTTCCTTCATGGCGTAAAGCGGGCTGGTGCCGATATCGCCAAAGACGACACCGATGGCGCCGAACATCAGGGCGAAGACATTGCGCCGGGGCGCGTGCTCTGTGGTCATGGGCGCTCATCCGCCGTTTCGCAGACGCACATAAGGCAACCACCTGAGTTTCGGTGTCAATCCTCCTGTACTTGTCCTCTCAGCAATTGGGTGACGAATTCCGGCACCAACCGGGTTGCCGGGCCGTGGCGGCTTTCGGCGAACAGGTTGGCGCCCTCGCTGGGGTCCAGGTTCAGTTCCAGCGTGTGGGCGCGGTCCAGGCGGCGTATCTGGGCGACGAAGCCGGCGGCGGGATAGACGCTGCCCGACGTTCCCACCGACACGAACAGGTCGCAGTGCAGCAGAGCCGCCATGATCCGTTCCATCTCCAGCGGGATTTCACCGAACCACACCACATGGGGGCGGAGCATGCCGGTACGGCGGCAATCGGGGCAGGCATGGTCGACGGTCAGATCCTGATGCCAGGGTAGCGGCAGGGCGCAATGGGTGCAGCGTACTTTCAGCAATTCGCCATGCATGTGGATCAGGTTGCGGCTGCCGGCCCGTTCGTGCAGGTCGTCGATGTTTTGGGTGATGATCAACACCTTGCCCGGCCAGCGCCGTTCCAACTCGGCCAGGGCCTGATGGGCGGCGTTGGGGGCGAGGGTCGGGTCCAGCAACGACCGTCGACGGGCATTGTAGAAATCGTGCACCAGCTCGGGATCGGCCTGGAAACCCTCGGGGGTGGCCACGTCCTCCAGCCGCACCTTGGACCACAGGCCGCCCTCGCAGCGGAAGGTATCAAGGCCGGATTCCTTGGAAATACCGGCGCCGGTCAGGACGACGATGGAACCGCTTGCTGGGATTGGCCGCATGTTGACCTCGATGTGGTGAAGACTCTTGCGATGGCGCCTGGAAGGCGATATGCCCATCTGATGATTAAAGTTCTGTTCGTCTGTACCGGCAATATCTGTCGCTCCCCCACCGCCGAGGGCGTGTTCCGCGCCCTGGTGGAAAGCCACGGTTTGTCCGACCATATCATGGTCGATTCCGCCGGTACCCATGCCTATCACGTGGGCGAGCCGCCGGATAGCCGATCCACCGCCGCAGCCCGCAAGCGCGGGATCGACCTGTCGGGCCAGCGGGCGCGTAAGGTCAGGGGCGCGGATTTCGACGATTTCGATCTGGTTCTGGCCATGGACCGGTCGCACCAGCAAAGCCTGGTCCAGCTGTGCCCCAAGGCGTGGGAAGATAAGGTGCGGCTGTTCCTGTCCTTTGCCCCGGAACTGGGCTTGCGCGACGTCCCCGACCCTTATTATGGCGCCGGCGACGGCTTTGAGCGGGTTTTGGACATGATCGAGGCCGGCTCCCGCGGTTTGCTGGACCATGTCAGGACACGGCTCGCGTGACGCCGGAACTGGTGCGTCAGGTCGAGCGTTATACCGGTCGCAACGTTGCCGGGGTGCGGGCCATGGCCGGCGGCAGCACCGCCAGGGTGTGGCTGGTGGATTTGACCAATGGCGGCAAGGTGGTGGCCAAGACCGGCTCCGCCGTGGCGGTGGAAGGCTGGATGCTGCGCCTGCTGGCGGCCCAGACCCGCATGCCGGTCCCCCATGTGGTCCATGATGGCGACAATTTGCTGCTGCTGGATTACGTCCCCGCCGGCGATCCGCTGGAAGGCGCGGCCGAGCGGCACGCCGCCCAGGTTCTGGCTGATTTGCACCAGCACACTTGGCATTCCTTCGGCCTTGATCGCGATACGGTTATCGGCGGTTTGGCGCAAAGCAATGTTCCCACTGCCCGCTGGCTGGATTTCTTCCGCGACCAGCGCCTGCTGGCCATGGCCCGGCAGGCGCTGGATTGCGGTCATCTGCCCATGGTGATGATGGACGGTATCGAACGTCTGGCGGCACGCCTGGGCAATTGGATCACCGAGCCGGCGCGCCCGGCCCTGGTCCACGGCGATTGCTGGGGCGGCAATATCCTGGTCAAGGGTGGACGGGTGGCGGCGTTCATCGACCCGGCCTTGTATTACGGTCATGGCGAGATGGATTTGGCCTTCTCCACCATGTTCGGCACCTTCGGGGATGACTTTTTCGCCGTCTATGGCGAGATCAATCCGATCGAGCCCGGCTTTTTCGAGGAGCGCCGGGATTTGTACCTGCTTTATCCGTTGCTGGTACATGTTCGGCTGTTCGGCGGCGCCTATGTGGGCGGGGTCGCGCGGGTGCTGGACCGCTTCCTGTAAGGGGAAAACCGCCGACCGTTTTCCGCTTTCGTCCATTCAGAAGGAAATCCTCTTTTGGTTCCGGCGGATAGAGGCGGCTCCATACGGGTTTAGCGGATAGAATGGCGTGGTCTCCACCTGCGGCACGGCCTGCACCGTTCCAAACATCTCGGACGTGCGGGCTGGAAAAGTTATGGCCCGGATTGCCTCCGGCATGTTCGGAGGGCTCGGCGCCGTTATCCGGGCGGCCAGAGTGTAGACCTTGTTTTTCCAGCCGGCGGAGGCTGTTGCTCAACTCGGAGCAAGTCATGTTGCTCCGGACGGAGGTTGGGCTGCTGCGACGATGGGTGCCGTGGGCGTGTTCCCGATTAGCCGATTTCGTTCAATCGAAATCGGCTAATTTAATAGGGGGCGGAAAAACTCTGTTTGCCCCCCCTGATCCGTCACCCCTGCGCCCCCGATTCCGCCGATCATAGGGGCAGGATTTAGCATCCGTTTACAGACTGGATGCGTCGGGTTATCTGGCGGCGGAAATCCTGTTAGCAATGATCGGGTATGACCTCGAGCATGAAAGATATTGGGGATTCGCCATGACGGTTGAAGACGTTCTGCGGGATAAAGGCCACGAAGTCCACACCATCGGCTTGGGTGTCAGTCTGCACGAGGCGGCGGGGGTGATGTTGGATCGCAATATCGGCGCCTTGCTGTGCGTCGATGGCAGTGGCGGCATCATCGGCATTCTGTCGGAACGCGATCTGACCCGCAGCATGGCCATGCATGGGCATGAGGCCATCGACCGTACGGTCAGCCAGTGCATGAATCGCGATGTCATCGCCTGCCGCGCCGACGACGAGGTCGGCAATCTGCTGTCGATCATGACGGAAACCCGCTGCCGCCACCTGCCGGTGGTGCAGGAAGGTCAAGTCATCGGTCTGGTTTCCATCGGCGACCTGATCAAGGCCGAACACCGGCTTTGATCAGGCATCCATGGCGATCGGCTCAGGCCTTGGGCTTGGCCGGGCTTTTTCCAGCCTTGGGGTCCGCCGTTTTCGCCTTGGCGGCAGCGGCGGTCTTTTCCGCACTCTTGGATGCGGCCTTGGGTTTGGGCGCTGCTTTGGCCTTGGCCGGGACAGCGGTCAAGGCGGCTTCCGCCTGTAGCCAGTAATCCATGGCCCGGCCCTCGGGGGCGCCGTCCTCTTGCCAAAGGCGATAGGCCAATTCCCGAACCTGTTCGTGCACGACGCTCATTGTCTCGGTCCCCTTGTCCAACTCATCCGGGGGTAAGGTAACCCAGGCAAGCAAGGCCAGACAATCGTTCTGGTCGTTTTTTGCGGCGCGGCCATCCATTGATGATCAAGCCGCTTGACAGAGGGGCGGCTTTGTTCTATGAATGTTCCTATCACCGCCACACTTGCGTCCGCAATTCGGGCGGCAAAGAAAAACGGCCCCAGAGCAATCCGGGGCCGTTTTTCTTTGCCTGACGGCGGGGCTGGAATCAGCCCCGCAGGCCTTGCAGGTTTTCAATGCCGAGACGGCGCAGCGAATCGACTTTTTCCAGGGCGCGGCGAACGGCGTCGGAGGCATCGTCGATCATGGTGCGCAGGTTGTCGACGTAGCGGCGCATGGTGTCGGACACCGTGCGGAACTCTTTTTCGTGGACACCGGCGGCGGCGGCTTCGATGGCGATGTTGGTGGCGATGGAATCGGACTGGCTGACCACTTCCTCGACACCGTGGGCGCGGCGCGACAGGTCTTCGACGTTGGACGACAAATCGTCCAGCTTGTCGACCAGGGCGCGCATCATCTCGGCGAACTGGGTGCTGTCGGCACCATCAGCCGAGGATTCCTCGATGCAGCGCAATTGCTTGAGTTCGTCCTCGATCTTCTGCGACAGGGTTTCGGTGCGGGTGCGCAGCTGGTTCATCTCGCCGCGGATCTGGGCCAGACGGTTGACCAATTCACGGGTGTACTGGGTCAGGGCGCGAACGGCACGGCCCTTGTCGCCGGCGCGACCGGCGGCCAATTCGGCGTTCAGCGACAAGATGCGCAGGTTTTCCGCCAGCTCGTCCAATTCGCCAAAGGCATGGAAGGCGCGGCGGCAATCGCTGAGCAGGGCATTGGCGCGCGCTTCGATGCGATCGGTGCGCTGAGTGCCGGAGGCGCCGCGCGCCGTGGTTTCGACTTGAGTCATGACGTTTCAGCAATCCCTTAGAAGGCCAGGAAAACCCTATCCGCGTAGCGGCTTGATCATAACCATTTTCACGCCCGGCAACAGCGGGATTTTTTTCTTTCAAACAGTTTGGCCCGGCAGCCGTGGCGCGCCCTTCGTGGTGCGCGCCGTCAGGCGCTGGCCTCCCCCTCTTCCGCGCTCGTCCTCTCGGCGCGGAAGAGGGGTTGAAACGCCTTGCCGGAGAACCGAGCAGCCCCATCGGGGCAGCGGCCCGGCGGCAGCGGCAACGACCCGGCGGCCCTTGGGCCAGAACCGGCGCCGGCCCCCGCACCCTCACGCAAGACACGGATTCTCAAAGGAAAATCATCATGTCGACTTCGGTCATCAACGGTTACTCGAAGGATTATGGCGCTCAGGTCCATGCCGCCTATCAGCGCCAGGGCACCAAATTGCGCAATACCGTGCGCACCCGCAACAACGTCACCGGCGCCATCGCCGTGTTCCAGAAGGTGGGCAAGGGAGCCGCCAGCACCAAGGCCCGTCATGGCAAGGTGCCGGTCATGAACGTCGATCACCAGACGGTGGAATGCCAGCTTTACGACTATTACGCCGGCGACTGGCTGGACAAGCTGGACGAATTGAAGATCGAGCACGACGAACGCGCGGTTCTGGTCAATGCCGGCGCCTATGCCCTGGGCCGCAAGACCGACGAACTGATCATCGCCGAATTGGACAAGTCCACCAATTACGCCCTTGACGGCACCACTGGCCTGACCAAGGCCAAGGTGCTGGAAGCGTTCGAGATGCTGGGCGAGGCCGATGTCCCCGATGATGGCGAGCGTTATGCCGTCATCGGCTGGAAGCAATGGTCCGATCTGTTGCAGATCGCCGAATTTTCCGACGCCGATTATGTCGGTGACGACGATCTGCCGTGGAAGGGCACCCAGGCCAAGAACTGGCTGGGCACCTTGTGGATGCCCCATTCCGGTCTGACCAAGGCGGGCAGCGTCCGCCATTGCTATTGGTACCACAAGACCGCCATCGGCCACGCCGTCGGCTCGGAAGTGAAGTCGGAAATCACCTATCACGGCGATCGTGCCGCCTGGTTCTGCAACAACATGATGTCGCAGGGCTCGGCCCTGATCGACCCGGCCGGCGTGGTCTCGCTGCGCTGCCTGGAAGCGTAAGGAGTCCCTGAATATGGCTTATCTGTCCAAGGATCTGTCCGTCCTGGCCTATGCCAACGGCTTCACCCTGTGGCATTACGCCACCGCCGATGCCGGCGGCGTCGTCGATACGTCGGGCTATTTCAATCCCGCCGCCGACATGCTGCGCGCCGGCGACATGATCATCGCCAACCTGGAAACCGCGGGCACGCAAAAGGCCGGACTGTTCTTCGTCCGCCAAGCCGCGTCCGGCGTGGTCGACGTCGCCGACATGACCCAGGTGGGGGCGGCCAACACCGATTGAGCCTGAACACCGGGGCCGTCCCAGGTTCGGGGCGGCCCCCTTTTTTTCGACACCCCCCATCAGGAGACCCGCCATGGCATTGTCGGCCATCGCCCTATGTTCGCGCGCGCTGCTGAAGCTGGGCGCCACCACCATCGCCAGTTTCGACGAAGGCACCGCCGAATCGGAAGTGGCCGCCAATCTGTATCCGTCGGTGCGTGACGCCACGCTTTCGTCCTATCCGTGGAAATTCGCCACCGGTCAGGTCACCTTGCCGCGTCTGGTGGCGCAGCCGGTGGCCGATTATTCCATGGCCTATCAATTGCCCGCCGATTTCCTGCGGGCCATGTCGGCGGGCGTCGCCGGCCAGGGTTACGGCCTGTCGTACCGCATCGCCGAAAGCCGGCTGCATTGCGACGCCGACGAAGTCACCCTGACCTATATCTTCCGCCCGGACGAGATGGCCTTTCCGCCGTTTTTCGATCAGGTGCTGATCGCGCGGCTGGCCGCCGAATTCTGCATTCCGCTGACCGAAAGCACCAGCCGGGCCGAGTTCCTCTATCGTCTGTCCGAGGATGAATACCGCCGGGCCAAGCTGATCGACGCCCAACAGGACATACCCTCGGCCATCACCAGTTTCCCGCTGGTCGAGGTGCGGTCATGAGCGGCGGCAACATCACCTTGGCCAAGACCAATTTCACCGCCGGTGAGCTATCGCTCGACATGCTGGGGCGCGGCGATCTGACCGCTTACGCCAATGGCGCCAAGCGCCTGCGCAATGTCTTCATCGCCCCCATCGGCGGGGTGTCGCGCCGCCCCGGCCTGCGCCATGTGGACCTTGCCCGGGGCAAGGGCCGATTGATCGCCTTCGAGTTCAACACCGAGCAGACCTATCTGTTGGTGCTGACCCATCAGCATGCGGACATCTACGCCGACGGCGTGGCGGTGGCCCATGTGGACACGCCGTGGACCGAGGCGCAGTTGAAGCAGATCAACTGGACCCAGACCGCCGACACCTTGCTGATCGTCCATCCCGAGGTGGCGCCGCGCAAGCTGACCCGGACCTCGCACAGCGCCTGGACCATCACCAACTGGACGTTCCATGAAGCCGACGGGGTTTTGTTCCAGCCCTATCACAAATTCGCCGATGACGAGGTGACGCTGCAACCGTCGGCCACTTCGGGGACCATCACCCTGACCGCCTCGGCGGCGGTCTTCGTCGCCGAGCATGTGGGCACCCGCATGCGCTTGCAGCAAAAGGAAGTGGAAATCACCGCAATCGTCTCGGCCACCCAGGCCAGCGCCACGGTGAAGCAGAATTTGGTCAATACCAGCGCCCACAAGGATTGGGAGGAACAGGCCTTGTCGGCGGGGCGCGGCTGGCCGGTGTCGGTCTGCTTCCATCAGGACCGTCTGGTCATCGGCGGCAGCCGCGACCAGCCCAACCGCTTGTGGTTGTCGAAATCCTCGGATCTGTTCAATTTCGACCTGGGCGAGGCCCTGGACGACGAGGCCATCGAATTCGCCCTGTTGTCCGATCAGGTCAACGCCATCCGCCACGTGTTTTCCGGTCGCCATCTCCAGGTCTTCACCTCGGGGGCGGAATGGATGGTGTCGGGCCAGCCGCTGACGCCGGGTTCGATCCAACTGACCCGGCAGACCCGGGTGGGCTCGCCCGTCGACCGCACGGTGCCGCCCCGCGACGTGGACGGCGCCACCTTGTTCGTGTCGCGGAGCGGCAAGGATCTGCGTGAGTTCCTGTTCGCCGACGTCGAGCAGGCCTATCAGTCGGGCGATCTGGCCATGCTGGCCAAGCACGTCATGCTGGCCCCGGTGGATCAGGATTATGACGCCGGGCGGCGTCTGTTCCATATGGTCATGGGCGATGGCGCCCTGGCCACCGTCACCGTCTATCGCAGCGAGAAGGTCACCGCCTGGACCGCCCATAGCACCGCCGGCCGCTTCCTGGCGGTGGCGGTGGTCGAGGGCGAGGTCTATGTGCTGGTTGAACGCGCGGGGGTCGTGTCGGTCGAATGCTTCGACACAGCCCTGTCCCTGGATGCGGCGCTGACCGGCAGCGCCGATACCGCCAAGACCATCTGGTCCGGTCTGGGTCATCTGGAAGGGCAGGTGGTGCGGGTGCTGGCCGATGGCGCCGCCATCGAAACCCTGGTGGTGCAAGACGGTGCCGTCACCTTGGCGGAACCGGCCAAAAGCGTGCAAATCGGCCTGCCCTACACCCACGAGATCGAGCCGCTGCCGCCGGTGGTGCAAAGCGCCGGCGGCGCCGGTCCGGGGGCGGTGGTGCGGCTGATCCGGGCGCATTTCCGCCTGCTCGATACCCAGGCCTTGCATCTGGATACCGGCAAGGGGCCGGTGCCGGTGCCGTTTCGCCGCTTCGGCCGCCATAGCTTCGATGCCGGGCCGCCGTTGTTTTCCGGCGACGTGCAGATACGGGCCATCGGCTGGAAGCGTGACGCCTTCGCCCCCCTGTGGCGAATCGCCCAGGACGCCCCCTTGCCCTGCACGGTGCTGGCGGTGGCCACCGAGATGAAAATCTCTTCTTAACGGCAGGAACAAAACATGACCGAGCATATCCAGATCAACGATGTCGCGCCGCGGGTGCAGTACCTGGCCGACGGCATCCAAAGTGCCTTCACCTTTCCCTTCGCCATCTTCAAACTGGCCGATCTCGAAGTCTGGCTGGACGATGTCCCGCAAGCCGGCGGCTATGCGGTATCGGGGGCGGGCGTGTCCACCGGCGGCGTCGCCCTGTTCGCCGTACCGCCGGCTGCCGACACCCGCATCACCCTGCGCCGCCGCCTGATCATCGCCAGGACCACCGATTATCAATCCGACGGCCTGATCCGGGCTAAGACCCTGAACGACGAGCTGGATTATCAGGTGGCGGCGTTGCAGCAAGTGGCCGAGGACGTGGGGCGCGCCGTTCGTCGCGCCCCCACCGCATTGGCCGTGGTCGATCTGACCTTGCCTGAACCGGCTGCGGGCCGTGGGCTGAAATGGAGCCCCGATGGCAGCCGGCTGATCAACTCGGCCAACGATCCCGATGCGGCGGGAGATGTCACCTTGGCGGCGAGCCAGACGCTGCTGGCGGCTGATGCGGCGATGGCGGCCCGCGATCAAGCGGTCGCTGCCGCCGCCGGTTTGAGTAATCCGTTGTCGGCGACGGCCAATCTGTCCGATCTGGACGACGCGCAGCTGGCCCGCACCAACCTGGGCGTGCCCGCCATCGCCGATATGGCGGTGAACGCCCGCGACGAGGAAACCGTCGTCGCGCTCGACGATCTGGCGCTGATCCACGACACCTCCGCCGGCGCCGACCGCAAGATCGCCATCGCCAACGTGCTGAAGGCGGTAGACCTGCTGAGCACCGATGCCAGCCCCGACAAGGCCGCCGATTACGTCATGACTTGGGATGCGTCGGCGGGCGACGTCAAGAAGGTGTTGCTCAGTGGGGTTGGCGGCGGCGCCTGGGAGTTCGTCTCGGCTCAAACCGTGTCGTCAAGTGTCGCCTCCGTCGATTTTACCGGCTTCGCCGCTGGATACGACTATCTGGTGCAGTTTGAAAACCTGGGCTTCGTCACCACGAATCAAGTGATGGAATACCAGATGAGGGATTCCGCTGGTGTCCTTACCGGGGCGACCTATCGACAGACAAGAATAACGGTCGATGGCGGGACGGTCACCGGCAGTGGCGCAATGGCCGGCACCTCGGTCGTCATGTCGCCGACCCTCTACGTTTCGGCCTATGGCGAGATTGTCATTATCGACCCTCAGGGCGACACAACCAACCGGCAGACCTGGTTTCGCTGCTCGGGCTACGGCACCGCCGCTTCATCATGGACGTTCAGCCAAGGCGGCGGTCATTACAGCCAATCCATTCACACCGGCCTTCGCCTCAAAACCCAATCGGCGAACATCACCTCTGGCAACTGCCTGCTCTGGCGACGGAAGAGGAGCGCGTAACCATGAAGCGACTTGTTATCGACGCCTCGACCGGACGGACAATCGAGACGGAATTGAGCCAAGACGATGTCTTGGCGCGGGAGGCGGAGATTGCCGCTCATGCGGCTGCCGTCGCTGGCCAAGCCCGGGCAAATCAGCTCGCCGCCATCGACAGCCGTCTGACCGCCATCGACGTCGAAGCCATCCGCCCCTTGCGGGCCATGGCCGCCGGCACCGCCAGTCAATTCGACACCGACAAGCTGGCGGCGCTTGAGGCCGAGGCCATGGCCCTGCGCGGCCAGCGCGCCGCCCTGGCATCCGCGGTTTAGGCCCCCGACTTTTCCCCCTTCCCCCAGCCCCGCCGATCCCCGGCGGGGCTTTTTTCATGGAGTATACGATGACCCTTCAGCATACCTATGGCGCCAATGGCGCCGCTACGTTGTTTCCGTTTTCCTTCGCCGTCGATGCCGCCAGCGATGTCGAGGTGCTGATCGACGCCATCGAGCAGACTTCCGGCTTCGTCGTACGCGGCGCCGGCGGCAATGACGGCGGCTCGGTCCTGTTCGACGCCGCCCCGGCCTTGGGCGCGGTGGTCACCCTGCGCCATCGTGGTCGCGTCAGCGTTTCCGCCCTGGATAGCGCCAGCGGCCATCTGGCCGACAAGCTGGTGGCCGGCGACGGCGTCAGCCTGAGCGTTGCCGCCGATGCCGATGGCCGCCAGACTTTGACCATTGCCGCCTCGGCGGTGGATGGGGCCTTGCAGGCCGCGCAGAATCTGGGCGATCTGACCGACAAGACGGCGGCGCGCGGCAATCTTGAGGTCTATTCGACCGACGAGGTGAATACCGCCATCGACGCCAGTTCCGATCTGGCCCTGAAGAAGTCGGCCAATCTGGGCGATGTCCTCGACAAGGCGGCTGCGCGGGCCAACCTCGAGATCTATTCGACCGGCGAGGTATACACCAAGGCCGAAGCCAACGCTGCCTTTGCCGACAAGGCCCTGTCCACCGTCGATGCCGCGCTGGTGCGCGGCAATCTGGGGCTGGGCAGCGCAGCCTTGTTGAACGCCGGCAGCGCCGCCGGCAACGTCGTCGTCCTCGACGGCTTCGGTCTGGTGCCGGCGGCCCTGCTGCCGGCGCCCGGCCCGTCGGACAGCAGCCCGATCGGGGCGGTGATCCAGTTCGCCGGCAGCAGCGTCCCCGAAGGTTGGCTGTTGTGCGATGGCAACGCGGTGTCGCGCGGCACCTATGCCGCCTTGTTCGCGGTGGTCGGCACCATTTATGGCGCCGGCGACGGCTCGACCACCTTCGCCTTGCCCGATCTGCGCGGGCGCGCCGCCATCGGTGCCGGTCAGGGGGTGTCGCTGACCAACCGGACGTTGGGTGGGAAAGTTGGTGACGAGACGCACGTGCTGACGGTGGCGGAAATGCCGAGCCATTTGCACACATCGTCGATCCCGACCGTTCCTAGCGGCGATGGTGGCAGCGGTTTCGTTTACAACAACAACCAAGGTGGCTCCTCCTATGGCTACAGCCTCAATAGCAGTAGCTCAGGCGGTAACGCTCCCCACAACACCATGCAGCCGTCCTTGGTCCTGAACTTCATCATCAAGACCTGACGTGTCTGCGTAAAAGCCGTCATTCCCGCGTCGGAGTGTGTGAATTTATCCGCTCCCTTTTACCGTCTTTCCCGCGACTCCTGGATACCCGCCCGGCGGGTATGACGGGTGAAAGGTGGGAACGGCAAAAATTCACACGCTCTGGCACGGGGGTGACGCCCCCTTCCCCAATCCCCAGCCCCGCCGATCCCCGGCGGGGCTTTTTTCATGGAGCATACGATGACCTTGCAGCATTCCTACGGCACCAACGGCATCAGCGATGCCTTCGCCTTTTCCTTTCCCATCGACCAGGACGCCGACATCCAGGTGCTGATCGACAATGTCGAGCAGACGTCCGGCTTCACCGTGCATGGCGCCGCCAGCCCGGGCGGCGGCGTGGTGGTGTTCCTGGCGGCGCCGTCCGCCGGCAAGACCTTGCTGATCCGCCATCGCGGTCGCTCGGCGGTGTCGTCGGACGACGCGTCGTCCGGCTATCTGTCCGACAAGCTGGTGGCCGGCGCCGGCATCAGCCTGACCACCGAGGAAGACGGCGAAGGCCGTCAGGTGCTGGTGGTCGCCAACACCGAGGAAACCGGCGACCTGTATCTGAAGAAGGATGCCACCGCCGCCGAAATCGCCGCCTTCGTGGTCGAGTACGGGGTCGCCACCAATACCCTGGACAACGTCGATCCAGGGGTTGGCCGGACTCGTCTGCAAGTCCTGTCCGAAGCGGATAGCGACCTGCGTTATTTGAAGAAGACTCCGGTCGGCACCGAAGCTGAGACGTTCCGGGTCGCCTATGAGGTGGCGAAGGCGGGCGACGTTTACCTCAAGGCCGATGCCAACACGATCTTCGTCACCAAGACTGCCCCTGACGACGCAGCCAGGACGAACCTGCGCGACAACTACGCTCTCGCTGAACGGAACCTGCTCAACCTGACCGACGCGTCCGGGGCCCGCACCCGGCTGGGCTTGGATAACGTCGCCTATCTGAACGTGGCCCAGGACTGGAGCGCACCGCAGCGCAACCGCGCGCTGTTCGCCGCCAGCGTCGGCGGTTCGGTCACCCTGGATATGGGCACCTACCAGAACTTCGATCTGACCCTGTCCGCCGACATCACCTTCGCCAATCCCAGCGCCGCCGCGATCGGCCAGCGCGGCACCATCGGCATCATCCCCAATGGCTTCGCCATTGCCGGCATGGGGGACCAGTGGAAGCGGGTGGGCGACACCGGCGCGCCGTCCGAGATCACCGGTCAGGGCCGCATCGACTACCACATCCGCGGCACGGGCCGCATCGAGTACGCCTATAACGACGTGGAGGCATAAACCATGTTCAGTGACAGCATGATGCTGGGGGGCGGCCGCAAGGCCGCCTTTTCCATCGCCAATTCCGTCCGCTTGGACGGGGTGGCGGATTATTTCACCCGCACGCCCGCCGTGGTGGGCAACAGCCAGGTTTGGACATATTCCGGCTGGCTGAAAGTCGGCGTTGAAAGTGGAGGGTTGTTTCTGCTGACCGCCGGTGACTTTTCCGGCGGGCAGACCGGCGCGGTCGACAAAATCTGGATCAACGACAGCCCCACTGAAAAGTGGCTGGAAGTGGCTTCTTTTCCCGGGGGGGCTTCCGGCTACGACTGGCGGGTCAGGACCTCGGCCCTCTTTCGCGATCCGACCGCGTGGTACCACGTGGTGGTTGCGCTCGACACCCACAGTGCCGCTGCGGAAGAGCGGGTTAAAATCTGGATCAATGGCCAACTTCAGACCAATCTGGCCTTGGCGGACTACCCCGATCAGCACAAGGCCACGCTGATCAACAGCACCCAATTTCCGCACTACATCAACAAGTATTGCCAGTTGGATGTGGCGCTTTATACCGCCGCCGGCTATTTCGCCGACACCATCCTGGTCGATGGTGCCGCCCTCGACCCGTCCCATTTCGGCGAAACCGATCCGGTCACCGGCTCGTGGCGGCCCAAGCGCTATGTCGGTCAGGTGGCCACCTATGGCGGCGACATCACCCAACCCGGCATGAGCGTGACCGGCACCTTCAACCATGCGCTCAATTGCGGCCCGATCACTGCGCTGATCGATAACACGACCCAACCCGCCGCCGACAATGCCGGGCATACCGCCAGTTCGCATTTCGTCATCGATTTGGGGGGCGGCAATGCTTTACCGGTCCGCCGGGCCTTGCTGACCAATCACACCAGCACCGGTATCAACGTGGCCGGCATCACCTGGGGCTGCTGGTTCAGCGATGACAACGCCACCTTTACCCTGGCGGCCTCCATGCTGATGGAAACCGGCCTGGGAACCGTCAACCGCTTCGATATTCCCGATGTCGGCGCCCATCGCTACTGGAAGTTCGGCTATCTCAGCGGAGCGGTCAGCGGCGATTGCTGGCTGCAGGAGGTGTCTTTGCACGCCGCGACGGCACTCGGCTATGGCACCAACGGCTTCCACCTGGATTTCGCCGATAACGCCGACCTGGGCAACGATGTGTCGGGCAAGGGCAATGTCTGGCTCCCGGTCAGCCTGGGGGCGGCGGATGTGGTGAGTGACTCGCCGACCAATAACTTTGCTACCTGGAATCCGCTGACGGTTCCCGTAAACGGAACCGATGTGCCGGCCCTCATCAACCAAGGCAGCTTGACCGCCCAAACCTCGTCCTCTGGCTCGGTTGCCTGCCGGTCCATGGCGACCCAATCTCTTTCCACTACCGTCAAGCAATGGATCGAGATACGCATTGACGCCTTTCCGTTTGGAAGTTTGGCCGGAAAGGCGCTCAGCGTCGCTCTTGGCGAGGAAATGGCCTATCCCTGGAGCGAGTCCAGCACCAGCGTGGGTCGCCGGGCTTGGGAGCTTTATGTTCAAGCCAGTGGCGCTACCGCCGTGGCCACGGGCATGAACACCACCTTAGGGCAGATCCCCGGCTATTCCCCGGCAGTGGGTGACACCATCGTCTTTGCCTATGACCCTGGCCAACGCCACCTGTGGTTGGGCATCTTGCCGGCATCGGGCACTTTGAATTGGGTGGGGGGAGGTTCCCCGGAAACCGGGGTCTCGCCGACCTGGATCTTGCCGGCGGATGTGGGGCCGTTATTTCCCATGTGTGCCATCGGTGGCGGCTCGACTTCTGGTGCCATAACCGCCAATTTCGGCCAGATTCCCTTTGTCCATACCCCACCCGCCGGCTTCAAATCGCTGTGCACCGCCAACTTGCCCAAGCCGGTGATCCAAGCGCCGGCCAAGCATATGGACGTGGTGACCTATAGCGGCACCGGCACCGCTCGCTCCATCTCGGGCCTGGATTTCCAGCCCGATCTGGTGTGGGTGAAAAGCCGCAGCAGCGGCAGTGCCGGCCACACGCTGTTCGATGTGATCCGTGGACCGGGGAAGATTCTGTCGTCGTCGGCAAGTTCGGCGGAACTGACGGAATATCCCGATACCCTGATCAGCTTCAACCCCGATGGCTTCGGCCTGGGGGTCGATGTGACGGCGGGCACCATCAACGTTACCGGGCAAACCTATGTCGCCTGGTGCTGGAAAGCCGGCGGTGCGGCGGTGGCCAATACCGCCGGCTCCATCGCTTCGACGGTTTCCGCCAATCCGACCGCCGGGTTCAGCATTGCCACCTATACCGGAACCGGCTCTGCGGCCACTGTTGGTCACGGGCTTGGGACCACGCCGGCGTTGGTGATCGCCAAGGATCGCAGCAACGCAGTGTCCTGGCGCGTCTATCACTCCAGTGTCGGAGCGACCAAGGAACTCTACCTTGATCTCACCAACGCCGCGACGACAAGCGCCACGGCCTGGAATGATACCTCCCCGACCTCCAGCGTGTTCAGTTTGGGCGCGGGGGCCGGGGCGGCGAACGAGAGCGGTCACACCTACGTCGCCTATTGCTGGGCGGAGGTGCCGGGCTTCTCCAAGTTCGGCAGTTACACCGGCAACGGCTCCAGTGATGGGGCGTTCGTCCATTGCGGGTTCAGGCCAAGACTCGTATTGGCGAAGCGAACCGATGCCACCGGTTCCTGGCGCATTGTTGACACCGCGCGAGATCCGTACAACGAAGTGGTGAAGTCTTTGTACCCCAACAGCATCGGCGCGGAAGATCCATCGGACGGGTTCGCGGACTTCACGGCGACAGGCTTCAAGATTCGCCGTGCCGTTTACACCGGCACCTACATCTACGCCGCCTTCGCCGAAGCCCCCTTGGGCGGGGCCAAGACGGTTCCGGCCAAGGCCCGCTGAGGCGTCCAGCGTTAAATCGTACTCAGCCCTCGTCATACCCGCGAAGGCGGGTATCCAGGAGTCGCGAAAAAGGTGGAGGTGCACCTTCTGGACTCCCGCCTGCGCGGGAGTGACGGTTCAGATATAAGTGCGTCCGATTTAACGCTTTCGCCTATGAGGCATTATTCGGCCTTCTTCCCCCGCCCCGGTTCGTCCGGGGCGGGGTTTTCTTTTGCCATGACAACAACATCAGGAGGACGCGATGTCCGAAGACCTGGGCACCATCCGGGCGGCCTGCCGTGCGGATCTGCCGTCCCGCATCCGTGCCGCCTTGGATGATTACCTGCGGTTCGTCGCCGACGATCCGCCCGCCGATGCCAAGGGCTTCGCCGTCTGGCAGGCGGCGGCCAAGGCGGCTTTGTCGCATATCGAAGTGCTGGTCAAACTGGCCCGCTGGGCCGAAACCGGCATCGAGACCGATGACGACGCAGCGTCCGGCCTGGATCGCCTGCTGGCCCAGGCCCGCCATGCGCTTGAGGGCCTGGATGGGGACGAGCCATGAGCCAAGGGATCGGTTTCCCCGAATTCGTCTGGGTGTGGAACGCCAAGCTGGGGCAATCGACGCCGCCCCATCATCTGCGCATGGCCCGCTGGCTGGCCCGCAAGTACAAAAGTCATCACCGTGAATTGCTGCTGATGGCCTTTCGCAATTCCGGCAAATCCACCATCGTCGGCCTGTTTTGCGCCTGGGCGCTGTTGTGTGACCCCAATCTACGCATCATCATCCTGGCCGCCGATTTCGCCCTGGCGAAAAAGATGGTCAGGAACGTCAAGCGCATCATCGAACGTCACCCGCTGACCCAGGGGCTGAAGCCGAAACGGCGCGACCATTGGGCCTCGGATCAGTTCACCGTCAACCGTCCGGGCGAATTGCGCGACCCCTCCATGGTGGCCAAGGGCATCGGCGCCAACATCACCGGCAGTCGGGCCGAAATCGTCATCTGCGACGATGTCGAGGTGCCCAACACCTGCGACAGTGCGCCCAAGCGCCAGGATCTGCGCGAACGCCTGGGCGAGATCGAATATGTGCTGGTCCCCGGCGGGCTTCAGCTTTACGTCGGCACGCCGCATTCGTTCTATACCATCTATGCCAGCCAGCCACGGTTGGAAGCGGGCGAGGAGCGGACCTTCCTCGACGGTTTCCACCGTTTGGAACTGCCGCTGCTGGACAAGAACGGCGCCAGCGCCTGGCCGGAACGCTTTCCCGCCGACAAGATCGCCGGCATCCGCCGCCGCACCGGCCCCAACAAATTCGACAGTCAGATGATGCTGATGCCGGTCAACATCGCCGATGGCCGCCTGGACCCCGACCGTCTGCGCCTGTATCAGGCCGATCTGGTCTATGCCGAAGGCAACGGCCTGCCGGTGCTCAGCCTGGACGACAAACGGCTGGTCTCGGCGTCGTGCTGGTGGGACCCGGCCTATGGCGCCCCAGGCAAGGGCGATGCCTCGGTGGTCGCCGCCCTGTTCACCGATCAGGAGGGCGGCTATTGGCTGCATCGGGTGCAATACCTGACCCACGATTCCGCCCGTGCCGATGAAGACGAGGCCACCCAATTGTGCCGTCAGGTGGCCGGTTTCGTCCAGGATCTGCATCTGCCCTCGGTCTGCCTGGAAACCAACGGTCTGGGGCGTTTCCTCCCCGGCCTGCTGCGGCGTGAACTGGCCAAGGCCGGCTATCCGTGCGCGGTGGTCGAGGTGGCCAGCCGCAAGGCCAAGGACCAGCGCATCATCGACGCCTTCGACGCGGTGCTGGCCGCCGGCGCCCTGTCGGTGCACCGCAGCGTGTGGGCGACGCCGTTCGTGGCGGAAATGCGCGAATGGCAGCCCGGCGGCAAATGCCACGACGACGGTCTGGACGCGGTGGCCGGCTGCCTGCTGGCCCAACCGGTCCGCCTGGGCCGGCCCGGCGGCAAACTGGCCGAACGCGCCGATTGGCGCCCCGGCGGCGGCAATTTGCGGGCGGTGACCGAGTTTGAATTGTAATACACCGGAGAACAAAAATGGAACATTGGACTATGGATTCGCTGTGGTGGATCACCGCGGTGGAATTGCCGGTTCTGGGCGGTCTGTTCTGGCTGATCTGGCGCTCGCGCCAGGAGGCCGACGACCGTCTCGACGATCTGGCCCACCGGCTGGAAGTGGGGGTGGGCCAAGCGCGGGAAGCCCTGGCCGCCTATAAGCTGGAAGTGGCGAAAAGCTATGCCACCACCGGCTATCTCAAGGACGTGGAGCGCCGCCTGACCGAGCATCTGGTCCGCATCGAGGCCAAGCTGGACAATGTGGGCGCCGCCGGGGGGCGGCCATGAACGCCCCGGTGATCCTGGTCGAGGCCGTTCCCGACGACGAAAGCCAGACCCTGCCGGCGCCCCCCGGGTCCGCCGTCGACATCCTGGCCCGTACCTTGTGGGGCGAGGCCCGGGGCGAGTCGGTGCGCGGCATCGAGGCGGTGGCCGCCATCATCGTCAACCGGGTGCGCCAAGCCCAGGCCCGGGGCGGGCGCTATTGGTGGGGCAGTTCCATCGAGCAGGTGTGCCAAAAGCCCTGGCAGTTCAGCTGCTGGAACGACGGCGACCCCAACCGGGCCAAGCTGCTGGCGGTGACGGAACGCGACCGCAGCTTCCGCATCTGCCTGCGTGTGGCGCGCCGTGCCGTCGCCGGCGTGCTGGACGACCCGACCCGCGGCGCCACCCATTACCACACCCGCGCGGTGCTGCCGCCCTGGGCGCGCCACCGTCTGCCGTCGGCGGAAATCGGCAACCATCTGTTCTACAACGATGTGGAGTAACCATCATGATCCCAGCCCTGTTGGCCAGTATCGGCCTGCCCTTGCTGATCAAGGCGGTGGGCGGTGCCTTGGACAGTATCGACCATCCGGCGGCCAAGGTCGCCGCCGACGCCCTTGGTCAGGTGGGCGGTGCCCTGCAAGCCGGTCAGGTCGCGCCTGAACAGGTGGCCGAGGCCCATCGTCACTTGGAACGCATGACCGAACTGGAAAGTAGCGAAGCCAGTGCCGCCTTGGCCCAGATCAACGAATCGCTGCGCAGCGAAAGCCGGTCCGAGGATTGGTATGTGCGGCGCTGGCGTCCCACCTTCGGCTATGCCATGGCCCTGACCTGGGTCGCCACCATGGGGGCGGTGGCGTGGGCGGTGATCGCCGAGCCGGTCCAGGCCCCGATCATCATCGCCGCCTTGGTCAATACCAGCCCCATTTGGGGCGTGGCCCTGGGTGTTTTAGGCGTCGCCGTGGTCAAGCGCAGCCAGGACAAGCAAAACCGTTAAGGCTTCACCATCTTGTCGGCGACCTGGGTCAGCATGATCTTCATCTGCGCCACCGGGGTGTCGAAATCGTCGGGATCGGGTTGGCGGAACAGGCGCATGGTCGGATACCACAGGCAGGTGTCGCCGTGGTCCTGCCAGCGCCAATCCGACACATGGCGCAGCAAGACCCAGGTGGGCTTGCCCAGGGCGCCGGCAAGATGGGCGGCCGAGGTGTCGATGGTCACCACCATGTCCAGACCGTTCATCAGGGCCGCCGTATCGGCGAAGCTGTTGATGGCCGGCGACAGGTCACGCACCAAGGTGCCGATGCCGCTCTCTTTCAGATCGATGGTCCGGTCGCCCATTTGCAGGCTCCAAAACGCTAGGCGCGGGTCTTCCATCAGCGGCAACAGTCGTTCCAGCGGCCACGAGCGGTCGCGCGGCATCGTCTTGCCGGCCCAGATCAGCCCCACGTTCAAGGCCGATCCGGGCGGACGGCCCAGGGGTCGGGCCAAGGCGCGTGGCGGTGTCAGATAGGGCACCGGGCCGGGCAGGCTGGCCGGACTTACCTCCAGCCAGTGAGCCAGGCTCATGATCGGGATCCAGCAATCATGGGCCGGCGGTTGGGCGCCCTTGACGAAGACGTGGGCGATGCCGGGCATGGCGGCGAACAGCGCTTGCAGTTCCGGCAGGCATTCGACGACCAGCGCGGCGCAGCGTTCGGCCAGCACCGGCAGGAAGCGGGCGAATTGCAAGGCGTCGCCAAAACCCTGTTCGGCGGCCACCAGCACGGTCTTGCCGCGCAGATCCTGGCCGGGCAACACCTGTGGCGTGGCAAAGGCCCGCTTGGGCGAGCGCGCCAACCGCCATCGGGCCTCATAGCCGGCGAAACCGCGCTGATAATCGGACAAATAGAGGTCGGACAGGGCCAGATCCCAAGCGTAATCGCCGTTTTCCGGCTGGGCCGCCACCAGCTCGGCCATCATCGCCCGGGCTTCGTCGTGCTTGCGACGGTCGCGCAACAGCAGCGCCAGATTATAGCGGAACGACAGGTTGTCGGGCTGGGCCAGGACGGCACGGCGCAGGTGATCCTCGGCCTCGACCAGTTGGCCCTGTTCGCGCAGGGCGTTGCCCAGATTGGAATGGGCGACCGCATCGTCGGGGGCCAGGGCCAAGGCCCGGCGGTGACTGACGATGGCGGCGGCCACGTGGCCCTGGCGGCGTAACGCCACCCCCAGATTGACATGGGCCAGTGCCGCCCCCGGTGCCAGCAAGGCCGAGGTGGAGAAAGACGCCGCCGCCTGATCGATCTTGCCCGCCGTCCACGCCTGGCTGCCCTCGGCCAGGGCGATTGCCGCCGCGTTGGGCTTGTTGTCCCCTGCCATCACGTTCCCCGTTCGGATGAAGTCGGCATTGTGCCATCGCCGACAGCGGTTGCAAGCGGCCCCTTTTTTCGCCCGCTCTTGACAATTAGAATTATTATCCAAATTAGAGTATCGTAATATTGATTTCGGAGGCACTTCATGCTGATTCAAGGTTTTCCCGCCGATGGCGTCGTCACCGTCAACCGCGTGGTTCTGAAGGCGGGGTACGACGTGGACGATTTGCAGGAGCGGGTGGCGATGCTGTGCGAGAACGTCAAAACCTATCATTCGGAAACCGGCTTCATCGGCGGCTTCGTCTGCCTGAATGCCGGATTCATCTCGAACGAGGGCTCGACCATCGGCCAGACGGTTGATTCGCCGTTGAAGGATCGCGAAGCGCTGATCGTCACGTTCTGGAGCAGCTTTGCCGAGCACGAGCAATCGCACCGCTCCGCCACGTTCCAGCCCTTGTTCAAGGATGTGCTGGAATTGTGCGAGAACGGCAACGAGGAAACCGGCTATCATCTGTTGTGGCAGGGCAGGGCTTACGCGTCGGCGGAGGCCGCCGCCGCCCGCAAGGCCAAGGAACAATTCGCCTAGCGGCAGCTCCAGCTTAAGTGAAGCGTGCCACTAATTGACGGTGGCCGGAACCTCTTCGGTGGTGGTGGCGGTGGCGACGATGGCGCTCGCCGCTTCTGCTGCCGCCATGGCTTCCGCCGGCGTGGCGACGCCGTTGCCGGGCTTGGGCAAAGCCGCCTGTTCCACTGCCGGGGCGTGACCCTTGCGCAGGAAATGCCCCTCGACCTGGGCACCCGATTCGATTTCCAGGCTGTCGTGCTGGATGTCGCCGGTCACCCGGGCGGTGCGACCGATGGTGATCTGGTCGGCGCTCAGCTTGCCCGACACCTCGCCATGGATACGCACCCGCTCGGCCTTGATTTCACCGACGATGTGTCCACCCGGGCCGACCATCAGGGTTTTACAGGTGATGTCGCCCTCGACGCGGCCATCGATCTGCATTTCACCTTCAGTGATGATGTCGCCGACGATACGGACGTCGGTGCCGATGATGGAAACCACGCTCGCGCTGGCGGTGGTGTGGGTCTTACCGAGTTTTCGCAGCATCACGCCCTGCCGAAATGAATTTGATGGGATCACGGGGAATATCGTTGAGCCGCACTTCGTAGTGCAGATGCGGGCCGGTGGAGCGCCCGGTATTGCCGACCAGACCGATGATGGTGGCCCGCGTCACCTTTTGTCCCGGCTGCACCTTGATGCGGGACAGGTGGGCATAGCGGGTTTCAAGGCCGTTGCCATGGTCGATGTCGACGGTCAGGCCGTAGCGCGATTTTTCACCGGCATCAGCCACCGTGCCATCGCCGGTGGCATAAATCGGGGTGCCGACCTGGGCCCCCAGATCGATGCCTTCATGGATGCCGGTCCGGTTGTTGAGCGGGTCGTTGCGGGTGCCGAAGCCACTGTTGAAGTCGTAGCCGCTGTGGATGGGCTCGGCCAGGGGCAGGCGCTGCAAGGCGGCCTTGACCCCGATCCAGTGCTGCACTGTGGTGATCATCGCCCCCGCCGTGCCATCGCTGTCGACGGCGCCGCGGAACGGAATGAACGGGCCGCCCTGACCGGGCGAGCGCTTGCTGTCGGCGAACAGGCGCATGGGGTCCAGCCCCAGGCGGCTCAGGCGGGTTTCGGTTTCGCTGATGCGGGCGCCGGCGCTTTCCGCCACCTGCTGCGCCGCCTTGGCATAGGCCAGTTGCAAGCGCGCCAGCGATGCTTCCAACTCGCGCACCTTCTGCCGGGTCTGACGCGATTCGTCGGCCTCGGCCACCTGATCCTCGACCGGGGCCAGGGACGGACGCGGCGTCACGCGGACAGTGCGCTCGCGCGCCAGGACATCGGAGGATTCGGCCAGGGTCTGCAAATTGGCGTGGACCGCATCCACTTCGCGGGCGATGTCGCCCACCAGCTTTTCCGCCGCAATCAGCCGCTGCTGGGCCATGCGGTTGGTGGCCAGCATCTCGTCGAGACGGCGTTCTTTTTCCGCCAGTTCGGTGGGGCGGTGGCTGAGGAGGGTGGTGCTGGTCCCGGCCCAGAATGCCAGGGCGGCGACGCCGACCAGCCCCAGCACTTGCAAGCGGCGGCTGACGACGAACTGCTTGGCTTGACCATCGGAATCGCGGACGAAAACCTGCCACTCAGGCAACAGCCCGCAGGCAAAGCGGTGCATCGCCCCCCGGCCGTGATTCCCGATTTTCAGGCCAAACGTCTTTTGCGGCACCAGCGGATTACCCCCCATGTGGCGTGTGCGGTTCGTCACATCCTGTCACGGGCGCAGTGTACTGGCGCCGGCGGCGTTAATCTATAGGTAATGAGTCCGAATGATTGGTTAAATCGGTTTCACCGATATCAGCGGCTTTCCCGCTTCCACCCCAGCAACAGCGCCGCCGCCGCCAGCGCCAGCAGCAAAGCTGGCGGCAGCAGCGGGTTTTGGCGGATACCGTGAACGGCGTAATCGCCCCGGCGCACCAGTCCCAGCCAATGCGGGCCGGACAAGGCACCGGCGCCGCCCACTTGGCGCAGCTCCGGCAGCCCGTCGCCCTGGACATGGCGGATCGAGCCCTCATTGGCGGCGACCACCGGGGCCAGGATAGCGGCGGTGGCGGTGATCTCGGCCAGTTCGGGATTGGTCAGGCTGCCTTGGGCGGCCAGGGCGACATGGGAATCGGCTCGTGCCGTCCACAATCCGGGTTGGGGAGCGGCCACGGTGGCGATCCAGGCGCCGTCGCCGCGATCCTTCAGCGTCACCGCGGTGACGGAGCCGTCGGGTGCGGTGATTTCAGCCTCGCCGCCTCCGGCGGCGGTGATTTCGGCCTCGGAGCCTCCGGCGGTCCCCCCGGCGGTCAAGCTGCGGCGGGTGAGGTGGAGCTGTCCGCCCTGGATGATTGCGTTCAGGGATTCGGCTTCCAATTCGGGCTCGCGCATCAGCCAATGGGCTAGGCGGCGCAGCAATTCGTCATGGGGGCCGCCCCCTTGGTAGCCGCGCGCCCACAGCCAGATGGTGTCGGACAGAACTTGGGCCACCCGGCCCCGGCCGACCTGATCGAGCACCAAAAGCGGTTTGCCGTCGGCGCCCTGCAACAAGGCGGTGCCGCGATTTTGCCGCACCGGGATTTGCCGCAGCCACGGTCCCCATTCCGCTGGCTTCGGCAAGCCGGCGGTGACCGGATGGCGCCGCCCGGCCTCGGTCAGGGTGGGAATGAAGGGGGATTGGATCAGGCCGCCTTCGGGGCTGGTGGGCAGGATGTCGCCCAAGGCGGCGCTCACGGTGCTGTCGGCCTCGGTGTATTCCGGCCCGGCGGCGGCCAGAAGGGCGCCGCCGCCTTGCACGTATTGGCTCAGGAATTGGTAATAAGGCGCCGCCATGATGCCGCGATGGCGATAGCGGTCGAACACCACCAGATCGAAATCCTTGAGCTTTTCCTCGAACAATTCCCGCACCGGAAAGGTGATCAGGGCCAATTCGCGGATGGGGGTGCGGTCGTCCTTTTCCGGCGGGCGCAAGATGGTGAAATGCACCAGATCCACTGCCGGGTCCGATTTCAGCAGATTGCGCCACACCCGTTCGCCCGCATGGGGCTCGCCCGAGATCAGCAGCACCTTCAAGCGGTCGCGCACCGCCCCGATGGCGGTGGCGGTGCGGTTGTTGGCCGGCATCAGGTCGCCGTCGGTGACCGGCGTTGCGATTTCGACGATGACCTGGCCGGCATGGCGCACCGGGATGTCGACGGTGACGTCGCGGTTCAAGGGCAAGGTGGTGGACAGGAATTCGCTGCCGTCGACGCTTATGGTGACCGGGGCGCCGCCCTTGCCGTGCGGGTCGTCCAGGCGCAGGCCGAGTTGGGCATTGCGCCCGACCAGGGCGAAGGCAGGGGTGCGGGTGATGATGGCGCGGCGGTCGCGTTCATCGGCGCTGCCGGTCAGCAGCACATGCAAGGGTGCCCCCAAGGCGGCGGCGGGCAGATCGTGGACGCGTCCGTCACTGATCAGGATGATGCCCGACAGGCGGCGGCGCGGCAGATCGGCCAGGGCCGCTTGCATGGCGCCGAATATCTTGCTGTCGCCGTCGTGATGGCGGATGCGCACCTCAAGATTGGGCAGGGCGGCCAGCTTTTCCTGCACATGGGCCAGGGCGCGCGCGGTTTGCGCCGGGCGGTCGGCCAGACGTTGCGACGGGCTGTCGTCGACCATCACCAGGACGATGTCGGCCAGTGGTTGGCGCTGCTCGGCCACCAGGCGGGGATCGGTCAGGGCGGCCAGCACCAAGGCCATGGCCAGCAGCCGCCAGCCGGTGCCGGCGACCCGTCGCCACAGGCCGGCGGCGGTGGCCATGGCTGCGGCCAGCGCCAGGGCCAGCAGCCAGGGCAGCGGGATCAATGGTGAAAATTGCAGATCGGCAAAGGCGTTCATCATTGTCCCAGGCGCTCCAGGATCGCCGGCAGATGCACCTGATCGGCCTTGTAATTGCCGGTCAACGCGTACATCACCAGATTGACGCCGAAGCGCCAAGCCAGTTCACGCTGGCGCTCGCCGCCGGGGACGCAGGGAAAGGACGGTCGGCCCTGTCCGTCCAAGGCCCAGGCGCCGGCCCAATCGTTGCCGCCGACCACCACCGGCGACACGCCGTCGGGGCCGTCGCCGCCGGCTTCCGCCACCCAGACGGCGCCGTCCCAACGTCCGGGCAATTCCTTCAGCAGATAGAACGAGCGGGTCAGCACATGATTGCCGTCGACCATGATCAAAGGCGGCACCGCCAGACCTTGGGTCAGGGCGCGCAGGATGGCCGGGTCGGCGGTGTTGGCGCTTTCCGCCCCGGTATCCAAGACGATCATGCCGCCCGAGCGCAGATAAGCGTTCAATTTGTCCATGGCGGCGGCGGAGGGCGGTTTCTGCGCCGCGGTCAGCGGCCAGTAGACGATGGGGAAGAACAGCACCGGGTCGCGTTCCAGGTCCACCGCCATGGGGGTGTCCAGCCGTGCGGTCGAGCGTTCCGCCACCAGCCGCGACAGGGCGGTCAGCCCGGCCCGGGCCTTGCCGTCGACGAAGCCGTCGCCGGTATGGACGAAAGCCAGTCGGGTCGACAGCGTCGCGCGCAGGGCGAAGGCATCGTCGGCGGTGCGCTCTTGGGCGGTGCGCTCTTGAGCGGTGGCGGGGGCCTGGGGCATGGCGATCAGTCCCAGCACCAAGAGGGCGACGGCGTGGCGCCGCCAGCCGCGCCAGGCCACG
The DNA here is from genome assembly GCA_006218045.1 of Stygiobacter sp. Classification (GTDB taxonomy): domain Bacteria; phylum Pseudomonadota; class Alphaproteobacteria; order Rhodospirillales; family Magnetospirillaceae; genus Magnetospirillum. Next base: position 98,116 of record VBWB01000020.1, read on the forward strand.
GCGACCATCTGGTCGAGGATCAGCAGAACCAGGCCAGCGGCCAGCAGATAGCCGGACAGGTCCAGAGCGGCGATGCGCTGATCGATGGCGCGCACCTGGATGCCGGGGGGCGGCGTCAGCGCCACCGGGTCGGCCAGATGCGCCCCCAGGTTGAAGGCGACGCGGCCCTCATCGGGGCCGTAGAGGCCGGGCGGATGACGGGGCGAGGGGGGCAAGGCGGCATGGTCCGCCGGCAGGGCCTCGACCACGCCGCCGGCCGGATGGCGGCGGCCGAAACCGTCCACAACCTCGCTGGCGGTCAGGGCGCCGGAGATGGTGCCGGCAGTGCGCCCCAGGGCGATCAACCGGCGCATCAGGTCGGGAAACACGCCCGACAGGGGCAGGTTGCTCCAGGCGGCGTTGGCGCTGGTATGGATCAGCACCAGCCAGCCCTGGCCCTGGCGGGCGGCGGTGATCAGGGGGGTGCCGTCGCTTAAATGAGCCCAGCCGCGCTCGCTCAGTTCCGGCGCCGGATCGGCCAGAACCTGGGCGGAAACCCGGATTTCCGGGTCGAGGCGCAGACCGGCCAACGGCGAGGTTTCGGCGAAGTCGGCCAGGGCTTGCGGCTCGGTCCATGACATCGCCCCGCCCAAGGACCGACCGCCGGCGCGCAAGCGTACCGGCAGCAAGCCGTCGCCGCCGCCGCTCGACACCATCTGTGCCGTCGCCGGTCCGGCGAAGCGGATCAGCACGCCGCCTTGTTCCACCCATTTCATGATCTCGCCGGTGCCGTCGGGCAAGGGCAGGTCGGCGACGACCATGGCGTCGGGGCGGCGCGGCAACACGGTGGATACGTCGCCCTTGATCAGTTCGGCATGGGGCGACAAGGCCCGTTCGACGTAATAAAGTGGGGCCAGCAACGGTGTGCCGGCATCGCCGCCGCCGGCCAGGGCGACCACGCGGCGCTTCCAGTTTTCATCCAGCAGCAAGGTGGCGGCGGCACTGGCCTCGGTTTCGATATGGACGCGGGTCAGACGGTTGCGCACCTCCGCCGGCAGCCGCAACGGCAGGCTGGTGCTCGTCCGGCCGGCGGTGATCACCCCCTCTTCGCGTCCCAGCACCTGACCATTGCCATCCAGGGCGCGGACGGCCAGACGCTCGTCGCCCAGGCTGCCGGGCAGGCGGCTGCCCGGCAGGCGGCTGACGGTCAGCACCGGCGGGTCGCCGCCGCCCGGCGGCTGGCGCAAAATGCGACCGGTCGGCGCCGTCAGCAAGGTGACGCCACCGCCCAGGGACTGCAACGCCGTCGCCAGGGACTGGCCATGGCCGCTGTCGACGCCGTCGCCGATCCACAGCACTTCGATGACGCGGTCGTGGCCCAGGGCCGAGACCGCGCGGGCGGCGGCGGCATGGTCGGTGGGCCATGGTTTGGGCTCCAGCCCCTGGACCAGGGCGCGGGCCGAGGCGGCGGTCATCACCCGCTGCATGGCCATGTCGGCGCCATCGCCGGGCGGCGCGGTGGTCAGCAGATGGACGGGGCGGTCGCGCCGCCCGGCCTCGGCCAGGGTATCCAGGGCCGCTTGGCGGCGCTGGTCCCAGGCGCGGGCGGCGGCCCAGCCGTCATCCATCACCAGCAACAAAGGGGTGTCGGAACGGGCGGGGGCTTCCGGGTGCAGCACCGGTCCGGCGCTGCCGGCGACGATCAGGGCCAGGATGAGCAGGCGCAACAGCAACAGCCACCACGGCGTGCGGGCGGCGGTGTCGCGTTGACCATGCAGGCCGTACAGCCAGAGGATAGCGGGGAAGCGCACCAATCGGGGCGAGGGCGGGATCAGCCGCAACAGCCACCACAGCACCGGCAAGGCCGCCAGGGCGGCCAGCAGCCAGGGGGTGGAAAAACCGATCATCGACCCAGGCCTCCCCCCATACCGCTTCGCGGTAATGTCGATATACCGCTTCGCGGTAATGACAGCCGGCTATAAAGCCCCAGCAAGGCATGTTGTGGCGGCTGGTCGGTGTGGTGGACGGCGAAGCTCCAGCCATGGGCGGTGGCGCTGGCGGCGACGGCGTCGCGGTGGGCTTGCAGCTTGTCGCGATAAGCCTGGCGCCAGTCCTCGGCCCGGCGGCTGGTGATCTCGGCCTCGCCCTCGAGCCCGGTGAAGCGCACCGGCCCGGCATAGGGCAGGGTTTCCTCGGCCGGATCCATGACCTGCAACAGGTGACCGCCGGCGCCTTGCGCTGCCAAGGCGGCGATTTCGGCGGCGATGCTGTCGGCCGGGTGGAGGAAGTCGGAAATCAGCACGATTTCGCCATGACGCGGCGGACGGTGCGGGCGGGGCAGGCCGCCGTGCGGCGGCGGACTGAGCAGGGCCGCCGCCAGACGCGGCAGGATGCCCGGCCCCGAGGCGGGGAGGGTGCCATCTTGCAGCAAGGCCACCCGTTCGCCGCCGTTGAGCAAGCCGGCGGCCAGGGCCAGGGCCAGCAGGCGGGCACGCTCGGCCTTGGTCGGCAATTGGGCCAGTGATCGCCAGTCCATGGAGCCCGACGCATCGGCCCACAGCCAGATGCCTTGCGACGCCGCCCATTCGCTTTCGCGCACGTAAAGCCCCGGCCCCCGGGCCGAGCGCCGCCAGTCGATGGCGGCGGCGGCATCGCCGGGAATGGCGCGGCGATATTGCCAGAAGGTTTCCCCCGGCCCGGCGCGGCGGCGGCCATGACTGCCGCTGGTCAGGGACGCCGCCACCCGTTGCGCCGCCACCAGAAGCGGCGGCAGGCGGGCGGCCAGCTCCTGGGCCTGGACAAGATTGGCGGGATTGGGGTCAGGGGTCACGCCACCGTCCCGATCAGGCGGGCGATGATGTGATCCACCGACACGCCGTCGGCGCGGGCGGAATAGGACAGGGCCATGCGGTGGCGCAATATGGGGGGCGCCAGGGCGACGACGTCGTCCACCGACGGCGACAGCCGCCCGTCCAACAGGGCGCGGGCGCGGGTGGCCAGCATCAGGGCCTGGGCGGCGCGCGGCCCCGGTCCCCAGGCGACATGGCGTTGCACCTCGGGCAGGGGGCTGGTTTCGTGGCGACCGGCGCGGACCAGGGTGAGGATGGCGTCGACCACCGCCTCGCCCACCGGCAAGGTGCGGATCAGCGCCTGGGCCGCCAGCAATTGTGCTGACCCCATCACCGCCGCCGGCGGGATTTCGGCCTTGCCGGTGGTGCTGACCAGCATGCGTTTTTCCGCCTCCCAATCGGGATAGCCGACATCGATCTGCATGAGGAAACGGTCCAACTGCGCCTCGGGCAGCGGATAGGTGCCTTCCTGTTCCAGCGGGTTCTGGGTGGCCAGCACATGGAACGGCGCCGGCAGGTCGTGGTAATGGCCGGCGATGGACACCCGGCCTTCCTGCATGGCCTGCAACAGCGCCGCCTGGGTGCGGGGGCTGGCGCGGTTGATCTCGTCGGCCATCAGCAACTGGCTGAACACCGGCCCCTGGATGAAGCGGAACGAGCGGCGGCCATCGGCGGCTTCCTCCATCACCTCCGAGCCCAGGATGTCGGCGGGCATCAGATCGGGGGTGAACTGCACCCGCTTTTCCGCCAGTCCCAGCACCGTGCCCAGGGTCTGCACCAGCCGGGTCTTGGCCAGTCCGGGGACGCCGATCAACAGGGCGTGACCCCCCGCCAGCAGCGTGATAAGACTTTCCTCGATGACCTGATCCTGGCCGAAGATCACCTGGGCGACGGCGTCGCGGGCGCTGGTGATCAGGCGGTTGAGGTCGGCGGCCTCCTGCTCCGGATGAGGGTTGCGGCTGGGGCTGGTCACCGGGTTCTCCTGTCGGGGATGGCTCAAAACGGGCGGAAGAACGCCCAGGAGGTTGTGCACTTGGTCGAGAAACGGCTGAAAACCCGTCCCGAATCGGATCATTGCGGCGATCTGGGGATCCGCATCGACCGCAATGGCCGTTGGTTTTACCATGGCTCGCCGATCAATCGCAAAGAGATGGTCTGCCTGTTCGCCTCTGTTCTGCACAGGGACGGGGACGGCGCCTATTGGCTGGTGACGCCCGAGGAACAGGGTACCATCACCGTCGACGACGTGCCCTTCCTGGCGGTCGAGCTGTTCACCTGCCAATGCGGGCGCGATCTGGTCATCAGTTTTCGCACCAATGTGGACGAATTGGTGACCCTGGATGCGGACCATCCGTTGCGCATCGCCGAATGCGCCCAAACCGGCGAGCCCATCCCCTATGTCATGGTGCGCGATGGGCTGGAAGCGCGGCTGACCCGGGCGGTTTATTACGAGTTGGTGGCCCTGGGCTACGAGGAAATCGTCAACGGCGAGCATCTGTACGGGCTATGGAGCAAGGGCAGCTTCTTCCCCCTGGGGCGGCTGGAATGAGCCGCGACGGGCTGCGGGCGCGTCTGGCTGCCGGTTTCAATCCGGCGGGGCGTGGCGATGCCATGCTGGAACGTCTGATCGACGGCGACGACGTGCCCGGGCGCGCCGCCCTGGCGGAAGGGCCGCTGACCCCCGCCGCCGTGCTGGTGCCGCTGGTCGAACACGCCGAGGGCATGACCGTGCTGCTGACCCAGCGCACGGCGCATCTGGCCCATCATCCCGGCCAGATCAGCTTTCCCGGCGGGCGGCTGGAAGCGGATGACGACGGCGACCCGGTCATCGCCGCCTTGCGCGAAACCGAGGAAGAGATCGGTCTGCCCCGCGACCGCGTCACCATCCTGGGCCGGCTTGACGATTACATCACCGGAACCGGTTTCATCGTCACTCCGGTGGTCGGCATCATCGTGCCGCCGGTGGAAACCAATGCCGACCCCTTCGAGGTGGCCGAGGTGTTCGAGGTGCCGCTGAATTTTCTGCTGGACCCGGAAAACCACAAGCTGCACCGCCGGGTGATCGAGGGGCGCCACCGTCCGTTCTGGTCGATGACCTGGGATGAACGGGTGATCTGGGGCGCCACCGCCGGCATTTTGGTCAATCTGTCGGAAGTCCTGGGGGCATCATGAGGGCGCCCAATGACGGCAGCGAACCCATCGGCCAGTTGTCGCCGCAGGCCTGGATGCAGGCGGCGGAAACCCAGGCGGTGATCCAGGCGCTCACCGCCGATGGGGCCGAGGTGCGCTTCGTCGGCGGCTGCGTGCGCGATTCGGTGCTGAAGCGGGCGATCAAGGATATCGACATCGCCACCCACGATCCGCCTGATCGGGTGATGGCGCTGTTGGAGCGCGCCCATATCCGCGTCATCCCCACCGGTCTGGCCCATGGCACGGTGACGGCGGTGGTGGGCAAGGCCCATTACGAAATCACCACCTTGCGCGAAGACGTGGAAAATTTCGGCCGCCACGCCCGTGTCAGCTTCACCGATGACTGGACCGCCGACGCGGCGCGGCGTGATTTCACCATGAACGCCATGTTCGCCGACCCCCGGGGCCGCATCTACGATCCCTTCGGCGGTCTGGCCGATCTGGGCGCGGGCCATGTGCGCTTTGTCGGCGATCCCTTCCGCCGCATCGAGGAAGACCTGCTGCGGCTGCTGCGCTTTTTCCGCTTTTTCGCCCATTATGGCCGCACCTCCCTGGATTCCCGGGCCATGGCCGCCTGCCGCAAGCTGGCGCCGCGTCTGGTGGAATTATCGGGCGAACGGGTGGCGGGGGAGTTGATCCGGCTATTGCAGGCGCCCGACCCGGCCCTGGTGCTGCTGGTGATGAAGACCACCGGCATCCTGGCCCATGTGCTGCCGGAAGCGGTGGAGATCAGCCGGTTGAAGGTGCTGAGCTGGCTGGAAAGCCGGGCCATGGTGCGCGAGACCATCCACCCCGACCCGTTGCGGCGGCTGGGCGCCATGCTGTCCGCCGATGCCGCCGGAATCGCGGCCATGGGCGAACGGCTGAAGCTGTCGGCGGCGCAGACCGGGCGCATCCTCTCCATCGTCTGTCCCCAGGTGGACGTCCGCATGGACATGGATCGCCGCGCCGCCCGCCGGGCCTTGCGCCGGGTGGGCGCCGACACCTTCCGCGATCTGGTGCTGGTGGCCTGGGCCGATCATCGCTCACGCTCGGGCCTGCTGGATTCGCGCGAAAGCCGGATGTGGCAGGATCTGCTGGATCAGGCCGATCACTGGCAGCCGGTGGAACTGCCGGTGCGCGGTGCCGATTGTCTGGAATTGGGGGTGCCGCGCGGCCCGGCCATCGGTCAGGCCCTGGCCCAGGTCGAGGCGTGGTGGGAAGAGGCCGATTACGCCCCCGACCGCGCCGCCTGCCTGGAGCGGCTGCGACGGATCATCAAGGAGGGGGGCGCCGAAGCGCCCCCGACATGATCAATCCTTGGACGGCACCATCAAGGTGGCTTCGCCGTCCAGCACGATCTTGCCGGCCACCGTGCAGGTGGTCTTGAAGGTGGCGAATTTCTTTTCCGGCACCAAGGTGGTCACTTCGACGCGGGCGGTGACGGTGTCACCGATACGCACCGGCGCCTTGAACTTCAGCAACTGCGACACGTAGATGCAGCCCGGGCCGGGCAGCTTCATGCCGAACACGGTGGAGACGAAGGCCGCCGACAGCATGCCATGGGCGATGCGACCCTTGAACATGGTCTGGCTGGCGAATTCCTCGTTCACGTGCACCGGGTTGAAATCGCCCGACACCCCGGCGAAAGCGGCGATGTCCGCCTCGGTGACGGTCTTGGCGAAGATGGCCGACTGGCCGACGCTCAATTCCTCGAAATAATAGCCGTGCAGGGATTCGCCGCTCATGGTCATCTCCTAGGGGGTCATTGTGCGGCGCAGTGTAATCCCCCGGCGGCAGGCTGACAATGCGCGGATCGGGGCGGAATGGTTACAATTTATGACAAAATTGGCACTTCATATGCATATATATCTTTGATATAGAGTGGCTATAAACTTTGGTGGTGGGGATCCCATGAGCATCCGTGCGATCATCAATGCCTTGCTGGGCGCATTGGCGATGGTGGCGATTTTGGCGGTGACCTTCATCGCCGCCGAATCCGTGCATCAATGGCGGAGTGCCGAACGGGCAGCCCTGCAGGGCCGCTTGTCCGAACAATTGCTGAGCGCCGCCGGCCATTGGGCGGCGGAACGCGGCCTGACCGCCGGGGCCTTGGGTGGCGCCCAAGCGGTGGCGGCGGACCAGCGCAAGGCCATGGACGACCGCCGCCGGGCTGGCGACGCCGCCATGACCGAGGCCTTGGCCGCCATGGGCCAACTGGATTTCGCCGCCCGCGCCGATTTGACGACCCAGTTGAATGACCGCCGGCAACGTCTGGACGATTTGCGCCGCAAGGTCGATGCCGCCTTGGCCCTGGAGGCCGGCGGGCGCGATGGGGCGGTGATCCGGGCATGGTTTCCCACCGCTTCGGCGGTGATCGAAACCGGCCTGATGCTGCGTCTGGGCCTGATCCAGGCCAATGCCCAGACGCCGCTTGCCGCCATGACCGAGGATTTGCGCTCGCAACTGGCGGTGATGGGGGAATATGCCGGGCGCGAGCGCGGCTATGCCAACGGCCTGATCGCCGCCGGGCGTCCCCTGACCGGGGCGGATATGGCGGTGCTGGGGGAATTCCGCGGCCGGGTGCTGGGGGCATGGGAATTCGCCCGCATCCTGGCGCGGCAGGAAAACATGCGCGACGCCATGGGCGCCGCCGCCGCCGAGATCGAGGCCCGCTATTTCGGTGATTTCGAGAGGTTGCGCGCCGCGGTCTATGCCGCCGGACAGGCCGGACAATCTTATCCGGTGGGGGCCGGCGACTGGTTCGCCGCCGCCAGCACCGCCATGACCACCATCGCCAAGGCCCAGGCCGCCGCCGCCCAACTGGCGGCCGGCGTCACCGCCAGCCAGCAGGCGCAAGCCTCGCGCACCTTGATCCTGTCGGTCGGCGCCGCCGTGTTCGCCCTGATTTTGTGCCTGATCGGCCTGGTGGTGACCCAGCGCCGGGTGATCGCACCGGTGCGCGGCATGGAAGGCACCATGACCCGGCTGTCGGGGGGCGATCTCGCCGCGCCGGTCCTGGGCGCCGACCGTCGTGACGAAATCGGCGCCATGGCCCGCGCTTTGACGGTGTTCCGCGATTCCATGCGTGAAGCCCAGGCCTTGCGCGGCGAGCAGGAACAGGCGCAGCAAAGGCTGGCCCGGGAACGCCGTCAGGCGCTGCTCGACATGGCCGACACCCTGGAGGGCAATGTCCAGGGTATCGTCGGCGAGGTGGTGAGCGCGGCGACCCAGTTGAACAGCCATTCCCTCAGCCTGTCGGCCTTGGCCCGTCAGGCGCAGGAACAGACGCGGGCGGCGGCGGGGGCGTCGGAAGCGGCCTCGGGCAGCGTGCAGACGGTCGCCTCGGCGGCCGAGGAATTGTCGGCCTCCATCGCCGAGATCACCCGTCAGGTCGCCGATTCCGCCGGATTCTCGCAAGCGGCGGTGGCCGAACTGGCCCACACCAATGCCAGCATGGAAAGCCTGCTGGAGGCGGTGGGCCGAGTCGGTGAAGTAACCAGCCTGATCAGCCAGATCGCCAGCCAGACCAACCTGTTGGCGCTGAACGCCACCATCGAGGCGGCCCGCGCCGG
>VBWB01000055.1 GCA_006218045.1 Stygiobacter sp.
GGTCGCGATGCCGGTCACGAGGTTGGTCGCCCCCGGCCCGGACGTGGCGAGGCACACGCCCGTCTTGCCGCTCGCTCGGGCATAGCCGTCGGCCATGTGGACCGCCCCCTGCTCATGCACCGTCAGGATCACCTTGATGGACGACTTGTAGAGCGCGTCAAACGTGGGCAGGTTCGCCCCGCCAGGGATGCCGAAGACGAGGTCAATGCCTTCTCGCTGAAGGCATTCAACCAGAATCTGAGCGCCTTTCATCCCACCCCCTGCTGGCTGGCCGGAGGCCGGCCGCTGGCAGCGATGGACACGCTGCATGCCAGCGGCCGTTTCGCCGGCCCGAGTTTGGTGGCCATCTGACGGCGAAACCCAGCAGGGGGTGATAGCATGAAAACGCTGTGCCTCCGGAAGGCTGTCATACTGGCACCAACCGAAAGGAGGTGCAGCGATGGGCATCATCGCCGCGAACACCGTGATCGGCATGGACATCGGCCTCCACCACTCGTGGTGTGAGGCCCGCAGTACGGCGAGCGGGCCCCCGCTCAAGGAAGCCCGGCTCCCGAACCGCCCCGAGGAGTTCGGCGCGTTCGTGGAGGACCTGCCCCATCCCATCCGGCTGGTCATGGAGGCGACGGGCAACTGGCCCTACCTCTATGAGTGCTGGGAGCCGTTGGTCGAGGAGATCCAGCTGGCGCACCCGTTGAAAACCAAGGCGATTGCTTCGGCCCGGATCAAGACCGATCGGATCGACAAGCGCATCCTCGCGCAGCTGGGCCTGGCTGACCTGGTGCCCCAGGCCTACATTCCGCCGCGGGAGGTGCGCGACCTGCGGGACGTCCTGCGCCACCGGGCCTTCCTGGTCCGGCTGCAGACCAAGGTGAAGAACCGCATCCACTCGGCCCTCTGGAAGCTGGGCCTCGAGCACGGCCAGACGGATCTGTTCGGGAAGGCCGGACTCGCCTGGTTGCAGACCGTCGAGTTGCGCGCCCCGTTTCGGACGCTGGTGGACCAAGACCTGCGGGTGTTGGCGACGCTGCAGCAGGAGATCAAGCGCGCGACCCAAACGATTGAACGCCTGGCGACCGCGGATCCCCGCGTGGCCCTGTTGCTGCCGATCCGGGGGATCGGGAAGTACTCGGCCCTGCTCATCCTGGCGGAGATTGGCGACGTCACGCGGTTCCCGGAGCCGAAGAAGCTCGTCGCGTTCGCCGGGCTGTGTCCCTCGACCCACCAGTCGGGGGCCGTCGCCTACCATGGGCGGCTCACCAAGCAGGGCTCCACGTGGCTGCGGTGGGTCCTGGTCGAGGCTGCGCAGCGCTACGCGAAGGCCCCCGGACGATTGGGCACCTTCTCGCGACGGCTCGCCCGCAAGAGAGGCCCGAACACGGCCAAGGTCGCCGTCGCCCGGAAGCTGCTGGTCGCGATCTACCACTGCCTCACGCATGGCGTCGTCTTTCAAGAACACCCGCCCAGGCGGGTGATGAGCGGGAAGCCCCCCACGCCCCAGATGATCCCTGGACGCTCAGACGTCCGTGGTGGGTGATTGGGCGGAGGGGCCTCCCATCGCTATCATGTGCCGGGTGTGCACGGATAAGTGACTGAGTCATCTCCTGCGAGGAGACTCCGCGATGGGAGTCAGGGTACGGTCGCCACGCCTGCGGGCGTTCACGACCGATCGCGCGTGTCGGATCTTGGGCGTTGCACAGCGTTTTCATAAGTGGGATCAT
>VBWB01000049.1 GCA_006218045.1 Stygiobacter sp.
TAGAGCACCGGTCTCCAAAACCGGGGGTTGGGGGTTCGAGCCCCTCCACTCCTGCCAAGCCGAACGTTCATTTTAAGGCGCCCCGGCGCATCAACCGAATAAGAGTATGATGGCTAAGACGTCGCCAGCCCAATTTGTTAAGCAGGTGCGGCAGGAAGCTGCCAAGGTCACTTGGCCCAGCCGCAAGGAAACCACGGTTTCCACCGTGATGGTTTTCGTCATGGTGGTGCTTGCCGCCATCTTCTTCCTGCTGGTCGATCAAGTGTTCGCCACCGCCGTCAAATTCGTCTTCGGTTTGGGAGGCTGAGTATGGCGACCGCCCGCTGGTACGTGGTTCACGTTTATTCCGGTTTCGAGAAAAAGGTTTCGCAGTCGATCCGCGAACAGGCCGAGCAAAAGGGCATGGCCGAGATGTTCGAGCAGATCCTGGTGCCGACTGAAGAAGTGGTCGAGGTGCGCCGCGGCACCAAGGTCAACGCCGAGCGTAAGTTCTTCCCCGGTTACGTGCTGGTGAAGATGGAACTGACCGACGATTCCTGGCACTTGGTCAAGAATACGCCCAAGGTCACCGGTTTCCTCGGCGGCAAGGGTCGCCCGGTGCCGATCACCGAACGCGAAGCCGAGCGGATCATGCAGCAGGTGCAGGAGGGCGTTGAACGTCCGAAGCCCTCGGTGATCTTTGAAGTGGGTGAGCAGGTGCGCGTGTGCGATGGCCCGTTCACCTCGTTCAACGGCATGGTGGAAGAAGTCGACGAAGAGCGCTCCCGCCTCAAGGTGGCGGTGTCCATCTTCGGTCGCTCCACCCCGGTGGAATTGGAATACGCCCAGGTCGAGAAGGTCTGAGGCAACAAGGTTTCGGAGGGCGCCGTCGGCCAGTCATGGTCGGCGGTATCTTCCGTTTTCGCCGTGGGGATGGTCCCCGGGGCGTGAAAAGCGGTGGGAGGCTCGAGCCATGGGCCGGACCACCAGCTTCTGTAGACCAGAGGTAGGGTAAAATGGCAAAGAAAGTCATTGGCTATATCAAGCTTCAGGTGCCGGCCGGCAAGGCCAATCCGTCGCCGCCGATCGGTCCGGCGCTGGGTCAGCGCGGCCTGAACATCATGGAATTCTGCAAGTCCTTCAACGCTGCCACCCAGCAGCTGGAAGCCGGCATGCCGATTCCGGTGGTGATCACCGCCTTTTCCGACCGCACCTTCACCTATGTCACCAAGACCCCGCCGGTCACCTACTTCCTGAAGAAGGCCGCCGGCATCCAAAAGGGCACCACGACGCCGGGCAAGGCGACCGTGGGTCAGGTGACCATGGCTCAGATCCGTGAGATCGCCGAAAAGAAGATGGTGGATTTGAATGCTGTCGACATCGACGGCGCCGCCAGCATGATCGTCGGTTCGGCCCGGTCCATGGGCCTCAAGGTGGTGGAGTAATCCCATGGCCAAGCTCGGTAAGCGTCTGAAGTCCGCCTATGAAGGCGTCGACTCCAACAAGTTCTACACCCTTGAAGAAGCGGTGAAGCTGATCAAGTCCGGTGCCAAGTCCAAGTTCGATGAAACCATCGAAGTGGCCATGAACCTGGGCGTCGATCCCCGTCACGCCGACCAGATGGTCCGCGGCGTCATCGAACTGCCCAACGGCACCGGCAAGACCGTGCGCGTGGCCGTCTTCGCCAAGGCCGACAAGGCCGAGGAAGCCCGCAAGGCCGGGGCCGACATCGTCGGCGCCGAAGACCTGGCGGAGAAGATCCAGGGCGGCATGATGGATTTCGATCGCTGCATCGCCACCCCCGACATGATGGGTGTCGTCGGTCGTCTGGGTAAGATCCTGGGCCCGCGCAACCTGATGCCCAATCCCAAGCTGGGCACCGTCACCCCCAACGTGACCGAAGCCATCCGCGCCGCCAAGGCCGGTCAGGTGCAGTTCCGCGTCGAGAAGGCCGGTATCATCCATGCCGGTGTCGGCAAGGCCTCGTTCGACGAAGCCAAGCTGGTGGAAAACATCAAGGCTTTCATTGACGCCATCAACAAGGCCAAGCCGGCCGGCGCCAAGGGCACCTACGTCAAGAAGGTGTCCCTGAGCTCGACCATGGGCGTCGGTGTCAAGCTGGACATCGCCAGCGTTAACGCGTAAGAGTTAGCGCTTTTCAAAAGTTACCCCCGTTTCGGCGGGGGGAACGGGAGTTTCCGGCAACGGAAACTCCCAACCTGTCCGAGACCGTCGGTGTGATGAGCGGCCTGCCGCCCATCACTTAAAGGGAGTTCCCCGCCCACGCAGACAGAGGTGAACCCGTTTCAAGCCCGTTTTGGGAATGTGCGGCTGAAAGCTTCTGGGACAGGCCACCGGTTTTATCGGCGGTTCGCCGTCGATGAGACCACAGGGCAATGTTCCGGCGGGATGTCCGCCGGATCGCTGTTTGGAGACGAAAGTGGACCGGACACAAAAGAAAGAGTGGGTCGGGTCGCTGCATGGAACTCTGGAAGGGGCCGGTCTGGTCGTCGTCACCCATTATTCGGGTCTGACGGTTGCCGAGATCACCGCTTTGCGGGGCAAGATGCGCGCGGCTGGCGCCAGCTTCAAAGTGACCAAAAACCGTCTCACCAAGCTCGCCCTTGAGGGTACTGCGTACGAGAACATCGCCGATCTGTTCACCGGCCCGACCGCTATCGCCTTCTCGGCGGACCCGGTCGCCGCCGCCAAGATCGCCGCCGAATTCGCCAAGACCAACGACAAGCTCAAGATCCTGGGTGGATCCTTGGGCGGTCAGCGTCTCGACGTTGCCGGCGTTCAGGCTCTGGCCACTCTGCCGTCCTTGGACGAGCTGCGCGGCAAGTTGCTTGGCATGATCTCCACGCCCGCTACCCGTATCGCCGGTGTGCTGCAAGCCCCCGCTGGCCAGTTGGCCCGGGTGCTCAAGGCCAAGGCGGACAAGGATGCCGCGTGAGCGTTTAAGTAAACACATCCCAGAACTCAAGCTGAATATTAGGAGTATCAAATGGCTGATCTCGCTAAGCTCGTTGACGAGCTGTCCGCCCTGACCGTGCTGGAAGCCGCCGAGCTGTCCAAGCTGCTGGAAGAGAAGTGGGGCGTTTCCGCCGCCGCTCCGGTTGCCGTGGCCGCTGTTGCCGCCGCCGCCGCCCCGGCCGCTGAAGAGCAGACCGAGTTTGAAGTCGTGCTGACCGAAGCCGGCGAAAAGAAGATCAACGTGATCAAGGAAGTCCGCGCCATCACCGGCCTGGGCCTCAAGGAAGCCAAGGATCTGGTCGAGGCCGCTCCGAAGACCGTCAAGGATGGCGTGTCCAAGGACGAAGCCGAGAAGATCAAGAAGGTTCTCGAAGAAGCTGGCGCCAAGGTCGCCATCAAGTAATCGAGGCCATACAGGTCTTGTCATAGGGCCGGGAGCGGTGACGGAAAACGTCGCCGCTACCTGGCCCAATGGCGCTTATACGTGTCCACGGGCACTTATAAATGACGGCAAATGCCCCAGGCGCTGGAAACAGCCGGGCGGAGACATTATTTCCGCCATATTCAGGGGGCAGTGATTCGTTTGTTTTTTTCCCGGGGACGGGATTTGACCCGTCCCTCGGCCCTAATCCAGGGTCGAAACCGACATGAGGACGAGGAGCGGCAATGGCTAAATCCTACACAGGAAGGAAGCGTGTTCGCAAAAGCTTCGGGCGCATTCCCACCGTGGCCCCGATGCCCAACCTGATCGAGGTGCAAAAAAGTTCCTACGATCACTTCCTGCAAATGGAAACATTGCCGGAAAAGCGCACCAATGTCGGCCTTCAGGAAGTCTTCAAGTCGGTCTTCCCGATCAAGGACTTCTCGGAACGCGGCACCCTGGAGTTCGTCAAGTACGAGCTGGAACAGCCCAAATACGACGTCGAGGAATGCCAGCAACGCGGCATGACCTTCGCGGCACCCTTGAAGGTGACGTTGCGTCTGGTGGTGTGGGACATCGACGAGGATACCGGTGCGCGCTCCATCCGCGACATCAAGGAGCAGGATGTCTACATGGGCGACATGCCGCTCATGACCGCCAACGGCACCTTCGTCATCAATGGCACCGAGCGTGTCATCGTCTCGCAGATGCACCGTAGCCCGGGCGTGTTCTTCGACCACGACAAGGGCAAGACCCATTCGTCGGGCAAGTATCTGTTCGCCGCTCGCGTCATTCCCTATCGCGGGTCGTGGCTGGACTTCGAGTTCGACGCCAAGGATCTGGTCTATGTGCGCATCGACCGGCGGCGCAAGCTGCCGGTGACCACGCTGCTCTATGCGCTGGACAACGATAACACCCAGACTCTGCGCGCACAGCGCAAGGCCGACAGCCGCCCGGTCGACCTGACCGAGCTGAAGGGGATGACCTCCGAGGACATCCTCAACTATTTCTACGAAACCACCGTCTATACCCGCGGCCCCAAGGGCTGGAAGACGGCTTTCGCCCCCGAACGCATGAAGGGCATCAAGCTGGTCTATGACCTGATTGACGCCAAGACCGGCGAAAAGGTGGCCGAGGCCGGCGCCAAGATGACCCCGCGCCTGGGCAAGAAGCTGCGCGAGCAGGGCGTCGAGGACATCCTGGTGCTGCCGGAAGATCTGGTCGGCCAGTATGTCGCCGAGGATCTGATCAACGAAAAGACCGGCGAGATCTATGTGGAAGCCGGTCACGAACTGACCGCCGCCGTGCTGGCCGATCTGGAAAAGGTCGGCGTCACCGAGTTGCCGTGTCTGGCCATCGACCATATCAATGTCGGCCCATACATCCGCAACACGCTGTCGGTGGACAAGAACTCGTCGCGTGAAGAAGCGCTGATCGACATCTACCGCGTCATGCGTCCGGGCGAGCCGCCGACGCTCGAAACCGCCGAGGCGCTGTTCCAGGGCCTGTTCTTCGACGAAGAACGCTACGACCTGTCGGCGGTCGGCCGCGTCAAGATGAACTCGCGCCTCAATTTCACCGAAAAGGACGTGCCCGATACGGTGCGCGTGCTGCGTCGCGACGACATCCTGGCGGTCATCAAGATCCTGGTCGAACTGAAGGACGGCAAGGGCGAGATCGACGACATCGATCACCTGGGCAACCGTCGTGTCCGTTCGGTCGGCGAATTGATGGAGAATCAGTATCGCGTCGGCCTGTTGCGCATGGAACGCGCCATCCGCGAGCGCATGTCGTCGGTGGACATCGATTCGGTGATGCCGCACGATTTGATCAACGCCAAGCCGGCGGCTGCCGCCGTGCGTGAATTCTTCGGCTCGTCGCAGCTGTCGCAGTTCATGGATCAGACCAATCCGCTGTCGGAAATCACCCATAAGCGCCGCCTGTCGGCCTTGGGCCCGGGGGGCTTGACCCGCGAGCGCGCCGGCTTTGAAGTCCGCGACGTCCATCCCACCCATTATGGCCGTATCTGCCCGATCGAAACCCCCGAAGGTCCGAATATCGGTCTGATCAACTCGTTGGCCACCTATGCCCGCGTCAACCAGTACGGCTTCATCGAGGCGCCGTACCGCAAGGTGATCGACGGCAAGGTGACCGACGAAGTCCAGTACATGTCGGCCAACGAGGAAGGGCGTTACACCATCGCCCAGGCCAACTCGACCCTGGATGCCGAGGGCCGGTTCGTCCACGATCTGGTGTCGTGCCGTCAGGCCGGTGAATTCGTCATGGTTCCGCCCGGCGAAATCACCATGATCGACGTGTCGCCCAAGCAATTGGTGTCGGTCGCCGCCGCGCTCATTCCGTTCCTGGAAAACGATGACGCCAACCGCGCCTTGATGGGCTCGAACATGCAGCGTCAGGCGGTTCCGCTGATCCGTGCCGAGGCGCCCCTGGTGGGCACCGGCATGGAACAGGCGGTGGCGCGTGATTCGGGGGCGGCGATCACCGCCAAGCGTACCGGCATCGTCGATCAGGTTGACGCCACCCGCGTCGTTATCCGCGCCACCGAGGACATGGCGGCGACGGAATCGGGCGTGGACATCTACAACCTGTTGAAGTTCCAGCGTTCCAACCAGAACACCTGCATCACCCAGAAGCCGCTGGTCAAGGTGGGCGACATCATCCGCAAGGGTGACATCATCGCCGACGGACCGTCGACGCAGCTGGGCGAGTTGGCCTTGGGCCGTAACGTGCTGGTCGCGTTCATGCCCTGGAACGGCTACAACTTCGAGGATTCCATCCTGATCTCGGAACGCATCGTCCGTGACGACGTGTTCACCTCGATCCATATCGAGGAATTCGAGGTCATGGCCCGCGATACCAAGCTGGGTCAGGAAGAAATCACCCGCGATATTCCCAACGTCGGTGAGGAAGCCCTGAAGAACCTGGACGAGGCGGGCATCGTCTATATCGGCGCCGAGGTCAAGCCGGGCGACATCCTGGTGGGTAAGGTCACCCCCAAGGGTGAAAGCCCGATGACGCCGGAAGAAAAGCTGCTGCGCGCCATCTTCGGCGAAAAGGCCTCGGACGTGCGCGACACCTCGTTGCGTCTGCCTCCGGGCGTGGCCGGCACCATCGTCGAAGTCCGCGTCTTCTCGCGCCGTGGCGTCGAGAAGGACGAACGCGCCTTGGCCATCGAACGGTCGGAAATCGAGCGTCTGGCCAAGGACCGCGATGATGAACGCGGCATTCTGGAACGCTCCTTCATGGCCCGTCTGCGTCAGTTGCTGGTCGGCCAGAAGGTGGTTTCCGGTCCCAAGGGGGTCAAGGCCAACACGGCGTTGACCGAAGAGATGCTGGCCGAGTTGCATCTGTCGGCCTGGCGCAACATCGCCGTCGAGGACGACGCGGTGATGATCGATGTCGAGCAGTTGAAGCGCGCCTTCGACATGGCGGTCGAGCGTTTGCAGGACCGCTTCGAGAACAAGGTGGAAAAGCTGCAGCGCGGCGACGAATTGCCGCCCGGCGTGATGAAGATGGTCAAGGTGTTCGTGGCGGTGAAGCGCAAGCTGCAACGAAGACATGCCCTATCTGGAAGACGGCCAGCAGGTCGACATCGTCTTGAACCCGTTGGGCGTGCCCTCGCGCATGAACGTCGGTCAGATTCTGGAAACCCATCTGGGCTGGGCTTCCGCCGGCCTGGGCCAGCAGATCGGCCGCGTGCTGGAAGGCTATCGCCACAACACCGCCACCGTCGAGGACTTGCGCGGCACGCTCAAGGACTTCTACGGCGACGACATCTACAGTGACGAGATCGCCGACCTCAAGGACGACGAAGTGCTGGAACTGGGCAACAACCTGCGTCCCGGCATTCCCTTCGCCACCCCGGTGTTCGACGGTGCGCGCGAAAGCGACATCTGCGACATGCTGGACAAGGCGGGGCGTCACCGCTCGGGTCAGGTCACCTTGTTCGATGGCCGTACCGGCGATCCCTTCGACCGCAAGGTCACCGTCGGCTACATCTACATGCTGAAGCTGCACCACTTGGTGGACGATAAGATTCACGCCCGTTCCATCGGCCCGTACTCGCTGGTCACCCAGCAGCCGTTGGGCGGTAAGGCGCAGTTCGGCGGCCAGCGCTTCGGTGAAATGGAAGTGTGGGCGCTGGAAGCTTACGGCGCGGCCTATACGTTGCAGGAAATGCTGACGGTGAAGTCGGACGACGTGTCCGGCCGCACCAAGGTCTACGAAGCCATCGTCCGCGGCGACGACAATTTCGAGGCCGGCATCCCCGAATCCTTCAACGTGCTGGTCAAGGAACTGCGCTCGCTCGGCCTCAATGTCGAGCTGACCCAGCGCGATTTCTAATCATATCCGGGGCGGATGGGGTTATCCCGTCCGCCCCACCCCAGCTTTATGCGGGAGCAGGTCATGAATGAATTGATGAAGATCTTTGGTCAGGCCAGTGGTACCCAGGCCTTCGACCAGATCCGTATTTCCATCGCCTCCCCCGAGCGCATCCGCTCGTGGTCGTATGGCGAGATCAAGAAGCCGGAAACCATCAACTACCGCACCTTCAAGCCGGAGCGCGACGGCCTGTTCTGCGCCCGCATCTTCGGCCCGATCAAGGATTACGAGTGCTTGTGCGGCAAGTACAAGCGCATGAAGTATCGCGGCATCATCTGCGAGAAGTGCGGCGTCGAAGTGACGTTGGCCAAGGTCCGGCGCGAGCGCATGGGCCATATCGAGCTGGCCAGCCCGGTCGCCCATATCTGGTTCCTGAAGTCGCTGCCGTCGCGCATCGGCCTGTTGTGCGACATGACGCTCAAGGATCTCGAGCGCATCCTGTACTTTGAAAACTACGTGGTGGTCGAGCCCGGCCTGACGCCGTTGAAGATCCGCGAATTGCTGTCGGAAGAGCAGTACATGCGCGCGGTCGACGAATATGGCGAAGACAGCTTCACCGCCAAGATCGGCGCCGAAGCCATCCGCGACATGCTGTGCGCCATCGATCTGGAGACCGAAAAGGACAAGCTCAAGATCGATCTCAAGGAAACCACCTCGGAAGCCAAGCGCAAGAAGCTGGTCAAGCGTCTGAAGCTGGTCGAGGCCTTCCTGGAATCGGGTTCGCGTCCCGAATGGATGATCCTGGAAGTCATCCCGGTGATTCCGCCGGAACTGCGTCCGCTGGTGCCGCTGGATGGTGGCCGTTTCGCCACCTCGGACCTGAACGATCTGTATCGCCGCGTCATCAACCGCAACAACCGCCTGAAGCGTCTGATCGAGCTGCGCGCGCCGGAAATCATCGTGCGCAACGAAAAGCGCATGTTGCAGGAAGCCGTCGACGCCCTGTTCGACAATGGCCGCCGTGGCCGCGCCATCACCGGGGCCAACAAGCGCCCGCTGAAGTCGCTCTCCGACATGCTCAAGGGCAAGCAGGGCCGCTTCCGTCAGAACCTGTTGGGCAAGCGCGTCGATTATTCCGGTCGTTCGGTCATCGTCGTCGGCCCGGAATTGAAACTGCATCAATGCGGCCTGCCGAAGAAGATGGCGCTCGAGCTGTTCAAGCCGTTCGTCTATTCCAAGCTCGAACTCTATGGCATGGCCACCACCATCAAGGCGGCCAAGCGCATGGTGGAAAAGGAACGTCCCGAGGTGTGGGACATCCTGGAAGAAGTCATCCGCGAGCATCCGGTCATGCTCAACCGCGCGCCGACCCTGCACCGTCTGGGCATCCAGGCGTTCGAGCCGGTGCTGATCGAGGGTAAGGCCATCCAGCTGCATCCGCTGGTCTGCACCGCCTTCAACGCCGATTTCGACGGTGACCAGATGGCCGTGCACGTGCCGCTGAGCCTTGAGGCCCAGTTGGAAGCGCGCGTCCTGATGATGTCGACCAACAACATCCTGTCGCCCGCCAACGGCAAGCCGATCATCGTGCCCAGCCAGGATATCGTTCTCGGTATCTATTACATCACCATGGAACGTGACGAGCAGCCGGGTCTGGCCCTCAAGATCACCTCGATCGACGAACTGAAGGTCGGCATTGCCGCCGGTACCTTGTTCTTCGTCAATCGTCTGCTGCCGACCGACGCGGTCGACACCAAGGATCTCGACGCCCTGCTGGTCAAGATCGCCAACCGCGATGTCACCGCCCATCGCGCCGTCCGGGTCACCAGCCGTGAAATGCTGGAAGCCGGCCTCAACCGTCGTGACATTCGCGTCTATAACATCGACAAGCCCGGCACGCCTTTCGCTTCGACCGAGGTCGATGCCATCGAGAAGGCGGTCAAGGACGGCAAGGCCGTGCTGTACCGCGTGCCGGTGTTCCGCGACATGAAGGAAATCGACGCAGCCCTGGCCGACAAGGTGCTGACGCTCCATCAGCACATCAAGGCGCGCTACAACAACGTCGATCAGGATTGCAAGCCGATCGTCGAGATCGTCGAGACCACCGCCGGCCGCATGATGCTGTCGGAAATCCTGCCGCGTAACCCCAACGTGCCGTTCGCGTCCATCAACCGTCTGCTGACCAAGAAGGACATCCAGAACGTCATCGATCTGGTCTACCGCCATTGCGGTCAGAAAGAGACGGTGATCTTCGCCGACCGCGTCATGGGCCTGGGTTATTCCAACGCCTTCAAGGCCGGCATCTCGTTCGGCAAGGACGACATGGTGATCCCGCCGGCCAAGGAAGTGCTGGTTTCGGAAACCGAGGCCAAGGCCAAGGAATACGAGCAGCAGTACCAGGACGGTCTGATCACCCAGGGTGAAAAGTACAACAAGGTGGTCGACGCCTGGTCCAAGTGCACCGACGACGTCGCCGACGCGGTCAACTCGGTGTACATGATGGCCCATTCGGGCGCGCGTGGTTCCGCCGCCCAGATGAAGCAGCTGGCCGGCATGCGCGGCCTGATGGCCAAGCCGTCGGGCGAGATCATCGAGACCCCGATCATCTCCAACTTCAAGGAAGGCCTGACCGTGCTGGAGTACTTCAACTCCACCCACGGCGCCCGTAAGGGTTTGGCCGATACCGCCTTGAAGACGGCGAATTCCGGTTACCTGACCCGTCGTCTGGTCGACGTCGCCCAGGACGCCATCATCGTCGAGGAGGATTGCGGCACCATCAACGGCCTGACCGTCTCGGCGGTGGTCGAGGGCGGTGAAGTGATCAGCCCGCTGGCCGAACGTATCCTGGGCCGCACCGCGTCCCGCGATATCGTCGATCCGGCCACCGGTCGGGTCATCGTCGCCGCCAGCCAACTGATCGGCGAATCGGAAGTCGAGCAGATCGACGAAGCCGGTATCGAAGTGGTCAACATCCGCTCGGTGCTGACCTGCGAGGCCAAGGAAGGCGTCTGCGGTTGCTGCTATGGCCGCGATCTGGCCCGCGGCACCAAGGTCAACGTCGGTGAAGCGGTCGGCGTCATCGCCGCCCAGTCCATCGGCGAGCCGGGCACCCAGCTGACCATGCGTACCTTCCACATCGGCGGCGCCGCCCAGCGCGGGGCCGAGCAATCGGCCATCGAGGCCACCGGCGACACCACGGTTCAGCTGTTGAACAAGAACGTGGTGACCAACTCGTCGGGTGCCAAGATCGTCATGAGCCGCAACTGCGAATTGCTGTTGCTGGATGGCGGCGGGCGCGAACGTGCCCGCCACCGCGTCCCCTATGGCGCCAAGCTGCTGGTGGAAGAGGGCCAGAAGGTCCTCAAGGGCACCAAGATGGCCGAGTGGGATCCCTACACCCTGCCGATCATCACCGAGACCAACGGTGTCGCCCATTACGTCGATCTGGTGGAAGGCCTGTCCATCCGCGAAGTGGTCGATGAAGCCACCGGCATCGCCAGCAAGGTGGTGGTCGACTGGAAGCAGCAGCCGCGTGGTTCCGAACTGCGCCCGCGCGTCGAGTTGCGCGACGACAAGGGCCAGCCGGTGACCCTGCCCAACGGCCTGGAAGCCCGCTACTTCCTGTCGGTGGACGCCATCTTGTCGGTGGAGAACCAGTCCAAGCTGCATGCCGGCGACGTGCTGGCCCGCATCCCGCGTGAAGGCTCGAAGACCCGCGACATCACCGGCGGTCTGCCGCGTGTGGCCGAGTTGTTCGAGGCCAGGAAGCCCAAGGATCACGCCATCATCTCCGACATCGACGGCCGCGTCGAATTCGGCAAGGACTACAAGTCCAAACGGCGATCCGATGGAATACCTGATCCCCAAGGGCAAGCACGTGTCGGTGCAGGAAGGCGATTACGTCCGTCGCGGCGACTCTCTGATGGACGGCAATCCCGTTCCGCACGACATCCTGCGCGTCATGGGCGTGGAAGCCCTGGCCCAGTACCTGATCAACGAAATCCAGGAGGTCTATCGTCTGCAGGGCGTGAAGATCAACGACAAGCACATCGAGGTGATCGTTCGCCAGATGCTGCAAAAGGTCGAGATCACCGAGCCCGGCGACACCACCTTCCTGGTCGGTGAACAGATCGACCGCCAGGAATTCGAGCACGAGAACCGCAAGGCGATCAAGGAACAGGGCCGCCCGGCTTCGGGCACCCCGGTGTTGCAGGGCATCACCAAGGCGTCGTTGCAGACCCATTCCTTCATCTCGGCGGCGTCGTTCCAGGAAACCACCCGCGTCCTCACCGAGGCGGCGGTTTCCGGCAAGGTCGACACCCTGAACGGCCTGAAGGAAAACGTCATCGTCGGTCGTCTGATCCCCGCCGGTACCGGCGCGGTGATGAACCGTCTGCGCGAGATCGCCGCCAAGCGTGACCGCGACATGCAGATCGCGGCCGAAGGTGGTGAAAATCCGGCTTTGCCGGCGGCGGGCGAACAATCCCCGGCGGCCCCGGCTGAGTAAATCCCGGTCATTACGATCGTGACGTAAGGGAATACCCCCTTCACCCCTAGCGGTGGAGGGGGTTTTTCTTTGACGGTGGTGGCGCCCGTCGTTTAATGATCGCCTCGGCATTTGGTTAGGCCCAAGGGGCGGCGCGGCTTATGCTGCCAGAGGCAAGGGTTGCGGAGCAACCCGCCCGCCGCTTGAGGATCCCGCTGCTCGGTCACGATCGGCGGGACATGGTATAAGGGGGATTGGGTGGCCAAGTCGTGGCGCCGTCGGTTGCGGTCAAGGATTCTGCTGTTGCTGCTGTTCGCCCTGTGCTTCGCCGGCGGGGTGGTGGCGGCTGTGGCCTTGGTGCTGGCCGATTATCGCGACAGCCGCGCCGCTGCCGAAGCGACCACCCGTCATCAGGCCCGCCTGTTGCAGGAATTCGTGGCCCGCACCTTGGATGCCACCGAATTGATGGTGCGCCGATTGGGCGATCAGTTGACCGTGCCGCCGCTTGGGCCGCTGAGTCCCGAGCAAGGGGCGGCCCTGCGCACCGCCCTGGCGGCGTCGCCGCATCTCGCCAATCTCGTGGTGATCGACGAAAAAGGGCTGGTGCTCAGCGATGGCTTGGCCAAGCTTCAGCCCACATCCTCGTTGGTCCAGTACGAATGGGTGCGGGCGGCCCTGGGGGGGGATCAGTCCGGCTTCCATCTGTCCCAGGCGGGCTTGGACGAGGCCAGCGGCAAGGTGGTGTTCCCGGTGTCCCTAGCCCTGCGTGACGGCGCGGGGCGGCTGGGCGGCGCCGTTGCCGCCCTGGTGGATGTCGAGACCCTTGCCGCCCTGATCGATGATCAGGACATGGCGGCGGCCCGTCCCCAGGTGGCCCTGTATCGCCTGGACGGCGCATTGCTGGCGGCGCATCCGCTGACGGCGGAGGATGTGGGCCGCAACATGTCGGGCCTGCCGCTTTTCGCCACCCATCTGCCCGAAGCCGCCAGCGGCACGTTTGCCACCACCCCCGGTGAAGGGGATTTGCGCATCGTTTCCTATCGCACCATCGCCGCCCGCAATCTGGTGGTGTGTGCCAGCGTCAGCTTGGACGTGGCCATGGCGCCGTGGCGCCAGCGGTCGTGGGCGACCCTGGGGACCACCGGGATAATGCTTGCTCTGCTGGCGGCGCTCAGTCGGGTGATGGCGCGGGAAATGCGGCGTGATCGCATGGTCAACCAAGCCTTGCGCGCTGCCAACCGCGATCTCAGCCGCTCCAATGCCGATCTCGAGCAATTCGCCTATGTGGCCTCGCATGATCTGAAGGAGCCGCTCCGGAACATCGCCAGCTATGTGCAATTGCTGCAACGGCGCTATCAGGGGCGGCTGGACGAGGACGCCGACGCCTTCATCGGCTATACCGTCGACGGCGTGCGGCGCATGCAGATGATCATCAATGAATTACTGGTCTATTCCCGCATCGGTACCGGTCCGTTGACACGCGGTCCGGTGCAAACCGGGGTTCTGGTCAGCACCGTCTTGGCCAATCTCAAAACCGTGATCGCCGAGGCCGGCGCCGTGGTCGAGGTCAAGGGGCCGCTGCCGGTGGTGGTGGGCGATGCCGGCCAGCTTTCCAGCGTGTTCCAGAATCTGGTTTCCAACGGTCTGAAATACCGCCGCGACGACGTCCGCCCGGAACTGACCATCACCGTGGCCGAGCAGGGGGAATTCTGGCGCTTTTCCGTCATCGACAACGGCATCGGCATCGACCCGCACTATCATCGGCAGATTTTCGAGATGTTCAAACGGCTGCACGCCCGTGACCGTTATTCCGGCACCGGCATCGGCCTGGCGGTGTGCCAGCGGGTGATCGAACGCCACGGCGGCGAAATCCGGGTGGAATCGGTGCCGGGGCAGGGGTCGACCTTCCACTTCACCCTGCCCAAACACTGAAGAATCAGCTTTCGCCGTCCAGGGCGTCGATGATGCCGCGCAAGGTGACCTGATCGGCGCGGGTGGCATTGACCGCTGGCGGCAGGCGCACCGGAAAGGCTCCGGTTTCCAAGGCGGGGCGGTTGATGGCCACCGGGAAGGTGCCGTATTGGCTGAGATCGATACGCGGCGGGGTCGCAATCGGCGGTGCCGGTTCGGCTGCCGCCAGGGTCAGGGTGGTGGTCGCCGTCTCGGTCTGGGGCCGTGCCTCGGGGCGCAATTCCGCCAAGTCGATGGTCGGGCGGTTCAGGCTTTTGGCCACCTGTGCCGCCTTGGCCATGGATCGGCGGAAGCGGCTTTCGACGCTGGCGTAAAGGTCATCGACCGACTTGGCCGCGCCGTCGTCCTGGTGATGAAATACTTCCGGGTTGGCCTTGGCCGCTTCCGGCAGGATGCCGGCGGCTTTGGTCTGCTGATCGCCACCCATTTCCTGCAAGACCTTAAGGGCGCCGCCGGCACCCAGGAAGTGGGCCAGGTGCAGATCGTGGGTCGAGGCCTTGCGCCCCAGTCTGGCTTCCAGCACCTTGCCGTTGTCGGCGGCATATTCGCCGGCCATCAGGGCGGAAATACGCGGATCCTTGCGCAGGTTCAGGATTTCCGCCTTCACTTCCTTGTCGGCGACGTTCCATTTGCCGTCGCGGCCCTTGGTGATGGCATCGGCGTAATTGCCCAGGCCGTGATCGGCGCCATGCTTCTTCACCATTTCCAGCCAAGTGCCGGCGGTGAACTGATAAAGGCCCATGGCCGAGGATCTTTGGCTGGCGGCGTTGGGGTCCATGCGGCTTTCGCTGTTGGCCTGGGCCAGCAGATAATCGAAGGGAATTCCGGTCGCCTCCGCCGCCGCCCGGATGTGGCGGGCAACACGCTGATGGCGCGATTCGGGCGCTTCGATCAGCACGGTCGGGGGGGCGGTGGTCATGGGGGCTCCGATGCGCAAGACGCTGCCGAAAAAGAGTCTAACATTAAATGGTTACCAGGGGTTTGACGGCAAGTGGCGGGTTGGCGGCGGGCCGACTCTTTCTCTTGACGTGGCGGGTGCGGATAAATAGGATGCGGCGCTCTCGGAAGACTGGCTGCGGAATAATGTTCGTTGCCTGTTGCACCGCGACTATCTGAAACACTTTAGTGACGCCAGACGGGTGGGCGACCGGCATCCGATGGAAACCCCGATGCACCCGCATCGGAAGGTTTTCGTCTTTTCGGTCATCCGATGTTTGTGCCTCAGGGAATGAGTAAAGAATGCCCACGATCAACCAATTGATCCGTAAGCCGCGCCAGCCCTTGGCGACGCGCAACAAGGTGCCGGCTTTGGAGGCCTGCCCGCAGAAGCGTGGTGTTTGCACCCGCGTCTATACCACCACCCCGAAGAAGCCCAACTCGGCGCTGCGTAAGGTTGCGCGCGTGCGCCTGACCAACGGCTTCGAAGTGACCAGCTACATTCCCGGTGAAGGCCATAACCTTCAGGAGCACTCGGTGGTGATGATCCGCGGCGGCCGCGTGAAGGATTTGCCCGGTGTCCGCTACCACATCATCCGCGGCACTCTGGATACCCAGGGCGTCAAGGACCGTAAGCAGCGTCGTTCCAAGTACGGCGCGAAGCGTCCGAAGTAAGGATTAGAAGATATGTCCCGTCGTCACGCCGCCGAGAAGCGCGAAATCAACCCCGACGCCAAGTATGGCGATCTGGTGGTAGCCAAGTTCATGAACTGCCTGATGTTTGACGGCAAGAAGTCCGCCGCCGAGGCCATCGTCTATGGTGCGCTGGAGAAGATCCAGGGCAAGACCGGCCAGGATCCGCTGCAGGTGTTCCATGATGCCCTCGACAACGTCAAGCCGGCCGTGGAAGTTCGTTCCCGCCGCGTTGGCGGTGCCACCTATCAGGTGCCCGTCGAAGTGCGGACCGACCGTCGTCAGGCCCTGGCCATCCGCTGGCTGATCGATTATTCGCGCAAGCGTTCTGAAACCACCATGATCGACCGTCTGTCGGGCGAGTTGCTCGATGCCGCCAACAATCGCGGCGCCGCCGTGAAGAAGCGTGAAGATACTCACCGTATGGCTGACGCCAACAAGGCGTTCTCGCACTACCGCTGGTAAAGAGAAGGCAATATGGCCCGCACAACGCCCCTCGAGCGCTATCGTAATATCGGCATCATGGCGCACATCGATGCCGGTAAGACGACGACGACCGAGCGTATCCTCTACTACACCGGCAAGTCCTATAAGATCGGCGAAGTGCACGAGGGCACCGCCACCATGGACTGGATGGAGCAGGAACAGGAGCGTGGTATCACCATCACGTCGGCTGCGACCACAGCGTTCTGGAACGATCATCGCATCAACATCATCGACACCCCTGGCCACGTCGACTTCACCATCGAAGTCGAACGCAGCTTGCGTGTGCTCGATGGTGCGGTGACGGTGTTCGATTCGGTCGCCGGCGTCGAACCCCAGTCGGAAACCGTGTGGCGCCAGGCCGACAAATACGGCGTGCCGCGTATTTGTTTCGTCAACAAGATGGACCGTATCGGCGCCAATTTCTATCGCTGCGTGGACATGATCATCGACCGTCTGGGCGCCCGCCCGCTGGTCATGCATCTGCCCATCGGCGAGGAAAGCGGTTTCGCCGGTATGGTCGATCTGTTGCGCAATTGTGCGGTGATCTGGAAGGATGAATCCCTGGGCGCTCATTTCGAGGACCAGCCGATTCCCGCCGATCTGGTTGAAAAAGCCGCCGAATACCGCGCTCAGCTCATCGAAGCCGCCGTCGAAATGGACGATAAGGCGATGGAGATGTATCTGGCCGGTAAAGAGCCCGGCATGGACGTGCTGAAGGCTTGTATCCGCAAGGGTACCCTGGCCCGCGTGTTCGTCCCCGTGCTGTGCGGTTCGGCCTTCAAGAACAAGGGCGTGCAGACCCTGCTCGACGCCGTTGTCGATTATCTGCCGGCCCCGGTCGACATTCCCGCCATCAAGGGCGTGAAGTACGGTACCGAAGACGAGATCGCCAAGCACTCCACCGACGACGAGCCCTTCGCCGGTCTGGCGTTCAAGATCATGAACGACCCCTTCGTCGGCTCCCTGACCTTCGTTCGCGTCTATTCCGGCGTGGTCGAGGCCGGTTCCTACGTGCAGAACACCGTCAAGGAAAAGCGCGAGCGCGTCGGTCGCATGCTGCTGATGCACGCCAACGCGCGTGAGGAAGTCAAGGAAGCCCGCGCCGGCGACATCGTCGCCTTCGCCGGCCTCAAGGACACCACCACCGGTGATACCCTGTGCGATCCGACCCCCAGCGCGCTGGTGATTCTGGAACGCATGGAATTCCCCGAGCCGGTGATCGAAGTGGCGGTGGAGCCCAAGTCCAAGGCCGATCAGGAAAAGATGGGCATGGCCCTGGCGCGCTTGGCCGCCGAGGACCCGTCGTTCCGCGTTTCCACCGATGCCGAATCCGGTCAGACCGTGATCAAGGGCATGGGCGAATTGCACCTGGAAATCCTGGTCGATCGCATGAAGCGTGAATTCAAGGTGGAAGCCAACGTGGGCGCGCCCCAAGTGGCCTATCGTGAGACCATCTCGAAGGCCGCCGACGTCGATTACACCCACAAGAAGCAGACCGGTGGCTCGGGCCAGTTCGCCCGCGTCAAGATCCGCTTCGAGCCGGCGGAGAAGGGCGAAGGCTTCGTCTTCGCCAACACCGTCATCGGTGGTTCGGTTCCCAAGGAATACGTGCCGGGCGTTGAAAAGGGTATCCGGTCGGCCATGGATAACGGCGTCATCGCCGGCTTCCCGCTGATCGACTTCAAGGCCACCCTGACCGACGGCGCTTCCGTGAAGGTATCGCCAAGGCCGGTCCGAAGCTGTTGGAGCCGATGATGAGCGTCGAAGTCGTCACCCCCGAAGATTACATGGGTGACGTCATCGGCGATCTGAACAGCCGTCGCGGCCAGGTCAATGGCATGGATCAGCGCGGTAACGCCCGCGTGATCTCCGCCATGGTCCCGCTGGCCAACATGTTCGGGTACGTGAATACCCTGCGCTCCATGTCGCAGGGGCGCGCCCAGTACACCATGACGTTCGACCACTATTCGGAAGTTCCGAACAATGTGGCCGAGGAAATCCGGGCCAAGCTGAACGGCTGATCCCTTCCGGTGCCCCCTCTCCGAAGCCCGTTCGCGGGTTTCGGGGGGAGGTCACTAACCCTATTGAATTGTGTGGTGATACCGAAGTCCGCAGATAGTGCGCACTTCGGTATCACCACACTGGTCAAACCTATTTCGAGGACGGAGTAGAACTCATGGCTAAGGCGAAATTTGAACGCAATAAGCCCCACTGCAATATCGGCACCATCGGTCACGTCGACCATGGCAAGACTTCGCTGACCGCTGC
>VBWB01000056.1 GCA_006218045.1 Stygiobacter sp.
CGAGGCCGTGTAAAAACGCGCCGGGCTTAATCGGCGCGGGGATTGCGGCGAGGCGCGGAGCGCCTCCGTCTCAGGCCCTGATCGCCTCCATGAGCGGCTTCGTTCCGAGGACAGCTATCACCCGTTTGATGTTGTAGGCCAGGATGTGGAGGCTGATCTCGGTCTTCACGTTGGGCAGCCGCTTCATCAGGAAGTGCGTGTGGCCCATCCAGGCCTTGATCGTGCCGAACGGGTGCTCGACCAGCCGCCTTCGGACGCGCATGGCGCGCGGGGCCAGGTCCATCCGGGCCTGCAAGGCATCGATCACCGCCTCATGCTCCCAGCGGGTGACCCGACGCTCGACGCTGGGCGTGCACTGGCTCTTGAGCGAGCAGCCGGTGCAACTGGCCCGATCCCAGTAGCGGTGCAGCGTCAGTCCCTTCTCGACGGTCGTCATGTGCCGAGGCAGCAGCGCCCCGGCCGGGCAGCGATAGACGTCCTGGTCGGGCTGGTAGACGAAGTCCTGCTTGCCGAAGCGGCCCACGGCCTTGGCGCCCGAGGTCTGTGGTTTTGGGACGTAGGGCGTCACGCCCATGGCTTCGCAGGCGAGGATCTCCTCCCCGGAGAAGTAGCCTCGGTCGGCCAGCACATCGAGCGCTTCCACGCCGATGGCGTCCTTCGCCTTTGCCGCCATGGAGGCCAGTTGCTCGCGGTCGCTGCCGGTCATGACCACCTCGTGGGCCACGATCAGGTGATGCTCGCCTTCGACGGCAGACTGGACATTGTAGCCGACGATGCCGCTACCCCGGCCGGATGTGGCCATGGATCGGGCGTCGGGATCGGTCAGGGAGACCTGGCCGTCCGGCGACGCCTCGACCTCGGCCTCCATGGCTTTCAGCATCGCCATCTGGGCGCGGAGCCGATCGATCTTCTCGACCAGTCGCCCGGATCGCGACTCGGCCGCCTCGCCTTCATGACGGTCCGCCGTGTCCAGGTCCTGCAGATAGCCGGCGATGTGCTCCGCCACCTGTTCGATCCGCCGCTTCACCTTGTAGGCGGTGAAGTTCCTGTCGCGGGTGTTCACTGCCTTGAACTTCGAGCCATCGATGGCGACCAAGGCTGCGCCGAACAGGCCGAGTTGGCGGCACAACACCACGAACTGAGCGCATGCCGCCTGGATGGCCGGGCCGTTCTCGCGGCGGAAGTCGGCGATGGTCTTGTGATCCGGTGCCAGCCGCCCCGTCAGCCACATCAGCTCGACATTGCGCTGAGCCTCGCGCTCCAGCCGCCGGCTGGACTGCACCTTGTTCAGGTAGCCGTAGACATACAGCTTCAGCAGCATGGCCGGGTGATAGGCCGGTCGGCCCGTCGCCGACGGCGTCATCCCCTCGAAGCCCAGACCCCTCAGGTCCAGTTCGTCGACAAACACATCGACCACCCGCACCGGGTTGTCCTCGGCCACATAGTCGTCGAGACATTCGGGAAGCAGCGTCGGCTGCCGGCGATCCGCACCCTGAACAAAGCGGCTCATACTCACCCCCTGCTGACACCAGAAGGATAAGCTAATTCGTCCAATCACAAGGCGTTTTCACACAGCCTCG
>VBWB01000021.1 GCA_006218045.1 Stygiobacter sp.
GGCCAGCAGGTCCTCGGCGCTGATGGTGATGACGCCCGAATCCTCGGCCACGTCGCGCAAATCGACCGGGCCGGTGACCACGGTGGCGTCATCGACGGCGCCCACATTGACCTCGACCACCTGTTCGGTGACGCTGCCCTGGGCATCGGTGATGCGCACGGTAAAGGTGTCGGTGCCGCTCCAATTGGCATCAGTGGCGACGAAACTGTAGGTGCCGTTGCTGTTCAACGTCACCGTGCCGTGCTGCGCATCGCCGACCAGCTCAAGGGTCGAAGCGGCACCCTGATTGTCCACATCGGTCACGCCGATGGAACCGGTGATCACCGTATCTTCGTCGCCCGAACCGCCAGCAAGGGTGACTTGCGGGGCGTCGTCCACATTGGCGATGTTCAGATTCATGGTGTTGGTAAGGGTGGACCCATCGGCGCTGGTCACCGTGTAGGTGACGGTGTCGCTGCCGAAATAGTCCCCACTCAGCTGATAGGTGAAGGTGCCGTCGCCATTGGCGATGACCGAACCATGGGTCGGCTGCTCGAAGCTGATGGTCACCGGGCTGCCATCGGGATCGCTGGCATCGATGGCGAAGCGCAGGCTGGTGCCTTCCTGGGTTTCGACCGGATTGGGGACCGGCACTAAGGTGGGGCTGTTGTCGCCCGGCAGGTCGATCAGGATGCCATTGTCGACGACGGCATCGTCGGTGGCGTTGACGGTGATGGTCACCGGCACCTCGGTGGCGCCGCCTTGGTCGTCATAGACCTTGACGGTGAAGGTTTCGCTGCCGTTCCAGTTGGGAGTCTCGGCGACGAAGGTGAAGGTGCCGTCGGCATTGACGGTCAAAGTACCAGGATGGTCGCCGGCCACCACTTCATAGCCGACGATGGCGCCGTCGATGTCGTTGGCGCTGATGGAGCCGGTCACCGTGGTCGCGGCGCTGGTGGTGCTTTCATCGCCGACACCGCCGGTGACGGTGATCACCGATTCGTCATCCACATTGGCGATGTTGAGCTCGACCGTCTGGCTGACGGTATTGCCTTCGTCATCGCTGACGAAGACGGTGAAGCTGTCGGTGCCGAAATAATTGGCATGGGGGCGATATTCGTAGGTACCGTCGCCATTGACGATGATGTCGCCGTTGGCGGGCTCGCTGAAATTGATCACCACGTCGCCGCCATCGGGGTCGGTGGCGTCGACGCCGAAAGTCAGGTTCTGGTCTTCGGTCCAGTCGATGGGGGTGGGGACCGGCACCAGGGTCGGGTCGTTGTCGCCGGGGATGTCGATGAGGATGCCGCCGATGGTCGGCTGGCTATCGACGAAGGTTTCCTCCAGCACCGCCTCGGGCACCACTTCGATGATTTCTTCGGTGGCGACGTCGACGGCGGCCCCTTCGACGACAGTCTCGGCCTCCTCTTCCTCGACGATCTCGATGCCTTCGCCGAAGACGATGTTCTGTGCCGACAGGTCTTCCTGCACCTCCATGTTGACGGAGGTATCGAGCGCTTCGGCAACCGGGGCGGTATCCTCAACCTCGGTGGCGGCCACTTCGGGAAGTTCCACCGGCGCCGGCGGCGCCTGCTCGACGACGATTTCCTCGGTCTGGATCAGACCGGCCTGAACCTGCAAGCCTTCCTGCACCTGATTGCCCGAGCCCGAGCCCTGGTGGATGGTGGCCAAGCCGCCCATGGCGGCGTCGCTGACATCGATGTTGCGCACCAGATTGAGGCGGGATTCGCCCAGGCTTTGATTGCCGACATCGGACAGGACGGTCAGATCGTCCAATGCCTGCTGCGCATTCTCGGTCGGAGCATTGCTGTTCGCGTTCTCTTCCGGGGCGTCGTTCAGGTTTTCGTCGGCCATTGTCTGCTCCTGGGCAAAAAAAATCCCGGGCGCAATGCGCTCCGGGATCATTCACCAATCATATTGGATTAAATTTTACGGGGAATCCAGCGGATTCTATCGCCGCCGCCCTCGTCCTTTCGGCTGAGGCTTGCCCGTGCCGCCACGCGGCCCGGGGGAAGCGGGAACCCCCAGTTCCTGCGCTTCCAGTCGGCGCAATTCGTCGCGCAGGCGGGCGGCCTCCTCGAATTCCAGATCGGCGGCGGCGGCCTTCATGCGCTTTTCGATGTCGGCCTTGACCGCCGCCAGATTGTGGCCGACGCCATGGGCCAGACCGGAATCGCCGGTATCGACGGTCAGATAGTCCTTTTCATAGACGCTTTCCAGCACATCGCCCACCGCCTTCCTGATGCCTTCCGGGGTGATGCCGTGGGCGACATTGTAGGCCTGCTGCTTTTCGCGGCGGCGGGTGGTCTCATCGATGGCGTATTTCAAGGACTCGGTCATCTTGTCGGCATAAAGGATGACACGGCCGTCGATATTGCGCGCCGCCCGACCGATGGTCTGGATCAGCGAGGTCTTGGAGCGCAGGAAACCTTCCTTGTCGGCGTCGAGAATGGCCACCAGGGCGCATTCGGGGATATCCAGCCCCTCGCGCAGCAGATTGATGCCGATCAGCACGTCGAAGGCGCCCAGGCGCAGATCGCGGATGATCTCGATGCGCTCCAGCGTATCGATGTCGGAATGCAGGTAACGCACGCGGATGCCGTGATCATGCAGATATTCGGTCAGATCCTCGGCCATGCGCTTGGTCAGCACGGTGACCAGGGTGCGGTGGCCCTGGGCGGCCATCTGCCGCACCTCGGCCAGCAGATCGTCGACCTGATGCTCGACCGGGCGGATGACGCAGATGGGGTCGACCAGCCCGGTGGGGCGGATGACCTGCTCGGCGAAGACGCCGCCGGTGCGCTCCATCTCCCACGGGCCGGGGGTGGCGGAAACGAACAGCGAGGACGGGCGCATGATGTCCCATTCCTCGAATTTCAACGGTCGATTGTCGATACATGACGGCAGCCGGAAGCCGAATTCCGACAACGTGCTTTTGCGGGCATAATCGCCCCGATACATACCGCCGATCTGCGGCACGGTGACGTGGGATTCATCGACGATCAACAGCGCGTCGGGCGGCAGATACTCGAACAGGGTCGGCGGCGGCTCGCCCGGCTTGCGCCCGGTGAGATAGCGGGAATAATTCTCGATGCTCTTGCAGTGGCCGGTGGTTTCCAGCATCTCGATGTCGAAGGTGGTGCGCTCGCGGATGCGCTGAGCCTCCAGCAGCTTGCCTTCTTCCTCGAAATGGGCGACGGTCGCCTTGAGCTCGGCCTTGATGCCGGCCAGCGCCGCGGTGATGGTCGGGCGCGGCGTCACATAGTGGCTGGACGGATAGACCACCACCTCCGACAGCCGCACGGTCTTTTCCCCCGTCAGCGGATCGAATTCGGCGATGCCCTCGATCTCGTCGCCCCACAGCGACACCTGCCAGGCGCGGTCTTCATAGTGGACCGGAAAGATTTCCACCGAATCGCCGCGCACACGGAAGGTGCCGCGCTCGAACGCGGCATCGTTGCGGGTATATTGCAACTCCACCAGCCGCTTCAGCAATTCGGTGCGGTCGATGCTTTCGCCCACCACCAGCTTGAGCGTCATGCGGGCATAGGATTCCACCGAGCCGATACCATAGATGCACGACACCGAGGCGACGATGATGACGTCGCGCCGTTCCAAGAGCGCCCGCGTCGCCGCATGGCGCATGCGGTCGATCTGCTCGTTGATCTGGGAATCCTTCTCGATATAGGTGTCGGTGCGCGGGATATAGGCTTCCGGCTGGTAGTAATCGTAATAGGAGACGAAATATTCCACCGCGTTGTCGGGGAAGAAATTTTTCATTTCCGCGTAAAGCTGCGCCGCCAGCGTCTTGTTGTGGGCCAACACCAGGGCCGGACGCTTGGTGGTGGCGATGACATGGGCCATGGTGAAGGTCTTGCCCGAGCCGGTCACCCCCAGCAGCACCTGATCACGCTCCCGCGCCTCCAGCCCGGCCACCAGGGTGGCGATGGCGGCGGGCTGATCGCCGGCGGGCTGATAATCGGACACCAGCTTGAAATCCGCCGGCCCGGTGGGCAGATCGGGGCGATCGACGAAGGGGAGGGACAGGGGCGCGGCGCTCACCCGGCCAGTTCCTTGCCGCGACGGGTCGCCGCCGCCACCGCATCGGTCATCAAGGGCGCCATGCCCTTGGCCTCATCCATCAGCACCGCCAGGGCAGCGGCGGTGGTGCCGCCGGGGCTGGTGACGTTGATGCGCAACTGGGCCGAACTGTCCAAGGATTGGCGCAGCAATTCGCCGCCGCCCGACACCGTCGCCCGAGCCAGACGGTCGGCCAGATCAGCCGGCAATCCAGCCGCCACCCCCGCCGCCGCCATCACCTCGGCCAACAGGAACACATAAGCGGGACCGGAACCGGAAACGGCGGTGACCGCGTCCATCTGGCTTTCATCGTCGATCCAGGCCACCTCGCCCACCGCCTCCAACAGCGATTGCGCCAGGGCGCGCGGTTCTTGGGCCACATTGGCGCCGGCGTAACAGACGGTGATGCCGCGCCGCACCGCCGCCGGGGTGTTGGGCATGGCGCGGATGACGGCCGCCGCCTCGCCCAGATGCCGACGGAAAAACTCGACCGGCTTGCCGGCGGCGATGGACAGGAAGACGGTGTGACCGGCCAGCCGGGCATAGGCCGGCAGCACCTGGGCCATCACCTGCGGCTTGACCGCCAGGATGGTGATGTCGGGGGTAAAGGTCTTGGACAGCAGATCGACGTCGCCCAGCACGGTGACGCCATCGGGCAATCCCTGGGCATGGGGATCGACCACCACCACGTCGGCGGCGCGGATTCCCTGTTCCAGCCAGCCGGCCAGCATGGCCGAGCCCATCTTGCCGCAGCCCACCAGCAAAATCTTGGTCACGATCGTCACCCCATGAATCCGTCAAGGGGCACAGATGACCACAGGCGGGCGGGCGGGATCAAGGGGTCTGCCCGTGCGCCCCGTGAACGGGGCCGCTCGGCGCCGCGCCGGCTTCAGGCTTCGCCGACGGTGTCCAACAGCGAACAGGCCACCGCGTCCTTGGCCGACTTGCCGCCCCAGATGACGAACTGGAAGGCCGGATAGAAGCGCTCGCACTCGGTCAGCGCGATATCCATCAAATCTTCCACCTGCTCCGGCGACAGCCCCTCGGTGCCGCGCACCAGCGAGGTATGGCGGAACATGGGCACGCCCTCGTCGTCCCACAGGCCGAAATGGCCCAGCCACAGCTTTTCATTGATGGCGGCCAGAAGCTCGCAGATGGCGGCATGCTTGCCCGCCGGCACCTTCATATCGAAAGCGCAGGTGAAATGCATGGCGCCCATATCCTCGCGCCAGGCGAAATAAAGCGAGTAATTGCACCACTTGCCCGGCATTTCGACCGCCAATTCGTCATCGGAACGGCGGTCAAAGGCCCAGTCATTGGCGGTAACGAATTGCTCGATCAAGTCCAAGGGATTGATGACGAAGTCTTCCTCGTGCGCGAGGGCCATGGACATACTCTCGTCCTCCGGGGCTTGGCGTCGCGACAGGCCGGGGCGCCAATCCAAAAATAGTATGGAACGTACCGCCAGCCACTAGGGCTAGGCTAGCCACAGCCGTCGCCGCGATGCAAGACAAAGCATGCGGCGGCACATCAATTCTTGTGGATAAACCGTTTATAGTGACGGTGTTGTTACGAGGACTTGTCGGCCAGCTTGGCTTCCAGATCGGCCAGTCGCTTGGCCAGGGCGTCGTTTTCCTCGCGCGCCTTGACGGCCATGTCGCGCACCACCTCGAATTCCTCGCGCGGGACCATGTCGACACCAGCCATGAAGCGTTCCATCTGCTGGCGGATCAACGCCTCGACTTCCGCCCGCAGGCCCGACAACGCCCCCAGCGCACCGCCGGCCATGCGGGCGAGATCGTCGAAAAAGGGGTTCTGGGTCTGCATGGGTCATACTCGCGTTTTGGAAATCTCCTTTCATTATGGGCGGTGGACGGCGAATTGCAATGGCGCCCGCCCCGTCCTATAACCAAGACGCTAAATTTATGGGAGCATGTGACCATGATCGTCGTCACCGGAGGCGCCGGCTTTATCGGTTCCAACATCCTGGCCGCGCTGGAAGCGCGTGACGCCGGCAAGCTGGTGGTGTGCGACCGCCTGCGCTCCAACGACAAATGGAAGAACATCGCCAAGCGCGAATTGGCCGATATCGTCCACCCCGAGCAATTGTTCGACTTCCTCGAAGCCAACCGCAAGCACATCCAGGTCATCTTCCACATGGGGGCGATTTCCGCCACCACCGAGACCGACGGCGACAAGATCGCCGCCAACAATTTCTCGCTGTCGCTGGCCTTGTGGAAATGGTGCGCCCTGTCCAACGTGCGCTTCATCTATGCGTCGAGCGCGGCCACCTATGGCGACGGCTCGTATGGCTTCGACGACGATTGGTCCATCGACCATCTGGCCAAGCTGCAACCCTTGAACGCCTATGGCTGGTCCAAGCATCTGTTCGACCGCCGCGTCGCCCGCAAGATCCAGCAAGGATCCCGAAAGCCGCCGCAATTCGCCGGCCTCAAATTCTTCAACGTCTACGGCCCCAACGAATACCACAAGGGCGGCCAGCAAAGCGTGGTGTCGCAGATCTATCCGCACGCCAAGCAGGACGCCGCCTATCAGCTGTTCCGCTCGCACAATCCGCAATACAAGGATGGCGGGCAGATGCGCGACTTCATCTGGGTGGAAGACTGCGTCGAGGTGATGATGTGGCTGCTGGACAATCCCCAGGTCAACGGCATCTTCAACGTCGGCACCGGCAAAGCCCGCTCGTTCATCGATCTGGCGTCGCAGGTGTACAAGGCGCTGGGCAAGGAACCCAAGATCAAGTTCCAAGACACCCCCATCGCCATCCGCGACAAGTACCAGTACTTCACCCAGGCCAACGAGAAGAACCTGCGGGCGGCGGGCTATACCCGTCCCTTCACCAGCCTGGAAGAAGGCGTGACCAAATACGTGCAGCACTTCCTGGACCGTCCCGACCGCTACAAGTAAGGCTCGCCATGTTGACCTATCCGCATATCGACCCCATCGCCATCCAGCTGGGGCCGATCGCCATCCGCTGGTACGCTTTGGCCTATATCTCCGGCCTGACCCTGGGTTGGCTGTACATCAAGCGACTGGTGCGCTTTCCGCCCCATGCCATGCGGGAAGCCGACGTGGACGACTTCCTGGTCTGGGCCACCCTGGGCGTGGTGTTCGGCGGACGACTGGGCTATGTGCTGTTCTACAAGCCGGGCTATTATTTCAGCCATCCGCTGGAAATCTTTCAATTATGGCAAGGCGGCATGGCCTTCCATGGCGGCGCCCTGGGCGTCATCCTCGCCATCATCCTGTTCGCCCGGCGCCGCGGCCTCAACCTGTTCGCCATCGGCGACGCGGTGTGCTGCGCCGTGCCCATCGGCCTGTTCTTCGGCCGCATCGCCAATTTCATCAATGGCGAGCTTTATGGCCGCGTCGCCCCCGACGCCTTGTTCGCCATGGTCTTCCCCGGCGGCGGGCCGGAGCCGCGCCACCCCAGCCAGCTTTATCAAGCCGGGCTGGAAGGCTTGGCCCTGTTCGTGCTGCTGGCGGTATTGTGGCGGATCAGGCCGTTTCGGGAAAAGCGCGGCGCCCTCGCCGGCACCTTCCTGATGGGCTACGGCGTTGCCCGCATCATCGGCGAATTCTTCCGCCAGCCCGACGCCCATCTGGGCTTTCTGATCGGCGGCGCCACCATGGGGCAATTGCTGTCCATTCCGTTGGTCCTGGCCGGGGCCGGGGTGATCGCCTGGGCGTTCAAGCGCGGACACCGGCCCTGATGCAGTCCCTGGCGGAACAACTGGCGGCACGCATCGCCCGGGGCGGACCGGTCACCGTCGCCGATTTCATGCATGAGGCGGTGACGCATTATTACGCCAACCGCGACCCCTTCGGTCGGCAGGGCGATTTCACCACCGCCCCCGAGGTCAGCCAGATGTTCGGCGAATTGATCGGGCTGTGGTGCATCATGGTCTGGCAGATGATGGGGGCGCCTGACAAGGTGGTGCTGGCCGAATTGGGGCCGGGGCGCGGCACCTTGATGAATGACCTGCTGCGGGCCGCCGGCGTGGTACCGGCCTTCGTCAAGGCCGCCGACATCCGGCTGGTGGAAACCAGCCCGCATCTGGTCGCCCTGCAACGCCAGACCCTGAGCGGGCGCGACGTGCAGTGGTGCGAAAGCTTCGACCAAGTGCCCGACGGACCGCTGATCGTCATCGCCAATGAATTGTTCGACGCCCTGCCCATCCGCCAGTTCATCCGGCAGGACGGCCAATGGCGCGAACGCATGGTCGGGCTGGACGGCGACGCTTTTTGCTTCATCACCGGCCCGGCGACCGAGCCCGATCTGCCGCCGGAGCTGCTGGCGACCGCCCCCGATGGCGCCATCGTCGAGACCTGCGATGACGGCCGTGCGTTAGCCGCCGGTTTGGGCAAGCGGCTGAACCGCCAGCCCGGCTTCGCCCTGATCGTCGATTACGGCCATGGCCGCAGCGGCACGGGCGACACGCTTCAGGCGGTGCGCCACCACCGCTTTCATCCGGTGCTCGACCAGCCCGGTCTGGCCGACATCACCGCCCATGTGGATTTTCAGGCCCTGGCGGCGTCAGCGGTGCCGGCGCGGGCCTGGGGACCGGTGGATCAGAGTGACTTCCTGCGCGCGCTCGGCATCGAAACCCGCGCCCATCTTTTGGCCCAAGCCGGTGGCGACAAGGTGGCCGCCGACGTCATGGGCCAGTTGCGGCGCTTGATCGATCCGGGGGAAATGGGCACCTTGTTCAAAGCCTTGGCCTTGGCGTCGCCCCACTTCCCGGCGCCGCCCGGCTTCGTCAGTTGAAAGTGACCGCATGATCACCCTGTCCGCGCTCAATGAAATCATCCGCATCCGCCACGGTTTCTTCACCCGTGAGGGCGGGGTGTCGACGGGGCTTTACGCCTCGCTCAATTGCGGTCCGGGCTCGGCCGACCAGCCGGCGGCGGTGGCGGAAAACCGCGCTCGCGCCATGGCCATGATGGACTTGCCGCAAACCGCCCTGATCACCGTGCATCAGGCCCATACGCCCGACGTGGTCACCGTCACCGGTCCCTGGGCCGAGGGTGCCCGCCCCACCGCCGATGCCATGGTCACCACCCAGCCCGGCCTGGCCCTGGGCATCCTGACCGCCGATTGCGCTCCGGTTTTGCTGGCCGACCGCAAGAACGGTATCGTCGCCGCCGCCCATGCCGGCTGGAAGGGCGCCATCGGCGGCATCTTGGAAAACACCATTGCCCGCATGGTCGAACTGGGGGCCAAGCCCGAAAACGTGGTCGGCGCCATCGGCCCCTGCATCGGCCAGCGTTCCTACGAGGTCGGCCCCGATTTCCCCGCCGCCTTCCTGGCCGAAAGCGCCGACAATGGCGATTTCTTCGCCCCCAGTCGCCGCGACGGTCATTTCCTCTTCGATCTGCCCGGCTATGTGTCGCGCAAGCTGGCGCGGCTGGGTCTGGTGGACGTCACCCGCGTCCCCGCCGACACCTGCCGCGACGGCGCCCGTTTCTTCAGTTATCGCCGCGCCACCTTGAACAACGAGCCCGATTACGGACGGCAAATGTCGGTGATCGTGCTGGAGCGTTAGGTCATGCCCCATCTCATGATGTTCGGCGCCTTCCTGCTGTTGGGCACCCTGGTCACCTGTGTCGCCATGGTCGCCGGCTGATGCGGATCATCGCCGTCCTGGCCCTGCTGTTGGCCGTGGCGGCCTGCGAAACGGTTCCTCGCCCGTTCAAGCACGAGGAAGGCATGGGCAGCGCCCTGGCCCGGCCCAAGCTGGGACGCGGCATCGCCTTGCACAGCGCTGACGACATGGTCTCGGTCGAGGCCCTGTCCGAAGCGGTGATCAAGGCCTTTGAAGAGCGCGAAATCCCGGTCACCTTGCGCCGCGGCCCCGGCTTCGGTCGGGTGATCGAGGTGGCGCCCGCAGGCGATGCCGTGCTGTGGCGGCTGCTCGCCGCCGATGGGGCCGAGATGCACCGCCTCAGCACCCCCGCCGCCCTGTCCGGCAAGCTGGCCGCCGCCCAGGTGGCGGCCCGGTTCCATCCGTTTCTGGAAGACCCCGACGCCAAACCGCAACTGGCCCCGGGCCGCGTCCTGGCGCAAATGCCGAAAGTCCGTATCGAGCCGATGAAAGGCCTGCCCGGCGACGGCGACACCGCCTTGCCCCTGGCCCTGACCAAGGCCCTGGCGCGCGAACGGGTCGAAATCGCCGCCGAC
Source organism: Stygiobacter sp. (assembly GCA_006218045.1). Classification (GTDB taxonomy): domain Bacteria; phylum Pseudomonadota; class Alphaproteobacteria; order Rhodospirillales; family Magnetospirillaceae; genus Magnetospirillum. The sequence goes on from VBWB01000021.1 coordinate 10,283, forward strand.
GCGGCCTATACGGTGGTCGGCGTCGTCACCATCGCCCAGGTCAACACCACCGACGACAACGTCAGCATTTCCTGGCTGATCAAGCAAGGCAGCGCCGCCGGTCCCCAATTGGCCCGCATCGACCAAAGCGGCGCGGTGCCGCGCGGGCGGCTGAACCTGGGCTGGGGCAGCATGGCCCGCGATATCGCCGAAGGCGGCGCCTCGGGCGTGGCCGAAGTGCTGCGCGCCGCCGAGCGCAACCGCAAGGAGCGGGAGGCCGAGGCCGGGCCAAGGCAGTTTACAGAACCAAGACCGGCTGATATAGGAAAGCCCGAATCAAGCGACCAGACCGATCCGGCGCGGACCAGCCCGCCGCCGCCTGAGGAACCGGCCCCGCCCGCGGCGGCCGCCTCCCCCCAGGCACCGCCCCAGGCGATGCCGGCCAAGCCCGTCGAGGCTCAGCCGGTACAGCCGAAGTCAGCGAAGGCGACGAAACCGGCCAAGTCCAATGCCCGCAAGAAAGTTAAGCCGGCCCCGGCCAAGACGGCCAAGGCGGCTCCCCGGACCAAGCCCGACAGGTAACCCAACCATGAAAATCCTCGCCTGCAACAGCAATCGCCCGCTCGCGGAAGCGATCGCCGAATACATGACCATGTCCATCACCAAGGCCAGCGTGCGCCGGTTCTCGGACATGGAAGTGTTCGTCGAAGTGCAAGAAAACGTGCGTGGCGAGGATGTGTTCGTCATCCAGTCCACCTGTTATCCGACCAACGATAACCTGATGGAACTGCTGATCACCTTGGACGCCCTGAAGCGCGGCTCGGCCCGGCGCATCACCGCCGTCATCCCCTATTTCGGCTATGCCCGCCAGGACCGCAAGTCCGGCCCGCGCACGCCCATTTCCGCCAAGCTGGTGGCCAACCTGATCACCACCGCCGGCGCCGACCGCGTCGTCACGCTGGACCTGCATTCCGGTCAGATCCAGGGTTTCTTCGACATTCCGCTCGATAATCTTTATGCCGCCCCGGTGTTCGTCAACGACATCCGCGCCCGCTACGACAACGTCATGATCGTGTCGCCCGACGTGGGTGGCGTGGTCCGGGCCCGGGCCATCGCCAGCCGCATCGACGCCGATCTGGCCATCATCGACAAGCGGCGCGAACGCGCCGGCGTCTCCGAGGTGATGAACATCATCGGTGACGTCAAGGGCCGCCGTTGCATCCTGGTCGACGACATCGTCGATTCCGCCGGCACCCTTTGCAACGCGGCGGAAGCGCTGATGAAGTCGGGCGCCGTCTCGGTTTCCGCTTACGTCACCCATGGCGTGCTGTCGGGCGGCGCGGTGGCCCGCGTCACCTCGAGCCCGCTGGAAGAACTGGTGATCACCGATTCGATCCCGGCGACCGAGGCGGTCAAGCTGGCCCACAACATCCGCCAGACCACCATCGCGCCCCTGATGGCCGAATCCATCCAGCGCATCTCGGAAGAACGCTCGGTCTCCAGCCTGTTCGACTGAAGGTCGCCGCAACCGAAAAGCCCCGGAAGGTTCCACCTTCCGGGGCTTTTCGGTTACCCCTTGCGCCGCGCCACCCAGCCGCCGAAGCACAGCGCGCGGAAATAGGGTTTGGGCGGCCCGAAGCCGGCCTGATCCAGCAATTCGGCCAAGCGTTGCTCGGTCACCGGATGGATATCGCGGTCCACGTGGCGGAAACCACGGGCGATGTCTTCCGCCGGGATGCCCGCCGATTTCTGCAAATGCTCCCAGAAGGTGCGCAGTTCGGCCTGCCACGCCTCGTCCCAGGATGGGCCGAACAGATCGGCCTGGACCAGCGGCGCCCCCGGCTTCAGGTGCTGGGCGATATCGCTGAGCAGGGCCAGTTTGGCCCCGTCATCGGGCAGGAAGTGCAACACCAGCAAGAGCGTGGCGGCGTCGAAGGGCTCGAATTTCGGCAAATCCGACACCTTGGACGGATACAGCCGCACCCGGGCGTTCAACCCATGTTCGGCCACCTTGCGCTCGGCATGGGCCAGCATGTCGCCCGCCGGGTCGACGCCGACCACGTTCAGGCCCGGGCAGGCCTGGGCCAAGGCGATGCATTCACCGCCGGTGCCGGCCCCGGCCACCAACACCCGACCATGGCCGCCGGTCACCTCGGCCAGCACCATGCACGACAGTTGATGCAGCGCGTCATAGCCGGGAATGGCTTCCCGTACCCGGCGGTCGTAAGCCTGGGCCCGTTCGGCGTCGAACATGGTCTTGGCATCGGCACTCATGACAATTCCTCCGGCGGATAGGCGTTCAACTGGCGCAGCCCCTCGCCCACCGCCAAGGTGGCCGCCAGGGCCACGTTCAGCGAACGCAGACCCGGCGCCATGGGAATGCGCACGGTGACATCGGCCTTGTCCACCACCTCGGGCGGAACGCCGGCGCTTTCGCGCCCCATCATGATGACATCACCGGGCTGGAAGGAAAAGCCGTCCAAACGGGTGCCGCCGGCGGTGGTCAACAACACCAGCCGCCCCCCCATGTGCTGGCGGAACGCATTCCACGATGCGTGACGGGTGACGCGGGCATGATCGACATAATCCATGCCGGCCCGGCGCATGCGTTTTTCGTCCCACAAAAATCCGCACGGCTCGATGATTTCCAAAGGAATTCCAAGGCAGGCGGAAAGCCGCAACAAGGCCCCGGCATTTTGCGGAATATCGGGCTGAAACAGAGCTAAGCGCAACAAATCCATAGAGAATCCTCAATACTCCACCCGAACAGGTAGGGTTTGTGCCGACGGGCCGAAGCCCTATTAATTAGTAAAACCTTATGTTCATTTGACTCCCCTGTTGAAAGACAAGGGGCAATGTGGTTAATAGGGCCGCTTCCGCGGGCCAACAAGAGGTTTAGTCATGGCTGATTCGGCTACGCATGCCCAGCCCTCGTCGACGGATGGGCAGTCTCGGCGGGATTTCCTGCTGTATACTACCATCGCCGTCGGCGCGGCCGGGACCGCCGCCGCCCTGTGGCCGTTCGTGCACAGCATGAACCCGGCCGCCGATACTTTGGCAATGTCCACCACCGATGTGGATCTTGCCGCCATCCAACCTGGACAGGCGATCACCGTCGTTTGGCAGGGCAAGCCGGTCTTCGTGCGCTATCGCACGGCTGAAGACATCGCTGCCGCCGCCAAGGACGATGGCGCCGAGTTGCGCGACAAAGCGGCTGACGCCGCCCGCGTGCAAAAGCCGGAATGGCTGGTCGTCGTCGGCGTCTGCACCCATCTGGGCTGCGTCCCCCTGGGCCAGAAGGCTGCCGACCCCAAGGGTGATTTCGGCGGCTGGTTCTGCCCCTGTCACGGGTCGCACTACGATACGTCGGGACGCATCCGCAAGGGTCCGGCGCCGTTGAACCTTCCGGTGCCGAAGTATGCCTTTACTTCCGACACCACCATCCGCATCGGGTAAGGATCAGCCATGAGCGGTTTTCAGACCAATAACAAGGTGATCAGCTGGCTGGACGAGCGGCTGCCCATCTTCTCGATGATGCAGCATTCTGCCATCGAATATCCCACTCCGCGCAACCTGAACTACTGGTGGAACTTCGGCTCGTTGGCCGCGTTCGTGCTGGTGGTCATGCTGCTGACCGGCATTTTCCTGGTCATGAACTATTCGTCGCACACCTCGCTGGCGTTTGACTCGGTCGAACGCATCATGCGCGATGTGAACTACGGATGGCTGATCCGGTATCTGCACATGAATGGCGCCTCGATGTTCTTCATCCTGGTGTACATCCACATGTTCCGGAACCTGTATTACGGTTCGTACAAGGCCCCGCGCGAAGTGCTGTGGTGGATCGGCATCGTCATTTACCTGGCGATGATGGCCACCGGCTTCCTGGGCTATGTGCTGCCGTGGGGCCAGATGTCCTTCTGGGGCGCCACCGTGATCACCAACCTGTTCTCGGCCTTCCCGGTGGTCGGCGAATCCATCGTCACCCTGCTGTGGGGCGGCTTCTCGGTCGACAACCCGACGCTCAACCGGTTCTTCTCGCTGCACTATCTGCTGCCGTTCGTCATCGTCGGCCTGGTGGTGGTGCATGTGTGGGCGCTGCACACGGTCCGCTCCAACAACCCGTTGGGCGTGGAAATGAAGGGCGAAGCGGATTCCATCCCCTTCCACCCCTACTACACGATCAAGGACCTGTTCGGCATCGGCGTGTTCCTGATGTTCTTCATGGCCTTCGTGTTCTGGGCGCCCAACTTCTTCGGCGAACCCGACAACTACATCCCGGCCAACCCGATGGTCACGCCCCCGCACATCGTGCCCGAATGGTATTACCTGCCGTTCTACGCCATCCTGCGGTCCTTCACCATCGACCTGTGGATCATTCCGGCCAAGTTGCAGGGCGTCGTCGCCATGTTCGCCGCCATCCTGATCCTGTTCTTCCTGCCCTGGCTGGACACCTCCAAGGTTCGTTCCGCCAAGTTCCGTCCGCTGTACCGCCAGTTCTTCTGGCTGTTCCTGGTCGATTGCCTGGTGCTGGGCTATGTCGGCGGCAAGCCGGCGGAAGAGCCGCTGGTGACCATCGGTCAGGTGTGCACCGCGTACTACTTCGCCCACTTCCTGATCATCATGCCGCTGTTGGGCAAGATCGAGAAGCCCAAGGCCTTGCCGGCCAGCATCGCGGCCGCCGTGCTGAAGGAGAAGGCATAATGCGTAAGCTCATCCTTTCCGCCCTGACGGCCACCGCCTTGTTCGCATCCTCCGGCGCCGCCCTGGCGTCCGGTGGCGGCGAGCCCCTGATGAAGCCCGGCTTTTCCTGGGAAGGGTTCTTCGGTCGCTATGACCAGACCCAGTTGAAGCGCGGCTTTGAAGTCTTCAATCAGGTCTGCTCGAACTGCCACGGCCTGCGTCTGGTCGCCTATCGCAATCTGGCCGATGTCGGCCTGACTGCCGACCAGATCAAGGAAGTGGCCGCCGCCCGCGAAATCGCCGATGCCCCCAACGACGAAGGCATCGTCTCCATGCGTTCCGGTCGGGCTTCGGACAAGTACATCAGCCCGTTCCCCAACGACAAGGCGGCTGCGTCCGCCAATGGCGGCGCCATTCCGCCGGATCTGTCGTTGATGGCCAAGGCCCGCGTTGGTGGTCCGAACTACATCTACAGCCTGATGCTGGGCTTCAAGGAAGAAGCGCCGCATGGCGTGACCGTTCCCGAGGGCAAGTACTACAACAGCTACTTCCCCGGCAACGCCATCGGCATGCCGCCGCAGCTGATGGAAGACCTGATCACCTATTCCGACGGCACCAAGGCGTCGCCGGAACAGCTGGCGCGGGACATTTCCGCCTTCCTCAACTGGGCCGCCGAGCCCGAGTTGAACGAACGCAAGTCCCTGGGTCTGAAGGTCATGATCTTCCTGGCGGTGTTCACCACCCTGCTCTACGCGCTCAAGCGTCAGATCTGGAAGAACCTGCACTGATCCGGCTCATGCCGGACCGGCCCGCTCCGGCAGGCTATTGACAGATTGGCCGCCATCCCTGGGATGGCGGCCTTTTTGTTGGCCCGGAACGATGGACGGCCCTTGGCCAAACATGACACCCTGGCTTTGGTATCTCCCCTCGCCCGGAATCCACATGCGTATTCTTTTGATCGAAGACGAAGCCGAACTGGCCGAACTGGTCCGGACCCACTTGCAGCAGCTTCTGTTCGTCGTCGATCACACCACCTCGCTGGAAGATGCCCAGTCGTTGCTGGAAACGGTGGGGTACGACGCCATCATCCTGGACCGCAGCCTGCCCGATGGCGATGGCCTGGATCTGATCCCGCCACTGCGCGCCCGCGGCATGGACATTCCGGTTCTGGCGGCAACCGCCCGCGATCAAGTGTGCGACCGGGTGCGCGGGCTGGATTCCGGCGTTGACGACTATCTGATCAAGCCCTACAGCCTGCTTGAACTGGCCGCCCGCCTGCGCGCCCTACTGCGTCGTCCGGGCAGGACGCTGAAAAGCGAACAGGTCGTCGGCGACATCGTTCTTGACGCGTTTCAGGGCACCGCCACCATCGCCGGCGAGCCGTTGCTGCTGGCGCGGCGGCTGATCATCTTGCTGGATGTACTGATGCGGTCGGCGGGCCGGGTGGTGTCACGTCCGGCCATCGAGACTCGCCTTTACGGCATCGATGACCAGATCGATTCCAACGCGCTCGAAGCCAGCATCTCGCGCCTGCGCCGGATTTTGGCCGACAAGGGCTCGTCGGTCACCATCCACACCATCCGCGGCGTCGGCTATATGCTGGACAAAGGGAACAGATAATGAGCGCAACCGCCCCTTATTCCCTGAAATCCCGGCTGGCGTCACGCCTGATTGCCGCCCATGCCATCGTTCTCACCGCCAACATTCCCTATTTCCTGTGGCGCGGCTACGTCAGACACGATGCCGAGGGTAACCTGGGCGCGGTGGGGGCGTGGCTGCTGCATGAACTGGTCTCCGACATCCTTCCCCTGATCGTCCCGCTGTTTATCGCCACCACGTTGATCACCACGCTGACCGTCCGCCGCAGCCTGGCCCAGATCGGCGCCGCCACCCGCCAAGCCGCCGCCTTCGATCCGTCGCATCTGGGCGTCCGTCTGCCCAGTGCGGCAGCCCCCAGCGAGTTGCACCCGCTGGTCGATGCCATCAATGCCGGATTGGACCGGCTGGAGCACGGCTTTGAAAGTCAAAAACGCTTTACCGCCAACGCCGCCCACGAATTACGCACGCCGCTGGCGGTGTTAAAGGCCCGCTGTTCCCGTGAAACCGGACCGCAGACGCAGGCCCTGCTGTCCGACATCGGACGGATGACCAGAATCGTCGATCAATTACTGGGCATCGCCAGACTGGAAATGGGCCAGGTGCCGCTTGATGCCCGCGTTGACCTGGACATTGTCTGCCGTCAGGTGGTCGCCGATCTGTTCCCGCTGGCCCTGGCCGCCGGCTGCGATCTTGGTTACAACGCCGGCGCGACGACGGTCCTGGCCCGCGGCAACGAATTGCTGCTGGAAGACGCCTTGCGCAACATCGTCGATAACGCCGTGCACGTGGCACCGCCAGGAACCAGCGTCGAGGTGGTTTTGGCCGACGACGGCATCATCCATGTGCTGGATCGCGGCCCCGGTGTCGCCGACGCCATGAAAACGGAAATCTTTCACCCCTTCCGTCGCCTGAACAACAGCAGCCATCGCGGCGCCGGCTTGGGTCTGGGGATCGCCGCCGAGGCCATCGCCCTGCATGGCGGCACGCTGTCGGTACACGATCGGCCCGGCGGCGGCGGCGATTTCGTCATCGACTTGTCGGCAGCCCCGACCTCGTCAGGTTGAGGTAAGATTAGCGGCGCATATTTCCCTAAGAACAATGTAGGGGGAAATAGACATGCGTATTCTCAACCTCATCCGCAACGCAACCCTGGCTCTGGCTTTGACCGCGGCGGCGGCGACAACGGTGGCGCAGGCGGCCGAGGAAGCCTCGTCGATCTCGCGCGGCGGGCGCCTTTACGACAAGTTCTGGGTCGAAACCAAGGCCGATGCCCCCAAGACCCCGCACGCGGCCTATCCGGACAAGGCCGGCAAATACGCGCAGGATTCGTCTTGGCGTTGCAAGGAATGTCACGGCTGGGATTACCAGGGCAAGGACGGCGCCTATGCCAAGGGTGGCCATGCCACCGGCATCATCGGCATCACCGGCGCCGCCGGCAAGGATCCTGCGGCCATCGTCGCCATCCTGCGCAACCCGGCCCATGGCTACGACGAGCAGAAACTGTCGGCCAAGGACGCCCAGGATCTGGCTCTGTTCGTGTCCAAGGGACAGATCGACATGAGCCGGTATATCGACTACGCGGCGAAGAAGCCCAAGGGGGATGCCGCCAAGGGCGAGGGCTACTTCAACACCGTGTGCGCCGGCTGCCATGGCACCGACGGCAAGAAGATCACCAATGCGCCGCCGCTGGGATCGCTGCAAAACCCGCAGGAAATGCTGCACAAGGTCTTGAACGGTCAACCCAATCAGCCGATGCCGTCGCTGCGTCTGCTTGATCCTCAGATCGCCGTCGATCTGGTCAGTCATATGATGACGCTGCCGCAGCAATAGGAAGCCTCACCCGACCGCTCTCATCGGAGCGGTCGGGTCTTCCTGCTTTTATTCCGTGTACGAGCACTTGCCATGACAAGACATCCTTCCGCCGGCAAGCACCGGCTTGCCGGTTTGTGGCGCGCGTTTACGTCGCCTTCGGCCCGCTGGTCCCTTGGCGCCATCCTGATTGTCGGCGGCATCGGTGGTGTTTTGCTGTGGGGCGGCCTCAACACCTTCATGGAATACACCAACACCTTGGAGTTCTGCGTCTCGTGCCACGAGATGGAGACCACCGTGTACCAGGAATACAAGACGTCGCCGCACTACGAGAATCCGTCGGGCGTGCGCGCCGTCTGTGCCGACTGCCATGTGCCCAAGGATTGGGGGGCCAAGGTGCTGCGCAAGATCCAGGCCAGCAACGAAATCTTCCACAAGCTGGCCGGCACCGTCGATACGCCCGAGAAATTCGAGGCCAAACGCCGCGAACTGGCCGAGCGCGTATGGGCGACGATGAAAGCCAACAACTCGCGCGAATGCCGCAATTGCCACGATTACAAGGCGATGGCGTTTCACAAGCAACGCACCGAATCGCAGCAGAAGATGCAGTTGGAGGCCGCCCCCAAGAACATGGCCTGCATCGAGTGCCACAAGGGCATCGCCCACAAGTTCCCCCAACTCCCCCGCGACGACGACTAAGGCCAACGCCCATCACCCGCCATCCTTGCGATGGCGGGTTTTTTGTTTTATGGCATGGGCACCACTTGCAAGGGGCGAAGACATGAGCAAACCTGTTCTCGGCATCATCGGCGGTTCCGGCGTCTACGACATCGACGGCCTGACCAATACCCAATGGCGCCGTGTCGACAGCCCCTTCGGCCAGCCATCCGACGAATTGCTGTTCGGCGAATTGGACGGACAGCACCTGGTCTTCCTGCCCCGTCACGGTCGCGGCCACCGCATTCCGCCGTCGGAACTGAATTACCGCGCCAATATCGACGTCCTGAAGCGGTCCGGGGTCACCGAGATCGTCTCGGTCTCGGCGGTGGGCTCGCTGAAGGAGGAATTGCCGCCCGGCACCTTCGTCATCGTCGACCAGTTCATCGACCGCACCTTCGCCCGCACCAAGTCATTCTTTGAAACCGGTCTGGTCGCCCATGTGTCCATGGCCCATCCGGTGTGCGGTCGCCTGGGCGACATGATCGAGCAGGCGGCCAAGGATGCCGGCATCGTCGCCGTGCGCGGCGGCACCTATCTGGTGATGGAAGGCCCGCAATTCTCGACAAGCGCGGAAAGCAACCTGTACCGGCAATGGGGCTGCGACGTCATCGGCATGACCAACATGCCCGAGGCCAAATTGGCGCGTGAAGCCGAGATGTGCTACGCCACCGTCGCCATGGTCACCGATTACGATTGCTGGCACCCCGATCACGACGCGGTGACGGTGGAGCAGGTGGTCAAGGTGTTGCTGGAAAACGCCGACCGCGCCCGCGCCCTGGTCAAGGCCATCGTCCCCCAGGTGGGCGGACGGTCGGGCAATTGCGCCAAGGGCTGCCACACCGCTTTGGAACACGCCATCATCACCCATGGCGACAAGCGTGATCCCGCCGTGGTCGGCAAGCTGGACGCCGTCGCCGGACGCCTGCTGAAGCCTTGATCAGTAAACGCTGTCCTCGCCACATTCCTGGCGGATTTGCGCGCGCGTGGCATTGAGCACCAGTTCCAATGCCCGTTCGCTGCACTCCACGCTGGTGTCGCAGCCGCGACGCGTAGCACACAATAAGATGCCGTGCAGACCATCCAAATCGTTGGCCTGCCCTTTTCCCAAGACCCAACCGCAATGCGGGCGTTGCGTGTTCATTCTTCCGCCCTCCGGACAAAAAAGGACGCCAACCCCGTTGGGGCGCGTCCTGTAACATTGACTTTATAACCGTAATTTATTTGCTGGTAAGGGTGGCAAAGGGATATGCACCATCCGAACCGCACTCTGCCCTTTAGGATGGGTTATCCACCGCACCCCATTGCGCCTGGATCAGGGTTTTCGTAAGGTCGCTCAGACTTTCCCGTCAGGATGACGCAGCATGAAGATCAACGGCACCCCCACCCGCACCATCTGGCTGGCCGCCGACGGCTGGGCGGTGGAAATCATCGACCAGACCCGCCTGCCGCATGAATTGGTGAATGTGCGGCTGGAAAGCCTGGCCGACGCCGCCCACGCCATCAAGGCCATGCTGGTGCGCGGCGCCCCCTTGATCGGCGCCACCGCCGCTTACGGCATGGCGCTGGCGGCGCGGGCCAACAGCTCGGATCTGGCTTTGACGGTGGCCTATAACATCCTGCACACCACCCGCCCCACCGCCATCAATCTGAAATGGGCGCTGGATCAGATGATCGCTGCCCTGGGCAAGGTGCCGGAAGAGCACCGCATGGCCGCCGCCTATGCGCGGGCCGCCGAAATCTGCGACGAGGACGTCGCCATCAATTCCGCCATCGGCGATAACGGTGCCGCCCTGATCCGGGCCGCCTGGGAAAGCGCGCGTGCGCGCGGCGCTGACCGCGTCAACGTGCTGACCCATTGCAATGCCGGCTGGCTGGCCACGGTGGATTGGGGCACCGCCATCGCCCCCATCTACAAGGCCCATGATGCCGGCATCCCGGTGCATGTGTGGGTGGACGAAACCCGTCCGCGCAATCAGGGCGCCTCCCTGACCGCGCGCGAACTGAACTGGCACGGTGTGCCGCATACGGTGATCGCCGACAATAGCGGCGGCCATCTGATGCAGCATGGCATGGTCGATCTGTGCATCGTCGGCACCGACCGGGTCACCCGCAACGGCGACGTCTGCAACAAGATCGGCACCTATCTCAAGGCCCTGGCGGCCAAGGACAATGCCGTGCCGTTCCATGTCGCCCTGCCCAGCCCGACCATCGACTGGAGCGTCGCCGACGGCATCACGGAAATCCCCATCGAGGAACGCGACGCCGCCGAGCAGACCCACATGACCGGCAAGGCCGCCGACGGCAGCATCGTCAGCGTCCAGGTCACCCCCGACGGCAGCCCGGCGGGCAATTGGGGCTTCGACGTCACCCCGGCGCGGCTGGTCAGCGGCCTGATCACCGAGCGCGGGGTGTGCGCCGCCAGCCCGGAAGGCTTGCTCGGCCTGTTCCCCGAACGGAACGGCTGACATGCAAAGCATCGTCGATGCCGTCCGTCTGTTGGCCGAACGCGGCCTGAATCAGGGTGCCTCGGGCAATGTATCGCTCCGTGGCGGCGACGGTTTCATCATCACCCCGTCGGGGGTGTCGGCGGATGTGCTGCGTCCCGACCAACTGGTCGTCATGGATATGGACGGCACTTGGTCGGGGGCGTGGAAACCGTCGAGCGAATGGCGGTTCCACCGCGACATCTATGCCGCCCGCGCCGATGCCCATGCCGTGGTCCATTGCCATTCCCCCGCCGCCACCGCCCTGGCGGTGTTGGGCAAGACCTTGCCGGCCTTCCATTACATGGTGGCCATCGCCGGCGGGGCGGACGTGCGCTGCGCCCCCTACGCCACCTTCGGCACCCAGGAATTGTCGGATGCGGCGCTGGCGGCGCTGACCGACCGCCGTGCCTGCCTGCTGGGCCACCATGGCATGATCAGTATCGGCAAGGATCTGGCCCAGGCGGTGGATATCGCCGTGGAAGTCGAGTTCCTGGCCGATCTTTATCTGCGCCTGTTGCCCCTGGGCGAACCACCGGTGCTGCCGGCGGCGGAAATGGCGGTGGTGCTGGAAAAGTTCAAATCCTACGGTGCCAATGCGCAGTCGGCGTCACCCTGAACGCACGCAACCTTATGGATGAGCGATGGCACAGATACCCCCCGATATCCTGGCACAGTTGAATGGCCTGTTGGCACGAGGGCAGTACGCCGAGGCCGACAAGGTCTGTCGGCGGTTGTTGCGGGGCAAGGCTGACAAAGCCCAGGTCTATCTGATCCTGGGACAGATACAGCACATGTCCGGCGACAATGCCGGCGCGGTGGTTTCGCTCCGGCGGTCGACCGCCCTGGCCAGTCGTCATTCCGCCGGCTTCGCCGCCTTGGCGACCGTACTGATGGCGATGGGAAATCATGACGAGGCCTTGCACGCGCAAATGCAAGCCGGAGCTTGCCCGGATGCCGCCCCCCTGACTTTGCAAAACCTGGGGGTAATGTTGCAGCAGGCGGGCCGCGTGCGTGACGCGATCGCCACCTTTCGCCGCCTCACCACCGTTCAACCCGGAAACCATCAGGCATGGCAGTCCTTGGGCCGACTGCATCGGCAGCTGGGAGAACACGACGATGCCGATATGGCATTGATGCGGGCGGCGGAACTGGCGAACAACGCCAACGCCTGGAAGGAACTGGCGCAGTTTCGCACGTTGCTTGGGAATGCCGCCGCCTTGGATGCCGCCGTGCGGGCTTTGGCGTTGGCCGCCGACGACGAACAGGCACAAAGATGCCACCTGGACGCATTGTTCGTGGCGGGTCGCCTTGACGAGGCGGAAGCCGCCTGCGCGGCATTGCGATCCAGAGTCCCGGATGACCTGGCTTTGGCCAGGCAACAAGCCGCGATCCTGGCGGCCCAGGGCCACCTGGACGACGCATCGGCTTTACAGGCTCATTTACTTGAACGTGACGACCTGACGGCGGTTCAAACCGCCGATATCCATTTGACCTGTGCCCGTCTGGCCTATGAGCGGGGCTCGGCCGAAATGGCATTGCAGCACGTGGAAGCGGCGGCCGACGCGGCTCCGGGCGATCCGGCCGTGCGCATGCACCGTGGCTGGCAATTGCTGGCCCGGGGGCAATTGGATCGGGGGTGGGAAGAATTTGAATACCGCTTCCAGGCGGGTATCGAGCGGGGCGGGATATTGCCGCAATCCCTTCCGCAACAGCTCTGGCGGGGTGAGGATCTGCGCGGAAAAAGCATCCTGTTGTGGGGCGAGCAGGGAATCGGCGACGATATTCTGCAATGCTCCGCCTTGGACGAGGTCATTGAGCAGGCCGCCGTGGTGCACCTGCTGTGCGACCCCCGCTTGGTGCCGGTGCTGCGTCGCGACAGACCCGACAGCCTGCGGCTTTATCCGCGCGGCGACTACCTCGATGAAAGGCTGCTCTCCAGGGAGATCGACTATCAGTGCTCGACCGGCACCATGCTGCGTTACCTGCGTCCGACATTCGACAGCTTTCCGCGCCATCGGTCTCGTTATCTGCAACCCAATCCCGAGCGGGTCACGGAACTGCGCAACCGCTATGCCCAGTTGCCGGGGCGCAAAATAGGCCTGTCGTGGAGGTCAAAAAATTTGCGCAACGGCGCCGACAAATCCTGCCCGCTGATCAACTGGGACGCGATCCTGACACTTCCCGGCATCACCTTCGTCAACCTGCAATACGGTGACGTCGCGGCAGAACTGCACGCCGTTCGCCAGAAATTCGGCGTTACCGTCCACACTGACCCCGAGATCGATCAGATGCGCGATATCGAGGGCTTTTTCGCACAATTGGCGGCGCTGGATGCGGTCGTCAGCATCAGTAACGCGACCGCCCATGCCGCCGGGGCGCTTGGTTGTCCGCTGCACGTGTTGCTGTCGGCCAATCCGCTGTGGGTGTGGTTTCTCGGGCGCTCGAACAGTCCCTGGTATCCTGCGGCGAAACTTTATCGGCAGGAACGGCTGGGGGTATGGCCGCCGGTATTGGAGGCGGTGGCCACCGCGTTGCGCAGCGCTTGAACAGCCCCTCTACAACGGCAGCCTGACCCGCGCCCGCAATCCGCCCAAGGGACTGTCTTCCAACAGCACCTCGCCGCCATGGCCGCGGACGATGTCGCGAGCGATGGTCAGGCCCAGCCCGACACCGCCGGTGGCCAAATTGCGCGACCGTTCCAGCCGGAAGAACGGCTTGAACACCTGCTCGCGGCTTTCGGCGGGGATGCCGGGGCCATCATCGTCGATGATGATTTCCGCCGCCTCCGCCCGCTTGCCCACCCTGACCCAGACATGGCCGCCATAGCGGTGGGCGTTGCCGATCAGGTTGGAAATCACCCGGGCCATGGCCTGTGGCTTCAACGTCATCACCAGACCGTCTTCAACGTGCAGGTCCAGCTCGCGCCCCTCGCGGCGATAGCGCGACACCACCTCTTCGACCAAGGCGGCCAGATCGGTGGGGGTGGCCGGCTCGCCGCCCTCGCCGCGGACGAAGGCCAGATAGCCTTCGACCATCTGTTCCATTTCCGCCACGTCTTCTTCCAACTCGACCCGGCCATCCACCTCGCCCAGCATGGCCAATTGCAGCTTCATCCGCGTGAGCGGCGTGCGCAAATCGTGCGATACCCCGGCCAGCATCTCGGTACGCTGCTGCATCTGCCGTTTGATCCGGTCCTGCATCAGGTTGAAGGCCTGGGCCGCCTGACGCACCTCGGTGGCGCCCTCGGGCTTGAAATGGGGGACGTCGCGGCCCTTGCCGAAGGCGTCGGCGGCCACCGCCAACTTGCGCACCGAGCGCACCTGATTGCGCATGAACACGGTGGCGATGCCCAACAACAGCATGGAGGTACCGACCATCCACAACACGAAAATGTAGGTGGTGGAACTGAACAGACGCTTGCGCGGCACGAAGACTTCCAGCAGCCCGTCGGACAATTGCACCCGCACCGCCACCTCGCGCTCGAAGGAACGGGCGTCGACCATGAACGGGCGCTGCACCCGGTCGGAAAGCGCATCGTGCAGGGCCTGTTCCATCAAACCGCGCGGCGGTTCCGGCGGCGTGTTGGGCAAGATGCCGCCGATCTGGAAGCGCATGTCCAGATCCATCTTGTTGGCGGCGATGCCGAACACCCGCAGGCGGTTTTCCGGCCCCGGAAAGGCCCGCACGCTTTCGATCACCGCGCCGATATCGCCGGCCAGTCCCGTGGACAGTCGCCGCGCCACCGTGTCCCAGTGACTGGCATAGAAGATATAGGTGGAGACCAGTTGCACCACGATCAGCGGGGTGACGATGATCAGCAGCGAACGCCCCAGCAAACCTTGCGGCAAGATGCGTTTGAACCAGCGTTCGGGTTGCGGCGCCATCTCAGTCAGGCCTCAACATATAGCCCTGGCCGCGCACGGTTTGCAGATAGCGCGGCAGGCGGGAATCGTCTTCAAGCTTCTTACGCAACCGCGTCACCTGGACATCGACGGCACGGGGGTTGGCGCCGTTGCCGGTGCGGTTGGCCAGATCGTCGCGACTGACCGCCTGACCGGCGGACTCGGCCAGGATGGCCAGCAATTCCCGCTCGCCGGTGGTCAGGTGCACAACCTCGTCACCCTGGCGCAATTCAGCCCGGCCAGAATCCCAGACGAATGCGCCCAAGCCCAGAAGCCTGGCCGTCGGCGCCTCGATCTTGGGGGCGCGACGCAGGATCGAGGCGATACGCAGCAACAATTCCCTCGGCTCGAACGGCTTGCTCAGATAATCGTCGGCCCCCGATTCCAGCCCCGAGATGCGGTCCTCGGACTCGCCCATGGCGGTCAGCAGCAGGATGGGAAGGGGGCTTCGACCGCGCAGATCGCGGGTCAGGCTCAGGCCATCCTCGCCCGGCATCATCACGTCGAGGACCATCAGATCGGCTTCGACCACCGCCAGCTTGGCCCTGGCCTCGGCGGCGGAGGCGGCGGTGGTGACCAGATAGCCGTTGTCGGACAGGTATTTGCGCAGCAATTGCCGCAGCCGGTCATCGTCATCGACCACCAGGATATGCGGCTTGTCGTCCATGATCACGTTCCTGACTTTACAAATGGCCCGCGACGGGCCGTTCAGACGCCACTCGGGCTTGTCGCAGCCAGCCGGGGCCGCGCGACGGGAACCGGGAGCGGTCGGCTTCGTCGATCAGCCCCAGCATGACCTTGCGGAAACCTTCCACCGCCTCGGCCCCGGCCTCGCGGTAGGCGCGGGCGAAGCGGGCGCGCTGGCGTTCGGTCAATTGCCGTTCAAGCTCGGTGCCTTTTTCCGTCAGTTCCAGCAGACGCTGGCGGCGGTCGTGCACGCCGGGGCGCTGGGTGATGAAGCCTTCGTCCACCAATTGACCCAAAACGCGGGACAGGGATTGCTTGGTGATGCGCAAAATGGCCAGCAGATCCGACACCGTCATGCCCGGATTGCGGCCGACGAAATAGATGACGCGGTGGTGCGCCCGCCCGAACCCGTATGCGGCCAGGATGGCGTCGGGCTCGGCGGTGAAGTCGCGATAGGCGAAAAACAGCAACTCGATGCCCTGGCGCAATTCTTCCTCGCGCAGGAACAACGGATTGATGGGTGTCTTTACGTCAGTCATGTTGACATATATCCCTCAAAATGTTACGTCTGGCAAGAACAAAGGGTAATTTTCTGACGTTTCACTCCCATCGGACGGAATATCATGGCTGACCTAGTCCCCTTCCACGATCGCGACGGCTTCATCTGGTTCGACGGCAAACTGATCCCCTGGCGCGACGCCAAGGTGCACGTCCTCACCCACGGCCTGCATTACGGCTCGGCGGTGTTCGAGGGCGAGCGGGTTTACGGCGGCACGGTGTTCAAGCTGGCCGAGCATTCGGAGCGGCTGGTCAAGTCGGGCGAAATCCTGGGCATGAACATCCCCTTCAGCGCCGCCGAGATCGATGCCGCCACCACCGAGACGGTCAAGGCCAATGCCATCGTCGACGGCTATGTCCGCCCCATCGCCTGGCGCGGCTCGGAGATGATGGGCGTTGCCGCCCAGGCCAACAAGATCCATCTGGCCATCGCCTGCTGGGTGTGGCCGAGCTATTGGTCGCCCGAGGCCCGCATGCGCGGCATCCGCCTCAACATCAGCGAATGGCACCGCCCGCATCCCCAGACCGCGCCGACCGCGGCCAAGGCCGCCGGCCTTTACATGATCTGCACCATGAGCAAGCACAAGGCCGAGGCCGACGGCTATGAAGACTCGCTGATGCTGGATTATCGCGGCCAAGTGGCCGAAGCCACCGGCGCCAATATCTTCTTCGTCTTCGACGGCGAGTTGCACACCCCCACCCCCGATTGCTTCCTTGACGGCATCACCCGCCGCACGGTCATCGACATCGCCATGAAGCGCGGCCTGAAGGTGATCGAACGCGCCATCCTGCCCGAGGACATGGGCAAGGCGACGGAGTGTTTCCTGACCGGCACCGCCGCCGAAGTCACTCCTGTGCGCGAAATCGGACCGTACACATTCACGCCAGGGGAAATCAGCAAAACGCTGATCAGCGATTATGACACTTTAGTGCGCTCATAATTATTCCAAAGCATCAAAGAAAATTGTCATTTTTGCGAAAGGCCGGTGTTTGCAACGCCGGCCTTTCATAATACTATCAGTCAGGGGATTCGTCATCCGCGCCTGCCGGTACGGGGTTTTTGAGCCGGTTGCGCCTGAACAGGTGATATTGCGTGAAAGCCTGGCAGAATCTACGGCTGTCCAGCCGGTTTATGATCATCGTCGGCGTCGGCGTGATCGCTCTTATCCTGAGCGTTGTCGTGGTCATCGGTCGTTTCGAGCGGGCCGAGATGGAGCACCAGCTGCAACGCCTGTCGGCCAATGAAATGACCTCGCTGCACGCTTTGATCCTCAACGTCATGGCCAAGCGGCCCGAGGACGGCGACAATATCGGCATCCAGGTCTTCAACAACTGGTTCGACAGCCGCAACGTCCATTATCCCGGCAAGGTGTGGAGCGCCTGGGGCGAAAAAGTCGTCGCCCACATGGCCGAGGCCGAGCCCGACCACAAGCCCAAGCTGCCGGTGGACGACATCGACCGCGAGGCCTTCGCCACCAAACAGCCGGTGGGCCGTTTCGTCGACGGCGCCTATCGCTACGCCTATCCCATCGTCCTTGGCGTCACCGACGGCGCCGACCAGGAAGTCTGTTACGCCTGTCACGGCGGCATGGGCATGGAAAAGGGCGACGTCATCGCCGTGCTGTCCTCGTCCTTGTCCACCACCGAGGCAGAGGCCAAGATGCAGCGCATCCTCACCTTCCTGGCGGTCGGCGGCGTTCTCGCCACAATCTTGGCGGTCATGGGCATTCGCTGGAGCCTGGCCCGCATCATCACCACCCCCATCCACGACATGACCGAGCGCATGGCGGCGCTGTCCAAGGGCGATGTCAGCATCGACGTGCCGGCGCTGGAGCGCGGCGACGAAGTGGGCGACATCGCCCGTGCCGTGCAGGTGTTCAAGGACAACACCATCGCCAAGCAGGCCATGGAACAGGAAGCCCGTCAGGCCGCCGCCGCTCGCGAATCCCGCATGCGCCGGTTGGAGGAACTGATCCGCGGCTTTGAAGCCACCGTCGCCACCGTGCTGGAAACCGTGGCCCAGTCCTCGGACATGATGGCGCAGACGGCACGGCGCATGGTGTCGTCGGCCGACACCGCCGCCGAGCGGGCCAAATCGGTGGCCCAGCACGCCAACGAAGCCAATCAGAACGTGCGCATGGTGGCCGAGGCGGCCGAGGAGCTGTCCAACTCGATCACCGAAATCGCCCAGCAAGTGGCCATGTCCAACGACGTCGCCTCGACCGCCACCACCGAGGCCCAGGGCGTCAATGCCCGCGTCACCGGTCTGGCCAGTGCCGCCGACAAGATCGGCGAAATCATCGAGATGATCACCGGCATCGCCGAGCAGACCAACCTTTTGGCGCTCAACGCCACCGTCGAGGCTGCGCGGGCCGGCGACGCCGGCAAGGGCTTCGCCGTGGTCGCCTCGGAAGTCAAGAATCTGGCGCGCCAGACCGTGCGGGCCACCGAGGACATCTCGACCCAGGTCTCGACCATCCAGCGCGAGACCCACCAGACGGTGGGCGCCATCCAGGGTATCGGCACCACCATTTCCTCCATGGACGGCATCACCACCGCCATCGCCGCCGCCATCGAGGAGCAGGGCGCCGCCACCCAGGAAATCGCCCGCAACATCGATCATGCCGCCAGCGGCACCAATCAGGTCTACGAGAATATCAACGAAGTCAGCCGCACCATCCATGAAACCGACGAAGCGGCCAAGGAAGTGCTGGCGGCGGTGGAAGACCTGCAAGTGCAGGCCAAGACCCTGCGGCACGAGGTGGACAGCTTCCTGGCCGGCATCCGCGAAGTTTAGACATTTTCCGGAACACCCCTGAACGGGCCGCCCGGCTTTGGCTGGGCGGCCCGTTGCTTTGGTATTACCCCTCGTCAACGGGGTGGACGGCGACGACAAAACGGTTTAATTGGCATAAGCATACCGATTCACCGCCCGTTCGGGCGGGGGCCAAGCCACCACCTGGGGGAGGTTCACCAGCGTTGCGCGATCATTTGCTGCATATGGCCGAGGCGGACCGCCGCCTGCGCCAGCAACTGGCCCTGTCGGGGGAATTGTTTGCCGGCTATCACCCGGACATGCGCACCTTGCACGAAGCCAATGCGCGGGAACTGGAACTGGCCGTCGACGACGAGGGCTGGCCCAATCGGCACGAGACCGGCGAAGACGGCGTCGAGGCGGCTTTTCTGATCGCGCTCCATGCCATTTCGCGCCCGGCCTTTCAACGCCGCTGCCTGACCTTGATGAAATCGGCGGCCAATCGCGGCGATATCCCCGCCCGTCATCCGGCCATGCTGGAAGACCGCATCCGCGCCTTCGAGGGACGGCCCCAGCTCTACGGCACCCAGCTGGATTGGGACGATGACGGCCACCTGATGCCGCTGCCCATCGAAAACGAAAACGATGTGGATAGCCGCCGGGCCAAGGTCGGCCTGCCGCCTTTGTCGCAGACGGTGGCGGAAAGCGAGGCCCTGGCCCGCCAACAGGGCCAGCACCCGCCGGCGGAATGGCTGCATCGCCAGCATGCCATGGCCGCTTTCGCCCACGAGGTCGGCTGGCGGTAGTTTGGGCGCGAAGCGCCGCCCGTGGACGGGCCCGCTCAAACGCCGCGCGGGCTTGGGCGCGAAGCGCCGCCCGTACCGGCTTATCCGTGGCCCCCAGGGTATAAAGGGTGTAAAATCGGCGCGCCGTCTTATATAGACGTCACGGCCATTTCCGCATCTTCAGGAACTCTTTCCGGCATGACCACGCCCCGCATCCCCCGCCCCGTCGTCCTGTGCATCCTGGACGGCTGGGGGCATCGCGACGAACGCGAAGACAACGCCATCGCCCAGGCCGACACCCCGACCTGGGATCGCTTCCTGAGCCAATACCCACATGCATTGCTGGCCACTTCGGGCCTGTCGGTGGGCCTGCCCGACGGTCAGATGGGCAATTCGGAAGTGGGCCACATGAATCTGGGCGCCGGTCGGGTGGTGATGCAGGATCTGCCGCGCATCGACACCGCCGTCGCCGATGGCTCGCTGGCCGCCAATCCTCACTTGGTCGACGCCATCGCCAAGGTCAAGGCCGCGGGCGGCGCCCTGCATCTGCTGGGATTGTTGAGCCCCGGCGGCGTGCATTCGCACCAGGATCATCTGGTCAGCCTGGCGCGTAGCGCCGCCCAGGCCGGCGTGCCGGTGAAGGTCCACGCCTTTCTTGATGGCCGCGACACCCCGCCCAGCTCGGCCAAGGATTTCATGGCCCGCTTCCTCGCCGATATCGCTGGCCTCGACATCACCGTCGCCACCCTTTCGGGCCGCTATTACGCCATGGACCGCGACCAGCGCTGGGACCGCGTGCGATTGGCCTTCGACGCCATGATGCTGGGCCACCCGGTGGTGGTCACCCTCGACCCGCTGGCCGCCATCCAGGCCTCGTACGATGCCGGCAAGACCGACGAATTCATGGTGCCGGTGGCCCTGGCCGGCTATGACGGCATGAAGGACGGCGACGGCCTGCTGATGGGCAATTTCCGCGCCGACCGGGCGCGGGCTGCATGCGCTGATCGACCCGGCCTTCGACGGCTTTGCCCGCGCCCGTACCGTGCGCATGGCGGCGCAACTGGGCCTGACCGAGTATTCCAAGGATCTGAGCACCCTGCTCGGCACGCTCTTCCCCGCCGAGTCCCTGTCCAATATCCTGGGCGAGGTGGCATCCGATGCCGGCCTGACCCAGTTGCGCATCGCCGAAACCGAGAAATACGCCCACGTCACCTTCTTCTTCAACGGCGGACGTGAGCAAGTGTATCCCGGCGAGGATCGCATCCTGGTGCCCAGCCCCAAGGTCGCCACCTACGATCTGCAACCGGAGATGAGCGCGGCCGAGGTGGCCGACAAGATGGCGGCGGCCATCGAGTCCGGCAAATACGACCTGATCATCGCCAATTTCGCCAATGGCGACATGGTCGGCCATACCGGCATGCTGGAGGCCGCCATCAAGGCGGCAATCGCCATCGATGGTTGCCTGGACAAGCTGGAACGGGCGGTGACCCGGGCCGGCGGCATCATGCTGGTGACCGCCGATCACGGCAATGCCGAGTTGATGCGCGATCCCGATACCCACCAGCCGCACACCGCTCATACCACCGGCCCGGTGGACGTGGTGCTGGTCAACCCGCCCGCAGGCGTGGTTTCCATCGCCGATGGCCGTCTGGCCGATGTCGCCCCCACCTTGCTGGCCCTGCTGGGGCTGAAGCAGCCGCCAGAGATGACCGGACGCTCGCTGGTGGACGGCGGCGCGGCAGAAATTCGTGCGGCGGGCTAGACTTCCCCTGCTTGCCCTGGCCGTCTGGCTGACGGCGGCGCCGGCCTGGTCGCAAGACCGGCCCGATGCCGCCGCCGCGGACCGCCGCCTGCGCGAGCTCGAGGATCAGATCAAACGCAGTCAGGCCGAACACGCCGAAATCAAACGCAAGGCGCGGGCCATTTCCGACGAATTGGGCCATATCCGCGCCGACATGGTCGCCGCCGCCCGCGCCGCCCAGGACAGCGAGGAATTGCTGTCGGAACTGGAACACCAATTGGAGGATCTGAAGGCGCTGGAGGGCGACCGCGCCAACGCGCTGCAACGGCGCTCGTCGCAGATGACCGGGGTGCTGACCGCCTTGGAACGTCTGGCCTGGCGCCCGACCGAGGCCTTGATGGCCCAGCCGCAGACCCCGGCCGAGACCGTGCGTTCGGCCATCCTGCTGCGCGCGGCGGTGCCGCAGATCGAACGCTCGGTGCACGATCTGAAGGACGAAATCGACGTCATGAGCCGGCTGCGCGCCGATATCACCAACCAGCGCCAGCGCATCGGCAATACCGCCCAGCGCCTGGACGGCGAGCACAAGCGGCTGAAGGAATTGTGGGACCGTAAATCCACCTTGCAATATGCCGCCATCGCCGAGACCGAGGCATCGGAGCAGCGGGTGCGGCAATTGGCCGGCGAGGCCCAGGATCTGCGCGAGCTGATGCAACGGCTGGAAGAAGAACGCCAGCGCCGCATTCTTGAAGCCGCCGAAAAGGCCGCCGCCGAGAAAGCCGCCCGCGACGCCGATCTGGCTGCCCGCAAGGCCGCCCGCGAGGCGGAGATCGCCGCGCAGAAAGCCGCCCGCGACGCCGAAATCGCCGCCAAAAAGGCGGACACCGAGCGCAAGGAACGGGAAATGGCCGAGGCGCGCAGTGCGCGCGAGGCGGAATTACGGGCCCAGGCCCAGGCGCGCGAGGCGGAAATCGCCGCGCAAAATGCCGCCCGCGCCCTGGAAAACGCCACCCGCGCGGCGGCCGAGGCCAAGCCCATGGTCAGCGACAAACCCATCGCCAGCGTCCACGGCAAAATGGTGTTTCCGGCCAAGGGCAACGTGGTCGAACGCTTCGGCCAGCCCAACGAAGTCGGCGTCATCAACAAGGGCATCAGCATCGCCACCCGCAAGGGTGCCCAGATCATCGCCACCCATGACGGTCAGGTGGCCTTCGCCGGTCCGTTTCGCGGTTATGGCCTGCTCTTGATCATCGATCACGGCGAAGGCTATCATACCTTGCTTGCGGGAATGGCCCGCATCGACGCCAATGTCGGACAGAAGCTGACGGCGGGTGAACCCGTGGGTATCATGGGCGAGGACGAGGCCAAACCCGCTTTGTATATCGAGCTGCGCCGCCAGGGGCAGCCTGTTAATCCTTTGCCTTGGCTTACCGCACAGAAAAGTAAGGGTCACGGATGATTCGCAAGACCATGATTGCCGCCGGCAGCACCACCTTGTTGCTGGCGTCCACGTTCCTGACGCCCGCTGTGGCCGCGGAATCCAAGGAAACCTATCGCCTAATGGAATTGTTCGCCACGGTCTTTGAAAAAGTCCGGGCCGAGTATGTCGAGCCGGTCAAGGACGACGAACTGATCGAGGCGGCGCTCAACGGCATGCTGACCTCGCTCGATCCCCATTCCAGCTATCTGAACGCCAAGAACGCCAAGGACATGGAAGTCAACACCAAGGGCGAGTTCGGCGGCTTGGGCATCGAGGTCACCATGGAAAACGGCTGGGTCAAGGTGGTGTCGCCCATCGACGACACCCCGGCCTTCCGTGCCGGCCTGCAACCGGCCGATTTCATCACCCATCTCGACGGCGAGCCGGTCCAGGGCCTGACCCTGTCGGAAGCGGTGGACCGCATGCGCGGCATGGTCAATACCGACATCAAGCTGACCATCCGCAGGAACGGCACCGCGCCCTTCGACGTCAAGCTGACCCGCGCCGTCATCAAGATCCAGACCGTGCGCTCACACGCCGAAGGCAAGATCGGCTATGTGCGCATCACCCAGTTCTCCGCCACCACCGACACCGATCTGCGCAAGCACGTGGATCAGTTGAAGAAGGACATCGGCAAGGAACTGGGCGGCTTCGTCATCGATCTGCGCAACAATCCCGGCGGTCTGTTGGATCAGGCCATCGCCGTGTCCGACGATTTCCTGGAAAAGGGCGAGGTGGTCTCGACCCGGTCGCGCAAGACCGAGGACACCCAGCGTTACAACGCCCGTCCCGGCGACATCAGCGGCGGTCTGCCGTTGGTGGTGCTGGTCAATGACGGTTCGGCCTCGGCCTCGGAAATCGTCGCCGGCGCCCTGCAGGACCATCGCCGCGCCCTGGTGCTGGGCACCCGCTCGTTCGGCAAGGGCTCGGTGCAGACGCTGATGCCCCTGGGCCAGTACGGTTCCATGCGGCTGACCACCGCGCGCTATTACACGCCGTCGGGCCGGTCCATCCAGGCGGTGGGCATCGAACCCGACATCAAGGTGCTGCAATCTAAGGTTGAACCCATCAATGTCCCCGAGCGGGAACGCCGGTCGGAAGCCAGTTTGCGCAACGCCCTGGCCAATCCCGACGGCTCGGCCAAGCCCGCCGCCAATCCAGCGGACGAGCACAAGGGCGACGACAAGACCGACAGCGCCGCGCCGCCGGTGATCAAGCTGGGCGACCCGGCCCAGGATTACCAATTGGCCCGCGCGCTGGACCTGATCCGCGGCTTGTCCCTGTACCGTCCCGTGGTCAACTAACCCGGCATGGACGCCTTGGACGAAGCGGACCTGTTTCTGTCGCGCCCCATCGGCGTCGATGAACCGCCGCCCAAACGGCGGCTGCGGCTTCGTCCGTTCCTGGTCGTCTTGGGCGTCGCCATACTGGGCGGCGCCCTGGGCACCGGTGCCTATTTCGCCTCCACCTTGGACACCCGCGACGTGATCGGCCTGCTCGACGTCGCCGACCAGCCGCCGCGTCTGGCCATTGAAATGCCGGGGCGCAAGACCGACAATCCGCTCGAGCCCGCTCCCGCCACCGCCACCGCCCCCATGTTGCGCCCGCCGGGCAGCGCGGCGGTGGACCTGACCGCACCGCCGGTGCTGCCGCCGGCAGCGGAGACACCACCGCCGGCCAGCCCCGCCGTACCGCCGGCACATGAGGCGCCCAGCCAAAGCATGGTGCCGCCGGTGGCGCCACCCGTCATCCCGCCGGTTCTGCCCGCCACCCCTGCCGCGCCGCCGCCGATCATCGTCCGCCAGGAAAGCCCCGGCGGGCCGCAGCAGCCCCTACCCCGCCCCATCGACAAGCCGCCCGCCTATGCCAACCTGCCGGCCCCCGCCGCCAAGCCCAAGCCCCTGGGCGCGGTGCCGGCGGAGGGTATGACCCGGCCGTCCGGCTTCGGACCGCTGCCGGTGATCGCCGCCGACGGGCGGCAATCGTGGCAGGTCTATGCCCGTCCGTTCGAGGCCAAGGACAATCATCCGCGCATGGCCGTCATCGTCACCGGCCTGGGCATGGACCGCGAGGCCACCGACATGGCCATCGACCGCCTGCCGCCCGAGGTCACCCTGGCCTTTTCCCCCTACGCCGGCGGTCTGGACAATTGGGTGAAGAAGGCCCGCGATGCCGGCCATGAGGTGCTGCTGACCCTGCCGGTGGAGGAATCGGGCTTTCCCGCCCGCGATCCCGGCCCCTGGGGGCTGTTGACCTCGGCCCGGCCCGAGGACAATGCCGAGCGCCTGCAAAAGGTGCTGGCGCGGACAGCGGGGTATGTGGGGGTTCTGGCCAATGACGGCCCCTTCACCAAATCGCGCCAGCTTGCCCCCATCCTGGCCATGCTGAAGGAACGCGGCCTGCTTTACGTCGGCAACGGCGCCGAGGCCGAGCCCAAGCCGCCGGTGGCGGTGCTGGGCGGCTGGCTGGACGGCGAGGTTTTCCGCGATGCGGTGGAAAGCCGGCAAAAATCCATGGCTGGACTGGTGCGCGAAAAGGGTAGCCGCGCCGTCCTGGCCAGCGCCCGCCCGGCCACCTTGGAAAGCATGCTGCCCTGGCTGGGCTCGTTGACCGCCGAGGGGGTGACCCTGGCCCCGGTCTCGGCCCTGCCCGCAGTCACGGCGCAGCCCCCCCAACCCGGAGGAAAATCGTGAGCAAGCCCCTGCCGCTGTCGCAGCGTCCCTATCGTCCCGGTGTGGGCATCGTCTTGTTCAACGCCCACGGCCAGGTGTTCACCGCCCGGCGCATCGACACCAAGGACGTGGCCTGGCAATTCCCGCAAGGCGGCATCGACGACGGCGAAGACCCGGCCCGTGCCGCCAAGCGCGAAATGCTGGAGGAAATCGGCACCGACAAAGCTGAGTTGATCGCCGAGAGCAGCGGCTGGATTTCCTATGACCTGCCGGACGATCTGGCCGACAAGGTGTGGAAGGGCCGGTTTCGCGGGCAGAAGCAAAAATGGTTCGCCTATCAGTTCCTGGGCCAGGACGGCGACATCAACATCGATACCGCCCACCCGGAATTCTCCCAGTGGCAATGGATGGAACTGGCCGAGGTGCCGGCCCTGATCGTCGCCTTCAAACGTCCACTCTATGAACAGGTGGCCGCCGAATTCGCGCCGCTGGCCATGCGGCTGAAACAGGGCTGAGCACCATGGTGCTGACCGCCCTTTCCACCGCCGCCATGCGTGCCGACGAGGTGCCGGTATTGGAGGATTGGGCGGCGGCGGAAGGGTGGAATCCCGGTCTGGCCGATCTGGCCATCGCCTATGCCGTTGATCCGGCGGCCTTCATCGCGCTGAGGCGCGGCGATGAACTGATCGGCGGCGGCACCATCTTTTCCCATAATGGTCAATTCGGCTTCATGGGCCTGTTCATCCTCCGCGCCGATCTGCGCGGCCACGGCCTGGGGACAGAATTGTGGCATCAGCGCCTGACCCTGCTGCGCCAGCGCCTCGCCCCCGGCGCCACCATCGGCATGGATGGCGTCTTCGCCATGGTGCCGTTTTATGAAAAGGGCGGTTTCAAACTGGCCCACCGCGATCTGCGCTTCGAGGGCATCGCCCACGGCGTGGCTGACCCGCAAGCCCTGCCTTACCCCGAAATCGGCTTCGGCGAAATCGCTGACTATGACCGCCGCTTCTTCCCCGCCCCGCGCCCGGCCTTCCTGCTGCGCTGGCTGGAACAACCCGGCGCCCAGGTGCTGGGCCTGCGCGATGGGCACGGCCTGAGCGGCTATGGCGTGGCGCGTCCCTGCCGCAGCGGCTTCAAACTGGGGCCGGTCTTCGCCGACAATCCCGACGTCGCCGAACGCCTGATCGGCAGCCTGCTGGCCGCCATCCCCGGCGAAAAAGTCGCCTTGGACGTGCCCGAGCCCAATATTGCCGGCCTGGAACTGGCGGCGAAATTCGGCCTGAGGGAATCCTTCGGCTGTGCGCGGATGTATCACGGCCCGGCGCCGGCCTTGCCGCTGGACGGCATCTTCGGGGTGACGTCGTTCGAGTTCGGGTAGGGGGGTTAAGAAAAACCACAGAGACACAGAGGCACAGAGAGGCTTGTCGTGGGGTGACGCTGTCGCCCTCTGGCCCGATCTCTCTGTGCCTCTGTGTCTCTGTGGTTCTTGAAACCGTCGTTCCCGCGCAGGCGGGAACCCAGGGGGTGCACACCGATTTTTCCGCGACTCCCTGGATACCCGCCTACGCGGGTATGACGGGTATACGTGGGATGGAACACGTTGCGGCCCTGCCCCGACAACATCAGCATCGACGTGTCAAACGTCGTCCTTTTCCGCCATCTGCTTTTCCACCTCACCCAATTTCCGCCGGCATTCTTCCAGCAGGCTTTTGGCTTGAGCGCTTAACTTTCCCTGACCCTCAAGCCCTTCCAGCCGCTGGATAGCGGCGAGATAGCCGGCCTGGGCAATCTCCAGATGGCCCAATCGCCAATCACAATCGGCGTTATCACGCCGGGCGTAGGCAACATCCGCCTGCCATTCGATATTGAGCGGATCAAGACTGGCTAAACGCTCGGTCAACACCCGGTACTCCACCGCACAGGCACGGGCCTGCGGCCAATCCTGCTCCGCTCGGGCCAGCGCTCCCAGCCGATCCCAACAAAGGGCCAGTTGGCGCAGCCACTTGGTGTTGGTGGGATCGAGGTCCTGCAATCGTTGGCGAATGCCCATGGATTCGATCAGGGCGGTCCTAGCCTCCGTCCATTCCTTCTCCGCCATGCGCACTTGCCCCAGGAGGGTGTAACTTATCGCCAGTTGATTCAGCGGATCAACGCTGTCCGGATTGTCGTCATGCAGAGCTTGGCAGAGTTCCACCGCCTCGGTGGCGTAGCGTCGCGCTTCCGTCATATCCGACAACGTCAAGCAAGATTCAGTGAGACGCCCCAGACTGACGGCCAGATTCAATCGTTGCCGCCGATCACCCTGATCAGCGGCGACAAGCTCTCGACTGATTTGCAATGCCTCCATGCAAACGGCTTTAGCCTGCCCCCAATCATCTCTGGCGCGATGGGTGTTCTCCAGAACTTCCAAAGCCGCCCCCTCGCTCTCGCGACTTTGTTGCTCGCGTGACAACCGCAACGCGGTTTCACAGTCCTGCTGGGCTCCGGCCCAATCGCCTTGACTGAACTTCACCCGTGCCCGCATTACCCAGGTCCAGGGCTGGTTTTCGTCGGCGTTGTCCAGATGGTCGGCAGCCTTGCCGCTGTCGCCGACCAGGATCGCCTGTTGGGCCAAGGCCCAATGGTCGATCTTGGTACGCGCGGATTCCGGCTTGGCCGCTGCCTGTTGGGCGGCAATGACAATGGTGGCCTGCTGTGCAGGAGTCAGTTTCTCGGTAGGGATGTCCGCTGCCTTGATTTCAGCCGCCTTGTCCATCACTTCAGTGTGCCATTGCCGAATATCGTTCAGCCGCACCTCAACCTCGGTACTGGCGGAATCGATCTTCTCCTTCATATCCTGCAACGCATCACGCGCTTCCGCCTTGGCGACCAGAACCGCCTTCCAGGCGCCCAGCAAGGCGACTGCGGCGATGAAGATGCCGCCGATGGCAATCGACAAATTCAGCTGCGACAGCACCTGATCGAGGTGGCTGTTTTGTTGGCTGAGACTGGATTCCAGGTGGTCGACGCGATCGAGCAGGCGGGTTTCCACCCGCGTCGCCTCGTCCTTGGCGCTATCCTTGAGGGTCTTCAGTTCGGTTTCGACCAAACGCAGCCGGGTTTCCCGCGAATCCGGGCGCTCGGCAGCAGCAGCCCCCAGAGGAACCAGCACGGCCAGGAGGAAAATGAACACACGCATAGCCAGCCCCTGGACGCCCGAAACAACGCCCCACAGCTTATGCGCGATTTTTTATAAATCAATGGGATGCGCGAAGGGGCGAGCCCCTTCGCTTTGCTTTATCCCTTTACCCCTCGTTGGCCCCATGCTTCCAACGCAGCACCGGCACCCGCGCCGCCTGGGTTTCATCCAGACGCCGACGCGGGGTCAGACGCGGCGCCGCCTTGAAGTCGTCGGCCTCGCCGGCCTTGGCCTTGGCGGCGAGGGCGCGGATTACGGCAATGAACCCATCCAGGGTTTCCTTGGCTTCGGTCTCGGTCGGCTCCATCAGCAGGGCGCCGTGCACCACCAGCGGGAAGTACATGGTCATGGGGTGGAAGCCTTCGTCGATCAGCATCTTGGCGAAGTCCAAGGTGGTGATGCCGCTATCCTTCAGGAAACGGTCGTCGAACAGGCATTCATGCATGCACGGGCCGTCGAAGGACGCCGACAGCACATCCTTCAGCGATGCCAGCAGGTAATTGGCGTTGAGCACGGCGTCGCCCGAGGTCTGGCGCAGGCCGTCGGCGCCCATGGACAGGATATAGGCCAGGGCGCGGATGAAGACGCCGAACTGGCCGTGATAACCCTTGACCCGCCCGAACGGCTTGGCGCCGCCGGCTTGCTCGGCGTGTTCCACCAGTTCCAGGCCGCCCGCGCCATGGACGACGAAGGGTAGCGGGGCGTAAGCGGCCAGTTTTTCCGACAGCACGGTGGGGCCGGCACCGGGACCGCCGCCGCCATGGGGGGTGGAGAAGGTCTTGTGCAGGTTGATATGCATGGCATCGACGCCCAGATCGGCGATCTTCACCCGCCCGACGATGGCGTTATAATTGGCGCCGTCGCAATAGAAGAAGGCGCCGGCTTCGTGCGTCGCCTGGGCGATATCCAGGATTTCATCCTCGAACAGGCCGCAGGTATTGGGATTGGTGACCATGATGCAGGCCACGTCCGGCCCCAGCTTGGCTTTCAACGCCGCCACGTCGACACGACCGCGCTCGGTCGCCGGCACCGGATCGACACTATAGCCGCACATGGCCGCCGTCGCCGGATTGGTGCCGTGGGCCGATTCCGGCACCAGGACGCGGGTGCGCTGGCTGTCGCCGTGATCGTCGTGATAGGCGCGGATGGCCATCAGGCCGCACCATTCGCCATGGGCGCCGGCAGCCGGGCTCATGGCCACCGCTGGCATGCCGGTCAGGCCTTTCAGCCAATGGGCCAGCAGGTCGATGACTTCCAGCGCCCCTTGCACGGTGGAGCGCGGCTGGAACGGGTGCAGATCGACCAGACCGGGCAGACGGGCCATCTTTTCCGACAGGCGCGGATTGTGCTTCATGGTGCACGAGCCCAGCGGATAGAAGCCGGAATCGATGCCGTAATTCTTTTGGCTCAGGCGGGTGTAATGGCGCACCACCTGGGGCTCGGACAGATCGGGCAGGCCGATGGTGCCTTTGCGGGCCAACCCGCCCAGGCGATCCTCGTCAATGGGGCCGGGCTCGGCGATGTCGACACCGATGCGACCGGGGCAGCCCTGTTCAAAGATCAGGGGCTCTTCCAACTGCAAGCCCCGATTACCGGAAAACGTGGTGATCTCGGCCATCTCACAGCACCTCGCTGAGGGCGGACACCAGGGCGTCCATGTCGTCTTGGGTATTGGTCTCGGTCGCCGCCAGCAGCAGGACGGGGCGCAGTTCCGGCCAATGGGGATAGAAGCGGGCAGCGGGAACACCGCCCAGGATGCCCTTGGCCGCCAGCTTTTCCACCACCTCGCCCGCGTCCACCTCATCGCCCAGATAGAGGGCGAATTCGTTGAAATAGGTCTGGTTCAGCACCTTGGCGCCCTTGACCCGGCGCAAGGATTGCTCAAGCCGCAAAGCCTGGGCATGGTTGAGCTTGGCCAGCCGGGTCAGGCCGGTTTCGCCCAGCATGGTCAGATGCATGGTGAAGGCCAGGGCGCACAGGCCGGAATTGGTACAGATGTTGGAGGTGGCCTTCTCGCGCCGGATATGCTGTTCCCGCGTCGACAGCGTCAGGACGAAGCCGCGCTTGCCGTCCTGATCGACGGTCTGGCCGCACAGGCGACCGGGCATCTGGCGCACGTATTTTTCCCGAGTGGCGAACAGGCCCAGGCCGGGACCGCCGAATTGCAGGCCCATGCCCAAAGATTGCCCCTCGGCCACCACGATGTCGGCACCCATGGCGCCAGGGGGCGTGATCAAGCCCAGGGAAACCGGCTCGGCCACCGCCACCACCAAAAGCGCGCCCACTTCGTGGCAGGCATCGGCCAGCTGGGTGAGATCGCGGATACCGCCGAAGAAGCCGGGATTTTGCACGATCAGGCAGGCGGTACGCGAATCGACCCGGCCCATCAGATCTTCCAGGCCGAAGGGATCGGGGGCCAGTTCCTCGACCTCGAGGCCCTGATGCTTGACCACCGTCCGGGTGGTTTCGACGTAATGGGGATGCAGCGAGCCCGACAGGATGATGTTTTTCTTGCGGGTGACGCGGGCGGCCATCACCGCCGCCTCGGCACAGGCGGTGGCGCCGTCATACATGGAGGCGTTGGCCACCTCCATGCCGGTGATCAGGCAGACCTGGGTCTGGAACTCGAACAGATATTGCAGCGTGCCTTGCGACACTTCCGGCTGATAGGGGGTGTAGCTGGTCAGGAACTCGCCCCGGGTCAGCAACTGGTCGACGCTGGCCGGCACATGGTGGCGGTAAAGCCCGGCACCGATGAAAAAGGGCGCGTGGCCTGCGGACAAATTCTTGCCGGCCATGCGGGTGAACATGCGTTCCACCGCCATTTCGCTTTGACCCGCGGCCAAGTCGATGGGCCGGTCGAGACGGGCGGCGGCGGGGACGTCCTTGAACAGGGCGTCCACGTCCTTGGCGCCGATCGTGGCCAGCATGGCGCGGCGATCGGCCTCGGTATGGGGCAGATAACGCATGATGATGTCACCGTCCTTTTGCTGTCGCGTCCGCATTCAAACTTGTGAACGTATCCGTTCCTTATTTGCCGTCATTCCCGCGCAGGCGGGAATCCAGGAGGTGCACCACCACCTGTCCCGCGACTCCTGGACCCCCGCCTGCGCGGGGGTGACGAAGAAGGACGCGAGGACGTCAATAAATTCACAGGCTCGAAAGCAGGAATGACGATTGAGGTTATTCCAGACCGGCGACGTATTCGTCGTAGGCGGGGCGGTCCATCAGGGCTTCCAACTCCGCTGGATTGGCCAGGGTCAGGGTGAAGAACCAGGCCTGATCCTCGGGGCTTTCATTGACCAAAGCGGGCTGACCGGCCAACACGTCATTGCCGGCGATCACCGTGCCGGAGACGGGGGAATAGACTTCCGACGCCGCCTTGACCGATTCGACCACCGCGGCGTCACCGCCCTGCTTGAGGGCACGGCCCTTTTCCGGGACTTCCACATAGACGATGTCGCCAAGCGCGTGCTGGGCGTATTCGGTGATGCCGACGGTGCCGGTATCGCCCTCGACCTTGATCCACTCATGATCCTTGGTGAAGTACATGCTCATGACCATCAACCCTTGTAGTAGGAATGGGGAACGAACGGCAGCAAGGCCACATGGGCCTCAAGCGCCTTGCCGCGGACAATCAGTTTCACCGGCATGCCGGGCACGGCGAAGCCACGGGGCACATAGCCCATGGCCACCGGACCATCGGCCGAGGGGCCGAAGCCGCCCGAGGTGATCTCGCCCAAAGGCGTGCCGTCCACGTCGGTGATCTGGGTATGGGCGCGGGCGGGGGCGCGGCCCACCGGTTTGATGCCGACGCGCAGGCGCGGCGCGCCCTCGGCCAATTGCTTGAGGATGATGTCAGCGCCGGGAAAGCCGCCCTGTTCGCGCCGACGCTTGCCGATGATCCAGGCGATGCGGCCTTCCACCGGCGTGGTGGTGGTGTCGATATCGGAACCATACAGGCACAGGCCCGCTTCCAGGCGCAAGGAATCGCGCGCCCCCAGGCCGATGGGCTCGACCTCGGGCTGGGCCAGCAAGGTGCGGGCCAGCTTTTCCGCGTCCGCATTGGCGACGGAAATTTCGTAGCCGTCCTCGCCGGTATAGCCCGAGCGGGTGACCAGGCAGGGGATGCCGTCAATGGGGTATTCACCGATGGACATGAAGCCCTGAGCCTCGGCACCGGGCGCCAGCCGGGCCATCACCGCCGCCGCCTGCGGCCCTTGCAGGGCCAACAGCGCCCGGTCGTCCAGCCGGGTCAGCTTGGCCTTGCCGGAAAGCGCCCGGGACAGATGGGCGAAATCAGCGTCCTTGCAGGCGGCGTTGACCACCAGGAACAGCTTGTTCTCGGCCAGTTTCGAGATCATCAGATCGTCGAGGATGCCGCCTTGGTCATTGGTGAACACCGAATAGCGGGTGCGGCCCAGGCCCAATCCCTGGATATCGCCGGGGACCAGACTCTCCAGCAATGCGGCCACGTGATCGCCTTCGATGGTGATCTGGCCCATATGCGAGACGTCGAACAGGCCGGCGCCCGCGCGGGTGTGCAGATGTTCGCCCAGCACCCCCAGGGGGTACTGCACCGGCATGGCATAGCCGGCGAACGGCACCATCTTGGCGCCCAATTCACGGTGCAAGGCATCGAGCGGGGTGGTCAGCAGCGCGACATCGTCCGACATGCAACAGGTTCCTTCAGCAAAAGGTCACACCAAGGGCGTCAGCCCGGTGCCCCCCTCTGTCTTGGAACCTGAAAGATTCACCCAGGAGCCTGGGCTTACATCGTCGGTGGAGCCGGTTTTCCCGGCCCGCTTTCCAGAGCTTCATCCCCCCACTGGTCCTTTGGCCTGAGAGTTTCCAGGGGCGGTTGCTCCTTCGGCGGCGGACCGGTATCCGGCCCGCTCTCTCCCAGCGGGGATCATCTGTGGGGGCAGCATGTCGCGGCCCCCCATTCGAGTCAACGATTAACGAACGGTTTACTTACGCGCCTTGCGATTGCTTTCCAACTCGTCCGGGCTGGTCTGGAAGCCCAGATACACTTCGTATTTCTGGATGATGTCCTTGTCCTTGACCGGGATGCGCATGACCACCGATTCGTCGGTGTGGCGGGCATAATTGCTGCCCTCGGCGAAGGTGACCTCTAGGGGGAACACCGCCTTGGCGTTGGGCGACGGATAATAAAGCGGCACCGCCAGGAAATACTCGAAATTGGCCTTGCGGTCGTCGTCGGCGGGACCGCGGGTCAGGTTGAAGCTGACCTGCATCTCGACGATGGCGCCCTTTTCGTCATAGCTGCAATCGCCGGTATAACCCTGGATCTCGGCGGTGAACTCGACGTCGGTCAGGTCGCGGCCCTTGCCCGGCTTGTACTTGGTCAGCGTCGCCGTGTCGCCCAGCAGATAGATGGGCGGGCACGGCGGCGGCTCTTTCTTTTCCAGTACCGAACACGAGGCGAGCACGGGCAAGGCCAGCAAGGCGGCGGCGGGAAGGGCGAGGCGACGGATCATGTTGGTCTTTCGGGAAAGCCGTTGGGCCATATATAGTCGCCCTGACTTTAAAGAAGCCGGGCCGGCGGCACAAGCCGGCTTGGACCTGTCCCAACGGAAAGCGTAAGATGCCCCTACCCCCGCTCACCATCGTCCTGGCCTCCCCACGCGGTTTTTGCGCCGGTGTCGACCGCGCCATCCTGATCGTCGAGGCGGCCATCGCCAAATACGGCGCCCCGGTCTATGTGCGCCACGAGATCGTCCACAACCGCTTCGTCGTCGATTCGCTGAAAGCCAAGGGCGCCATCTTCGTCGATGAACTGCCCGAGGTGCCCGACGGCGTGCCGGTGGTGTTTTCCGCCCATGGCGTGCCCAAAGCGGTGCCGGCGGCGGCGGATGCGCGCGGGCTCGATTACCTGGACGCCACCTGCCCGCTGGTGACCAAGGTCCACCGCGAGGCCGAGTTGCACCACGACATGGGCCGCCAGATCGTCATGATCGGCCATAAGGGCCACCCGGAGGTGATCGGCACCATGGGCCAGGTGCCCGCCGGCGCCGTGCTGTTGGTGGAAAGCGTCGCCGACGCCGAGGCGGTCAGCCCCGCCGATCCGGGCAAGCTGGCCTATATCACCCAGACCACTTTGTCGGTGGACGACACCACCGCCATCGTCGAAACCTTGAAACGGCGTTTCCCCGACATCGTCGGTCCGCGCAAGGACGACATCTGCTATGCCACCACCAACCGCCAGATCGCGGTCAAGACCATCGCCCCTCATTGCGACGCGGTGATGGTGATCGGCGCGCCCAATTCGTCCAATTCCAAGCGATTGGTGGAGGTGGCTGCGCGCTCGGGCTGCGACCGCTCCATCCTGGTGCAGCGCGCGACCGATATCGCCTGGGACGATTTGGGCCACATCGCCCGCCTGGGCATCACCGCCGGCGCCTCGGCCCCGGAAGTGCTGGTGGAGGAGGTGATCGACGCCGCCCGCCAGCGCTTCACCGTCACCATCGAGGAGGTGAAGGTCACCGACGAGACCGTGGCCTTCAAACTGCCGCCGCAATTGCTGTGACCATCCGCGCCGCCAGACCCGACGACGCCCCCCATATACTGGCGCTGCTGCACGAGTTGGCGGCGTTCGAGGGCGGGGCGGTCACCGCCGGCGCTGCCGACTTGCGTTCCGCCCTGGAAAACGGCCAGATGGAAGCCTTGCTGGCCGAACAAGCGGGGGAAATCGTCGGCCTGCTGACCGTGCTGCCCAGCTATTCCTCCTGGCGCGGCCAGGCTGGCGCCATCATCCACGACCTTTATGTCAGACCCGCGGCCCGAGGCCTGGGCCTGGGGCGAAAGCTGGTACAAGCCCTGCTGGCCCAGGCGCCCGAACGCGGCTGGGGCCGCGTCGACGTCAATGTGCTCGACTGGAACGGGCCGGCCCAGCAATTCTACGCGCGATTGGGTCTGGCTCCGGCCACGGGCTGGCAAATCTGGCGCATCGAGGGTGAGGCACTGGAAAAGCCCCAGAAGGTGCAGTAGTTTGCCCCCCGGACATGGTTTGAGACCACATCCCGATGCGGATAACGCATCGGGATGTGGTTAGGCGCGACCGCGCCGCGCGGCTTATGCCGCGTGAGCCAAGCATCCCGGAGGGGTGCGCCCGGCGCATGAGGGCGCTGCTGATCGGAACCGATCAGCAGAATCTAACAGAGGACAGGGGCATGGCGGTCTATACCGAGGTTTCCGACGACGAGATGCGGGCCTTCATCGCCGGATACGATATCGGCGACGTGATCTCTTATACCGGCATCGCCGAGGGGGTGGAGAATTCCAACTTCCTGGTCCAGACCGAAACCGGCCCCTATATCCTGACCCTCTATGAAAAGCGGGTGAACCCGGTTGAACTGCCGTTCTTCGTCCAGTTGATGGAGCATCTGGCGGCGCGCGGCCTCGCCTGCCCCACGCCTTTGCATGGCCGCGACGGCGCCGTCTTGCGGCAATTGTGCGGACGCCCGGCGGCCATGGTCACCTTCTTGCGCGGCATGTCGGCCAAGCGCCTGAGCACCGGCCATTGCGCTGCCCTGGGCGAGGCCATGGCGCAGATGCATCTGAAGGGCGCCGATTTCGCCGGTACCCGGGCCAACAACCTGTCGGTGTCGGGCTGGCGCCCGCTGTTCGAGCAATGCCGCGGCGGCGCCGATCAGGTCAAGCCCGGGCTGCAAACCTTCATCGCCGAACGCCTGGACGAGCTGGAAAAATGCTGGCCCAAGACCTTGCCCTCGGGCCTGATCCACGCCGATCTGTTCCCCGACAACGTGTTTTTCATGGCCGACAAGGAAACCCGCGAAGACCGGGTGTCGGGGCTGATCGACTTTTACTTCGCCTGCACCGATTTCCTTGCCTATGACGTGGCCATCTGCCTGAACGCCTGGTGCTTCGAGCCCGATTCGTCGTTCAACGCCACCAAGGCGCGGGCTTTGCTCAACGGCTATGGCAAGATCCGCCCGCTTTCCGCCGACGAATTGGACACCCTGCCCCTGCTGGCCCAGGGCGCGGCCATGCGCTTCTTGCTGACCCGGCTGTATGACTGGCTCAACACGCCGGAAGGCGCCCTGGTCAAACGCAAGGACCCGCTGGAATATTACCGCAAGCTGCGCTTCCACCAGGGCCTGAGCGGCCCCGGCGCCTACGGCATCGCATGACGGAGCGCGTCGAAATCTTCACCGATGGGGCCTGCTCGGGCAATCCCGGCCC
Organism: Stygiobacter sp.; assembly: GCA_006218045.1. Classification (GTDB taxonomy): domain Bacteria; phylum Pseudomonadota; class Alphaproteobacteria; order Rhodospirillales; family Magnetospirillaceae; genus Magnetospirillum. Next base: position 47,543 of record VBWB01000021.1, read on the forward strand.
CGGCGGCTGGGGTGCCATTCTGCGCTATAAGGGCGTGGAAAAGGAATTGTGCGGCGGCGAGAATCCGACCACCAACAACCGCATGGAAATGATGGCGGCGATCATGGCCCTGGAAACCCTGAGCCGCCCCTGCCCGGTCACCCTTTACACCGACAGCCAATATGTCATGAAGGGCATGACCGAATGGCTGAGGGGCTGGAAGGCGCGCGGCTGGAAAACCGCCGACAGGAAGCCGGTCAAGAACGACGATCTGTGGCAGCGCCTGGACACCGCCTGCGCCCGGCATCAGATCACCTGGCAATGGGTCAAGGGCCATGCCGGCCACCCGGAAAACGAACGCGCCGACCAGTTGGCCCGCGACGGCATCAAGGTGGTGTTGGCGGGATAAAGCGCGTCAGCCTTCCTCCTCGTCGTCCTCGAACAAACCGGTGGGATAGCCGTCGAAGCTGTTGGCGTTCTTTTCGCGCTGGTATTTCAAGATACCGTCATCGCCCTTGCGCTCGGCCCATTCGGGCAACATGGTGCGTTGGCCTTGCAGCTCCATCAACGGCACGCCGAAGCCGCAGGACGAGTTGACGCTGTCCACGTCGACAACCACGATCTGGCGCACCGCCGGATGAGGCTGGAACAGCCCGATCAACCCGGCCCATTCGTCGTCGCGCTGATGCACGGCGCGGCCCCGGCCATAGAGGCGCAAAATCTTCGGATTGCCGGTAAAGGCGCAGAACATGAGGGTGATGCGGTCGTCGCGCAGCAGATGGGCGGCGGTTTCGTTGCCGCTGCCGGTCAGGTTGAGGAAGGCCACCCGGTTCGGCCCCAGCACGGTGAAACTGCCGTCCAACCCCTTGGGGCTGATATTGATGCGGCCCTCATCCGGGGCGGTGGCGACGAAGAACAGCGGTTGGGCGGCGATGAACGCCCGCTGCTCGTCGTTGATGCCTTCATAGAACTTTGCCATCTCTGCCTCACCAGCGTTCTGCCTGCGACTCACTGACATAGCGGCGATAGCGCATATCCTCAAGCGCCATGTGTTCGATCAGGGTGGTTATGGTGTTGCGCACCACCACCATCATTTCGGCCAGGGAATCGGCGGAGGCCAAGATTTCCGCCAAAGCCGTGACCGAGGCCATCAAGGCCCGGTGCTCGGCCTGATGGTGATCGAGGTCAGGATAATGGATGCGGCCCAGCAGCAATTCCTCATCGCGGAAATGGCGGGACAGATTGATGATGAAGTCACGGTGAAAGCGCTGAACCACCGCACGCGGGGCGCCATCGGCCAGGGCCAGTACCACCGCGCCCGCTTCATCGAAGAAAGCGCGGTGCTGGGCGTCGATCAGCGGATCGCCCACCGTCAGGGATTCCATCCATTGCATGGTCCCAGTGATGACGCAATCAGGCCGGCAGCACCGTGATGACGGTCAAGCGCTTATACCATATCCCGCTGATCGTGACCGATCAGCGCTGCCCTCAAACGGCGGGCGGATTGCTCCGCAACCCTTGCCTCCCGCGACATAAGCCGCGCGGCCCCTTGGGCCTAGCCAAATCCCGATGAGGAATCCTCATCGGGATTTGGTATTAGCCCAGAACACTGCCCTTGGCGATGGCGAAGCCGCGCAGCAGATCGGCGGCCTCCATCGGCCCCTTGCCGGCCCGCTGCACCCGCAGCAGCCGCAAGGCACCGCTGCCGCAGGCCACCGACAGGGAATCGTCCAGGACCGTGCCGGGTGCCCCCGCCCCTTCGGCCAGACAGGCGGCCAGAACCTTCAGCCGTTCCTCGCCCACCTGGCACCACACGCCCGGCCACGGGGTCAGGCCGCGGATCTGGCGCTCCAACTCCACCGCCGGACGACTCCAGTCCAACCGGCCTTCATCCTTGGCCAGCTTGTGGGCATAGGTCACGCCCTCGTCCGGCTGCGCCACCCGGGGCAGGTCATCATAGCGGGCCAGGGCCTCGACGATCAGCCGCGCCCCCAAAGCGGCCAGGGCATCGTGCAAGGAAGCGGCGTTGGTGTCGCCGGCAATCGGCAGGCTTTCCACCAGCAGCATGGCGCCGGTATCCAGGCCGGCATCCATCTGCATGATGGTCACCCCGGTCCGGGCATCGCCGGCCAGGATGGCGCGCTGGATCGGCGCCGCCCCGCGCCAGCGCGGCAGGATCGAGGCATGCACGTTCAGGCAGCCCCGGCGCGGCGCGGCGAGAATGGCTGGCGGCAGGATCAGACCATAGGCGGCGACCACCGCCGCATCCAGGTCAAGGGCGCGGAAAGCCTGTTGCTCAGCCTCGGATTTCAGTGATTTCGGCGTCCGCACGTCGATGCCGCGCTGGGCGGCGAAGGCATGGACCGGGGTGGGCTGTTCCTTGTGGCCGCGCCCCGCCGGACGCGGCGGCTGTGAATAGACGCAGACCACCTCGTGGCCGGCATCCAACAGCGCGGACAGGATGGCGACCGAGAAATCCGGCGTACCCATGAAGGCCAGACGCATGATCAGCCCGCGTCCTTCTTGGCCTTCAGCAGCTTGCGCAGGATCATGTTGCGCTTGAGCGACGACAGATGGTCGATGAACAAGATGCCGTCCAGGTGATCCATCTCGTGCTGCAACACGGTGGCCAGCAGGCCATCGGCGTCGATTTCCTGTTGCGTGCCGTTTTCGTCCCTATAGCGCACGCGGACGGCGCGCGGACGGACCACGGCGGCATAATGTTCGGGCACCGACAGACAGCCCTCTTCATAGGTGTTGTCGTCGTCGGAGACCCAGACGACTTCCGGATTGATCATGCGCACCGGCTGACGGTCGTCCTCGGACCGACCGATATCGGCGACGATGACCCGCTTGCCCACCGCCACCTGCGGCGCCGCCAGACCGATGCCGGGGGCGGCATACATGGTCTCCAGCATGTCGTCCATCAGCGCGCGGATGGCATCATCAACTTCAGCGACCACCGCCGCCTTTTGCTTCAGGCGCGGATCGGGAGCGGTCAAAATGGACAGAACGGCCATGGAAACGGTCACCTTGGTGTCAAATTCTGCCCTTCAGATAGGGTGTCCCCCCCGTTGTCGTCAAGTTTTATGGACTATCGCCGCCGTCACGAGCCGCGCACCTCGGAGAGGAAATTGTCCACCTGCGACGACAAGCTGGCGGAATTGCCGATCAAGGTATGGGACGCCTCCAACACCTGCGACGCGCCGATGCTGACCTGCTCCACCACCTGGGTCATGCGCTCGACATTGCGGGTCACCTCGGCGGTACCGGCGGCGGCCTGCTGAATGGAGCGGGCGATCTCGGCGGTGGCCGCGCCCTGCTCTTCCACCGCTCCCGCCACCCCGGCGGCGATGCCGCTGATCTGGTCGATGGTGTTGCTGATCCCGGCGATGCCGGCGACCACCTGGGACGAGGCCGCCTGCACCTGGCTGACCTGGGCGCTGATCTCGGTGGTGGCCTTCGAGGTCTGGTTGGCCAGGGATTTGACTTCATTGGCGACCACGGCGAAGCCTTTGCCGGCTTCGCCCGCCCGCGCCGCCTCGATGGTGGCGTTGAGCGCCAGCAGATTGGTCTGGCTGGCGATTTCGGTGATCAGGCCGACGACGTTGCCGATGCGCTGGGCCACCTCGGCCAAGCTGCCGGCCAATTGGTTGACGTTCTGAGCGTCGCGGGCGGCATTGGAGGCCTCGGCCGAGGACGCCGCCAATTGCCGCGAAATCTCGGCGATGGAGGCGGCCAGTTCTTCCGAGGCGGCGGCCACCGTCTCCACATTGCCGGCGGTCTGCTGGGCGGCGCTGGCCAAAGCGGTCACCGTCCGCCCCGATTCGTCGGAACTGTCGGCCAGGGTCTCGGCGGTGGTTTTCATCTGCTCGGCCGATTGCACCACCGTGCCGGCGACGCCGCTGACATCACGCTCGAAACTTTCCGCCAGATTCAGCAGGCCCTGTCGGCGCTGGATTTCCGCCTGTTCCTTGCTTCTTTCCTGCTCCACCTGCAATGCATCGGCCCGCAACAGGCCCTGGCGGAACACCTCGACCGAACGGGCCATGGCCCCCACCTCGTCCTCGGCCTGAACGCCGGAGACCTCCACATCCCGTTTGCCATCGGCCAGCACGTTCATGGTGGCGGTCAAGCGGCCCAGCGGGCCGATGATGCTGCGGACCAGCCACAGCGACAGCAGCGACAACACCACCAGACTGATGCAGAAAGCCAAGATGCCGTTGCGCAGGGCGTGGGCCGCGGTTTCCTCCTGCTCGCGGGTGGCGCTGTCCAATTCCTTGCCCAGGGATTGGTTGACGAAGGCCAAAGGTTCTTCGATCTTGCCGCTGGCTTGGTCGATGTCGTCATCCAGGCGGTCGAATTCCGCCTTGTCCGCCTTGGTCTCGATGGCCCGGCGCAGATCGGTGCCGATCAGGCGCAGCAGGTGATCCAGATTTTGTTCCAACCCGGCGAGGGCGGCTTTTTCCGCGGGCGTGTCGGCGACGGCCACCGCCTTGCGGCCATTGGCCTTGAGGGCGGTCGACAATTGCTCGATCAAGGCCAGACGATCAGGGGCGATGGTGCCTTGATCGCGGTCGATGATGGAATCCATGGCCGCCAGGGTCAGGCGGATCAAGTCGCCGTTGACCTGGGACAGCACGCCCAAATCCTCGACCCGGCCATGGGTCTCGCGCGACGAGTTTTCCATGGCTTCATGGGTGTTGAGGACGATCAGCCCCATGATCGCCAGACCGGCGACGGCCAAAGCCCACAGCAACGCCAAACGGCTTTTGATGGTCAGCGCCATGCTCCCCCCGGGTCAATAATCGGCACGATCAGAAACAACTGCACATTAGCATGAATCGAAGAAGACAACCGTCATTGGTGCAGCGGCTCAGACGAAAATCATGGCGCCATCCCTGCTGGCATCGGCCAGGAAGGTGACGACGCCCCCCTTGGTCACCGGCACGTCGGGGCGCAGATCGTCGGGGTCCATTCCCAGGGCCTTCAGCCCCATTTCGCAGACCATGAAGATGACGCCCAAGGCGACGCAGGCCTCCAGCAGGGTCTCGAAATCGGCGACGTTCCTGGCCTGGAACCGGCCATCCAGATCGGCGGCGCCCGATCCGTCGGAACACTTAAGCCGCCGCCAAGCCTGATCGCGTTCCAGGGCGCGGCCCGCCCACATGGTGAAGAACAAGGTAACCGGCGTGTTGGAGGCCACCGCCGCCGCCGCCATCACCAAGGCGTAATGGATTTTGTCGAAATCGCCGGAAAAGACGACGATGGATAGTTTATCGGGCGAGGTCTTGTCAGCCGCAGGCATGGGCGGTGCTCCGATGTCCGGACAGATCGGTGATGGTCGGGTGGTCGCCACAGAGCGGGCAGCCGGGATCGCGCTTGACCCGCACGGTGCGAAAGGCCACCGACAGCGCGTCATAGATCAGCAGCCGCCCGGCCATGCTGTCGCCGATACCTAAGGTTTCCTTCAACACCTCGGTCGCCTGCATGGCCCCCATGGTGCCGGCCATGGCCCCCAGAACCCCTGCCGATGAACAGCTGGGGATGGCGCCTTCCGGCGGCTCCTCGGCATAGATGCAGCGATAACAGGGGCCATCGGAGCGGAAGGTGGAAAGCTGGCCGTCAAAGCGCAGGATGGCCGCCGACACCAAGGTGGCCCCGGCCAGCCGACAGGCATCATTGACCAGGAAGCGGGTGGCGAAATTATCCGAGCCGTCGGCCACCACCGGATAATCGGCGATGATCGCCGCCGCGTTATCCTTGTCCAGCCGGGCGCGGATGGGGATGATTTTCACATCAGGGTTGAGCGCGGCCACCGCGTCGACGGCGCTATCCACCTTGGCCCGTCCCACACTGGCGGTCTTGTGCAGGATTTGCCGTTGCAGGTTGGACAGATCGACCACGTCGTCGTCAACCACGCCGATGGTGCCCACCCCGGCAGCGGCCAGATACTGGATCAGCGGCGAGCCCAAGCCACCGGCGCCGATGACCAGCACGCGGGAATCGAGCAGCTTGGCTTGGCCCAACCCGCCCACTTCCGGCAGGATGATGTGGCGGGCATAACGCTGGATCTGGTCTTCGCGAAAATCCATAACCCACCTCCTGGTGCCCCCCCTTTACCCCGCCACTTCCGCGCTCCCGGATACCCGCTTGCACGGGTGTGACGACGAGAAAGGGCGACACGAATGAACACCAATAAACACGAATAAAATCAGCTCACCGAACTTCGTGTTCATTCGTGTTCATTCGTGTCGTCCCATTCTTCCGCCCTCGGCGGAATTCCCCCCCCCGGGTCAAGCCCGGGGGTGACGGACAGACGGGCGGCGCGCTTACTCGAACAACGCCGTCGACAGATAGCGTTCGGCGAAGCTGGGCAGAATGACGACGATCAACTTGCCCGCCATGTCGGGGCGCGCCCCCACTTCAAGCGCGGCGGCGATGGCCGCGCCCGACGAGATGCCCACCGGCAGGCCTTCCAGCTTGGCCGCCTTGCGGGCATTGGCGAAGGCGGTTTCGTTGCTGATCTGCAATATCTCGTCGACCACCGAACGGTCCAGGTTGCCGGGCACGAAACCGGCGCCGATGCCCTGGATCTTGTGCGGCCCCGGCGCGCCGCCGGACAGCACCGGGCTGTCCTCGGGCTCGACGGCGATGATCTTGATGTTGGGGTTCTTGGCCTTCAACACCCGCCCGATGCCGGAAATGGTGCCGCCGGTGCCGACGCCGGCGATGACCGCGTCGACCTTGCCGTCGGTGTCGTTCCAGATTTCCTGGGCGGTGGTCGCTTCATGGATGGCCGGGTTGGCCGGGTTCTCGAATTGCTGGCACATGACGGCGCCGGGGGTTTCGGCCACCAGCCGCTCGGCTTCCTTGACGGCGCCGGTCATGCCCTTGGCCGCCGGAGTCAGCACGATTTCCGCCCCCAGATGGGCCAGCATCTTGCGCCGTTCCAGGCTCATGCTTTCCGGCATGGTCAGGATCAGGCGATAGCCCTTGGCGGCACAGACGAAGGCCAGGGCGATGCCGGTATTGCCCGAGGTCGGCTCGATCAGGGTGGCGCCCGGCTTCAAGCTCCCTTCGCGCTCGGCCGCCTCGATCATGGCCAAGCCGATACGATCCTTGACGCTGGCCAGCGGGTTGAAGAACTCGCACTTGCCGACGATGTTGGCCTTGACGCTGACCTCGGCGGCCAGCTTGTCCATGCGCACCAGCGGAGTGGCGCCGATGGTGTCGACGATGGAATCGTAGATGCGGCCGCGGAACTCGCCCATGGTATTTTCCCTGTCAAAAGTGTAGTTCATTACATAAGTACAGTTTGACAAGCTTAGATTATGAAGTCCAGCTTGGAATGCGCTTCCGACGGAATGCCGGTCTTGTACGAGCGCATGCACAGATCGTCGAAGGTGATGGCGTCCAGGCGGTCCATGATCTCCTCGGTCAGGTCGCCCCACATGGGGCGGATGACCTTGGCGCCGAGATCGGAGGCGGGCACGTCCTGGAAGGGATCTTCCGCCGTTTCCATGGCGCGGACCACGCGCACCACCTCGCCCACCGAGATGCGGCGGCGTTCGCGCGCCAGCCGATAGCCGCCCTTGGGGCCGCGCACGCCGACCAGAAGGCCAGAGCGTACCAATTGTTGCAGCGTCTGCTCCAGGTAGCGGCGCGGAATGCCCTGACGGCGGGTGATCTCGCGGCTTTGCACCGGCTCGCCGCCGGCATGATAGGCGATGTCCAGAACCGCCTCGATGGCGAACAGCATCTTCTTCGACGGACGCAGCATGGTCGCTTTCCTTAAGACCCGGTGGAACCGAAGCCGCCGGCACCGCGGGCGGTCTGGGACAATTCGGCCACTTCGGCCAAGTGGGCGCGCATGACGGGGGCGATGACCAATTGGGCGATGCGCATGCCCCGCGTAATGGTATAGGCGCTCTCGCCGTGATTGATCAGCAGCACCCCCAGCTCACCGCGATAATCGGCATCGATGGTGCCCGGCGCGTTCAGTACGGTGATGCCGTGCATGACCGCCAGACCGGAACGCGGGCGCACCTGGGCCTCGTAGCCTTCGGGGATGGCGATGGCGAAACCGGCGGGCACGCGCATGCGCTTGCCCGGCCCCAGCACCACATCGGCGGGAATACAGGCCATCAAATCCATGCCGGCGGCGTTGTCGGTCTCGTAGCGCGGCAGCGGCATATCCTCGGCATGGGGCAGGCGCTGCACCTGGATGGTGACGGTTGCGGTCATGGATGTCCCTTCAAGGTGTCGGCTATTTTCCAGGCCAGCCGTTCGGCCACGTCGGCCTTGCTGATGCGCGGCCATTCCTCGGCCCCGCCTTGGGTGAGCAGATGCACGGTGTTGAAATCGCCGCCGAAGGTGCCCGAGTGCGGCGACACGTCGTTGGCGACGATCCAGTCGCAGCCCTTGCGCACGAACTTGGCCCGCGCGTGCTCCAGCAGCTTTTCCGTCTCGGCGGCGAAGCCCACCACCAGACGCGGGCGGGCCGAGCCCTTTTCCGACAGCGTCGCCAGAATGTCCGGGTTGGCGGCCAGTTCGATGGGCGGCGGCTGGCCGCTGGCATCCTTCTTGCGCTTTTCCTTCGATGCGTTGGATACCGTCCAGTCGGCGACGGCCGCCGCGCACACCGCCACATCCGCCGGCAGACAGCCCAAGGCCGCGCCCAGCATCTCGCGCGCGGTTTCCACGTGGATGACCCGCATATTGGCCGGATCGGGCAATTTGACCGGGCCGGTGATCAAGGTGACATCGGCCCCCAGCCGGGCCAGGGCGGCGGCGATGGCATGGCCTTGCTTGCCGGACGAACGGTTGCCGATGAAGCGCACCGGGTCGATGGGTTCATAGGTGGGACCGCTGGTGACCAGGGCCTTGACCCCCTTCAGCGGTCCGGCGGCCAGCAGGCTTTCCACCGCCGCCACAATCTCCGCCGGCTCGGCCATGCGGCCCAGGCCGCTTTCGCCTTCCGCCAGCATGCCGGCATTGGGGCCGACCACCTGAACGCCCCGCCCCTTCAACATCGCCATGTTGGCACTGGTGGCCGGATGCCCCCACATGCGGAAATTCATGGCCGGGGCCACCAGGATGGGCTTGTCGGTGACCAGAAGCGCGGTCGAGGCCAGATCATCGGCCAGGCCATGGGCCATCTTGGCCAGCAGGTTGGCGGTGGCCGGGGCCACCACCACCAGATCGCAATCGCGCGCCAGGGTGATATGGCCGATCTCGTGTTCGTCGGTCAGGGAAAAGGTATTCTCGAACACCTTGTTGCCCGACAGCGTCTGCACCGAAAGCGGCGTGACGAAATGGCTGGCATTGCCGGTGAGGATCGCGCGCACATCGGCGCCGCGCTCCTTCAACCGCCGGATCAGCTCCAGGGATTTGTACGCGGCAATACCGCCGGAAATGACCAACAGGATGCGTCGACCGTCAAGCACTGGGGTACCCCGCACATTTTACCCATAGGCAAGTGTGGTTAACCTAACGCTTCACAGGAAATCGCGCAAGTTTACTTGAGCACCAGCAAGACACCCAGGATCGCCGCCAAAATCCACGGCAGCCAGCCGAAGGCCCGCTTGCCGCCGCCTTCGCCGCGCATGGCCTTGACGGTATCGGGGTGCAGCCTCAAGCCGCCGTTCATCAAGGTGGAATAGGCCTTTTCCGTCTCCGCCAGCATGCGCGGCAGCCGTTCCAGGCTATGTACGGCGCCCAGGACGGTATCCTTGATCCGCGCCTGCGGCCCCAGATGCTGCATCATCCAGCTCTCGATCAGGGGCCGGGCCAGTTCCCACATATTGACGCCGGAATCCAGGGTGCGACCGACGCCTTCGGCCACCAGCATGCTTTTTTGCAGCATCAGCAATTGCGGCTGGGTCTGCATGGAAAACTGCTCGGTGATCTGGAACAGTTGGCCCAACAGCCGGGCGATGGAAATTTCGTGCATGGGCTTGCCCATGATCGGCTCGGCGATGGAGCGGCAGGCCTGGGTGAAATTGTCGACGCTTTTGTCGGGCGGCACGAAGCCGGCCTCGAAATGCACTTCCGCCACCCGGCGGTAATTGCCGTTCAAGAAGCCCACCAGCATCTCGCCCAGAAATCGGCGGGTCTTGAGGTCGACGCGGCCCATGATGCCGAAATCGACGGCGACCAGATTGCCATCGAGATCGACGAACAGATTGCCCGGATGCATGTCGGCGTGAAAGAAGCCGTCGCGGAACACCATGTTGAAGAAGGATTCGGCGGCCTTCTTCAACACCTCGTCCGGCTCGATGCCGGCGGCCCTGATGGCGTCGACCTCATCCACCGGAATGCCGCTGACCCGCTCCAGCGTCATCACCCGTCTGGCGGTGCGCTGCCAATCCACCTCGGGCACGCGGAAGGATTCGTCACCGGCGAAATTCTCGGCCATTTCCGCCGCCGCCGCCGCCTCGAAACGCAGATCCATTTCCAATTGCACCGAATCGGCGAAGGTGTCGACGCTTTCCACCATGCGCAGGCGGCGCAGACTGGGCTGGGTCAGTTCCACCCATTCGGCCAGCCAGCGCAACAGGTCGATGTCCTTGCGGAAGGCCTCGTCGACGCCGGGGCGCAGCACCTTGACCGCCACTTCGCGGCCTTCGCTGGTGACGGCGAAATGCACCTGGGCGATGGAGGCGGCGGCGATGGGCACGTCGTCGAAGCTGGCATAGGCCTGGGACAGGGGCTGATCCAGGTCCTCCTCGATGATGGCGCGGGCCAGGGAGGCGGGAAACGGCGCCAGCCGGTCCTGCAATTCCGACAGGTCGGCGGTCATCTCGTCGCCCAGCAGATCGGCGCGGGTGGACAAGGCCTGGCCCAGCTTGATGAAGGTCGGCCCCAATTCGGTCAGGGCGGCGGCCAGACGCTGGCCGGGCCGGCCCTCGTGGCTGGGCGCCCGGCCCAGGCGCAACATCTTCGACGCCAGGGCGGCGATGGGCAGATCCACCACCGCCAACGCGTCATGACGGGCGAGGACGCGGGCGATGGTCAGCAGACGGTGCAGGTTGCGGGCGGCGCGCAGCATCAGATGCGCCAGCCGGAATGAATGGCGGCGATGCCGCCCGACAGGTTGCGCACCTCGACGCGGGAGAAGCCGGCATCGCGGACCATTTGCGCCATGTCGTCCTGGGCCGGAAACTTGCGGATGCTTTCCACCAGATATTGATAGGCGTCGGCATTGCCGGTGACCATGCCGCCCACCTTGGGCAGCACCTTGAACGAATACATGTCATAGAATTCGCGCAGGCCCGGCACCACCACCTTGGAAAATTCCAGGCACATGAACCGCCCGCCCGGCTTCAGCACCCGATAGGCCTCGCTGATGGCCCGATCCCAATGGGTAACGTTGCGCAGGCAGAAAGCGATGGTGTAGCGATCGACCGAGCCGTCGGGGATGGGCAGGGTCTCGGCATTGCCGCACACCCAGGTGATCTGGCTGGTGACGTTGCGATCCACCGCGCGGTCACGCCCGACCGACAGCATTTCCTTGTTGATGTCGCAGACGATGGCCGGGCCGCCGCCGCGCTTTTTCCAGCCGAAAGCGATGTCGCCGGTGCCGCCGCCCACGTCCAGCAGGGTCTGGTTGGCCCGGGGTCGCAGCCAGTCGAGGAAGTTGGCCTTCCACAGACGATGAACGCCCGCGCTCATCAGGTCGTTCATCAGATCGTACTTGCCGGCCACCGAATCGAAAACGCCGCGCACCAGCGAGACCTTTTCCTCCTCGCGCACGGTCTTGAAGCCGAAATGGGTGGTTGCGGGGCCTTGGCCCAAATCTTCATTGGTCATGATCGGGGCAGATTATCGCATGCGCGGGGGAGAGGCGAGCCCGGAGTTTTTGACTCGGTCCAAGGCTTCAGGCAGCATCGGCCCATGCCTGAATTGCCCGAAGTCGAAACCGTCGCCCGTGGACTGGCCGCTGTGTGGCCCGGACACCGGTTCATCCGCGTCGAGGCGCGGCGCCCCGATCTGCGCAAGCCCCTGCCCGCCGATTTCGCCGCTCGCCTGACCGGGCGCAGGGTCGAAAGCGTCGGGCGGCGCGCCAAGTATCTGCTGGTGCACCTCGACGGCGACCTGACCCTTCTGGGTCATCTGGGCATGTCGGGGGCCATGGTCATCAGCAAGGGTCGCAACGAGCCGCCGGGACCGCACGACCACGTGGAATTCGTGAGCGACGACGGCACCATGGTCACCTATCGCGACCCCCGCCGCTTCGGCCTGATGGACCTGACCCTTGACCCGGCCACCCACCCGCTGCTGGCCCATCTGGGGCCGGAGCCGCTGGGGCCGGATTTCCATGAAAAGGCCCTGACCGCCGCGCTGGACGGCAAGGGCGCCTCGATCAAGGCGGCGCTTTTGGACCAGAATGTCGTCGCCGGCCTGGGCAATATCTATGTGTCCGAAAGCCTGTTCCTGTCCGGCATCGACCCCACCCGTGCCGCCGGCTCGCTGAAAGCCCGCGAAATCGACAAACTGGTGCCCGCCATCCGCGCCGTGCTCGAACGCGCCATCGCCGCCGGCGGCTCGTCTTTGAAAGATCATGTGCAGCCCAATGGCGAATTGGGCTATTTCCAGCATTCCTTCACCGTCTATGACCGGACGGGAGAAGCCTGTCCCGGCTGCGATTGCGATATCGTCCGCACCGGGGGGATCCAACGGATCGTCCAGTCGGGGCGATCCACTTTCTACTGTGCGAAAAAACAGCGTTGATGGTATAGCCCTTGATCACCATGCGGATTTCCATCTCCCTTCTGGGCGCCTTCGTCCTTATCCTGGCGCTGTCCTTCGGGACCGCGCGGGCGCAGGGATTCCTGTCCGCCTATGAAGACCTGCCGCTGCCGCCGGGCATGACCGAGGTGACCGAATCCGGCCTGTCCGTCGACATGCCGGGTGGTCGCATCGTCGAGGCCTTCGCCCGCGGCCCGCTGCGGGCCGCCGCCATCATCGCCTTTTACGCCGCCGCCTTGCCCCAGCTCGGCTGGACCCGGGATTCCGACCGCCAGTACCGGCGCGAAGCGGAAGTACTCACCCTGGAAACCCAGACCGAAGGACGCAACGTGGTGGTCCATTTCACCATTGCCCCGGAATAATCCATTCCCCTGCAAGAGAGGCAACCATGCCCTACGAAAACATTATCGTCGAAACCCGCGGCCAGGTCGGCCTGATCACCTTGAACCGCCCCAAGGCGATGAATGCCTTGTGCGCCGCGCTGATCAAGGAATTGGGCCAGGCGCTCGACGCCTTCGAGGCCGATGGCGAAATCGGCGCCGTGGTACTGACCGGTTCGGAAAAGGCCTTCGCCGCCGGTGCCGACATCAAGGAAATGCAGTCCAAGACCTATATGGACGCCTATCTGGCCGATTTCATCACCAATGGCTGGGAACGCATCACCACCTGCCGCAAGCCGATCATCGCCGCCGTCGCCGGCTATGCCCTGGGCGGCGGCTGTGAAGTGTCGATGATGTGCGACTTCATCCTGGCCGCCGACAATGCCAAGTTCGGCCAGCCGGAAATCACCATCGGCACCATTCCGGGCGCCGGCGGCACCCAGCGCCTGACCCGCGCCGTCGGCAAGGCCAAGGCCATGGAAATGTGCCTCACCGGGCGCATGATGGACGCCGCCGAGGCCGAGCGCGCCGGTCTGGTCAGCCGCGTCATCCCCGTCGCCGACCTGATCGACGAAGCCCTGAAGGTGGCCGACCGCATCGCCTCGATGTCCCGTCCGGTGGTCATGCTGGCCAAGGAAGCGGTCAACGCCGCCTTCGAGACCACCCTGACCCAGGGCATCAGGTTCGAGCGCCGCCTGTTCCATTCCACCTTCGCCTGCGAAGACCAGAAGGAAGGCATGGCCGCCTTCGCCGAAAAGCGCAGCCCGGTGTTCAAGAACCGCTGACGTTGATTCGGGGAAAAGTCCCTCGGCTTCGCCTCGGTGTACTTTCCCCCGGTTTTCGCAAGGCAAACCCGTGCTCAAGCAAGCTTTCCGCGCGGGTTCAGGTCTCTTCCCCACCCCAAGACGAGCTTCCCTCGCCTTGGGGTGGCTGGTTACATCACCACCCTGAGTGAAACGGCGGGCATCAGCCCGCCACCAATTCCGCCAAAGCCGCCTTGACCCGCTCGGGGGCCAACTCGGCCAGATCATCCTGGCGCAACAGGCTGACCTGGCCGCGCGGCGCGCACAGATCGGGATTGCTGTCGGCGCCGAACAGAATCAAGGACGGCGCGCCGGCGGCGGTGATCAGGTGCATGGGGCCGGTATCGTTGCCCAAGGCCAGCATGGCCTGACGGCCCAAGCCCAGAATATCCAGGAAACCGGTCCGCCCGGTCAGCGCCACCGCCTGCGGACAGGCGGCGACGATGGCGTCGATTTCCGCCTTTTCCCTATCGGTGCCCACCAGCACCGGGGTGATGCCGCGCTGGGCCAGCCACTGGGCGATTTCGCCGAAATAAGTCGCCGGCCAGCGCTTGGCCGGACGATGGGGGGCGCCGCCGGGACACAGCAGGGCGAAAGGATGGGGCAGGCCGAAGCGCGACAGATCGGCCTCGGCCCAGGACAGATCGGCGGGCGGATAGGCGCCGATGCCGGCCATGGCCAATTGCTCGGCCTGCCGCTCGACCGTGTGCAGAAAGTCGCGCTTGGCATTGGCATGGGGGTGCGAGCAGCCCTTGGCGATGCCCGACCATTCCACCCCTGGCCCGATCAGGCGGAAATACCCGCTCGAGCGGTCCGAGGTCTGCAAATCGTAGACACGGGTGAACCGCCCGCCGCGCAGCCGCGCCCGCAGCGCCGCCAGCTTGGTCAGTTGCCACAGACGCGGCTTTTCGTCGATCCACACATGGTCGAAATAGGGGCTGGCCACCGCCATCTCGGCAAAGGGCCGGGTGGTCAAAAGCGTGATCTCGGCCCCCGGATGATGGGCACGAATGGCGGCGAAGGGGGCAAAGGCCTGGACGAAATCGCCCAGGGCGCCCAATTTTATGACCAGGATGCGCGGCGTGGTCACGCCTGCTCCGGGTCGATCAGCCGATCTTGCTGCGCCACCACCGGCGCGCCGGAAAGAATCTCCCGATATACCGCCAGGGTCTTGGCGCACATGGCTTCCTTGGTGAAATTGGCGCGGACGAAGGCCTGGCCCAGATCGGCGACGCGCTGCCGCTCCTCCGCCGACAGATCGAGGAAGCGGGCGATGGCATCGGCCAGCGACCGGGGATCGTCGGGATCGGCCAGCCAACCGGTGCGCCCGGCCAAGATGCTTTCACGCGGGCCGCCGTGATCGGTGGCGATGACCGGGCGGCCCATGGCCTGGGCCTCGACCACCACCCGGCCGAAGGCCTCGGGGTCGGTGGAGGCGGACACCACCACGTCGGTCAGCATATAGGCGGCGGGCATGTCGTTGCATTCGTCGACGATATGGACCACATGGGTCAGGTCGCGGCGCTTGATCAGATCGACCAGTTCCTGACGATAACCGCTGCGGCCCTGGTCCGAGCCCACCAGCAGGCAGCGCACATCGTGACGCCCCAGCAGGGCCAGGGCCTCGATCAGCACCTTTTGCCCCTTCCAGCGGGTCAAACGACCAGGCAGCATGATCACCGGGTAACCGTCGGGCAGGCGCCAACGGCTGGCCAGTTGGATGATGCGTTCCTGGCTGACCCGGCTGGGGTCGAACTTGGCGAGGTCGACGCCGCGATGGATGACGCGGATACGTTCCGCCGCCAGACCATAGATGCGCCTGGCGTGTTCGGCGATGAACTCGGAAATGGCGATGACCCGCTCGCCCTTGACCATCACCGAATTGTACCAGTGCTTGAAGCCGAAGCCGCCCAGATTGTAGGTGCCGTGGAAGGTGGTGACGAAATGGGCGCCGGTGCGATTGGCGGCGGCAAGGGCGCTCCAGGCCGGCGCGCGCGAGCGGGCGTGAACGATGTCGACACCGTGTTCGCGGATCACCGTTTCCAGGCGCTTGACGTTGGCGCGCATGATCAGCGGGTTCTTCGAGGCCAACGGCATCTCCACATGGATGGCGCCGGCACGGATCAGTTCACGCACCATGGGGCCGCCGCTGGAGGCGACCACCGCTTTCCAGCCGGCTTCGCCCAGGGCCTGGGCCATCTCGACGGTGCCGCGTTCGACCCCGCCGGTGACCAGCGCCGGCAACACCTGCAGAACGACCGGTTGACGGACGCCGCTTTCGGCGGCATCGATGGGGGGATTTTCAGTTTCCGACATGGATTGGGGCAAGGTCATGACCATGGTTGAAGGCGGTGGGATATTAACACGCGATGACGGGGCGTCCATGGCATACCATCGCCTGGAAGGCAAGGGTCCTGGAATCGTTTTCCTGCATGGCTTTCATTCCGACATGGAAGGCGGCAAGGCCTTGGCCCTGGAAAACCTGTGCAAAACCCAAGGCCGCGCCTTCGTCCGCTTCGACCTGTTCGGCCATGGCGAAAGTAGCGGCCGGGTCGAGGACGGCACCATCAGCCGCTGGACCGACGACGCCATCGCCGTGCTTGATCACCTGACCCGGGGGCCGCAGGTTCTGGTCGGCTCATCCCTGGGCGGCTGGGTGGCGCTGCTGGCCGCCTTGCGCCGCCGCGACCGGGTGGCCGGACTGACGGGTATCGCCGCCGCCCCCGACTTCACCGAGGATCTGATGTGGGCGGAATTCACCCCCGAGCAGCGCCGCGACCTGCTGGAAAAAGGGCAGGTGGTGCTGCCCAATTGCTATGAACCTGAGAATCCGTGGATTGTGCCGCGCCTGCTGATCGAGGATGGCCGCAACAACCTGCTGCTGGGCGATTGCATCAATCTCGCCTGCCCGGTCCGCCTGATCCAGGGACAAAAGGATGAGGACGTGCCGTGGCGGACCGCCTTGAAGATTGCCGATTGCCTGGCTTCCGACGATGTGGAGATCACCTTGATCAAGGATGGCGACCACCGTCTCAGCCGTGACCAGGATCTGGCGCGCATGACCGCCATCGTCGCCCGCCTGGTGGACGGGCTGGCATGAACACCGATTTCTTCCGCCGCACCGATCTGGCCCAAACCATCGCCGCCGCCGGCTTGCGGGCGGTGGATATCGGCTCGCGCGGGGGGTTCGACCCCGATCTGTTGCCCATCGCCTGGGCGGTGGACGGCATCGGCTTTGAACCGGAACCCCAGGCCTTCGCCCAATTGCAGGCTTCCAGCCCGGCGCCCTGGCGCTCGGTCCGCTGGCTGCCCTTCGCCATCGGTGCCGCCAACGGCCCGGCCACCTTGTGGGTGCCGCCCGACCCGGTGGGGGCGTCGTTGCTGGAGCACGACCCGGCGGTGGGCGAACGCTTCGGCCTGTCGCATCTGACCAGCGATTGCCGGGCGCTGACGGTGGACACCGTCACCTTGGATCATGCCTTGGCCGATCTGGCCTTGCCCGATTACCTGAAGCTGGATGTGGAGGGGGCGGAACTGGCCATCCTGCAAGCCGCGCCGAAGGCACTGGCGGCAACGGTGGCGATCAAGGCCGAGGCGTCGTTCGTCGCCGCCCGCAAGGGCCAACCGCTGGTGGCCGACATGGACGTGTTCCTGCGCGGCCAGGGCTTCGAGTTGATGGACGTCATCCGCCCCATGCGCTGGCGCACCCGCCCGGTGGCACCGCACCCCTATTCCTGGCGCGGCCAGCCGGCTTATTCGCGCGGTCAGATCGGTCAATGCGACCTGTTGTATTTCCGTCGTCCGGACCACATGGCCGACCAGACCCAGGCCCTGAAAGCCGGCCTTGTCGCCGCCGCCTTGGGCTATTTCGACCGCGCCCTGCCCCTGCTCGTCGCCGCTGGCGTTCCGGCGGCGTCCATTGGCGACGCGTCACGCCGCTTCGGTCGCCGCGTCGCCCTTGCCACCATACGCGACCATCTGCGCGACATGGTACCGCTACTGCGCTCCCTCACGGGCGGCGTGCCCTAGGGCAGTTTCCGTTCACACGGAATCTGCCCTAGAGTCTGCCTACGGCGCCCGTAGCCGGGCTCGCTCAGCTCAGCGCCGCGCGGGCTGGTCGCCTTTTCCGCCATGACTTCATCAGAGCGGAAAAGGCCCTAGATCGCGAATTCCTCGCCGAACAACAATCTCCAGGCCGCCTTGTAGGCAACCACCTCGGCCAAGGGCAAAGGCAGATCGCCGAGGAAGTCGCGCAGATTGCCCGCCCACGCCGTCAGACGGTCCATGCGATCGCCGCCGATGTCGAGGGCGGCAAGAAATCGATAGGGATGAGCGGCGATGACATCGCGCCAGCCGTCGCGGTCGGCCCAATAGCGGGCATGACGCTCGCCGCTGGCCTGATAGAGGCTGTTCGCACCGCCGAAAGCGGTATCCACGTACAGGTTGGGGTGGCGCTCAAGCAATTGGCGCAAATAGGCCGGACCATAGGACGGAGCCCGGGCGGCATAGCGGATTTGGGCGAAATGGCACCAGATCACCTTGGCGGCGGGATAGCGTTGCAGCATGTTCTCCAATGGCGCCAGCAGTCCATCCTCGATCTCGTAATGGATCTGGAACGGCACGCCAGTGCGTTCGGCCAGGGCGAACAGACGATGGCCATGCGGCCCGTCGATGGGAATGGCCACATCGCGATGGGTTTCGCCCCGTTCGATCTGACGGGGCGAGGGATAATGGCGGAACTCGAATTCCCCCATCAGCAGATAGCGGCCGCTCAGCATGGCCGCCTCGTTGTCGTCGAGGAACTGGTCGGGATTGCGGGTCCAGGCCGGGTGGTTGCCGCCGTTGCCGGTGGGCAGAAAATGGTCGGGGTAGTCGCGCACCAGATCCAGGCTATGGTCGCTCCACCGATTGCCGGCGGAATATTCCTTGCCCGGCATGTCCACCGACAAGGCCATGACCGCGATCCCGTTCGCATCCATGCCTTGGACGAAAGCGGGCAGATCGATCCGGTAGGGGTTATACGAACTCTCGATATCGAAAATCGGCAGCATTCCCGCCGCTTTCAGCCCAAGGATGCGGCGTCGATAACCCTGCCGCAAGCTCTGCGGGTCAAATGCGTGCGTCCGGGCGGGCAATGCCGCGCCGACCGCCAAGGCGCCAATCGAGGTCAGAAAGGTGCGGCGGTTCATGGCGATCAATCCCGACAAGGTCGGCGGGCATCGGTGGTGTCGCACAGATCGATGGCATCGGCATAGGCGCGCCATTGCGCCAATTCGCTTTCCGGCACCGGCACCTGGCCCAAGGCGAAGGGAGCGCCGCGCCACATGCGGCTGACCACATAAAAGGCATCGCGGCCGCGGATGGCGAAGTGCAGCACATAGGTGCCGCGCCCGTCACCCTTGTACTTGCCGCAGGCGATGGTGCGCGACCCCGCCTCGCGTCCGGCGACGCTGCCCATGCTGGCCGGGCCGGCGGCGGCGGCCTCGCAGACCGGTGCGGTCTTGCCCACCGCCTGGTCCAGGAACTCGGACACGGTCAACGGCACGCCGCGGAACGCCTGCACGGTGATGCGCCGCGTCCAGGTGTCGGCGCCTTCGTGGGCCGGAATCAGTTCGGTCGATTGGCCGGCCTTGTCGGTCACCGACGACATCACCTTCCAATCGCTCAGTTGCGGCACCTGCAAGCGTTCCGACGCCAGCACCGACGCGGGCGACAACAAGACGGCAACGGCAACGACGATAAACCGCATGGCTTCCCCCGATGAATTCACCCGAAGCCTAACCCGCGCGCCGATGCCGCACAATCACCCGCACACACCTCTTGACCACGGCATGTGGCAGCGCATATAAAACTGAACCGTTCAGTTCAGGTTATTGCCATGAAAAAGACCGTCCTGCGCCTTTTCGCCCTTGTCGTGGTCTGTGCCGCCCTATTTTTCGGCTGGCGCTGGTATACCGACGGTCGTTTCCTCGAAACCACCGACGACGCCTATGTGGAAGGCGACATCACCAGCATGACGCCCAAGCTGGCCGGCCATATCGTCGAGGTGGCGGTGACCGACAACCAGCGGGTCAAGGCCGGCGATCTGCTGGTCCGCATCGACGACACCGATTACCGCACCAAACTGGCCGAGGCCGAGGCGGTGCTGGCGGCACGGCGCGCCAGTCTGGCCCAGTTGGACGACAAGGTGGCCGTGCAGCAGGCGGTGATGCAGCAGGCCGGCGCCGGCATTTCGGCGGCTAAGGCCGACCTGACCCGGTCGCGCCAGGATCTGGACCGCACCAGCCGGCTGGTCAAGGACGATTTCGTCAGCCGCCAACGCTTCGACACCCAGACCGCCGAGGCGGCCAAGGCGGCGGCCAGCCTGCAAGGCAGCAGCGCCCAGGCCACCGCCGCCAAGCGGCAGATGGCGGTCTTGGATGCCGATCAAGACGTCGCCCTGGCCCAAGTCGCCCAGGCCCAGGCCCAGGTCAACCAGGCCCTGGCCGATCTGGACGCAACCATCATCCGCGCGCCCGTGGACGGCGTCATCGGCAATCGTGTCGCCCGCACCGGCGCCTATGTCCGCCCCGGCCAGCATCTGTTGTCGGTGGTGCCGCTGGACAGCGTGTGGATCGACGCCAATTTCAAGGAAACCCAGCTGACCCGCCTGAAGCCGGGTCAAAGCGTTTCCATCAAGATCGACGCCTTCCCCGGTCAGGTGCTGACCGGGACGGTGGACAGCTTCTCGCCGGCCACGGGGGCCAAGTTCAGCCTGTTGCCGCCGGAAAACGCCACCGGCAATTTCACCAAGATCGTCCAGCGCCTGCCGGTGCGCATCCACGTGCCCGCCGACAACCCGTTGGCCGGACGACTGGCCCCCGGCCTGTCGGTGGTGGTCAGCGTCGATACCCGTACCGGAGCCGGCAAGTGAGTCCGGCCGATCCGCGCCTGAGCATCCGGCCCGAGGACCGGGTGGTGCATGGGCGCGACTGGATCGGTTTCATCGCCATGGTGGTGGGCATGTTTATGGCCATCCTGGATATCCAGATCGTCGCCAGTTCCATCGCCCAGATCCAGGCCGGGCTGTCGGCGTCCGCCGACGAGATTTCCTGGGTGCAGACCTCTTACCTGATCGCCGAGGTGGTGATGATCCCGCTGTCGGGATGGATGGCCCGGGTGTTTTCCACCCGCTGGCTGTTCATGGCCTCGTGCCTGACCTTCACCGTCGCCTCGGTCGCCTGTGCCTTCGCCTGGAACATCGAATCCATGATCGTGTTCCGCGCCATTCAGGGCTTTTTGGGCGGGGCGATGATCCCCACCGTCTTCGCCACCTCGTTCCTGCTGTTCCCACCGCGCATGAGCGCCGGCATCTCGGTGCTGATCGGGCTGGTGGCGACCATGGCCCCGACCCTGGGGCCGACCTTGGGCGGCTGGCTGACCGAGGTATTTTCCTGGCACTGGCTGTTCCTGATCAACGTGGTGCCCGGCCTGATCGTCGCAGCCCTGGTGTTCTTGTTCGTGCATGCGGACCGCCCGCGTCTGGAGATGCTCAAGGGCTTCGATCTGGCCGGGATCGTCCTGGTGGCGGCCTTCCTGGGCAGCTTGCAATACATCCTCGAGGAAGGCCCCGGCGACGACTGGTTCGACGAACCCAAGATCGTGATGATGACCCTGATATGCGCCATGGCCGGCATGGCCTTTTTGTGGCGCGAGCTGACCACCCCCCATCCGGTGGTCGATATCAAGGCCTTTCACGACCGCAACTTCGCCGTCGGCTGCCTGTACAGCTTCATCATCGGCATCGGCCTTTACGGCTCGGTCTATGTCATCCCGCTTTATCTGGGGCGCATCCGCGGCTATTCGTCGCTGGAGATCGGCATCACCATGATGGTCACCGGCCTGTTCCAGTTCCTGTCGGCGCCCCTGGCCGGCGCCTTGGCGAAAAAGCTGGACCTGCGCCTCATGCTGGGCCTGGGCCTGAGCTTGTTCTGCACCGGATTGTGGCTGAACCATTATCTGACCAGCCAATGGGGCTATTGGGAGATGTTCCTGCCGCAGGCGGTGCGCGGCTTGGCGCTGATGTTCTGCTTCGTCCCCATCAACGCCGTCGCCCTGGGGCACCTGAAACCGGCGGAAGTGCAAAACGCCTCGGGGCTTTATAACCTGATGCGCAATCTGGGCGGCGCCATCGGTCTGGCCGCCATCACCACCTTTTTGCGCGAACGCACCGACCTGCACATGCTGCGCCTGTCGGAAAGCCTGAACCCCGACAATCTGATGGCGGTGACCCGGCTTTCCGAGATTTCCGCCCGCATGGCCGGCCTGTTGCCCGGTGACCCCGATCAGGCGGCCTTGAAGGTGCTTTACAACCTGACCCGTCAGCAGGCCTCGACCATGGCCTTCGGCGACATCCTGCTGTCCATGTCCGTCGTCTTCCTGGTCGGGCTGGTGCTGATGCCCCTGGTCCATAAGGTCAAACATCCGTCAGCGGGGGCCGGTGCCGATGCCCATTAGGGGCGAAGCCCGCCCCGTATCGGGGCCGCTCAGGCGCCGCGCCGGCTTAGGGGGCGAAGCCCGCCCCGTATCGGGGCCGCTCAGACGCCGCGCCGGCTTAGGGGGCGAAGCCCGCCCCGTATCGGGGCCGCTCAGGCGCCACGCCGGCTTAGGGGGCGAAGCCCGCCCCGTATCGGGGCCGCCCCGCTGACACACCCATCGGTTCCCGCCCTGTCCCAATTTCGCCGAAATCCCGCCCCAACCCTCTTCGGCGGCTTTCGGGGCGGGGCGGGAACCGAGCCCTGTTGCCAGGGCAAGGCCAGCGGGCTAAGGTCTGCCCGCGCCAAATTGGAATGCTGATCCCCATGTGCGGCTTCGCCGGTTTTCTCGACATTTCCGCCACCACCTCGGACCGCGCCCGCGTGGTTCAGTCCATGGCCGCCACCTTGATCCATCGCGGCCCCGACGATGCCGGCGTGTGGTGCGACGATGGCGCCGGCATCGCCCTGGGCTTCCGCCGTCTCGCCATCTTGGACCTGACACCGTCGGGGCATCAGCCGATGGCGTCGCGCGATGGCCGCTGGGTGGTGGTGTTCAATGGCGAAATCTACAATCACGGCCAGTTGCGCGGACGGCTCGAGCCGATGGAATGGCGCGGCCATTCCGATACCGAGGTGTTGCTGGAAAGCGTCGCCCGCTTAGGCGTCGAGCGCGCCCTGGCCCAGTTCGACGGCATGTTCGCCATAGCGCTTTGGGACCGGCTGGAACACACCTTATATCTGGCCCGCGACCGTATCGGCGAAAAGCCGCTTTACTGGAGCGAGGCGAACGGCACCCTGACCTTCGGCTCGGAACTGAAGGCGCTGGAAGCCCATCCCGGTTTCGACACCACCCTCGATCGCGCCGCCTTGGCCGAATACATGCGGCTGGGCTGGATCGGCGCCCCCCACAGCATCTATGCCCGGGCGCACAAGCTGCCGCCGGGCACGGTGATGACGGTCAAGGGCGACCACCGGCTGATCCGCCCCTATTGGTCGGCGGTCGAACGGTCAAGGGCGGTGGCCGGCAGCTTCACCGGCGGGCCGGCGGCGGCGGCGGAACGGCTCAATCAATTGCTGCGCTCGTCCATCGCGCTCAGGATGCAGGCCGACGTGCCGGTGGGGGTGTTCCTGTCCGGCGGCATCGATTCGTCGCTGACCGCCGCCATCATGCAGGAATTGTCGCCGGCGCCCGTGCACAGCTTCACCATCGGCTTCGACGCCGAGGGTTATGACGAAAGCCCCCATGCCCGCGCCGTCGCCGACCATCTGGGCACACGGCACACCGAACTGCGCATCACCGACGACGACGCCCTGGCCCTGGTCCCCGATCTGCCGGCCATCTGGGACGAGCCCTTCGCCGACCCGGCGCAATTGCCCACCGTGCTGCTGGCGCGGCTGACCCGCCAGGACGTCACCGTGGCGCTGTCGGGCGACGGCGCCGACGAATTGTTCGGCGGCTACGGCATCTATCGTTCGATCCCCCGCGATTGGGCCCGGCTGCGGGCCATGCCCGCCTGGCTGCGCAGCCTGGCCCGCGCCGGTCAGGCGGTGCCGCCCGGCCTGCTGAACGCCGCCGCGGCCCTGTCGGCCCTGGCCGGGCGCAAGCGGCGCTCCTATCCCGGTTATCGCCTGCGCAAGACGGTGGAAAACCTGCAAAGCACCGACATCCCGCATATGCTGGGGCGCCATTACAGCCGCTGGCGCGGCATGGGCGACATGGTGCTGGGGGCGCCGGTCCGCCCCGATCTCTATACCGATCCCGACCGCCACCCCGGCTTGACCGATCCGGCCTTGACGGTGATGGTGCTGGATGTGCTGGGCTATCTGCCCGACGATCTGTGCGTCAAGACCGACCGCGCCACCATGGCGGCATCGCTGGAAGCGCGCCTGCCCTTCCTCGATCACACCATCGCCGAATTCGCCTGGAGCCTGCCCACCGCGCTCAAGCTCGGCGCCGATCACGGCAAGACCGTACTGCGCGACGTCTTGTACCGCTATGTGCCGCGACCGCTGGTCGACCG
Organism: Stygiobacter sp.; assembly: GCA_006218045.1. Classification (GTDB taxonomy): domain Bacteria; phylum Pseudomonadota; class Alphaproteobacteria; order Rhodospirillales; family Magnetospirillaceae; genus Magnetospirillum. Next base: position 71,995 of record VBWB01000021.1, read on the forward strand.
CCCCAAGATGGGGTTCGAGGTGCCGGTGGGCCGTTGGCTCGGCGGGCGCCTGCGCCCTTGGGCCGACGACCTGCTGTCGGAAGACCGGCTGCGCCGCCAGGGCCTGTTCGACGCCCGCCGGCTGGCGCGCTGCTGGAGCGACCACCGCTCGGGCCGCAAGAACTGGCAGACCGAATTGTGGCACGCCCTGATGGCCCAGGCCTGGCTGGCCGCCCGGGGGCTTTGATTTTCGCTTTTTCCCAAGCCCGGGGGCTGTTACCTTCGCCGTATGGGGAGCGATCAACCAAACCACGCCGATGCCTTGACCCTGGCCGAGCTGCTGTGTGCCCGCATCTGCCATGATCTGGCCGGTCCGGTGGGGGCCACCGCCGCCGGGGCCGAATTGTTCCAGGATCTGGGCGGCGGCGACCCCGAGACCCTGGCCATGGTCTCGACCAGCGCCGCCGGCGCCTCGTCCCGCCTGCGCCTGTTGCGCGCGGCGCTGGGCCCCGCCGCATCGTCGCCGCAAACCTTGTCGGCCTTGCGGACGATGGCCGAGGCCCACCTCAATAGCCTGGCCTCGACCGCCGCACCGGCCATTGCCTGCCGCTGGAGCGATTGCCCGGACGAGATCGACGGCCCCCGCGCCCGCCTTTTGCTCAACCTGATGCTGCTGGGCCGCGACGCCCTGCCCCGCGGCGGCGCCATGGATTTCGCCATGATCGATGGCTGGCCGGCGCTGATCGCCCGGGGTGAACCCGCTGCCCTGGCCGACGACGTCAAGGCCACGTTGCTGACCGACACCGCCCCCACCGGCGCCAAAACGGCGCAAGCGGCCCTGACCCGCATGCTGGCCGAGGGGATGGGGGGCCGGATCAGCGTTTCCGTCACCGCGCGCGGCTTACGCCTGGCGGCGGAAGCCTGCGCCTTAGGGACGATTTAGAGAAGTTGTCCCTTCCGTCTTATGGGTTCTTCTAATGCCCCCTGGACCGTGGTATTAGTCGATCGACGTGCCTGCGATAAGAAGCGGACCCGAGAGGGTTCGCGTTGCGGGCAAATGCAGTGATGGCGTGGAGTTTTGGAGTCGGCCATGGATGATCTCCTTAGCGAATTTCTGACGGAAACCTCGGAGAGTCTTTCCGTGCTCGACGTCGAGTTGGTGAAGCTCGAACAAAACCCCGAACCGGCGATCCTGCAAAACATCTTCCGCCTAGTGCACACCATCAAGGGCACCTGCGGCTTCCTCGGCCTGCCCCGGCTGGAACACGTGGCCCATGCCGGCGAGAACGTGCTGGGCAAGTTCCGCGACGGCGAGCTCGAGGTCACCCCCGCCGCCGTCACCCTGATCCTCCAGGCCATCGACCGCATCAAGCTGATCCTGGGCCACCTGGAACAGAATGAATGCGAGCCCGAAGGCAGCGACGAGGATCTGATCGCCTCGTTGAACGCCATGGCCGAGGGCCGCTATGCCGCTCCGGTCGCCGCCGCCGCCGCGGCGGCGGATGCGCCGTCCTTCCCGGTCGCCGCCGACCTGCTGGCCGAGGTGGAAGCCGCCTATGCCGCCGGCAAGCGTGCCGCCAGCGACACCGACCTTTTGGCCGAAATGGCCAAGGAACGGGCCAAGGAAGCCGCCGCCCAGGCCGCCGCCGCCGCCGCCGCTGCGGCAGCCCCGCCGCCGCCCGCCGCCGCGCCGGCGCCGTCGGTGCCCGCGGCTCCCGCC
>VBWB01000057.1 GCA_006218045.1 Stygiobacter sp.
TGTATTCTGGGTTCGGCTCCGGTACGAATAGGACGGCCGCTCGTTGGACGAGCCTAGCGCAACCTCTCGACCGGAGCCGTAACCCCAACGCGGATACGCATACTCAGGTGCTGACGCCCCACGTCCCGCACTATACGGCCTGCGCCCCGCGTTCCCTATCCCTGGAAACCTAACATGAATCCACAAACAATCAGCCCTAATCCACCCCCTTCCCCGGCAAGGACGTCCCCTGTGTTCGAGGCCTGGATCGGATTGGACTGGGGTGATAAGCAACACGCCTTCGCTCTGTATGACCCCTCCGGACGTTCGGAACAGGGCCTCATCGAGCATTCGGCTGAGACCCTGCACGCCTGGCTCAAGGCTCTGGGGGAGCGCTACGCCGCACGCCCGGTCGCTCTGGCGATCGAAGCCAGCCGCGGCGCCGTCATTCACGCGCTCCTGCAGTATCCGTGGTTGACGATCTATCCGATCAACCCGATGACCAGCGCGCGCTATCGCAGCGCCTTCACTCCCTCGGGCGCCAAGGATGACTTGCCCGATGCGGCCGTGTTGCTGGACCTGGTGCGGGTCCATGCCGACAAACTGCGCGCCTTGCAGATGGCCGACGCGGCAACCCTGAAATTGGCTGCCTTGGTGGAGGCCCGGCGCGGCATGGTGGACCGGCGCACCGCCCTCATCAATCAACTGACCAGCCTGCTCAAGGGCTATTATCCCCAGGCGCTGCACTTGGTCGGGCAGCTCACCACCGAACTGGCCGTGGCTTTCCTCAAACGCTGGCCGGACTTGATCCACCTCAAAACGGCCCAGCCGGGAACCCTCAAACGCTTCTACTACCAACATCAGATCCGTTCGCCCGAGCTGGTGGAAGAACGCCTGGCCTTGATCGCCCGGGCCGTCCCGCTGACCTCCGATGAAGCGCGCGTGAGCGTGGCGATCCTGCAATTGCGCCAGCTCCTGGACCAGTTGGAAGTCTTTCACACCCATATCCCGCTGCTCAATGCGGAGATTAAAAACGCCTTCGCCAGTCATCCCGAAGCCCCCCTGTTTCGCGAGCTGCCCGGCGCCGGGCCGCAATTGGCTCCCCGACTGTGTGCCGCCTTCGGGACCGACCGCGCGTTGTATCCCGACCCAGCCAGCTTGCAACAATACGCCGGCATCGCCCCCGTCCGGGAAAAGAGCGGCGCCCAGCTCTGGACCCATTGGCGCTGGCGCGCTCCGGCCTTTCTGCGGCAAACCTTCGTCGAGTGGGCCGGTCAAACCGTCCATTACTCGGCGTGGGCCAAAGCCTACTACCAGCGCATGATCCAGAAGGGCAAGAAACACGCCGTCATTATCCGCGCCCTGGCCTTCAAGTGGATTCGGGTCCTTTGGAAATGCTGGCAGGAGCGCACGCCTTATGAGGAAGCCCGTTACTTGAAGCAATTGATTCATCGCAAAAGTCCCAACGCCGTCCCGCTCACTCCATGAATTTTCCTCCCCGATTTCTCTTGATCGGAACTGCTCAGGTGTTGCGCTACGACGCC
>VBWB01000001.1 GCA_006218045.1 Stygiobacter sp.
CCTCCAATTTGATGGAACCACCTTAACTCGGTGTCCACCGAACCGGCAGCAGGCCAAAGCTCCCAAAAGGGTGTAAATGGACAAGTGTCAAAATTCTTAAGGATCGACACGAAGAGGATCTCGATCAGAAGATAGAAATTAGACCGGAAATCGTACGGAAGGAGGAGGGTCGTCTAGCATTTTTATTTGATCTGATTGGCATGATAAAGGCAAATGAGGATATTTGTTTCAGTAAGAGCATAGCTAATGTTGAATGGGGTAATTTTGATTGGAGAGTTCTGTGGAACAAATTTGCTAGCCTCTATGCCGCTTCTGAGATTTCGGTCAGCACGTTTGAAATCCCCAAGCGAGAACGACCAGACTTCGCCGCTAACCAAACGATCATGCTCGTGGATGACGGGAATCGTACCGCTGGAACGGTGGTGGCCGGTAAGAACGTGGTACCGAACCTGCTACATGCGTGGCTGGAAACCACCGGTAAGGGAAAAGCCCGATTGGTGGGAACCATCACACCAACGTCCACGGCAGGCCAGATCAGTGTGGCCTTTCATTCATTGTCAGCAATGGGTCTGGAGAGTGAGCACTTCAACTTGGTTCTCTCCGATGCCCTAGCAGAAGATCACCCGAAAACGGTCAGTATTCCGGCACGGATTGCGGTGGTGAAGAAGCCTTCCATTACCCTTGGTGCAGCTAAGCCGGGAGGTTGAGGCGGCCCAGAAGCCAACACGCTATGCCTGATCGCCGCCGGGATGAAATCCGAGACATCTTCCCACGTCTCGGCGACCTTGGCGCGCATGGCGGAATCCGGGTCGCGGATTAGGAGAAGGGTGGTCTGCGCGACTAACTTGGATGTGCCACTTGCCATTGCGCTTGCGGATGGTCGCCATAGTACGAAACACCTCGGACTGTGCCCAGATTGTGCCAGCCTGACGTTGAGGTGTTTTCGAGAGGGGGTTCCCTGTGGCTCTGAGCCGTTGAAGATGCAGGGAAAAATGGCGCACCCGACAAGATTCGAACTTGTGACCTCTGCCTTCGGAGGGCAGCGCTCTATCCAGCTGAGCTACGGGTGCAGGCCGGAAGGCGGTTTATAGCGTAAGGGGGTGGGCGGCGGCAAGGGGGGAAGTTGGGGGGCTTGTCCGCTCATGAGGTCGCTTTGTCCTTGCAATCGACGCCGCTTGCCCCGATATTCCCGCCGGGAGATCGGCGATGGACGAGCCTGTCGCCAACCCGGTCAGGTCCGGAAGGAAGCAGCCGTAACGATTTCCGGTTCGGGTCGTTGTCCGGTCTCCCACCCTCAATTCCAGAAAATTCATACCGATCAGGGGTTTGGTCGATAGCCGCGAAAAATCGTCGGTTTGTCGCTTGACTCCCTTGGGCAGTCTCCCTAGATGGTTAGCACTCGCCGGGGGTGAGTGCTAACAACGAGGCTCCCACCGGTTATCCATTCCTGGAACCAAACCGCATTGACGGAGGTTTTTATATGAAGTTCCGCCCGCTCCATGATCGCGTGCTGGTGAAGCGCCTTGACGCGGAAGAAAAGACCGCTGGTGGCATCATCATCCCCGATACCGCCAAGGAAAAGCCCATGCAGGGTGAAGTGATCGCCGCAGGCTCCGGCGTTCGCGGCGAAGACGGCAAGATCGTCGCTCTCGACGTCAAGGCCGGTGATCGCATCCTGTTCGGCAAGTGGTCCGGCACCGAAGTCAAGATCGACGGCGAAGACCTGTTGATCATGAAGGAATCCGACATTCTGGGCATTCTGGCCTAAGAATCGTTCCCGCCATACGGATAGAGGTTTCACACAATGGCTGCTAAAGAAGTCAAGTTCTCCACTGAAGCGCGCGCCAAGATGCTGCGCGGCGTGGATATTCTCGCCGATGCCGTCAAGGTGACCTTGGGCCCCAAGGGCCGCAACGTCGTCATCGAAAAGTCGTTCGGCGCCCCGCGCATCACCAAGGACGGCGTTTCCGTCGCCAAGGAAATCGAACTGTCCGACAAGTTCGAGAACATGGGCGCCCAGATGGTGCGCGAAGTGGCCTCGAAGACCGCCGATCTGGTCGGTGACGGCACCACCACCGCCACCGTGCTGGCCCAGGCCATCGTGCGCGAAGGCAACAAGGCCGTCGCCGCCGGCATGAACCCGATGGATCTGAAGCGCGGCATCGATCTGGCCGTCGAAGCCGTGGTCGCCGACGTCAAGAGCCGCGCCAAGAAGGTCTCGACCAACGAAGAGATCGCCCAGGTCGGCACCATCTCGGCCAACGGCGAGCGTGACATCGGCGCCAAGATCGCCGAAGCCATGAGCAAGGTCGGCAACGAAGGCGTGATCACCGTCGAGGAAGCCAAGGGCTTCGAGACCGAGCTGGACGTCGTCGAAGGCATGCAGTTCGACCGCGGCTATTCCAGCCCGTATTTCGTCACCAACGCCGAAACCTGCTGTTCGAGAAGAAGCTGTCGGGCTTGCAGCCGCTGCTGCCGGTGCTCGAAGCCGTGGTGCAGTCGGGCCGTCCGCTCCTGATCATCGCTGAAGACGTCGAAGGCGAGGCCCTGGCCACCTTGGTGGTCAACAAGCTGCGCGGCGGCCTCAAGGTTTCCGCCGTCAAGGCGCCGGGCTTCGGCGATCGCCGCAAGGCCATGCTGGAAGACATCGCCATCCTGACCGGTGGCCAGGTCATCTCGGAAGATCTGGGCATCAAGCTGGAAAGCGTCACCCTGGAAATGCTGGGCACCGCCAAGCGCGTGACCATCACCAAGGAAGACACCACCATCGTCGACGGCGCCGGCGCCCGTGGCGACATCGAAGCCCGTTGCAAGCAGATCCGCGCGCAGATCGAGGAAACCACCTCGGACTACGATCGTGAAAAGTTGCAGGAACGTCTGGCCAAGCTGGCCGGCGGCGTGGCCGTGATCAAGGTCGGCGGCGCCACCGAGGTGGAAGTCAAGGAGCGCAAGGACCGCGTTGACGACGCCCTGCACGCCACCCGCGCGGCGGTCGAAGAAGGCATCGTCCCCGGCGGCGGCACGGCCCTGCTGTATTCGGTGCGTGCCCTTGACGGCATCGCCGTCGCCAACAACGACCAGAAGGTCGGCATCGACATCGTTCGCCGCGCCCTTCAGTCGCCGGTTCGTCAGATCGCCGAAAACGCCGGTCATGACGGTGCCGTGGTCGCCGGCAAGCTGCTGGAAGCCACCGACACCAATTTCGGTTTCGACGCGCAGACCGGCACCTATGTCGACATGATCAAGGCCGGCATCATCGATCCGGTCAAGGTGGTGCGCACTGCTTTGCAGGACGCCGCTTCCGTGGCCGGTCTCCTGATCACCACCGAGGCCATGATCGCCGAAAAGCCCAAGAAGGATTCCGGTCCTTCCATGCCGGGCGGCGGCATGGGCGGCATGGGTGACATGGACTTCTAATACCGATCCGCCTCTCGGCATGATCCGGCCCCGGTTCGCAAGAGCCGGGGCCTTTTTTTGATTCTGAAGAATTGTTCGCGTTCGCGCCAGGGCTTGGCGCGGGATCGTGTCGCCGTCAGAACGTGCCGGGAAAGGCGCCGCCATCGAGCAGGATGTTCTGGCCGGTGATGTAGCCGGCTTGGCCCGAACACAAAAACGCGCACATGGCGCCGAATTCGCTCGGGTTGCCCAGACGCCCGGCGGGAATGGATTTTTCCCGCAGGGCCTTGGCCTCGTCGAAGCTGATGCCGTGGTTCTTGGCCTGGGCGCCGACCACCTGGGCAATGCGATCGGTGTCGAACAGGCCGGGCAGCAGGTTGTTGATGGTCACGCCGTGGCGGGCGACATTGCGGGCCAGTCCGGCGACGAATCCGGTCAGGCCCGACCGCGCCCCGTTGGACAGGCCCAGCACATCGATGGGCGCCTTGACCGCCCCCGAGGTGATGTTGACGATGCGGCCCCAACCGCGTCCGATCATGGGGTCGATGGTCGCCTTGATCAGCTCGATGGGGGTCAGCATATTGGCGTCCAGCGCCTTGATCCACGCCTCGCGGTCCCAATCGCGGAAATCACCGGGCGGCGGTCCGCCGGCATTGTTGACCAGGATGTCCGGTTCCGGCAGGGCGGCCAGGGCGGCGGCGCGGCCCTCGGGCGTGGTGATGTCGGCGGCGATGGCGATCACCCGGGCACCGCTGGCGAGGCGCACGTCATCGGCGGCCTGGGCCAGCACGTCGGGACGCCGCGCCACCATCACCACCTGACAGCCGGCCTGGGCCAAGGCGGTGGCGCAGGCCAGACCAAGGCCGCGACTGGCGGCGCAGACCAACGCTTTCTTGCCGGAAATACCTAGATCCATGTCAGTTCTCCCTGTCTGTCGTCGGGGCCGGCCAGGGCGTCGCGCACCATGCGGATGCTGACCGCCTTGTGCCGCGACAGCGATTCGCGGTCCAGCCGGGCCACCAGTTCCCCCATGGCGGCGAAACTGCGCTCGGCCCGGCCCAGGATATAGCTGACCACATCCTCGCTCACCCGCAACTGGCGGTCGGAAAAAAGCTTGATCAACACCGCGGCCAGCAGGCTTTCATCGGGGGCGCCGATCCCCACCGCGTGCAGGCCGGCCAGGCGGGAACGCAGATCGGGCAGGTGCACCGGCAGCCGCGCCGGGGCCGTGCGACCGGCCAGCAGCAGATGGGTGCCGGCTTCCTTGGTGCGGTTCCACAGGTGGAACAAAGCGGTCTCATCGGTCAGGTCGTCAAGGTCGTCGACCATGGTCACCGGCGGCAACTGCATGTGCAGCGAGTCGCCGGCATTAAGTTGCGATGCCGGAATGATATTCGTTGCCAGATCGTGATGTTGACTGAAAACCGCCAGCAAATGGGTCTTGCCGCAGCCTTGCGGGCCGAACAGGGCCAAGGCGTGCTGGGGCCAGTGGGGCCAGCGCTCCAGCCAGGCCACCGCTTCGGCGTTGCACGGTGCCACCAGAAAATCATCGCGCCCCAAAGCCGGCCGGTGGCCGAGATCCAGGGTCAACTGGCCTTCGCTCACGGCATATGCCCGTGATACAGCGACGAGCGTAAGTAACGGCGCAGGGCCGAGCGCGACAGCACGCCGATCACCGCCGCCACCGGCACCGCCAGCAGCAGGCCGACGAAACCGAACAGGCCGCCGCCGGCCAGCAGGGCGAACATGATCCACACCGGATGCAGCCCGACCTTGTCGCCGACCAGCTTGGGCGTCAGCACATTGCCTTCCAGCATTTGGCCGGCGACGAAGATTCCGGCGACCAGGGCCGGCAATTCCCAGCTTTGGCTTTGCGCCAGGGCCAGACCGATGCCGGTGACGAAGCCGGCGATGGTGCCCAAATAAGGGATGAAGGAAATCAGGCCGGCGCCCAGGCCGATGACCAGCCCCAGATCGAGGCCGACCAGCGATAGGCCGATGCCGTAGAACGCGCCCAAGGCCAAGCAGACCGAGGCCTGGCCGCGGATGAAGCCGGCCAGGGTACGGTTGATCTCGGCCACCTGGGCGCGGATGGTGTCGGCATGATCGCGCGGCAGCCACGAATCCACCTTGGCCACCATGCGGTCCCAGTCGCGCAGCATGTAGAAGGTGACGATGGGGGTGATGAACAACAGCGACAGCACGTTGATGATGGCCAGCCCACCGGTCAGCACCCGCTTGAGCAGATCGAACGCCCAGGTCACCGCCTCGCCGGCATGTTCGCCCACCGAGGTGCGCAGCTTGTCCATGTCGCCCTTGGACAATTTGCGCTTCAACTCGATGATCAGCGGATTGATGCGCTCGTTCAAGGTGTCCGCATAGCTGGGAATGCGGTGGATGAAGGCGACCACCTGTTCCTGGATTACCGGCACCAGGATCACCGCCAGCAGGACCACCAGGACAAAGAAGGTGCCGGTGATCAGTGCGGTGGCGGCGGTGCGCGACAGCCCGGCCCGTTCCAGCCGGTCGGCCAGCGGGTCGAGGAAAAAGGCGATGGCCATGCCGGCGACGAAAGGCAGCATCACCCCGCGCAGCAGGTACAGCCCGACCAGGGCGACCGCCAGCCCGCCCAGCCACACTTTCAGTTTTTGCCCCTGGGTCATGCTCAGTTCACTCCCACCGGGCTGAGGCGCCAGAACGATTCGGCCCAATTCAGGCTCAGGCCGCCCTTGGCCAGGGCGTCGCTCACCTGTTGGGAATCTCCGGCCACGTGCAGGATGACCGCCGCCTCGGCGCGCGACAGCGACACCAGTTCCCAGCGCTTGACCGCCGGCACCCGACCCAGCCGTTCGCGCACGGCCAGCCACTGGTTCAGTCCCGACAACGGCACCAGGGCGGATACCGTGCCGGCTTCGCCGCCCTGGGCACTGCCCTGACGGTGGGCGGTGTCGATGGCGCGGGCGATGTCCTTGGCGGCGCGGGCCAGCAGGGCATCGACGCTTTCGCCGTCATTTTGCTTGTAGGACAGGGCATCGAACGGTTTCGGCGTCGTCGGCCCGGCGTGCAAGGTGATGTCGAGAACCTTGCCGCGCAAGGCGGCTGCCAGCACCAGCACGTCGGGGCTGCGCCAGCGCGCCCCCAGGCTTTGCATGGCCAGCGGGTCGCCGACCACGGCCTGGGTGGCGGTGATGGCCTGGACGTCGCCCAGATCGCCCAAGGGCAGCACCAGCGGCACCAAGCCGCCACCATGCAGATTGCTCCAGGCGGAGCGCCAGGGATTGGGGTCGTCCCACAAGGCGGCGCGGCCATCGGTGCCGGTGAACACCGGCACCAGCACCAGCGGACGGGCGCGGGCCTCGGTCACGGTGATGCCGGCGCCTTGCAACAGCCGCCTGACCGCCGCGCCGTTATAGCGGACGGTGAACGAGCCGATATAGCGGTTGCCGGTGCTGCGTTCCTGATCGACGGTGAAGTCGCGCACGTATTCCACGCCGTCGGCCTTGGGCAGGCGGGCGCGGTTCTCGGCCCCGGCCAGCCGTTCGAGCAAGGTGGCGAAGCCTTGGCGCTGGGCCTCGGCCACCGCTTGATCCTTGGCCGCCTGGGCGGTGCCGGCGCTGACGTCGACGTCGATGCCCTGCACGGTAAAGGGATCGAAAACCGTCTGGGCATGGGCGGCGGCGGTGGTGAAAAGTCCGATGACCGCCAGCACTACGGCCATGGCGCCGGCAAGGCGAAGAGAAGGCATTGCAAACCGTCCGGGTTGGAGTATCTTCGGCCCGCATGGCGGCAGCCACGGGAAAGCCGTTCCCAAGCGCCGCAAACATACCACAGGCAAGCCGACGAGGAAGACCATTCCCGCTCATGATGAAAAGCAGGGCCTGACCTACCGCGACGCGGGCGTCGATATCGATGCCGGCGAAGCCTTGGTCGAGGCCATCAAGCCGCTGGCCAAATCCACCGTTCGCTCCGGCACCACCGCCGGATTGGGTGGGTTTGGCGCGTTGTTCGACTCCAAGGCCGCCGGGTTCAAGGATCCCATCCTGGTCGCCACCACCGACGGTGTCGGCACCAAGTTGAAGGTGGCCATCGATTCCGGCCGTCACGACGGCGTCGGTATCGATCTGGTTGCCATGTGCGTCAACGATCTGGTGGTTCAGGGGGCCGAGCCCTTGTTCTTCCTGGATTATTTCGCCACCGGCAAGCTGGACGTGGCCGCCGGCACGGCGATCATTTCCGGCATCGCCGAGGGCTGTCGCCAGGCCGGTTGCGCCCTGATCGGCGGTGAAACCGCCGAAATGCCCGGCATGTACAGCCATGGCGATTATGATTTGGCCGGTTTCTCGGTCGGCGCCGCCGAACGCGGCAGCCTGTTGCCGGCATCGGACGTCGGTCCCGGCGACGTGCTGTTGGGTCTGGCTTCCACCGGCGTGCATTCCAACGGCTATTCGCTGGTGCGCCGCATCGTCGCCAAGGGCAATGTCACTTATGACGCCCCGGCGCCGTTCGATCCGTCGCAAAGCCTGGGCGACGCCTTGCTGACCCCCACCCGCATCTATGTCAAGTCGTGCATGGCGGCGGTCAAGGCCGGCACCGTCAAGGCCATGGCCCACATCACCGGCGGCGGTCTGATCGAGAACGTGCCCCGCGTGCTGCCCGACGGCGTCGTTGCCGATATCGATGCCCAAAGCTGGGCCTTGCCGCCGGTGTTCCAGTGGCTGGCCAGGGAAGGCGGCGTCGCCGCCCGTGAAATGGCGCGGACCTTCAATTGCGGCATCGGCATGGTGGTGGTGGTCGCCGCCGACAAGGCGGACGAGGCCGCCCGCATCCTGCGCGAGAACGGCGAGACCGTGTACACCATCGGCACCTTGCGGGCCCGCCAGGGCGACGAGGAGCAAAGCCAGGTTCGCGGTAACGAAGGCTGGCTCTGATGGTGAAAAAGCGGGTTGGTGTTTTGGTCTCGGGCCGGGGATCCAATCTTCAGGCCCTGCTCGATGCCTGCGCCGACCCGGCTTTTCCGGCTGAAATCGTCCTGGTGCTCAGCAATGTTCCCGGCGCTTATGCCCTGGAGCGGGCGGAGCGGGCCAAGGTGCCCACAATCACCATCGCGCACAAGGGCTTCCCCGGCGGGCGCGAGGCCTTTGATGCCGCCATGGACGCGGAACTCAGGAAGGCCGGGGTGGACATCGTCTGTCTGGCCGGCTTCATGCGTCTGCTGTCACCGGGATTCGTCCAATCCTGGGCCGGGCGGATGATCAATATCCATCCGTCGTTGCTGCCCAGCTTCAAGGGGCTGCGCACCCATGCCCAGGCGCTGGCCGCCGGCGTCAAGCTGCACGGCTGCACCGTCCATCTGGTCACCCCCGATCTGGATGACGGTCCCATCATCGTCCAGGCCGCCGTGCCGGTGCTGGCCGAAGACAGCGAGGAAAGTCTGGCCGCCCGCGTGCTGGAGCAGGAGCTCAAGGCCTATCCCCTGGCCCTGCGCCTGATCGCCGAAGGCAAGGTGGCGGTGGATGGTCATCGCGCCGAGGTAGAAGCGCCGGGCTGTGGCGCCTTGATGAATCCTGTGCCTTAATCTTGTCGTTTTTGCTCCGCAGCATTACGTCTCATACTCAAGACGGAATGCCCTGGCATAGCGGAGCCCACCAATGAAGCTGAACACTCTGTCCATTCCCACCCGGATCGGCGGCGGATTCGCCCTGGTCCTGGTATTGTTGCTGGGGGTTTCGGTGATTGGTGCCATGGGCATCCATTTCGCCCGTGACGCGTTGGAGCTTTATTCCGATCAGGCGGAGAACGCGCTGCTGATCAAGGAAGCCGATAGCAAGTTCGAGACCCTGCGCCGCCACTTCGCCCAAGGCGATCACGCCAACGCCATTGAAGAATTCGACCGAGTCAAGGTGACGGTCGAATCCGCATTGATTGAAGAGTCCAGTCCGGTGGTGATCGCGGATATGAAGCGGCTTTTGGTTTTGCTGGGGAATTACCGTGTCGGCTTGGAAAGCGCGACTAAAAATCCCGAGGCGAATGCGGACGTTCTCAAGGTCAGCAACGAGATCGGCGATCACCTTGATGCCATGGAAGAACGGCAGATCACCATATTGCATGCGTTGGAAACAAAGGCCAAGGAAGATGCCGCCCTGCACCAGGTCGAGGGCATCGTTCTGTCCGCCGTGGCCTTGCTGGTCGGCATCGCCGCCGCCTGGATCATCGGCACCGGCATCGCCCGACCGCTGACCGCCATGAATGCGGCCATGGACAAATTGGCCCATGGCGATCTGCAAACCATTATCCCCGCCGCCACGGGCCGTGACGAGATCGCTGCCATGGCCCAGGCCCTGGCGGTGTTCAAAAGCAACGGATTGGAACGCCAGCGCCTGGAGCAGCAGGCCAAGGCCGAGACCGAGCAGCGTCTGGCCCGCCAGCGCCGGGTCGAGCAACTGACCGCCGGTTTCGATGCCAAGGCGGCGGAACTGGTGCGCGCCGTCGCCGGTGCCTCGGGCACGCTTTCCGACACCGCCTCGGGCATGTCGGCGGCGGCGGATCAGACCTCGGGTCAGGCCACCGCCGTGGCCGCCGCTTCCACCCAGGCGGCGACCAATGTGGAAACGGTGGCGGCGGCGGCCGAGGAACTGGCGGCGTCGATCACCGAGATTTCCCGGCAGGTGGCTCATTCCAATGCCATCTCGCGCCGGGCGGCGGAAGAAGCGGTACGCACCGATGGCGAAGTCCGGCATTTGTCGGATGCGGCGTCGCGCATCAGCGAGGTGGTCAGCCTGATCAACGATATCGCCAGCCAGACCAACCTGTTGGCGCTCAATGCCACCATCGAGGCGGCGCGGGCCGGCGACGCCGGCAAAGGCTTCGCCGTGGTGGCCGGTGAGGTCAAGAGCCTGGCCAACCAGACCACGCGGGCGACCGAGGAGATCGGCACCCAGATATCGGCGGTGCAGGAGCAGACCCGCGCGGTGGTCAGCGCCATCAAGTCCATCGGTCAGGTGATCGAGGAAGTCAGCCAGATCGCCGGTTCCATCGCCGCGGCGGTCGAGCAGCAGGCGGCGGCCACCGCCGAAATCGCCCGCAACGTCGAACAGGCCGCCGCCGGCACCGCCGAGGTCAATGCCACCATCAGCGGCGTGCAGCAAGCCGCCGCCGATACCGGTCAGGCTGCCGGCACGGTGCTGAATTCGGCACGCCAACTCTCGGTCCAGGCCGAATCGCTGCGCCAGACGGTGGATACTTTCCTGGCCGACGTGAAGGCGGCCTGAGCAAGATTACCCCGTCCGCGTGAAGCGGACGGGGCGCTTTGTCAGCGATCCTTGCGGATGGGGCCGAATTCCACCGGAACCCAGGCGTGGCCGGATTTTTCCTTGCGGATATGACCAAGGCCGGGGAAGGGCAGGTGGGCGCCGGCGATGGCCCAATTGTTCTTCACCGCCTGTTCGATCACCGTCTTGCGGGTCTTGATCGCCTGTTTCTGGTCGACGTCGAACTCGAACGACACTTCGGGGTGGCTGAACTGGACGGCGTGGTTATGGATGATGTCGCCCCACACCAACAGCTTCTTCCCCTTGGATTGGAACAGGAACGAAGTGTGGCCCGGCGTATGGCCATGGGTTTCGACGATCTGGGCGCCGCTGACCACCGCCTCTCCGGTCTTGAAGGTGTTGAAGCGGCCTTCCGCCTGATAGGGGGCGACGGCGTCGCGGGCCATCTTGAAGAAGCCCTGGGCTTCCTTGGGGGCGGCGGCGGCGATCTGTTCACTCAGCCAGAAATCGGCGTCTTGCTTGGCCGCCAGTACCTGGGCCTTGGCGAAGGCCGGTTTGCCCTGGCTGTCCAGCAGGCCGCACAGATGGTCGGCATGCATGTGGGTCAGCAGCACGGTGTCCACGTCTTCGGGGCGATAGCCGGCGGCCTTGATGTTGGTGACGACATTGCCCAGGGTCGGGCCGAAGCAGGCGGCGGAGCCGGCATCCACCAAAATCAGGCTGTCGCCGGTATGGACCAGATAGGCGTTGACCGCCGTCTGCACGCCCTTGCTGTGGTCCAGGAACATGCGGGCGACCAGCTTTTGCAGCTTGTCTTCGGTCATCCCCTTCATCAGTTGCAGGTGCAGGTCGACATAGCCGTCATACAGGGCGGTGACTTCATAATCACCCAAGGCCTGGCGGTAAAAGCCGGGCACCTGGGTGGTCACCTGGGCCGGTGCCGCCAGGGCCGGGGTGGCGTGAAGCCCACCCAGGGCCACGGCGGAAAGTCCGCCCAGGGCCACGGCGGAAAGTCCGCCCAAGCTTACGCTGGCGGCCAGGAGACAGGCGGAAAGGCGGTTGCGTCCGAACATGGTGTTTCTCCAGGGATGGGGATCAGGACAAGGCCCGGTCGAGGTCGCGGATCAGGTCGCCAGCGTCCTCCAGCCCCACCGACAGGCGGATGACCTCGGGGCCGGCACCGGCGGTGATCTGCTGTTCCGCGGTCAATTGCCGGTGGGTGGTGCTGGCCGGATGCAGGATCAGCGAGCGGGTGTCGCCGATATTGGCCAGATGGCTGAACAGCCGGACCTTTTCCACCAGTTTCTTGCCCGCCTCGAAGCCGCCCTTGAGGCCGAAGGTGAACACCGCGCCGGCGCCCAGGGGCAGGTATTTGTCGCGCAAGGCGGCGTATTTGCTGCCCGGTAATCCGGCATAGGACACCCAGTCCACCGCCGGATGGGCGGCCAGGAACTCGGCCACCTTCATGGCATTGGCGCAATGGCGTTCCATGCGCACATGCAGGGTCTCGATGCCGGTGATGGTGAAAAAGGCGTTCATGGGCGCCATGGCCGGGCCGAAATCGCGCAACGCCACGGCGCGGGCCTTGGTGGTGAAGGCGAAATCGCCGAAGGTTTCGTGGAAGGTCAGGCCGTGATAGGCCGGCTCCGGCTGCGACAGGCTGGGGAACTTGCCATTGGCCGACCAGTCGAACCGGCCCGATTCGATGACGCAGCCGCCCAGGGAATTGCCGTGCCCGGCCAGGAACTTGGTGGTGGAATGGACGATGATGTCCGCCCCCCATTCAAACGGACGGCATAAGTATGGCGTCGCCAGGGTGTTGTCGACGATCAGCGGGATACCGGCATCGTGGGCGACCTTGGCCACCGCCTCGATATCGACGACGATGCCGCCGGGATTGGCCAGGCTTTCGATGAAGATGGCCTTGGTGGTGTCGCCGATGGCCGCCTTGAAATTGTCCGCGTCGTGCGGATCGACGAAGGTGCAGTGCCAGCCCAGCTTCTTGAACGACAGGCCGAATTGGGTCAGCGAACCGCCATAGAGATTGCGCGAGGCGACGAAGTGGTCGCCCGGCTCCAGCAGGGTGAAGAAGGTGAGGAACTGGGCGGCATGGCCGGAGGCGGCGGCGACGGCGGCGCGCCCGCCTTCCAGGCTGGCGACGCGTTCCTCCAACACGCTGACGGTGGGGTTGGTCAGGCGCGAATAGATGTAGCCGAAGCTGTGCAGGTTGAACAGGCTGGCGGCGTGGTCGGTATCCTCGAACACATAGGAGGCGGTCTGGTAGATGGGGGTGGTGCGCGCGCCCGTCACCGCGTCGGGGGCGGCGCCCGCATGCACCGCCTTGGTGGCGAAGCCGAATTCCTGCTTTTCCTGGCTCTCCTCGCCGCTTTCCCGGTCGCGTTTGGGCCGCGGTGCCTGCTTGGCCTTGTTGGTGATGATGCCGGAATTGACGCCGTACCAGCCCAATTCTCCACCCAGGCGGCCGAATTCGATCTTGGGGCAGCGGTCCATCACCACCTTGAGGCCGGCGGCTTGGGCGCGGGCGGCGGCCTCGTCGTTGCGGACGGAAAGCTGCATCCACACCACCTTGGCGCCGATGGCGACGGCCTGGTCGGTGATCGGTCCGGCGGCGGCGGAATTGCGGAAGATGTCGACCATGTCCACCGGCTCGGGGATGGAGGCCAGATCGGCATAGACGGTTTCCCCCAGCAATTGCTGGCCGGCCAAGCCGGGATTGACCGGAATCACCCGATAGCCCTTTTCCTGCAGATACTTGGCGACGAAATAGCTGGGTCGGTTCCAGTTGGCGCTGGCACCGACCACGGCGATGGTGCGCACGGAGCGCAAAATCTGGCGCAGGAGGTCGTCGGAATAGTCGAGGCTGGGGGTGGACACGGGGCAAACTCCTGTAGGTCGCGTGGGGGGGAATGGTGGCGGCACGGGCCCGCGCGGTCAAGCGAAACGCCAGCGCATAAGGTCACTGGAACCCCATGCGAAAGCATGCTTAAGTGATTGGGATTACGGCTGTTCGGGTTTTTGCTGTTTCCATGAATGCGGTCCCGCCATCATCCCCGTCGGGGGGGAATTTCTTCCGTCAGTTCATCGAACTGTCGGCACCTTATTGGAATTCGGAAGAAAAGCTGAAAGTGCGCGGGATGACCGTGCTGCTGGTGGTTTTGACCGTGGCCCAGGTGGTGTCGCCCATCCTGATCAATCTATGGAGCAAGCAGCTGTTCAACGCGCTGGAACAGCGCAACCTCGACCAGTTCCTGGCCATGATCCTGGCCTTGGCCGGTATCCTGGCCTTCGCCATGGCGGTGACCGCCATCCATATGGTGGTCAAGCGGCGCCTCCAGGTGGGCTGGCGGCAATGGCTGACCAAGCGCCTTTTGGACAATTGGATGAGCGAGGGACGGCATTATCAGCTGGCCTATCTGCCGGGCGAGCACGACAACCCCGACGGTCGCATCGCCGAGGACATCCGGCTGGCCACCGAAGCGGCCATCGATCTGGCCCATTCTCTGCTCTACAGCTTTTTGCTGCTGGCCAGTTTCACCCAGATTTTGTGGACGCTGTCCGGGGTGTTGCAGGTCACCGTGCTGGGGGTTCAGTGGGATATTCCCGGCCACATGGTGTTCATTTCCTTCGTCTATGCCGGGGCGGGGACCACCGCCGCCCTGCTGATCGGGCGTCCGCTGGTCAAGGCCGCCAACAAGCGCCAGACCAATGAAGCCAATTTCCGTTTCGGTCTGGTCCGCGTGCGCGAGAATTCGGAATCCATCGCCCTGATGCATGGCGAAACCGATGAACGCCGCCGCCTGCGCAATCTGTTCACCGGCGTCATCACCGCCTGGGACCGTCAGACCTCGGCCCTGGCCCGGGTGTTTCTGTTTTCCAGCGGTTATTCGGTGCTGGCCACCGGCTTTCCCATCCTGATCACGGCGCCGCGCTATATCACCGGTTCCATCACCCTGGGCGAGTTGATGCAGATCGCCCAGGCCTTCCAGCAGATGACCGCGGCGTTGTCGTGGCCGGTGGACAATCTGTCCAAGGCGGCGGAGTGGAAGGCGTCGGTGGAGCGCGTGCTGTCTTTGCAAAACGCCCTGGAAGACCTGGACCAGGATCTGTCCTGCCGGGAAGACGGGCGCATCTGCCTGTCCAAGACCGATGATCCGGTGCTGGCCTTCCGCAATCTGCGTATCGCCAATCCGGACGGCACCGTGGTGGTCAGCGGGCTCGAGGCCGAGATCGGTCAAGGGGAAAAGGTGCTGATTGCCGGCGATCCCGGCGGCTCGGTCAAATTGTTCAAGGTGGTGGCCGGATTGTGGCCGTGGGGGGCGGGGTGCATCGACCTGCCCGGCGACGGCACCATCGCCTTCCTGCCGGAACGGCCCTATATCCCCATCGGCTCGCTGCGCGGGGTGCTCAGTTATCCATCCGACCCGGAAACCTATACGGTCGAGGAATATGGCGCCGTGCTGCGCCGGGTCGGCCTGGGCCACCTGGAGGCGAGGCTGCGCCAGCAGACCGCGTGGGAACAGATATTGACCGCCGCCGAGCAGCAGGTGATGGGCTTCGCCCGCCTGTTGCTGCGTCGTCCCGACTGGATTTTCCTGGAACACGCCACCTCGTCGCTGTCGCCGCAGGCGGAAGAGGAAATGATGCGTCTGGTGGAACTGGAACTGCCCCATGCCACCGTCATGACCATCGGTCACAATCCGTCGCTGGATGCCTTCCATCAGCGCAAACTGACCTTGGAAACCAGCGCCAACGGCCCGGCCTTCCTGCGGGAAACCAGCCTGAAGCCCGAGGATCGCCGCCGTCGCATGACGGCGTTGGATTTGCGCCACTGGCTGATCCACCCGTTGCGCCGCGCCGGCGAAAAGCCGCGGGATTAGGGCCATGACCGCTTCCGTCGAATCCCTGATGCAGGCCGCGGCGGCGCGGGTCAATGCCGGCGATCTGGGCGGCGCCTGGGATCTCTATCTGGCGGCGATCCAGGCCGAGCCCGGCCATGACCAAGCCTGGCTGGGGCTGGGGATGACGGCGCTGTTGCAACGTAACTGGGATGTGCTGGTGCAGGTGGCCGACCGCCGCCAGCATTTGGCCGGCGACGGTTTCGCCTATTTCCACGATGTCCTGACGGTGATCGCGGGCTATGGCCTTTACCCCCTGCTCGAGGCCATGGCCGCCCACCTGCCCGATACGTCGATCTATGCGCCGTCGTCGCTTTATCATGCACTCTGCGCCCGTCTGCTGGCTGGCGACGAGGATACGGCCTTCGCCCTGTTGGCGCGGCTCAAGCCGTTGCTGGCCGAGCGTCGCGACCAACTGCCCATCGGCCCGGGCGACCGCTTCAATATCGCCTATCGTCAGGCCAGTCTGGTCGAGGATGGCGATTATCCCGAGCAACTGGATGACGTCCGTGTGGATTCCATGGCCGCGGCGCTGCCGGTGGTGGAAACATACGGGCGGTGGAACCAGGAGAGGGGCGGTGATTTCGTCCTCCTTGCCGCCTGCGACGGCAAGTATCTGGACCGCTTCGGCGCCGATTACCTGACGTCACTGCTGCCCTTGGGCCGGGGCGCGATGGTGCATTTGCATGTGATCGAGCCGACGGCGGAAGGTTTGCCGCCCATGGCCGCCCTGGCCGCCGCCGCCGCCCTGCCGGTGACCATCACCTGCGAACCGGCCGGCCGCTGGCGCGGTGGCGCCTATTTCGCTTCCGCCCGTTTTCTTGCCGCCCCTTGGGTGATGGAGCGCCACGGCGGCAGGCCGGTGATGATCACCGACATCGACATAAGGTTTCTGCGCCCGCCGGCACAATTAGCCGCCGCCGCCCAGCCTTACGCCTTCGCCTCATTCGTTCATGACGGGGCGGGGCCGGCCTCGCGCCTGCCGGCGGTGTGGACGTGGTTTGCCGGTGATCACGGTCAAGCCATGCTGCGGGCCTTGTCGCGCAGCATTTTGTCCAAGCTGGATATTCCCTGGCCCTATAACTGGATGCTGGATCAGGCGGCGCTGATGACGGCGCGGCGCTGGCTGCGCCGGCATCATCCCCGGGCGGCCATTGCCGAGATGAACACCTTGGTGGGGCAGTCCTTCACCACCTGGCTGGAATGTCGCGGTGACGAGGACGACAAGGCCGCGCTGATCCGTCAGGCGGGGCAAGCCGGACAGGGGGATTAATCCTCGTCATCGGCGTCGAGGTCGCGCGGGCGGATCAAGTCCAGCAGCCGGCAGGTGCCGGCATCCAGTTCCGGCCAGTGGGGCACGTTGGTTTCCAGCACCGCCAGGGTGCCGGTGGGGTATTTCTGTTCCAGCCGTTTCACCGCCTCGGCGTCACCATTACCGCCGCTCAGGCTCTGGGCCAGCTTTTCCAGGCCGGGATTGTGCCCGATCAGCAGCACCGAGTGCAGATGTCCATCCAGGGCTTGCAGGCGGAGCATCAGGTCGCCGCGCGTGGCTTCGTACAGCCGGTCCTCGAAGCTGACCGGCACCCCTTCCAGGCGTGGCTCCAGGATCTCATAGGTGGAGCGGGTGCGGGTGGCGGCGGAACAGAGGATCAGATTGGGGCGGATGCCCTTGTGCTTCAGGTATTTGCCCATGGCCTTGGCCGCCTTGTGGCCACGCGGGTTGAGCGGGCGCTGGAAATCGTCCAGTCCGGCCTCGTCCCAACTGGATTTGGCGTGGCGCAACAGATAAATGCGTTTCATTTCAGTGACCTTAGTTACCGTGTCGCCAGCTAAATATGTCCTCATGCGGCGTTTTCCAGCATGAAGCATGTGTGACAGCGTGCCCAGGCATCATGACAGGGGGCGCCCAAGGATATATAAAGGGCCCGACATTCCCGCAGGCAGGAGAGCCCTTTTGACCACCCAGCAGGCCACCGAACTTCCGGCGATCGCCATGGATTCCAAGGAGCGCTTCATCAATCGCGAGCTTTCCTGGCTGGCGTTCAATCTGCGCGTCATCGAAGAGGCGGTGAACCACCATCATCCGCTGTTGGAGCGCCTTCGCTTCCTGTCCATTTCCGCCTCCAACCTGGACGAGTTCTACATGGTGCGCGTCGCCGGTCTGAAGGGCCAGGTGGAAGCCGGGGTGATGACCACCTCGGAAGACGGCCTGACCCCGGCGCAGCAATTGAACGCCATCAACGGCATGGCGTCGGATCTGCTGCGGGCGCAAAAGGAGTGCTGGCGCAGTCTGCAAGTGGAACTGCGCGCGGTCGGGATCAGCGTCGTCGACCAGAGCGAACTGACCAAGGCCGAGATGAAATGGCTGGACAGCCGTTTCATGGAACACGTCTTCCCGGTGCTGACGCCCCTGGCCATCGACCCGGCGCATCCGTTCCCGTTCCTGCCCAATGCCGGCATCGCCCTGGTGCTGCACCTGTTCCGCCTGGATGACGGCGAGGTGCTGCGCGCCCTGGTGCCGCTGCCGCCGCAATTGGAACGCTTCATCCGTCTGCCGGGCGAGGCCATCCGCTTCCTGCCGCTGGAACGGCTGGTGCTGCTGTTCCTCGACCGCCTGTTCCCCGGCTTCCGCATGGAGGCCAGCGGTCTGTTCCGGGTCATCCGCGATTCGGAAATGGAGATCGACGAAGAGGCCGAGGATTTGGTGCGCGTGTTTGAAAGCGCACTCAAGCGCCGCCGCCGCGGCCTTGTCATCCGCCTGACCTTCTCGTCCGGCATCCCCGAGGAGTTGAAGTCGCTGGTGGTCGCCGAAATGCATGCGGTGGAAGGCGACGTCTACGAATTCGACGAAATGATCGGGCTGGTCGACACCAAGCAGATCATCGTCGATGAACGCCCCGATCTTCTGTTCCCCCCCTACAACGCCCGCTTCCCCGAGCGGGTGCGTGATTTCGGCGGCGATTGCTTCGCCGCCATCCGCAAGAAGGACATCGTCGTCCATCATCCGTTTGAAAGCTTCGACGTGGTGGTGCAGTTCCTGCGTCAGGCGGCGCGCGACCCCAATGTGGTGGCGATCAAGCAGACGCTGTACCGCACCTCGAAGGACAGCCCCATCGTCAAGGCGTTGATCGAGGCGGCCGAGGCCGGCAAGTCGGTCACCTGCATGGTCGAGCTGAAAGCCCGCTTCGATGAAGAGGCCAATATCCGCTGGGCCCGCGACCTGGAGGCGGCGGGGGCCAACGTGGTGTTCGGCTTCATGGAACTGAAGACCCACGCCAAGATTTCGCTGGTGGTGCGGCGCGAAGGCGGCGGGTTGGTGTCCTATGTGCATTACGGCACCGGCAATTACCACCCGATCACCGCCAAGATCTATACCGATCTGTCGTTCTTCACCTGCGACGAAGATCTGACCCGCGACGCCAGCAAGGCCTTCAACTACATGACCGGTTATGCGGTGCCGGAAAAGATGGAAAAGCTGGCCATCGCGCCTTTGTTCCTGAAAAAGTCGCTGCTGGCCAATATCGAGCGCGAGATCGAATTCGCCCAGGCCGGCAAGCCGGCGGCCATCTGGGGCAAGATGAATTCCCTGGTCGACCCCAAACTGATCGACGCGCTTTATCGCGCCAGTCAGGCCGGGGTTCAGGTGGATCTGGTCATCCGCGGCATTTGCTGCCTGCGCCCGGGCGTGCCCGGCCTGTCCGACAATATCCGGGTCAAATCCATCGTCGGGCGCTTCCTCGAACACACCCGCGTGGTGGTGTTCGGCAATGGCAGCCGTCTGCCCAGCCGTCAGGCCAAGATCTATATTTCTTCCGCCGACTGGATGCAGCGCAACATGGATTGGCGGGTGGAAACCCTGGTGCCCATCGAGAATCCCACCGTGCACCGCCAGATTCTGGAACAGATCATGGTGGCCAATCTCAAGGACATGGCGCAAAGCTGGGTGTTGGGCGCCGATGGTGTCTATCGCCGGGTGTCGCCCGACGGCTCGGGCTTCTCCGCCCACACCTATTTCATGACCAATCCCAGCCTGTCGGGGCGGGGCAGTGCCGGCGACAAGGCCCGTACGCCCAAACTGATGCTGGACTAAGCCATGAAGATCAAGCGCCGGCAAGAACCGGTCGGCATCATCGATATCGGCTCCAATTCCATCCGTTTGTGCGTCTATGACGGAGCCGCCCGCGTACCGGTGCCCCTGTTCAACGAAAAGGCGGTGTGCGCCCTGGGCCAGGGCATGGGCAAAAGCGGGATGCTGAACCCCGAGGGCATGGAACAGGCCATGGCGGCGGTGGGGCGCTTCGTCGCCCTGTCGCGGGCCATGGAGGTGGAACGTCTGGATATCCTGGCCACCGCCGCCGTGCGCGACGCGGCGGATGGTGCCGATTTCGTCGGCCAGTTGGAAAGCCGTTACCACGTCGAGGTCAAGGTGTTGTCCGGCGGCCAGGAAGCCAAGGCGGCGGCCATGGGCGTGCTGTGCGGCACCCCCGATGCCGATGGTATCGTCGCCGATCTGGGCGGCGGCTCGCTGGAACTGGTCACCGTGCAAAACGGCGATTTCGGCGACCACGTGACCATGCCGCTGGGGGTGTTGCGGCTGGCCGAGGCCGCCGGCGACGACCGCGCCCGGGCCGACGAGGTCATCACCAAATATTTGAAGAAGGTGCCGTTCCTGGATCAGGGCCAGGGCCGCGCGCTTTATGCGGTGGGTGGGGCCTGGCGCGCCATCGCGCGGATCTGCATCAGCCAGACCCATCATCCGCTGACCGTGCTGGACAATTTCGCCATCGACCCGAAAGAGGCGCTGCGCATCATCGATCTGATCGCCGGGCAAAGCAAAAAGTCGCTGGAGAAAGTGCCGGGCGTGTCGAAAAAGCGGGTGGGCAATCTGCCGTTGGCGGCGCTGTTGCTGGATCGGGTGATCCGCGCCACCAATCCGTCCAATCTGGTGTTTTCCATCTATGGCATGCGCGAGGGCCAGTTCTATCGCCGTCTGCCGGAAGGGCTGCGCCAGCAGGATCCCTTGCTGTCGGTGTGTCGGCAGATGGCGCAGATGAATTCGCGCTTTCCCGAGCATGGCGATGAATTGATGGCGTGGATGGCGCCCTTGTTTCCGGGTGAAACCGCGCACGATGCCCGCTTGCGTCACGCCGCCTGCCTGGTGTCGGACATCTTCTGGAACGAACACCCCGATTATCGGGCCGAGCAGGCGTTTCACCGCCTGCTGCGGCTGCCGTTCATGGGGGTGCCGCACCGTGATCGCGCCGCCATCGCCTATACGGTCTATCAACGCTATCAGGGCGACGATGATACCGCCCATGCCCAGATGGCCATCCAATTGCTGGACGAGTCCGACCTTAAGCGCTGCCGGGTCACCGGCATCGCCTTGCGCTTGGCCCACACCCTGTCGGGCGGCGCCCCCAATCTGTTGAAACGGACACGGCTGTTGTTCGACGGCGACGACGTCATCATCGAGGTGCCGGGCGGCAACCCGGCTTTCGCCATCGAGAACGACCGCACCTTCGACAAGCTGGCCAAGGCCTTGGGCTGCGTCAATCTGGTGTTCAGAAAAGTGTGATCACGCTGACGGTAAGGTGAAGCTGATGGTGCAGCCTTGCCCCGTGGACGGCTGCACCTGGATCAGGCCGCCATGCAGTTCGACGATACGCTTGCAGGCGGCCAGACCGATGCCGGTGCCTTCATATTGGCTGATTCCGTGCAGACGCTGGAAGATGCCGAAGACCCGTTCGCGCTGGTCGGCGGGGATGCCGATGCCGTTATCGGCGATGGTGATGCGCCACAGCGCGCCCTGGGATTCGGCGTCGATGCGGATAGAGGGCGGGCGGTCGGCGGCGGCGAATTTCACCGCATTGCCGATCAGGTTCTGGAACAGGCGGGTGATTTCGCTGTGATTGCCGGCGACCACCGGCAAGGCACCGGCGGCGATGACGGCGCCGCTTTTTTCCAGCACTAAAGCCAGATCGGCCTGGACCTGGGCCAGGATTTCATCGAGATCCACCGCCTGCGCCTTGGTGTCGCCGCGACCCAGGCGGGAATAATCCAGCAAATCCAGGATCAAGCGGTCCATGCGCTTGGCCCCGTCGCGGGCAAAGCCCAGAAAGGTCCGGGTTTCGTCGTCCAGCGATGCGGTCAGTCGCCGTTCCAGCAGGCTCAGATAGCTGCTGATCATGCGCAAGGGTTCGCGCAGATCATGGCTGGCCACATAGGCGAAGTGTTCCAGATCGCTGTTGGAAACCGCCAGGGCGCGGCTGTGTTCTTCCAATTGTTCGGTGCGCCGCAATACCTCGGCTTCCAGGTTTTCCTGCATGCGCCGTTGCTGGGCCTGCAACATACCCATGTACAAGACGGTGATCCCCACCCCCAGGATGGTCAGGTTGAGGGAGAACACCGTGTGCGCCGCCGCCCCTTGGCCCAGGGGGCCGATGCCCAGCGACGCCTGAGCCACCATGATGGTGGCGCAGATCAGATTGCCCAGGGCGGCCCCGGCCAGATGAAAGCGAAAGGCCAAAAGCGTCAGCCCGAACAGCGACAGGGGCGCCAGCAACGGGTCGATGGCCGATAAGGTCGCCTGGGCCGCCCCCAGAATCAGACCCGCCGTCACCAATGTGGTTGATTCCAGGGGGCGGATCCGGTCGCGGATGGCCAGGATCACGGGCAGGATCAGGAACAGGCCGCAGGTATCGGCGCTGATCAGCATGGCCACCCGACTGACATAGCTGGTCGGATCCAGTTCGGCGGTGCCCAGGGCGAAATGGATCAGCGGCAGCATCCACACGGTGAGCAGCGGTGGCAGCACCGATATGCGCAGCAGGCGTCCCAGGCAGGACAAATGACGCGGTCCCCGAAGCAATGGCAGATGGTGCTTGTCCTCGGCCCGACGCCATAGCCACCAGGCCAGCCAGGATTGACCACAATCGACCAGGGCGGAAAGGGCGGTGGCGCTGACCATGGCCACCAGCGGATGGCCCGGGTTCATGGACAGGAAATTGGCGACCAGGCTGGCGGCGAAAACCGCAGGAACCCCCAGGCGCGGCCCCAGCAAGGCGACCAGGGCGACGCCGATGCCGGCGGGCAGCCAGAATACGGTCAGGTTGCCGGGCGGCAGGCTGGCCAGACTGGCGGCGCCGACAGCCAACAGGACATAGAGCCCCATCAGGAGAAAGCCGGCCGCCGGAACGGAGGTGACAAGACGCATGGGGTGTTTCCCCTTGTGCTTGGGATGCCTTAGTCCACTTCTACCAAGGCTGGGGCGCAGATGGGTTCCACCGGCTCCGTGGGCACCAGCCGCAGCTTACGCCCGTCGGTGCAAAAGCCCAGGGCCAGACGACCATGCTTCAGCGCCAGGGCATCGTCGCCGAACAAATCGCGGCGCCAGCCGTGCAGGGCGGGAACGTCGGCATGGTCGTCGGCGGCGATGGCCTCGATATCGGCGGAATTGGCCACCAGCTTGCTGGCGACGCCGTGGGCGTCGCATTTCATCTTCAGCAGAACCTTCAGCAGGTCGACCACCGGCCCCAGGCCACGCGGCAGTTCCACCCGTTCCGGCGGCTTGGGGATCTGGTCGTCCGGCAGGGCCAGACCGCGCTTGACCGCATCGAGAAGGGCAGTGCCCATGCGGCCTTCGACCATGCCCTTGCCCATGCCGCGGGTCCGGGCCAACTCGTCCACGTTGGCCGGGTGATGGGCGGCGATTTCCATCAGCGTTTCGTCGCGCAGCATGCGCTGGCGCGGGATGTCGCGTTCCTGCGCCTCGCGCTCGCGCCAAGCGGCCAGTTCCTTCAATACCGCCAGGAATTTCGGGCTGCTGGAACGGGGCTTCAGCCGCTTCCAGGCGTTTTCCGGGTCGGTGCGATAGGTGTCGGGGCTGGCCAGTTCGGCCATTTCGTCCACCAGCCAGTCAAGGCGGCCGTTGCGTTCCAGCTTGCGCACCAGCTTTTCATAGGCCACCCGCAGATGGGTGACGTCGGCCAGGGCATACTGCACCTGCTTTTCCGTCAGCGGGCGCAGCGACCAATCGGTGAAGCGCATGGATTTGTCGATGCGGGCCTTGGCCAATTGACTGGCCAGGGTCTCGTAGCCGACCGAATCGCCAAAGCCGCAGACCATGGCGGCGACCTGGGTGTCGAACAACGGCGCCGGCACCGCGCCCGACAGATGCAGGAAGATTTCCACATCCTGGCGGGCGGCGTGGAACACCTTCAGCACACCCGGATTGGCCATCAGCGCGAAAAGCGGCGTCAGGTCCATGCCGGGCGCCAGCGGGTCGACGGCGCGGGCCTCGTCCGGGCCGGCCAACTGAACCAGACACAATTGCGGGTAATAGGTCTTTTCCCGCATGAATTCAGTGTCGACGGTGATGTAGGGGGCCGAGGAAAGACGCTGGCAAAAAGCGGCGAGTTCGGCGGTATCGGCGATCATGGGCATGGGGGGAAGTGATACACCCATTGGCCTTTGTCGGCAAGGGCGGGCATCTCGTCGGCCTCGCCCCACAGGCGATTTACACCACGATAGATTATCCATGGATAAGC
This sequence comes from Stygiobacter sp., assembly GCA_006218045.1. Lineage (GTDB taxonomy): Bacteria > Pseudomonadota > Alphaproteobacteria > Rhodospirillales > Magnetospirillaceae > Magnetospirillum. The sequence continues at coordinate 24,127 of VBWB01000001.1, forward strand.
ACAATCAAAAGTATTATGTAGCTGGAAAGGTGTAGTAAAAATAGGTAATGATTTCAAATCATGATGTGGTGGAGGTTGTCATGGTTAAGAGTATCTCCCGTGCGGTTGCGTCCGTCGCAATGCTGACGCTGGCACTTCCCGCTTGCGGCCGCCTGGCCGACAATTACGAAATCAATCCGGTCATGGTGGTGAGTGACAAGGCGGGCAATGCCGCATCAGGAATGGTGGTGCAGGCCGATGGCAAGACGGTTTTCCGTCCTTTCGAGATCGCCACCGGCACCTTGCCGGATAATCAGTGCGGCTATACCAAGGCGACCACGGACGAAAATTGCCGCAACCGTCTGATGGACCATCTGATCATGTTGTCCGACCAGCGTTGCGCCGGCCATAAGGCCGCCATCGAGGCCAATGCCGCCGGGACCAATTTCGGCTTTTCGGCGGTCACCACCTTGCTTGGCGGCGCCGGCGCCATCGTCACCGGGGCCGATGCCGCCCGCGCTCTGGCCGGTGCGGCCGGAGCCACCAGCGGTGTCCACGCCAACTGGAACGAAAGCATCTATCAGAAGAACGTGGCCACCGCCATCGTCGCCAAGATCGATGCCAACCGCAAAGGCATCCTGCGGGACATGATAACGGTGCGCAACGACAAGAGCGTCGTCTATACGGTCGACGCCATGTTGGCCGATATTTACCGCTATCATGATTCGTGCTCGTTCTATTCCGGCCTGATGAGTCTGTCGCGCAACGATGCGCCACCCTTGACCTCGGAGGCGCTGCGGGGCCGTATCGCCTCGATCCGGGCCGAGATGGCCGCCAATGTGGCCGCCATCAAGGTCACGCCCGATCAGAAGGCGGCGCTGTCGGCGGCCAACGAGGCTTTGGCCAAGGCCTTGGCGCATCTGTCCATTCAGTTGGGGGTGGTGCATTCGGGCGAGATTGCGCAGCCCTCCGCGGCGGCGGGGAAAGGCGGGGACGGAACCACCGCCAAGCCTGGAGCCACCGATGCCCCCGCTGCCGCTGGCGATAAGAAATAACGCCTTTCCATCTTGACAATCCCCCGGTGGCGTGTGTCTTTTCCCGTTTCTCGCGCACCCACCGGGGATCGTTTTGACCATGCATCAGTATCGCACGCACACCTGCGGCCAGCTTCGCGCCAGCGACGCCGGCACCATTGCCCGCCTGTCCGGCTGGGTTCACCGCAAGCGTGACCATGGCAACCTTCTGTTCGTCGATTTGCGCGATCATTACGGTTTGACCCAGTGTGTCCTGGATATTTCCAGCGCGGTTTTCGCCACCTTGGAAAAGGCTAGGCCGGAAAGCGTCATCACCGTCACCGGCAAGGTGGTCAAGCGTACCGACGACACCATCAATCCGCGCTTGCCCACCGGCGAGATCGAATTGCAGGTGGCCGAGATCGAGATCCAGTCCATCGCCGACGTTCTGCCCATCCAGGTGGCCGGCGACCAGGAATACCCCGAGGACATGCGCCTCAAGTACCGCTTCCTCGATCTGCGCCGCGAGGACGTGCACGCCAACATGATGCTGCGCTCGCGCGTCATCGCCTATTTGCGCAACGCCATGATCAATCAGGGCTTCACCGAGTTCCAGACCCCGATCCTGACGGCCAGCAGCCCGGAAGGGGCGCGCGATTATCTGGTCCCCGCCCGTCTGCATCCCGGCAAGTTCTATGCCCTGCCGCAGGCGCCGCAACAGTTCAAGCAATTGCTGATGGTCGCCGGCTTCGACAAGTATTTCCAGATCGCGCCGTGCTTCCGCGACGAAGCCGGTCGCGCTGATCGCAGCCCGGGCGAGTTCTACCAGCTCGATTTCGAGATGAGCTACGTGACCCAGGACGACGTCTTCGCTGCCATCGAGCCGGTGTTGGAGGGCGTGTTCACGGAATTCGGCAAGGGCCGCAAGGTCACCCCGGCGCCGTTCCCGCGTATTCCTTATGCCGAATCCATGCTGAAATACGGCTCGGACAAGCCCGATTTGCGCAACCCGATCACGATCGCCGACGTCACCGAGCCGTTCCGCGGTTCCGGTTTCGGCCTGTTCGCCAAGCTGGTGGACAAGGGCGCCGTGGTCCGCGCCATTCCCGCCCCCGGTGCCGCCAACCAGCCGCGTTCGTGGTTCGATAAGCTCAACGAATGGGCACGGGAGAACGGTGCCGGCGGTCTGGGCTATATCCAGTTCGCCGCCGATGGTGCCAAAGGCCCCATCGCCAAGAACCTGGAACCGGAGCGCATCAGCGCCATCAAGGAAGCCGCCGGCTTGAACGACGGCGACGCCGTGTTCTTCGCCTGCGACAAGGAATTGCCGGCGGCCAAGTTCGCGGGTTTGGTCCGCACCAAGATCGGTACCGATCTGGACCTGTTGGAAAAAGACGTGTTCAAGTTCTGCTGGACCGTGGATTTCCCCATGTACGAGATGAACGAGGAAACCGGCCAGATCGATTTCAGCCATAACCCGTTCTCCATGCCCCAAGGCGGCATGGAAGCGCTGGAAAACCAGGATCCGCTGACCATCAACGCCTATCAGTACGACATCGTCTGTAACGGCGTCGAATTGTCGTCGGGGGCCATCCGCAACCACCGCGCCGACATCATGATCAAGGCCTTCGGCATCGCCGGCTATGGCCCGGAAGTGGTCGAGGAGAAGTTCGGCGGCATGTTGAACGCCTTCCGTTATGGCGCGCCGCCGCACGGTGGCTCGGCCCCGGGCGTCGACCGCATCGTCATGCTGCTGGCCGACCAGCCCAACATCCGCGAAGTGATCCTGTTCCCCATGAACCAGCAGGCGCAGGACCTGCTGATGGGGGCGCCGGCCGAGGTCGATGCCTTGCGCTGGAAGGAATTGCACATCAAGCCGGACCTGCCCAAGCCGAAAAAGGAAGGCTGATCCACCAGCTTTTCCCGCAACGGGGGGATGCAAACTCAACGAAAGGCCGGACGAGAGATCGTTCGGCTTTTTTCGTCTTTGTTTTAACTTTGGATATCGGCATCATCGCCGAGATTTCTTCGGCACATTTGTCGGAATTGACAGCCAAGCTGTATCGGCATCCCTTTGCCGTCACTATGGCATCGAGCCTTAAATACGACACATCCTCCGCCCATGCCGTCATACCCGCGAAAGCGGGTATCCAGGCGTCGCGGAAATGACTTTGGTGCACCTTTTCTGGGCTCCCGCCTTCGCGGGAGTGACGGGTGTTGCGGTGGAAGTGCTTCCGATTAAAAGCTCGCAGAGCTAATACGCTGTCTGATGCCAATGCCAACATTATGGCCATGCATCGGTCGATGAAGGATGTGGCGCTGTCGAAGACTCCCAAGGAATTGACCAATGCGCTGTCCGACGTGGATGCGCGGGAAAAGCGGGTCTACGACAAGTTCAATCTGGTGCGCGAACGTTTCCCGGGCCTCGCAGCAATTGGCTGATGACGTGGTCGAGCGATAGCTTGCCCGGTCCTTTGGTGATCAAAACCAGCAGGATACTTGCCCACATCAGGTGTTCCATCCAGTTACCGGGATAGACGAAGATCTGGATGGTCGCGGTCATGCCGAGCAGGCCAAGGGCGCTCAGGCGCGTCGCCAGACCGAACACCAGCAGGACGGGGAAGGCGAGTTCGCCGGCGGTGGCCAGCGCGGCGGCGAAGTCGGCGGGCAGCAGCGGAACCCGGTATTCTTCCCGGAACAGATAAAGGGTGCTTTGCCAGTCGGCGATCTTCACTTGCCCCGACGTCCAGAACACTCCGGCGATTCCTAGCCGCAGAAGTAATTGCAGCAAGGTCGGGGGTGTGGCCTCAAGGGTGGCGAAAACACCTCTGACCATGTTGGTGAGCCGGAGGCATGCAGAGGCGCAAAGGCTCATGGGACGGTTACTCCTGTCGAGAGAGCAGGGATTTCAGCGAAGACGGGCGCCGCCAGCAATCGGGCAAAGCTGGTACCGACGTCGAAAGTCGAGTCGAAGGTTGCAGCCTCGAAGGCGGCGGTGCCAAGCGGCAGGCCGCCATCCAGGGCGGTCAGGAAATGGTATTCGCCGGGGGCCAATTCGGTCATCGCCGCCTCATCGCCAAGACGCAGGATCAGCAGGTCCACCTCACCATCCTTCAGGTCGACCGCGCCGATCTCCGTTCCGTCGCCTTGGTTGGCCCGCCAGATGGCGTCGATGGGAAATGGCGACGTCAGGTATCGTGCGGATGGCACAAGGCGCAGCGTCAGGGCCGAGAGCGTGTCCTCCGGCAGGCCGACCAAATGATGTGGGGACAGGGCCGGTTCATCCGGGGCGGTGACGACTGCGTTCAACGCCCATTCCAACCGGGCGATATCGCCCAGATAGGGTAAAGGCGCGCATTCAGGCATGCCTTCCAGGAAGTCGGGGAACGCAACACCATACTCGAACAGGCAAGGGCGCTGCGGCGGGCAGGCAAGGATGAAGCGTCGGGCGGCGAAATCGAAGAAGTCGTCCCCGACCAGACGTCCCACCACCGGAAAGGTCGTGCGCAGGGCCTCTCCCAGCGTGATCAGGGTGTTGTTGCGGTAGATGTCCAGACGCTCGATCCGGTCCACCAGGTCGCCGAGGAGGCCATAACGACCGGGGACCGGGCTCCGAACCGTTTCGCCGAACATGGCTTGGACTTCAGGCAACGCGGGCATGGTTGGCCTCCCTGCTTCGGAACGCCACCGCATTGGCCTTGGTGGCTTGGGCCACCGCATTGGCTTTGCGGGCTTCCGCCACCAGGATGTCCAAGGGCGGAATCCGCGAGTCCCATTCGATCATGGTCGGGACTGGACCCAGACGGGTCAATGCGGCGGCATAAAGATCCCACACCGGATCGTCCACCACGTCGCCATGATCATCGATCAGCACGATCGAACCGTCGTCCAGCCGGCGTTTGGTGTGGCCGGCAAGATGGATTTCGCCCACCATTCCATCAGGTAGGGCCGTGAGGTATTGATGGGGATCGAAGCCGAGGTTGGCGGCGCTGACATGCAGGTTGTTGACGTCAAGCAGGATGCCGCACCCGGTCATCCGCACCAATTCGCCCAGGAATTCCCATTCGGCCATCTCCGAGTGGCGAAAAGCCACATAGGCGGACGGGTTCTCGATCAGAACCTGTCGCTTCAGCGCCTCTTGCATCCGCTCCAGATTGCGCCGGAAGACGGCCAGAGCCTCCTTGGTGTAGGGCAGCGGAATCAGGTCGTTCAGGTAGATACCGCCGCTGATGCTCCACGACAGGTGTTCGGATACCAAGATGGGGTCGATGCGGCGAACCAGATCGGCCCAGCGGCGCAGGTGTTCAGGATCAATCCCCTCGGCACTGCCCAGCGACAGCCCGACGCCGTGCAACGACACCGGGTATTCCCGCCGTGCTGTTTCGAGCGCGCGGAAATGGGGGCCGCCGCCCATGTAGTTCTCGGGATGAACCTCCAGCCAGCCCACCGCCGGGAGTTCCCGGACGATGGCCTGATGGTGCTGAAAACGCATCCCGATGCCGGCTGAAGTGGGCAACTGGTCGCCGGTCAGGCCGAGGGACATGACCTTAGCCCTTCTTGGCGGGAGTCAGGCTGCCGCCGGAGACCTTGTCGCAGGTGCCGGCGGGGACGACGACGAAGGCATCGCCCTGACGGTCGGTGCGCGAGGTGCCCGCGCAAGAACTGGTCGCGGTCTGGCAGTCGTTCTTTCCCGCCTTGGCGATGCCGTAACACTTTTCCATCTTGGCTTCCTGGGCCTGGGCGGCGCCCGGGGCGGACAGGCCAACGACGGCGAGAGCGACGGCGGCGGTCAGGCCGGTTCCGATGATCTTGCGGCGAGCATGCATGGATATTCTCCTGTCTGATGGGGCGTCCCGTCATGGGCGCCTTCCTCCATGAATTCGCCCGATCGCAAGAAAGGTTACGGGGGGCTTGTGTTTTTTTCATAGCAGCCGGTTACAACGATATTGACCGGTTGAATATGCCCTTGATGCGGTTGCGAGCGATTGGAGCGGGCCGGAATGACCGGAAGGGCCATCAAATCTTCGACCGCCTGATAATCCGAAACCTCGCCATCGGTCAGCTTGAAGCCAAGAGGGCGTGCCTGACTGTCCGCACGGACATGAGCAACGGCAGACCGAAAAAGGGGCCGGACGAGTGATCGTCCGGCCCTTGCAGTTTACGGTTCTTGGGAGACATCCTTCCCCGTTCCCAGGGAAAAGCCCGCAGCAACGAACCACTTTGCCACGGGGTCAGCTAAGCGCGCGGGCCACCTTGGAACCGGTGGGCCGCCCCAGGCGATCGCAGATGAAGCTGCCGGCCTCGATCAATTTGCCCAGGTCGATGCCGGTATGGATGCCCATGCCGTGCAGCATGTAGACCACGTCCTCGCTGGCGACGTTGCCGGCGGCGCCCTTGGCATAGGGGCAGCCGCCCAGGCCGGCGACCGAGGAATCGACCACCGCCACGCCGCGCTCCAGCACCGCCAGGATATTGGCCAGGGCTTGGCCGTAAGTGTCGTGGAAATGCGCCGCCAGCATGGCGACCGGCAGATGGGCGCTCACCGCGTCGATCATGGCTTGCGCCTGCAACGGCGTGCCGACACCGACGGTATCGCCCAGCGAGATTTCATAACAGCCCATCTCCGCCATCTTGCGCGCCACGTCTGCGACGGCGGCGGGACTGATGTCGCCTTCATAGGGGCAGCCGAGCACGCACGAGACATAGCCGCGCACCTTGACGCCCTGGTCCCGCGCGCGGGTGACCACGGGGGCGAAGCGGTCCAGGCTTTCGCCGATGGAGCAATTGATGTTCTTTTGCGAAAAGCTTTCCGAGGCGGCGCCGAACACCGCCACCTCGCGCGCCCCCGCCGCCAAGGCCGCTTCCAGCCCCTGCATGTTGGGGGTCAGCACCGGATAGATCACGCCGGGTTTTTGGGTGATGCCGGCCAGCACCTCGGCGCTGGCGGCCATCTGCGGCACCCATTTTGGGCTGACGAAGCTGCCCGATTCGATCACCGGCAACCCCGCCGCCGTCAGGCGGTCGATCAGGCCGATCTTGGTTTGCACCGATACCGGGCTGGCCTCGTTCTGCAAGCCGTCGCGGGGGCCGACCTCGACGAGTTTTACATAGGCAGGGAGGGTCATTTCGCCTCCGTCGCCTCGAAGGTCACCAATTGGACGCCGTCGGCAACCTGATCACCGGCGCCGTACAGCACCTCCTTCACCGTGCCGTCGGCGGGGGCCTTGATGGAATGTTCCATCTTCATGGCCTCGACCACCATCAAGACCTGACCCTTTTCCACCACTTCGCCGGCCTTGACCAGGGCCTGCACCACCGTGCCGGTCATGGGTGCGGTCAGCGATCCGCCTGCATCGGCATCCTGGTCGGCGGCCTTGGCCGAGGGGTCGTCCAGCTTCAGTTTCCAGGCATTGCCGGCTTCCAGCACGGTGATGTCGAAACCCTGGATGACCACGGTGGCCGATTTGCGCTCGCCGTTGATTTCGGCGGTGACGGTGCGGCCTTCGCGGCTGGCGCCCCGGACCACGCACTTGCCCTCGGGCATGTCCATATCCCAACCAAGGCTGCGGAAATGGACGGTGACGAGACGAGCAGTCTCGTTGTCGATCAGGCGGAAATCATGATGATTGTCGTCATTCATGCGCCAGCCATTGGTCAGCCGCCAGGGCGAATGCGGGTCGTCGCGTCGCGCCGGCGCGGCTTCGCGTTCCATCAGCATGGCGGCGGCGGCGAAGGCCAGGGCGGTGCTGGGCACGGCCTGGGCGCTTTTCAGCAGATCGTCGCGGTGACGGTTGATGAAACCGGTATCGACCTGGAAGGCCGCGAAGGCGGGGTGACCGGCGATGGCCGCCAGAAAGCCCACATTGGTGGTCATGCCGGCGATTTCGTAATCGGCCAAGGCCCGGCGCAGCCGGCGCAGCGCCCGGTCGCGGTCCTCGTCCCAGACGATCAGTTTGGCGATCATCGGGTCATAGAAGGCGGTGACGGCATCGCCCTGGCGCACGCCGGTATCGACGCGCACATGGGCGTTGGTGGCCGGCGGGGCCAGATGCACCAAGGTGCCGGTGGCCGGCAGGAAGTCGCGGTCGGTGTCCTCGGCGTAGATGCGGGCCTCGAAGGCGTGGCCCTTGCGCACCAATTCGTGCTGGCCCAAAGGCAGCGGACGGCCCGAGGCCACCAGCAATTGCCATTCCACCAGATCCTGACCGGTGATCATCTCGGTCACCGGATGCTCCACCTGCAAGCGGGTGTTCATCTCGATGAAGAAGAATTGGCCATCCTGGTACAGGAACTCCACCGTGCCGGCGCCGACATAATCGACCGCCTTGGCGGCGGCCACCGCCGCCTCGCCCATGGCCTGGCGGATTTCCTCGGCCAGCATGGGGGCGGGGGCTTCCTCGATCACCTTTTGATGGCGACGCTGGACCGAGCAATCACGCTCGAACAGATAGATGCCGTTGCCAAGGGAATCGCAGAAAATCTGGATTTCCACGTGGCGGGGATGGTCGAGGTAACGTTCCAGCAGCAAGGAATCGTCGCCGAAAGCGGCCTTGGCCTCGCGTTTGGCGCCGTTGATGGCGTCAACCAGTTCGCTTTCCTGGCGCACCACCCGCATGCCCTTGCCGCCACCACCGGCCGATGCCTTGACCAGCACCGGATAGCCCATGGCGTTGGCGGCGGCGACCAGTTCGGCTTGCTCCTGGCCTTCGCCGTGATAGCCCGGCACCAGCGGCACCCCGGCCTGTTCCATCAGCCGCTTGGATTCGGCTTTCGAGCCCATGGCGCGGATGGCCGCGGCCGGCGGACCCATGAAGACGATGCCGTTGGCTGCGCAGGTTTCGGCGAAGCCCGCGTTTTCCGACAGAAAGCCGTAGCCGGGGTGAATGGCCTGGGCACCGGTGCGTTTAGCCGCGTCGATGATGCGCTCGGCCTTGAGATAGCTTTCGCCGGCCGGGGCCGGGCCGATCAACACCGCTTCGTCGGCCAGGGCCACATGCATGGCATTGGCGTCGGCCTCGGAATAGACGGCGACGGTGCGAATGCCCAAGCGCTTGGCGGTGCGCATGACCCGGCAGGCGATTTCGCCGCGATTGGCGATCAGAATTTTGTCAAACATGGGTTATCCCCCGATCCAGCCGGCTTTGCGCTTTTCCAGAAAGGCCCGCACCCCTTCGCGCCCCTCGTCCGAGGCGCGGATGGTGGCGATGCGTCCGGCGGTCCAGTCGCGTAAATCGTCGTTCAGTTCCTGCTCGGCGGCGCGCACGGCCAGTTCCTTGGCCGCTTCCATGGCCTTGGGGCCGTTGGCCGACAGCGCCTTGATCCAGCGGTCGCGGATTTCCGCCAACTGGTCCATGGGCACCACTTCCGACACTAGGCCCAGCTCCGCCGCCTTGGCGGCGGTGAAGGTCTCGGCGGTCTGGAAATAGCGCCGGGCGGCGCGGCCGCCGATGGCGCGGACCACGTAAGGCGAGATGACGGCGGGGATCAGGCCCAGCTTGACTTCCGACAGGCAGAAACTGGCGCTGTCGGCGCACACCACCATGTCGCAGCAGGCGGCCAGACCGACGCCGCCGCCATAGGCCGAGCCCTGGACGACGCCGATGACCGGCTTGGGCGCGCTGTCGATGGTTTGCATCAACTTGGCCAAGGCGCGGGAATCGGCCAGATTCTGCGCGTGGTCGTATGCGGCCATGCGCTTCATCCAGTTAAGGTCGGCGCCGGCGGAGAAGCTTTTGCCGGTGGCGTCGAGCACGATGATGCGGCTGTCGGCGTCATCGATGGCCGCCTGGAAAGCCTCGGTCAATTCGGCGATCAGGGAATCGTCGAAGGCGTTGTGGCGGTCGGCCCGGTTCATGGTGATGAAGCGGGTCGGGCCGTGTTGGGCGATGATCAGGGACTCGCTCATGGCCATCACATCCTGAACACGCCGAACTTGGTCGGCTTGATGGGGGCGTTGAGCGACGCGGAAATCCCCAGTCCCAGCACCATGCGGGTATCGGCGGGGTCGATCAGGCCGTCATCCCACAGCCGCGCCCCGGCATAATAGGGATGGCCCTGGGTTTCGTACTGGGCGCGGATGGGGGCCTTGAACGCCTCCATGTCCGCACTGGCCCAATCCTCGCCCTTGGCATTCATGGAATCCTTCTTGATCTGGGCCAGGACGCCCGCCGCCTGTTCGCCGCCCATCACCGAGATACGGCCCGTGGGCCACATCCACAGCATGCGCGGCTGGAAGGCGCGCCCGCACATGCCGTAATTGCCGGCGCCGAACGAGCCGCCGATGAGGACGGTGAATTTGGGCACGTTGGCGCAGGCCACGGCGGTGACCATCTTGGCGCCATCCTTGGCGATGCCGCCCGATTCGTACTTCTTGCCGACCATGAAGCCGGTGATGTTCTGCAAGAACACCAGCGGAATGCCGCGCTGGGCGCACAGCTCGACGAAATGGGCGCCCTTGACGGCGGATTCCGAGAACAAGATGCCGTTATTGGCGACGATGCCCACCGGATAGCCCCAGATACGGGCGAAGCCGCAGACCAGGGTCTGGCCGTAGAATTGCTTGAACTCGTCGAAGCGCGAACCGTCGACGATACGGGCGATGATTTCGCGCACGTCATAGGGCTTGCGCGGATCGGCGGGGATGATGCCGTAGATTTCCTTAGGGTCGTAACGCGGCTCTTCCGGCGTGGCGATGTCGAGGCTGACCGGCTTGGTCCGGTTGAGGTTGCCGATGACGCGCCGGGCGATGGCCAAAGCGTGGCCGTCGTCGAGCGCGTAATGGTCGGTGACGCCCGACACCCGGCAATGCACGTCGGCACCGCCCAGATCCTCGGCGGTGACGATCTCGCCGGTGGCTGCCTTGACCAGTGGCGGACCGCCCAGGAAGATGGTGCCCTGGTTCTTGACGATGATCGATTCGTCGCTCATGGCCGGGATATAGGCACCGCCCGCCGTGCACGAGCCGTGCACCACCGAGATTTGCGGGATGCCGTCCGCCGACATCTGCGCCTGATTATAGAAAATGCGGCCGAAATGATCACGGTCGGGGAACACCTCGTCCTGCTGCGGCAGGTTGGCACCGCCCGATTCCACCAGATAGACGCAGGGCAGGTTGTTTTCGCGGGCGATTTCCTGGGCCCGCAGATGCTTTTTCACCGTCACCGGATAATACGATCCGCCCTTCACCGTGGGATCGTTGGCGACGATCATGCATTCCTGCCCCTGGATGGCGCCGATGCCGGTGATGATGCCGCCAGCTGCGATGTCGCCGGAATACATGCCGTAGGCGGCCAGTTGCGACAGTTCGAGGAAGGGCGAGCCGACGTCGAGCAGACGGCGGATGCGTTCACGCGCCAGCAGCTTGCCGCGTGATTCGTGGCGGTCGCTGGCGACCTTGCCGCCGCCTTGCTTGATTTCCGCCACCACCTTGCGCATGTCGTCGATGACGCGGCCGGTGGCTTCGGCATTGGCGCGGAACTCGTCCGAGCGGGGGTTGACGGCGCTTTTGAGGACGGACATCACTTGGTCTCTTCAAACAGTTCACGACCGATCAGCATGCGGCGGATTTCCGAGGTGCCGGCGCCGATTTCATAAAGCTTGGCGTCACGCAGCAGCCGCCCGGTCGAGTATTCGTTGATATAGCCGTTGCCGCCCAGGGTCTGGATCGCTTCCAGCGCCATCCAGGTGGCCTTTTCGGCGGTGTACAGGATCACCCCGGCGGCGTCCTTGCGGGTGGTTTCGCCGCGGGTGCAGGCCTTGGCCACCGCATAGGCATAGGCGCGGCAGGCGTTCATGGTGGTGTACATGTCGGCGATCTTGCCCTGCATCAACTGGAAGGTGCCGATGGCCTGACCGAACTGGGTGCGTTCGTGGATATAGGGCACCACCACGTCCATGCAGGCGCGCATGATGCCCAAGGGACCGCCGGCGAGAACGGCGCGTTCGTAATCCAGGCCGCTCATCAACACGTTGACGCCCTTGCCGACGCTGCCCAGCACATTTTCTTCCGGCACTTCGCAATCCTGGAACACCAGTTCACCGGTGTTGGAGCCGCGCATGCCCAGCTTGTCCAGCTTCTGCGCCACCGAAAAGCCCTTGAAATCCTTTTCGATGATGAAGGTGGTGATGCCCTTGGACCCGGCATTGACGTCGGTCTTGGCATAGACCACCAGGGTGTCGGCGTCGGGGCCGTTGGTGATCCACATCTTGGTGCCGTTGAGGATGTAGCGGTCGCCCTTCTTCTCGGCCCGCAGTTTCATCGACACCACGTCGGAGCCGGCATTGGGCTCGCTCATGGCCAGGGCGCCGATATGGTCGCCGGAAATCAGCTTGGGCAGGTATTTGCGCTTTTGCGCCTCGTTGCCGTTACGACGGATCTGGTTGACGCACAGATTGGAATGGGCGCCATAGGACAGGCCGACCGAGGCCGAGGCGCGGCTGATCTCCTCCATGGCGATGACATGTTCCAGATAGGTCATGCCGGCGCCGCCGTATTCCTCCTCCACCGTCAGGCCCAGCAGCCCCATGTCGCCCATCTTCTTCCACAGATGGTTGGGGAATTCGTTGCTGTGGTCGATCTCGGCGGCCAGGGGCGCGATCTCGGTGGCGGCGAAGGCGGCGACCTGATCGCGCATCATGTCGGCGGTTTCACCCAGGTCGAAATTCATGGTGGCGTTGAACATTCGGACGGCTCCCGGCGTCAGGGTCTTATTGTCTAAAAACGAACATACGTTTTTTTAATAGACGCGCAAGAGGGATTTATCATCCCACTGCGTGGATATGGGGGGTGTCAGTGGCTGGCGGAGGCGGCGGCCCTAAATTTTTCCAGCCAAGCAGCATCCTTGCCCAGGGCTTCGATGATGGCTTCCTCCACCGGCGGCTGCATGGTTTGCTTGAATTGCCGGCGTTCCCCTGACGACAGGGTCAGCACCGTCAAGCGTTTGGTCAGGCCGACGCGCCCGCGTTCGGTCTTGTCGACGGCATCCACCGTCTGGCGGCCAAAGGCCAGGGCGTCGGTGGCGGCCTGGCGCACCAGGGCGGCGTCGGCGGTGGTCATGGCTTTGAGGCTGGCGGTGTTGAACAGCCAGACATAGGGCGAATAAAGCGCGTCGATGAAGGTGGCGTAGCGCTGCACCGTGTCGAAATTGCGGGCCATGATCACGGCGGGCGGGCTCATCTGACCATCGATGGCGCCCATGGACAGCATGGACAATTCGTCGCGTGACGACACCTGGACCGGGCGGGCGTTGACGGCGGTGATCATGGCATCCAAGGGCGCGAAACCGGGAATGGCGCGCAGGCGCAATCCCCACAGGTCGTTGGGGTCGGTGATCGGGCGGTCCAGGTTGGTGAGGACGTGGAAGCCGCCGGGATCGGCGAAGCCCAGCAAGGTCATCTTGGTCCGCGCCGCCATGTCGGCGGCCATGAGGTGGACGAAGGGGCCGGTCATCACCTGGCGGGCCTGGAGGATGGTGTCGAAGGCGAAGGGCAGTTGCGTCGCCATCAGCGGCGGATAAAGCGCGGTGACGCCGCCGACGGTGACCAGGGCGGATTGGATGATCCCCTTGTTGGTCAGGTTGGCCATGTCGCGATTGCCGCCCAGCATGCCATCGGGGAAGATTTCCACCACCAGCCGGCCCTGGCTTCGTTCCGCCAGCAGACGGCGGAATTCCGCCGCCACCGCCGCCACCGGGTCCGAGGCCGACAATTGCGGCTGCGCATGGGCCAGGAAGATCTGCACCGGCTCGGCTCGGGCGGCCCAGGCGGGAAGAGCGGCCAGCACCATGGCGGCCAGGAAGAGAAGGCGGCGCTTGAGCATGTTCATCGCCCTATTTGCTGTCGAAACGCAAGATACCATCCCAACCGGCGGTCTCGGCCTTCGTCAACGCCGCCAAATACAAGGCGGCGGCCTTGTCGTGCGGGCGCATCTCGGTGAAGTCGGTGAAGGCGCGGGCGGCGTCGCGCCATTGACGGCGTTCGATCAGGGCCATGGCCTCGCGCCACAGCAGCACGTCGGTGGCCGGGTCGCTGCCTTCGCCCAACAATTCGTGCACGTCGATGGGCAGGCTGGTGCCCACCGCCAGCACCTTGCCCATGGACCGCAGGGTGAAGCGCCCGGCCACCGCCTGGGCGACGTCGCCGGTGACCAGCAATTGGGTGTCCAACTGCTTGTTCAGGCTTTCCACCCGCGAGGCCAAATTCACCATGGCGCCCAGGGCGGTGTATTGCATGCGGTCGCTGGCCCCCACATTGCCGACCACCGCCATGCCGGTATGCAGGCCCATGCGGGTCTTCAACTGGGCCCCATCCTGCCCGCCCAAGGCCGCTGCGTCACGGCAAGCCAACATGGCCCGGCAGGCATGGGCCACATGGTCGTCATCGTCCAGGGGCGCGTTCCACAGCGCCATGATGGCGTCACCGATATACTTGTCGATGGTACCATGATGGCGATGAATGGCGGCGGACATGGCGTCGAAATAGGCTGACAGCCAGGGCAGCACCTGTTCCGGCGGCATGGTCTCGGTGGCGGCGGTGAAGCCTTGCAGGTCGGTGAACATCACCGTCAGCGGTCGGCGTTGGCCGCCGACCGAGGTGCCGATCCCCGATTGGATGATATCGTGCACCAGACTTTTCGGCACATAGGTGCCGAAGCTGGCGAGGCCGATCTTCATCGACGCGATGGCCTTGGCCAGCTTGTCGATCTCCAACACCGGCGAGACCACCTTGACCGGCGGCCCCAATTCCAGGCGGCTGATGCGGTCGGTTTCGCCGATCAGGGTTTCCATGGGCTTGACCAGCATGCGGGCGGCGCGCTGAATGGCCAGGGCGGCGATGCCTAGGAACAGGCCGCCGGCCAGCAGGATCAGCAGGCTGGCCTTTTTGATCGGGCCGACGAACTCATCCTCGGCGACGACGACGCCGATGGTCCAGGTGCTGCCGAACCGGTTGGCGAAGGGGGTGAAGCGGACCAGCCAGTCGGCGCCGTCCGCGGTCGATTGCACGACGAAGCTGTCGCCCTTGCCGGCGCGCCAGCCGCGCACCGCCTGGGCCACCACCGGATCATCCACCAGGGCGCCGTCGACCAGATGCACGGTGGCACCGTCCGCGCGGCTGACCTTGCTTTCATCGGGATGACCGATCATGTGACCGTCGCCGTCCAGGATGAACACCCGCCCGGTTTCCCCCACCTTCTGTTCCCGCAGGAAGGCGGAGAGGGCAGCGATGGTCATGTCGGCGCCGAACACCGCCAGGCGTGCCCCATCCGCGGTGGTCAGGCGCCGCGACAGGGTCAGGCCGGGCTGCACCGGACCGGCGAACATGTAGACGGGCGAGCCGGCGATGTCGTCGAAGGGCAGGGCGGCCCGATACCAGGGCCGCTCACGCGGGTCGTAATCGGTGGGGGCACGTTCCAGCCCGACCACCTTGCCCCACGAGGCCAGATACAGCACGCTGTCGCGCCATTGGCCGGAACTGTTGTCGATGATGCGGATCAACCAATTGGCGTCCTTGGGCAATGCGCCACCGCTAGTGGTGGCGTGACTGCCATCCTTGGGCAGGTGCACCACCTGATAGAAAGCGCCATCCTCGTGCATGCCGAAATACAGGCTGAGGACGCCGGGCATCTGTTGCAACTGTTCCAACATGGGGCGCAGCGCCTCGGGGCGGCGCAGTTCGCTTTGCTGGCTTTTGCCGAAGGCCACCGCCATGTCCAGGGCGCGGGCCATGCCGTCCATGACGTTACGGACCTTGAAGGTGACCTGATTGACGGCCAGTTCCATGGATTGTTCGGCCACTTGCCGGGCCAGGGCGGTATTGCTGCGGTAAATGAAGCCGATCATCGCCGCCGACAGCGGCACGACGATCAGCAGGAACATCACCGTGATGCCGACGCGCAGACGGATGCGAACACGATTCATGGCTACCTTCCGCCCTACAATCTTCCCGGTATGCGGAAGACCTTATGTAGAATGGGGTATTCCAAAGGTGTTGGCAAAATAAACTTTTACGCATTAGGGCGTGCCCGTCTTTGACGGAAGCGCCATGCCCGGGCCGTGCCGGCCTGGCTCAAACGCCGCGCCGGCTTGACGCAGTTCCGGCTTGGACGGAACTGCCCTAGCGCAAGCTACAGGTGTCCAGGAGCTGGCTGTCCGGAACCAAACCGCGCAGCACCATGTCGCAATAGACCTGGGCCACATCCTCGCGGCTTAAGCGGCCCGACGGGCGAAACCACGTGCACACCCCGGTCAGCATGGCCAGGATGCCATAGGCGGCGACGGCGATGTCGGGAATTTGGAACAGCCCTTGGGCGCGGCCATCGTCCAAGATGGCCATCAGCCGTTTTTCGTACTGGCGGCGCAGGCCGACGATGTCCTCGTAATGATCGGGGTCCAGGCTGCGCAGTTCCGAGGCGCCGATGAACACCTCGCGTTTTCTCAGGATATGATAGGTGACGTGAAAGAAGATGAACGCCTTCAACCGCTCCACCGGGCCTTGTCCGGCGGCTTTGGCCTCGACCTTGGCCAGTTCGGCGAACAGATCGTCCATGTGGGTCTTGATCAGGTCGTAAAGCAGATACTGCTTGGTGCTGATGTGATTGTAAAGCGACCCCACCTGCACGCCGACCTCGGCGGCCAGCTGGCGCAGGGTCATGGCCTCGTAGCCGTGTTCATGAATGAGCTTCAGGCCAGCCTTGCGGATGGCCTCCATGGTCTTGGGGCCGTGGGAACCGACGGTGCGCGCCATGCTTCAAGGTCCGATCAAACAAACAAGCCCTCGTATATCCGCCGATGATGGCGACAGCGCAAGCGCCATATTGACTTGTGCGTATAAGGGGTGGTGGGAAGCCTTGTGTTGACCAGCCTTTGGCTGTGGCGCTAGGGTGCGGCAAGCCTGTCGAGGATTGAGATGGTCGAGCCGATTTTTGTCCCGGATTTGCGTACCATCCTGGTGATGACGATCTTCGTTTTCGCCATCCAGGGCTTTTTCCTGTGGCAGCTCTACCGCATCAAGCGCCGCCCGGCTTTCGCCCTGCTGGCCTGGGGCTGCGCGGTGTTTTCCGCCGGTTTCGTCGGTTATTTCCTGCGCCCCTATGTGGGCCTCAACGGGTTGACCGTGGTGGTCGCCAATCTGCTGATCCTGGCCTATCCGGTTTTTCTGCTGGCCACCTTGATGCAATGCCATGGCATCGCCCGACCGGTACGGGCGTTGTGGTGGGCGCTGCCCGGCATGCTTTTGCTGCTGGTGGTGGCTGGGCTTTATCTGCACGACAATCTTCTGGTGGTCATCGTCGCTTCGGCCGTCAACGGGGCGTTCTATCTGTTCATCGCCGCTTTCACCGCCCGCCGCCTGCCGTTGAACGAACCGAGCATGCGCATGACCCTGGTGTCCAACCTGTTGCTGGCGGTGGTTTTGTTCGGGCGCGCCGGGGTGGCTTGGGTGATGTACGAGAACCCACAGGCGGCGCCGGCGGTGGCGGTGTGGCTGTCCTATACGCTGATGCTCGCGCTGTTTTGCCTGTCGGCGCAGGTTTACGGCCTGCCCTTGCAGGAATTCACCCGCAGCGAGCGCACGCTCGAGCATCTGGCCTCGGTCGACCCGCTGACCGAGGTGCTGAACCGCCGCTCGTTCTTTGAAAAGGCCCAGGCCTTGTGGCTGGCCCATCAACGCGACGGGCGCCCGTTTTCGGTGCTGATGCTGGATCTGGACCGCTTCAAATCCATCAACGACCGCCATGGCCACCCCACCGGCGACCGGGTGATCGTCGCCTTCGCCCGCCTGCTGCGCGACGCCATGCGCCGCGACGATCTGCTGGGCCGCATGGGCGGCGAGGAATTCGCCATCATCCTGCCCGGCGTGGCGACGGTGCAAGCCCTGGAAGTCGCCGAACGCATCCGCGCCGCCAGCGAAGCGGTGGAGGTGTTGTCGGATGACGGCTTCCGCGTGCGGTTGACGGTCAGCATCGGTCTGGCCTTGGGCGATGGCGCCAGCTCTTTGGATGATTTGATGAAACGGGCCGATTGCGCCCTTTATCAGGCCAAGGATCAGGGGCGCAATCGGGTGGTCATGGTCGAACAGGCGGCTTAGATCATTCATTTTCCCTCGCCGGGCTTGGCTGCGGCCTCGAGTCGGAGACGTGCGCGGAGCGCACAATGGCCGCAGGAGCGCAGTGCCTTATACTGAAGGCGCGGTGCTCTAAATCCATGTCCCCCCTCGTCAGCGGCGGCGGCAACGACTATGTAAGGGGCATGATCGTTTCCATGCCTTCCATGCCCGTTTCCGCCCCGGCCCGGCACCACGCCGTTCCCTTCCTGCCCATGTCGCGTGCCGAGATGGATCGGCTGGGCTGGGACCAATGCGACATCATCGTCGTTTCCGGTGATGCCTATGTGGACCATCCCAGCTTCGGCGCCGCCATCATCGGTCGGCTGTTGGAGGCCCAGGGCTGGCGCGTCGGCATCATCGCCCAGCCCGAGTGGAATTCAGCCGAGCCGTTCAAGATCCTGGGCAAGCCCCGACTGTTCTTCGGCATCACCGCCGGCAACATGGATTCCATGGTCAACCGCTACACCTCGGACCGGCGCATCCGTTCCGACGACGCCTATACACCGGGCGGCGAGGGCGGCAAGCGGCCCGACCGCGCCGCCCTGGTCTATGCCCAACGCTGCCGCGAGGCGTTCAAGGACGTCCCCATCGTCCTGGGCGGCATCGAGGCCAGTTTGCGCCGCATCGCCCATTACGATTACTGGTCGGACAAGGTCCGCCGCTCGCTGCTGCTCGATGCCAAGGCCGACATCCTGGTCTATGGCAATGCCGAGCGCGCCATCCTCGACATCGCCAGGCGTGCCGATCAGGGCGAGGCGGTGAAGAGCATGACCGACATCCGCGGCACCGCCATCCTGTTGCCCGCTGTGCCCGAGGGCTGGACGGTGGCCGATTGGTCGGACATGGACGACACGCCGCGTGTGCCCAAGGGGGACCAGGTGGTGGTGCGGCTGCCATCCTATGAAGCGGTGGCCGCCGACCCGCCGCTTTACGCCCATGCCTCGCGCGCCTTGCACCTGGAAAGCAACGCCTCCAACGCCCATGCCCTGGTCCAGCGCCACGGCGAGCGCGAGGTGTGGATCAACCCGCCGCCCATTCCGCTCACCATGATGGAAATGGATGCGGTCTACGACCTGACCTATGCGCGCGCCCCCCATCCTTTCTATGGCGATGCCAAGCTGCCGGCCTGGGAGATGATCCGCTTTTCCGTCAACATCATGCGCGGCTGTTTCGGCGGCTGCTCGTTCTGTTCCATCACCGAACACGAGGGCCGGGTGATCCAAAGCCGCTCGGAAGGGTCGATCCTGCGCGAGATCGAGGCCATCCGCGACAAGACCAAGGGCTTTACCGGCACCATTTCCGATCTGGGCGGTCCCACCGCCAACATGTACCGGCTGGCCTGCAACGACGACAAGATTCAGGCGGTTTGCCGGCGGCTGTCTTGCGTCTATCCGGATATCTGCAAGAATCTGGGCACCGATCACGGGCCGCTGATCCAGATTTACCGCAAGGCCCGCGCCATCAAGGGGGTCAAGCGCATCACCATCGGTTCCGGCCTGCGTTACGATCTGGCGGTGAAAAGCCCGGAATACGTCAAGGAACTGGTCACCCACCATGTGGGCGGCTATCTGAAGATCGCCCCCGAACACACGGAATCGGGGCCTTTGTCCAAGATGATGAAGCCGGGCATGGGCGCCTATGACCGCTTCAAGCAGATGTTCGACAAGGCGGCGCAGGCGGCGGGCAAGAAATATTATCTCATCCCCTATTTCATCGCCGCCCATCCCGGCACCAGCGACGAAGACATGATGAATTTGGCCCTGTGGCTGAAAAGGAACGGCTTCAAGGCCGATCAGGTGCAGACCTTCCTGCCGTCGCCCATGTCGCTGGCCACCGCCATGTACCATTCGGGCAAGAACCCGCTGGCGCCGGTGCGTCACACCGGCACCGAGGAGGTGGTCTCGGCCAAGGGGCTGAAGCAGCGCCGCCTGCATAAGGCCTTCCTGCGCTATCACGACCCGGAAAACTGGCCGGTTCTGCGTGAGGCGCTGAAGCGCATGGGGCGCGCCGATCTGATCGGGCCGGGGCAACATCAGTTGGTGCCGTCGGGCAATTACGCCCCAGTGAGCAAGGCTGTGGGCAAGGGGGGCGGCACGGCCTTTCGCACCCAGCACAGCCGGGCCGAGTTCAAGGGCAATTCCCGAGGCACCCGACCGCCGAAAATGCGCTAGAGATTCGCGCCTTTAATCGGAACCGCATCCATCGCAACAGCCGTCACCCCCGCGCAGGCGGGGGTCCAGGAGTCACGCGCTTATCCCGCCTGCGCGGGAATGACGATTGAGAGGATGGATGCGTCGCATTTAAGGCTTGATGCGCCAGCCTTTTCCGCTCTGATGACGTCGGGCGGAAAAGGTGACCAGCCCGCCTCGGCTCAGAACACCTTTTCCCACAGCGACAGCACGATCTCGAAGACGATCAGGAAGACGATGTACCATTCCACCCGCAGCGAGCGGCTGGTATGGACAAGGTCGAGCAGGGTTTCGGCGGTGTCGCCGATGACTTCCAGCTTGTGATCGAGGGCGCGCGAGCGTTCGCGGATTTCGTATTCGCGTTCCAGTCGCCCGAACAGCCCCTCCAATTGCGGCAGGTTCCACAGGGCTTCCGGCTTTTCCAGCACCTCGGCGCGTCCGACCATGCGGTGCTGGGTCAGCAACACGTCGCCGATCTGCGACAGCAATTCCTTGATCTTGAAATTGCGGCTGCCGTGGCGCTTCAGCCGTCCGGCCAGGGGCTCGACCCGGTCGAAGACGCCGGCGACGCGGACCTCGAAATGCTCCAGCAGCATGTCCTTGGCCAGCACGTCGGCCACCACCTGCATGCGTTCCGGCGTCAGTTCCGACATGATGATGGTGCCGTCGGGGTCCACATGCTCGGACCCGCCGGGGATGATGTCGATATGGGCCTGCTCGCGCCCCGGTTCGGCCAGCGGGTCGCTGACCAGCCGGGTGATGTCGGCCAGATAATGCGCCTCTTCCTCGGCGGTGACGTCGAACAGGACGACGACGCCATAGCGGAACAGCACGGCATAGCCCTTGCGCCCGACCCGCAGGGTCAGGGGCGTGGTGGCCAGCGCCTGGGTCAGTTCAAAACCGCGGATGTCCAGGCGTTCGCCCAGCAGGAAACCGCGCACGATCAGATTGTGCCGCGCCAGGGCGGCTGGGGATTCTTCACTCATGATCGGCCGATGCTGCCGTCATGACGCGATGAAATCAAGTGAAGCTATTCCGCCGCCTGTTGTCGCGGCCCCGCCAGCGCCTGTCTCAGGGCGAAGGCGGCTTCATCGATGGCGGCCCGGGCCTGCTCCAGCACCGCGCTCATCTGCATGAAGGAATGGGGCACGTCCTCATAGACCGACAGGCGGTGTTCGACGCCGGCGCGGCGCAATTTGTCGGCCAGGGCCAGACTGTCGTCCAGCAGGCAGTCCAGGCCGGCGCCGATGATCAGTTGCGGCGCCAGTCCGTACAGATCGGCCAGCAGGGGGGCGGCCAGCGGATTGTCGCGCTGGGCGAAATCGGCCAAGTATTGCGACCAGAACCAATCCAC
The DNA here is from genome assembly GCA_006218045.1 of Stygiobacter sp. Lineage (GTDB taxonomy): Bacteria > Pseudomonadota > Alphaproteobacteria > Rhodospirillales > Magnetospirillaceae > Magnetospirillum. The sequence goes on from VBWB01000001.1 coordinate 45,762, forward strand.
CCGTTCGGTGGTCAGGCCGAATTGCCCGCCGCCGAAGCTTTGGTGCGAGGCGGTCAGCAGATCGGCGGAAAACATGCCGTAGAGCAACACGCCCAGGCGCGGCTGCGGCAAGCGTTGATCGCGCAGGCGCACCATGGCGGCCAAGGCCAGGTTGGCGCCGGCGGAATCGCCGCCCACCGCCAAAGTGTCGCCATCCAGGCCGAAATCGGCGCCATGGGCGCGGACCCAGGAGATGGCCGCCAGGGCTTCGTCCACTTGGCGGGGGAAACGCGCCTCGGGGGCCAAAGAATAGCCCAGAGCCAGCACGGCGGCGCCGGAACGCCGGGCCAGCAGGCGCAACAGCCGTTCATGGGTATCCATGCCGTTGAGGGCGAAGCCGCCGCCATGGAAGTAAAGCAGCACCGGTCGCCCGCCCGCGCCTTGCGGCTGGTCGTCGAACAGGCGCAGGCGCAAGCCGTCGGCGGCGATGTCCTGGCGCCGCACCAGGGGCGGTTGATCGTGGTTCCACAGAGCCTGATACGCCATGGCACGGGCGCGGGCTTCGGCCAAGGGTTGGCGCAGGGGATCGGCGGGGGCAACCCCATGGCGGGCGGCATGGGCCTGGATCAGGGCAAGGGCTGGGGAAGAGGTCATGGCATGGACTCCGCTGAAACCATCGGCAGGATTATACAACATCAATAGCATGTCAAACTAAAATAAATGCACATGAATATGGTGTAAAAAATGGGGTTTGGAATAATCTGTTGCGATTCCAAGCATTCGGGCGGGAAAGATGGCGGGGAGGTGATTGATTTTTAACGCTTCAACGGGCATCCTCGGGCACGGTTTATCAGGATAAGGATCGGGCGGGATGGGTGAGACGACGCAGCGGGATCAGGCCGACGACCGTGCCGAAACCGAACAGGCAGTCCTGGTGGCCGAAAAGCCGCCGATTTTGATGGCCGAGCCGCCGGTTTTCCCCCCCAAGGCGCGGCGCAAGAACACTCAGGCTGCCGGTCGCATGGTCCGCGTCGTCAATGTCGCCGCCGGGCTGTTGACGTTCATCTGGCTGGGGTTCTGCGGCCAGTACGTCAATTCCAATATCGGTTGGGATAACCTGATGGCGTTGCAGCCGCAGGAACTGGGCGGCATTGTCGGTGCCGCCTTTGTCCCCGTCGCCCTGTTGTGGATGGTCCTGGCCTGGCTGGATCGCGGTCGGGCGATGCGCATCGTCGCCCAGGAACTGGACGACCATCTGCGCCGCCTGACGTATCCGTCCGATGAATCCGAAGTCCGCATCAAGGCGGTGTCGGATTCGCTGCTGGCGCAGACCAAGGCGCTGACCGACGCGTCCGAACGTGCCGCAAGCGACGCCGACAAGGTGCGCGGCTTGTTGGCCAGTCAGATCGACACTCTGTCGTCGGTGCTGGGCCGCGCCACCGGCGACGCCCGATCGGCGGTGGATGCGTTGAAAGGCGAGGTCGACCGGTTGACCCATGCCGCCGATGCCGCCACCACCCGGGCGCGCGAAATCGAGCATCTCCTGCGCTTGCAGACCCAGGAGCTCAACGTCGTGACCGAGAATGCCGCCCACAGGGTGCGCGAGTTCGGCGATTCCCTGCACCAGCAGGCCGAGGCCATCGACCAGACCTCGAGCCGGGCGGCCCAGCGGGCGGAAATCATCTCGACCCAGATCGCCAAGCAGGCCGAGGCGCTGGACAAGACGTCGCAGATCGCGGTGGTGCGGGCCGAGCAGGTCGGCCAGATTTTCAGCGAACGGGCGGCGGCTCTGGCCGAAGGCGCCAGCAAGGCGGCGGAAAGCACCGAGGCGGTGGCCAGCACCCTGTCGCAACGGGTCGAGGCTCTGGAGACCCTGTTCAACCGTCAGAACACCGATCTCGATCAGGCGGCGGTTCGTCTGGCCGAACAGACCGGGCGCATCAGCCAGTCGCTGCAACAGCAGGCCACCGGCCTTGACCAGATCACCGACCGCGTGCTGTCGCGCATCCGCATCGTCGAGGAAGCCTTGTCGGTGCAATCGCGCGAAGTGTCGTCGGCGTCGGATCAGGCCATGAATCGCTTCCGCGAGATGGAAGAGGTTCTCACCCGCCACGCCGAGCAATTGCGCACCACCTCGGACGAAGCCGCCGCCCAGATGGGCGAGGTGGGCGAGGTCTTCGCCCAGCGTCGCGACGACGTGGATCAGGCGGCGGAACGGGCCGGTGGTCGCGTCCGCGAAACCGGCGAACTGTTCCAGTCGCAGGCGCGCGCGCTGTCGGCGGCTTCCGACCAGATGCAGGCCCGTGCCCGCGAAGTGTCGGAAACCCTGCGTCTGCATATCGAGGATCTGGGCAAGGGGGCGGAACGCGCCGCCGGTCAGGCCGATGCCATTCGCCAGTCCCTGCGCAAGCAGGCCGACGAACTGGCTGACGCCGCCAACGTGGTGTCGACCCAGTCGCGCCTGTCGGAAGCCTCGCTCAACCAGCAATCGCGCCATCTGATCTCCACCTCGGATCAGGTCATGGCCAAGGTCAAGACCATTTCCGATACCCTGCGCCAGAACACCAACGATCTGGTGGCGGTGTCGTCGCGCGTCGGCGTCGAGCTGGAAGCGGTGGGCGAGGGCCTGCGCCAACGCACCATGGAAGTGGGCTCGGCCGCCATCAAGGCGGTGGCCGACACCGCCGGTGTCTCGGAAATGCTGGAACAAAGGTCCGAACAGATGGGCGGCATCGCCGAACAGGTGGCCACGCGCTTGCGCGGCACCATCGACGCCCTGCGCCGGCAGACCGAGCAATTGGTGGCCTCCGCCGACCAGACCCAGGTCAGCGTCACCGCCGTCGGTGAGAAGCTCAAGGATCAGACCGAAGCGGTGGCCCGCGCCGCCGATGATTCGTCGGAAGTGTTGCAGGCCTTCGGCCAAGCCATCGCCAAGCACGCGGTGGAAGTGGGCGACGCGGCGCAGCGGGTGTTCCACAATTCGCAGACCGCCGGCGACGCCATGCGTCAGATCGTCCGCGATTTCGAGGAATCGTCCAACAAGACCGCCGGTCAGGTCACCGCCGCCGGCGACATGCTGCGCGCCGGTATCCGCGATCTCAACCAAGCTTCCGAACGCATCACCTCGTCGGTGCGCGCCTCGGGCGATTCGTTGCGCCGTTATGCCCTGGAATTGCAGGAATCCACCGACCGCACCGGGGCCAAGCTGGAAACCTCGTTCGAGGTCATTCGCCAGAAATCCAACGATCTGGGCGTCACCGGCGAAAGATTGTCGCAGCAGGCGGAAAACCTGGCGGCCACCTTCGGGCGCCAGATCGACGAGTTGGTCAGCGCCTCGAAGCTGGCGGAAATGCGGGCCGGGCAGATCGAGGAACGCCGCGCCAGCGCCTCGGTCGAGCATTTCCTGCGCAATGCCGCCTTCATCGTCGAAAAGCTGCAATCGCTGTCGGTGGATATCGGTCGCATCTTCGCCACCAATATCGACGAAAAGGCTTGGCGTGAGTTCCATGCCGGCGATCAAAGCGTGTTCGTGCGCAAGATTCTCAAGAACCTGGATAAGCACCAGATCGCCGCCATCAAGAACAAGTACGAGGACGATGGCGAGTTCCGTGAATACGTCACCCGCTATCTGGCCGAGTTCGAGGCTTTGCTCAATCAGGCGCGTCAATCCGATTACGCCGACGTCCTGACCGGCACCTTCACCTCGTCGGAAGTGGGCAAGCTGTATCTGGTGGTGGCCCGGTCCCTGGGCCGGTTGGAATAGGTTTCGGCCTAGTGGAAAAATCTGACATTTGCGTCCCACGCAAAAGTCAGATTTGTTTCCACAATTCAATAAGTTGGTGGTCCGACCCAGGCGCTTGGGAACCAAGCGTCTGGGTCGGACCACTAGTGCCGGATCAGGGCGCTTCGGCCGATGGCGGGAGCGCCCTGATCGTTACCGGTGCGGCACCTTTTCGTTATGGCGGAAAGGTCGGCCATGCCAGGGCGGAAGGTTGAGATGCCATGACCGCGACGTCGGTGCGTACCAGCTTGTTGCTGCGGGCCTTCGCCATCGTCGTCATGGCCTTGGGCGTCTTCGCCGTCTCCACCTATGCGCTGATCGTCGTCCCGGCCATCGATCGTCTGGCCCAATCGCAGATGACCCAGACCGCCGGCGAGTTGGATGCCCGCGTCCAGCGCCTGCTGGCCACCGTCGAGATCACCCTCAACACCAGCCGTCGCTGGGGGGTCAACGGCAGCCTGCAATTGGATCAGGTCGAAAGGTTCAACGAATTCTTCTTCCCGATGATCGAGAACCATCCGGAAATCTCGTCGGTGATCTTCGCCCATGAATCAGGCCGCGAAATCCTGCTGCTGCATACGGCGGACGGCAAGTGGATCAATCGCCTCAGCGATCCCGACCGCTGGGGCAACAAGACCACCTGGATGACCTGGAGCAATACCCGCGTTCTCGAGAAAACCGAGATCCTGGAGCGCGATTACGATGCCCGCAAGCGGCCCTGGTTCATTGGCGCCATGGCCATGGCCGAGGATCTGGGGGTGTTCTGGACCGCGCCCTATATCTTCTTCACCACCAAGGAACCGGGCATCACCGCCGCCAGCCGCTGGACCGGCGCCGATGGCCGCCGCTTCATCATCGGCCACGACGTCAAGCTTCTGGATCTGTCTCATTTCACCCGCAGCATCACCGCCGGCCCCAACGGCATCGGCATGCTGTTGGACGATCAGGGCCGTCTGGTCGGTGTGCCGCGTGACGAGCGTTTCCGCGATGACGGCGAAATCAAGAAAGCGGTGTTGCAGCCCTTGGCCGCTGCCGACCTGCCGGTGCTGGCGGCGAGCTGGCGCCACTGGAACGATCTGGGGCGGCCCGACGGCAGCCTGAATGCCCTGGAATACCGGGGCGAGGACTGGTTCTCGCATTTCCGCCGCGTGTTCATCGGCCAGCAATCCTTCTGGCTGGCGGTGGTGGCGCCGCACCGCGATTTCATCCCCATCAGCGGCGACCAGACGGTGTTGCTGGTTCTGCTGATCGTGGCGACGCTGGTCGCCGCCACCTTGGTGACTCTGCCCATTGCCCGCCGATTCGCCGCTCCGCTCGAGCATCTGGCGGCGGAAAGCACGCGCATCGGTCGCCTGGATTTGCAGCGACCGGTGGTGGTCGCATCGGAGCTGGCGGAAATAAACGCCCTGGCCACGGCGCAGGAGGCCATGCGCCAGGCCCTGCTGGTCTCGACCTCGCGGCTGGAGGAAGCCAACGCCACCTTGGAGGCCCGGGTATCCGAACGCACCTGGGAGTTGGAGCAATCGAAAGGCGCCGCCGAATGGTCGCGTCAGTTGCTGCGCGAAATGGCCGATTCGCTGCCTTGCGCCACTTTCCGCTTTGAAGTGGTGCCGGGGCGTGCCCCCGCCTTCCGCTTCGTCAGCGCCCAGGTGGCGCGCATCCTGGGGGTGACCGCCGCCGAGTTGATGAACGATCCGGGCTTGCGCTTGAAAAACCTGCACCCCGACGATCTGGAACCCGCCCGCCTCGCCCAGGCCGAGGCCATCGACAAGGGCCAGCCGACCAATCTGCTGTATCGGGTGGTGCTGGGCAACACCGCGCCGCGCTGGATCGAGACCCGCTCCATGGTGTCGGAATCCTTCGACGGCACCAGGGTGTGGAACGGCTATTGGCTGGATGTGACCGAACGCGAGGAAGCCTTGGCGCGCATCCGCATGGCCGAGGAACGGTTGCGGGCGCTCACCGATTCGGTGCCGGTGGCGGTGTTCGAGATGCGCAGCCGGGATGATCTGTTCTGGTTCACCTTCATCAGCCGCAAGGTGCGCGAAATCCTGGGCATCGGACGCGACGAATTGCGGGCCAATGCCGGCAGGCTGTACGGCACGGTGATGGCGGTGGACCGCGACGGCCTGGAAGACAGGATCGTGGCCGCCATCGGCGGCGGAATTCATTTTTCCGTCAGCTTCCGCCTGGATATCCCAGACGACGAGCGCTGGATCAGAATGGAGGCGCTGCCCATCCCCAGCGAGCAGGGCGACAGGGTCTGGGCCGGTTTCTTCCAAGATATCACCACCGTCAAGCAGGCCGAGGCCGAATTGACCCGGGCCAAGGAACTGGCCGAAGACGCCACCCGGATGAAATCGGATTTCCTCGCCAATATGAGCCACGAAATCCGCACCCCGATGAATGCCATCATCGGCATGAGCCATCTGACGCTGAAGACTCCGTTGACCCCGCGCCAGCATGATTACGTCAAGAAGATCCAGGGCGCCGGCCAGCATCTGCTGGGCATCATCAACGACATCTTGGACTTTTCCAAGATCGAGGCCGGCAAGCTGACGGTGGAACATATCGAATTCGACCTGGACAGGGTTCTCGACAACATCGCCAGCCTGTTGACGGAAAAGACCAACGCCAAGAACCTGGAACTGGTCTTCGACGTTCCCCCGGACGTGCCGCGTGCCCTGGTGGGCGATTCCCTGCGCCTGGGCCAGATCCTGATCAATTACGCCAACAACGCCATCAAGTTCACCGAAAAAGGCGAGATCGACATCATCGTCAGGGTGCAGCAACGCACGGATTGCGAGGTGGTGCTGTATTTCGCCGTGCGCGATACCGGCATCGGCGTCACCCCTGAGCAAAAGGCCCGTCTGTTCCAAAGTTTCGAGCAGGCCGACACCTCGACCACCCGCAAATTCGGCGGCACCGGGTTGGGGTTGGCCATTTCCAAGAAATTGGCCGAACTGATGGACGGCGAAGTGGGGGTCGAAAGCGCATACGGCAAGGGCAGCACCTTCTGGTTCACCGCCCGCATGGGCGTCGGCGTCGAGCGTGATCGCAAGCTGCTGCCATCGCCTGATCTGCGCGGCTGCCGGGTGTTGGTGGTCGACGACAACGACAACGCCCGCGCCGTCCTGTGCGATCTGCTGACCAGCATGACCTTCGAGGCCCGCGAGGTGGCCTCGGGGCCGGACGCCGTGGCCGAGGTCAAGCGGGCCGCCGATGCCGGCGTCCCCTATGCCCTGGTTTTGGTCGATTGGCGCATGCCCGACATGGACGGCATCGACACCGCCCGCCATATCCGCGCCCTGGGGCTGGAGGAGACGCCGCGCCTGCTGATGGTGACCGCCTATGGCCGCGAAGAGGTGCTCAATCAGATTTCCGGGGCCGGTATCGATGACGTGCTGATCAAGCCGCTCAGCGCCTCGATCCTGTTCGATACGGTGATGCGCATGTTCGGCGGCGGCAGAAACGGCGAATCCGGGGCGGATAACCAGGCCGGGGCGTCGCCGCTCCAGGAGGATCTGGCGGCCATCCAAGGGGCGCGCATCCTGCTGGTGGAAGACAATGACCTCAATCAGGAGGTGGCGGCGGAATTGCTGAGCGATGCCGGCTTTGTCGTCGATATCGCCGATGATGGCGCCATCGCCTTGGACAAGGTTCAGCGCCACGCCTATGACATCGTGCTGATGGACATGCAGATGCCGGTGATGGATGGCGTCACCGCCACCCGTGAAATCCGCAAACTGGGGCGTTTCGACGACCTGCCCATCGTCGCCATGACCGCCAACGCCATGCGCCGCGATCAGGATTTGTGCCGGGACGCGGGAATGAACGACTTTGTCGCCAAGCCCATCGATCCCGACCAGTTGTGGGCGACGCTGGTGCGCTGGATCAAGCCGCGCCATGGCCCGGCGGCGACAAATGCCGGGCCGATCGCCGCCACCGGGCCGGAGCACGTTCCGGACATTCCCGGTTTGGATGGGGTCACCGGCTTGCGTCGGGTCCAGGGCAAGACCAGCCGCTATCTGATGAGCTTGCGCAAATTCGCCGCCGGTCGGCGCGGGGCGGCCACCGATATCCGACGGGCATTGGACGGTGAAGACTGGGCGACGGCGGAACGGCTGGCCCATACCCTGAAGGGCTTGGCCGGCATGATCGGAGCCGAGTGGATCGAGCCCCTGGCCGCCGACCTGGAAGCCGCCCTGGCCGATCGCCTGCCGCGCGCCGTGGTGGAGACTTTGATCACCCGGCTGGAGCCCCCTTTGGCGGCGCTGGTCGCCGCTTTGAATGAAGCCCTGCCACCCGAGCAAGAGGCCGTTGCCGCCACGGCCATAGACCTAAAACTTGTGGATGAGATCAGTGGGCGCTTGCGAAAGCTGCTTGCCGACGATGACGCCATGGCCGACGATGTATTGGAGGAAAACGCGGCCTTGCTCCGTGCGGCTTACCCCGATGAGTACCGACGGATTCACGCCGGGATCAAGAATTTCGATTTTGATGCCGCTCTGGCCGCCCTGGATCTGGCCATGGCACGCAACCGCCGAGACGCATGAGGATTGGGAGGGAGAGCGTGGATACAGTCGAAAGGCTCACGATCCTGGTGGTGGACGACACTCCCGACAATCTGGCGGTGCTGAGCAGCCTGCTGAAGGACGATTATCGGGTCAAGGTCGCCAGCAGCGGCGAAAAGGCGCTGAAGGTGGCCGCCGCCGCCAATCCCCCCGACCTGATCTTGCTGGATATCATGATGCCGGGATTGGACGGCTATGACGTCTGCCAACGCCTGAAGCTGAACCCGGCGACGCGGGACATTCCGGTGATTTTCCTGACCGCCAAGAGCGATGTGGATTCGGAACGGCGCGGGCTGGAATTGGGGGCGGTGGATTACATCACCAAGCCGATCAGCCCGCCCATCGTGCTGGCGCGGGTGCGCACCCATCTGGAACTCAAGGCCGCATCGGATTTCCTGCGCGACAAGAACGAATTTCTCGAACACGAAGTGGCCAAGCGGACCGAGGAAGTGGTGGCCATCCAGGACGTGACCATCCTGGCCATGGCCTCCCTGGCCGAGACGCGCGATCTGGAGACCGGCAACCACATCCGCCGCACCCAGTTCTATATCAAGGCTCTGGCGGACAAGTTGCGCGACCACCCGCGTTTTGCCGGACAATTGGACGATTACGCCATCGATATGCTGTTCAAATCGGCGCCGTTGCACGATATCGGCAAGGTGGGCATCCCCGATCGCATCCTGCTCAAGCCGGGGCGTTTCACCCCCGAAGAGTTCGAGATCATGAAAACCCACACCACCTTGGGCCGCGAGGCCATCGAGCACGCCGAGCACGCGCTGGGATCGAGGGTGGAGTTTTTGACCATGGCCAAGGAAATCGCCTTTTCCCACCAGGAAAAATGGGACGGCAGCGGCTATCCCCAACACTTGGCCGGCGATGATATCCCGTTATCGGCGCGGCTGATGGCGGTGGCCGATGTCTATGACGCCCTGATCAGTCGTCGGGTCTACAAGGCGGGGATGAGCCATGAGGCGGCGGTGGCCATCATGGTCGAGGGCCGTGGCAGCCATTTCGACCCGGATATTCTGGATGCTTTTCTGGAGATCCAGGAGGAATTTCGCCAGATTGCGCTGAGGCACGCCGATTCCGCCGCCGACTTGGCGAGAAAGCAGGAATTGCTGGCACAATCCGGTGCGGCATGCAGCGAAAAGGAATGATGGCGCCCATGTTTGCCGGCGATTTCACCGATAAGGCGACGATCCTGGTGGTGGACGACACCGCCGAGGAACTGGCCCTGATTTCCGGCCTGCTCAAGGATCAGTACCGGGTCAGGGTCGCCAATAGCGGCGAACGGGCCTTGACCATGCTGGCCACCGGCGACGTGCCGGACATGATCCTGCTGGACGTCATGATGTCGGATATCGACGGCTATGAGGTTTGTCGCCAGCTCAAGGGCAATCCGCGCACCCGTGCCATACCGGTGATGTTCCTGACCGGACGTACGCGCATGGCCGACGAAAAACGGGGCTTCGACCTCGGCGCGGTGGATTATGTGCCCAAGCCGGTCAGTCCGCCCATTCTGCTGGCCCGCATCCGCGCCCATCTGCGGCTGAAAGCCGCCGCCGACTTCCTGCGCGACAAGAACGGATTTTTGGAACGCGAGGTGGCCAAGCGCACCAAGGAGGCCACCGCCATCAAGGATGTCACCATCCTGGCCATGGCGTCCCTGGCGGAAACCCGTGACCTGATGACCGGAAATCATATCCGCCGCACCCAGTATTACATGAGCGCGCTGGCCACGGCCTTGCAGACCCATCCGCGTTTCAGCCGTCATCTCGACGAGGCGGCGATCACCATGCTGTTCAAGTCGGCCCCCTTGCACGATATCGGCAAGATCGGCATTCCCGACCGCATTCTGCTGAAGCCCGGCCCCTTGGACGCCGACGAGTTCGAGGTGATGAAGAATCACGCCGCCCAGGGCAGCCAGGCCATCGAGCATGCCGAGCAATGGCTGGGCAAGACGCTGGAATTTTTGACTACGGCCAAGGAAATCGCCCATTACCATCACGAACGCTGGGACGGCAACGGCTATCCCGAGGGGCTTTCCGGTGACGACATCCCCATTTCCGCCCGCCTGATGGCGGTTGCCGACGTCTATGACGCCCTGATCAGCCGCCGCGTCTATAAGGATCCCTACGCCCATGACATGGCGGTGGCCAGCATCGTTGAAGGCAGGGGCAGCCGGTTCGACCCCGACGTGGTCGATGCTTTTCTCTCGATTCAGCAGGAGTTCCGCGCCATCGCCGAGCAATATGCCGATTGAGGCCTGGCCAGAAAATGATACGCCGCCCGCATCAAGACTGATGCGGGCGGCGCTGATCAACTGATTTAATCAGTTATGCCGGTCGACAAATTTTTCCAGACAAACCTGAATTATTCAATATTTTCAATGGTGGTTGGCAGTCTATATGCCCTTCAGGGCGCAGGCAACCTATGGGGGCGGCGGAGACTGCCAACCATTTCCGCTGAAAACATAGACCGGCAGCCGACCGACATTTCTTGACATGGGGCGGAAATCGACCTACCTTTCTGCCAATGAAGCGGAGGCGAACTTGCCTGAGATCGAGCGTATCGGAAGCCTGATCATCATGATCTACTTCAACGATTTCGGTCCCCATCGCTTGCCGCACTTCCATATCGATTCACCTGATGGTCGCGCCGTCTACGCGATAGCCGAGTTCGCTCGACTGGCCGGAAAGCTTAGGGCCAAGGACGAATCGACGGTGTTGGAATGGAGCGCAGCCAATCGCCAGCGGTTGGTGGACGCGTGGAGCCGCTGCAACCCGGAGCACCCCTTTGAGGAGTGACACATGACCGATCTTCCGACCATCGCCAACGTCGAACCCATGCCCGGCAAGCGCCTGCTTATCCGGTGGCGAGATGACCACGAAACCCTGGTGGACCTGACCGGGGTGATCGCGGACTTCAAACTGTTTTCGTCCTTGGCTGATCCTGCGGAATTCGCCACCGTCACAGTGGCCGGATATGGCAGCGGCGTCACTTGGGCATGCGGTCTCGATTACAGTGCCGACAGCCTGCACCAACTGGCCGAGGATCAGCGGGGTTGGACCGGCACGGACGTAGCGCGTTGGCAGGATCATCTCGGCCTGTCTAACCAGGAAGCCGCCGATCTGCTTGGGGTGGCGCTGTCCACCTTCAAATCCCTACGGGTGCCGACACGCTCGATCTCAGCCAGCGTGAAGATCGCCTGTCGGGCACTGGAAACGGATCGTAGCCTGTTTCAGGCGCATTACAGGCCGCGTGTCACCGGGCGACCGGGGGGGCGGGCATCCGCTCACTGAGTAATAGCGGAAGGAAAGTTCTGCCATGACTGTCGCCGTGTCCGATTCCGACGTCCAGGAATTTGCCGATCACTGCTTCTACATGCACTGTGTGTTCGAGTATTTGGAAACGCTGTACGAAACCAGCGACGCCGCTGACCAGCAGAGAATGCACAATGCGGCACAGTTCTTCTTCGCAGACCTGAAGCGTATCCTGATCGAGTATATCACTCAGCAGATATGCAATATCACCGTTCCGCCTGTTACGAATATCAAGGGTGGTGTTGCCGTTAATCACACGGTCGCGTTTTTTGTTGAATACAGTGACTTCGGTGCAGCCGATGCAGAATTCGAGCGCTTGAAGGTTCTCCGGGCGGAGATGGAAGCGTTTCGCAAGAAACTTGAGCCGGCACGAAATAAGTTTACAGCCCACCGTGACCGCGACGCGATTCTTGCGGGGCAAGCTCTCGGAGCAGCTCCAGTGGAAGACTGGGCCGCTTTCTGGCTCCATCTACAGGAGTTTGTCGAAATCCTGCACCGCCGTTACATTGGGACGGGGTTCAACATCAAAGGCCCGCTGTCGGATGCATACGCGCTGCTCAAGGCGCTTCGGCACGGTTCCTATTTCGACGCCCTTAGCGGTCCCGATAAGGACCTGGCGAAACGGTGCTTGCAGGTGGTGGATCTGCCAGGATTGTAACAGCGTGCCCTAAAATGATAGCCAAGTTGCGATCACTGCCAACCGGAACATGGCTATCATATAGATTTCATTACGAATGCCGGTCCACGAACTTTTCCAGCCAGTGGATATCGTAGTCGCCGTTGACGAAATCCTGGTCCTGCACCAGACGGTTATGCAGGGGCAGGGTGGTCTTGATGCCGTCGATGACATACTCGCCCAAGGCCCGGCGCAGGCGCATCAGCGCCTCGTTGCGGGAATTGCCCGAGACGATCAGCTTGGCGATCATGCTGTCGTAATGGGGCGGGATACGATAGTTGGCATAAAGGCCGGAATCGACACGCACGCCCAAGCCGCCGGGGGCGTGATAGCCGGTGATGCGACCGGGGGAGGGGATGAAGGTCTGCGGATCCTCGGCGTTGACGCGGCATTCAAAGGCATGGCCCTGGAAGCGGATGTCTTCCTGGGTGTAGCCCAGGGGGGCGCCGGCGGCGATGCGCAATTGTTCGCGCACCAGATCGATGCCGGTGATGGCCTCGGTGATCGGGTGCTCGACCTGCAGGCGGGTGTTCATTTCGATGAAATAGAACTCGCCATCCTCGAACAGGAATTCCAAGGTGCCGGCATTGCGGTAGCCCAGCTTCTGCACCGCCTTGCGGGCGATGTCGCCGATGCGGGCACGCTGTTCGTCGTTGAGCGCCGGCGACGGCGCCTCTTCCAGCACCTTCTGATGGCGGCGCTGCAACGAGCAATCGCGTTCGCCCAAATGCACCACCGCGCCGTAATTGTCGGCCAGGATCTGCATTTCGATATGACGCGGCTTGCCCAGGTACTTTTCCATGTAGACGTCGGCATTGCCGAACGCCGCCTTGGCTTCGTTCCTGGCCATCTTATAGGCCTCGGACAGTTCGTCGGCCGAGCGCGCCACCTTCATGCCCTTGCCGCCGCCGCCGGCGGTGGCCTTGATCAGCACCGGATAACCGATCTTGGCGGCGCATGCCAGCGCGTCCTCGACCGTTTCCAAGGCGCCTTCAGAGCCGGGCACGCAGGGCAGGCCCGCCGCCGCCGCCGCCTGCTTGGCGGTGATCTTGTCGCCCATCATGCGGATATGGTCGGCGGTCGGGCCGATGAAGACGAAGCCGTGTTCCTCGACCATCTGGGCGAAATCGGCATTTTCCGACAAGAAACCGTAGCCCGGATGGATGGCGTCGGCGCCGGTGATGGTCGCCGCCGACAGGATCGCCGCCTTGTTCAGGTAGGAATCCTTGGCCGAGGGCGGGCCGATGCACACGGCCTCGTCGGCCAGGCGCACATGCATGGCGTCGTTGTCGGCGGTGGAATGGACAGCGACCGTGCGAATGCCCATTTCCCGGCAGGCGCGATGGATACGCAGGGCGATTTCGCCGCGATTGGCGATCAGTACCTTCTCGAACATCAAGGCATTTACTCGATAATGACCAGAGGTTCGCCGAATTCCACCGGTTGGTTGTCGGTGACCAGGATACGGGTCACCTTACCGCCGCGGGGGGCACGGATGGGATTGAAGGTCTTCATGGCCTCGATCAGCATCAAGGTCTGGCCTTCCGACACGGTGGAACCGACGTCGATGAACTTGGCGGCGCCGGGTTCCGGCGACAGATAGGCGACGCCGACCATGGGCGAGGTCACCGCGCCGGGATGGCCGACGCCATCATCGGCGGCGGCCGGCTGCGCCACAGGGGCGGCGACCACGGCGGGAGCGGCGGCCGGGAGCGCGTGGTGCACGGCCATGGGCAGTCCCTGGCGGGCGACGCGGATACGGACGGAACCGGTATCGTATTCGATCTCGGTCAGATTGGTCTGGTCCAACAGTTCGGCCAGCGAACGGACCAGATCGGCATCGAAGGATTTGGTGGCCATTGGGCTGTCAACTTCCCCTGATCAGACGGGCGAGCGCGTCGAGCGCAAGAATGTATCCGTGGCTGCCAAAGCCGCAGATCATCCCCTTCGCCGCCTTGGAAACGAAGGAATGGTGGCGGAATTCTTCCCGCTGGTGAATGTGCGACATGTGCACCTCGACCGTCGGAACCTGGACCGCTAAAAGCGCGTCCAAGATCGCCACCGAGGTGTGGGTATAGGCGCCGGCATTGATGATGATGCCGACACAGCGCTGGCGGGCGCTTTGGATCCAGTCCACGAGGTCGCCTTCGTGGTTGGATTGATGAAACTCGATCTCCAGCCCCAGGGACGCGGCATGCGTCCGTGCCGACGCTTCCACGCAGGCCAGGGTTTCATGGCCGTACAGTTCCGGCTGGCGTGTTCCCAGCAGGTTCAGGTTCGGGCCGTTGACGATCAGGATAATCGGTTTCGTCATTTCGTCCTTATAGCACGCGCAACAGACGGCGCAACCCGAACCTGTCGACCACGAAATATTGTTAACAGCCGGACGGCATAGTTTACCGGCGCGGGCCCGTGGGGCACACTGGCGCGACGCAATTTTCATTAATCCATGCGGGGAGGGGATGCTTATGCGCAAGATCATTCTGATCGTGGTCGCCGTGTTGGTGGTGGCCGTCGGCGCCGGTGTGGCGTTTCTGTCGTCCAACCTGGACGGTATCGTCAAAAAGGTGATCGAGACGGCGGGGACCGAGGTGGCCGGGGTCAAGGTCAGCGTCGGCGACGTCAAGATTTCCCTGTCCGAGGGCAAGGCCACCATCGCCGGCCTGACCGTCGCCAATCCGCCGGGCTTTTCCGCTCCGCACGCCTTCAAGTTGGGCGCCATCGCCGTGGCCCTGGACACCGGCTCGCTGACCGCCAACCCCATCGTCATCAAGGACATCTCGGTGGCGGCGCCGGAAGTGACCTATGAGATGGGGGCCAGCGGCGGCAGCAATATCGACGCCATCCAAAAGAACGTGGCGGCCAAGACCGCCGGCGGTTCCGCTGCCGACAAGAAAGCGGCGGACAAGGGCGAGGAAAAGAAGCTGGTCATCGACCGTCTGGCCATCACCAAGGGCACGGTCAATCTGGCCACCGCCATTCCGGGCGTCAAAAGCAGCGCCACCTTGGCCGATATCGTGCTGACCGGTATCGGTCGCAAATCGGGCGGGGCCAGTGCCGGCGAAGTGGCCAAGCAAGTCATGGACGCCCTGACCAAGAGCGCGCTGTCGGCGGGCAAGTCCATGGGCATCGGTTCCATCGGTGATGCGGTCAAGGGCGCGGTCCCCGGCGATGCCGGCGGCGCGCTCAAGGGTGTGTTCGGTAAGTAAGGATTTTGCCCGTGGCACGCCCGTGGACGGGCGGCTCAAGCGCCGCTCGGGCTTGTGACCCGTGGCGGGCCACGGGGTTTGCCTGTGGCATGCCCGTGGACGGGCGGCTCAAACGCCGCTCGGGCTTGACCCGTGGCGGGCCATGGGGTTTGCCTGTGGCACGCCCGTGGACGGGCGGCTCAAGCGCCGCTCGGGCTTGACCCGTGGCGGGCCACGGGTCCACAACCCCGGTTGCAACGCTGCCCGGCACTGACCATACTGCGGCCCTCTGTTTCCATCATGGGACCGGTCGCATGAAAATCATGATCAACGGCGAAGAGCGCGCCCTGGACGGGTCGCAAAGCGTCGAGGCGGTGTTGTTGGGTTTGGGCATCGATCCGCGCAAGGTGGCGGTCGAACGCAATCTCGAGATCGTGCCCAAATCCACCTACGCCCAGGTCATGGTCGGCGATGGCGACCGGCTGGAAATCGTTCATTTCATCGGCGGAGGATCGGCGGAATTGGTCAGCGACGATTATTTCGAGGTGGCCGGGCGCAAGTTCCGCTCGCGCCTGCTGGTGGGCACCGGCAAGTACAAGGATTTCGAGGAAACCGCCAAGGCCATCGCCGAATCGGGAGCGGAAATCGTCACGGTCGCCGTGCGCCGGGTCAATCTGTCCGATCCCAGCCAGCCCATGCTGGTGGATTACGTCAGCCCGAAGCAATACACCTATCTACCCAACACCGCCGGCTGCTTCACCGCCGACGACGCCGTGCGCACGCTGCGTCTGGCGCGCGAGGCCGGCGGCTGGGATCTGGTCAAGCTCGAGGTTCTGGGCGACCAGAAGACGCTCTACCCCAACATGCCGGAAACCCTGAAGGCGGCCGAGGCGTTGATCAAGGACGGCTTCAAGGTCATGGTCTATTGTTCCGACGACCCCATCCAGGCCAAGATGCTGGAAGACATGGGCTGCGTCGCCATCATGCCGTTGGGCTCGCTGATCGGGTCGGGCCTGGGCATCATCAATCCCATCAACATTCGCCTGATCAAGGAAAGCGCCAAGGTGCCGGTGCTGGTCGATGCCGGCGTCGGCACCGCGTCGGATGCGGCGGTGGCCATGGAACTGGGCTGCGACGGCGTGTTGATGAATACCGCCATCGCCGCCGCCAAGGATCCCATCGGCATGGCCAAGGCCATGCGGCTGGCGGTGGAGGCCGGTCGTCTGGCCTATCTGTCGGGCCGCATGCCCAAGAAGATGTACGCCGACCCCAGTTCGCCCCTGGCCGGGCTGATCTGAAACGGGCGGGGCGGGACACCGCCAATGGTGTTGCCGCCCCCCTTTTGGCCACAATACGCTCCCTTGCCCGTCAGGCGTGGTCGTGGCTAAGTCATTGATTCCATTCGGCCACCCCAGGCCGCGGGAAAATATTTTTTCCCTATGGTTATTTTTCACTTTTCGTCGCTGAAAAACGATGTATATAGCGACTTCAGGTGAGACGTACAGCGCACGTGCCTCTGGCCCTACGGGGTTCAAGCAACGACGTCCAAGGCGTCTTCTGGGTGCAAGCGGGTTAACTCCCCGGTGCTTGGAGGATCAAGCTATGAACGTGGTGGCTCGGCAGACGCTGTCGGAGTTCTCCTATTCCAACTTCGTGAACGGATTGCCCGCATTGCAGGCCTTCGACCTGCTGTGGTGCGACGTCCGAAGTACCTCCCCGCGGACCTAACGGCTTCCCGAACAGCCGTCGTTTTCGGACTGATCCCCTGCCTGATGGCGGGGCTTCGGTGCCGCTTTCCTGACATTCGGGCTTGACGCCCAATCAATACATCTGGGGAGGACTCGCGATGACCGCGAAGATCGCTCGTTTTCTGGAGGAAGTCCGTCCTGCGACGCCGTGTGTGGTCGTCGATCTGGACGTCGTGCGAGACAATTACCTGGGCCTGCGCCACTGGCTGCCCTTGGCTCAGGTTTACTACGCGGTGAAGGCCAACCCGGCGCCGGAAATCATCCGCATGCTGGTGGGCCTGGGCTCCAGCTTCGACGTCGCCTCGCGCGGTGAAGTCGATCTGTGCCTGGAAAACGGTGCTCGCGCCGACAACATCTCGTTCGGCAACACCATCAAGAAGCAGTCGGACATCGCCTACGCTTATTCCAAGGGTGTGCGTCTGTATGCGTTCGATTCGGAAGCGGAACTGGAAAAGCTGGCCGAATCGGCCCCCGGCTCGCGCGTGTTCTGCCGCATCCTGATGACCTGCGACGGGGCCGAATGGCCGCTGTCGCGCAAGTTCGGCTGCGAAATCGACATGGCCAAGGACCTGCTGGTCAAGGCGCGTGAATTGGGCATGGACCCTTACGGCGTGTCCTTCCACGTGGGCAGCCAGCAGACCGACCTCAACCAGTGGGACATCGCTGTCGGTAAGGCCGCCATGCTGTTCACCGCGCTGAACGAGGCCGGTATCGACCTCAAGATGATGAATCTGGGCGGCGGCTTCCCGGCCAAGTATCGCACCGACATCCCGGCGGTGGAACGCTATGCCGATGCCGTCATGCACGCCATGACCAACCATTTCGGCAATGCCCTGCCGGCCATGATCATCGAGCCGGGCCGGTCGCTGGTCGGCGATGCCGGCGTGTTGGAAGCGGAAGTGGTGCTGATCTCCAAGAAGTCCTATGACGAGGACGTGCGCTGGGTCTATCTGGACATCGGCAAGTTCGGCGGTCTGGCCGAAACCATGGACGAGGCCATCAAGTACCGCATCCAGACCCCCCGCGACGGCGAGCAGACCGCCCCCGTCGTGCTGGCCGGGCCGACCTGCGATTCCGCCGACATCCTGTACGAGAAGGCCGGGTACGAAATGCCGGTGACCCTGAAGGTGGGCGACAAGGTGCGCATTCTGTCCACCGGTGCCTACACCACCTCGTATTCGGCGGTCAACTTCAACGGCTTCGCCCCCTTGAAAGCCTATTTCATCTGATCTTGTTGATCAGGGCAAACAATCGGGGCGCGACCGGCAGGGTCGCGCCCTGTTTGTTTTGCGGCATGGTCAGTGCGCGCGGACAAAATCAGCCTCAACGCGGATGGACGCGGATTGGTACGGATGAACACGGATAATAATATATTCCGCGTCCATCCGTGCAGCCGCGAAGCGGCATCCGTGTTTATCCGTGTTACGGCTGGATTTCTCCATACTTCCAGTCTGTCGAGCAGGCGGCACAAAAAAGGGCGCCAGCCTGCTGGCCGCGCCCTGATTGTCGCCTGTATGGCAGTCATTCGTGCGGGTGGTCGTGGCGGAATTCCTCCAGCCCGTGTTGCCAGCCCTGTTCGGTTTCCAGATGATGATCATGGGCCAACTTGACCTCGGCCTCCAAGGCGGCCTCGACCGTGGCGCAGCCATCGGGTTGGTCAAGCACGGTTTCCGCCCATTCGGCGGCGACGACGGTGGGCACATGCTTGAAGCAGGCGACGGCGTCCAATTGTTCGGGGGTCAGGCCGCTGAAAGCGACGCAATCGGTGAGGGACAACATGGCCGATCTCCGTGACTGTGGAATGGCATCTGTCACTGTCTTATTCAACGTTGACGATCCTAGCATAAAGCCGTGCGTAATTTCGACATGTCCCTAGTTCTTGTAATAAAATTCGCACCGCACCATAAATGCCGCAATGCAATGTACCGGCAATTGACCAAGGTCACTTGATTCGGCGGCGTCCTGGGATCAGACTTCAGTCATGTTCATGAAATTCCTTTTGACCGTCGCGGTGGTCGCGCTGATTTGGTTCGGCTTCCGCTTTGCCCAACGGCTGGCCATGCAAAAGCAGGCGCCGCGAGATCAGGCGGCCAAGCCCAAGCCGCGTTTTACCCCTGATCCCGACGGCGAATCGGTGCGTGATCTGGTCAAGTGTCCCATCTGCAACACGTGGCGAGCGCCCAATCTGGGACCATGCGGGCGCGAGGAATGTCCCCAATGACCAAGTTGGTTGCCCTGGCGGTTTTATTGACCCTGACGGGCTGCGCTTTGCCGCCGCCGGATCAACCGGCTCATCCCGGTCGCATGGGCCGTTTTTTGGGGCTGGTGTCGCAATGCGGCTGTTCCGATATCGGCCCCGATCGCATGCTGGCCGAATACGGCAAGGCGGTGGCCGGGCGCTATGGCGAGACCGAGATCAAGTCCATGCGCGGATACGTGGATCTCGGGCTGTCGGAAAAGTTCGATAACCAGATGGAAATCTGCGCCGAGGCGTGCAGTCAGTCCTGCATGGTCAATGCGGTGGCCGAAGCCCTGGGCGGGCGCCCCATCGCCGGCGCCGGTGTCTGTTTGGTGTCGGAACGCGACCTGCATCTGACGGTGGGTCGCACCGGCGGCGACTGGGACTGAGTCCTTAAGAGTTCCCCCACCAATAGACCCAGACGAACAGAAACAGCCAGACCACATCGACGAAGTGCCAGTACCAGGCGGCGGCCTCGAAGCCCACATGCTGGCCGGGGGTGAAGTGGCCTTGGCCGGCGCGCAAGGTGCAGACGATCAGGAAGCACACGCCGACCAGCACATGGAAGCCGTGGAAGCCGGTGGCCATGTAGAACACCGACGGGTAGACGCCTTCGGTGAATTTGAAGGTGGCTTCGCCGTATTCGATCATTTGCAGGCTGAGGAACAACGCCCCCAGCGCCACCGTGATCACCAGACCCAGCACGGATTGCCGCTGGTGGCCCTTGCTCACGCCGTGATGGGCCCAGGTCAGCGTCGCTCCCGAACTCAGCAGGATCAGGGTATTGATGAAGGGCAGGCTCCAGGTGTGCAGGGGCTCGATGCCGGCGGGCGGCCATTGGCTGACCGACGGATTCACCCCCAGGGCGCCGTTGAAGAAGGCCCAGAAGAAGCCGGCGAAGAACATCACTTCCGAGGCGATGAACAGCGCCATGCCCAGGCGCAGGCCGTGACGGACGGCGGGGGTGTGGGCATGGTCGCGCCGTGCCTCGCGCACCACGTCGCGCCACCACAAAAAGGCCGTCACGGCGACGATGGCCAGACCGGCCAGCATCCAGGCCTTTTGCCCGCGATCGTGGAACCACTGCACCGCCCCCAAGGCCATGATGAAGGCGCCGACCGAGGCGGTCAGCGGCCAGGGGCTGGGATTGAGCAGATGAAAGGGATGATCGGAATGGCTGTCGCTCATGACCGGTCCCGCCTGTGGCTGATGGGGAAGAAGGTATAAGACAGGGTGATGGTGGTGATTTCCGCCGTGGTTTCGTCCTCGGCCAGGGCCGGATCGACGAAAAAGCTGACCGGCATGTCCACGCTTTGGCCCGGCTCCAGCCGTTGCTCGGTGAAGCAGAAGCATTGCACCTTGTTGAAATAGCGCCCGGCCTTGGCCGGGGTGACGTTGAAGGTGGCGGTGCCGATCACCGGCTGCTCCGACAGATTGGTGGCGTTGTAGACGGCCAGGGTCTGTTCGCCCAGATGGGTGGTGATCTGCCGCTGTTCGGGGGTGAAGCGCCAGGGCATCCCCTTGGCCAGCGAGGCATCGAAGCGGATGATGATGGGCCGTCCGTTCAGCCCCTCCGGGATGGGCCGTCCGTTCAGCCCCTCCGGGGCGGGGGCGACACGGGTGGTGCCGCCATAGCCGGTGACCCGGCAGAATAGATCGTAAAGCGGCACGCTGATCGCCACCAGCCCGATCATGACCGCCACCGCCCCGAGCGAGGCGGCGACGGTCATGGTGTGGCGGTGGCGGGGCATGGCGCTACTCCGCCGCCTGAGTGATATGGGGGATCTTGTCGAAGGAATGCAAAGGCGGCGGCGAACTGACCGTCCATTCCAAGGTGGTGGCCCCCACCCCCCACGGATTGGCGGCGACCTTGGCGCCCGCGGCAAAGGTGCGCCAGCAGATGAACACGAACAGAAGGGCGGCGGCGAAGGCGATATAGGCGCCGATGGAACTGACCACATTCCAGCCCCAGAAGGCGTCGGGATAATCGGGGATGCGCCGGGGCATGCCGGCCAATCCCAGGAAGTGCTGGGGGAAGAAGGTCAGGTTGACGCCGACGAAGGTCATCCAGAAATGCACGCGCCCCAGGCCTTCCGGGTATTGCCGTCCGCTCATCTTGCCGATCCAGTAATAAAAGGCGGCGAACATGGCGAAAACCGCGCCCAAGGACAGCACATAGTGGAAATGGGCGACGACGTAATAGGTGTCGTGCAACGCGATATCGACGCCGGAATTGGCCAGCACCACCCCGGTGACGCCGCCCATGGTGAACAGGAAGACGAAGCCGGTGGCCCACAGCATGGGCGTCTTGAACTCGATGGAGCCGCCCCACATGGTGGCGATCCAACTGAACACCTTGATGCCGGTGGGAACGGCGATGACCAGGGTGGCGGCGGTGAAATAGGCCCGGGTGTTGACGTTGAGGCCGACGGTGAACATGTGATGGGCCCAGACGACGAAACCGACCACACCGATGGCGACCATGGCATAGGCCATGCCCATATAGCCGAACACCGGCTTTTTCGAGAAGGTGGCGATGATGTGGCTGATGATGCCGAAGGCCGGCAGGATCATGATGTAGACTTCGGGGTGGCCGAAGAACCAGAACAGGTGCTGATACAGCACGGGGTCGCCGCCATTGGCGGGATTGAAGAAGCCGGTGCCGAAATTGCGGTCGGTCAGCACCATGGTCAGCGCGCCGGCCAGTACCGGCACCGCCAGCAGCAGCAAGATGGCGGTGACCAGCATGGCCCAGACGAACAAAGGCATGCGGTGCATGTTCATGCCCGGGGCGCGCATGTTGATGATGGTGGTGATGAAGTTGATGGCGCCCAGGATCGACGAAATGCCGGCCAGATGCAGGGCCAGGATGGCGAAATCGACGGAGGGGTCGGGGTGGCCGGTGACCGACAACGGCGGATATAACGTCCAGCCGGTGCCGGCCCCAGCCCCCGATACCGCCGACATCACCAAAAGAGCGAAGGCCGGCGGCAGTAGCCAGAACGAAACATTGTTCATGCGCGGAAAGGCCATGTCCGGCGCCCCGATCATCAAGGGCACGAACCAATTGCCGAAGCCGCCGATCAGCGCCGGCATGACGACGAAGAACACCATGATGACGCCATGCGCGGTCAGAATGACGTTGTAGAAGTGATAATCCCCGTCCAGGAACTGGATGCCGGGATTTTGCAGCTCCATGCGGATGAACACGCTCATGGCGCCGCCGATCAGGCCGGTGAGGATGGAAAAGGCCAAGTATAGCGTGCCGATATCCTTGTGATTGGTGGAAAACAGCCAGCGTTGCAGGCCCGAGGGAGCAGGGGGATGGGCGCTCATGACTTGCCTCCGGCGGCGCTGGGTTGCGGCTTGGCGGCAAGCCTGACGCGGGTTTCCTCGGTCCAGGCCAGGAACTGATCACGCTCCACCGCCCGGATCATGATCGGCATGAAGCCGTGATTGACCCCGCACAATTCCGAACATTGTCCGTAATAGGTGCCGGGGCGGTCGATGCGCACCCAGGTTTCGTTCAGCCGTCCGGGCACGGTGTCGGTCTTCACCCCCAGGGACGGCACCGCCCAGGAATGGATGACGTCGTCGGCGGTCAGCAGCACGCGGATGGGCACGCCCACCGGCAGCACCACTTCCTTGTCGGTGGTCAACAGCCGCAACTGGCCGGGCTGCAATTCGTCGTCCGATAGCATGAAGGCGTCGAATTGCAGATTGTGGTCGGTGTAATCGTAGGACCAGTACCATTGGTGGCCGGTGATCTTCAGGGTCATCTCCGCCTCGTTGGTGCGGTCCATGAAGTAAAGCAGCCGAAACGACGGCAGGGCGACCACCAGCAGGATCAGGGCAGGGATTGCGGTCCAGGCGATCTCCACCAAGGTGTTGTGGGAGAACTGCCGGGGCACCGGGTTGCGATTGGAATTATAACGCCAGATACACCAGCCCAGCAGGCCGGTGACCAGGGCCATGATGGCGATGATCACCGTGTTCAGCATGAACGACAGGGTGCCGATATGCTCCATGGTGGGGGAAGCGGCGGGCTGGAAGCCCATGGCCCAGGGGATGGGCTGATCCGCCAAGGCAAGGCACGGCATGGTGATGCCGGCCATGAATGTAGCCAATGCCATAGGTCTCATGCGGGCGCCTCCCTGTGGCTTCGCCTGAATACCGTTTACCGGACGTTTCTTGCTGTTATTGCGAATTAGTAGAAATAGTGGGCATTGCCGGGGCGTCCGCCAAGGGGGGGCTGCATTTTTTTTCCATTGATGCAGGGTGCGTGTGCGAAGGCCAGTCTTGCAAAGGCTTTCCGGGATTATAATATGAGGCAGGTCTAAAGAATGGTCCGCTATACGGAATAGGAAAAAAATCATGATGAATCGTTTGTTCGGGGCGGTTTTTGGCGGTGCTCAGGCCGGCAATGTGAAGATGGTCAGCCCCGCGGACGTGCGCCAGTGGATCGATGCCGGCCAGGCGGTGGTCATCGATGTGCGCGAGGTCAACGAATATGCCGCCGAGCGCATCACGGGCGCCATCAACCTGCCGCTGTCCACCTTTGAGGTGGGCCGGTTGCCGACCATTCCCGAGGGCGCCAAGCTGGTTTTCCATTGTCGGTCCGGCCAGCGTTGCGGCATGGCCGCCGCCAAGGCGGTGGGGGCCGGCTATAGTGGTGAAATCAACCGTATGGAAGGCGGCATCATGGCTTGGCGGGCCATGGGCTATCCGATCCAATAGAATTGGAATAGTTTCCGCATCCCTGAATTTGCAAGGATTTCTGCCGCATTGCAGCAGGTTGAAAGGGTTGTCAACCCTCGTCTCTGCTGGTAGTTTTCCCTAATATAACCGTAAATAACGAAAATTCAGGGAGGAGATGACGTCATGAGGGGATTCCTCACCACGCCCGTACTATGTCTTGCGATCGGACTGGCCATGGCGCCGGTTGCCGCCGGAGCCGCCGATGCTGTCACCGTGATGGCTGACGCCTGCGCCGGCTGCCACGGCACCGATGGTCACAGCGTCGGCGGCATGCCGGCCTTTTCCGGCAAAAAAGCGGATGAGCTGAAGAAGGTTTTGCACGACTACAAGTCGGGCAGCCGTGAGGCGACGGTCATGGACCGCATCGCCAAGGCCTATAGCGTCGAGCAATTGGACGCCATCGCCGACTATTACGCCAGCCGCAAGAAATAAGGGGAACCACCATGTCCAACATCTCTCGTCGGACCTTTAACGGTCTGCTGGGTGCTGCCGGTGCGCTGACCCTGGCCGGCGGCCTGTCGGCCTGCTCCAGCGGCGCCCGTGTCGTCGTCGTCGGCGGCGGCTTTGGCGGCGCCACCGCCGCCAAGTACCTGAAGCGCTATGATCCCAGCCTGGACGTCACCCTGATCGACGCCCAGCCCACCCATTTCACCTGCCCGTTCTCGAACACCGTTTTGGTGGGCATGAACGACATGGCCTACATCGAGCGTAAGTTCGACAAGCTCACCAGCATGCACGGCGTCAAGGTGTTCACCGACATGGTGACCGCCATCGACCCGGCCACCAAGGTGGTCAAGACCGCCGGCGGCAAGACCTTTGAATACGACCGCCTGATCGTGTCGCCGGGCATCGATTTCAAGTGGAACGCCATCGAGGGCTATGATGCCGCCGCCGCCGAGATCATGCCGCACGCCTGGAAGGCCGGCCCGCAAACCGTGCTGTTGAAGAAGCAGTTGGAAGCCATGCCCAATGGCGGTCTGGTGGTCATCGCGCCGCCCGGCAACCCGTTCCGCTGCCCGCCCGGCCCCTACGAGCGCGCCAGCCTGATCGCCGGCTATCTGAAGAAGCACAAGCCCAAGTCCAAGCTGTTGATTCTCGACGCCAAGGATGCCTTCGCCAAGGACAAGCTGTTCAAGGAAGGCTGGGAGAAGATGTACGACGACATCATCGAATGGGTGCCGGCGGCCAAGAACGGCAAGGTCACCAAGGTGAACGCCAAGGACGGCACCGTCGAGACCGATTTCGAGAAGTACAAGCCGGCGGTTGCCAACATCATCCCGCCGCAGACCGCCGGTCAGATCGCCATCACCGCCGGACTGACCGACAAGTCGGGCTTCTGCCCGGTCGATCCCAACACCTTCGAATCGACCCTGGCCAAGAACGTCTATGTCATCGGTGATGCGGCCATCGCCGGCGACATGCCGAAATCGGGCTATTCGGCGTCGTCCCAGGCCAAGGTCTGTGCCGCCGCCATCGTCGCCACCCTGAAGGGCGAAAAGCCGGTGCCGCTGTCGGCCATCAACACCTGCTATTCGCTGGTGGCCGCCGATTACGGCATCTCGGTCGCCGCCGTGTTCGCGGTCAAGGACGGCAAAATTTCCGCCATTCCCGGTTCCGGCGGTGTCAGCCCCATGGGCGCCAACTACCAGTTCCGCAAAAAAGAAGCCGACTTCGCCACCGGCTGGTATCAAAGCATCTGCCAGGACAGCTGGGCCTAATCATTGTAGCCTGTTTGTCAACCCGCCCCTTGTAAAAGGGGCGGGCTTTGGTCGTTGTTTATGATATTGTGAAAAAATAGCCCTACATTAGTGTATTTATGTGTTGCGGCTCATATTGTTGATTATCTATATTAGCTTTTATGCAAGCGCGAGGCGGGATAACCCGCCCGATCACGGGATCGGCTAAACGTCCAAGAGGGGGCTTTGTCCACATGCTCATGCGTCGCCTACACACCATCACCATCCTGGCCGCGGCCTCGCTGACCGGTCTGACCGGCGCCGTCCAGGCGGCTGAAATCGAATCCACCCTGGCCCGTGGCGGTCGTCTGTACGACAACTGGTCGAAGGAACTGAAGACCACCCGCCCCGAGGAACCGCACCCCGCCTATACCGGCAAGGCGCCGAAGAATTCGTGGCGCTGCACCGCCTGCCATGGCTGGGACTATTCCGGCGACAAGGGCGCCGGGGTCAAGGGCATCACCGGGGCCAAGGGCAAGCCGGAAGCGTCCATCGTCGCCATCCTGCGCGACAAGACCCATGGCTATGGCCCCGACAAGCTGTCGGACAAGGATGCCAATGATCTGGCCATGTTCGTGTCCAAGGGGCAGATCGACATGTCCAAATACGTCGATCCCACCGCCAATGTGTCCAAGGGCAACCCGGCCAAGGGCGAGATCTATTACAATACCCTGTGCGGCGTCTGCCATGGCCCCGACGGCAAGAAGGTCAGCACCGGCATGGCCCTGGGCCAGGCTTCCGATTATCCGGCGGCCATGCTGCACAAGGCTCTGAACGGTCAGCCGGCGGAAGCCATGCCCATGCTGCGCGCGTTCGACCACGGCATTTCCGCCGATATCGTCGCCTATGCCAAGTCGTTGCCGAAGTAAGCGGCGATGAGCGGGCAAGACCCCAATGCTCCCGGTGGTGGCGCCGCGCATCCGCGGCGCCACAAGCGCCCGCCCGTCCACGCCTTCTGGCGCAAGGCAGTGCTGGTGTGGATCGGCGTGGCGCTCGGCATTTTCGGCATGGCCGGCTTCGTCACCGCCATCGAATGGACCAACCGCACCGAATTCTGCGTTTCATGCCATTCCATGAAGGCCAATTACGCCGAGTACAAGGACAGCGTCCATTACATCAACCGCAGCGGTGCCCATGCCCAATGCGCCGATTGTCACGTCCCCAAGGCCCTGGGGCCGAAACTGGTGCGCAAGGTGATGGCGGTCAACGACATCATCGCCGAAATCAAGGGCACCATCGACACCCCGGAAAAGCTGGAGGCCATGCGGCCGGTCCTGGCCGAGCGGGTGTGGAAATACATGGCCGACAGCGATTCGCGCGAATGCCGCAACTGCCATTCCTTCGATTCCATGAACCTGGCCAAGCAAGGCACCGCCGGTCGCCTGAAGCACCCGGAAGCGGCGCTTGAAGGCAAGACCTGCATCAATTGCCACAAGGGCGTGGCCCATAAGCTGCCGTCCAGCAAGGACGATTTGTAAGGTGCTGTCTGCGGCGCTGCCGTCATGTGTGACCGCCCTCCAGCCGCAACACGGATAAACGCGGATTGGCGCGGATGAACACGGATAAATTAAATCCGTGTTCATCCGTTTCCCCGCGCAGCGGCATCCGTGTGCATCCATATTGCGGCTGGAGATTGGCCGCACGTGATGTCTTCGCCGCAGATGGCTACCCCAGCAGCACTTCCAAGAACAAATCGCCATAGCGCTCCAGCTTGGCTTCGCCGATACCGTGGATGCCGCGCATTTCCGCCAACGATGTCGGGCGCTCGGCGGCCAGTTCGATCAGCGTGCGGTCGGGGAACACGGCATAGGCGGGGATGCCTTGATCGGTGGCCAGTTCGCGCCGCAATTTCTTCAATTCCGCCAGCAGATCATGGTCGATGTCGTTGCGCAGTACCGCCGGCACCGGCTTGTCGCGCTTACTTTTGCCCTTGGCCTTCAAGGTGTCGGTGCGCACGTCGATGCGGGCGCGTCCGCGCAGCACCTCGCCGCCTTGCTCGGTGATGCGCCAGCCGCCGTGCTCCGACAGATCCTGGCTGATCAGGCCGCCGGCATAGATTTGCCGGAACAAAGCGCGCCACTGGTCGCGGCTTTGGTCCTTGCCGACACCGAAGGTGGGCAATTGGTCGTGGCCGAAACGCAGGATATTGTCGTTGTCCTGGCCGATCAGGACATTGACCAGATGTTCGGTGCCGAAACGCTGGCCGGTGCGCCAGATGGCCGACAGCGCCTTTTGCGCGTCCACCGTGCCGTCCCGCACCTGGGCGCCGTTGCGGCACAGATCGCAATGGCCGCACGGCTGGGTGGTCTCGCCGAAATAGGACAGCAGGGTCTGGCGGCGGCACCTGGGCGCCTCGCACAAGGCTAACAGCGCATTCAGCTTTTGCCGCTCCACCCGCTTTTGTTCGTCCGAGGCCTGGCTGTCCTCGATCTGCTGGCGGCGCAGGCGGACATCGCCCAATCCGTACAGGGTCAGGGTTTCCGCCGGCAGACCGTCGCGCCCGGCGCGGCCGATTTCCTGGTAATAGGCCTCGATGGATTTGGGCAGGTCGGCATGGGCGACGAAGCGCACGTCGGGCTTGTCGATGCCCATGCCGAAAGCGACGGTGGCGACCATGACGATGCCGTCCTCGCGCAGGAAGGTGTCCTGGTTGTTTTCGCGCCGGCCCTTGTCCAGACCAGCGTGATAGACCAGGGCGCGGTGGCCGGACACATTGAGACCTTGGGCCAGATCCTCGCAGCCGGCGCGCGAACTGCAATAGATGATGCCGCTGTCGCCCTTGCGCTCCTTGAGGAAAGCCAGCAATTGCCGGCGCGGGCTGTCCTTGGCCTGCATGGCCAGCATCAGATTGGGGCGGTCGAAGCCGCCGATGAAGATGCGCGGCGGCGCGTCGAACAGGCGTTCGGCGATGTCGGCGCGGGTAGCGGCGTCGGCGGTGGCGGTGAAGGCGATGGTCTGCACCTGCCCCAGCGCCCGGCGGAATTCACCCAAGGCCAGATATTCGGGGCGGAAATCGTGGCCCCACTGGCTGACGCAATGGGCTTCGTCGATGGCCAGCCGGACAGTACCGCTGCGGCGCAGGAAATCCACCGTCTCGGGCCGGGCCAGCCGCTCGGGGGCCAGATACAGCAATTTCAGCCGCCTTTGCCGGATCAGGTCGGAGATGCGGCGACTTTCGTCGGAATCGTTGGTGGAATTCATCGCCGCCGCGGCCACGCCGTAATTGGTCAGCTGCGCCACCTGATCGCGCATCAGCGCGATCAGCGGCGACACCACCACGGTCAGGCCATCGCCGATGATGGCCGGCAATTGATAGCACAGCGACTTGCCGGCTCCGGTGGGCATGATGGCCAGCACGTCCTCGCCGGCCAGGATGGGGGTGATGATGTCCTCTTGCCCCGGTCGAAACGAATCGAAGCCGAAAACCGAGGACAGGCAGGCACGGGCAGAGGCGAGGGAAGCGGTCATGGCCAACGGGGCAGGGGACAAGGGCCGGCATTGTAGCCGCTGGCGTCAGGCCATGCCATGAAATCCCCGTCGTGGTATATTGGCGCCGCCGGTCCGCCCCTGGGAGCGAGGGGCTGAAACCTTATTGTGACAGTGGGCAATCGGTGAGCCCCCATCATCGGAACATTCGGGCTGAGCGAAAAAAATACATAAAAAACAAATGGTTAAGGTGATCGCATAAGAAGGTTTTGTGACAGTGTTTGTCATAAAACCTTCATCCTGGCATCGCGGTTCTGTAACACAGAATGGCTAAAGTGGCGTCCAGCGGAACCGATTGGCTTCGCGCCCGATTTGTTCGATCCATTGGAGGACCCACCTATGAGGAAGACCCTGGCCGTTGCGGCCGTTGCCCTTGCGACCGTTTCCTTCGCCGGCGCTGCTCAGGCCCGCGACCAGATCCGCGTTGTCGGGTCGTCGACGGTTTATCCGTTCACCACCGCCGTTGCCGAACAGTTCGGCAAGGCCGGCAAGTTCAAGACCCCGGTGGTCGAATCCACCGGCACCGGCGGCGGCTTCAAGCTGTTCTGCGCCGGCGTCGGCCCGGATCATCCGGATCTGACCAATGCCTCGCGCGCCATCAAGAAGTCGGAAATGGAATCCTGCGCCAAGAACGGCGTCACCGACGTCGTCGAGATGAAGGTGGGCTATGACGGCATCGTGCTGGCCGCTTCCAAGAAGGCCAAGCACATCGACGTCACCCGCAAGCAGCTGTTCCAGGCTCTGGCCAAGGAAGTGCCGGTGAACGGCAAGCTGGTGGAAAATCCCTACACCACCTGGAACCAGATCGATCCCAGCCTGCCGGCCTCGAAGATCGAAGTGCTGGGCCCGCCGCCCACCTCCGGTACCCGTGACGCCTTCCTGGAACTGGTGATGGAGCCCGGCGCCGAAGCCTTCCCGGAAATCAAGGACCTGAAGAAGTCCGACGAAAAGGCCTTCAAGAAGGTGTTCTCGTCCATCCGTGAAGACGGCGCCTATGTGGAAGCCGGCGAGAACGACAACCTGATCGTTCAGAAGCTGGATGCCAACGCCAACGCTTTCGGCATCTTCGGCTATTCCTTCCTCGACCAGAACGCCGACAAGCTGCAGGGCTCCATGGTCGACGGCGTTGCCCCGACCTTCGACGCCATCGCCGCCGGCAAGTACCCGGTGTCGCGTCCGCTGTTCGTTTATGCCAAGAAGGCCCATGTGGGTCAGATCCCCGGCATCAAGGAATACCTGGCCGAATACACCTCGGAAAAGGCTTGGGGCAAGGCCGGCTATCTGGCCGACAAGGGCCTGATCCCCATGCCCGATAGCGAGCGCAAGGAACAGGCCACCAAGGTGAACGCCCTGGAAGCTCTGAAGATGTAATTGTGCCGGCGGTCGCCCTGTCCCTCGGGCGACCGCCGTTTTCTTTTAGCGATTTGACGCCTTTCCCGCCCCAATTTCGGGGGCAGAACCGCCAACAATGACGGGTCCCATGCAGCTTCTCACCTTGATGGTCGTCCTGCTGTTGCTGGCGACGTTCGGCTATCGCCTGGGGCGCAATCGCGCCCTGGCTGCCGCCAGCGGCAATCCTCGCCTGCTCCACTCCTTGCCCTCCTATCACGGCTATTACGTCGCCTTGTGGTGCGGCCTGCCGGCGCTGTTGGTCATCGTCGGTTGGCTGATGCTGGAACCGGCCATCCTGCATGGCACGGTGATGACGTCGCTGCCGGCGGAGATGCAAAGCCTGCCGGAGGAACGTCTGGCCCTGGTCTATAACGAGGTCAGGAACGTCGCCCGTCACGGCCATGTGCCCAGTACGGCGGTGGTGGGCGAGGCGGCGCAGCGATACGTCAGCCTGCGCACCACCATGTTCTTCTCGGTGGCGGTGGCGTCGCTGGCCGTGGCCGTGGCCGCCCTGGCCTTTGCCCATCGCCGCATCCACACCAACATGCGCGCTCGCAACCGGGTGGAAGCGACGGTCAAGGTGTTCCTGATGGCGTCGTCCATGGTGGCCATCCTCACCACCATCGGCATCGTGCTGTCGCTGTTGTTTGAATCCCTGCGCTTCTTCCAGACGGTGTCGCTGTTCGACTTCCTGTTCGGCACCCAGTGGAGCCCGCAGATCGCCATGCGCTCTGATCAGGTCGGCAGCTCGGGGGCTTTCGGCGCCGTGCCCCTGTTCGCAGGTACGCTCTTGATCTCGGGCATCGCCATGGCGGTTGCCGTGCCCTTGGGGCTGCTGTCGGCCATCTACATGTCCGAATACGCCGCGCCCAAGTTCCGCTCGGTGGTCAAGCCCTTGCTGGAAGTTCTGGCCGGCATCCCCACCGTGGTCTACGGCTTCTTCGCCGCCCTGACCGTGGCGCCGTTCATCCGCGACATGGGCGCCCATGTGGGGCTGTCGGTGGCGTCGGAAAGCGCCCTGGCCGCCGGTCTGGTCATGGGCATCATGATCATCCCCTTCGTCTCGTCGCTGTCCGACGACGTGATTTCCGCCGTGCCGCAATCCCTGCGTGAAGGCGCCTATGGCCTTGGTGCCACCAAGTCGGAAACCATCCGCCAGGTGGTCATCCCCGCCGCGCTGCCCGGCATCGTCGGCAGCGTGCTGCTGGCCGCCAGTCGCGCCATCGGTGAAACCATGATCGTGGTGATGGCCGCCGGTCTGGCCGCCAATCTGACCGCCAATCCGCTGGAAGCGGTGACCACGGTGACCACCCAGATCGTCACCCTGCTGGTGGGCGATCAGGAATTCGACAGCCCCAAGACGCTGGCCGCCTTCGCCCTGGGTCTGGTGCTGTTCACCGTCACCTTGGCGCTCAATGTGGTCGCTCTCCACATCGTCAACAAGTATCGTGAAAAATATGACTGAGGCCGTCCCCATGGTTGAAAATGCGATCGCCGTGACCCCGGCCCAGGCTGCCGCCTCCCGGCTCAAGCAACGCTACGCCGCCGAAACCCGGTTCAAGTTCCTTGGCATCTCCGCCATCGTGCTGTCCCTGAGCTTCCTGGCGCTGCTGCTGGTCACCATCCTGTCCAACGGCCTGACCGCCTTCGTTCAGACCAGCATCCGCGTCGACATCACCTTGGACGCCGAGACCCTGGGGATCGATCCGGTCAAGCCCAGTGCCGATGCCCTGTCCAGCGCCAATTACGGCCAAGTGATCAAGAACGCCATGTACAAGGCCTTTCCGGCGGTGGAAAGCCGTCCGGAACTCCGTCAGCTGGCCGCCATGGTGTCGTCGGGCGCCGATGTCGGCTTGCGCAAGATGCTGGTGGCCAATCCCAGCCTGCTGGGCACCACCCAAAGTGTCTGGCTGGTTGCCGATGACGACGTCGACATGGCCATGAAGGGGCATATCACCCGCAAGGCCGGCGCCGAGGGTAGCCGTCTGACCGACGCCCAACTGGGCTGGCTGGACGAGTTGGAGGCACGGGGCAACGTCGCCAAAAGGTTCAACACCGCCCTGTTTACCGTCGGCGACTCGCGTGAGCCGGAACAGGCCGGCCTGTGGGGCGCGGTGGTCGGCTCGTTCTTCTCGCTGTCCATCACGCTTTTGGTCTGCTTCCCGCTGGGGGTGGCCACCGCCGTTTACTTGGAGGAATACGCCCCCAAGAACCGCTGGACCGACCTGATCGAGGTCAACATCAATAATCTGGCGGCGGTGCCGTCGGTGGTGTTCGGTCTGTTGGGCCTGGCCATCTTCTTGAACTTCTTCGGCTTTCCGCGCTCGGCCCCGCTGGTCGGTGGTCTGGTGCTGGCGCTGATCTCCCTGCCCACCATCATCATCGCCGCCCGTGCCGCCATGAAGGCGGTGCCGCCGTCGATCCGCGAGGCCGCCTTGGGCCTGGGCGCCAGCAAACTGCAAATGGTCACCGACCATGTGCTGCCCCTGTCCATGCCCGGCATCCTGACCGGCACCATCTTGGGGATGGCCCATGCCCTGGGCGAGACCGCGCCGCTTCTGATGATCGGCATGGTCGCCTTCATCGTCGACATTCCGGCCAGCCCGCTGGACCCGGCGGCGGTGTTGCCGGTGCAGGTCTATCTGTGGGCCGACAGCCCGGAACGCGCCTTTGTCGAGCGGACGAGCGCCGCCATCATGGTGCTGCTGTTCTTCCTGGCCACGATGAACTTGGCCGCCATCTTCCTTCGCAAGAAGTTTGAACGCCGCTGGTAGGATTTGATCCATGAACGCGATCCCCGTCACCCAACCGAGCCTGTCCAAGGTTTCCGCTCGCGACGTCAACGTCTATTATGGCCAGAAGCATGCGTTGAAGCATGTGGATCTGGACATCCGCCCCAACGACGTCACCGCCCTGATCGGGCCTTCGGGCTGCGGCAAGTCCACCTTTCTGCGCTGTATCAACCGCATGAACGACCTGATCGACAACGCCCAGGTCACCGGCTTGCTGACCTTGGACGGCGACGATGTCTATGACCGGAATATCGACGTGGTGCAGTTGCGCGCCCGCGTCGGCATGGTGTTCCAAAAGCCCAATCCGTTCCCCAAGTCCATCTATGACAACGTCGCCTATGGCCCGCGTATCCACGGCATGGCCCGCGATCAGGCGGAACTGGACGAAATCGTCATGGGCAGCCTGGAAAAGGCCGGCCTGCTGGCCGAGGTCAAGGACCGGCTGGAAGAAACCGGCACCGGCCTGTCGGGCGGCCAGCAGCAGCGCCTGTGCATCGCCCGGGCCATCGCCGTCGCCCCCGAGGTGATCCTGATGGACGAGCCGTGCTCGGCCCTTGATCCCATCGCCACCGCCAAGGTCGAGGAACTGATCGACGAATTGCGTGAAAACTTCACCATCGTCATCGTTACCCATTCCATGCAGCAGGCGGCCCGCGTGTCGCAGCGCACGGCCTTCTTCCATCTGGGCGAACTGGTCGAGGTCGGCGACACCGAGCAGATTTTCACCAACCCGCAGCATCCGCTGACCCAGGGCTACATCACGGGCCGCTTCGGCTGAGGACGATGACATGAGCGACCATACCGTAAAGTCCTATGATGAAGAACTGGCCCATCTGACCAACATCATCGCCCGCATGGGCGGGATGGCCGAGGCCCAGTTCGCTTCCGCCCTGCAAGCTTTGTCCAAGCGCGACAGCGATCTGGCCGCCCGTGTGGTTGCCGGCGACACCCGCGTCGACGAGTTGGAACACGAGGTGCAGCAATTCACGGTCCGCCTGCTGGCCCTGCGCCAACCGGTGGCATCGGATCTGCGCCACATCGTCGCCGCCCTCAAGATCGGGGCGGAACTGGAACGCGTGGCCGATTATGCCGCCAACGTGGCCAAGCGGTCGCTGGTGCTCAACCAGCTGCCGCCGGTCAAGCCGGTCAGCGCCGTGCTGCATCTGGCCCATCTGGTCCAGGAAATCCTGAAGGACATCCTCGACGCCTATATCGAGCGCGACGTGGAAAAGGCCATCCGGGTGTGGAACCGTGACGAAGAGGTGGACGATCTGTACACCGGTCTGTTCCGCGAGTTGATCACCTATATGATGGAAGACCCGCGCACCATCACCGCTTGCACCCATCTGATGTTCATGGCCAAGAATATCGAGCGTATCGGCGACCATGCCACCAACATCGCCGAAACCCTGCATTTCCTGGTGGTCGGCACGCCGATCAAAGGCGAGCGTCCCAAGGGCAACACCGTGGATACCGAGTGAGCCACCGACATGGATACCAAGCCGCTTATTCTGATCGTCGAGGACGAGGCCGCCCTGGCCACCATGCTGCGCTATAACCTGGAAAAGGAAGGCTATCGCGTCTGCGAGGCCGGCGACGGCGAGGAAGCGCTGACCCTGGTGTCGGAGAGGAAGCCCGATCTGGTGGTGCTGGACTGGATGCTGCCCTCACTCTCGGGCATCGAGGTATGTCGGCAGTTGCGCCGCAAGCCGGCGACGCGTGAACTGCCCATCATCATGTTGACCGCGCGTGGCGAAGAGGGCGACAAGATCCGCGGCCTCAACACCGGTGCCGATGATTACATGACCAAGCCGTTCAGCCTGCCCGAGCTGATGGCCCGCATCCGCGCCATGCTGCGCCGGGTGCAGCCGGTGCCGCAAAAGGGCATGCTGCAATATGGCGACATCGCCATGGATCTGGCCGCCCATCGCGTCACCCGCGGCGACCGCCCGGTGCATCTGGGGCCGACGGAATTCCGCCTGCTGCAATTCTTCATGCAGCATCCCGGCAACGTCTTCAGCCGTGAAGAGCTGCTGAACGCGGTGTGGGGGCCGGATATCTACGTCGAGCCGCGCACCGTCGACGTCCATATCCGCCGCCTGCGCAAGGCGCTGAATGGCGACAACGATGCCGACATCATCCGCACCGTCCGCGCCGCCGGCTATGCCCTGGATTCGGAACAGGCGGCCTGATGAAAGGGACCCTGGTTTGCGTCGTCGGTCCCTCGGGGGCGGGCAAGGACAGCGTCATGGCTGCCGCCCGTGCCCTGTTGGGCGATGACGACCGCGTGGTCTTCCCCCGCCGCATCGTCACCCGCCCCGCCGATGCCGGCGGCGAAGACCATGTGGCGGTGAGCGCGGAAAAGTTCGTGTCCTTGCGCGATACCGGCGCCCTGGCCCTGCACTGGGAAGCCCACGGCATCGCCTATGGCATCCCGGCCAGTATCCGCGACGATCTGGCCCAGGGCCGCGCCGTCATCGCCAATATCTCACGCACCGCCATCGCCGAAGCCCGCATGGGCTTTCCCGCGGTGGTGGTGGAAATCACCGCCGACCCGGAGGTCTTGGCCCGCCGCTTGGCCGGTCGCGGTCGCGAAACCGCGGCCGACATCGCCGGTCGTCTGGCTCGCGCCGCATCGGTGCCGGCGGATGCCGACGAAACCATCGTCAATGACGGTGAGTTGGCGGAAGCGGCGCAGGCGTTTGCCGCGATTTTGAAGCGGGCGTGCCGATGAGTTTTCCGTTGTACCAAATCCCGATGAGGTCGGCTCATCGGGATTTGGCTAGGCACTAGGCGGACATTGTCCGCGGTGGGCCGCGCGGCTTATGCTGCCAAAGGCCGCTTGGGGGCGCCGCTGATCGGTCACGATCAGCGGGACATGGTATTCGCCCTCCCCTGACCGGCTTTGCCGCAAATCCACGATGACCTTTGTTTCAGGTCTGGTGATCTGCGGGGAGGGGCGTGCGCGGGGACAAATCCAGCCGCAACACGGATGCTGGACTGCCGCCGGTTGGTGGACGGTCGGTTTAGCTTATGACGCTTTCATTTCGTACCCCATGGGGCTGATACCGCCCGGCTAATGAACTGACCCGTTGGGCCAGTTCATGCCGAGACGGTCATGCTCAGACGCCGCTGTGTGCGGAGCACACGTCTGCGACTCCGGGCTTACCGGTACCTGTATCAGTAGAATAACCCACCCTCATTTATAACAGTTCCAATATGGCGGCATCTGAGGGCGGATTACCCTGGGTGTGAGAATCTTATCTTCATTAATCGATAAAAACGATTTTTGTCACAAATAAAACTCGTTTCATCGATATGATGAAAACTCATAGGATCACCCCTGTTCCGAACCCCTACGCTGTGGAGATAGCGAAATGTCTTTGATCAACACCGAAATCAAGCCCTTCAAGGCCTCTGCCTTCAAGAACGGCAAGTTCATCGACGTGACCGATGCCGACCTGAAGGGCAAGTGGTCGGTGGTGTTCTTCTATCCGGCCGACTTCACCTTCGTCTGCCCGACCGAACTGGAAGACCTCGCCGACAACTACGCCGAATTCCAGGGTC
The DNA here is from genome assembly GCA_006218045.1 of Stygiobacter sp. Taxonomy (GTDB): domain Bacteria; phylum Pseudomonadota; class Alphaproteobacteria; order Rhodospirillales; family Magnetospirillaceae; genus Magnetospirillum. The sequence continues at coordinate 83,001 of VBWB01000001.1, forward strand.
TGGGCGTTGAAATCTACTCGGTGTCCACCGACACCCACTTCGCCCACAAGGCCTGGCACGACACCTCGGACGCGGTGAAGAAGATCCAATACACCATGGTCGGCGACCCGACCGGCACCATCAGCCGCAATTTCGGCGTGATGATCGAGGATGTCGGTCTGGCCGATCGCGGCACCTTCGTCATCGATCCCGACGGCAAGATCCAGATCGTCGAAATCAACGCCGGCGGCGTTGGCCGCGACGCCAGGGAATTGCTGCGCAAGGTCAAGGCCGCCCAGTACGTCGCCTCGCATCCGGGTGAAGTGTGCCCGGCCAAGTGGAAGGAAGGCGAGAAGACCCTGGCCCCGTCGCTGGATCTGGTCGGCAAGATCTGATCCTCAAGGGTCATTTCCCCAGCGCGGACCGCCCCGGTTCCGACTATGTCGGGGCCGGGTCGGGACGGGCCGGGCCGGCGCCTCCGTCCCACCCCCATCAGGAAAGCCTTTGACATGTTAGACGATACGATGAAGACCCAGTTGAAGGCCTATCTCGAGATGGTCGAGCAACCCATCCAGTTGGTTGCGTCCCTCGACGATGGCGCCAAGTCCCAGGAATTGCGGGAATTGCTGGCGGAGATCGCTGCCCTTTCCGCCAAGATCACCGTTGTCGACGGCGCCGACGCGCGCACGCCGTCCTTCGCCATCACCCGCCCCGGGTCCGACGTGTCCGTGCGTTTCGCCGGCATTCCCCTGGGCCATGAATTCACCTCGCTGGTCCTGGCCCTGCTTCAGGTGTCGGGCCGCGCCCCCAAGGTCGAAGCCGACGTGATCGCGCAGATCAAGGCGCTGGACGGCGAGTACAGCTTCGAGACCTATTTCTCGCTGTCGTGCCAGAACTGCCCCGATCTGGTGCAGGCGCTCAACCTGATGAGCGTGGTCAACCCGCGCATCAAGCATGTGGCCATCGACGGCGCCTTGTTCCAGGCCGAGGTCGAGGCGTTGAAGGTGATGGCTGTGCCTGCCGTCTTCCTCAACGGCCAGCCCTTCGCCCAGGGCCGCATGGGCCTGGAGGAAATCCTGGCCAAGCTCGATACCGGCGCCGCCGCCCGCGATGCCGCCAAGATCAACGCCAAGGACGCCTTCGAGGTTCTGGTGGTCGGCGGTGGACCGGCCGGCGCCGCCTCGGCCATCTATGCCGCCCGCAAGGGCATCCGCACCGGCGTGGTGGCCGAACGTTTCGGCGGTCAGGTGCTCGACACCATGGCCATCGAGAACTTCATCTCGGTCAGTCATACCGAAGGCCCCAAGCTGGGCGCGGCGCTGGAGCAGCACGTCAAGGAATACGACGTCGACATCATGAACGTGCAACGCGCCGAAAAGCTGATCCCGGCCACCAGCCCCGGCGGTCTGATCCAGGTGCAACTGGCCGGCGGCGCCACCCTTCAGGCCCGTTCGGTCATCCTCGCCACCGGTGCGCGCTGGCGCTCCATGAACGTGCCGGGCGAGACCGAGTACCGCAACAAGGGCGTGGCCTATTGCCCCCATTGCGACGGTCCGCTGTTCAAGGGCAAGCGGGTGGCGGTGATCGGCGGCGGTAATTCCGGCGTCGAGGCGGCCATCGATCTGGCCGGTATCGTCGCCCATGTGACCTTGATCGAATTCGACTCGCAATTGCGCGCCGATGCGGTGTTGCAGGCCAAGCTGCGCAGCCTGCCCAACGTGGTGGTGATCACCTCGGCCCTGACCACCGAGGTGCACGGCGACGGCGCCAAGGTGGTGGGGTTGTCCTATAAGGACCGCACGACCGAGCAGGCCCATCGGGTCGAGTTGGAAGGCATCTTCGTCCAGATCGGTCTGGTGCCCAATAGCGAATGGCTGAAAGGCACCATGGCGCTGAGTGCGCGCGGTGAGATCGAGGTGGATGCCCGTGGTCAGACCTCGGTGCCCGGCGTGTTCGCCGCTGGCGACGTCACCACCGTGCCCTACAAGCAGATCATCATCGCCATGGGCGAGGGGGCCAAGGCGGCGCTGTCGGCCTTCGACCACCTGATCCGCCTGCCGGTCGCCGAAGAAGCGGCGGCTTGACCCGCTCAGAGCATTTTCACGCGGAGCGTGGACATGCGATAAGCCGGAGCGGCGCCTGAGCGGCCCGTCACGGGCCACTTTTAAAACCAGACCAGTTTCCGCTTTAGCTGAAACTGGTCTGGCTTGATCGGTCGCAGCCTCTGGGTCATCCTTCCCCGGCGCGGAACCCGCGCCTGGGTGCATAGGGACAGGGCCGAGATCTGGTGGATGGAGGTGGCCGCCGTTACCGACGATCAATGGCAACGGATGGAATCCTGGCTCGATCAGGCCGAACGTGACCGTGCGGGCCGCTTCAAATTCGCGTCCGACCGTCACACCTATGTGGCCGCCCATGCGCTGGGGCGGTTTTTGCTGTCGTCATGGCACCCCCGGATGAAGCCGACCGAGTGGCGCTTCGGCATCGGCGATCACGGCAAGCCGGAAGTGGAGGTGGCCGCGGCCATGCCCCGCTACCGCCTTAACCTGTCCCATACCGGCGGCCTGGCCGCCGCCGCCCTGACCATCGACCATCCCATCGGCATCGATGTGGAATGGCTTGACCGCCGCCCCCCCGACTGTCTGGCCCTGGCCGAGCGCTTCTTTGCCGCCAGCGAATGCGAATTGGTGCGACAAACGGCGCCGGATCGGCGGATGTCCGTCTTTCTCGGGCTGTGGACGCTGAAAGAGGCTTACGTCAAGGCCATCGGCAAGGGGCTGGCCCAGCCGCTCGATTCCTTCGCCTTCACCCTTGATCCCGTCGCCGTTCGCTTCGATGGCGACGACGATCCGGGGCGCTGGCTGTTCCGCCGCTTCGCCCCCACCGCGCGCCATCTGATGGCCTTGGCCGTGGGGCACGAACAGGCCGTGCCGGTGGAAATCACCGCCCGGCCCGTGACCTTTGTTCAATTGGCCGGCGGCGGCCCGACCAGATCGCCATAGGCGTGCCAGCTGGCGTGGCCGATCACCGGTAGCGCCACCACCAGCCCGAGGAAGAAGGGCAGGACGCCCAGGCCGATGACGGCGACGATGATCATGGCCCACAAGGCCATGGGGCCTGGGTTGCGGGCCACCGCCAGTACCGACACGAGGGCGGCGCTGAAGATATCCACCTTCTGGTCCAGCATCATGGGCAGCGAGACCACGCAGGTGACGAAGACCAAGGCGGCGAAGCCCGCCCCCAGCACCAGCATGAACAAGGTGAAGCTGATGCCGGCCAGGGTCAGCGATTGGGCCAGGAAGCTGTCCACGCTCATGCTCTGATAGGGTAGGAAGATGGCGAACAGCACGATGGACAATCTGGCCCAGATCATCACCACCAGCATCAGTACCAAGCCGGCGGTCATGATGTGGAAGCTGTTGACCCGCCAGGCCAGCAAGGCCGGGATCAGGCCGATGGGCTGCCCCAGGGCGTGGGCGCGGGAAATGGCGTAAAGCCCCAGGGCCAGCAACGGCCCGATCAGCAGGAAGCCGCCGATCATCGGTGTGATCAGGTAGGGCCAGCCCAGCCAGGCCAGACCAAAGGTGATGAAGATGCCGATGGTGGCGAAGATGCCGCCATAGGCGGCGCTGACCCGGACGGAGCGGCGGTAATCGGCCCATCCCAACGCCAGCCAGCCCCACACATGGGCGATGGTGACGCCATGGATGCGATCGGCGAAGGGAAGGGGGGAACCGGATTGCGGATGGGATGCCTGGGCCATGGTGCCTCGCGCCGAAATCATATGCCCGCATATGGGGGCGGCTAACGCACAAGTAAAGGTGGGCGAGTGGGGTCATGACGGCTTGCGATGGCCAGAGGACTTGACCAAAATGGCGGTCACGTTTCCTCTGGCGCCGCTCCTCCCGGCACAAGCAAGGCTTTCATCCGCATGCACGGAATCGCGATGGTAATGCTGGGGGTCACCGGCCTGTTGGCCCTGGTGACCTTGCTGGTGCCGGTGGCGGCGCGGGCCAATGTGGCGTTTTCATTGGTCCTGGCGGCGGCGGGCATCGCCTTGGGCGTGCTCATCGATCAGATCCCGCTGTTGCGCCTGGGCGGCGGTCCGATCGAGGATTTCTTCGGCGCCCTGGGGCATTTCGACCTGTCGTCGGAAGCCTTCATCCTGGTGTTCCTGCCGGTTCTGCTGTTCGAGACCGCCATCGCCATCGACGTGCGCCGGCTGGTGGACGACGTGGCGCCGATCCTGTTGCTGGCGGTGGTGGCGGTGCTGCTGTCCACCTTCATCGTCGGCTTTTCCCTGGCGGCGGTCACCGATATGGGGGTGATCGCCTGCCTGTTGCTGGCGGCCATCGTCTCGACCACCGATCCCATCGCCGTGGTCGGCATTTTCCGTGATCTGGGCGTCCCCCATCGCCTGAGTTTGCTGGTCGAGGGCGAAAGCCTGTTCAACGACGCCGCCGCCATTTCGCTGTTCGCCCTGTTCGTCGGCATGATGACCGGCGAACGTCAGGCCGACGTGCTGACCGGCGTGCTGGCCTTCGCCCGCGGTTTCGCCGGCGGCCTGCTGTTCGGCTATGTCTGCGGTCGGCTGGTGTGCTGGAGCTTCATCCTGTTGCGCGGCCAGCCGGCGGCGGAAATCACCTTGACGGTGGCGGCGGCCTATCTGGTGTTCCTGCTGGGTGAGCATTACCTGCATGTGTCGGGGGTGGTGGCGGTGGTGACCACCGCCCTGGTCATCAGCTACGAGGGCCGCACCCGTGTTTCGGCGGAGACCTGGACCAGCCTGATCGACGTCTGGCGGCAGGTGGGCTATTGGGCCAGTTGCCTGATCTTCCTGCTGGCGACCATGCGGGTGCCGGAAATGCTGGGCAGCATGACCGGCGGCGACATCCTGGCCTTGGCGGTGCTGATCGGTTCAGCCCTGCTGGCCCGCGCCCTGGTGCTGTTCGGGCTGTTCCCCGGTCTGGCCGCCTTGGGCTGGGCCGAGCCCATTTCGGTCCCCCTGCGCGCGGTGGTGCTGTGGGGCGGCCTGCGCGGGGCCATTTCCCTGGCCCTGGCCCTGGCGGTGGTGGAAAACCCCCATATCCCGGCCAGCGTCAAATCCTTCGTCTCGGTCATGTGCACCGGTTTCGTGCTGTTCACCTTGTTCGTCAATGCGCCCTTGCTGCGTCCGCTGATCCACCTGTTCGGGCTGGATCGGCTGTCGCCGTCGGATATGACCGTGCGCGGCCGCGCCATCGCCGCCGCCTTGGCCATGGTGCGCCACCGGGTCACCGATGCCGCCGCCGATTACGGCATCGACCACGCTTCGGCGGTGGCCTTGGCCGATTCCTATACCGGGCGTCTGAGTGCCGCCGAGTTGGAGATGGGCCGGGCCGTCCCCCCGACCATCGCCGAAGATATCCGCAGCGGCCTGATGATGCTGGCGGCGCGCGAACACGGCATTTATCTGCGCCATTACCGTGACGGCAAGATATCGGGACGGATCACCCGGACCTTGCTGGCTTGCGCCGCCCGCTTGCAGGACGGCGTCAAGATCGACGGCGCCGCCGGCTATGATGCCGCCAGCGCCGGCATTCTGGCCTTTTCCCGCAAGTTCCGTCTGGCCTTGGCTCTGCACCGGCACTTCGGCCTGGAAGGCGTTTTGGCCGACCAGATCGCCAATCGCTTCGAGGTACTGCTGATGCTGCAAGCGGCGATTCGCGAATTGTCGGATTTCGCCGCCAACAAATTGCCGCTGATGGTGGCCGAGGACGCGGTCGCCCGCATCACCGCCACCATTGCCGTGCGCATGGAGGCGGTCGATACCGCCCTGGCGGCGTTGCGCCTGCAATATTCCGATTTCTCCCAGGCTTTGCGACTGCAATATCTGGAACGCGCCGCCATCCGCATCGAAGAGGCGGAATACGCCCGCCTGCGGGTCGAGGCGGTGATCGGCCACGAAGTGTACAGCAATCTGATGGCTGAACTGGGCATGCGCAAGCAGCGTCTGGCCCGGCGTCCGGCCATGGATTTGCAACTGAGCCCACGCAAATTGGTCGAGCGGGTGCCGCTGTTCAAAACGCTGTCGCCGGATCAGCTGTCGCGGATCATCGATCTGCTGCACCCCATGCTGGTGGTTCCCGGTGATTTCATCATCCGCAAGGGCGAGGTGGGCGACGGCATGTTCTTCGTCGCCTCCGGCGCGGTCGAGGTCAGGACCGAAACCAACCGGCTGCGCCTTGGCAGCGGCGGCTTTTTCGGCGAAATGGCGCTGTTGTCCCATGCCCCGCGCAATGCCGACGTGGTCGCCTTGGGCTTTTGCTCGCTGCTGGTGCTGCATGCCCGTGATTTCAGCGCGCTTTTGAACACCAGCACCGAAATCCGCGACTGCATCCACGAAACCTCGCGCCGGCGCGCCGGCAATCCGTCGACTGCGGCGAAAGAGGTCGAGGTGGTTCTGGCGCCGACATGAGCGGTCGGGGGGGGGGGGGGGGGGGGGGATCGGCCATATCCTTCTGATCGAAGGAGAGGTGTCCATGGCCGATGACGATATTTCCCCCCTTACCGCCCATCTTGGGTATTGGCTGCGTTATGTGTCCAACCATGTCTCGCATGCTTTCGCCGGCAAGCTGGAGGCGCGAGGGGTGACGGTGGCCGAGTGGGTTCTGTTGCGCGAGATCCACGATCACCGGTCGATCGCCCCCAGTCGTCTGGCCGATCGGCTGGGCCTGACCCGAGGCGCCGTCAGCAAGCTGGCCGAGCGTCTGATCGACAAGGGTTTGCTTGGGCGGGAGGCCTGTCCCGTGGATGGTCGGGCACACTCCCTGGCGTTGACGGCGGACGGTCGCACCTTGGTGCCCGAACTGGCCGGGTTGGCTGATGCCAATGACGCGGAATTTTTTGGCGATCTGACACCCGACGACCGTGCCACCCTGGAACGGGTGCTCAAATCCGTCATCGACGGGCGCGGACTGAAAGCGCCTCCGCTTCAGTAGCGAAAGGAAAGATGAAATGGACGAATATCAGCAAGACACCGCCCGTCAATGTCTGGATGGGGCGGAGCGGGGCGGCATGAGCTTTCCGCAGATCGTCGGCAGACTGATCGAGGCCGGCTTTGAAAGCTACAGTGTGGATTTTCGCCGGGCAACCGTCGCCTATTATCTGCCCGACGGTCAGGGGATTGAATTGGCCTGCCACGCCGGCGCCGAGCCGGTGGCGCCCGATTTCGATGTTGCCGCCATCCGCGCGGCCATCGGCGAAGCTCAGGCGCTGGTTCCCGGTTATACCTACAATGGATTCTGCGACAAGGTCAGGCGAGCGGGCTGCGCCGGCTATATGGTGTCGTTTTCCGGTCGCCGCGCCGTTTACTTCGGGCGCACGGCGGAAACCCACGTGGAATTGTTTCCACCGTCGGCGTAATCGCAGCTTGATCAGACGAGGAGAGGAGATGGTGGGCGATGCAGGGATTGAACCTGCGACCCCACCCGTGTGAAGGGGTTTATATATTGTGATTTCAATAAGTTATGGTGAGTGCCGCTGACGGTGGGGTAAGGCTTCCAGAGCCACCCAGAACCCGTTTCCGGACAGCCGCAAGGGCGTCCCCCATGGCCCGGCGAAATTTCCCGGAGCGGGGTGAAAAAAGTTGGAAGGAGGTGGCTTCGCCGTAGGGCGGGTTCTCCCGCGTGATGACTGTTATATCGGTCATCATCTGGACTTTGACGCCGATGCGTGCAAGTTGACCGTTGTGGCAGCCGTGACGTGGTTTTGAGCCGGTGGTTGCCGGCAGGATCGCGCGGGAAGCCGGTCAGGCGATGCTGGTGCATGGCGACGACAGGCGAAGCCTCTTGGAAAATGGAAAACTGCCGGCTGTCGGCGTCGTCCTCCTCGCCGGGCTGGTCGAGATCACCTTTTCCTGAACTACTTATGAAATGATCCGCTTTGCCTTCGGCCGCAGCCAATCTTCAAAGTCCCGCACATAGCTGAACATGACGGGGACGAAGACAAGGCTGAGCGCGGTGGAGGATATCAGGCCACCCATCACCGCAATGGCCATTGGGGCGCGGAAGGCGGTGTCCAGCCCCAGTTGCAGCACGATCGGCAGCATGCCGGCGAGCATGGCGAACGAGGTCATCAGGATGGGGCGGGCGCGGACCATACAGGCTTCGACGATGGCCTCGCGCCGGGAGCGGCCTTGTTTCAGCAGTTCCAGCATGTGATCCACCAGCAGGATGGAGTTCTTGTCGGCGATGCCCATCAACATGAGAATGCCGATCAGGGCGGGCATCGAAAAATCCGTCCCGGTGATGAGCAGCATGATGAATGCCCCGCCGATGGAGAGCGGCAGCGCGGCCATGCGTGTCAGCGGCTGAATCCAATCTTTGTACAGCAGGACCTGGATGGCATAGACCATAAGAAGCCCCGCCCCCAGGGCCTGCCCGAAACTGGAAAAAAGTTCCGCCATTCTTTCGGCATCGCCCGAATCGAGGATATTGATGTCCGAGGGCATGTCTCTCATGGCGGCAAGCGCGTGAATCTGCTCCAAGGCGGTGCCGAGCGCGATGCCGTCAAGATTCGCTTCCAGCGTAATCTGGCGCTGGAGGTCATAGCGGTGGATCGTGGTTGGCCCGCTGCCGAAGGTGATGTTGGCAATCGCGGACAGGGGCACGCTGCCGCCTTTAGAGGTTGGCAGTTTCAGGTTTTTGAGCGTATCGAGGGTTTGATTGGATGTTTTCGGCAGACGGACGCGAATGGGAATTTTCCGGTCGCCATAATTGAATTTGGCAAGGTTCACCTCGGCGTCACCGATGGTGCTGATATTGATGGCGTCCCCGATCGCCTGCACGGAAATGCCAAGCTGCGCCGCCTTGGTGAAATCCGGCGTTATGGTGATTTCCGGTTGAGGCAGGCCAGTGGTGGTGCTGACGCTGCTCAACCCTGGAATGGCGCGCATTTCGCGTTCCAGCGCTTCCGCGGTTCGGACCAGTGCGGCGGTGTTTTCGCTCACCAATAGGATGGATACGTCCTTCTCTCCCGACGAATTCTGGACGTTGATCCGCATGTCGGGCAGGGTCCGCAGTTCCGGCAGTATCCGCGCCTCGAATGCGCGTTGATCGAGCGTGCGCTTGTCCGGCGGCACCAGTTTCACATCGAGCGTGGCGACATTGATACCGTTGGCATTCGCGGCATCGGGGCCGCCCGGTCCACCGCCCATACTGGTCGCGTTGCCGCCGATGCGGGTGAGGATATGCTCCACCTCCGGGAACGTCTTCAGGATCGCCGCCGCGCGATGGGCGGCCTCGTCCACTTGTTCAAGCGTCGCGCCGCGCGGCAATTCCAACGTCAGACGGGATTGGGAATAATCCTCGTAGGGAATAAAGCCTGGCGACAGAAACGGTATCATCGCGAAGGAGAGAGCCATGCTCAGCAGAGCCAGTCCCATGGTTTCGAGGCGGTGGTCCAGTGTCCAATCGACAAGGCGGCGGTAGCGTGAACTCCAGGCGCCGGTGATCTGGTCCCGGTGCTGGGGCGCCTTAAGCAGATACGCGGCCAGCATCGGTGTCAGCAGGCGTGCGACAATCAGTGAGAAAAACGCGGCAATGCCGACCGTGAGGCCGAACTGGAGAAACAACTGCCCCGATAGTCCCGGCATGAAACTGACCGGAATGAATACCGCGCAGATCACCAGAGTGGTGGCGATAACGGCCAGACCGATTTCATCGGCCGCGATCATGGCCGCGTCATAGGGGGGACGGCCTTCGCGCATGTGCCGGTGGATGTTCTCGATTTCCACGATGGCGTCGTCCACCAGTACGCCGGTGACCAGCGAAATCGCCAGCAGGCTTACGGTGTTCAGCGAAAACCCAAGCCCGTGCATGACTAGGAAGGTCGGGATGATCGACAGCGGAATGGCGATCGCCGCGATTAACGTTGCCCGTCTGTCGCGCAGGAACAGGAAGACAACCAGAATCGTCAGCGCGGCTCCCTCGACGAAGTTTGACAAGGTGGCGTGGAAACTGTCTTCGGTGAAGGTCACCAGAGAGAATATTTGGCGGAAACGGACATCGTCGTGGGCTTTCTCGATTTCGGCAAGCTTGGCGGCCACATGGCGCGCCACCTCGATCTCGCTTGCTCCCTTGCTGCGGAAGATCTGGAAGGTGATGGCGGGCTCGCCGTCGAGTTTGGTGATGTTGCGTGCTTCCGCGCCCCCATCGGCAATCGTGCCCAGGTCGCCGAGGCGCACGTCGAGCCCACTCGCTATGGGAATGCGTATTTCCTTCAATGATTTTACGTCTTTGACATTCCCCAAGGTCCGCAGGGCATATTCCGTGCCGGAGAGGGTGATGCGCCCACCCGGCACATCCACGTTGGTTTGCGCCAAGGCGCGGCTGATCTCGGCGGCCGAAATCCCCAACGCCGTGAGCTTGGCGGGGTCAGGCGTCACGGTGACCTCGAGGTCGACGCCGCCCTGGCGCTGCACGCTTGCCACGCCTCGAACGCCCATCAACTCGCGGGTCAGGACGTCGTCGATGAACCAACTGGCCTCTTCCGGGCGCATCTCTGGAGCTTGGAGCGTGTAGATCAGGATGGCGCCGCCATCCATGGTGACCCGCTGCACCTGTGGTTCCGAAACCGATTGGGGCAACTGGACGCGGATGCCGGCAACCGCATCGCGCGCGTCATTCACGGCGCGGTCGAAATCGGTATCCACCAAAAATTCGACGAAACTGGTGGACGCGCCTTCCGTGATCGTGGAGGTAACATGTTTGACCCCCTGCAATCCGGCCAGCGCGCTTTCCACCTTGCGGGTCACTTGCGCTTCCATTCCCGTGGCGGTAGCCCCCGGCAGGCTGACCTGGACCTCGACCATGGGGATCACGATCGCGGGCATGTTGTTGACCGGCAGCCTCACATACGCGAACAAACCCGCGACCGTGAGGACGAGAAACAGGACGATCGGGGGGATCGGGTTGCGAATCGCCCAACTGGAAAAGCTGACGTTGCTATGTCCGGGCATCATTTGTCCTCGACCATGCGCAGGCGGTCGCCTTCTCGGAGGAACGCACCGGCGCGGGCAACCACACGAACGTAGAAGGGAATGGCTTCGACCAAAACCTGCTTCTCATCGGTCGAGGTCACTTTGACGGGCCATCTCTTTGCTCTGCTTTCGGCGTCCTCGACCCACACGAAGTCCCCGGCGCCGTCCTGTTGGATGGCGGTTTTCGGTAGCAGCATGCCTTCCTGTTCGGACAGCACGATGCGCGCGGAGGCGAACAGACCAACCGGGATCTGCTGCGCCCCTTGCAGACGGATACGGATCGCCGCCATGCGCGTCGCCCGATCCACCCGCGGCGTCACCAGGCGGATTGTCCCCTCGACGGGCGTATTCTCGCCCGCAAGCGTGACGGAAGCGGGTTGGCCGGGCCGAAGTGTGGACAGGATGGATTCCGGCACCAGCGCCTCCACCTCGATTTCCTGGCGGCGGGCAATGCGAAACAGCGGTTCGCTGCCCGTCACCAGTCCGCCAATGACGGCCTTGCGTTCGAACACCACCCCGGCTTCCGGCGCAAGAATGGTAGTGCGCTTCAGGCTCAGGCCCGCATCATCGAGCCTGGCTTTGGCTGCCTGCATCTCGGCGCGCTTCTCCTCCACCAGTTGCCGGCTCACTGCGCCGGATTCCTTGATCCCATCCACACGGGCAAAGGCATCGCGCGCCCGTTCATAATCGCTCTCAAGCGGCAGCGTTTGATAGGCGAGGGATGCACCATCCAGCACCGCCAGTTTCTGGCCTTTTCGCACGCTGTCGCCGACATCGACCAGCACGTCGCGGACCCGCACGTTGGCCAGTTCGGTCATGACCTGTATCTCCTCGCGAGGAATGGTCATGCCGGTCGCCGAAATTGTTTCGGCGATGCGTCCAAGCTGCGGCTTGGCAATGGTGACGCTAAGTGCCGCAGTCTCCTTCGGTCCAGGCTTGTTTCCGGCATTAAATAACGCAAACGCGCCGAGCAGTACTGCGGCGACAACGGCGCCAAGGACGACGAATGAAATGTGCTTACTCATGTGCGATCTCATTTGCGCCGGGCGAAGACGCTCCGCCGAGCGCCTTCGTCAACGTCGTTAATTTGGCGGTCAACTCGGATTTCGCTTGTAGTTCGCCAATTTCCGCGCGCGCCGCATCAATGGCTGACGCTTTCGCAGTGATGCCGTCACTGGTTCCCTTCTTGAACAGAAGGTCGGCATATTCGCTGGCTTCGCGGGCGATTCGGGCATTCTCGGTGGCGGATTGCTCCTCCGCCTGGGCCAGTCGGTAGGATGACCAGAACTCCTCGATCTCGTTCATCGCGCCGATCACGGTTTCCCGATAGGCGCTGGCCTTTTCCGACCGCCGTTCGTCCTTGATCCGAGCGGCGGAAAGACGTTTCCCCCAATCGAACAGCGGCAACGAGAGCGAGGGAACCCCTGTCAACTGAACGGTTCTTCCCGCCAGTGGCGCGCCCGTCAGATTATCCAGCAGCGACAGGCTCCCCGACAGGACGAGCCTGGGGTACATGTCGCTTTTGCTGAGCTCGAAATCACCGGCCGCCGCAAGCACGGAGGCCTCCGCCCTGCGGATATCCGGGCGGTTGCGCAGCACATCCAGCGGCGTGTCATCGAATGCGGGAACGTCGAAGACCGGGACGTCGCGCAGGGTTCTCCATGCCTCATCCGGCTCGACCGTCCCCATCAGATTGGCAAGCCGCTGCATGCGCACGACCACTTCGTTCTCGGTGCGTCGCATCTCGCTTAGGGCCGTAAGCAGCGTTTGGCGGCTGGTGCCAAGGTCACGGTCGGAAATGAGTCCCGCCTTGTACTTGATCCCCTGGTATTCCGCGATTGCGCGGGCGGAGGTCACGATGGCTTGGCGCCTCACCGTCTCCTGCTGTTTGGACCGCATTTCGGCGTAGAGCCTGATGGCTTCACTGATGACGCTCGCGCGTATCGCGTCGATGTCCGCCTGGGCAAAGGCGATATTGGCGCTGGCAATATCCGCCGCGTCGCCCAGTTGGCCGTATAGAGGCACTTCCCAAGACGCGTCCAACGTCGCGTCATAATACCCGGTCGTTCTCTCGCCGGTCGGTTCGCGGCCGGACTCGCCGCCTGACGCCGCCCCGGAACTACTCCCGACCACCGTTTTGCCGTGAAGCAATCTGTCGTACTGAGCTTCAACCCCAACGGTCAGGCTCGGCAGATAAGTGGGGGGCAGCGTGTCCAGTCGTGCCGCCTTCAAGCGGGAACGCGCTTGTGCCAGCGAGAGGTTCTGCACCTCCAGCGCCTGGATGATACCGAGAAGAATTCTGTCGTCCGTGTGTCCCCACCAGTTGTTCCGCAACTTGACCGGGGCTTCGACGGCAGCCAGCGGGCTGGAGACTTCGGCTGGCCGCTGCTGGAATATTTCCGGTAGATTGATCTGAAGCGATGGCATGCCCATGAATTCGGCGCAGCCGCCCAGTATCAATGGCAAATACGTCGCTGCTAATGTTCTTGTAAGTCTCATCCAATACTCCAATGCAGCAAGTGTATTGGAGTTCCCGACAGGCGCATCGGCCTTAAGGTGGAGTCAGGGCGCTATTTTTTAACGATGCCTTCGCGCCATGCATACACGGCAACCTGGGTGCGGTCGCTCAGGTAGAGCTTGCTCAGGATATTGCCCACATGGGATTTGACCGTCTTGTCCGAGATGCTCAACCGGACCGCAATGTCCATGTTCGACAGTCCCTCGGCGATACAGTGCAGCACTTCCATCTCGCGTTCGGTGAGATCTTCGTGGAGTTGGTTTTCCGGAATCGCCCGTGCCCGCGTGACGATCGTCACCAGCGCCTTGGCGATGCGTGGACTGAGCGTGCTTTCCCCAGCCGCCGCCTTTCGCACGGCTTGGATCAGATCTTCGGGGGTCGTGTCCTTCAGGATATAGGAGATCGCCCCCGCCTGGGTCATCGGTACGACATGTTCGTCGCCCTCATGCGAGGTGACGATGACGATCTGGCTGCGCGGGCTGACTTTCTTGATCTGGCGCACGGTTTCAATGGCCGGTTGATCCGGCAGAAACAGGTCAAGCAACACCACGTCCGGCGCATGTTCCTTGGCGGCGGCCACCGCTTCGGCGCCAGACGAGGCGGCAGCCATCACCTCCACGTCCTCGGCTGTCGCCAGGAAGGCGGTCAGGCCCTTGCGGACCATCGCATGATCATCGGCGAGGATGAGCGTGATCTTTTCAGTCATGGTTCGTCTTTCCAGGAAAGCGTGAGCTGGGTTCCGGCACCCTCGGCGCTGGTGATTTCGAGTGTTCCGCCGGGCAGATCGCGCGCCCGGTCGTGCATGGAGGTGATGCCGAAGCCGCGCATCTTCTTGGCGGTATCAAAGCCGTTCCCATTATCGGCAATGGTCACCCTGGTCAGGTCGCGGTCGGTCATGCCGGCGATAACGATTTTGGACGCTTTGCCGTGACGCACCGCATTCATCAACGCTTCCTGTACGATCCGCAGCACCTGATGCTGGGCGCCTGCGTCGAGACGGGCGGAATCGGGGTGGTTCACTTCGATGCTCACGCCGAAGCGCCGCCTGAAATCCTCGGCAATCGAGCCGATGCGATCGTAGAATGCGGAATCGCTCGTTTCTGCTGGATGCAGTTGGGTGATGATTTCCATCAAATCGTGTTGCGCTTCGCGAGTGATGGTTTCCGCCTCCAGGATATGCTCGCGTGCCGCCTCCATCACGTTGGGCTTGCTCTTGGCGGTCGCCAATTGCAGCCCCAGCGCGAACAGCTTCTGCTTTACCGTATCGTGTAATTCCCGCGCGACGCGGTTGCGCTCATTGCTTACGGCAAGGTCCTGTTTCAAATTCAGGTACATCTCCAAATCTTGGGCCATCTCATTGAGATGCTGGCTGTGCCGGATCAAGACGTCGTCGTTTGGCAGGGCGATGCTTACAGCGAAATCGCCTTGCCGCCAGCGTTCCGTTACCTCGTTCATTCTCTGCAATTGCCTGGTGACGTAACGCGACGCCATCAAGCCGCAAGCGATGCCGATGGGCAAGGAGATGAAAAATACGGAATCATAAATATGCAGAAGAAATCCAAGTGTACTTTGTATCTGTGTTATGATGCTATATTCAGCCACATACAGTATATGTAGATACCCAATGACCGCATCACTATCGTTTGTGATGATGGTATCAACCCTAATATGTTTATTCTCCGTAAGCCATGCGATATTGTTTTTTCCTGCGGTTATGTTGCCTTGATCAGCGGGTGGGGACTCCATTGGCCACGGAAAAATCACAGGATCAGACAGCAGAAGGCGACCGTTTCTGTCGACGATCCGTATATAAACCTCGGGACGGCTTGAATTCGTGATGCGGTATATTGTTGCCCCTCTTCCCCGTTCTATGTTCGTTAGTTTTTCACGGATATTATCCCGCGCCTTGTTCAGCCATTCGGCGGTGCCAACCTCGCGGATTGCCTGCAAGACAATGCGTTTTTCGCTGCTCACCAGTTTTTCAATGTTCTCGGGGGTAATGGTCGTACGAAAATCGTTATAATCATCCAAAGTATAAAGTAGCATGATGAGCAGCATCATCGCAAAAAAAGCAAGTACAGTGTAGCTTATGGCAAGCTGACACCATAGTCGCTTCGCGATTTGGCACCACAGGCGCTTCAACATCGCCGGACAGCGGTCAGGTAGATTTTCCATATCCCAATTATAAAGGCTGGCCCGGAAAATTCATCCTCCTTAGGTCGGAGAGGGGACGCCGACAGTCTGGAAAATTTGGTGCCGCAGAGTGATGGCGGTTCTGGCCGCCGTCTTCTCCCGGACCCCGGGACACGACCGCCGGAGACAGCCCGCGTGCCGGCTGATTGCCCGGATTTCCCATGGACGGCAGATATTTTTTCCACACCTCCGACCTGAGGCGGATGCGTCCCTGGAGAGAGTTCTTAGGATGAGGCCATTCGTTCTCCTCCCCTGAACTGAGGGTTCTTTATGATGAGCAAATGCAAAAACAAGGCGCGTCTTGCGCTCTCGTCACTTTCTGCCATTCCGTTCGCCGCCTCTTTCACGCTCATCGCTGCCGATTGTGCGCAGGCAGAGGAACCCCGCTATGGCGGCCGGCCGGTCTATGCCGAGGTGCAGATCGCGCCGCCGCAAAATCCTATGCGACAGGGCTACCCGCCGCAACAGGCGGGTCCTGGTCCGGCGGGCCCGCATAAGCCGGAAGGGGACTGGAAGTTCACGGTGGGCGCCGCGACCATTTACAAGCCCGCGTTCATCGGCTCCAAGGATTACCAGGCGGTGGCCTTCCCTGACTTCAAGGTGGAATATAAGGACCGTTTTTTTGCGTCGCTCTTTGAAGGGGTTGGCTACAACGTCGTCAACACCGACTCGTGGCGCGCCGGCCCCATCATGAAATTTGATTTCGGGCGCACGGAGGACGACGACAATCCGTTCCGGATCGCGGGCGACAAGACCACGGCGCTCAAGGGGCTGGGCGATGTGGACGCCTCGGTGGAACTGGGCGGGTTCGTGGAATACAGCTTCGGGCCGTTCAGCACTTCGCTGGAACTGCGTCAAGGTATTGGCGGCCACGAAGGCCTGATCGGCGAGACCGGCCTGAATTACAAAGGCTTTGCGGATCTGCTCGGAAAGCCCGTGATGTACTCATTCGGCCCCCGGGCGACCTTCGCGGATTCCAATTACAACGAAGCCTATTTCGGTATCAACCAATCGCAATCCGCCAAGTCTGGACTTGCCCAATACAGCGCCGGATCCGGGTTGGTTTCCTACGGCATCGGCGCATTCGCCATGATGCCCATCACGCAATCCGTGTCGCTGGGCGCATTCGGCGGCTACGACCGCTTGTCCAGCGAAGCGGCCGATTCGCCCCTCATCAAAGAACGGGGCGATGAAAACCAGTTCATGGGCGGCTTGCGCATCACCTATGAATTCGGGCTTTAAGGACGGCATTGGACAGGGGGCGCCCTTAGACAGGGGGCGCCCTATCAGGAAAAGAAGCTCATCCGAACAGTGTCAACACCCTGAGGCTGGGGGAAACTGGCGGTCTTGGATTTCAAGATGCGTTGGTGCTGGCCCACGCCGGTGCGAATGTCATCATTGTGGATCGAAACACCGTGAAAGGCACGGCGGCTGTATGCGTGGATGACACCTACCGGCAGTACCGAGGCGACTATCACGCAGTGGCCCTGGCGGATGCCGAATGGCACTTCCGCTTGTGTGCGGCGCTGGGACTCAGCCATGCCAGCGCCTTGGCTGGCCGACGAGATTGAGGCCATCACGGCAGCCTCTCCGCGCCGCCACCGCATCCGCCGCCTCACTCCCATCGAGACCGCCCGCCTCCAGGGCATGCCCGACGCCCGGGCGGTGGTGCGCACCCGCCAATTGGTCCGCAAGAACAGCAAGATGACCCGCGAGGAGGCGGAGGAGCGCCGCAAGATGTGGCAGGGTGCCCAAGCCCGCCACCGGCGGCCGTTCCGGCAAGGTCGGTCCCGCCGCTCAGGCGGTTTGAGTGGGATGTACCGGAAACATGGTGTCCGCGACGGCGGCGCCATGTTCCCATGGCCGCAAGCTGCGGTGTCCCGCGGCGTTTCCGTACAGCGAACTGTCTGGAAACCGGCTTTGGAATGTTCGATTTTTCTAGGGAAATCAAAGGAGAGATGGTGGGCGATGCAGGGATTGAACCTGCGACCCCACCCGTGTGAAGGGATTTATATATTGTGATTTCAATAAGTTATGGTGAGTGTCGCTGACGGTGGGGTGAGGCTTCCAGAGCCACCCAGCACCCGTTTCCGGACACTTGTCCTGATTGGACCGCTCTGATTTTGCTGGGGTTTTCGGACAGCGGTCGGGGACGCCACATCACCCGGACAGGATGGCCGAGTTTCCGGACAGCCGCAAGGGCGTCCCCCATGGCCCGGTGAAATTTCCCGGAGCGGGGTGAAAAAGTTGGAAGGAGGTGACCTCGCCGTAGTGCGGGGCCTTCCGCATGATGACTGGTATGGAAGTCATGAAGTGAGATTATGGCTGTTATATCGGTCATCATCTGGACTTTGACGGCGATGCATGCTAATTGACCGTTGTGGTGGTCGTGACGTGGTTTGGTGACTGCCATAACCGTCATCGAGGGTCCCATGGGCGAGCATACCCGAACTTATTCCCACACGACCCAGGAAGCTTTGGCTCTGATGGGCGGACAGATCCGGCTGGCGCGCAAGCAACGCAAGATGTCGGAGGCTGATCTCGCGGCGCGGATCGGCATCGCCCGCAGCACCCTGCAACTGATTGAAAAGGGCCATCCGAAGGTCGAGATCGGTTTGGTCTTCGAGGCTGCTGCGCTGGTGGGGGTGCCGCTGTTCGTCCCCGAGCCTTCGGGGCTTGCACCGCACATTTCCCGGATCGACGACAAGCTGGCCCTGTTGCCCCAGTCGGTCCGGCGCCCGCGTTCGGAGGTGAAGGATGACTTCTGACCGTTCGCCGTTCACTGCCGAATCCCCCGCCACGGAAGCCTATGTGTGGATATGGCTGCCGGGCGCGTTTGAGCCGGTGGTTGCCGGCAGGATCGCGCGGGAAGGTGCCGTCTACATCTTCAATTATGGCCGCTCCTATCTGGAGCGGGCCGGTTCCATGCCGCTCTATCTGCCGGAACTGCCGCTGCGGCGGGGCGCCATCGTGCCGGAAGCGCCGCTCGACATGGCCGGGTGCCTGCGGGACGGCGCGCCCGATGCCTGGGGACGCCGGGTCATCATCAACCGCCTGACCGGCTTGGGCGGGGATTCCGCCCGCGACGTCGAGTTCGACGAACTGACCTTCATGCTGCATTCCGGCTCGGACCGCATCGGCGCGCTCGATTTCCAAACCTCGGCGGATCGCTACCAGCCCCGCGAGCAGGAGAACGCCACGCTTGAGGAAATGCTGGAAGCGGCGGAGCGTGTGGAGCGGGGTGAGCCGCTGACGCCGGCCTTGGACAGGGCCCTGTTCCACGGCAGCTCCATCGGCGGCGCCCGCCCCAAGGCACTGGTCGAGGACGGCGCCGACAAATTCATCGCCAAATTCTCGGCCACCAACGACACCTTTGCCGTGGTGAAAGCGGAATATGTCGCCATGCGGCTGGCGGATAGGGTGGGGCTGGATGTGGCGCCGGTGCGTCTGGCCAAGGCGAGCGGGAAAGATGTTTTGCTGGTGCGGCGGTTCGACCGGGAGCGCGGCGAACGGGGCTGGAGCCGCCGCGCCATGGTGTCGGCCCTGACCATGTTCGGGCTTGGGGAAATGCAGGCCCGCTACGCCAGCTACGTCGATCTGGCCGGGATCGTGCGCGCTCGTTTCACCGATCCACGGGCGACGCTGCGCGAGGTGTTCGCCCGGATGGTGTTCAACGTGCTGGTGGGAAACACCGACGATCACGCCCGGAACCACGCCGCCTTCTGGGACGGCGGGCAACTCACGCTGACGCCCGCCTATGACATCTGTCCCCAGTCGCGCACCGGACGGGAAGCCGGTCAGGCGATGCTGGTGCATGGCGACGACAGGCGAAGCCTCTTGGAAAACGACGCAGAGGCGCGCGATCTGATCAACGGGCAGATCGCCGGCATCCGGGCGAATTGGCGCGAAATCTGCGACGAGGCGGAATTGAGCGAAGTGGACCGCGCCTTCCTGTGGCGTCGCCAGTTCCTCAACGACTATGCCTTCGACGGCTATGCCGACGGGGCGCCGACAGGGTTTTGAACGTATCGGAGGTGCCGTGGCGAAGAAGGTGACGAAAGGCGATCTGGACCGGTCGGCCCGGGAACTGCTCGGCTTCCTCGAACGGAATGTAGAGGAAGAGGTTTTCAAGTACCCGTTCAGCCATTCGTTTCCGCGGATCTGCTGCGAGAGCGTGTCCCTGATACTCACGTACCTTCTCGAAGAGAAGTACCGGCTCGACAATGTCCGCATCATCAAAGGGACGACGCGCGGGCACGAGCATCATTTGTGGGTCATGGTCGGCGACCTGATCTATGATCTGACCGCGCATCAATTCCCTCGACGGAAACCCATCATTGGCGCCCTATGCCACCGGCTTCCCTTGAGCTATCCCGATTGGGAGGTCGAGGAGGGACGTGATTTCGTGAATCGCGACGAGGTCGTTCGCCTGTTTCGCAACGGGGTCATTCCCTTTTAAGTCTCGGCCCATGATCCGGTGCGAACCAAGTCCCGTCAGTCCACGGAGAAGTCGTCCTCCTCGCCCGGCTGGTCGATCTCGCCGGCCAGTTCGGGGACGCTCCAGGTCGCCAGTTCCTTCAGATGCGCGTCGAGCGCCACCGCCTCGCCGATCTCGTCGGCGCGGCTGACGTCCCAATGGCCGTAATGGCGTTCCAGCGTGCGGGGGGACGTGTTGACGATCTTGGCGATCGCCTCGAACGACCGGCCGCCGTGCAAAAGCCAGCTCACGAAGGTGTGCTTGAAGACATGGGCGGTCACCGTCTCGTTCTCGTCCGCCGACTTCAGGCCCGCGGCGGCGATGGCGTTGGCCACGCTCTTCTTGACGTTGCCCGCCCGCGCGCCGTTGCGTTCGACCACCCATTGGCTGGTCGAGACCGCCTTCGCCGCCAAAAGCTCGGCGCGGAGTTCCCGGGTCATCTGGATCAGCGGGCGCTTCTTCCGGTGGGCGACCCAGCCGAAGTCGATGGTATTCCGCTCGAAATCCACCTGCGACCAGCGTAGCGTCTCGATGGCCTCCTTGCGGGCGCCGGTGGCCAAGGCGATGCGGACGAACAGCCGCACGTGGTGCAGGTGGCAGGCGGCGAGCAGGCGGGCGGCCTCGCCCTTGGTCAGGAACCGCTGCCGCGCCCGCCCGTCCGAGGCGGGCATCCCGAATTCGGGCTTAGGGGTGTCCCCGAACCAGGCGCGGCGGTGCTCAGCTTTGTCGGCCCAGTTGACCGCGGCGCGGAGGATGGTGAGTTCCCTGGCGATCGTGGAGTTGGATACACGCCGGACGATCTCTTTGGAGGAGGCCGAGGACACGCCTTCCGCCCGGCGCTCCTTCGCGTACATCCGGACGACCGCCTCGGTGATCTTGGGCGTCGGCAGGTTGCCGAGATGGCGTTCGAGGTGCTTCAAGACGAACACCATGGTCCCGGCCGCCTCGGTGGATGTGGCCTCCTGCGCGGCCTGCTCGGCCGCCCGCGCATGGGCCTCGGCGGCGGGCGTCCCGGACGAGACCAGCCGGCGGCGGATGTCCGCGTAGGTCGAGGCGTCCACCTTCTCCCGGCGCTCCTCCAGCTTGGAGTCCCCGTACGCCCGCAGCAGGTCGCGGATCAGCGGCGCCTGGGGGACGGGCGGCGGGGCCGCCGCCTTGCCCATGAGGTATTGATCCAGGGCGACACGGGCCTTCTCCGGGTCGTCCGTCTGGGTGGAGATCTTCAGACCCCCGTCGATGATGTAGTGGATGCGCCCCCGCAGTTCGAGGCGGGCGGCCTTGCGTGGCCTTGCCATGTGGAGGTCCCCCTTGATATCGGCGGGACGCAACCGTAGCGCGCGTCAAGCGTGCGGCCAACACGTTTACGTGTTCTTGCGGAAGCCGGAGGAGGCGCCCAGCGAGAACCAGTCGCGGGGCGAGGGGAGTTCCGTCCGTTTCTCCGGGCGGGGTTCCTC
Organism: Stygiobacter sp.; assembly: GCA_006218045.1. Classification (GTDB taxonomy): domain Bacteria; phylum Pseudomonadota; class Alphaproteobacteria; order Rhodospirillales; family Magnetospirillaceae; genus Magnetospirillum. The sequence continues at coordinate 104,642 of VBWB01000001.1, forward strand.
GCGGACGACGAACATGGAGGCGATGAAGGCCTCCACGTCGGCACGGCGGACACGCCAATCCTTGGAGCCGGGAAGGCGGGCGGCGGGGATGACGCCCTTGCGGACATAGTCGTAGGCGGTCTGGCGATGCACCTGGAGCGCCTCGGCCAGTTGGGCGACGGTCATCAAGGGCGGCGTGGGATCTTCCTGCATGGCTTCTCCGGTTTCCGGGAATGGACTGCCGATACAATCGCCCACGAAAGGGGCTTCCCATTCCCGGGGGTCTGCACGCTCGGGAACGGTGTTGGGAACATCAGGATCTAGAACCTTTCATCCTTGAAGGTTTCACGCTTTCTTCCTCGCCGTTCCCGGATTTTCGACCGGCGGCTCTTGCCAGTCGGCGAGCAGAAGGTTGATCGCTTCCACCAGGACGTCCTGGACGCTCAGATCCCGCCGGTCGGCGAGGGCCTTGACCCTCTTGGCGTCGTCCGAGACCAAGCGGACCTGAAGGTGGCGGAAGCCGCCAGGGCGGCTTCCCGCCGCGTCGGGGGTGGTTTCGGCACGGGCCTTCTTCAGGAAGCCGTCGAACATCGAATCGCCGGCCATCACCGTCCCTCCAGCGTCGACATCACCCAGCGGCACACGGCCTCGACCTCCGCCACTGCCTCGTGCCGGCGTCCCATCTCCGTGGGGCCGAGACCCTTCGCCGCCGCGTACTGGTAGACCATCCTGCGGCCCATGCTCCCAACGAGCGGCAGGTCCATGGACCCGATGGCGGCCTCGGCATCGCGCAGCCCGACCGTTCCGTGGGTGACCGAGGTGAGGACGATCCCGATCGGGCGACCGGATTGCCGGAGCGTCGGCAGGATGGAGGCCAGCGCCAACAGGTCGAAGGCCGAGGGCAGGCTCGGGCACAGGACCGCGTCGGCGACGGCGACGGCCCCGGCGAGGGCGGCGTCGGAATGGGGAGGGGTGTCCAGCACCGCAATGACAATCCCCTCCGAGGTCAGCCTCCACAGGTCGTCGGCGAGCGAGGCGGGACGGGACCTGATCAGGCGGACCTTCGGCCGATCGGCGGGACGGCACTCCGCCCATGCAGTCGCGGAGCCCTGTGGATCGAGGTCCACCAAGGCGGCCGGCACTCCTCCGGCGGCGAACGCCGAGGCGACTGCCGTGGATAGGGTCGTCTTCCCGCAGCCCCCTTTCCTGTTCGCCAAAGCCAGAACCCGCATCCCACGCCCTCCATCCGTGAATTCATGTATCCATGCATGGTCGCAGGCCGGAGGAGTTGGCGTCAGCTCCCAAGTCGTTGGCGTGGGCCGATTTTTTACGGTTTCCTCCCTCGTTGCGGATCGCCTGCGGCGCAGGGGCGGCTGTGCGGCGTGTGGAACATTTTGGGAACTCTATTGCATTTTCTCATGGTCCTCCTATTATTGAGCAACACAGATTGCTCCGTCGCCGGTCGGCATCCCGCTCCGGTTGCTTGGCGGCGTGGTCAACGTCACCGGATTCGCCCCTATGTATTCCGACGCGTCGGACAGCTATAGCCCGCGGAAAGCGGCCCAGGTCATCGCCCTGCTGGCTTTGAGGGCGGGGGGGGGACTCGACGTTCTTAAGGCGGTGAAGCTGGTTTACCTTGCGGACCGCGAAAGCATGGCCCGCCACGGCTTCCCCATCCTCGACGAACTCCATGTCTCCATGAAGCATGGCCCGGTCAACTCCACCACCTATTCGCACATCAACGGAGAGGTGGATCTGGACGGCTGCGGCTGGACGGAGTTCGTCCTTGCCCGCGAAAACCACATGGTTGCCGTGGCGGAAGGCGTCGCAGAGGACGGACTGGATGAACTGAGCGAAGCCGACGTCGATTGCCTGGATGCCGTGTGGCGGCGGTTCGGGGCCATGGACAAGTGGAAACTCGTCGATTGGACCCACGATCGCGAGAATCTCCCAGAATGGGAGGATCCGAACGGAAGCTCGAAGCCGATCCCCCTTGAGCGGACTTTGGGTTATCTTGGCGTCGCCCATCCCGATGACCAGGCCGAAACCATCCGCGAGTATCGGCGGATCGACAGCCTGTTCGCTTCCCTGCGGCGGTGACTGTGGCCTATCAGGTGCTGAAGAAGGGGACGTTGCTGATTCCGTCCGGGCCGACGCACGACCCGGACAAGAAGCATCTGTTTGTGGTCTGTACTGACGCGTGCGCGGAAGGGAGGCACCTGTTGGTCCCCATCAACAGTTGGACCAACGATCTTTGCGATTCCACCTGCCGCTTGGCCGCAGGGGTGCATGATTTCGTCACCCGCCCATCCTACGTTTTTTATCGCAAGGCGACGATCGAACCGGCGACAGCTTTGGTGAGGGGGGTGAACGAAAGCGTTTTCTTTCCCCGCGACCCGATGGATGGCCAGACGTTCCTGCGGATACTCAGCGGGATTTGCCAATCGGCCCAAACCCCCAGGAAGATCAAACTCTACAAGGGGTGTCCTTAGCGGGACTGCCGAGGGTTGATATCCCCTCCCTCAGCCACCCGGGGCGAAGGGGTATCCAGTTCGGGCCAGTGCTTCGGTGAAACGGCGCCTCATCCCGGCGTCGATCGTGAGGCTCTCGGCCATTCGGATCGCCGTCGGCAGGTTCTCCCATCCCATGGTCTCGGCGATGGTGCAGGCCATCGTCTCTTGGGCGTCAGTGGCGGTCAGCCGCCGCCCCTCGGCCTCTGTCCAGGGCTGGCCCGGCCCCGCTTCAAGCAGCCCGCCGAACTCGTCGATCAGTGCGCCCAGGACCTCGCGGGCTGAACCCGAGGCTCCCAGGCACAGCAGGACGCCGTCATGGACGTGTCGGCCGTCCTCGGTGGCCACCGCGCGTATCTGCGGTCCCATCAAGTCTCCATCACCGGTGGGAATCGAGGTAGGCTGCCGAAGCCGTGGGCGCAAGCGGAAAACGCCTCGGTGCTCGTCTTGTCCATGAATTCATGAATTCATGGACGCGGTCGGCCTTGACGCCTTTCGGCAGGTCCCGGCAGCATCCCCCATTCCGTTGACAATCCAACATGGAGGGGGCGCCATGGCGGGCAAGGTGCCGACGTTCGCGCAGATCAAGGCTTGTTCCGCCGCCGAGGAGGCACTCAGGCTGGTGCGGGAGCATGGTGGCTGGATCACGGCGCCGGGCGGACGGGTTCGCGGCTACGAGGCGGACGCAATTCTCATCGAACTCCACACCGCCTTCGCCGGAAACGCGAAGGTCGGCGACGCCCTCCGCTACCGGGCTGCCTTGGACGGCCGCGACCTGCCCAACGGAACCGCGACTTTGGTGGTGCGGGACGAATGGGATTCCCCGGCCCTGGCCGCGGTGCTGGATGAGCGGATGCAGGTCGCAGGCGTCGCCCGTTACCGCGAAGGCGAATGGATCCACGAGGTGACCGCGAGGCTGACGGGCGTCCCCGCCTTTGTGCTTCGTGAGGACGCCGACGACCTGACGGCAGCGATTGCCACCATCGACCTCATGGTGTCCCGCCTGTGGTCCGCCCCCTCGCGCGCGGTCTTCCTCGGGGTCGTGATGTCCGTCCGGGCGTTATGGTCGCATTCCGCCCTGCTGCCCCTAGTTCTCGCCGAGATTGCCCCGGAAGGACTGGAAATCGACGCTGGTTCCGACACCACTCTGACCCGTGCGTGCGTCCGGCGGTTCAAGGTGGCCCGCCCCAAGGCGTTTGAGGCCAGACTGCGCGATCTATTCGCGGGCTGGCATGTGTACCGCGGAGACGCCATCGCCGAAATTGGCGTCGAGCTTGGGGGCGGGCGCGAATGGCTGGACGCCGAGATGCGCCGGTTGGGGATCGGCGATCTTGATGACCTCGACGTCCGCGTGGCGTTGGCGGTTCCTTAGCGGAAGCCTTTCAGCGGTCGGTCTTGCCAATCGGTAGACGCTTCGTCGGAGGCCACGGCGGTCACCGCGACAACGTGACGGTCGTCCTCGGTGATCCAAAGAGAACGAAGTGACTGGAAATACCTCGGCTGATGAAACCCTGATCCTGTAGCAATAAAAGGGTGACGGACGATCGGCGTGACGCTCAGGTGGTGGGCGCCCAAACGCTTGTGCGGATTTCGTCGTGTGTCCGGCGCCTCTGTTCCGATGATGGAGTTGTAAACAAAAACGACTCCCGACGGTTGTCATGACGGTGTCTGGAAGGTATCACTTAGACGGGGCTATGGGATCCGCAGATAAACCTTCGGGCGAACCCCAAGCGAACTGCCGTGCCAGATCGGGGGCGGTCATCATTATCGGGGGGAACTTGGAGATTTACCTCGACAACAATGCGACGGCGCGGCCGTTTTCGCAGGTAGTGGACGCTGTCACCAGGGCCATGTCCGAAGGGTATGGGAACCCTTCCAGCCCACATTCCCGGGGCGCCGCCGCCCGCACGTTGCTGATCCGCAGTCTGGAGGCGATCGCGGGCTTGGCCGGCGGGGATGCCGGTGGGCTGGTCCTGACGTCTGGCGGGACCGAATCGAACAACCTCGTCTTTTCTTCTATTGCCGGGCGGGTTTCCAGGCCGAGGGTCGCCGTGACCGCAGCGGAGCACCCTTCTGTCCTCAACCCGGCGGAAGCCGTCGCGACAGGGCGCTTGGCGGTTCTTCCATTGCGCGCCGATGGCACTGTCGATCTCGTATCTCTCTCTGCGGAGCTTGAAGAGGGACTGGATATTGTGAGTGTGCAGTGGGCCAACGGGGAGACCGGTGTGGTCCAGCCGATCGCAGAAGTGGCGAGGCTTTGCCGATTAAAGGGCGTCCCCTTTCATTCCGACGCGGCGCAGGCGTTTGGACGGGTTCCGCTTGCCCTCAACGCCTCGGGCGTCGATATGGCGACGCTTTCCGCCCACAAGATGCATGGACCCATCGGGGTCGGAGCCCTTTGGACCCGGAACAAGCGCTCGCTCATTCCAGCGATGCTCGGCGGCGGGCAACAAGGCGGGATGCGGTCGGGAACGGAAAACATTCCCGCTGTAGCGGGATTCGCGGCCGCCTGCTCGGTGAGGGCTGGGCGGTTCGACGACGATGTGAGGAAAATGAAGGAACTCCGGGATGGGTTTGAACGCGCCGTGCTTGAAGGGATACCCGGCGCCGTAGTGAACGGCGTGGCCGCCGAGCGTTTGTGCAACACCAGCAGCATCAGGTTCGAAGATGTCGATGGCCAAGCCCTGGTCGCCCAGCTCGACCGCGTCGGCGTCATGTGCTCGCAGACTTCGGCCTGCTCCAGTGGCCGTCCGGAACCGTCGCCCGCGCTGCTGGCGATGGGCCTGAGCGAGTCCGAGGCTTGGTCGGCGGTGCGCTTCAGCCTCTCCGCGAACAGCACCTGGGATGAGGTAGAGGTGGCGGCTCGCGAGGTCGTCGAAGCAGTGGTCAGGCTCCGGCAATTCATGGTGTTCAGATGAGGTTCGGTGGGCACGAAACCTTTCCTGTCCGCGAAACCTGGCTGAGCAAGGGACTGCGCCTTGCCGCGTCGGACGGAAAGTCGTTTGAGAACCCCTTGGTGGCCGACCTGCTCGGGGTCGGTTCCAACATGGCGAAGTCGATACGGCACTGGCTGCGCCTTACCGGCCTCATCGAACCGGGGGATGGGGGCGGGTTGGCGCCGTCCCAGTTGGGAGAGTTGGTGTTGAGGCGCGACCCGGCGATGCTTCGGGCCGGAACGTGGTGGGCGTTGCATGTGAACGTTTGCTCCCAGTCCGAGGACGCCATCGCTTGGCATTGGATATTCAGCCGCTATTCCGGCGACCAACGCTTTGACCGCGTTCAATGCGTGGACGCCTTGACGCGCCATCTGAACTCCGAAGGGCAGCGGATGCCTAGCCAACGGACGATTGGCGGCGACGTCGCCTGCCTACTCGCCACCTATGCCCGTCCCGTGCCCCCTCCGCAGGAGGATCCGGAGGAAGCGATCGATTCCCCGTTCCGGCAACTCGGCTTGATGGTGCACTACCGTGAGACGGATACCTACCGTATCGACCGGGGGCCGAAGCCGATCCCGCCGGAGATCGTCTGCTATTCGATGGCAATGGCCTTCCTGGAGGAACGCGCCGCAGGCGGTTGGTTTGACGTACAGATGAGGGAGGCGGTGGCGCGGCCGGGCGGGCCAGGGCGCGTGCTCGCCTTGTCCCCAGACGCATTCGCCGCGGCCTTGGCCGAGGTAGAAAAGTGCCTTGGGCCGGATGCGGTCAGGAGCGAAATGGTCGGTGGCGACCGCACCATCCGCCTGAAGGCGATCAAGCCATTGGACTGGCTTGCGAACTATTATTCGAGGGCCGCTTGATGCCGTCACGCCCCGAAGTCTTCCTGCGTTCCGTCAATCTTGGCTTAGATCTCAGCGCTCCATCTCGGTTCTCCCATTTCAGGCCGACGCCGAAGAGCGCCCAAGTGATACGCGCTGTGATTGAGGGCATACCGTCTCCGGCGACCATCGTGGTTGCCGCTTACGGATCGGGGAAGTCGCTCGCCGCCGGCTTCGCGTGCCTTGCCTTGAACCGTGACGAGGGTCCGGGGCCATTGCTCGCCGGCGTGCTTTCGAGGTTAGGGGAGTTCGCTCCTGAGTTGGCCGATGGCGTCTGCCGCACGCGCGGCCTCGCCATCGCGCTTGAGGGTGCCCAAGGTGATCTTGGGGACGCCCTGATTTCCGCTGCGTCCTCGTCGTTGGGGAGCGGCTTGGTCCGACCCGGGCGGTCCGGGATCGCCGTCGTCCTCGACGCGATAGCCGCAGCCGCCAAGGCGAAGGGCCTGGATCGGATGGCCATTGTCTGGGACGAGTTCGGTCGACATTTGGAGACGCTCGCCTCCGAGGGCCGGTCCCATGAATTGTCGCAGCTCCAACAGGCAGCGGAGTGGGCCGCGCGTCAGGAGCGTCCGTCCGCCACTCTCACCCTGCTCATGCATCAGGGCTTCTTCCATTACAGCGGTGGGCTCAGCCAAGCCGCTCGTTCGGCGTGGAGAAAGGTTGAGGGCCGTTTCGGCGCCGTGAGGTTCGTCGATGACAGCCGGGAAATGCACCGGCTTATCGCGTCGGTGGTGGAGGGGATGCGCACCGCGGTCCCCCCGCTGTCGCCGGAGGATTTCCGCATGGCGGCGGAAAGGGTGCTTGGGGCGGGCATGTTCCCGACCTTTGCCGGTGAGACCGAAAAGCTTGCGGAGACATTGAGGGCCGCATGGCCGCTCGACCCTGCGGCGCTCCATGTCCTCCCCGGTTTGGCAGCGAGAGTCGCCCAACACGAACGTAGTGTCTTCGCGTTCGTGGGTTCCGCCGATCTTTCGGGTCGGGTGACACTGAAGGATGTCTATGACCATTTCTCGCCCTCCATGGAAGCCGACGTGGGGATCGGCGGATCGCACCGGAGATGGCTGGAAACTGAGAGTGCGTTGTCCAAGGCCGAAGGGCCGGACGAATGCCTCGCCGTCGCTGCGGCTGCACTTCTGGGGCTTGGCGCGTCCGGGCAGCGGCTGAAGGTTTCCCGCGAGACTCTCCTTGCCGCAGTCGAGCCGTGGGGGGATTTGGGGTACGCCGCCGACGCCGTGGACGCCTTGCTTGCCAAGAACCTGCTCCTCCATCGCCGCAGGACGGATGACGTGTCGGTGTGGCACGGGACGGACCTCGACCTGCGTGGCCGTCTTGAGGACGAGCGGTCGCGTTTGGAGGCGGATTTCGACTTGGTGCCCTTCCTCGCGTCGCGGAGGCCGGCCCCGTCGGTGCGGTCTGTCCGGCACAATCTCGAACGTTGGATCCGCAGGTCGTGGTCTGGCGCCTATGTGGCAGCGTCCGACCTGTGCGCTGGAGGCGCGGAGCATCCACTGCTGAACGTGGGGCCGGGTGAGGATGGCCGGTTGCTCTACGTGATCGCCGCCGGGGCGAATGACGCGCAGGCCGCTCTTGAGGCCATCCCCAAGCTCCTTCCCGAAGACGGCGCCGTGGTCGCTTGTGTCTGCGAGGAACCCCTCCCGTTGGCGGAGCTCGCGCTGGAGGTGGCATGCTTGGCCCGGTTGGCGCGGGACGAAGTGCTCCTGGGCAGTGACCCTCTGGCCGAGACCGAGATTGCACACATGGCCGATGCCGCCATGGAGGCGCTCGATCGCTCGCTTGAACGGGCGGTGACGCCCGGCAAGGGGCGGCAGTCTTGGTTCGCCCGTGGAAGACTGCTGGAGGTGCATGACGCCGCGTCGCTTGCCGAAGAGCTTTCCGTCATAGCCGACGACCGTTTTCCCAAGACGCCGGAAATTCGCAACGAACTTGTGGTGAGGCGCTCGCTCAGCCGTCCGATGGTGAACGCCCGTAAGCGCCTGCTCCTGTCGATTCTGGAAAGGGACGGTGAACCTCATCTCGGTTGCGAGTTCATGGGCGGCACGCCGGACGTAGCCATGTATCGAACCGTGCTTCATCGGACCGGGCTTTATAGGCAGGAGGGCGACGGCAAATGGGAATGGGCCGCCCCTTGGCAAGTCCGTGATTCAGGGTTGCGGGAGGTGTGGGGCGCCGTAGAGGTCTTTTTCAAAGCTGCCGGCCGCAAGCCGATGGCAGCTTTCGTGGATAGGCTGCTTTTGCCCCCTTACGGAGTGAGGGCGGGACTGCTGCCAATCTTGGTGGCGGCGGGCATGAGGGCGTTCGGCCGCGCCGTGGCCGTCCGCAGGGATGGGAAATGGGTGCCGGACATTCTGGCGTCTGAGATTGAGGAGATGTGCTCCCGTCCAGAAGTGTTCGAGATTGAGGTCTTCGATCTCGATGCCGGTTTGGGCGACTACCTGAGGGGAATTTCCGAGGAGTTCGGAACCTCGGCCCCAGAGGAGGCCGATCTCCTCCGCCATGCGCAGGACGCGCTTGATGCGTGGAAGGCGCAGCTTCCGGAGAATGCGCTCAAATCCCGCTATTCTGACCAGACCGTGCGTTCCTTCACTCAGGCGCTCGCCTATGGGGAAGATCCCGTGGACGTTCTCCTATATCGGCTTCCGAGGGTTGCCGGAAGCGATAGTCCCGGACCCGAGACGTTGGAGGCTGTCCGCAAGTGTCGGAAGGTGTTGGAAAGCGTCGTGGAGGGCTTTCAGGCGGAAGCTGTGCGGGCGATCCGCGAGACTTTGGTCGTCTCGAAGGCGGACGAGGGGGACGCCCTGTCCAGGGCCAGGGCTTGGGCGTCCTGCTTCTCGGGTGGAACAGCCGTGAGGAACGGGGTGGATGCAGCCGCCAAAGCTGTGCTCTCGCGTGCCGCCGCGGCCACCGACGGTCGGTATACCGAGGTCTCGTTCGCCAGGGCCCTTTCCATGCTCTTGATCGGTCTCGACTTCGACAGGTGGACGGACAGGACCCCGGCCGAGTTCGCCCGTCGATTGAAGGCGGCGGCGGGACAGGTGGAGGAGGCCGCGTTGGCGGTTCGGGTTCCCGACGCCTCAGTGAGGCCGGTCCTTGAAGGGCGGGTCGGGGACCTTCTGGCCAAGCTCGTGAGGATCGCCGGCAGGGGAGCGGCGGCGGAGCTTCTTGACAAAATTGCAAGGGAGGAGGTTGCGGATGGCGACTCTTGACGAGGCGTTGGCAGACAAGGGCGCCCGCCATATCCTCTCGTTCTCGGGCGGCAAGGACTCGACGGCCTTGGCCGTCTGGCTGCTTGAGAACCGGCCTGAAGCCAAGTTCGAATTCGTGTTCTGCGATACCGGTGTCGAACTGCCCGAGACCTATGCCTACATCCGCCGGTTCGAGGCGATCTTCGGCGTGAGCGTCACAAAGCTCAACGCGCTCGATCTGCTGGGGGTGAAGGAGAAGAGGGACAGAAACCCGTTCGACGTCTTCCTCAAGGAATACTACGGCAGCTTCATGCCGTCGCCGCAGGCCCGGTGGTGCACGCGCATTCTGAAGATCAAGCCGTTCGAGGTCCATATAGGGAAGGACAAGGCCTACAGCTACATCGGCATCCGGGGGGACGAAGACCGCGAGGGCTACATCCAACGCAAGCCCGTTGTGTTGTCCGAAGAGCCTAACATCATCCCCGTCTATCCCTTCAAGGAGGCCGGGCTTGGGCTGAGGGACATCGTTGCCATCCTTGAGGACTGCGGGCTGGGAGTTCCTCCCTACTATTCCTGGCGCTCCAGGTCAGGGTGCTATTTCTGCTTCTACCAGGCGATCGGGGAATGGCAAGGACTCAAGGAGAACCATCCCGACCTCTTCGAGAAAGCGAAGGCCTACGAGAAGATCGAGGGAGGCAGGCCGTACACTTGGGCCGAAGGGCGGTCTCTCGAAGACATTGAAAAACTTGAACGTCGATACGACGTCGCCGACGGGCTGGAGCTCGACGGCTGCGCCATTTGCCATCTTTAGATGGGGGGGAAGATGCCGGACAACCCACTTGTCAATTTTCTTCGGAGTTACGGCCCGTCCGCCGAAGCTGATTCCCTCTGCGACGAGCACGTCCAAGCAGCGGTCAAGAGATACGGCGTCCGTCCGGTGGAGATTCCCGCTCCCCGTCTCGACGAGATCGCTGACGCGCTTCTCGGGGCCGAACCGACTAACGTCGTGCTGACAGGCACTGCGGGAGACGGCAAGACCTATCATATCAGGAAATTTTGGCAGGACGTCCTGAAAGGTGATCCGGCTCTGTGGCCCGGTGACGGTGGCGTCTTGGAGGCGCGGTTGCCGGATGGACGCTCCCTCCGGATAGTCAAGGATCTTAGCGAAGTGGGGGACTCCCTGAAAGCGGGGGAGATCGAGCGCGTGACGCGCTGCCTGATCGGAGACGACGCCTCGACGCTATATCTGCTTGCGGCCAACGACGGTCAACTCCTGAAATTCTGGCGTGACGCGATGGAAGGGCGGGAGCCTGGTCGGGAACGCGATGCTTTTGCCAAGGTCCACGCATCGCTTGCGGACATGCTGCACCATGATCTGAGCGCCGACAGGGATGGCTCGCTGGCCATCCGCCTCATGAACCTCAGCCGGTCGGCGGCCACGGATACATTCGACACGGTGGTGGACGCGATCCTCGGCCATGAACAGTGGGCAGACTGCGGAGAATGCCCTGCGGCTTCGTGCGTGGATGGCCGTTGCCCAATCCTGGTCAACAGAGAACTCCTGGCGGTGAAGCCTGACGGCGCGTTCGGTGGGAATTTCCGCTCCCGCTTGAAGGACGCCATCCGGGTCGCTGCGGCCAACGATCAGCACGTGCCCATCCGGCAGCTTCTGACGCTGACGGTCAACATCATCCTTGGGGACAAGGCTTCCGTGAACGGACCGCCATTGCTGACCTGCGTCAAGGCACGGGCAAGGGCAAGGGAGCGCGCGTACAGGCACACGAACCCTTTCCAGAACGTGCTGGGGTTCAATCTACGGCCTTCCTATCGGGAACGTTACGCGGTGTTCTCGATCCTGGACGTCTTCGGGATCGGACATGAGACCAACAACGCCATCGACGGTCTCTTGGTGGATGGAAAGCCGGCGGCGGTGCGAGACGGCGTGTTCGACCGTGACCTTGAGCATGGCGAATCGCTTTTTTCACGCTCTCGCGACCTTTATTTAAGGGGGGCGTCTGGTCTCGATCCTGTCGAATTCGGCAGGATGGTCCAGGCGCAGCGGCGACGATTGTTCTTTACGCTGCCAGGCACTCATGGGGGCGACCCCCTGTCTCCCTGGCGCCTGACCGTCTTCCACCATGCCGGCCGCTACCTCGATTTTTGCGACGCGTTGGCTAAGGGGGGCCCGGAGGACGACGTGGCCATGCGCCAGATCGTCAAGGGACTCAACCGGACGCTCACCGGCATGATGGCCGACGACACCGACCAACTGTGGCTCGCCATGTCCGTGGGCAAAGGGGACGGCAGTTCCGGTAGGCTCGCCACGGTTCCGCCGGTGCCCAGGCGCGGCATGGGACCTTTCCGGGTCGCCGTCCGCTTTTCGGAGAACACGCGCAGGCCGTCCTTGAGGGTGGAACCCGCCCGGGGTGGCGGGGAAGGAGGGGCTTCGCTCGACCTGACGCCGTTGCTGTTCGAGTATCTCATGAGGGTGGCCGAGGGAAGCCTGCCCTCAAGTTTTTCCCGGCAATGCCAAAGGGAGATCAGGCATTTCGCGATGAACGCCGCCGACGCGGTGGCAAGGTTCTACCAGCCGGACGACGAGCCCGTAACGGAGGTGGCCATCCTCTCGGTCGGCGGCGACGGACGCATTGGCTCCAGGCAGATCGAGGTGGGGGTATGACGATACTGACCGCCGGATCCGCGGCCCTTTGGTCCGCAAAAGGGGCCCTCCGTGTCCCGGAGGCCCAGAAACTCCATTCCGTCTCGCTCTGGTGCGATTTCGGGGTATTCGGGTTGTCGATCTACGACGATCAGGCTCCATGGTTCACGCTGATCGAAGTCATCCAGATCGCCACCCACCGGAATTCCACCGGAAAGCCGATCTTTCCGGGTTTAGGTCGGGAGCCGACGACCGGTGAGCCTGAGCACGAAATCCTCTCATACGACATCCCGCTCAACACGACGCTCAGACATCTGCTGTTCCGCGACAAGGAGATTTCGCGCCTCGCATCAAGGCCCTCCTCGGATCACGACGCCTTGTGGGATCAGTGGCAGGAACATGGGAGAAGGGAGTTCGGCCATCTTCGCTTCGACTATCTCAAGGGACGTTTCCAATGCGACTTCCGCCAGATGGCTGAAGCGGTGGAACTGCTTCGGTCGGCTGAGATCGAGCAGTTCGGCGACAAGCGTTACACTTCCCGCCATTTGGTCCCCATCGGCCCCTCGATGCTTTTCCCGGACGTGAAGCAGGAAGGTGTCAACGATTTCAAGCTTGACCGCCGCTTTTTCCAGCGGACCGGTGAACTGATCTTCCTCATGCTCAACCGATCCCGCAAACGCGAGGAACTGGAGGCATTGGTCCGGAGGCGGCTGCTCGTTTCCGACAGCCCGCTCGATCGCCTCGCGAAGCGATTCCGACCGGAATGGGACGAGGACAAGGTGACCTCGGCGAACATAGGCTACCTGCCGATCAAATGGATGGAGGTCTATGACAGGCTCGCGGAGGATTGGATCGCGATCTTGGGTCTTGGCTCGTTGCCGCTTGAGGATTGCCTGGACGCCCTGATGCGGATCACCGGCCTGCATGAGGTGGTCTACATCGTCGAGCGGTCGGTCGATGAAGCCGGGCGACCGGGGGTTCCCCCATTCTTTCTTGATTTGGCAGGCGTAGTCAGGAGCAACCCGGTATTCGCCACCGCCACCGAATCGTACAAAACGCACCGCTCCCTTCCGATCCGGGCTGTCGAAGCCTTCGTCGCCCGTTTCGCGGAGAGCGACGAATGGACGTCAATCGGGATGGGGCTGTCAGGTGCCGAGGCCGCGAAGAACATCCTCAAGAGGCGCTTCCTTTGGGTCTCGGGAAGCACCTCGAACCCAGGCCGCCTGGAGGAACCCGCCGTCCAGTTGGAAGGGATGGTTGAGGCGGCCAAGGCCAGGAACCACGACATCGGCTCGGCGTTCACCGCCCATGCCAGACGCATCGGTCTGCTCGCGGCCCAACGCAGAACCGGAACCTGGTATTCGCCCACCGACGCATTCCTTGAGGCTTTGGTCCTGGCCAACGTCAGGGAGGCCATGGAATTCGGCGCCTTCCTGAAGCTTTTGCGGAAGCGATACCACATCGTCGTGGGACCTGAGGAGGCAAGGGCCGCCGACGGGTCGCTCCCGGCTCCCTTGGCTGCTTTGAAGCGGAACGAGCAGCGGCTTGAGGAAAGGTTGCGGGTGCTGGGTTTCATCGACCGCAAGTCGGACGACTGCGCTTTCGTCCTCAATCCTTTCCATCGGCGCTAAGGGGGCAGAACGATGCAATCCGCGGATTTCTTGGGTAAGGTTGCCGCTTGGCGAGTTCAGGCCATGTTGGACGAAGGCCCGTCGTCCCGCATATTGCTCGGCATCCTAGGCTTGCCCGCCGCGGTCGCTCGGGCGATTGCCCGGGAGATCGCCCTCCTCCGGGCCGGGGACGGAGCCATTGAATCGTTCGTCCATCCCGACCTCGCGGGCGGGGACATCGGGGACGCCAAGGTGTCCGATCGGACGGCCACATGGCACCGCAACAACAAACCTGACGGCGTAATGCTGACGCTGTTCTCCATACCCGCCGCCAAGGTGAGTTCCGAGGAGCAGAGCCTCGCCCACGTCGACCGGATCGACGACGAATGGCTCATGTCATCGGTCGATATTTGGGCCGCTTTGGCCCTCCACGATTTCGACCCGGACCACGTCACGCGTTTCGCCAACATCCTCCATGGACTCACCGCCTCCGATGCAGTTTCAGACGCCGAAACCATGGCGGGGTACGCGCTCAGGGTCGCCCGCCACATGCGCGGCGACGGATTGGCATTGGGCAGGGCCGCGCGCCGGTCGCTTCCGGCCCTTCGCATCCCCCGCGACGCCGGGGATCCCCGGGCACAGATAGAGAATTCCCCGGTGCTTGCGGAACGTTTTTTTCGGAAAGTGGCCGAGGAAGCGAAGCCTTACCTGAACTTGCGGGACACTGACGGTGATCCCCTGAACCAAGCCGATCTCAAACGGAAGCTGAAGGCTTTGGAGGAGGCTGGCGACATAGAACCGGGATCAGCGACGCTTCTGCGGGCGCTCATCGACGATCCACTTGTCGGCGAGGGGGAATGGACCGTTTCGCAGGCGGAGGCGGCGGAAGTCTCATGGGACGAGGCCGAACGTCTGTTCGTTTCCAACAAGGCGAAGGACAAGAAGACTTTCGGTGAGGAGACGCTCTCCCTATTCCGCACGCACTACCGGGAAGAGGACCTCAGTGTCGATGAGGTGGAGTTCCTTTCGGACCTGAAGCGCGATTCCGTCAGGCCGGGGGAGGCGCATGACGAGTTCTTCCATCGCCACCGTGAGAAGCTCAGGGCCGAGCCGAAGCTTTTTAAGCGCTGGGAAAGGCTAGTGTTCCGGAAGCCCATCGAGACCGATGACCTCGCCGAAGGTCTCCTCAGGCTTGCCTTAAACGCGCGGCGGGAAGCGGACGACACGCAGGGGTGCAGGCTCTACATCAGGCTCCGCGGGAGTGAGAACGGATCGTTCTGGAAGGACATGAACACCCGTTTGTGTCGCCTGCTCCGCGATCGTTGGAGGGGAATGGACCGTCTGTTGGCGCCGGAGGTCGTCCTGGACCTGGGGCGGTGCTGGTCGCATGCTTGGGAAGGCGAGCTGAAGGACGCGGTCGGCAAGCCCAAGGAGAACGAACGGGCCAGCAAGGACGCGACCAACTTCGAGTTCGAGGCCTTCATCGTGCCGGAGGCGGAATTCAAGGATGGCGGCAAACCTTCCGATGCCGCCCTCAAAAGGGCGCCGAGGGCTCAGATGACCTGGAGGCCAGCGCCGAATTCGATGGGGACGGCCTTGCCCCTCGATTTCGGGATGGTGATGCAGGAGGGAGCGGATGTCCCACTCCTAACCTCGGTGGTGGCAGCCAACCGCTATGACCGCCACGGCTCGGCGCAGACCGTGAATTTGGCGGAGTCGGCCACGGTCCTCGACGTGTTCGGACAAAGCACGGGACGGATCGCTCGCACCGACCGCGACGATTTCCTCGTGCATGATGCCTGCGCCCGGGCTATAGCCGAAATGGAGGCCGACGGGATCCTGACAGCCGTCCAAGCGGATACTGTACGTGCCGCCATCGCCGGGTTCCGTCTGGAGTATGGCGCGGCTGTGGCCGCGCTCGCAGGGCATGGTTCCGAGGGGCTTGCCTCTCCCTCCCTCGTCCGGCAGGGGGAACTATACGGTGCCGCCTTGCGCGTCGTCATGTCCGAGGCGCGTCCACAGATCGCCGTCTCCCGGGTGTGGGCGCCGCTGCTGAGGATCGGCATGGCCGAGATCAAGGGGGAGAGGGACGGTATGCTCGTCACGCCCCTCCATCCCCTGCGTCTGGCGGAGGTGGGCGTCAAGGCCCGCCAACTGGCGGAGGCCGTGCGGAAGGTGACCTTCAGCGGGGAGAACGAAGCGGACGAGATCGGCAACTATGTGGACATGGTCTGCCACGCGTTGGGAAAGACGTACTACGCGGATGTCGGCATCTCCGACAAGCGGCGCCTTCTCATTGAGACCCGACGGTTGGCGGACGTTAGTCTGCTCGAATCGCCGACGTTCGGCGGGGACGCAGACGAACTGGCGGACGAACCCGCCGAAGGGACGGTTGAGAAGTTCGAGTTGGTAACAGACGAGTACCTGCGGCTCCGCCCTCACGAGAAGTCCAACTTCTCCGCCATCCTCGTGGACGCCGAGTCCGAGGACTTGCCCTTGCAGATGGCAAACGGCATGGCCAGACGGATCGAGGCCGAATCCGACCTCCGCTGTGATCTGGTCCTCACGCATGGCAATCCCGCGAGGCTGAGGCAGATCTACGAGAACCAAAACCGGCGGATCGGCCACGAGATCGACAGCGCGTTGACAAGCGAAGCGGCAAGGAACTTCCTGTCGCGCCTGCGGGTGGGGATCGTCGGGGCGGACGGCCTTCAGGGGGCTGCCGCCAAATGGCATGACGTCGCCGTCCTACAGGACGTGATCGCTAGGCGGGCAAAGGTGAGGTGGGTCCGCACCGCCCCTGCCGGGGCCGCTCCCGATTTGGCGACGCACGTTCCGACCGCGGTGTCCAGGCGGAAGGCTTTCCGCAAGGGGGACACTACGTCCGGGGTGTTTCTCACGGCGCCCGTGCTGCCGCAGTCGGCCCAGGCGTATCTGGACGCCCTTCACGACGCCATCGAGGGGGCGCCCTCCGAGCCGGGGGAACCATGGTTGCCGCTGCAAGAGGTTGAGTTCGATTCCGGCGACGTGAAGGCCACGCTGGACAGAGCCCACCGGCTCGCCAACTGGGTGATGACGTTCGATCGTTTGGCTGACCGTCGGCTGATCTCCTCTCAAGGACGTCGCATCATCAGGTATTTCAGCGACCCGCGTTCCGAGCACAATGTGATCGTGTCCGCGGAGATCAGCGAGGCGGACATCGGAGAGCGTCTGCGTTCCGACCTGGAGGGGTTGTTACCATCCGAGCCGCCTACCTCCGTGGATGGTCTGGTGAGGCTGATACATCGCAATTCCGCCGACCTTTCGGGAGCCATCGTTATGCGTGGCGCCCATTCCGCCACGCATGCCCAGGAACTTCTTGGTCTGGTAATCACCCAAAGGGAAGCGGACCTGCTTCTCGCCTCCTCATCGGTCGACCATAAGACCGCATGGTTTTTCCTGGATGACTTCCACGGCTGGCTCGACCTCTCGAAGACGCGTGCCGACATCCTCGCCGTCGATCTGGCGGATACAAAGGAGGGGCGGAAGGTCAGGCTCGTTGTGTGCGAAGCGAAGTTCGTCGGTCAAGGTAATCTCGGGGAACAACGGAAACGTTCCCTGGGGCAGCTTGAGGACACTTACGAGATCCTCCGCAAACGGATCGTGTCCCCGGACGGCACGTTGGACCGGTCCACATGGCTGGGCAGGCTCGCCGATCTTGTGCTTGAGCACATAGCTCCCTTCGAGCAGGTGGGAGGGGTGTCCTTCACCCAATGGATCGCGGACATACGCGCAGGCGCGGTGCCGTTCGAGATTTCGGGCCATTCGGTGGTCATGGTCCACGATCTCAATTCCGACCCCGAAACCCAGCCGATGGTTCCCGATGAGGACCTTCCCAAGGGAAGTCGCCGCCCGCTTGCCCAGTGGACATTCGGACGCCCGTCAATCGCCGCTTCGTTGAAAGGCATGCTGTCGGATGGGGCGCAGGGGCTGCTGTTCGTTCCAGATGGTTGGGCGTCGCCTTCGAGTAGCCTGTCCGACCTGACCGTCGCCCCCGTCGTCTTGGGTGGCGCTCCCCCCCCGCTTCCGGTCGTGGAGTCCGCAGGCAGATCGGCGCCCGAGTCGACCAGTTTCTCGGTATGCGAGGCGCGCCAGCATCCGGCGGAGAATGCGGGAAACCCGTGCGACGTTCCGGAAGGTTGGAGGCCTGATGTGTACGAGGCGGTCAAGCGGCTCAGTCGCCCCGCCGACCATGCCAAAGGTCAGGAATGGCTCGACGACCAAATCCTCCGCCTCAAGAGGGCCTTGCAGAAGGAGGGGATGGACGCCCCGGTGGCCGGCGCTCGCCTGACCCCGAACACAGGGTTGGTCCAAGTCGGCGGAATGTCGGTGACCATCGGCTGGCTTGAGAAGAAGCAGACGGACCTGCTCACCCGTTACGGGATCGACATCGTCCGCATCACGCCCCAACCGGGGCGCATCGCCTTGGGAATCCGCCGGCCGGTACGATCCATCCTCCACTTGGCCGACGCCTGGCTCCGGCGAGGGCTGGAGGGGTCGGCGCCCGAGCGCAACATGGCGCTGCTTGTGGGGGAGCGCGAGGACGACGGTGAACTGTTCTATCTGTCCCTCGCTTCGGATTTCCTGGGCAGCGAGAAGGCGGCCCCCCATACGCTCGTTTCCGGCACGACCGGCAGCGGCAAGGGCATCTTGACCACGAACCTGATCCTGGATGTCTGCGCTTTCAACGATCCCAAATGCGTGGACGTGCATCTCATCGACCCCAAACGGGGCGCCGACTACGTCTGGGCAAGAAGAATGCCGCATCTGAAGAGCGGAATTGTGGAGGAGAAGGACGACGCGGCCGCCTTGCTTCGAAGCCTCGTCGATGAAATGGAAGACCGCTACCGCCTCATCACCGCCGCCGGCTGTGCCAACATCGACCAGTTCAACAGGAAACAGTCTCCCTCCACGCGGTTGCCAAGGGTCGTCATCTTCTTCGACGAAGTGGCGAACTGGATGCAGGACGACGAGTTCAAGGACGAAGTGGACGGGCTGATCAACGAGATCGCCACGAAGTCTCGCGCCGCCGGGCTGCATCTTTTCATGATCTACCAAAGGGCGGACAACCAGGTCATGACCATGCAGTTGCGCGCCAATCTCGGCAACAAGCTGATCCTCCGCCTCGGCGACGAAGGCAGTTCGAAGATCGCCTTGGGTGAGAAGGGAGCGGAGAAGCTGCTTGGAAAGGGGCATGTCATCGCCAAAATGGGGACGGATGACAAGACATACGGTCAGGTTCCCTTCATCGGCGAGGAGGAGATCATGGAACTGGCGGACGCGATCGCGAGGGCTTGGTCGTAGCCGCTCGCGAACTGAACCCTCGTATTGAAGGAACACGGCGCCGGTCATGGTAACCAGATTTGAGATATGGAAAGAAATAGATCAGGAATTTAAAGAGGCGCTGTCGCCAGCGACTAAGGCGTTTCAGTGCGGATGTGGGAAACCGGACTGCTGGCTCGGCAGGGTTCGTCCTTTGCGGGAGCATCTGGCGGAAGTCTATAAAATAGCGAATTTATGTATTCGTGAGGATATCGTTTCTTCTGCCGCATCCAACACAGAAAGCAGTTGGGATGGTGTAGCCTACCACATCCAAATGGCCGCAAGCCTGGACGGACTAAAAGCCGATACAGCCTACACCGACGACTCAGGATCCTACCTGTACTGCGATAGCGTTGATGATTTTGAAAACGCGCACAGCGAATCGGCGTCGAAGTACATGGCGGCCCTTATAATTTTCAATTTCCTGTGGAGCGCGTACGAGTTGGCGGTGAAGTGTTCACCCGGGGCAGGCGATAGGGGGAAAACGGGCGCCAGAGCAAGAGATTACATCGGGGGGATGCACGTAAACATACAGAAGATGCCACTCTTCCCACATCTGCTTGAGCTCGCCATTGCTCACTGTCGGCGGGCAGGTGACTCTGATGACAGTGGAATCGCGGTAGAGCTAAAGAAGCTTGAAGCGAAGTACCCAAAGGGCAACCCCGATTGCGTGGGATTGCGGGCTGGTGAGTACCTACGCATGTTCCGTAATCATATTGCGCACGGAGCCGATAAAGTTCCATACCCGGACGACTGGGGGTGGATGGATGATGGGTGCAATCCAATTTTCAAGATATATAGATTTTATGGAGCCTCTCGCCTGATTCTTTTAAGTATTCAGCTCATGCTGTTGGCGTCAGTGGAAAAACCCGTAGATTGCCTGCCCGACTATGAATGCGGTAGCGAAGATTACAATGGCAAGACGCCGGAAGAGTTGTTGCTGGGAGCTCATCTTGCCAGGGCATGAAGTGTGGCATATAGGCGGCAAGCCCTGCGGGTAGGTGCGCTCCCTCGACGAAGAAGAGGTCATGGGTTTCGTGGACGCAATCGCGAGGACTTGGTCGTAACGGTACGGCCAAAGGGGGACGGATGGGGACTCCGGGCAGAGCCAAAGTCGGGAAGAGGGTCGGTCGGTCGATTTACCTGCACCGATCGACTCTCCCCCTCCTTCCCGATGACCGCAGGGCAGTGGTTGAGGCCGCCGCCCGGAACGCAGGGTGGGACGCCTGGAATGTCGTCCGGCTGGAAGATGGCGGCCGGGTCTCCCTTCTCGAATACCAAGCGTTCGAAGATATCCCATTCCCGGCCCTGCTGGAATCCAGGTTGGTGGACGTTGACGGGAGAGTGGCCCGCCGCGACTTCAGGTCGTCCGACAACCCTCCGATACTCCACAGGAAAGAGCTCCTGCTCCCTCCCGGCAACCCTCGCGTCCCCGAATACGCCGCCCTCACCGCCGAGCTGGAGTCCAAGGGGCTGTTTGTGGACGCCAACCGCATCGGGACACGGCAAGTTTGGGAAGCCCGACTGAAAGAGGCGGGAATTGTCCTTGTCGGGCACTCCGTCGTCAAAGTGCCGACAAAGCCGCTCCCGGAGGTGGCCCGCCACAAAACCGCCATCGCGCGGCAAAGGCTGTCAGTTCCGATGCAGGCACTGGTCCGGGCGGGCCTCCTCTCGGAAGGGCGAACGGTTTTCGACTACGGCTGCGGACGGGGCGACGACGTCGCCGCTCTCAGCTCGGCGGGCATCGAGGCGAGAGGTTGGG
Source organism: Stygiobacter sp. (assembly GCA_006218045.1). GTDB lineage: Bacteria > Pseudomonadota > Alphaproteobacteria > Rhodospirillales > Magnetospirillaceae > Magnetospirillum. The sequence goes on from VBWB01000001.1 coordinate 125,540, forward strand.
ATCCGCATTGGCGGTCGGACGCAGAATTGGCAGAGGCGGATATCGTGAACCTCGGCTTCGTCCTGAACGTCATTGAGCAGCCCGAAGAAAGGATTGAGACCGCCAAGAGGGCGTTCTCCCTCGCCAGGGTCTGCATGTGCGTCGGCGTGATGCTGGTCGGCAAGGGGAGCGTTGCGGGACTCCGTCGTCTCGGGGATGGTTACTTGTCAAACCGGGGCACCTTCCAGAAATACTTCACTCAGGCGGAGATCAAGGCGCTGCTGGAACGCGCACTCGGGCTGGAGGCGATCGCGGCCGCGCCCGGCGTGTTCTTCATCTTCAAGGACAAGATTGATGAGCAGAGGTTTCTCGCCGGTAGGCTGAGGCAAGCCCGCGAAGCCGCGTCACTCATCAGGCGGGCGGTCCCGCCCCCGAGGCCCTGCCCACCCAGGGCGGAGTGCGCGGCCCGCCAGCCTAGGTTGACGGTCGCGGAGAGAAACCGGGATCTCCTCGCCGCTTTCTGGTCCACGGTCCTGGAACTGGGGCGGATGCCCGTCGAGGAGGAACTGCCGCCCGACCTTATGTCGGCGGTGGTGGAAAGGCTCGGCTCGGCGAAGCGGGCCTTCGCCATGGCGGAAAAGCTCTTTGGAGGGGACGGCGGGCTGGAGGCCGCCCGACAGGCCCGGGTCAGTGATCTCTCCGTGTACTTCGCGCTGAATCTCTTCAATAAGCGACAGGCATACGGCGAACTACCCCCAGAACTCCAACGTGATGTCAGGGCTTTCTTCGGGTCGCTGAAGGACGCCGACGCCGCCGGTCGGGCGCTTTTGTTCTCTTTGGGCCGCTCAGAGACGGTCGAGACCGCCTGCCGCGAGGCGGCCTCGAAAGGGCTCGGCCACATGGGTGACCACTTCCTGCTGCTGGACGCCAGGCTGGCCAACCGGCTTCCGGCTCCCCTCCGCGCCTACATCGGTTGTGCCGAAAAGCTGTACGGTTCCGTCGATGGGGCAGACGTAATCAAAGTCCACATCGGGTCGGGCAAGCTCACGTTGCTGAGGTATTCGAGATATGCTGACACGCCCCTTCCCCGCCTCGTCGAGAGGGTGAAGATCAATTTGAAGGAACAGGACTGGGACGAGTTCGGCTACGGGGACGAGGATCGGGTCCTAGTTCTGAAGTCTCTTCTGATGTCCCCCGATCTGCCCGGCCATGAGGCGCAGGCTCGGTTCGACGCCGGTGTCAGGGTGTCGCTTCCTGAGTTGGAGGGGCCTGTGGACCTTCCGCGAGAGGCGGTGGCCAGGGCTTTGGGCCGGGGCGCGGGGCGCCTCGTAGCGCCGTTCAGGGGTTCGGTCAGGGTCTGTGGCGAAGTCTCCGGAGTATGCTGCCGCTCGACCGGAACGCACCATCCAGCCGATTCAGTTGGCCCTCCGCACCGCCGCCATCTCCCCGCCCACGCGGATAGCCCCTTCATACGCGGCCTTGATGCGACGAAGGGAGTACCCTTTCGTGAACGCCTCGCGCAGCTTCGCGTTGACCTCAGTCGGCAGTTCGGGCATCAGGGCGGGCAGAACGCCCAACTCCTCGGCAAGGTCGCGGGCGATCGACGCCATCACCGGCTCGAAATGCCCAGAGCCGGGGGCCAGGGCGGGGACGACACGGAGGCGGGTCAACAGAGGCCCCTTCAGCGAAGTCACGTCGTTGGCCGCCACGATCCAGTTGACTTGGCTGATGTCGGCCTGCGCCATCAAGCACTCGTCCGGCCACGCTTTCGCGCTCAAAGGCTCTAACATGGACAGCAACGTGGCCTTGATATCGCCGTTGTGGCTGCCCGAGGCGACCTTGTCCAATTCATCGACCAGGATGACAGGATTCGCCGAGTTGGCGGCCCGCATCACATGCAACACGTAGGACGGAGACGCCGTGCTCCAACCTCGGGCGGTCCCGGCCAGTAAACGGTTGTCCGAACTGCCTGCGGCGCTCACTTCGCCGAAGCCCGTTCCCAGCAGGGTGGACAGGCGGCGGGCGAAGCGGGTCTTCCCCGAACCCGGCGGCCCCACCAGAATCAAGGGGCGGAAATGCGCGTGCGCCGCCCCGGCTTGACGGCGGAGGCGGAGGTCGCCCACGATGGCGTCGATGGCTTCCTCCATCCAAGGGAACTCGCCCTCCAAGGCAGAGCCGAGGATTTCGGGATCGACGCCGCCGACCAGCGGCATCGGCTTGGTCAGCGATTCCCACGCCGTGACCAGTGCCTTGTCCTCGGATCCACCACGGCCGAGGGCGATTTCCTTGATCACCGTCAGGGTGGGCTTGCCGGTATGGGGCGAAGGGACGGTGGAGGGCTTGTCGGTCTGCATGGCGAGTTTGGCGCGGAGGATGCCCGCGGCGGCGGTTGGGGGCGGTTCCGGCTTCGGGGGCTTCAACGATTCGATCAACGCCTGGATGGAGATGTAGGCCGACTTGGAAGCGCCGAAAAGGTGCTCGACGACGTTGCTGGTGCCCACTTGGTCGGCGACCCTGTTCGCCCAACGGAGGGCCAGTCCCCGGAGCCGCAAGCCGTGGCGACGGTCCTCCGCCATGGCTTCCGTCGAAAGCGTCACCAAGCGGGCGGTGACCGCCACCCCGGCGACCTCGGCGACGTCGTCGCCCCACTGGGAACTGACCGCCGCCAGGGCGATCCAGGCCCATACGAGGTCGGCCTCGTCGTCCTCGATGTCGTCGCGCACGGCCGCCGCGACCATCATCGACGCCACGGGCGCGTCCGCGGCCCCCTTGGTCATGACTTCAGCCCGGTCGGGCAGGACCGTGATCGACAGGAGGAAGGCGCGATAGTCGTGACGGATGTTGCGGAGATGCAGGGGCGTCATACGGCGCCAAGAAGCCACAGACAGGCTCGGCGCCTCGATCTCAAGGGTATTCTCGGACATGGAAGTCCCCCGGACATTTCGGATGTCGCGACTCGCCGCAAGCCCATGGGCGTGGGGCGGTCTGGCCGGGGGACGAAATCCTATTGGGGAAATCTCCAACCGGCGGTGGCGGATATCGCGATGAAACGGGCGAGCATGAGACTTCTCCGAAGGAAGGTCTCCATGCTGCCGGAGGGGGGGCGGTTTGTCAGCTCTCTCGATGCGGTCAAGCCGAACGATGTCGTCGTCTGGCGCGGAACGAGGAAAACAGATACTGCCGTGGGTTAATAGGTTTGTGAACTCCTGACCTTTGATGGATTTTTGCTGGGCACGGCTGCAATTGTCGAGAATTCTAGCGGTTAAGGAACTGGTTCAACCAAGTAAGGATCTGCTTTATAGGATCACTCAGAGAATGGTAGGTCGCAATCCACGCTTCGGTGGTGTCGCGTACAGTTGCTCCGGTTTTGAAAACCTTCCATAACCCATTGATCCAGCCTGCAGTTTGAAAATCACGTGCCTTAGTGGGATCCAACTCACCCAAAGGATCGGGTGGCGGCGAGATGGCGTCATTCCCATTTACGTCCTGCCCGACGGCAGTGATTTGAGGCTTTGGCGATGATACTTCGCCGATAGCGTTGGTAACACTCTCGTCGAACACAGTAGGTGTTTGGGCGCGAACGACGCTGATAACGTCACTGACCGCGTCGAGCGGCAGGGAGGCGTCGATGCGCCCCGTCTGCACCGCACGATAAAAATCCTCAATTTCCGGATAAAATGGGCGAATAGCGATGTGCTGTTGAAGCATCGTTTTAAGGCGGGCCGCAAACGGTGCAGGTAAGATTTCATGTTCAGCGGCAAACATTTCCCTCAATGTCCTCGCCGCTGCGTCCGCTAATAGGATGTTACCGGAGCCAATGCCTACTGGTAGTCTCTCAAGATAGCGTTTAATCTCGATTTCATAATCTTTCCTGACCTGCCATCTCCGACAACTGAGGTCTCGGATCAGATCTTGCGCTTGGACAGCGCAAGCTTCTAGCCGTTGAGCGTGATCATGCTCAGCTAACGCATAGGGAAAAACCGGCAAGTTGACGGAGTTCTGACTGACAACAATCCTGCCTCCCGACCAAACGTAACTGATTGGAGATGGAACATTTTCAATGGCTTCAGGTGCGGGTGGAAGGGATAGCAAGGGGTTCTGATCTGCATTGGGTGATGGGTTGGGTGAGAGGTCATTTCGTGGCCATGCTTCTAAAGAATCTTCTTCGAATAAGTTGAGTTGATCGTGCAAATTCCTGAAGTAGGCATTCAACACTTTGTCGTTTGGCCAGAGGTCTCTATTTAGAAGATGTTTTGCATTGAATAGAGGTGCAATCAATCGGCGGCTATCTGTATCGCTTTCGTTGAGTATCAGTAGCATAAAATCACGTAGAGTGCGTCGCTCTTGGGGGGAGTTCCACAACTCCACCAGGTCTTCATGGATTGCCAGTCGATTAAATGTGGCAAAGAGCTTCGCCTTGGTGGCTGGCGCACCACGGAGGAAGTCGTTCGCTTCTACCGCTTCTTCGCCCTTGAAAAAGGTCCAGAAACGATCATTGGTAAGGTGCCAGAGAGGCTTGTATCCGTCTTTGCCGCGATCAGGATAAAACGGTGTGATGTAGTCCGAAAATCTTTCAATCACGGCATGCGCATCGATGTTGTTGGGGGTGATCCGCCCTTCATCAGCCAAATCGACTGCTGCGATGACACAGACGGGTTTGAAAAAGAGTGCTGAGCCGGCCCGGCGATTCTTGATTTGCCTTACAAGCGCATACCAATTTAGACGACCCATCCGCGATGACTCCGGCTCTGAAAAGCATGCGTATGACTCCTGCGGACATACGCAACCATAAATACACTGAATTGCTCTTAGGTACACACAGGTTCGTGGGCTACCAGCAGGCTGCTTGTACTGCGTCTGCTGGCCTTGGCTCCTCTTCTGGCGATAGTCGGCACATCGTCTGGGTGCAATGGCCGCTCTGGGAAAAGCGCAGATATTTCAAACGGCGATGACGAGCGTGTCGCCGCCTGAGCCGGTGCTTTCCAGGGTCTGCTTCCAAAATTACTCGCTGGCTGTCCAAGTAACCAAAGAGAGGTGAAAATTCGTATTCAAGCTGAGGTGCTTCCAATGAGGCGGATCCTATGTATGGTCCGAACAAGTCGACGCGCCGCCCGAGATTCGTGATATGCAGTCGGAAGCCAGCGATTCACGGCTCGGGATGGAGGCGGGAACGGCGATCCGGCCTCGGGATGTCCCCCGGACGGTCGTCGAACGCGCGGGCGGAGATGAGGAATACATCGGGCTTCGTTGTCCGGGACGGACGACCATATCCCCCTTGGGTCCGTTCGGCCCGGTGCCCCATCGCCATGGCCAATGTCGCCGCGTCTGTCCCAGCCGCCTTCTGGGTGGAGGAGAACGCGTGGCGGTAACTGTAAGCGGAAGGGCGGTTCTGGGCCTTGCGGCGGGGCCATATCCGCTTGGCAAGTGAACGGACGTTGTCTTTCAGGTGTTCAGAATCCGTCCGGTAGAGAAGCGTCCCTCCTGCTGAGGCGACAGCCTCCGCCAGCCAGTCGGTTCGGTCACCGACAGCTTCGACCACGAGTTCACGCCATTGCCATCCGGTCAGGTGTCCCGCCGCGAGGCCGTGCCCTTCACCGACTTTCGCACCCTCGAAGAACAGTCGGAAGCGGACGTTTCCCCCCTCGGACGCCACCAGGGCGACCTCAACGCCTGCCGGACGCCCGATCTCCTCCGGCCGCATGCCGCCGATCTCCAGCAGGGCGAGGGGGAGCCGCAGCCTTTCCGTGGCCCGTTCGAACATCTTCTCCTTCCAGCCGGGCGGCATGTCGGAGAGATTCGCCTTCGACCGTCTGGACGTCGGCTTCGCCGGCTTGATTGCGGACCACGTCAGGGTGGCCAGTTCAGCGGCCCGCTCCAGCAGGGATTCCACATGGTCGGGATCGCCGCCCTCGTCGAGCCATCGTTGCAATTCCTCGGCGATCCGAAGGAACGTTGCCGCCTTTCGTCCCTGGAAGGTGTTCGCGTTGGTCGCGGTCTCCAGGCCTTCGCCCGTCCGTTCCATCATCCCTGCGACGCGGCGGTAGCGTGCCTTCGTTTTGGCATTGGCCCGTATGGGGTGGGACATCAACCATTCCTTGGCCGTCCGGCGGATGGCGTCCGCCTTGTCAACATTGTCAACATTGGGTGGGGGAAATCTGTCGAAGCCTTTGGAATACTGCTTGCGGGCGGTTTCGGTTTCCGTCGTGGTTCCCATGTGCCGTTGGGGAAATTTCCCGCTTTTTTGGATAGCTGTGCTCTCCGACGCGAAGGTCTGCCTCATGCCGGGATAAAGGGCCTCCAGCATGCGCAGGGCCTCGACCTCCGGGTTGAAGCCTTGGTCCTGCGAGGCGCGGCCTTGCCGTTCCCATGCCTTTCCCCCTGTCCCGTTTCCTGCCTTCGTCATTGTGTCTCCTCCCTGCCTGCGGAGATCCCTTTGCGGGCGTGGTTGTCCGGTCACGCGGGCATCTTCTCCGGGCCGGGCGCCCCATTGTGCGGGCCGCCGACAGGCCGTTTCCCCGGAATTGTCCCGGGCCGCGCGAACCCCTCCCGATGACCCTGGCGCGCTTCCCATGCCGGCGTCAAACCGGCCCCGCGCATTTGGCGCCGGACACCGGCATGCACGGAGCGCTTAAATAGTCGCCACGGAACGCCGGAGGGGATGGATGCATGGACGGGAATTAGGCCGCAGGCTGGGAGGGCTGGGGAAAGACCTGCTGAGGGACTTGGTCGGGACGGAGGACTGGACCCGCTCGAAGGTCGGGTGGCTGACCGGCTTCGGAACCCTGCGCTCATCCGCGGCAAGCGGATTGCGGACGGCGGCGCAGGGCGGCGGGGGCGTCAGGACGCTGTGGTCGGCAACGTTCGGACGGAGGCCGGTGGAACCGCTGCCCACCGATTCCACGGACCCGGTCGAGCGGTTCGAGATCGCGAGGGCGGTTCACCGCAGGACAGAGGCCGACGTCGCATCGTTGCAGAGGTCGTCGAACAGGCTTTTCAACCTGTCCTACATTCTGACCGTCCTCCTGCTCTGCTTCGGCATCGTCGGCGCGCGGGAACTGTACTCGGCCACCGGAAGCGTCTTCAGGACGGCATTCCTGTTCTTTCCGCTTCCGGCCATGCTTGCCCTCATGGCGCAGGCGTCGTTCGCCAACTGGCAGGTGCGCAGGCGGCGGCTGGACGGCTTCATGTCCTGGCTCCTCAATCCGCTCCACTGGATGACCGTGGCCGAAGGTTCCACGGCGACCGCCAAGTCGTCGAACGTGATCGGCATCGGGCTTCTGCTCTTGTTCGCAGCGGCGTGCCTGGGGCCGTCGATGGCGATCGCCGCCGATGAAACCGGATTCCTCGCCACCATCCCGGAGACCGACCTGTTCCTGAAGACCGTGCGGATGTTCCTCGGCGGGGTCGGAGCGGTCGGCGGCTCGGAGGGGACGTATTACCACCAGCTTTCGAGCGCGTTCGGGGCGTTCTCGGGCGGCCTGCTGGCGATCGGGTCGATGATGATGGGCTGGCACGTGCTGGCGGGGATGGTCGCGACGGCGCATGAGGGCAAGGTGCTCGGCCAGCGGTGGCACCAGATCTGGGCGCCGGTGCGCGTCACCATGGGCGTCGGCCTGCTCGCCCCGGTGGCCGGCGGGTTCTGCGCCGCCCAACTGCTCGTGCTCCAGATCCTGATGTGGGGAGCCGCCATGGGCAACACAGTGTGGTACGCCTTCGTCGACTCGATCGCGTTCCCCACGTGCTCGACGTCGGATTCGGCATGCACCCGACCGTCCCCGCCGCCCGCCGCCGACGTGGTCCGCGAGATCGCCCGGTTGGAGACCTGCCAAGCGACCATCAACAAAGGGCTGCTGCTCCAAGGCACCTCGTACGCCCGGACAGGATCCGACCTTGTCGGGAAGCCGCTTGCGGCAAAAGTGACGGTGACAGGGAAGGTGGACGGCAAGGCCACCGTGTGGGACTACGGCTCCGCCTGCGGCAAGTTGGCCGTGGCCGACACCTCGTCGGACCAGACGTCGTCATGGTTGGTCAACGACGGATTCGAAAACCTTTCGGTGACCGTGTCCAAGGCGATGACCGAGGCTCGCGTCAAGGCGGTGGAAGCCGCCGCGGCGAAGGTGCGTCCTTTGGCGGGGCAAATCGCGGAACGCGTCATGCCCGGCAACGACCCCGCGAACGCGGCCCTGCCGGACGGAAGCGTGGCGAAGGAGGCCTACGAGGCGTACCAGGCGGAAATCCGCAAGGGCATCGACTCGTCGGTGACAGCCCTGTCCACGTCCACCGACAAATGGCTCCAGAACTTCCGCACCGAGGGGAAATCCCTGGGTTGGGCCTCGGCGGGCACGTTCTACGTCACCGTCACCCAGATGCAGGGCTTGGTCTCGCGCAACGTGACGCTGAAGCCGTCCCCCGACCCCATCGACCCCGCCCAGGCGCTCCAGCCGTCGGCGGTGGCCTTGCTGGAAGGATCGGAGGACGGTCGTCCCGGGGCCTATGACGTGCTGCGGAAGGTTTGGGACGCCGGGATCGGCGCGGTCTCCGCGGACGGGACCTCGCCCGACCCGTCGAAGGGGAAATTCGTCAGCGCCCCGGGAGTGGACGGCGACGAATGGAACGTTCTGTCATGGCTGACCGACGGCCTTTATCCGTTACTGAAGTCGCTGACGGAACTGGACGTCACCCCCGACCTGGCGATGATCCAGATGATCTCGCACGGCCACAGCATGATGGTCTTGGGCGAGGGGTTGCTCCTGCTGGTCACGCTGGCCTCCATGGGCATGTCCATGGCGGCGAAGACGACCGCGGTGGGCAAGGGGGCGGGCCTGCTCCTGAAGATGGTCGGCGGCGAGGCGATCGCCAAGATCGTCTACATCCTCTTCATGCTGGTCATGATCATGATCGGCGTCGGCATCGTGCACGCCATCATCCTGCCGATGATCCCGTACTTCATGATGACGTTCTTCATCATGGGGATGCTGATCCTGGCGGCCGAGGCCATGGTGGCGGCCCCGATCTGGGCCTTCTTCCACATCCGTCTGGACGGTCAGGATCTGGTCGACCAGGTGCAGAAGTGTAGGTAAAGGCATAACGTGACATTTTCAGGCATCGCCTGACACTGATCGGCACGGCCCTGTTTTCTTTGTCAACACTCCCAGGCAACATCTAGTCGACGAAACTCTTGAGCGAGTTCTCGCATTACGTCATATATCTGTTGGTTGGCGCGGCCGCACGCGCTCGGACGGAGCGTGACAGTGTCGGTAGACCCGGGTGCAGTGCTTGACAAGACAGATCCCGGCGCCGACGTCCAGGGGCGCTTTTCCTACCAGCACTGCTATGCGGCGATCCAATGCCTGCGCTTGATCGACGGCGAACTCGATGCGGTCTTTTGCGAGAACCACGAGGACATCCTGCTGCGGAAGTGCGGCGGCCAGTACGAAGCGCTGCAGATTAAGACTCGGCGCTTCGACCTTGAACCGTTCGCCGCCGATGATGACGAAGTGCTGAAAAGCATCGGTCGGTTCGCCAAGTTAGAACGGACCTATCCCGACCGCTTCGACGCATTCCATTTCGTGACCAATCATGGGTTTCGAAATGACAAGGCGAGCGGCAAGAACATCCAGTATGTCCGCGACGAAATCGTTGCCCTTGGTACTGTCGATGGCCTGACCAAGGCCAACAAGTTGAGAAAATTCGTAATTGCGGCGAGCGCCGTCTCTGGCTGCTCCGAGAGCGACGTGGTAGCGGCTCTGAAAAAGCTCGTGCTCTCTGGGCACCAAACGGACTTGGAACGACCGTTCAAGGACTTGCGCGAGGTCGTCGGCGAGACTAGGGATTTCCGCAAGACCCAGACCTTGGATACAGTCTCCAAGATGGCCGACAACCTCCTCTTTCTGTGCTACCGCGCATCGAGTTCCGCCCTCGGTGGCGGGGTTGCCGACCTCTACGGCCTAGCCATGGACTTCGACGCCCAGCGCGACGCGCTACTGCTGACCGGAAAAGAAATCACCGCCGACATGGTTGAGCAGGTGATCGCCGACTCCCTGGTCGTCGGCGCCGACAATCTTCTGGTGTCGTCGGGCGGTGTATCTGCCGACGTTCTGCCCCCCGGTTTCGACGTGATGGTGGAGAAGCTGGAGGGCGGCGGCCTCCAAATGGCCCGCGTTGATCTGCTCAAGGATTACAAAGCGTCGCTGGAGACCATGTACATGAAATGGCTTCACCGACACGGCCCCGCGGTCGCCAACGAACGGCTCGGACACATTAAGGCCCAGGTCAAAGACGACTGCGTCGAGGCCCAGATCGAGGCGGAGCAGCCGGGGCAGAAATACGCCAGCACGATGTATGCTGAGCTCCGCAGTCTGCTCGAACATCGCCTTGCGACCACATCATTGCCCTTGTTCGATTGTTCGCGGGAGCACCTGCTGGGCGCGGCGGCCATGCTCACCGAGGAATGTCAGGTGTGGTGGAGCGACAAGTTCGCACTGAAGAGCACGCAATGACAGAGGCTGAACAGAAGGCGGCATGGCCACGGCCAACGCTCGCCGACATCGCCACCAGCCTCGACCGGGATGAGCCGATACACCTGGCGCGGCTGCTAATCCTCGTGCTGGCGTTCACCCGGGAAGAGGGCGCCGCCATTGACGGCATTACCAAGCTGGCCAAGCTGGATTTCCTGCTTCGGTACCCTTCGTTCTTTGAGCGGGCGATGATCGCCCGCGGGCTGTCGCCGAAAAGCGTGTCGGTGGAGGACTACGAACGCCGGTCCGTCGAAGCGGCCATGGTGCGATACCGATACGGTCCATGGGACCATCGCTATCGCCGCTTCATCAACATCCTCGCGGCCAAGGGATTGGTGGACGTAACCACCGACGGGCGGGCCGTGCGGCTGAGCCTCACTGGTCGGGGCCATGAGGTTGCGGCCGTCTTGGCGGCTGACCCGGCAAACATACCACTGGCGACACGCGCAGGCATTCTCCGCCACCGCATCGACATCGGCGCGACCGAGATCATGAAGTTCATCTATGCCACCTTCCCCGAAATCGCGACGCTCGCCTACGACGAGGCCATCACCCCATGAAACTTCGTCTCGACCACCTCCAGCTCCGTTGCCGTCATAGCGTCGAGATGGTCCCCTTTGCCGAGCGGGTGTCTTTCTTCCATGGCGAGATGTCGGTGGGAAAATCGAGCATCCCGGCCCTCGTCGATTTCTGCCTGGGCGGTCGATTTCCTGGTACCCCGGCCATCAAGCAGGAACTGGTCTCGGTCGCCTTGCAGGCTACCATGGGCGGCAACACCGTACTGATCGAACGGGTGGCCGGGGATGCCAGCACGGCCCAGGTGACGTGGGAAACCAGCAGCGGTGAAACCTATTCAGTTTCAGCTCCCATCAAAACGGCGGCCAGTGAACCGATTTTCGGCGAAGACGTTTTCAATTTCAGCGACCTAGTGCTTCACCTCGTTGGCAGTCGCAAGATTAAGGTTCGCAAGCGCAGCTACGACCTCGACTCGCAGATGGTGCGGCTCAGCATCCGTGACATCCTGAAATTCGTGTACCTCGACCAGGACGACCTCGACTCCGACTTCTTCCTTCTGGATGTCCCCATTCGAAAGGAAAAGAGCAAGGACGCCCTGCATTATTTCGTCGGCTACATGAGCGAGAGGCTGAACGAACTACAGGGGCAGCTCCAGCAGGTGCGGCAGGATCAACGCACCCGCCGCGAGTCCGTCAACCAAGTATATGCCTTCCTCAAGCCCTTCGGCTTCGAGTCCGAGGCGCGGATCACTGCGGAACTCGATGGCCTGAACGCCGAAGCGCGATCCATCATGCAAGAGCTCGAAAGCTTGAAGGCCGGATACCGCCCGGAGACTCACCTCGGCGATGAAGACCGCCGTTTGGTGCGGACGCTGGCCGCGCAGGCAGCTCAGCTTGATGATGCCATTGCGGAGAACGAGAAACGCATCGGTGAGCAAGAAGCCTTGGCCGCCGAGCTGATGCAATTGAAGATGAAGGCCGCCCGTGTGGACGTCTCGCACCGCGTTCTTGACGGCGTCGAGTTCGAATGCTGCCCGCGCTGTGGCTCCGGCTTGGCGCCCAAGGCCCAGCGCGCGGAGGACAGCTGCTATGTCTGCCAAACCCCGGCCGCCGCTCAACCGCGCGGCGAGACCTTGACCGCCGAGGTGGTGCGGCAGGACCTGGACGCCCGCATTGCCGACCTTAAGGACTCGGTGGTGCGCCACCGCCGTGCAACCGCGCAGTTGAAGGCGAAGCATGCCGATGTCGGACGCTCGCGCCGGGACGTCGAGGAGCGCGTGGCCACGGCGTTGACCAGCTACGAATCTGACTTTCTGGCCCGCAGTCGAGCTGGTGAACAGCGGTTGGCTGTCATCCGCGAACGGTGCGTTCTGCTGGATCAAGTCAGGGCGATGCCTGCCGAGATCGAACGCCTCAACCTTAGCGCTGACGGCTTATCCACAGAGATCGACGGCATCCTCCGCCGCATCGAAGAGGAACAGGCCAAGCTGGTCGGGGCGGAGGCAAACCTCACCAAGCTGGAGCACAACTACGCCGCCATCTTGCGTGACATTCAGTTCCCTGGGTTCATCGAGAACGATCAGGTCATCCTCGACAGGAAGTCGTTGATCCCTAAGGTCTGGCCGCGCGGACGCATGGATGCCGAGTTCGACTTTTTCACCGTCGGCAGCGGCGGCAAGAAGATCTTGATGAAGATCGCCTTCGCCTTGGCATTACATAAGACGGCCGCAGAGGTGGGCCTCCCGGTGCCGCCGGTCCTGATCATCGATTCTCCGATGAAGAACATCACGCCCGACGTGAACCCCGAAATTTTCACGAACTTCTATGGCCATCTCTATGCCCTGCTGGGTGGCGTGCTGGCCGACTGGCAGATCATTCTGGTCGACCAGACCTTGGCCATGCCACCCGCCAATGTCGCGCCGTCGCTTCATCGGCTGATGCTGAGGAATAACCAGGAACATCCGCCGCTGATTAGCTACTACCAGGGCTTCTAAGCCGTCGGCATCGGCGCGTATGATGCTCCATAGTGTGGTCAGCCTTGCTGGCGCGGCGCCCGGAGCATCCGCTCCTGCCGATAGCGATGAAAGCCGTGCGTTCGGATATCATCCTTGGCCTTGCCTGGGTTGACGAGGCCGAAGGCGGCCACTCCCAGCATGTCGCCGGAAAAAGCCCGATCATAGCGCCAGCGCCCTCCATCCGGCGGGGACGGAAGTGTCTCGATGGCCTCCTTCGACGCGGTCAGCGCAACTTCGCGAAAATCGCGCGCGCGGAAGACATGGAAGGTAAAGGCATCCCGTCGTTTATAACGGGTGGCGCAGGTGAATAGGGCGCCAGAGGTGATGCGCACGTCGACCTGGTCGATCTCATAGCCTTGTGGTTCCAGCACCTGCTTAATCATGTTGCCAACCATTTGCGCATCACGATCCGTGAATGCTCCGTCATCGAACCCCGCCTCATGAAGTTGTATGGCCAGTCTTTCCCCAAGGGCTTCAGCCGCAGGCCGCCCCAGCAACGTCGCCGTCGTCATCCTGATGACGTTGTCGGGGTGGTTCACGAATTCCCACAGCCACTGGCCCATGGGGGTTTCATATCGAGCGCGATATACGCCAGATGCGTATGCCTCAAACTTGCCGGTATCAGACATACCTTCCTCCCACGTTGACCTGTCGATAATGACGGGTCTGTGTTGGAAGGTCAAGATGCCTCGCGGGTGGAGTGCGACGCCATCCGCGTCATGACCTCTTCGATTTCAGTCACGCGGGCGTCAACCCATGCGCGGAGGCCGTGGACACAGTTAGCAGCCTGGGCTTCTAGGGTGGCCATCAGGCGGGTGTCGCCGTCACCGAATTCGCGGCCGTGCAACAGCACCCGTTCGAGATCGGACGCGCGGCTGCCCGGTGGTGATTTCGTATAAGCTGCTACAGGCACATAGAAGGCGTCTGTCGACATCCACATCGAAGTCGACAGACCAGTTTCGAGGACGGTTCCGATGCTGGATGGCGTGACCTCAATGAAATCATGGTCCTCTTCATCGAAAGTTCCGGCCGGGCAGAGTGCGACTTGGCGGGCATCGGTTGTCACCTGCAAGGTTCCGCTGCGATGGTAGATGCGCCCTTCGGGGTCTGGCATGCTCGTCACCAGCGGGTCTTCGATCACCATGTCCTCGAACGAGAAGGGGTCGTGCTTGTCTCGACGAGCCGGAAAATCCTTGATCACCAAGACAGGCCGCCGAACAAAAAAGGCCCTGACCGTCTTACCTGGCCCGAAGGGAGCAAGGGCCAGGCCGATACGGCGACACACCCACACGGCCTTCACCATCTTCTCGCCGAAGGTGCCGTCGTCGTTCTTTGGCCACCATATGCCACGGAATACGGCGACCTCTTCGGTAAAGAGGTCAACCCATGGCACGGTGCGGTGGGTCCAAAGAAATGCTTGGTGATCGGCTTCCCACTCGCTGCCGTTGGGGGCGAGACCCTGCTGGTCGATGGTGTTGAAGTACCAGTCTAGGCACGTCGCCTCGGCAATTCGTTTGGCTTCGCCTTGGATGGCCGCCGCCAGCATAACAAGGTGCTCGGGTTCCACCGTGTCCGGCAGGTCACTCATCCCCTCGGCCAAGCGCGTACCCTGGACTAGGTCGACCACGACTTGGTCGACGTCCAGGCCGCCGAGCTTGGCGGCGGCCTCGGCCAGCCGTAGATAGCCCACGGGCTTCTTGATGAGCCGCTTCTTCGCCCGCCAACAGCGCTCTCCTTCCGAGATGGCCGGGTCGATGGCGTAGTCATATAAGCGGCTGCTCTTGCCATTCTGGTCGGCCATCCCGGCCTCCGCGACGATGTTGGCGCGGGTGACGCGCTTGCCGTCGGCCCTGCAGGCGAGGTCGATGATCTGAAAAAGGTTCTCAGCCAGTCGTAGGCGGTCAGATTCTCTCGCCTGGGAAATCTTGGAAATCTGGTCGCGGGCGAAGGCGGCTTGGCGCACGATGAGGGGGCGCTGGCGGCCCATCTCCATTTCGATGCGGCTCTTGATCATCGCGACCTCCTTGGCGCCTGAAATGTGTTTGCGGTCGGGCATCGCTGGCTCCGGTGGCTGGTGTTTGACCGGGGCCGATGATGTGCTACCCACGTCCTCGAGCAGGTTCGCATTAAACGAAATTGACGCCAGAAATCCAACGAACCTATCGTGTGAATCACGACGAACCTGATGTCGGCATGCAAGTGAGAAAATTTCCATGGCCAGCAAGAAGTGGAAGGGCAAGTTGTGCGTCTACTGTGGGAAGACCCCGGCCACCACCGCCGACCACGTTGTGGCGCGACAATTCTTCCTCCTGGACAAGCGGGACAACCTGCCCAAGGTGCCTGCGTGTGCGCCGTGCAATAGCGAAAAATCTGGGCACGAGACCTACCTGACCGCCGTTCTGCCTTTCGGTGGACGGCATGCCGATGCCCTGTCCACGCTCCAGGACATGGTCCCGCCAAGACTGGCGAAGCATGCGAAGCTCCAGGCAACCTTGCGTCGGGGGCGAGAAAGGCTATGGCGACCCAGCGAGGGTGGGGTGCTCATGCCTGCGCTGGCGATCCCCTTTGACCATCAGCGGATGGTGGCGCTGTTCCAGCAGATCGTCCGTGGCCTTGCCTGGCACCATTGGGCGGTAATTCTGGCCGACGGCTATCAAGTTGAGGCTGGGGCGCTGTCCCGGGAAGGGGAGGCGATATTCTCGACGCTAATCGAGGCCAGGTGTCACCGTGAGGTTCACGTCGACTTGGGTGATGGCGCCTTCGTCTACGACGGCTATCAGGGGGTGGATTATCCCGAACTGACGGTGTGGCGGTTCACCGTCTTCGGCGGTATCGAGTTGGCGGGTGATCCTGCTGCCCCTGGTGCAACGACGACCACCATCTGGGGATGGAGTGCGCGCAAGCCCACCTCTCATGAAGGCGGATGTGGCTGAAATGCGCTGCGGTTGCCCGTAAAGGCAGAAGCCTATCGGCGTTGTTAGGAACCCCGCGCAGTGTTCGTCCGAAGGACGTTCTCCAACCGCCACTCCAGAGAAGGGTGTTCGAGCCATATGCGGCTAATCAAGCGGCACACGAACGGGATGCCTGGAATGGTAAGTGCGAGCGAGAATATCGTGTCGAATGCCGCAGCGAGAGAATGAACGCCGATCTTCCACACAGGCTTCTCTCGATCAGCCTTGGACACAAACCAGAGCCACGCCCAAATCACCTTCCGTATCGCATCCCGGCGCACTGCCGCCGTGGGGAGCGGCTGCGGGTCGCCATCACATTGGCGAGCCAGCAGCGCGCGGAGCGCCTGTCCGGCGGTTGGAACCCCAACTATCTGCGCGGCATCAACATCGGCTCGCGCTTCTTGGCCGCGCGCGACATAACGCCCGTAGGCAACGAGCGCCATTCCTATGGCCAAGACCCCGCACAGCCAAAGTTCCGCAGTGCTGATGGGCTCCTGGGTCAACAACTTGAACGGAGCAGTGATGAGGCTGGAGAACATCTCCAGGCCGATTTGGAAACTCCCCAAAAGCACGAATATCAATGCCAGAATGCCAAGAGGGACAGCGAAAAGCAGGAGCATCAGAAGTATGATGCCGATATATCCTCCGATGATTGTCGCAGGAAGAGTCGCGAGAACATCTACTGCACTTGCCGTGATTTGGCGTATCAGGCCGTCACTATTTTTTATGTGGCTGAGCTCATGCCCGACAATAAAGCGGAGTTCGTCCTCGGAGAGGTTCTCCAGCCATTCCTCGGGCATCGCCACTCGCCCGGGATCGAGGAGGCCCGCATGAGCGAAGGCTGACCACACCTCGAGTTCTTTGAGTTTGAAGGTCAGGACCGTCGGCCTCTCGGGAATATCCATGGCCAGACGCTGGGCTTCGACTTCCTCGAAGAGCCAGCCCCTGCGGCCTTCAGTTCCATTCTCTACGAGGCTGGCCTTGGTTTGTAGGAAATCGGCGTACTCCTTCGCCAGCCGCACGGTCCGCATTGAATAGCGCATCAGGAAGATGACAGAGCAAGCGACGGCGGCGCCCCAGGGCAGTGGCAAATCTTTGAGGAGTGGCACTCTGTGGCCGAACTGTTCGGTGACAATCTCAGCCATAGCCGCGAGAAAGAAGGCGGCGGACGGCAGCGCCATGAGCGTAAACATGATGAACGCCGGGATGGCCCGGCCACCTGCTACATGCCGTCGAAGCGCCAGCAACAGCAACTTGATGCGTCCGATATCGTCCATTATGCCCTCCCTCCCCTGATGTAGGCCATTGCGTTGATGCTGGCTCAGCACTGTTTCAATCGCGCGGTCGTCGACTATGCGGGCGTAGTGCTTCGCACCAACACTCACTTCTCATGGGTGCGGACTAAATGTGATGGCCTGCTGCGACAACCCGGTGAGGGCAGATAGTGCAATGCTGCGATCAGAGCAGTATCCAAAGGGAGGGCCAATAAACAGCCAGTCTTTAGCCTCCGGCGCGGACTGCGTGCAAACCGTTGCACTAATTGACCAGCTAATGTCTTGAATAGTCACTGAAAAATTCAGCACCCTATTCCCGCCTGGCGTGTTCGACTTCAGGTTTGGGTAAATGTCAATTTTTGTTGTGTTGATGGTGGCGCTTCTGTGAAATGGGTAGTCGAATACCTCATCATCGACCTGAAGGGTCTTGCTTGATAGACGGACCAAGTGTCCGTGAATGATCGTTGCCTCGCCCCCGAAGGCGAATTTCACTAATTCCCCCAATTCAAGAAGAATTCTGTTCGCCGTGGCGTCGTCGCCCCTATCAAATAGTCCAGGCATGATTGCGCCCCTCCACCATGATGACCGAAGTTCATCATCCTGAGCCTATCCAAAAAATTCAAGGGCTTGCGAGCGCACAGAAGCGATCTTCGGCGCTGTCGGCCAATCTATACCTCGCCGACCACCCGTCTCACCGTCGACACCGACACCTCCAGCTCGTCGGCGATGCGCTGCAGCGTCCACTTGCCCTTCTCATCGCGAGAGCGCTGCCGCATCTCCCTGGCCAGCACCGCCATCTCGGGCGACAGGGCGCGCTCCCGTCCACGATGCTCTCCCACCGGCGGCACCTTCCGCCTGAGCGTCGTGCCGCTGATGCCGACCTTGCGGGCGGCTGCGCGGACCGGCATGCCTCCTGCTATCAGTTCATTCGCCTTCGCCACCAGATGGTCGTCGACCGACGGGCGGCCGCGATGGCGTTTCGATGCAGCCTTCTTGACCGCCTGGTTGATGGCTGGCGCCAGGCCAGGATCGACGCCAACGGTGATCACGGCGGGCTCGCCGGATCGCAGCTTGGCCAGCTCCTCCGTCGCAACCCCAGCATTCTCCAGGGCTTTGAGCAATTCGTCGGTCACATCCGAGATCACGATGCTGTGCATGGGGCGGCCTCCAGATGCCCACTTTCTCGCGGCCTTCGATTTTTGTCAACACGCGCCACAAATAATGTTGACAAAAGGTGCGGTGTGGTACAATACTGTCATTATGAGCCGCCCAGAGTGGGCGCCAGCCGGGCAAGGAGGCCCGCGGACCATGGTACGAGCCGACCCCGACTTCACGTTTGGTGCCCTGATGGGCAAGAACCGCCAGCTGGCGCAGGCCAATGGGTGCATCGACGAACTCGTTGATGGCGTCAATCAGCGCAACGCCCGAATAGCGCAGCTCGAGGCCCAGCTGGCCGAGATGCAGGCGCTGCTGGTCAAGTCGGAGTCCAACGCCAAGGCGTGCGCCGCCCAGGCCAAGGCCCTGCTGGACGAAAACCCGAACACCGAGCTGATGGCCGACTCGGGCGTGCCCTATAAGAGCAAGCCCGGCAACAAGACCAAGCTGCGTCGAATATACGAGGAGGCGTTTGATGCCGCCGCCCGCGAACGCGGTGTCGCCCAGCCGGAACTCATCCGCGTCGACTGACGTCGGTCGCCATCGCAGGACGGGATAACGGGAGCCTTCGGGCTCCCGTTGCCGTTCTACCTATTTGTCAGTCTGACAGATTGTTCTTATTGGGCCGTCACGGCCACGAGCATCAACGAGGCTCTTCAAGTCCTGAAAACGATCTTCCGTCAGATTTCGTCACCAAGATGCTAAATTTTTTCTTTAGAGGGCTCGTAGCGTTTCGAGCCTTTTCCAAGACATTTTGCTGAGTGGTCTTCTTATTATTTGTCACGTAATTGTACTCCGCGGTCGGGAGCGCGTATGTCACATCAACCTCAATTTCAATTTCCAGGTCAGGGTCATAGCGGTTTTCCTTCACCGTAATCGTCCTGGTGAAGCCAGCAGCTTCCATGGATTCATGAAGTTTCTCGTAGTCCCCATTTTGGGCTCCGTGAATTTCTACGCGAGTCGTAAACCTAGGCAAGCTCGCCTCCTTTGATGGCTGAAAATCATGGGGCATGACGACGGGAGATTTTGGGCTCCCGTTGCCATTTCTGCGCTGTGGGGCTACAGCAGTCCCAGCGCCCTGAGCCGTTCCTCGCGCTCGGTGGGCGTGGGGTGGGTCCTGAGCAGGCGCCAGCGGAACGCGGCCAGCACACCCTTCGGGGGGATTGCGGCATCACCTTCGATGCCATGAATGAGATGGACGCCCATTTCCACATGCTGCCGCCCGATTCCGATGGCCGCCATTAGATCGGCATTGAATTCCTGGCGTCGGTAGACCCAGAACACGTATGCCGTGACGGCCGCTACCGCGGTGACCACCCCGGCGATGCCAGCACCCAATGGCCACATGCCCATGGCACCGGAAAGCACTTGCTGGACCGGCTGGCCGAAAAGCAGGTTGATGCCAACGAACGCAGCCAATGCGAACAGCAGCAATCCGCCAAAGCCGAACAGATAGGTAAGTGCCGTCTTGCCGATGCCGTCGACCGCTCTCTTGAACACGTCCACCACGGCCCGGACAACGCCGTCCCGGTTTTTTATGTGAGCCAACTCATGGCGAATGATCAGCCGGAGATCTACCGCGCTGCATTCGGCGACGACGACCTCATGCAAAGCCACGCGCCCCCTGTCGATGAACCCGGCGTGCGCCAGTGCCGCGTGAGCCAAGGCATGATCCCCGGGCTCGATGAGGTGGACGTCGGGCACCTTGCGGATGCCCATATCGGCGGCCTGAGCTACGACTTCGCCTATGATCGCGTCGTCTGCGGGTGTCGCTCCGGGGACAAGGCGACGGGAGTGTCTGGCCAAGTCTTTAAGGACTGACTTTCTCCGTCCGCCAATGGTGGAGATCACGGCGCCGAAGAACACCGCGGCGGCAAGCGAGGGAAGGATAAGCCATGGCGGATTGCCTGATGGCCTATTGAGCGCAGCCGTCATGGCGAAATCGGCCGCCAGAACGCCGGTTCCCATAGCAGAAAGAGCCAGCAGGATCAGGGCTGGCCAAGTGGAGGGAAGCTGTGCCTGTCGGGCCAGTGCCCGGAAAAACTCCTTAACGTGTTCAACGGGCGACGCCCAAAAATCATCAGGGTCCTGATCCACGAAAGCACCTATGAATAAGCCATGGTGCGCATGGATATAACCCTTAATTGGTTGTCAGCCAACTGCCGCTACCTCACACCTGCGGTTACGCCATTTCCTTGTCAACATTGATGGCCACCGGCATCATCTCGCCCTCATGCGTGTTCGCAGGTGAACGGGAATGGATAAGTTTAAGTCGGTGGTCTGTTTCTTCCTTGATGAGCCCAGCAGTTCATGCGACGTCACAGGGGTGCTGCTATTTTTCGGAGTGGTGGTACTGATTGCCGTCGGGGGTGGGGCCTGGTGGATGAGTCGCAGGGTCTCGTTTCAGTTCCAGATGAGGGTGCCGCGCCATCAAGCTCCTGTGTCGGCGTTTGATACGCACGACAAGAAGCTCTCCTCTGACGATGGTCGCCAATATCGACCACGTCCAAACGATTGCGCCGATGGCAAATAGACCTAGCGTTGAGATGCGAGGTAGGCTGGGTTCTACCATGAATGCCGCCATAGATGCCGTGAGCACTACAAGAACGACATTGGCCGCAGACCTGAACGCCTTCGGGAACAATGATTTACGAATGGCATTCAGGCGATCCAAGTCAGCGGAAAGCACCTCATTTACTTTGGCTTCGGTCTGGTGCATGGCGCCCTCAATTCATAATTCCAAGTCCGTATCAGGTGCAGTCAGGCGACGCTAATGCCTGACTGTATTTTTCTGCCACTTCTCTAGGGTAGCTGGCGGGTGACTCTAATGCCTTACGCCATTCCTCTCGCTCTTCTCGTGTTAGCGCAGGGTTCCAGCAATCCGGCCGATGGGTTGCGCGAGGCGAATTCTGCGCGACGATTGATCTGACAGCGTCAGCAAATTGCGGGCTGGCCAAGAGCTTCTCGATGTCGGCGTCTGTCATAGCGTAGTCTCCTTGATGGTGGGGCTTTAGGGATAGGGGCTGGCGGTGGCCACGACGACCACCGCCAGCCCGGGTTCATCGGTCAGCCGACGCCGTCCTCGCGGACTTTGCCGCCGCCACTGCCGCCGCCCGAGCCGCCCGCGGCATTGGCTGCCTGCGACACCTGCTGCCCGACGCCTTGGGCAATCTGGCCGCCCAGGTTCGACGCCGCCCCGCCAGCCGTGGCCATCGACGCAGCGCCCGAAGCCGCGCCGCCGACACCTTCCTCGCCGCCACCAGCACCGCCCATGGCAGCGTGCATTTGGCTGGTACCGGCGGGGCCACCACCCCCACCAAGGGCTTGCTGAGCTCCCGCCAGTTTGCCATTCTGCGCCCCCTGGCCCTGCTGGTTGCCGTAGACCGACTTGACGGCGCCGCCCGCGGATTCCAGACCGCTGCGGGTGTGGCTGACCACGCCGCCGACGGCGGTGGAGCCATGGCCGTGCTCTTCGGACGAACCGTGACCGGAGACACCGAACCAACGGAACACGCGGTCGGGCACCTGGGTGATCAGGTGGAAGCTGCGCGTCGCCAGCTGGTAATTGAGCACCGAGATCATCACCACGTAGGTCAGCGTCCCGAGCAGGCCGAAGGTGCTGCCCGCGGTGGCCGAGGCCATGGCGGCGAAGATGGTCTTGCTCATCAGCCAGATCATGGCTTCGAACACCAGCATGGAGAAGAACAGGCCCAGCAGGGTCAACGGCGGGCCGCAGAAGGCGGAGAACGCCATCTGGTAGCCCGGCTTCTGGGCATGGTCGATGAAGTCGTCGCCGCCATCCAGACGGACATGGGCGAAGGCCAAGAAGGGGGCGGCGATGACCCCGACCACCACGGAGACCAGCAGGCCGAATACCGCGAACAGGAAGTGGATGAACGGCAGCATGGGCAGCACGAAAGCGTGGAATACGCCGCACAGCAGCATGGTCACCGTGATGAGCAGCAGGAAGACGCCCGCCGCGCTCAGCATTTGGGCCTTCTTGTCGTTCTCCATGAACTTGGTGTATTTGCCTTCGGCGGCGTTCATGGCCGTGCCGAGATACGGCACGTTGTGCAGGAGGTCGGCACCGGCGACGGCGGCCAAGGCGACATAACCCGCGTCGATGATGTAGTTGCCGAAGTCGCTCATATCCTGCAAGGCGACACCCTTGCCGGGGGTGACCGTCGTCAGCTTGTAGGCAAAGTTGCTGATGGGGTTGTCGGATTTGAAGATGGCGCTGACGCCGCCCATCACCGAATAGCCCTTGTCGTAAAGGCCAGCCCGCGCGGCCGAGGTCGAAAGACCCGCCGAGGACGGCCCGCTCATCTGGTGGTCCCACCAACCTTGATACTTACTCAGGGCCTCGGCCAGGAGCTTGGAAAGGGCTGGGTCGGTGTCGATGGACTGCTCGGTGGAGCCGTTCTGCACCTTGGGCTGCTCGCCCACCACCGACATCACTTCGGAGGACATGCGCCCCAAGGTCGGATAGTAGGCCCCGGCGGCAATCCATCCGCCATCGGTCGCGGCCTTCTTGAACTCGTCGAAGCTGACCGAGTTGGCGGAGTTCACGTAAGCCTGAGCCGCAGTGGTCAGGGCGTTGTCGTATTCCGCCTTGGCCTGCACGACCTGTTGGAAGGTAGCGTCATTCAGGACGGCGTCGATCCCGACGGTGCCGCCTGCGGAGCTTGCGTCCACAATCTGTTTGGCGAATTCGCGCAGCTTACCGCGCAACTTGTCGATGGCCTGAAGCTTGGCCTTGTCGGCGGCGATGACGTCGTTATCGACGCCCAGGTCGCCAGACAGCGAGTAAGATCCCGTGACTTTGCCGCAGCGGCCGTAGTCCCACACCAGGGTGTGCTGACCCCAGCTTTGGGTTCCCTTGTTGGCGGAACCATCCAGCAGGAACATGGCACCATGGACGATGGCCTTGACGCCACGGCCGACCATATTGTTGGTCGCGGTCATCGGCCCCTGGCTATAGGTCGCGGGCCACGCGGTCACCTCAGGCACAAACGAGGCGCCAGTGGATACCGAGGCGGACACCTCGCCCACCTTCTCACGGGCGGCTTGGCACATCTCGAGCACCAGGCTGTCGCGCACGATGTCCATAGTTTCCTGCAGCTTGGGCTCGCTGATTGATCCGCCATTCAGCCCGTCGACGAAGGCGCTCCACATCGCATTGCTGAGGTTGCCGGAGGCGACAGCCAGCATGACGATGACGATCTGCAGGACGCAGTAGCCTTTGACCACGGGGGCAAGGGTGCCGAAGCCAATGGCGACGCGCACAGGGGCGAACATCAGATTCCACTGCTTACCGAGAACGGAGCCATGGTGCGCGGTGTTGATGGTGCCCACAGTGGTCTGGTAGCCCAGCATGCCTGCGGCCAAGACCATCAGAATCGAGAGCATGGCCGAGAATGCCCCGGCGATACCGTTATGGATGGGCGTGACCGTGCCGCTGAGCGGGCCGACATTGGGGAAAACCATGCCCAGCAACTGGAACCACAGGTCGGCATTGGTCGGCTTGCTCACCAGTTGCGAAACGACGTTGTTGAAGTCGCCGGTGGCCGCGGAGGCCGATGCAGCATCGCCAACCATAGCGGCAAGAGCGACGGCGGTGCCCAGCAGCAGGAGGGCGACAGGGTTGTTCCTGCCCATGGTCTCGGCACCGGGCGGTGGCAGCACCCACCATTCGCCGCCTCTCAGCCATTCGAGAACGCTGCCGAGCCGCTTCGTGCGCAACTGCCAGCTATAGAAGGACGTCTGCGCTGCGAAAACCAGAGCAAGGGGAACGAGGGCAAACCGGGAGGTGAGGTCCAGCCACAGGGGCAAGCCAGTGCTGTAGAGGCGTAGCGAGATCATCGCCACGCTCACCAGGCAGACGAAAACGGTCATGTAGGTCATGAAGGCGCGGTAGAGGGTGATCTGGTCGGCAGCCAGGTCGGTGTCGCTCCGACCATAGACTTCCTGTGCCACCATGAAGCGTTCCGCCGCGTCGTCGGAGCTGGTCGGCAGGGCTTCGACCCTATCGCGGCCGAACGCAGTCCTCATCACCCCGCCGACGGTTTCAGCGCCATCGGTGAGGCTGCCCCACGCCCGGCGAGCAGGGTTGGCAAAAAAGCGGCCGTTGGTGCCGAACAGCACCTTACCGACGGTCGGACTCCGGTAGCGCTCAACGTCCACCAAGTCGTCGCGCAAGAGACCGATGGCCTCATGCTTGCCGCGCTGCAGAAAGCGGTCAAACCAGTTACTCATCGGCGGTCTCCCAGAGAAAGGCTGCGTGGGCAGCCTGGCTCGTAAACAAATTATTTGCGAGCATGGTTCAGGCTTCATGCTGTGCTTTTGTCAATTGCCCAAGGATTCTTGCGTATAACATTAGGATTGATCCGTTTCATGCTTGGATCAATGCTGATGTTGGTGCCTTCCGCTGATGAGCTGGCGTGTAATTTGTTTACGTCTGCTCGGCACCCCCCGGTTTTAATTGAAGGAGGTGGTCATGCGGAAACGCGGCGACCAGGAACGGCGCAAGGACAAGGTGGTGCAGATGCTGGAGGCGGCAGGTCACCCGTTGAAGCTGCCTAAACTGCGAGAGGCCATCGCCACCAACATCATCCTGCTGACGCAGCTTGTGGCTGAGGGGCGAGTACGCCGCTTGCCGGGTGGGTTTTACGCGGCCCCGAATCTACCGGAACCTGCCGACCCCTTGGCGGTGGCCCGCAAGGTGATCGATGGCACCCCGCATGGTTGGGTGAATGTCGGTGCGATGGGCGCAGCTGGTCTGTCGAGGCAGGTGCTGGCTGACTTGGTCGAGCAGGGGCTGCTTCTCGCTAACAGGCGACACAGGGCCTACCGGCTGCCGCCGGTGGCCATCGTTCCTGCATTGGACCCCGTGGCTGCGGTGCACGCTGTCTTCCAACAGCGACCAGACAGCTCGGTCAACACGGTGCCACTTCACCGCCTGCAGGCAGCAGGTATTGATGGGGCGATGGTGGAGCGACTGGTCCGCGAGGGCGTGCTGTGGTTTCGCCGCGGACGCTACGGCTTGGGAACAGGCCGTTTCGGCCTGGACGCGCAGGGGCACCCGATCAGTTCGCGAGCGTGGCTGCGCCGGGTCATGGAGGAGGCCGGTCGCCCCATTTCAGAGGATGAACTCAGTTCGAGAGGGATCAATTACGCCATGGTGCTCCGGGCGCAGAAGGAAGGCTTCATCGTCCGTGTCGGCACGGGATGGCATGTGTCCCCCATCCCCGCTAAGCCGCAGGAACGATCCGGCCGGATGACAGCGGCCAGGCGGAAGGATGCGGTCCTGGAGTTGCTGGGCCAGGCGGATGCCCCTGTCCGCAAGGCGGCACTGTGCCCGCTTCTTGGCGGCCAGCATCATTTGCTGACGGAACTGATAAACGAAGGGCGGATCAGGCGAGTGGATTGGGGCTGGTACGTGGCCTCGGCACCGGAGCAAGCAGATCTTCCCGCTTGAATGGAACTGCAGATGTCGGGCTAAATTGAGGTGTCTCCCCCTTGCTCGTTGGTCTAATGAAGGCTGATCGCTATGGCTAAGAAGCTTGCTGTCACCACCAATGCTACCTCGACAGAACACCTTCCGGTCGGGTACGGGGAATGGCTGATGAAGCTCAAGGCCGACATCCGCCAGGCACAGACGCGCGCCATCATCAAGGTGAACACCGAGATGATCCAGCTCTATTGGCGGATTGGGCGGGACATCTTGGAACGGCAGAGCCAGCAGGGCTGGGGGGCGAAGATTGTCGACCGATTGGCGGAAGACCTGCGCCGGGAGTTTCCTGGCATTGAAGGTTTTTCGCGCTCCAACCTATTGTATATGCGGGCTTTTTCAGAGGCTTGGCCGAACGCGGAAATAGTCCCACAGCCTGTGGGACAAATTCCGTGGGGGCACATTAGGCTCCTCTTGGACAAGGTGAAGGACGCCGATACCAGGAATTGGTATGCGCGTGCCGCTTTTGAATATGGCTGGAGCCGCAACGTGCTCGCCATGCAGGTCGACACCCGCCTGCACGAACGCGATGGGCGGTCCCTCAATAACTTCGCTGCCACTCTGCCGCCGCCGGATTCGGACATGGTCGCGGCGGCGCTCAAGGACCCATATGTGTTCGATTTCGTCACGCTTGCCCATGACGCCCACGAGCGGCACCTTGAGGCCAAGCTGACCGAAAAGATCGCCAAGTTCCTGCTTGAGATGGGACGGGGCTTCGCTTTTGTCGGCAGCCAGTACCATCTCGAGGTCGGCGGGCAGGACTTTTACATCGACCTCCTACTTTACCACATCCCGCTGCACCGCTACGTCGTCATCGACCTGAAGATGGGAGCGTTCACCGCCGAATTCGCGGGCAAGATGAACTTCTACATCAATGCGGTAAACAAGCAGGTCTGCACCCCCGGCGACAACGACACCGTCGGCCTCATCCTCTGCCGCGAGCGTAACTACTTGATCGTCGACTACTCACTCGGAGGGGTCTGCGCCCCCATCGCGGTGGCAAAATACGAACACAACATCCTTCCGGCCCCCATCGCTGCAGCTCTGCCTGCGCCTGACGTGGTCGAGGCTGGCCTGGTCGCCATTATCGCCGAAGCCGACGATGAGGACGGAGAGGAAAAATAAGCCGTTACCGCTCCTTCAGCATTAGAACAACCTGATCGAGCGGGCGCGGTACCGTCAGGGCGCGCCCGGCGATAATAATGGAGGTGCTGTCGGCGCACGGGTCGCGGTCAGACAGCACCTGGATGGCGGTGATGCGGATCAGGTGACGACATCCGGACTCGTCGACGACCACGAGGTAGGGACCCAGCCGCCCAGGCATTTCGTCAGTCCACGTTCCGAACTCCGACATGGCCGTGCTCTCCGTGGTCAGTGGCGGACAAACGCCATCGGGGCGGACGTCGCAGCCCCGAGCATCCGGCGCACCAAGGCCGCCAGTTGCCGGGCTTGCATTCGACCGGTCGCGAACGTCCAGCGCATGGCCTCGACGAGCTCCCCCTCCAGTTCCGGTAAATCCTCGACCTCACAACCATATTCCATGGCCAGGTCGTCCAAGCAGCCCACCAGCAGCACGTCGAAGTCCTGCGGACGGGGTGGACCCAGGCGCATGATGCGGCAACGCTGCCGAAGCAGCGGCGGCACTAGGTCGAGGTCGTTCGCCAGTAACACCCAGTTAATCCGACCGAGATCGGCCGGGACCAGCAGCGCCTCGTCGGGGAATTCCCGCGCGGTCGTCGGTTCAAGCATGGTCAATAAGGTATCGACGATGGCTCCATTGCGACGGTCGCTCGAAGTTTTATCCACCTCATCCACCAAGACCATCGGATTGGCGAGCTGATAGCGGAGCATGACAGTCAGCGGCAGGCATGGGCACATGCTGCCCCAGCCACGGGCGGTCCCGGCCAAAGCGCGGTTATCTGAGCTGCCCGCAGCCGAGACCTGGCCCATGGGAATACCCAGGGCGGCAGCAAGCTTGCGTGCGAGCCGAGATTTGCCGATGCCGCCATCGCCGACCAGCAGCAAAGGCGGCAAGCGCAGGGACCTGGCGCCGCAGTGCCGGGCCAGGGCGAGCTCGATCCGCACGGCGTCGACGGCGTTGGCCATCCAGGGAAACTGCGCCAGCAACTCGGCCGCGACCACGTCGGCGTCCGGCACCGGCGCCAACAACACTGGCTCGGCCAGAACGGCATATCGCTTCACCAGGGCCTGGTCATCGCGGCCGGTCGGCATCGGTGGCATTGCGCCGAGGACCACCATGCCGTTCATTGGAGGCGCCTCGATACCCTCCTCCTCCTCCTCGGACTCAGCGTCAGCCTGCGGAGCAGGCCGCGGCGGCAACCACAGCTGTTTCAGGCGTTCTTCAACGCCGACGCGCCTCATAAACTGTTCAGGAAGGGTGCCGAGGTTGGGCAGGCACCGACACAGATGGCCGATCATGTCGAGATGGGCCTCCGCCGTCAGGGCGGACTCGGCCTCTATCAACGCGCCGACAAGCATCCAATTAGCCCATCGGGATCGTCCACGAGCCGCAAGCCACAGGCAGCTGCCTTTTAGGTCCGTGGCCAACGGAGCGTCCTGGCATGCGAAGAGGTGCTCAATGCCTCCCGCCAGCTCGCACCAGGCCATCGCATCACCCATCTCCGCAGCCTCGACGAGAACGGTATATTGATGCGTCCATTCCCGGCGCTTTTCGTCAGCCAGCGCCGCACGGCAACGGGCGAGCAACGTCCCATGCAGACGTTCGGCATCGGCATGGTCGGCTTCAAGCGGGAGGTAAGTGCGCCATAGCGCCAGCAGCGGCACCGCCTCGGAAGTCCCCTCGGGGAGCTCAAACTGAAAGTCCTCCGCCATGCTCGCCTCCGATGCCCTGATCTCATGGCATAAATACCTATCACGCGGCGGCAAATGATCGCAATTAGCCGAACGTATAGTGAACAAATCCCTTGAACTTCGGTTCCGCTGAGAGCAGATTGACGTCTAAGTCGTTGACGCGGATCGGCTTTTTGCGGTCCGGTAAGGTGGTTTGAAGCGGAGTGAGGTGCGAATGATGGCTCCATCTGAGGGCGCGTTGATATGATATTGCCATCTATGTTGGCAAGTAAAGGTGCCGTATATGCTTGCGCAGTATGTTGACAAGTATTCCAAGTGCGTGGAATAGGTGCTTTGTGCACCGGTAATAAGTCTATTGACTGCCGGATAATACGTGTGATCAAATTCCGTCTACTGCGTGGACGGATGCTGGCGTTTTAAGCGTCGTGGCGTCGAGTCCGCCTATAAGAGGTCATTGCCATGCTGAATACCGACATCGTGCCCTTGGGCGCGAACGGAGGAGTATTGTCCTCTGCGCGTGCCATCGACGACACCGAGTGGCGGGCGATCTGCGACGGTCTCAGCCGTCGTGTCCACGGCACATTCGCCAGCATCAAGGCTGGCGCTTACCTACCGTGGGGCGATCCGCTCACCTTCGGCCTGCTCAAGCTGCTGGAGGTTGACGCCAGCATTTCGAGCATCGAGGTCTGGCCCGAGCGCGTGGCTGTCATGCTAGATGGTACTCGTCGTGATTGGCTGGCGAAGTTGCGTGTCCGCTATGGGAGGGGCGTTGCCATCCTCGAGCCGGTCACCGATGCCATGGCCAGTAGACCGGCCTATATGCGGCTGGCCGCTGCGCTGACCCAGGCGTACTGGCAGAGAGGCGTCGTTTTCCGCACGGTGTTGGAAAGCGAAATCCGGTTACAGCCTCGCCTCGGCAATACCGAACACATCCTGGCGCACCGCCATTTCGACGTAACCCCAGAGGCCGAATTGCATGTGCGGGAGGCCCTTTCGCTGGGGCGCGCCCACACTGTCGGCTCGCTGGCTGCGGCCTTGCCTCATCTCGACCCGGCCCGCCCGGCCATCTACGCGATGGCCCTGCGCGGAGCCCTGACACTCAACCTTGGTGCCGCGCAGCCGGACGACATGCCGGTCCGGCTGCGGGCAAGGAAGGGATAGCTCATGCCAACCATTCCCGAACTCGTCCTGATCATCGACGCCGACCGTCTGGTCCACATGGTTCCAGATCGTCAGGCCGCCCTTGCCATCGGCTGCTGGCCGCGCCCGGCGGGCGTCGACGAGCTGCCCTGTTCGGTCATCGACACCGCAAGCGGCCTGCTCGTCCAGCCGCGTGTCGTGGTGTTCGTACATCCCGGTCGGCCGCCCCTGGATGGAGGCTGGTCGTCCGTTACGTACTCATCGTAGGAGAAGGAGAGCAGCCATGAGCATGATGAACTTTCACCTCCAACTGCCCCATAAGCAGGCCATCCTGTTCGACGGCAAGCTGATGAAGCTGATGGGGCGAGGTCGGGACAAGCACCGGTCCATGATCTTCATGGGCGATGACGGCATTCCGGAGACCTTGACCGATGCGGAGTTCATTGAATTCCAAACGGTGCGTCGCCTGGAATTGCTGACCGAGGCCGAGGTTGAGGAGTTGGAGGCCGAGCCGCGGAAGTTGCCGCGGATTACGCTGCAGACGTGCAGTGAGAAAGACGCCGACGAGGCCATGCGTCGCTATGCGTACTGCTTGGCCTGGGAAAAAGCCGGTGAGGTAGCCCGCACGGCCAAGCGCATCTACCCGATCACGGTGAGTGTCGCTGCCGAGCTGGAGGAAAAGTGCCCCAACGCGCGGACCGTCCTGCGGTGGATCAGGTGGTGGGTGATGTCCGGTCGGAACATCAACGCCCTCATCCCCCAGTATGAGAACATGGGCAACACCACCGACAAGCTGCATCCCAAGGCTCGCGAGATTCTGTCCGGGATCGTTGATGAATATTACCTGGTCGACACTAGGCCCTCCGGCATCTCCGTCCACAAGCACGTCAAGAAAGCCTTCCGGGAATACAACGCCCCGCTTCCCATGGATGCGCGGCTGAAGGTCCCGAGCCTGGACGCGGTCTACCGGGAAATCGACCGGCTCGACAGCTACACCAAGGACTTCTGTCGCCTGGGCAAGCGGGCCGCTCATCACAAGTGGCGTGCGGTCGGTTCCGGTCCCGTGGCCGAACAGCACAACGAAGCCTGGGAAATCGACCACACCCGCATCGACACGGTCGTCACCGACGAGATTCTCGGCCTGGTCGTCTATCGGCCCTGGGTGACTGTTATCCTCGACCGGCATTCTCGTGTAGTCGTCGGCTTTTTTGTCAGCTTCGAGGCTCCCGGCCTGTACCCAGTTATTCAGGCCCTGCGCAATGCCATCGCGCCCAAGGACGAACTGATGGCCAAGAACCCGACGCTCACGGTGTCATGGCCATGCTTCGGCCCTCCTCGGCTGCTCGTCACCGACCAGGGGCGCGAATTCAAGTCGCGGAGCTTCCGCGAGATCTGCCTGCAACTCGGCATCGACGTCCAGCACAGCCCCATTTTAAAGCCCTGGTACAAGGGACGCATCGAACGCTTCTTCCGCACCCTGACCCGGAATGTCTTCCAGCGGGTGCCGGGGACGACGTTTAGCAATGTGTTTGAACGTAATGCCGAAATTCCGCCGGAGAGCGTGGCCGTCTGTTCCCTGGATGAGTTGCGCTTCCACATCTTGCAATGGATCACCGAGGTTTATCACCGCACTTCCCACCGCACGCTCGGCGACACTCCGCTGAACCTGTGGAATCGGAGCGTTGCCAAGCATGGGATGCTGCCGCCGCCCAATCCAGCCCGCCTGGAGGAGGTGCTGACGTTGATCGACGAGCGGGTGCCCCAGCGCCAAGGCATTCAGTATGAAGGGTTGTTCTACAACAATCCGGAACTGGCGCTGTTCCGCTCGCGGGCGGACCGGCCCCGCACGGTGAAGATTGCGCCCATCTGGGACGATTTGACCCGAATTCGTTGGATGGACCCTGAGGACGGCAAATGGCGGGACGCCCCCATTCTCAAGGCCCAGCGGCACCTGGTGGAGGGCCGCACCTTGGAAATGCACAAGCTCGCCAGGGCGCTGATGCGGGACAACGA
The DNA here is from genome assembly GCA_006218045.1 of Stygiobacter sp. Taxonomy (GTDB): domain Bacteria; phylum Pseudomonadota; class Alphaproteobacteria; order Rhodospirillales; family Magnetospirillaceae; genus Magnetospirillum. The sequence continues at coordinate 157,441 of VBWB01000001.1, forward strand.
GGAAATCGGCGACGACCTCATTCAGGCGTACACCTATCTCGACAACGCCATGAAGGCCAAGTCTGGCGCCAGCGGCAAGGCCAACCGGGTGAAGGCCGCGAAGTATCGTGACGCCATCAACCGCCGTTTTGAACAGACCCAGCAGGCACCCGTCGTCGACGTCGAGGCCAGCGGCCAATCCTTTGCCGACTTCATCGACCAGGGGGAAACCATCCCCAATGCCGAGGAGCCTGCCGCCGCTGACGGTTTCGGTATTGCCGCTCCCGCAGACGCGGACGGCGCACCCCTCGACGGTAATCTGACCGTCCACATCGGCGACGACTAGGAGGGGAGCATGGATCTGCCCGAGGATGCCATCTCCAAAATTTTCGTGGAAACGCGGCGGGTCAAGACGGCCATCCAGCGGCTGACCTGGCTCAAGGGCCCGGACGGTTACGAAAAGGATTATTGCCTCGCCGCAGGCATCCTCGGGCCACCGCGCACCGGTAAGACCCGCATAGCCAAGCATTTCAAGGCGATCTGCGAAAAGGGGCGGCCTGCGACCGCCGTGCCGCCCATTGTCTATGTCGAAGTCACTTCTGGCTGCTCGCCCAAGAGCGTCAGCACGGACGTCCTCGCCCAACTTGGCGACCCAAATCCCGACTACGGGACACTGGCCGAAAAGTGCAACCGCGCGGAGGACGCCATCCGCCGACACTCGGTCGAGCTCATCATGCTCGACGAGGTCCATCGGCTCGTCGATACCGATACCCGCAAGGTGAAACGGGATGTCGCCACTTGGTTCACCGACCTCCTGAACCGGCGCGCTTGCCCCATGGCTTTCCTCGGCGAGACCAGCGCAGAACGCATATTCGAACACAACGATTATGCGGATGGCCGGACCTTAGGGGTGGTCTACGTCACGCCCTACGATTGGGGTAACCAGGAGGATCGCAAAGAATTCCGGGAGATCATGCAGGCCATCGACGCCAATCTCGGCATGCCGGAACAGTCCGGGCTGCACGAGGTCGCGACCGCGCTGCGCATCTACAACTTCGGCCGCGGATTGCTGGGCCAGTGCACCCGGCTTATCAAGGTGGCGCGCATGCTTGCTCGCGACCAGAGCCGTCCCTGCCTGACACACGACATTTTCGCTGACACCGTGGATGCCTTGCGCATCGGCGTCGCGCGCAATCTGCCCAATCCCTTCCGCCTCACCAACCCGGCACCTTTGCCCTCTGCGTCCATGCATGCCGAGGAGGAAGCGCCTGCCGAGGTCAAGGAAAAGCCTAAGGCTAAGCCCGGGAAGAAGGCCGTGTGATGACCTATCAGCTGCCCAATCCTTTGCGGCTGGAACCCGGCGAAAGCCTGGCCAGCCTAGTGGTGCGCAACGCTGCCCAGTATCGCTTCCATGACCCGGTGCGCATCCTGCAGCGCCTTCGGCCTCCCACCAACAACCTCGGTACCCTGGTCACCACTCCTCTGAAGCCGGAATTGGCTGCGGCCATGCGGAACCTGTTGGTCCTGACGCCCGCGCAATTCGACCTGATCGCCTATGGCACCGAGGACAGCACCGTCCTCAAGGTGCTCGGCCACCGGCTGCACGAGGATTTCGTCCAGGTGCGCCAGCGTCGTTACTGCCCCTTGTGCCTGCGGGAAGCGCCATACCACCGTGCTCTGTGGGACATCAGTGTGGTCACAGCCTGTCCCGTCCACGGCGTGATGCTGACCAACCGCTGTCCCGCCGGGCACGCTCTGGGCTGGGTCTTCACTGAGGCCGTCCACCACTGTCATCATCGTTCGTGTCGGGCCGACCTGACCGCGGTGGAAGCTGTTCCCGTGCCTGCCGAGCAGATGCGTGGCGTACTCCGGCTGGTCGAGCAGATGTCGGCGCCACCGCTGGAGGATGGGCCATTCAGCCTTGCCTTTGGCGACCAGTTGAAGCTGGCCTACTACCTGGGTCTGCTGGCCCAGCATCCGCTTCGCTTGCAGCGGCCCCACTACTTCGGCGCCCTCCATCCCGACCGGGTCTCACAGGTGCTCACCGATGGCTGGGCGGTTCTGGATCGCTGGCCCGACGGTTTCGACACCTTCCTTGATGCCCAGCGTGCCCATGCGCAGACGCGGCAGGGGCGCTTCGGCATCACCAAGGAGTTCGGAACCCTATTGCCGAGGTTCATTCGGTCGTCCGCGGACGAGGTATATGGGCCACTGCTGGCCGACGTCTTTGCCGACCATGTTGCCCAACGTCCTTATCTGACCACCCGAGTGACAGACATTCTGGAGCGGCGGACGGGCATCAGCCCCGAGCCCGAATTCGTCACGCTCAACGAAGCCGCCGCCATCTTGCGAACCAGCCGTCACCGGACGCGCACTATCGCTCACCGCTTCAACCTCTTCGCCATCCCGCCGACGGGCACGGGCGCGCCGGTGCAGATCTATGCCGACAAGCTCAAGGCTGTGGCCAATGGCGTCGGCATGTTGAGCAAGGCTCGGGCGGCGAGCTTCCTGAACCTGGCCAGGAAGCAGTTCATGGCGGCCGAGGCTGCGGGGGTTCTGCCCCTCATTCCCGCTGAGGAACGCCTGTTCGTTCGGCGCGAATACCGGCAGGCCGACCTCGAGGCGTTGCTGGCCTCGCTTGAGGCGAGGGTCCGGCCAGAGGCACGGCCATCGGGGCGCCTGATCAATGTGAAACGGTTGGCCCAGCAGGGGCTGCAAATCCATCAACTGCTCCAAGCCGTCCTGGATGGTTCCTTGGTCCCGGTGGGCATCGACGAGAACGCTCGGGGCGTCGAGCGGCTGTTGTTTCCGAAGATCTCGATGGCCCGCATGTTCGGCGGGCCGGAGCGAGGGCTCTCGATCATCGAGGTAAGCAGGGAGCTGAGGGTTCACGAGGCCGTTGCCACGCTCTGGGTCGACCGCGGCTTTATCCGGGCTGAAAAGGGCAGCGGCCGCTTGGCCAAGGGGAGGCGGATTTCCCGGGAGGCTCTGGATGCGTTTCATGCCGGGTACGTGGTTGGCGGCCACAAGGACGGCGCCGGAGGGACCGTCCGTCTCCGGCAACTTGTTTTCCACGGCGTCCAGCCCGTATCCGGGCCGATGGTGGACGGCTGTCGCCGCTGCCTTTTTCGCCGACACGACATCGAGGTGGCAAAGCGGGAAGGGAAGGTCGGCGCTCCGCTTGATGAAACCCAGGCAGAAATGAAGCGCCGTGCGACGGCGCTGGCTGGCGAGATTGGCCAAGCGGCTGCCGTCGAACTGGGAATCGCCGCCGTGAAGCGGTGGAACTCCTATGTTGACGAGACCACCGAGACCATCATCCAGGTGACGGTCGCCCGGCGGTCGAGCAAGACCGGGCAGTTCTTCTTTCCCACCTGCTCCGCCAATTGGTCCCAGCTGGACCGTTACCGGAATGCCTGGGTGGCCTTGGGCTTCATTGGTGAGGCCATTTACGTCTTGGTGCCGTGGGAGCAGGTGCGCGCCGAATTGGACCGCCAGATGGCTGGCCGAGACCGCGTGCAGATTCGCTACCTCGCGGTCCGGGTCGACGGCTCTGGCCGCGCCGAACCCTTCGCGGATTTCGTCCGCTCTCTGTAACTCATCCCATCTATTTGCCTGATGTCTGCGACCCCGCTTGACGGCTGGTTCGACGAGATTGCACGGGCCTCATCGGCGTCGCGTGAACTGTCCCGACGGGGCCATCTGGTGACAGCTTATGGCTTCGCGCGTTCGGCCAGTGTCATCACTTGCCTAGTGGGGTGTCAGCGGATGGCTTACCTATAAATCGGGAATCCGCGGGCCTCGGCGCCTCGAAATGTCATCAGATGCTAGGAACGACAAGTCGCCGGGCTACCAGGTGATGTTCAACGTCTTCATGCGCCAGCCGATGACCGTCTTCGGATACGCCATGAGCATGGGCCTGTTCGGCGTCATGACCTGGTTCCTCAGCAAGACCTTCATCCCGGCCGCCCAGGCCGCTGGGGATGGCCATGCCGTAGGCATCCTCGGCACCATCGTCATGGTCGTGCTCGCCAGTTACCTTAACTACCAGATCGCAGTCCGCAGCTTCGCACTGATCACCCAGCTGCCCGACCGCATCAGCCGGTGGTGGGGCGCCAATGGCGAAGGGCTGGGCGAGGACAACGATTCGGCCAAGAGCACCACCCTCATCGCCGGTCAGATCTCCCACCGCGTCGAGAACAATCTCGCCGGTCTCGGCCAGCGGCGGACGCCACGGGGAGATGGTGGAGGTGAAGGCCCAAAAGCCAAGCCTGGGCAGAATGAAGAGATCGGCGGTTAAAGAAAAAGCCCGGTGGGGGAGAGAGATCCCACCGGGCTTCTTTGGCTTTTCTGGCCGCGCGCGATTAGTTGCCGCGTATCTGTTCGGGGTTAGAGACCCCTAACTTCCTCAATGCCGCATCGTGCGCGGCCTCGAATATGAGGCGGAGTTTGGTCTTCTGCTGGCCCTTGTTCTGGCCACGCTGCCATATCTGCCCCGACGCCGCCAGCAGCGGGCTGTTGGGGTGGGCCTGCTTGAGAGCGTTCACCTGGGCAGTCAAGCCGTCGATGGCGGCAATGTTGCCATTGATGGTGACCAGCGCCTCGGCCAGTTGTTTGCGCAGCTTGGCGTTTTCGTCTTCCAGATCGTTCTGGTTCATGATCATCGCAACGCGAACGGCGTCCACCATTTTCCCTCTCCTTTAGTCCCGGACCGGATCCCTGTCGGGTTCCGGCGGCACCTGGGCAGTTTGTTTATGAGCTTGCGCGCCCTCGATCAAATGTCAAGCAAAAGTGCTCCATATTCTGCAATATTACTTTGCTCGACAATATGTGGCCGATGGATAATCCGCAAAATTCTCAAATTGGAGGATTTTGCGTAGTCGACAGCGCCATGTTTGTTCTGTAGGGCACCTTAAATCTGCCTGAAATCCGCATTGTTTATCCTGGTCTGCATGGGCGCTGACATCAGAGTGCTGGGTGGCGTCTCGTTCTATTGAATGAAGGATTGCTGCTCATGACGCCACTCGACTTCTTGCCCACCCTCTACAAGGCCGACGCGTGGCTATTGGACCTGCTGCTCATGTTCCTTGGCGGCATGACGCGCCGGTTCGCCCTCTTCGACAAGAGGTGGGGCGATATGAGGGCGTGGAGGATCACGACCGGGATTGGGCTGGGACTGACGGCGGCTGGGACGGTCACTTTCGTCCTGGTCATCGTCAATGGAGCCGATGGTGGTCCTGGGTTCTGGTCGATCGTGGCAGGAATTGCTCTGGCGGTCTCGCTGGCGAACCTCTGGTACGCCTGGAAGCACAACAGTCTCGAAAAGAGGCTGTTCTGACAGAAGTGGGTTCGAACAGTCGTTTGCAGAAAACAATGTTGTGTGATGCGACGGCGGCCGTAATGTTGTGATGGATAGATTGCTGAGGCAGCCAGCCAATGCTGATATCCGCCACGACATAGACGGATATCAGATTACCGGGTGAATGATGGATATCAAGCGACATTGATGCTTTTCTTCGCTTCATGCGTTTTGACACATCAATCCAATTACTGTTCGGCCGAGGGGGAAGTGGGATGTCGTCGACGAAGCGCAGCGAAAAACGACGGATGCCCGAGCAGGCGCTGGTGCGCCTTGACGGCAAGCTGGCCGACCGCATCGACAAGGCCGCGCGTGCCGCCGGGCTGACGATCCCTGGGTGGCTTCGCCTGCGAGCCGCCGAAGCGGTGGACGCGCCGATGTCGGAGGTAACGATCACCCGGCCGCGCCGCCTTAGGCAGAAGCGGCCTTCGCCCGAGCAGCAGCATCTGGCGGCCTTGCTGGTGGAGGTGGCGGCCCTGCGCTCCGCCGTTGGCGAACTCGGTGGCGCCATGGTGCAGGCCGCCATCAAGACCAAGATTGGCCGTGAGTTCGATTCCTACGCCGAGATCGAGCGCCTGCTGCCCCAGATCAGGGCGGCATCGGGAGACCTGCAGGACCTGCGCGGCCGTTTGCGCGAAGCGCTGGAGGCGCCGGGCGAATGATCATCAAGTCGACGCGCCGTGGCCGGGATGAACGGGACCTTGCCGAGGTCGCGGCGCACGTCCTCGACGGCGAGGCGAACGAGCGCATCGAGGTGATGGCGTGTACCGGCGGCGAGCCGGAACCAGATGAAGTCCGCGCCCTGTTGCAGGACGCCGCCTCTCTGGCCAAGGCCGCCGGTTACGATAAGGGGGCTGTCTGGCATCTGATGATTGCTCCGGCACCAGGATACGAGCTTACCGATGAGCAATGGGAGCGGGCGTGGGAGGTCTTGCGCGACGCCTGTCAGGCCGACAAGACGGCGCCCAAAGTGTTTACCGGTCAACACTATGCCCACCCGTTCGCGCGTGTCCGCCACATCAAGGACCACCGTGCTGGTGCCGCGCAGGACGACCACCGGCCGGACCATGAACATGGCTTCTTGCCAACAGTCCGAGGCGATCTCACCAAAATCGACCCGTACCGGCACCGCGTCATCAATTGCCGCGTGGCGCGTCAATTGGAGTTCGAGTTCGGTCACCCGATGACCGGCGCGCCGCTCCACATCAATCGGGCCGTGGCCGACTGGCTTCGAGTCAACGGCAAGGCCGAGATCGCCGATGCCATGGAGGAAGCCGGGCTGCTCGACAGTGGTTCCAGCGCCCAGGTCGTCAGCGACCGCGAGCGCCAGGCCGCCCTGGCCGAGGGCCGCGATCCATTCGCCATGGTCGATGCCTTGCGCCTGGCGCGCCAGCAGGCCTCCGGGCCGGGGCGTTTCGTCGACCTGTGCGCCGATTTGGGCGTTACCATCACGCTGGGTGATCGCCGCATCCTGGCCATCGGCCGCGACGGCTTGCCGGTGGCGGTGTCGCGCAAGTTGCAGGTCGATGAGATCGATTTGAGGGAGTGGCTGGCGCCCGTTCTCGACCAGCCACCAGAACGAACAATGGAGGAGACCAATGAACAGCGACATCGAGGTGCCGGTCGAGATCGAGGATTTGGACGACGACTGGGTGGAGGACATGGGCAAGAGGCCGAACCAGCTGATACCGGTGCAACCGATTCAGCATCCGTTGGCGGAGCCGGTATTCGAGACCAGGGACACGGCGTTGGCGATCCTGCAACTGCTGGCGGACGAGACACCTTCCGGCCAGGGACCGAGCCTGATCGAGATCTTGCTGGAGACCGTTGGAGCAATCGACGCGCGCCTGCAGCAGATGGAGGCGCGCCAGATCCGCATCGAGTCCATGCTGACCAAACTCGCCGGGACCGCATCAGGCGTCTCGTCGACGCAGCACGCCTGAAGGTGGCCTTGATCAGGAACGAAAGCCTGCTCCTGCAATTGCGGGATGCTCTGCGCGTCGGTGCCGTCGTCCCCCGACTGGAACGGATGGCTGAGCGGTGCCGGAGAGTGGGCGATTTCGCACAGGCCAGTCAGCTGGAGGAGGTCATCATCCGAGTGCGCGGCGACCACGATATCGCGTTCAAGGCTCGGGTTTACCGGGCATGGGCGAGGATGCCCGGGAAGGGCGGCGCCTCCGTTTCGGTGCCCGAGGATGCCGTTACCCTGGGTGCGATGACGGCTGCCGCTCGCGCAGGCTATGGTGTGGGTGGACGTGGGCGCGACTGACGATCTTGACGTGGAACAAAAAAGGAACTATTTTGTGGACATCATCGCCACAGGCGCGCCTAGCGTGTCCTAGGATCTCGCACATGCCGGACATTGAAGGCGCACGAATGGGCCAATTTCTCTCGGGAACAGCAAGGCGACGTCGCAAGGGCAGTCGACTGGTGCGCTGGACGGTTATTGCGATCTTGGTGTTGGCGGGCATTGCTGCCGCAGCCTTGTTCGGCCCGGTCATCCAGCAGCGGATGGCGGTTCGCGCCCTCTACGAAAAGGTTGTGTCGACCGGACAGGTGAAGGCGGCGGAACTCGAAAGTGGGTGGGATCGGGTGTGCGTCGCCACGCCATATTGCGGCGGCCCCGGCGACCTGAGCAGAGATATCTGCGATTCCTTCCAGGACGATGGGGCCTGGGGCGTGGTGTTCTTCAGTGGGGAAAAGGTGACCGCAATCCACAAGTACACCGCCCACGTTCGTTTCAAGGAGGGGCAGACCTGTTTCCGCGCTGATGAGAACCCAGCTTTCGTGCGGGTTGAGGATGGGGTTCTGGCCATGAAGAAAATTGAATAGAGAATTATTCGTTAGCTCATGTTGAGCATAGGCCGCCTTTGGGCGGCCTTTTTTTGTTTCTCAAGGAGATTTGCCAGAGGTGACGGTTTGACACGCTGGTTCAAACTGCGCCCACTCTCCGCGCACTTATACATACCGCTGCGGATGTTGGAAAGCGCCAGCCACCATCTTGACGAGCGGATTGTGTTCCTATATTGTTCGCGCCTAATGGTACGTTCTGATGGTGGCGAAAATGGGGCGTCGTATCGTTTGCCAAGGGGCTAGGTGGGGTGTTGCCGCCGCGTTGGCCGTATTCATGTCGGGCCAACCGGCCCTTGCCGACCAACTGCCGCGCCTCGATCCCCAGGACTTGGTGCCCTTGGTCCATGGACCGAACTTGGTCGACCTGGACGGCGACGGACGCAAGGATCTGGTGGTGAAATCCCGTTGGGAGATCAACGGCCCCCACAGCGCCTCTGTCTACAGCGTGCATCGCCGCCTGGGTCCCAACGACCCCTTCCGCTACGAGGGGCCGGATTGGCACTTGGTTCCCTTCATCGATGGGAGGCCCGGTCACCCGCACGGGGTTGAGAGTATCGTCACCCACGAGGGGGCCGATTGCATCCTGCGGGATGTCCGCCTCTTTACCCATGGCAAGGGGGCCAGGGCCGAGACCTTGGCCATCATTGCCGAGCGCGAAGGAGGCGAGGGGTTTTCAGACGAGCGGCCCTTCACCTTCCGAGTATTCAAGTGGCAGAGAGCCAAGGATGCCGGGGTCGAAGAAAGCCAGAATTTTGTCGGCGTTGCCTTTCGTTTGGTCGGCGAGGTGACATCCAAGAAGGCTTATTGCGGTGCCAATGAGGCTTTCCATGGTGAGTTTGGCGTTTCGAACCCAGAATCGAATGACGACAGGAGATGAAAATGGGCAGCAAGAGCGTGAAGACCAAGCGGGAAAACGGCAAGCGCGTGGTCGAATACTATGATGAGGGCGGGAACAAAACAAAAACTCACGTCGACGGCGAGGTGGCCTGGCGCAACAACAATCCTGGCAATATCAAGTGGGACGGCAAGAGGAACCAGGAATTCTTCAAGGACAAGCTGGGGGCTATCGGGTCGGATGGCACCTTTGCCGTCTTCCCGTCGCGGGACGATGGCCTCGGAGCCAAAACCAAGCTGATGAAGGTGGACGGAAAGTACAAAGGGAAGACGATCTCGGAGGCAATGAACCTTTACGCGCCATCGTCCGAGAACGACACAAAGGCCTATCTTGAGTTTATTAAGCAAAAATCGGGGGTCGACATCTCGAAGAAGGTCGATGATCTGTCCCCCGAAGAGTATGAGAAATTTATGGGCGCGATCCGGGAGTATGAAAGCTCGGGGCCGGAAAAGGGCAAGGGGACCGTCATCGAGCACGGCGGCAAGGATGCGCAGGCGACGCCAGCGGCTGACCTCTCTACCCTGCGTCCCGAGCCTCGGCCGCAAATGGGCGGCCAAGAAGCCCCTGCCACCACGGACGGCGAGGCGAAGGCTGCGGATCGGCCTGCTGAACCGGAATCGCAGAAGGAACAAAAAGGGTCCGAAGCGCCCGCCGATCCCCGTGCCGCCTCGCTGGTGCAAATGGCGTCGGCGCCGATTGCCGATGCCGGGCAAGCAGCCGTGCTGAAGCCGGTGGAGACGCTCACCGAGTCCGAGATGAAGGACATGATCGACACCGCCCAGAGCGGCTTTCGCGGGTGGCGCTCGGGCGACCCGCTGAAGTCGCATCTTTACGAGAAAGTCCAGGATTGGCACGTCAACGTCTACGGCGACGGGCCGCAAGCCGACGATGGCGGCAAGCCGATCGAGCCAACGCCGATCCGGCCCATCGCCGAGCAACCGTCGCCTCACACGACGCCCCAGGGCGAGGATCTGTGGCAGGCGACCGGTCGCATCGGGCAGAAGGTGGCCGATGCCGGTGCCCAGGACGGCTTCGACGATGCGGTGAAGGGCCTTCAGCGCGGCCTGAACATCCTCAATCAGGCCAATCCACTGCCGCAACGCTCGCCCGCCTACGCCCCCTACACCACGCTGGGGCCGGTGGACGAGGACGGCAAATACGGCCCGCAGACCGACTTCGCCCTGAAGCAGGTTGCCGCGCGCCTCGGCGCCCCCAAGGTCGAGGAGGCCTTCGCCCTGGGCCGCTTCAACACCTTCGCCCGCAACGCCCAGCGCAACGGTAACCCCGAGGGACTGGAGGACAAGACCCATGCCGTCTTCGGGCCGCTGTTCCGTGATCCGGCCAACGCCAAGGCGCCGAAGGTCGAGGGCGGCGTGTTGCAGGAGACGCTCAACGACATCGGCCCCAAGCACCATGACGACTGGGAACCGCTGAAAGTGGACAACTGGATCGGACCCAAGACCACCGACGCCTTCGGCAAGATGCTGAAGGCCGAGGATGCCGACACCATCACCAGCATGTTCGGGCGTGGTCTCGGGTTGCTGTGACCATCAAGGCGACTGGGGGAGAGGTGCGACTTTCCCCCAGTGTCGCTGGGCGCCTGCATCGATCATCCGAGGATTTTAGAAATCGGCTCGATCGTGTGGCCGACGTACCACCGCCGGTCGCCGTACTTGTTGGTGGCGACCTGAGGTATGAAGGCCATGGCCTCTGCCGATATCGCCGTCACTCCGGCCTTGTCCAGCGCGTCTAGGTTAGCTTGCGTCAGGCCTAATCCCTCAGCCGTTGCCGTGTAATCGCACAATTTGTCGAAAGGCGTCAGATCCCAACTCCGGTCATCGCGGAGGTAGTCCTGGAAGCGGACGGCATTGCCATTCACATCGCAAGCGACTGGCCTGCTCGGTTCTTCCCAATGCGCGAACGGCTGCAGATGAGGCGGCACTCGCCATAGCCAGTCAACTTCGGATGGCTGTGCCAGGAAGCGTTGAAGGGCATGGTACATGTCGGGAGCATTCACCCCGTCCCAATTGCCAAGGCTGTCCCATGTCGGGAATGGCGGCAACCGGTCAGGCTTGATCGCCGACGGCACCTTGGCGGGGGCAATCGCCGGAACGCCCATCTTTTCGGCCAGCGCGTCCAAGTCATCGGCGGCGACAGTCCAGACAACAGTGGCCAACTGGGTCTGACGAGTGCCGATGCCTTCCATCTGTTGTCCAACGGCCTCCAGAACCGCCCAGGTGGTCGAGCGCCATTGGGCCGTAGCCAAGAATGCGTCCCTCCGATGATCCGCGTCGGGGCGCCTGATATCGAAACCATGCGTCTTGGCCCACGCTGCAACAATCCGGCCCAGCGCAAGTCGGTATCTGTCCCGATTGGCCGCCAGTTCCGTCTCGGCCACCTGTAATGGCAGCGAGGCCTCCACGTATTTGCGATATTGAGGGATATCTTCGGGGCGGATGCCATTGATCCCTTTCACCCTCAGCGCCTTGACGGCAGCCCTTTCGGCTTCCAGCGCGCCCTGCCAGGGATCAGGCACGGTGACGGTCAAGGAAAGGCGTGGGGGCCTCGCCGCATTCGCTTGGCGGATTTCGTCGAGCCTGGCGCGCTCCAGATTGTCGCGCAGCCGCAGGCCGCGTCGAAGCCTCTCCGCCAGTTCCTCGTGCGTCGGCGGGCGCCGGGGTCTGAACGGTACAGGATCGACGTCGATGCCCGGGATGGGTGTCCGACGCCAGTTGGCGAGTTCGGCCTCAGCGAATCGGAGTCGGACGTCCAGCGCCTGATGCCGTTCGCTGCCGTCGTCTGCCTCGGTAAGATCCTTGCGCAAGGTGGCGACAGCGCGCTGAAGGCCATCCGGGGAGTGCTCCATCGGCTGTTCATCTGTTCCAGGGCACCGGCCGACGACATGGCCGTGGCCAGGCCGTTCGTAACCATGCAGAACAAGTTCCCACACACCATCCTGGTTGTCGTCGCGGACCTTGAACTGCCCCCAGCAATTGGGGCAGGTGCCGATACGATCTTCGACCATCTGCCGGGTGACCAACTGCTTGCTCAATGCACGATTCCCCTCAACGCGCTCAACATCGGCGGTATCGTCGTGTTGTTCATAGGCCGGTGACAGCAATGTGCGGGGCCTTCCGACCCCGCCGCCATGCGCGGGCGAGCTTAATGCAGGTAACGGGGGCGGTCACTGGTCACGGAGATGCGCAGGTGCTGGGGGTCCACGACCTCTACGCAGGCCTCCCCATATTCCTTCGCCAACTTGTCCTCGATCTCCTCGGGCGAGAGATTCTCGTCGAGGCAGGCGCTCGCGTACATGAAGGCCGAACTGAGCAGCAGAAGGTCGTCGGATTCAACATCGATATGGAAGAAGTGGGCCATAATTGCCTCGCCGTATGATTGCGATGAGCCAAAATATATCGCCGTTAGCGTCCCTCGTCAACATGATTCATGAATCATGATCAACAAGCGTAAATTCGGCCTGGGCGTTGACCGCCTGAGAGGGTGGGGATAGGTTGCAGTCGTGATTCATGTTTCGTGATTGGGGCGCAAATGGCCGACGAGTCCTACATGCACCTGCAGGTACGCCTGCATTATGGGGACTATGAGCGGCTCAAACGGGTGCTCAAACTAGACCTCAAGATGAGCGCGCAGGCCTTCCTGATTGAGGCTATCTCGGCCAAACTGCAGGAACTCGGCCACGAACCAATCCGCGACCCCGGCACGGCCAGGCCGAAGAAGGGCGCCTAATCGTCCTGGTCAGCGAAGTTGGGCGCCCGCTTGTTCAGGTGTCTATCTTCTCTTTGGCTTTCTGACGCCGGTAGCGTGTCAGCCACAGGCGAGCGCCATCTTCCAGGATGGCCGTTAGGGTCACCGTCGGATCGGCGGCGACGATCGCTTCGATCTCCGCCAGCAGGTCAGGGTCGAGCCTCACATCTTTCCTAATTCGTGGTGCAGTTCCGCGCGGTGGCTTGCCCATAATGTACACACATTACCTGTTGACGGTCGGGTGATAATGTGTGTACATTATCCTCAGGTTTGAGGGCGCGCAAGGGCGCCGCAGGGAATGTTGTCAATGGCGGCGCTGACGTCCGAGGAAGTCGAGTGGTGTGCCGAAAACATCCAGGTCGTGCGCCTGATGATGGAGGGCGATTGGCGGGCCGTGCCGGTTCGTCCGGTGCCGCAAATGATCGCCGCCATGGCCACACATCGCGGCAAGGAACTGATGCAGTGGTATGCGGCCTTGGCGCAAGTACAGGAGCCGGTTTCCAATGCCGGTCGTCAGCGTTCCAAATCTTTGTGAGTCTTTAAGAATCGGCCGTTTTTGGTGATGAGAGCGGCCTCGGGAGCGGATAGCATTATCCATGATCATGAATCAGAACTCATGAACTCTTGGGGAGTGCTCAATGGTATCGATCGCGCTTGTTGTCCAAAAAGGCGGGGCGGGCAAGACCACGACTGCTATCAACCTGGCTGTCTCCGCCCTGGCTGCGGAGCGCCCGGTGGTCTTGGTCGACCTCGACCCGCAGGGATCCGCTTCGACTTGGCATGCGGTTCGGCATGATCGCATTGGCGCCAACATCTCCTTGGAGGTCGCCAACGCCACCACGCTGGCCCGCTTGCTGGCTAAGCACAAAGATGCCGTGGTCATCCTGGACACGCCGCCACACAACTCCATGCTCACGGCAACTGTGCTGGATCTCGTCGATATGACCATCGTTCCGGTGCGGCCGTCTGCGTTTGACCTGGCGGCGGTCAGCGACACCGCTCAGTTGATCCGCCGGTCCCGCTGCGGCCTAGTCGGCAGCATCCTGAGCGCTGTGGTGCCCCAAAGCCCTGTTGGGGCCGATGTTGGTGCTGCCTTGGCAGATGCCGGTCTGCCGGTGGTGGGGCAACTGCATCAGCGGATGGCCTTCCAGCACGCAGCCGCCGCCGGTCTCGGCGTCGTCGAATACGAGCCGCGCGGCAAGGCGGCGGAGGAGATCACTGGTTTGTGGGGCATGATCGCTCGTCAGTTGGTGGAGGCTGCGTAATGGCGAAGCAACCCATTACACCTACCGCCTTCATGGCCAAGCGGGCTGAGCAGCAAGAGGAGCGTCGCACCGAGGCAGCCACCCAGGCACCTGGCGATGCCTGCGCGCACCTGCAAGTCCGTCTTTATTACGAGGATCACGAACTCGTCCGGCGCGTCGCCAAACGCGATCTGCAAAGTTCCATCCAGGCCTTCCTGGTCGAGGCCATCTCGGCGCGCCTGCAGGAACTGGGGCATGCTCCGATCCGCGATCCTGGCGCTGGACGGCGCGGTGGCCAGGAGTGACCTGCCATGGCCGCTATCTATTTGGATACGGAGACGACCGGCCTGCGCCTTGAGGATGGCGCGGCCTTGGTCGAGGTGGCGGTCGTCGATGACGAAGGCGCCGTGCTCCTCAACACTTTGGTCAATCCCGGCCGCCCGATCCCGTCGTCAGCCACCGCCATTCATCGCATCAGCGATGACATGGTGGCCGACGCGCCTCCAGCCACTGAAGTGGTGGCGCGCGTGCTCGACCTCGCGCGCGGGCGCACCGTGGTCATCTACAACGCCGCCTTCGATATCCAATTCCTTCCCGGCCTGCAGGATGTCGCGGCCTCTGTGGAATGCTGCATGCGTCGCCATGCCGAGTGGCGCGGGCAGTGGAGCGAGTGGCACGACGGCTACAAGTGGCACAAGCTGACTGTCGCCGCCAAAGAGGCTGGCCACGACTGGAGTGGCGGCGCCGCCCACCGCGCCTTGGCCGATGCCCAGGCCTGTCGGACGGTGTGGCAATGGCTGCCAGGCGCGGAAGCCACGAAGAAGGAAATGGAAGGACGAGCGGCTGCTCGGCGCGCCGCGCTGGAGCTTGAGTGGGAAATCGACGATGGCTGGGTGCTCGCCTTCGCGGACATGATCGCGGCCGAAATGGCTGCTCGGAAGCGGGCCAAACGATCCGTTGACGCCATTGATTCCCGGCGCCTGATGCGATTGCGGCAAGCGGTTGAAGGGCTGCGGCCAGTGCTCCGGGCGGCTGGGCCGACCGCCGATGAGATCCTTGCCGGTGCCGTGATCCCGGCTGAGCGGGAGACCATTGCCGCCGTCGCCCGGCGCACCGGCTCTTGGGAAGTGGAGCGGCGGGGCTGGTATTCCAGCGGCCGACCGTTACTAACTCCGGCGTTCGCCGAGGCGATGGCGGCAACCCTTCGCCGGGTCAGGATTGCGCCCCCATGGCGGCTGGA
This sequence comes from Stygiobacter sp., assembly GCA_006218045.1. Classification (GTDB taxonomy): domain Bacteria; phylum Pseudomonadota; class Alphaproteobacteria; order Rhodospirillales; family Magnetospirillaceae; genus Magnetospirillum. Next base: position 172,776 of record VBWB01000001.1, read on the forward strand.
TACACCATTCCGCCCTTCAAATGACGTCTGCCCTCAGCGATGGCTCCTGCCGTAACGGCTGGCCAGGCCGCTACTTGACCTTGGTCGTCAGATGCTCCAGGGCATGCTCGGGCAGCCAGCGCTTAAACAGATGGCCCTTTTCGGCCCGCAGGATGCCGCGTATGGCCGTCGTCGACCGCTCCATCAACGCCTTGGCGTCGCCCTCGGGCACCAGATCGAGCGCTTCACGCAGTAAGAACAAGATAGCTTCGCGTTCATCCTCGACGCGCTGAGTGTGCCTGGCACGCCTAGTTCCGATCGTCTGTGGAGCCAAGCCCTTAGGCGGACGACCACGGCCTTGGGGCCTTTCCTGATATTCCCGTAGCGCGGCCTCGCGGATCCGACGGTCCAGCGCATCGCCGGGGCGCGCCAAGAAATCCTCGATCACCTCCTGGCGCTTCTTGGCGCTGCGAATGCCCTTCAAGGCCTCGCGGGCGGCGACGATCTCCGCCCGCCATCTCATCAGGGCCTGGCGTTCAAGGGTGTCGGCGCCCTTGTCCTCGATTGCCTCGAAAGCGTCGGCGTAAGCGCCGTCGAGGAAGGGGAGTGGATCGTGGTTGTCGGCTGTCATGGGGCGGCCTGCTTTTTCTGTCCACGACAATATGCGCCATACGTCAGCGGTGAGCAATGCGAATAACGTCGCAAGACTAAAATTGCATTGACATAAGTTTGTTTGGTTAGTTATGATTGGTTTGTTAGTTCGAGCGAATTTCGTCCACAGACATAAACGGGAGAATGCGCATGCGTCCGCCTGAAATTCCTGATGAGGAGATCGTCGACGCCGGTCAGCGTTTGCTGGCGGTTGGGCGCCAAGTGAATGGCTGGGCGCTGCGAATGGCGTGTGGCGGCCGGGGCAAGCCTGATCGGCTACTGCAGGTCTGGCGCGACTACCAGGCCAGCACTAGGGTGGAGGAGGCGCCCATCGAGGTGCCCGACCCGGTAGCCGAGGCGATCACCGCCTCCAAGGGCGAGGTTGCGGACTTGCTGGGCCGCTTGGTGCCGACGATTTACGCTGCGGCCGAGGGCGTCGCCGATGCTCGTCGCCTGGTCGAAATCGAAGGCCTCCAGCGCCAGTTGGCCTCCGCCGCCCAACGAGATAATGACGCTGCCGCCGCCATCGAGCGGGCCGATGCGGAAATCTCCCGCTGGCGCGAGGAATCGGACCAGCTTCAGGGCGAATTGGCCTCCGAGCAGTTCGAGCGCGCTCGCGTCAGCGAGGCCTTGCGCGCCGTCGAGGCCGAACGGGACCAAGCCAACCGCCGCGTGGACGATCTGGCTGAGCAGTTGACCGCCGCCCATGCGGGCCAGGTCGCCGCCGAGAAGGCCCGTATCGCCGCCGAGGCCACGGCCGCCGCCGTCCAATCTGATGCTGATCGCCTGCGCTCGGATCTGGCCACCGAGCGCGCCGAGGTTCGGCGCCTGCAGGCCGCCAATGCTGATCAGCAGGCCAAACTGGCGGCTGCGACAACTACGGTCGAGCACCAGATGGCCGAGATCGCTCAGCTGAAGGCGGCGCTGAGCGATGTCCGCGCCGACCTGGAGGCCGAACGCCAGGCTCGCGCCCAGGCGCAGCAGAGCTTACAAGCCGTCATCGAGCGCGCCGTCAAGGCTGAGGCTGCGATGGCGGCTATGAAGGAATAGGGGATAATCGCCATGAGCCATGGCTCATGCCCGTCCCAGTCATCATCCCGATGCCATGGCCCAATATGGCGACGTCTAAAATGGCCGAGGAGGCGCATTTTGACGGTGGCTGGGGTGATTTCCTTCCTGGCCCCGCAGAAGCCGCTCCTGGGTCAATTTATGCCTCCTGGCTTCCGGCGCCTGATCCGCAATTCTTGAAAATTGGTTTCGAGTGCCCTCGCCCCACCCGTGTGGGTGGTGGCTGACGGACTCGTGCCCGCCTTACCTTGGGATGAGGGGGATTGTCCGGGATAACGGCCCTTCTCCCGGAGAGTTTCAGACCAACCAATTTGGAGACATGAGGGGGTGGACATGCTCGATGACGATGTGAACGCTCCCTGGCCCGAAGGCACCGACCTGGTGCCGGTGTCCTCGTCCACCGCCATCGACATCGCACGGCCTCTACCCGAGATCCTGCAGCAGGCCGTCGAGACCGCCGAGGTGCTGACCCAAAGCGCCCGGGCGACATCGACAAACCGCTTCTATGCCAGCGATTGGAGGCTGTTTACCAACTGGTGCGTCGAATACGAAGGCCACGGCGCCGTGCCGCTGCCCGCCGAACCTGAGATCGTCACGGCTTACATCGGGCACCTCTACAACGCCGGGCGGGCCTACTCCACGGTAGTGCGCAAGATCGCCGCTATCCGGGCCTATCACCAGGAGCATCTTGCTCAAGTCGATGCCGCCCACCGTGCCCGCAAGCGTGCCGGGGAAGACCGTCGGGGCGCCGCCGGTCATCACGGTGCCCACCGACCATCCTCTGGTCCGCGACGTCCTGGCGGGCTACCGGCGCCGGATCGCCGCCGCTCAGATCGACGACACCATCCCGGCCCCTCCGTCGTCCAAGCCGAAAGCGGCCCTGTTGAATTCGATGGTCGCCGCCATGGTCTCGCACTGCCCGACGAGCAAGACCGGCATCCGGGACCGCGCCCTGTTGCTGATCGGGTTCGCCGGAGCGCTGCGCAGGTCGGAACTTGTCGCCATCCGTGTCGAGCATCTGACGTGGACGCCCGAAGGTGTCACCGTCACGATCCCAAAGTCGAAGACCGACCAGGAAGGCACCGGCCAGGCGGTGGCGATCTCCAAAGGGCGCCAACTGCAACCTGTCGATGCCCTGCGGGAGTGGTTGCGGGTGTCCGGCATCACCCAAGGGCCGGTGTTCAGGTGCCTGCGTCGTGGCGGCCATCTTGCGCCCGAGGCGCTGGATACCGACTCCGTGGCGCGCCTAGCTAGTCAAGGACTATGCCCGCGCCGCCGGTCTCGATCCCGACCACTTCAGCGGCCACAGCTTGCGGTCGGGCTTTCTGACCAGCGCCGCGTTGGCGGGCGCCAACGTCCTGAAAATGGCGGAGGTCTCGCGCCACAAGAAATTGGACACCCTCAAGGGCTACGTGCAAGCGGCCGACCGGTTCCGCGACCATGCTGGGACGGGGTTCCTATGAACGACATGAACCATATCCATGGCTCATGGCTCGTAGTCAGTATCTGCGGAGAAATCCAAAGGCTATGCTGCGCGTGTCTCGATAAAATGTTGACATGACTTGCGGCCGAGGCCGGTAATTCAGTGGGTACTATCGAATGTCCTTGACGTGGCGTGGTGAATACGCTACATCTCTCATCAGACACCCGACCTACTCGATCTGAAAACGCCCTAATCTTCAAGCAAACGACCTGACCATAGCTGAAACCGACCTGCTCCAATTTGGTGTCGCGTCGAAGGCTGATGGGATGCGGTCATGGTTAGGAATGCGCGGGATCTCAGGCGGGGCAACTCCCTCCCTATTCACGATGAGCGGCACCTTCCCGGTAAGACTGGGCGGCTGATCCCGCACAATCCCTGTGTTCCTTGCCGTTCCCGCAAGGGCGCCTCGGACGATTTCCAAGCGCTCGTCATCGCGGCGGCCGACGCCATCGGCGTCCAAGACCTCCCCCTGAAGCAGCGACTGCACCGGCTCGCCGAGCGAATCGGCGTCGGGCCGTCCACGGCCGAGCAGTGGGCCTATCGGGGCGTCAAGCCGCGATCGCCGCTGGCGCGCCGGGCAGCCGTCGATGCCATGAAGGCGATCATTTCCAGCGGAAACCAAATTCAAGGAGATCAAGAATGAATACGCAAGACCTGACCCACGAAGATTTTGAAGAAGATGACCGCGACTACGTGATGCCTCAGGTGACGGTGGCTTTGTCGGCGATCCCGACCATCAAGATCGACGCCCTGGACATCGACGAGTCCATGTACATGCAGGGCTATCGCTGCGCTGAGTTCGGCGGCGAAACCCTGAGCGAGGCGCCCCATCCGCTCTCCCGCGTGGTCCCTGAGGCCTGCTATCGCGCGCAGCAAGAACCCCACCTCTTCGAATCGTGGCTGCTGGGCTGGACCCATTACCACATCGTTCGGCAGCAGCAGACTGGCGGGGAGGGCTGAGCGATGAGCAGTTATGACTGGAACTGGACTGACCGCGAACTCGAAGCCCGCGACGCCTTGATTGGCGCCACCAAGCAACGCGGGGGCGTCGAGGGATACCTGCGGATGTTGGCGCTGATCGCGGTCCACCTCGAAGAGGATCACGGGATGGGGTTGCAGCTTGCCGCCGACCTCATCGCGGAACGCGAGTCCGAATATTACGTCGAGAACACCGACGAGGGGCGCTGGGAATGGTTCGCCCATGGCGTCTACGGCGGCGCGCACGGTGTCGCCCGCACCCGCGAGGAAGCGCATCAAGAGGGCAAAGCTGCTTTGGAGAACCTCAACGAACCGCGCAATTACTGCAAGGCTGGGGAGGGCTGAGCCATGTTCTGTGAAACTTGTGGACGCATGGTGCCCTGCGAATGTTCCTTCTGGCAGGCCAGAATGGTTCTGATGCGCGGGCTAGCCGGTTCGGGGAAGTCGACCTTGGCTGCGAAGCTGGCGACTGAAAACTGCGGCGCGGTGATCTCCGCCGACGATTACTTCGTCGGTGAGGACGGAGTGTACCGGCACGACAGAAGCCAAGTGCGGTCCGCGCACGAAGATGCCCGTCGCCGCATCTACGCGGCGGTTGAGGATGGCTGTCGCTACATCGTGATTGATAACACCCACATCACCCACCGCGACATGGAGGAGTATTTCCGGTTGGCGGCGCGCGTCAGCGCCGACGTGGAATTGGTCGAGCCGACGACCCCCTGGGCTTGGGATGTCGACGAGTGTGCGAAACGGAACCTGCACGGGGTGCCGGGCGAGATCATTCAAAGCATGCTCGCTCGCTTTCAGCCGATGACCAGCGCCGAGGCGCAGGCAGTCGTGGCGAACATGCGCCAGGACTTGACCCATGTCGGTGAGGAGGGCTGAGCCATGACCTACCCCGAAGTTTTCCAGCGCGATGGCATCCGGTACTCCATCGACCCGGCCCTTAATTGGTGGCGCGCCACCTGGATCACTGCCGACGGTTGGGAGGTCGAACGCTCGCTGTGGCTCAAGGTCCGCCCCGGCGACCTGACCGACGACGAGGAGCGCGAGGTCGTGGCGGCCTTCAACGCTCGCTATGGCAGCGTGGAGGACTGACCATGGATAGAGATGAAATGATCCGTTGGGCGCATGACCGCTGGGAGGCCGAGCGTTCTGAGCGGCTGACGGTAATCTGCGAGGACGAGGCCGGTCTTGCGGTGCTCCAATGCGGCGACGGCGAGGATTACCGACTGGTCCACATTTCCAGCGGCAGCGACGGCGTGTTGCGCCTGCGCGGCATCGATGGCTGGGCCAATGTCGGCGCCGAGTATAGCGTGCCTGGCGCCCGCTACGTTGCGCCCGACAGCCTGACACGTCAAGCGGCGCTGGGCAGATACCGCCGTCGCATCGCCGCGCGGCAACGCGAGCAAGCGGCTTATATCCGCGAGCAAATTGCTCTCGGCAATCTGCGGACTGAGGGCTGACCATGGCGCCCATCTACGTCTATCCGAGCGAGGCCAGCGACGAGGAGGTGGTGTGCGATACCACCTGGGATGCTGCCGACTGCATCCTGCGCCACGACCGTGGTCGTTATGAGGTGCGCCAAGATCGAGACCAGCGAGGGCGTTTCACCGGTACGTGGACAATCTGGCATGCTCGGTTCCGGGAGCGCGATCTGAGGGAGACCGTCGCTTCTGGCTCTTCGCCCGAGGATGCCATGGCCGTCTTGGTGAAACACGCCATGGAATGGTGGCCTGGGGTGGTTGTCACCTCGGTGCCCCTGGCGGCGGAGGCGTGACTATGACGGTCCCCAATCCCCTGACACTACGCGCACTGCGCTTGATCGGCGGAGAATGGCGAGGGATCGGGCGCACGGTCCCTGTCCGGATTAACCGCATCGTGGCCGAACCGTGGAACTCGGATCGCCTTCAGCGCGCCAGGCAATTGCTGGCCGAAGGGCGCAAGCCGCCGCCGGTCCACTTGGTCAGTTGGCGTCTGGGCAATATCCGCATCTATGAGCCGTCGGACGGCATCCATCGCGTCAGTGCCGCGCGCGAGGCCGGACGCAGCCATATCGCGGCCCGACTTTCTGGCGAGCACGTCTGCGACCCGGCGCGATGCCTCATCCGGGGGCGGAACTTCTACGTCCTGAAGCCGGACGGGTACGCTTGCGACTGGGAGAACGGGGTGGACGAGGCTCTTCTTGCTGAACTTAGGCGGCTGGGCGTGCCGGGCTGACTACCGTCGCGGAATGGGCACCATGCTCAATGCTGCGGCCAGTCGGCCCGCTCGGCCAGCATCCCCCGCCATACGACCTTGCCCTTGGCCAGCACATAGGCATGACACCAACCGGTGGCCCCACAGACGGCTTGGCTTTCGATCCGCACCGCCACCCGACCGTCGGCGCCATCCGCTGCCCACGCCTGCCACGGCGGCAAGGCCTCCAACTCCCGCATGACCTCGGGCGCCGCACGCCGGAGGGCTTCCACCTCGGTGGCGGTGGCCTCTCGATTGTAGACGATCTCGGCGGCCTGGGCGCTGGTGGCGACGGCCGCTATCGAGATGGCGAACATGGCACAGGCAAGCGCTCCAAGCCTACTCATTGGCCAGTCCCTTGACGGCATTCACCAGTTTCGGGTTCGCATAATCGAACGGACCGACGAACCTGGTGACGACGGCGCCCTTCTTGTCGAAGAGGTAGGTGACCGGCAGCGTGTTGTATATCTGGTTGCCTTGGACTCGGCCTGCGATGGCGTCCTTCAGGACCTCGATGCGCGTCTCGCCGTTGTTGTAGTACGCGGCCTTGAAGGGAATTCCCCTTTGACGGATAGCAGTCTTGTCCTTGTCCAGGTCTTTGATTGACGAGATGATGACCACCTCAAATTTGTCCATGCCGATCTCGCTCTGCATCTTGGCCATGGACGGAAATTCAGAGATGCAGGGTGCACACCAGTGCGCCCAGAAGTTCACGAGGACGACTTTGCCTCGGTATTGCGACAGGTCGAAGGTGCCGCCGTCGACGTAATAAATCTTCATCTTCTTCAGGGCTTCCGCCCCTGCCTTGTCGCCGTCGTCGGCGGATGCGGTCGGTGGCAAAGCGAAAAGCACGGCCACCATCATGGCGGCCAGGGTCAGCAGTGGACGCATCATAAGCTCCAGATTTATGCGTGTTGCGGCTGGGCGGGGTTGAGTGCCTTCAGGATCTCCTGGGCGACCCGCTTGCTGAATTCTTCGGTCAGCCCGGTAGCCAGGACCTGGGTGTTGGCGCCGTTCACCAACCTCAGGCTCCACATATTGGCCGCGTCATATTTTGCGGCCTCGTGCATCAACACCTTGGCGGCGTTCCCTGCCACATCGAAGCTCGCCACGCCGATCGAGGCGCCGAGCAGAGCGGCACCGGCCGGGCCGTCACCCATGGCCATGAATACATTCTGCGACAGGACTGGCTGGTTGGGCGTCTTCGGTGGCACAATCTGGAGGCGGGAGTCCTGCCCACAGTCCGCAATGGTTATCTTCCGTCCGCTGCTGGCCTTGAGACGTCGACCTTGGACCTCGATGAGCGTTGGCGACATGGCGTTCGTAATGACCGTGGCCAACCAAAGGCTCAACAACGACAGAGCAGCGAAGACGTAGGCACAGAAGGTGTACACGCCTTGCCCATACCCCATGGGGGCTTTGTAGGAAGCAAGAGAAATCCACCCCGCATAAGCACAGGCGCCAATGACACAGCACCAAAATGCCATTACGGACGATTGGTTGGGAATTATGCTTACGAATACGCTGTTGCCTACAGATCTCGTCTCTACCCCGGGGGTGCGCTTGACATATTTGGGGTAGGATCTGGTGACCACAAACAGCAGCCCGGCTGCCATCAGCAATGGGATGAGGGCCGATAAATTCCCCGACTGCCAGAAACGCCAGGAGGCAATCGGGATCACCACGGCGACCGCCTGCAACGGTGGTGGTAGCCGCCTGCCGATCAGGTGAAACAGCACGATCGACGCAGCAAGGAGTGCCGCGAATTCGAGCGAAGGGTCATGCCAGCGATGGCTAAGGACAGAAAATGTGTGTGATAGGAAATACGTTATGGCCGCATAGAACGTTGCCGAAGAGGGCCTCATGGTCACGATAAAGTGGCAGTAAACGAATATAATGAATCCGGCGCGTACCTTCAGAAGTATGGAAGGTAGCTGCGTTCCGGCCGTCACTGTGATAACCAGCAGTAGCAATACTGCCAATGCAATGTTGGTTTTGTGCAAGCGGCTATTGAATGCCGTATCCATCTCTCTCCCCCTGAAGACTATCGCGGGTTCATCCAATTGACCCATCTCGCATCATTCGGGTGCCGATCAGCAGCGAGCCTCGAAGGCTCCCCCCACAAGGATTTGTGCCCCTGCCATCACTCGGCGGCGGCCTTTGTCACTGGCACCTGATCCAGGTAGGCCCGCAACTCGCCAATCCTGCTTTCGATGTTGGCGTCCTGGCCGGTCAGCTTGTCGCCGCCGCGCTTGACCTTGCGAAAGCTCAGTACCATCAGGGCCAACCCCAGCAGGGCGACGATCAGCGAACCGGGGTTGAATGTCGTCCACGCACCGTTCCGGGTGTACAGGAAGAACCAACCCGCCTGCATGAAGAAGCCCACGAAAACCATCGCCACCCAAAACAGGGTGGCGATCGCGGTTCCGGCGCCGCCAGCTACGGGGATGTCCCGTTCGATCGCGGTCGTGGAGCCGGTGGAATGGTTGATGCCTTCGACATAATGGTTCCGGCCAGCCATATCCCTGATGCAGATGACTGAGACCACGTTGCCGACTGCCACCGGGAAATTCACGTCGACAAGCGAGATGATCTCACTGTAACCGCCGTCGCGCAGGTGGAACTCGCGGTGCTCATGGACATCGGATCGTACTTTGACCTGCATCGCTTCGGCAGTCCCTCCGCCGTCACCGTAGACATGCGTCGAAGACCAGACGCGGCATTCGGTTACGACGCCCTTAGAAGCGAAAAACTTAGCCTTCTGGAATTTGGCGAGATTCTCAGGAAATTTCACGGCCCCCATAACCAACCCTCTTGTAAATAAAATTGCCGGTTAGACAGTATTTGTATTGGTGGAAACGCAATATTGTATTCTGTGCCTTTTGTGATATTTTATAATTCATGAGAGTTGCGGCCATCAAGGCTTTGTGTATTCTTCCTTGCGTCCTTCCTGCTGCCGGGCCGGAAGGGTGGAGCCGGTGCCAACCCCTTGAGGGTGCAGCCCAATTAGGGCTGGCAACATCTCATGCTTGGCACATTTCATGAGGTTTCCTCCCGATGCGACAGGCCAAGGTGCTGACAGAGACGGATTTTAAGGCGGTGCTGGCAGCCGTCGGCGTCATGAAGCACGCGGCCAGAAACCGGGCCGCGCTCATGCTGTCGCATTATGCCGGGATGCGGGTCGGCGAAATCGCTGCCTTGACCGTCGGCGACGTGCTGACCAGCAGGGGCGAGGTCAAGGAGCAAATCCTGCTTCGCGCAGCCACGACCAAGACCGGCGAGGCCCGGACCGTCTTCGTCGGCGACCGGCTGCGCAAGGAATTGGAGCGCTACGTCACCGCCCTGAAGATGTCGGCGCGCCCACCCGAGGCGCCTTTCCTCATGACGCAAAAGCGGACGGCGTTTTCCGGCAACACCCTCTGCCAGTTGTTCGCCCGGCTCTACGCTCTAGCCGGGATCGACGGCGCCAGCAGCCACAGCGGGCGGCGATGGTTCATCACGAGGCTGGCTCATTCCGGCGTGTCGGCAAAGGTCATCATGACGCTTGCAGGCCACAAGCACCTGACGACGACGCAGCGCTACATCGAGGTCAATGACGAGATGATGCGGGCGGCGGTGCGCAAGCTGCCGTAGCGCGCCCTTTCATGGAAAGCCTTTCCAGGGAATCGGAGAGGCGATTCTATGGAATCCGAAGCTGCGCAGGTGCGAGCTTTGTGTCCAGAGGATGGCTGTTTTCCGCCATTTCTCTCGGGCATGCCTCCCGGCCTACCCCACAGTCTTCCATAGAAAGACCGGCGCTCGGCGTCCAGGACGAGGCGGTGGATGCCCCAGCCACCCGGAACCTTGATGTCGCCCGGCGCATTGTCCTCCTCAAATGGATCGAGGTGGTGCTCGTCGACCGCCCGCTTGCCGACGAACCCCTGCAGGTCGGTGGCGCGCGATCAGGCTTTTGTCTGGGTGGGTGGTCATTTTCCCTCATTTGTGATAAATAACGGCAATGTATAGGCAAGGATGGCTTTTTCGTATTTTGCGAAAAAGTCCTCGTTAGCCCAAAACATTCCATAGGATGCGCTGCAGTTATGCTTTGTGTCGGAGGCATGTTGTGACACCTGAACTTGAGCGCATGTTGCTTGATTGCTACCCTGACATCCTGCGGCAGCGTCATCTGTCCGTGCGGGAATCGTGTATGGCTTGGGGTTTTACCCATGGGGACGGGTGGTTCGGCATCGTCGACGCCCTGCTAGAGTCCGTCCAGGTGTACGCCGCCTCGGCCGGTCTGCAGCCGGAGACGGCGCAGATCAAAGAGAAAATGGGTGGTCTCAGGGTGTACTGGGAGGGGGCCGATCCCTTCACTTTCGGCGCCGCCATGGTCGCTGGGGAGTTCGCCGAAAAGATCTGCGAACTGACCGGTGAAAGGGGGCGGCCAACGACGCGCGGTGGCTGCCTCCAGACCCTTTCGCGCGCCAAGGCCGCAGAACTCGGTGCCGTCGCTCCGCGCCTGCAACTGGTCCGCACTGTCGGGAAGGGCGCCTGCGTGCCGCCCGATGTGGCTCCGGTGCCGGAGATCGATTGGGACCCGCCGACTGCCCATCAACTGGTCGAGCGCTATTCCGCGATCGTGCATGGACCGATCTCGGTGCTGGACGGTTCGCTCGATCTCGTCCACGCGCTGCTGGCCGGGATCGCCAGTTACAACGAGCACCCTGTCGCCATCACCGCGATTAGCCGTGTCGACGGCCATTTGGTGGTCGAACACGGTGGAGGCGATGATTACGTCGACGGCGCCATCGTCTGCGCTCAGGCCATGGCCCGGCGCGTGGACCCCGAAACCGGCGCGATTCCCATCCCGGAAGTGTGGGGGCAAGAGCTTGTCGCGCGAAAGGGTCGGGTTCCGCGCGGCACTCTCGAAGACGGAGGCGAGAATGCCTGAGAACGCGCTGCGCAACCTCAACGCACTCGCTGATGCGCTGTCGTGGCTGGCGCCGCATGGCCCGGTGCGTCTGCGCACCGAGGCCGAGAATGCCTCCCACCATGTTGTTCAGACTTTTACTCCTGCCGAGACCCGGGCGCTGTCGGCTTTGCTCTACGAGGTCATCAATCAGCACGCCCATCGCCTGGTTCGACTGCTTCAGGCGCAATGCGCGGCCATCTCGCTGCAGGGCGAATCCAAGGAGGTCTTGGGGATGCTGGCCGGGCAACGCGAAAAGATCATCGGCCTTCTGGACGAGCATCCCGACCTGATGCGGATTCTGGCCGACAGCGACTGCTTGTTCGCGGGCGTCTTCGGCGACAGGGCGCGAGATTGCCTCGACGTCGAAGGGCGCATCCAAGCCATCACCGCGCTCGTTGATGCCGATACCGGCACGTTGGATCGTCTCGCTCCAGAGTGGTGGGATGCTGGCGGTGAAGGAGTCTCGGTGCTCCTGCCAGAAAGTTTTGGCCCCGGCACGATGCCGGTGCGGCGCATCGGCGAAACCGATGAGGAGTATGAATCCGCCTGCGACCTGTGGCGCAGCCTTGTCGAGATCGGCCTGCGCGAGCGCGAGCGCGAACGCCAGCGCCGCAAGCGGCAGGGAGGCGGCTCGTGATCTTTCTGGATTTCGAGGCTTCGTCCCTGTCCGATGCCAGCTATCCCGTCGAGGTGGGGTGGTGCGATCACGCCTTGACCAAGGGGTGGTCGGCCATCATCAAGCCGCATTCGGCTTGGCGAGAATGGGGCGCTGGCGCCGAGCAACTGCATGGCCTCTCGCGCGAGCGTGTGGAGCGCGATGGCCTGCCGCTGGCCGAGGTCATAGCCAGGCTCAACGCCGATTTGGCCGGTGAAGAAATCGTCTCCGACAATCCAGAATGGGAGCGGTTCTGGCTCGGCCATCTGGCCGCCGCTGCCGGTGTGTTGCCGACCTTCACCGTCACCGAGGTCGACTTCGAGGCCGTGTTGACGGCGGCCATCCAGCAGGCCGAGGTCGGCGCCCCCGATGTGCTGTTGGTCAAACTCCTCCAGCGGGATGTCGGTATTCGTCCGCACCGCGCCCTGGACGACGCCATTGGCAACGCTTTGCGGCTCGGACAGGTGGCGGTGCTTGCGCTCCACGACCAACAAGGCCCGGAGGCCGCCGATCAGTTCCGGCAGCGCCTGGTCCGCAGCGCCAAACGCCTGCTCGATCTGCACGGCCGCGACGCCTTTCTGGCCAACACCGCCCGCTTCGTGGACGCCAACGACGCCGTGCTGAAGGCCGGTGTGAAGGATGTGCTCGACCACATGAACGGCTCTGGCGGCTTCCTGATGGATGGCTTCCACGACTGCCTGGCCAACACCCAGGGCAAGTCCCAGGAGGACGACGATGTGGACTGAACAAATCCCGATCGCCGACGACCGCCTGGATGTCAGCGCCACCACCAGCGGCGGCTCACCCGGCATGTCGCTGACCGTCGTCCGCCATGGGCGGATGGAAGGTGACGCCCGCATTGCCGGGCAGAGTGAGGCTCTCCTGCTCCTCGGCACTGTGGCCGAGGCCATGAACCACATGGGTTGGCTCTCGGAAGCCGGACGAAGCCTGGTTGCCTCCGTGGTGCAGGCCGAAGCCCAACGCTTGGACGGTGCTGACGAAGAGATGATCGGGGCCTTCCTCGGATTTCTCGACCGCGACATGGCGGAACATCCCGAGCGCATCTTGCCCATCTCGGCTTCCATGGTCGCTCTCGCTCATGAACTGACCAAGGGAGTCGAAGTCGATCTGGATGAGCCGCTGAAGGATGATTCCGATTGTCTGAATTCGAAATGAGCAACGACCCCACGGCCAAACTCATCCTGGGCGAGACGGCCAAGGTGCCGCTTCAGTTCGATGAGCCTCAGACTCGACGGAGATTGACCCAAGAGGACATTGAGAAGGGGCTTGGCGCCGAATTGGTCGGCACCTTGCCAACCGGCGATAACCCGATGGTAGCTTTCGCCCTCCGTGACGAATTGCTGCGATGGCTCCGCTCAAGTGGGGGCCTGCAGGGCGTCGATAAACGCCCTATTGAAGACATCCTCAATGACATTGACGACGGGGTTAACGGCGCATGATTGCATTCGTCGGCGACCCCCACGGCTATTTCGAAGATATCATCTCGACGGCTCTGGAGCAGCGGCCGAAAGCCTTGGTGCTGCTGGGCGACATGGACCTGGAGCGCCCGCTGACCCAGGAATTCAAAGCCGTCCACGACGCAGGCATCCAGATCCACTGGATCCCGGGCAATCACGACGGCGATCGGGACGAATGGTACGCTAACTTGTTCGGCGGCCACGCGGGCGGCATGAGCATTCACGGCCGCGTTGTTGAGATCGCGGGCCAGCGCGTCGCCGGTCTTGGCGGCGTGTTCCGCGAACAGGTGTGGCGGCCCCCGGCGCCACCGGGTGTCCATCTGGCCCGAGGATTATGAGCGTCTGGCCCAGCAGCAGGCCGACATCCTGGTGACCCACGAGGCCCCCAGCAATCATCCGCACGGCTTCATCGAAATCGACCAACTGGCCGAGGCCATGGGCGCCAAGTTGATCGTCCATGGCCATCATCACCGTGACTATCAGACCGCCCTGCCTTCCGGCATCCGCGTCATCGGCGTTGGATTGGCCGGGGTGGCCACCGAAGACGGAAAAATCCTGCTGCCCGACCGCCGCCGCGCCCAAGAGACCACCGAATGAAGGTCCTTTTCCAGCTTGGCCAAATAGTGGCCACCAGGGGGGTGATGGCTCTCGACCCATTACCGGACCTGGCCATCCTGGTCTCGCGCCATGCCAGCGGTGATTGGGGCGACGCCCTCGACCCGGAGGATCGGATCACCAACAACCTGGCCGTGGTCCAAGGCGCCCGCATCATGTCGGCCTACACAGTCGATGTCGGCAGCGAGAAGGCGAAGCTGTGGGTGATCACCGAGGCGGTCGGCGACGACGGCCTTCGCGCCAGCACATGCGTTCTCTTGCCTTACGAATACTGACGGAGTGGCGGAGATGAAACAGCGTATCCTGATGCTCGACATCGATGGCGTGCTGCTGTCCGGGCGAGCCATGCTGCTGCCCGGCAACGAGCACAAGCTGACCCGGCGCAAGGTCACTGCCGGGCAGCATTCCGTCCGCGATGAGGCCATGCAGGCCGTCTTCGACCCGGCGGCCGTGGCGCTGGTCAACCGCATCTGCCGGGAGGCCGGGGCGAAGATCGTCGTCCACAGCAACTGGCGCAAGACCGTCGGCGAGGACACCAGGGCCAAGCTGATCGAGCAGGGTATCACCGAGGATCTGTTGCACGAGCACTGGGCGACGCCGATCCGCGCCCACCACCGTGACGAAAAGGCGGCCGAGATCATCGGGTGGCAGATCGAGCACCGTCTGACGCCGGATCCCGGCCCTCGGCCGCGCTTCGATGGGGCTGCTGAGAAGGACTGGTACGCGGCCAAATACGCTACCGGTTACGACGTGGTGGTGATCGACGATGAGCATCTGGGACAACTGACCGCTGCCACCCAGCTTGTGATCAATCCTTACGAGGGGTTCACGGTGGCCGACGCCCGGAAGGTTCTTGGCCTGTGGCGGGCCGAGGACACGTTGCTGGGCGTCTACGCTGTCGTCGATGGCGACTGGCAGCGGGTGGCCGAGGCCTTCGACGGCGATCGGGCCAAGGTAGTCGAGTGGCTCCACACCGTCGATCGCTACGGAGAGTCTCGTGCTCGTGGCCTCGCGGGAAATGCGTCCCGGTTTCAGGCGGAAGCCGCTGTCTGGCTCAACAGGCCTCTGCCCGCCACCGAGGAGATGCGTCAGCAGATATGGGCCGAACTTGAGACCGAAACTGCCAATCACCTAGCGGCTTTGGAGGTGACGGCAACGGGCGAGCCTGATCCTGATTTTGGTGAGCCTGACGGCAGGTGGGAAATCGCCCGACAAGCGGCCAGAGGAGAACTGCGCTGGCCCGAGTGTATCGATGCCCTACATCAGGCTATCGCCGGGGAAGGCCGCCACTTCGACGCCTACTACCCCGAGGATCTGGCCGCCGATCAGCTGGCTGGTGTCCGCGCCAACGGCGTCGAGGCGACCGCACGGGAGATGGCGCGTGTCGGCCGCCCCTGGGGCTTGGTGCCGGGCCTGGTGCCACGCCGATCGCAGCTTGAAGCCGAAATCCAGGCCAGCAAGGAAGATCTCGCCGCCGATCGTGTCCGCGACGCCAAGGAAGTAGCCCAAGGTCTCCGCGCTGATCTGGAGCAGTGGCGAACGGAAGGCTTCGGCGACGGGGAATGGGAAGCCAATCACTCGCCGATCTTCAATGACCAGGCGCTGGGCGATCTCCTTCACGACGAGGGGAAGCGCTTGGGAATGTGGTTCTGGGCGCCGTCCAATGTCGCCAGGGCTGCCGTCGTCTGCATCATGGACCCGAAGCACGCCGAACGGATCATCCGGGTCAGCGGTCCCAGGAATGCTGCGTTCACCCGGTATCCTGCCCGAGAAGAGATCGACCGGCTTGCCGGTGTAGAGATCGTGGCGCGGAACGCCGTTGCGTTGATGAGGGCCGCTGGCCTGGACGCCGCGCTCGATGACCTGCGCCACCATCTGGGCATGCCCCATTTTGGCACGGCCCAGTGGCATCTGGTCCGCTTGCTGGTGATGCTCAGCTGGCATCCACGCAACGGTTATGTCCTGGAGCAGATGGACCTGGCCCGCGTCGGCTATCGGCTCGGGGTCGAAGCCGGTGACGACCCGGGAGACCTGGAGACGGCTTGGGTCAAGGCACGGGCTGAACTCAACGGCCTTCGCGGTCTTGCCGGTGGCGAGCACAAGGACTGCCTATGGTTCTCCATTGAGGACGCCCTGAGCGGGGCCGACAGCATCCTGGGGTATCGATAAGCCGCGCATCGCCGACCGCAGGTTCACGAGCTTGGGGAGGAGTGGAGGCAGGCTGCGCCCGGACCCAGGGAGCCTTAACCCACAAAAGTTTACCGGCTCCGGCCCCTTATCCGACAATTGTTTGCCAAACTCGCCCCTGGTAACACCGAGAGCCAGACTCCGACATCTTCGGCGCTGACGTCCAATCGGCCAGGCAGCGTGCCAGAATTTGGCATGATCGTGCCTGATCCTGGTACATTCGGCGCTGACCCATTGGAATGGGGCGGTGTTGTCGTTGCATCGGCGGGTTTTCTGGCCTACGCTTTGCTGATGGATGCGATTTTGACCCATTGCGGTGGAACATGCAGACCCTGACTTTGCAAACCTATCACGGCGGCCGGTGGCACGATGCCGCGACGCTGGTGATCAAGGCGCCCGAGCGGGGGATCGCCTCGCCCTGCACACTCGACTACGACCTCGGCTACTTCGCCGACTTCGCTTCGGTCGATCTCGCCGATGGCCTCGACGCGATTGACGTCCGCGCCCTGTCGGTGCGGATGCCGGTCAACATGGAGTTCCACTCGCTCGACCACTGGCCAGCCTTCCTGCTCGACCTGCTCCCCCAGGGCCATGCCCGGCAGCGACTGGCCCAGGAGCTTGGACATCGCGCTGATGATCCGGCCGTGGAGTTGCCGCTGCTGCTGCGCGGTGCCGGTAGCCCGATCGGCAACATCCGCATCCGCGAGGCCTGGGAACAGGAGCAGGAGCGGGTGGCCAAGGAAGTCGCCGAGAGCGGACCCTGCCCAGGCGTCACCATGGACGACATCCTCGGCCGCAGCGACACCTTCCTCTGGGTGGTCGACCGCTTCGCCCTGGTGGCGTCGGGATCGAGCGGTGTCCAGGGTGAGTGGCCCAAGGTGCTGATGACCGAGGGCGCCAACGGCCTCTGGTATCCCGATTCCATCGTGCCCGACACCGACGCCCGCGCCCACACCATCGTCAAGCTGTCGCGCGCCAAGCAGCGCGAGGACGCGGTGATCCTGGAAGCCGAGGCCCCCTATCTGGAAATGGCCCGGGAATTCGGCCTGCGCGTTGCCCAACCGCTGACTTATGCGCCCAATGTTCTGGTGATCCCCCGCTTCGACCGCGTGGTGACCGCCGATGGCGTGGAGCACTACGGCCAGGAAAGCCTGGTCTCGGCCATCGGCGTCGCCGAGTTCGGCTATCAGGCCAAACACGAGCAATACCTGGCGGCCATCACCAAGGTGGCCGCTGATCCGTCGGCCGAGGTGATCGAGTATGTCCTACGCGACCTGATCAACTTCGCCATGGGCAATCCCGACAACCACGGTCGCAACAGCGCCCTGCAGAAGCGGCCCGACGGCAGCATCGGCTTGACGCCGCTGTTCGACTTCGCCCCCATGAAGCTGGACCCGTCGGCGATCAGCAGGGCGACCAAGTGGGCCTGCCTGGGGGGCCGGGATGCCATGCCCGACTGGCGCGCCGTCTGCGAGACTGCGGCCGAAGGCGTCATGGATGCCGGTGACCTGATGGCGGTGCTGGCCGGGAAGGCGGACTTCCTTCAGCACCTGCCGGAGATCGCCCGACGTCACGGCGTGCCGGAGGAGGCGATTGAGCGGGCCTGCCGCTTCCACGCCGAGATGGCCAAAGGCGTCGCCCAACTGAAGGGCACCGGCCATGGACTCTAAGCTCGACCGCGAGCAGCAGCGTCTGTTGCGTCAGCAGCTTGCGGAGGCGGCTGCCAGGGGTGAGCTTCGCCTGCCCGAGGCCATCCGCGATATGCGCCAGGCTCTTGGTCTCAACCAGGAGGACTTCGGCAAGTTGTTCAAATTGACGCGGCGACAGGTCTCCGAACTGGAGAACGGCAGCGGCGATCCCAAGGCGTCAACCCTGAACAAGATCGGCCGTGCCTTCGGCATGACGGTCGGCTTCGTACCCGGGAATCCTACATGAGGCGGCCACCCGAAGAGACCACATCATTCTTCTGGTGGGAGGACGATACGCTGGTCATCAATATTTTGGGTACACCCAGCGCCAGTTGCGACGCCATCGGCAAACCCAAAGGGACACAACTCAGGGTCAGCGTGACAGAAGCTCCCCGCAGGGGGCGGGCGACGGATCACATGGTGCATTTTCTGGCCGAAGAATTCGGCGTTCTCCCCTCAGCAATCGAAGTCGTATTCGGACGTTACAGCGTCAACAAGCAACTGAGGGTCAAGGCTCCAACAAAAATTCCTGCGGTTTTCCAGCAGCTGACACGCGGAACGCGGAGGTCTGACAAGCAAAGTCCTTGCGCGGGCACGCGATCACGCGCACATGGCTTGAACAAGTCACCATCAGGGGAACCCAACACCATGAACAAGAATGATCTCGTCACTGCCGTCGCTGAAGTCTCGGGCCTGACCAAGGCCGATGCAGCCAAGGCCGTGGACGGCGTGTTCGACGCCATCACTGGCGCATTGAAGTCGGGCGACGAAGTTCGCCTGGTCGGCTTCGGCTCCTTCTCGGTCGCCCAGCGCGCTGCCTCGGGAGGCCGCAATCCGCGTACTGGCGAGAAGATCCAGATCGCCGCCTCCAAGCCGCCGAAGTTCTCGGTCGGTAAGGGCCTGAAGGACGCGGTGAACGGTTAGTTCATTCAACGGGGGAGCGCATGATCGGCTTCAATGCGCTGCTGCGCGATTCTGGGATCGATCCCGCTGCGGTGAAGTTGGTCCGGCACCAGGACGCCGGAGCGAGCCGTGGGCGCACCCCCTATGATTTCTGGCTGGCGGGCGATGGCCGCCTGGACCTGTATCAGCGGATTCAGAGCAAAGACCGGTTCAATGGCGCCACCTACGTCGCGTCGTTCGTCGGCACGCCCTCGGGCGACACCCTGTTCACCGGCCTGTACTCGTTGGACGGGAAAGGTGTCGCCCCGGCCGGTCTGCTGGACCCGGTGACCGGCGAGGATGTCGGCGGACTGCACCTGTACGAGATGACCAAGGCCGAGGCGTTGAGCGAATACGTCGGCCGTCTGGTCATCGACTGGGGGCTTGGTCTGCGGTCTTGGGTGCAGAATGCCGCCAACCAGAACAAGCGCATCCTGGAGATCCGGCGCCAGATTGGCGAGCCGCCATTTCCAGGATTCATGGCATTTCAGGCGGTAATCGGCGCCTTGGCCGCGACGCCACGTTCCTGGCAGACCGCATTGATCGCGGTTTCCGGCGTCTATCTGCTGGTGTGCCTGCGAACGGGCCAGCAGTACGTCGGCTCGGCCTATGGCAGCGGTGGGTTCTGGGAGCGGTGGGAGGAATACGCCGCCACCGGCCATGGCGGTAACGAGGGCCTGAAGTTAGATCCGCACACCGAATACCAGGTCAGCATCCTTGAGGTGGCGCCGTCATCGGCAACCATCGACGACATCATCGCTTTGGAAGGACGCTGGAAGGAAAAGTTGCTGAGCCGCCGGTTTGGGCTGAACAGGAACTGAGGGGCACTCGTTACCTTGTCGGTCGAACGACCCGCAAGCCTTCAAAGCTCCCGTTATCGAGCGGGGGCTTGTTGTTGAAAGGCGCCTTCCCCGATTGCAGCGCATCCAGAATTTGGGTCGATGCCGAGTCAGCGATTGAGAGAGCCTGATTGACGAGGCTTTCCTTCCCAGCATCCGCACTCGCATAGATCAGGGTGACGTTGGGCGGCAGGAAGTCCGGGCCATCGACGGGAAGCTCCCGCTTGTTGTAGGCGTTCAAGTTGCCGAGATCGGAGTCGACCACCATCCCGATCCGCTTTGGTGCCATCGGTGGCGGAGAACTTCAGCAGGTGTTCGTAGGCAGCCAGCCAGCCGAAGTTCTCCGGCTTCAGGTCTGACCGGATGTTGATGTACTCCAGGCAGAAGGGCACGTCGCCTTGCCAGTCTTCCTTCACCCCGGCTGCTGCCGGTATGAGGACCCGCTTGAAGGTGTAGAGGCCGACGACGCAGACCCGCTTCCCCTGGATTTCGCGGTCGTTCGTGTCGACGGCACAGAGGAAGTCGAAGTTTTTCAAGAGAGCGGGCTGCGTGTCAAAGGACGCCGCTGGGTGCGCCTGGGGAATGCGGGAGAGGACCTTCGGCCCTTTAGGCCGGTCGTAGGTCACCTCGCTGTACACATTGGTCATCTCGGTGCCGAAGCTGATCTCCCCGGTCAGCGAATTTGTTGTGACCACGATCTCCGACACGTCACCCTTTGTGGTCGCGTAGACGTATTCTGTCCGTTTCTTTTTCTGGGGTTTCTTCTTGGCCATTTAGACGTCTCCGGTCAGTGACGGACCAGGGGCTTGGTCGGGAACTTCTTCTGCCAAGTTTCGATAATGAACAGCGCGGCGGTGCTGGCTGAGTGGATCGCCAGCCGGGCGATGCGAGCGTCGATGCGCGCGAAGCCTCGCTCGCGGCCATGTGCGTCACCGGCATGGGTCCGCAGGGCACCAATGCCCTCGATCATCGTGGCCAGGCCGCTCAGCACCTTTCGAACATCATCGGCGACCTGGCCGGGCAGGTCAGATCGCTGCGGCGACAGGCCGAGCGGCTCGCGGACGGCTTTGTACAGACCGGTGATGTCCTGCTTGGCCGGAAGCTCCAGCCCAAGCTCGATCAGCACCGACCGGCAGACGCTCTCGACGGCTGAGCAGGCCGCCGTCACCGCGTCCTCGGGATCGCTGTCGCAGCTGGCCAGCGCCCGCTCAATGTCGCGCGCCACGGTGTCGAAGTCGATCACCTCGATCTTGTTCACCAGGTGATCGATGACGGCCGCGCTCTTGCCGACGGGCGCCAGCACCACCTTCTGCCCCTGGTGCCGGAGTTCGAAGCCGTCGAGCGCCAGGAACCGGTTGAGGTGGTCGACGACGGCAGTGAACTTCTCGGGTTCGGTGACGAAATCCCGAGGATCAGCGGCGCACTCGATGATCCGGGGCAGCACCTTCGCTGCGTCGGGGCCATTGTTGATGGCGATCAGGCGGTCGGCGAGGGCTGGGAGTCTGGACTGCTGGCCTACGCGAAAATCGACGTTGCAGGCCCGCATGAACTTCTCCAACTGCGGCCCGCTACGATACCGACCGACCGGGGGCGTGGGATCATTGGCGCTGCCGCCGGAAATTACCTCGGCCAGCGCATCGATGGTCTGCGGCGAAAGACGGAAGGCGGCGGTCATCGGAGTCTTGCCCAAGCTGTTCCAGCGGCGATCCCTTTAGTTAAGCTGGGAACCCATCGCACAGCAAGGCCGCACGGCTGCCTCCTTTCCAGATGTGGTGGGTCGCCGCCGCCACGAGGCGCTACAGATCCACCAATGAGTCCGAGCGGTTGCGCTCACCAACTCGATATCGCTTGCACTGAGACAGATGAGACACTATTGTTCTGCGTGATACAGATGGAACGGATGGTGGCGCATGCCCATCGAGCACTCAGATTTCCAAGCAAGGTGCCAAGCCCTTTTCGCCGAGGTTCTCGGCAATGGTCGCCGTTGGAAGACGGCATGTGCTCAAGGCTTGGGGATCGGGCGCGCTACCCTGTACCGCTACTTCGAGGATGAGTCAGCTGTTCCGGACGAGATCTGGCTGAGGCTTGAGCGGCTGGAGCAGCCGAATGCGCCGAGCTTCGACGATCGGACGCTGGTGGCGATGTTTGCATCCGCCCTGGTCAAGGTCCAGGCGCAGATCGATGAGAAAGGATTTCTATCTTCTCCCTATCCGGCCGAACTGCGGCGTGCCTTTGACCTTGGCGCCGCCCGGAACTTTACCACCAAGTCGACCTCTTGGCCGACCGACCTCGATCGGCTTATGGCCTTGGCCAAGGAACCGATGTTCCGTTGGGTTCCGAGTATGTCCTGGGACAAAGCCGACGAATTCTTCGCCGCGCGCCTTGTCGAGGACGGCGAGATCTCCACCGACTGCCGCAAGCTGGCGGTGGACAGTGGCAATCCCGAGCGCGAGATCGAGGAGAACATCGGCTACGAAATGCTGATAGGTATTTGCCGGGATCGACTGGATGGCGAAGACCTCTATCGGATTTGGCGCCGCACCGTGATTGAGAACCCGGTGATCGCTGGGTATGCGGCAATCATTGCCAATCCCGGGCTGGCCGATATCGAACGTGTCGATGAGATCGTCGAAGCGTTCTACCAGCGCATCCCCGATGCTATCGCTGTCAATGGTCAACTGCCCATCTGCACCATCTCCGGCACCATCCTGCGACGGGTCGGTGAAGACGGTGGCGTGACCCGTTTTCACACCGAATGCCGTGATCCAGAGGCCATCCGCCGCGCCAATGCCGGTGTTCATGACACTCGACGCTACCGGCCGGGCATGATGCAGTTGCGCCGCGCTTTTCGGACCTATTGGTGCCTTCCTGGCCGGGCCGAATTGGAGTTGGAATGGCGTTTCCGCGAAAAAGGTTGGCAGACCACACTCTGGCCGAATCTCGACCGCGTTGACCTGGTGGCGACTTCGGCCAGCGGGCGCCGTCTTGCCATCGACGTGAAGGATTACCTTTCGCCGAATGCCTTGGCCGCCCGCTTCAATGGCTTCAAGGAATTCGCCGCCGACCACGAATGCTATTTGGTGGTTCCGGATTACATCCCTGAGGTCGATGGCCGGTTCGAGGCAAGGTTCGAAGCCTTTCGCGCCTCGCTCGGCAAGACCAAGGTCGCCCTCCAGACCGTCTCCGGCCTGATCGATGAACTGGACGCGGCATGAGAACCGACAACGACTTCATCGACCAATACAAGGACCTGCTCAAGGCCGTCGATCCATCGGCTGCACGGCTGTCGAAGGAAGATCTCCGTTCGCTGGGAATGACGGAACTCTGCCTGGCAGCTGTCGCCGAATTCCTGCCGGACCAGGATATTGCCGCCGTCCCCTCGTTGATGCTCGGCTACCCGGCTCTTGTGCCCGGAGCCGCCAACAATCCAGACCTCGAAAAGGCGCTCTCCAGTCTGCGGCACCTATGCGGTCGGTTTGGCTCCATCTCGGCCTGGATGGATGCTTGCCGAGCGCACGCCCAGCTTCCCGAGACCATGCGCTGTTATGACATTCGGGATCGCAGGCCCGTGCTCCGCGCCGCCGCGCCACCCAGCATCCTTACCCACCTCATCCAAGGCCTGCGCCAACAAGTACCGTGGGTCCGTCGAGCGCTGAAGGTCGCCGACCCTGGCGCCGCGCGTGTCCGCGTCGATCGCGGTCGGACACTGCTTTCCTACGATATTCCCTCGGTGCCGGTTCAGGACCGGACGGTGCCGCAACATTTCCTCACCGCCCGGACGGCACAGGAACCTATCCAGGTACGGTTGGCCGACATGAAAGCCATTGCCCGGCAGGTCGATGAGAAGGAGGCGCAGCGCGACTGGCCCTCCAGCTTGCCTCCCCTGCATTTGGCCAGCCGATTGGAAAAGACGCTCAAGCTCGAAGGGTTGGCGCCGGGTTTCTTCGACGGCGAGACGCTCACGCTGGAAGGGGCCAACCACTTGGTCGGGATGCTTTCCTCGGGTAAGTCGACCTTGGTGATGGGCTTGATCTTCGCCCTGGCCAAGGGGGGGACCGGGAAGCGGATTGCAGTCATAGTCACTGACACCATCCAGGGCGCTACGTTGGCCGCCCGCCTGCGAAAGCATGACATGAAGGCGACGGTGGTCTCCAGCCTCTACAACCGTGAACGCCACCTCAATTCGATCCATTGGCAGCAGGGGCTGAGCAGCACCGGTTGGGCGCTGTCCTCGCTCGGCGATATCTCCCAGAATTTCAGCGTCGCATGTCCGTTGGACGGGCTTCAGCATTCCGATCCGCAGGTAATCCGTGGCCGTGCCGGTGACGTGGGCTTCCCCTCATTCAAGGAGAAGCAGTGCCACCGCATCTACCAGAAGGTCCCCGACGACGAAGTTGATGGGGGTGACGGCGCCTCCAGCGAACTCGTCGACGACGGCAGAGCGCGTTCGTGTCCGCTCTGGGCGGCGTGTCCCGCGCAAGACCAGCAAAGGGCGGCGGTCGACGCGCAGGTGTTGATCATGACGCCGCAGGCTTTTGTCCACATGACGCCGGACAAGTGGACGACCGAGCACCATCTGACGATGCCGGAGTTGCTCCAATACATCGCCGACCTGGTGATCATCGATGAGGCCGACGCGGTTCAGAAGTCCCTGGATGACGCCTTCGCACCCCGGTCGCAGATCATGGGCGACGAACGCGATGTGTATGCGCCATCGATCAGCACAAGGTCGTCGGAGAAGCTCCGGGAGAAAAGTGGTCTGCAATTCAGCAAGGCCACCAATGCCCGCTGGCAGAACAACTTCTACACCTTCTTCCGCCTGATCGGCGATATCTACGCCATGCTGCAGAATGAGCAGGCGTCCTTGAGCAAGGTGTATCAGAACGCCCCGTTCACCGCTGCCAGCCTGCTTTATGAGCTTTGGCGCAAGAAGATCGACGAATCCGGCGCCGGTCGGGCCGACGAAGAGGTGGAAACCGAGTTCCTCCAGTTGATCCGCGTGGCTTCGGCCATTTCCAAGTTCTCCCCCATGTCGGGCGTAGCCGAGGACGAAGACGGCGGTCGCGGTGAGGGGCTGGAGTTTGATGACCCTCGTTTTCTGGCGGCGGCCGAGGCGCTTCAGGAACTCGCTCGACAAGTTCTCTTCGCCGACTACTACGCCGATATTTTGCCCACGGTCGAGGCCATGCTCGCCGAGCGGTTGGAGCCGTTCTGCCTGTTGTCCGAGGAAGACATCCGGATTCTTTCGAACAGCGGCGCTGACAAGGCCACGCGGGACGTCGCCCAGGTAAAACGGCGCTCGAACGCGCTAGTGATCCTCCTGGCGGTGGTCGCCGAACTCGCGCTGGCCCACTACAACTGGTTGGTCAAAGCTCAGCCTGCCGTTGCGGACGACTTCGGCATTGGCGACGCGGAACTGCTGACTCAGGCCAACAGCCTCATCCGCCATTACCGCAGCCTACTGCCGAGCAATCCTGCAGGATCCATCTTCGGCCTTCTGTACGACGAGCCGAGCAAGGAGCGCGCGAACCTCCTGGGCGGCAAGCTCACCATGATCAACCACTTGGGCGTCGGCCGGTATTTGCTAACCCATCTCCATGATCTGCTCAAGGGCGAGGGGCAGGTCGGTCCCAACGTGCTGATGCTATCCGGCACCAGCTGGGCTGGCGGCAGCGCTCGGCGCTACGATCCGGAGGTCAGGAAGCCCATCGACAGCGCCTCTCCGACCTTCGACGTCCAGGTGCCGGTCAAGGGCGTCTTGGTCCAGCCCGAGGCCGAGTTGGAGGCGATCAAGAAGTCCAAGTTCGCCCTCGTGAATATCCGGAACGGCGAAGGCAACCAGGTCGTGATCTCGGGTGCCAATGAGAAGGAGCGGCGCCAAAACCTGGCCTTCATCGCCGAGAAGTTCGCTGCCCGGCAAGACGATACCAACCTTTTCGAAAGGCAGTGGCGGCGGCTGGAACAGGCGTGGGGTGCCGACGATCTGGCCGATCGCCGCCGGGCGATGCTGGTCGTCAACTCCTATGCGGATGCAGCGGGGGTGGCCGACGCCTTGATGCAGGCGTTGGAGACCAATGGTTTCGCCGATTGGAAGGTGTTCTGCCTAGTCCGAGACCAGGGTGATGATGCGAACCAGACGGTGGGCACCGGGCCGAGACTGGCCCGACCGCTGCCTCGCTCCCTGGTCGAGAAGTTCGGCGAAGAGGGCGAGAAGTCGATCTTGGTCGCGCCGATGCAGATCGTGGCGCGAGGCCACAATATTCTGAATAGCCACGGCAAGGCCGCCATCTCGGCCATCTACTTCTTGCACCGGCCCCACCCCCGGCCTGATGACCTCGGCCCGATCATCGGGCGCCTGAACCGCTTCGCCTTGGAAAGGTTCGACAAGGGCCTGAAGCCGCTCGACCGCCCGGAGACGTTGGGTGCCCGGGCAAGGCGGATGCGCTACGCGGCCACCAACATCGTCCGCTACAGCCTGGACTTCCGGGGTGGCTACAAGAACCTGCCTGGCGAATTCAAGGCGCAGTTCGCCTGGGACATGCTGACCCCGCTCTGGCAGACGATCGGACGAGGAATTCGTGGCGGCTGTCCGGTCTTCATCGGCTTCGTCGACTACAAGTTCGCGCCCCTTTCCTTCGACTGGAAGGACAGCGCCCCCGTCGATAACGGCAAGACCAGCGCCCTGGTTCAGGCAATCCACCAGCTGAAACTGGCGATGGATCCCGAGAGCAACCCGAGGGAACACCGTGTTGCCCGCCTTCTCTACGAACCGTTCTACCGGGCCTTGTGCCAAACGGAGGGTCTCAAACATGGCTAATATCGATACGCTTCAACTCTCCGCCTGGGTGCCCACGGCACAAGTCGAGCGGTTGGTCTTGACCCGGTACAAGATGCCGACCTCAGCGCATGAGGCTCTGGCCCAGTGGTGCCGCGAGAAGACGAACCGGGAAAACGACCGGATCACGGTTGTGCTCCAAGGCCTGTCTGAAATCTTGGCGACCTTGGTCCCAGACGTCGCCTTCATGAAGCACGATTACGACCGGGTGGAGCGCGGTCAGCGCCTTCACCTATTCTTCCTTGGCGACTGCTCGGATGACGAGGCGTTGCGCTCCAAGGTCCAAGCCGCCTTTTCGATGTGGCTGGGCATTCTGTACCCCAACAAGCCAGGGGACATCCGCGCAAGCATTGCGGCTTCGGCGGCCGACCCGGCCAGTTGGGCGTCCTTCGAGGTTTCGACCAAGCTGAAGGAACATCCTGGCGCCTGTGCTGTCCCCGAGGACAACATGCTGTACGACGCTTTGACCGCGCATGCTGCCCGGGGATTGGCGGGGAAGCGCATCACCTTCCGGTCAGGCGAAACCAAGCTGCTGGTCTTGGAGACCGCCCAGGCTTCTCCGTTCGATGGCCTCGAACTGGTCGCGTTTCCGCCCAAGCGTGACCCGAACAAGCCCGACTGCTTCTGGTCGGAGGTCATCACCGTCTCAGCCGCGACGTTCCCCGAACGCCCCGGCATCCACATCTTAGCCCGGCCCTCAATCCGAAACTGGGGCGCCATCAGCCGTTACGCCACCAACTCGGATCCGACCCGGCGCATGGACGTCTTCATCCCCGGCCAGATGGGTGATGATGATGTGGTGCCCTGGTATCAGCATTCGTCCTTCGAGTTCCGGCCGAGGCAGAACAAGGCCAAGCCCGGGCGCTCTATAGTGGCCTATTGGAACCACAAGGAAGATGAACGAGTCCTTGATCTGGTCCGCCGCCTGTCCGGGAGCAGCAAGGTCGACGGCGGCGATGTAGTCTCGCCGGTCGCCAACGATCAGGGGCTATGGGCCTTGCCCCGCCTCGGTAACGTCCATGGCGACCGTTATCTTCCAGGCGGAAGCGGCGTCGGTTGGTTCGATCGAATGGACATCGCCAATTCGCTCGATGGCGCTTTCGCCGAGGCAGGGTTCCAGCGCGTCGGCGCCTTGGCCCGGCTGAGGCGTAGCCTGGGCGTCGAGAAGCCCTTCGGAGACAAGGGCGAACATGTCGACCGCCGCAAGGCGTTGGCGAAGGCGCTGGCTCACCTCGGCAATCCCGACAACCACCTTGACCTCTTCGTTCTTCATCAACTGGACGGCACGCCGACCGCCGTTGTCGAGGAGATCCTCAAGTTCTTCGGCGATCCGACCGGACGAGAGGGCGCGACGTTGCGCTGGGCCGATGAGCGGCTGTCCATCGCCGTGATTTCTTCCTCTGCCGGTCCGCTGAGCTTGAGGTTGCCCAAGGTCGAAGTCACCGAGGAGGAGAAGGTCGGCCGCACCGCCGCCCAAATTTCCCAGGTGCGCCGACTCAAGCAAGATGAGCGGAACCACACAGTCGAAGAGGCCATGGCCGACCACGTAAGGCAAGTCCGTGGCAATGGCGCCGCTGTGGCGTGTGCCATCCTGGAGATGAATGCGGAACTGAAGGAGGACTCCTGGACGGATCCCTACGCGATGGCCAAGCGCGAACTCGCTCGCCACCGCATCCTCCCCCAGGTGGTCCTGGTCGATGCCGAGCAGGCGGCGGATAAGTATCGGATGGCGGTGCGGGATTGCGTCCGCATGCTCGGCGTGGTTCCGACCAATGACGAAACCCTCGACTACGCTCCGGCTGCAATCACGGTTATCCAATTGAACAAGGAGATCGTGGGCGGTGGCACCCGGGCCAGCCATGCTTTCCCGCTCGCCGCCCGTGTTCGCCAAGGTGCGCTTGAATGTGCCGTGCCTACCGAGAACGGCGAACCGGAGTGGATACCCTATGCCGAGGCCGGTCTCCGTATCCTGTCAGGAAATTACGGCAAGTTCGGCCGCTCCCGCGACGACGAGACCGAGCAGAAATACGGGGCCTTCTTCACCAATGTGTTGGAGCAGATCGATAGCCACGGCGCCTGTGCCGTGATCGCCGAGGCGGAGACCATCGCCCACAAGTGGCCAGGGTTGCAAAACGGCAAGCTGATCTTCGACCACCTGCCGGTCACCAATCAAACCTTCACTCCGAGCAAGCTGCCCAACACCCGTATCATCAGGGTCAGCCCGGATCCAAAGAAGCAGCCCACGCACTATCACGAGGGAGAGAACAAGGACGTCTCCGGTTTCTTCGCATGGGAAGGCGCCGAGCGGACCTTCTACGCTCTGAAGGTTGCGCCCCGGTCGGCGAAGACGGTGAAGGGAAATTCCGTCATCTCACGGCATCTGCCCGAGGACAGCAACATGCGCCGGGATGACGCCGTGCGTCAGCTGATGCAGCTGGATGAGATCTGCGTCGTCTTCTGCCAGCCTGACGACGATTTCCAGTCTCTCGCGCTGCTGACCCACCGGCTGCGCCAGGTCCACGCCCAATTCAGCGATGACACACGCAAGCCGTTCCCGTTGCACGAACTGCGCCTCCTAGGTCGGAGCGCCACCCTGTGATCATCCCTGCCGCCAACCTTTCTCTGCTGCACCCCTGGCGCCATGAGATTGAGCTTCGACGTCTTCGACCAAGGCTGGAGTCCTATTGGACGGCAGCCGACAGCAAGCGGAACGATTCGGACGAGGAAAGGGAACGCCATTACCAGCAGGTTGTGAAGCCTATGGAGGATGCCTTCCTCGCTGAATTTCCGGCTGGGGTGGCCGAGAATACCGCCTGGGAGGTAATCTTACGGGAGAGTAATTGGCGCTATCTCCTAGACCGGTGGCGTAAGAATGGTCAGCCCATCTTCGACTTCGCCCCCGACCTGCTGGCAATGCTTGCCGACACAGATGTGGATGGCATGCCCGTTCAGAATCTTCGGGCGCCCTACAACATCTTCTACATCGCACTTCCACCAGGCCATTTCCTGCCAGACTATCATCCCGAATGGGTGATCGACGGTCTATACATCGAGGCCGAGACTTGTCTTGCTGATACTCTGCAACAGGCGCCGAGGGCGCCTCATGAGATCATCGCTGAAGCAAACGAACATCGCCGCCTGCTTGAAAGCAGACCCGATGTTCTTGAGATGATGCGTAAACATGATCCGGACTATCTCAAAGATTTCGCCACCTACCTTGCCGATCGGCTGAGAGAAAACGCCGCCGCCCAACAGATTTACGAGCGCTATCTTGCTGATCCAGACACCGTGATGGACGAACTCGCGGTCAAGACGGACGAACCTAATTCGCGTGAATGGCACCCATATTGGATGGTCTGCGTCGACTTCACCTTCCGCAGACGCGACCACGCCCCGGCGCCACTGTCGTTAGCGGAGTTGTTCCACCAGCCTACCCTGAGAGCCAACTACGATTTCCTTTCGCATCGGGACACGGTGGCCGACGGGATCGAGCGCAATCGATTGCGGGGGCTGCCGATGGAGACGTTCCGCGAAGATGTCGAGCATCCCAACGATCTCCGCAATGCCATATCCGATCCGTCGGTCATCAATGAAGTCACCCGGCTGGTGTTCAACCTGCTCTGCTATCTGAACTATCCCGAACGAGACCAGGAACGGCGCCTGAACGATCCCCGTGCGCAGGACCGCCTCGCCAAGGCCAAAGGCAAAGCCCGGAAGGTGGCTGAAGCCCGTGCGCACCAGGATGGTTGTCGGTGGATTGAATTTTGCGGCTACCGCACTCCGTTCGAGAGGCCGCGAGCGCACGGCGGGGCGGTCAGCGGCCATTGGCGTCGGGGGCATTGGCGAAACCAGCGGTTCGGCAAGGCGCTGTCGGAGACCAAGCTGATGTGGATCAGGCCGACCATGGTAGGTGCCGAAAAGGACTTCTTCGATGGCCGTCCGGCCGTCTACGATCCTTCTCGGTAGAGGACCGCCATGTGGGATTACGACGACATCGACCGGTGGGGGCCAAAGCTCCAGGACCACCTTGCCTCAATGTTCCCGACCGACGTCAAATACACCCTTGCCGAGGCTGCCCCCGAGTTCGTCGAGGACGCCTGTGACCTCCTTCTCGACCAGTTGCTGGTGCCGCGCGAAACCTTTGCCTCAATCCTGGTCGACTGGATCGCAGGGCAAGCGGTTGCCGCCTATCATGGAACCCGCTTGATCGAGAATGAGGTCACCGACGTGCGCCGAAACGGCCTGCGCCGGTTGGTCGCCGCCGACCGGGAGCCTCGATTGCGGCGGGCGCTGTCTCGGCACCCGCGCTGGTCCGAGGTTGAAGGGCAGTTGACCGGCGCCATCGATCACGTTGGGCCAGGCAATGGCTGCGGGCGCCGTGAGGGGCAGGTCCATGCGACCCTCTCCCGCGCCGGGCTGGTCGATGGCTTCAACCACTACATCGGACACGGCTCCGAGTTCGATCAGCACGTTGCTCAGCATCTCCTCGGGCAGGACGGTCTGGAGATGCTGGCTGTTGATGGCGATCAGTACATGATCAAGCTGGCGGTGCCGGGCGCAGTGGCCTTGCGGGCCAACAACCCATTCGGGTTCGACCACGAAGACTTCCAGGACATGATCCGGCACCTGCTACAGGCCTGGGCGTTCAAGCTAGCCTTCCCACAGTGGCAGTGCGCCAGCATGCAGATCGACTCGGGGCTGGTCTTTCACAATGACGTCCCCGCCGAATGGATTGTTGAGATCACACGCCTGTAACGGATCTTTCCTTGCCCACTTGAAAGAAAACAATCGCGGGGGAGCGGTGGGGCGCATCACCCGGAGAACATGAGGCACCAAAAAATTGAAGCCGCAGGAACCATAGGGAACCTGCGGCTTCTGGCGTTTTGGAAGGGGCTATACCCCTTTACACCTCATTGTAGGGGCTGGGGGCTTCCGCCGCCCCTTCACTTTATCCGCCCCAATCAGTCATTGATCAGTGTGACCGAGTTTGTCACCTAACTTTGCTCCTATAGGGAGAGCAGCTTGAGACCATGGCACGCCCTGATTTTTGCTCTGGTTTAACCGGTGGCTGCATTACTATTGGGGTAAGTGCTGCAGTAAACGTAGCACGCGGAGGGGGAGATGGCAGGGAAGTTCCGCGATTGGGATCAGCGCCAGCGTTTGCAGAGCTTGCAGGAAGCGCAGAAAACCAGCGTCGAGGCCAAGCGCAAGCTGGTCCACCAGAAACCCACGGCGAAGGCCCGGGCGGTTACCGACACGGAGACTGTCATGGTGCCGACGGGCTATGGAGATGCTCTGTCCACGCCCATTTCAGGACCGGTTCGTTACGAGCGGACTTCGGATGACAACGATACGCTGGTGCTGGCCGAAGGCCTGCCCATCATCGCCACCGTCCACCAGTCGATGGGCGATCGCGCCGACCGTATCTTGCAGACTTGGCCGAGCAAGCCCGAAAACGCCTTCATCATCGCGGCGATGTCGATCCTGGAGGGGCGCCTCCATGGAAAGCTGCGTCATGGCAGCATCGGCCTGTGGCCGTGGCGCTCCAGCCTGACGGCGGCAGCCCGCTCGATCCTGGTCGAACCCACGGAATTGCTGGAGACCGCCAGAACTGCCGTCAACGATCTGCGGGAAGGGAAGGGCTGGATCAAGCCTGAAGTGGCCATGGAGGAATACCAGCTTCTCCTGATGCGGCTTCAAGACCTGCGGCCCAAGGGTGGCTTCGTCGTCCGGCGCCCGACTCTCCTGGAAATTACGCCGGTCTTCGGTCCATCAGACGAACATCTGCGGACCCGAGGGCGGCAGCAGATTTACGATATCACCCCCGACCAGTTCCTCAACCGCATTCGAAATCACACCCTGATCGGCAATGCCAAGATGGCCGACAATACGGCGCCGTGGCTTCGTCGGGTCGGTGATCCCATGGTTTCACCTTACGCGGTGTTCGGCCTGCCTACCGACACGCGGACATTAAGCGCTTGCCTCAAGTTCCAGCGGTTCGCCCGGCTTGGTCTGGATGTGATCATCGCCGATCTTACTCGCCCGGCCAGGGAGTTGATGGGCCGCTGGGAAAAAAACTTGAAGATCTTGCTGGAGGCGTTGGTCAACCTGGGGCAGGCGCGTCCCGGCGTCGTAGTCGTTTGCGATGACGCTTTTGTCGCCCGCAAGGCGAACGAAGTCTTTAAGGCCAAAGCCAAAGACACCAAACCTCCCCGCCGGTTCCCGGAGCGGCGCGGTGTGCTCCTGCTGTTGCCAAGCCTATTGAGCAGCGCTGCCTCCAAGGAGAAGGCGCCGCTGTCGCTTCCGCCGATCAAGTGGGAGATCGATCTCAAGGACGGATCCTTGGTCGACCTGAGAGACAAGCTGCTTTCCTTGGCCCAGAAATTAGACGAGGCCGGTCTCGACGATCACTCGCGGGCGGTCAAGTTGGGCCTTCAGTTCGTCCGCAGGATCGTCGCCCTGCCCGTGGGGTTCACGAAGGCTAGAGCCATCATTGAAATCCTCTATCCTGGGGACGACGAGCGCGACACGGTAATGAGGGGCCGCTATTTCCGTGACCACGCGCTGTATCCGCTGAACCAGGCCATCGCGGACAGCGGCGTGTTCACGAGCGACCTCAAGGACGCTTATTACGCGATATTGAAGAAGGTCGACCAGTGGGCGGAGACGACGCCGATTGCCCTGAAGCTGGGTTCCATTCTCGGTGCGGTCCAGCAGCCCAAGGATCATCTGCTGGTCTTTCCGACTAAGAGCGACTGCGACATCTACCAGTCCGCCGACGCCTGGTTGACGTGCAGGGTGCCGGTGATCGAGGCCAGGGCGCTGAGGTTCGTGCTCGACTCCGGCCAGCGCAAGCAGCTGATTTTGGTGCAGCCGAACATCGATACCGTCCGCACCATTCTGCTGCATCCCAACACCCCGCAGTCGGTCATCGTGATCGGCGATGCCTCGGGCGCCCGCCTGCTCGCTGGCGAACTTCGTCCGCTGATTGACCTCGAAGGCTTCGCCGCTGTGCGTGACCGGGCCAAGCCCTTGCTGGAAGCCATCGGCAAAAGCGAGAGGGATCTGGGCGGCGAGGATCCCGATCTTGAAATTGTCGTGCCGAAGGATTACCGGACCCTGGACTTCACCCAGGAGGACGAAAGTGGGACCAATTACTCGGGCGCCATTGTCAGGATCCAGACGTCTGGCGGCTACACCATCAACTACCGTGGGAACGCCTGGGTCCTGCGTTCCACACCGGATGAGGTGCGGGCGTTCCAAAAGGTGCAGGCCAGCAAGCTCGCCAAGGACGATGCTATCCTGGTCATGTCTAGGCCGCTGATGATGCTGTTGCGCGAGCACTTCGCCCGCATGCCTAAGACGCTGGAAAACCTGCGCCAGTACCACAAGGCGGTGGCGTCGCGGGTGCCGGATATTCCCGGCAAGAGCATCTCCGACAAGGCCCGCGAAATCCTGCGCCGCATTCAGCTGGTCGAACCAAAGTTCGAGGACGACGAACTCAGCAACATCAAGCGCTGGCTCAGCGTCCAAGAGAACACGGTCGACGATCCGGCCGCCATGCCGTTCGCCCCCAAGACCCTGCGACGATACAAGCTGTTCGTGGATGCTCTCGGCATCCACAAGTCGCTGGCTGAGGTCTACTGGAATGTGGGTATCCGGCCTACGCGCGCATACCGCATCCGCGAAGGCCTGCATTTCCATGAACGGGCGGTCGATTTCGTGATCGACCCCGAAAGCACCCTGACAAAAGACCGCGACGGCGAGTTGGCTGCCCTCTGGCAGATCATCATCCAGAACGTCGATGTGATTGAGAAGACGGAGATAATCAATGTCAGCGCTCCCTCCTGCGCCCCCTGTCCAGTCGCGTGATGTCGATAAGATGGGTCTGCCCGGCGACGACCTTCAGGAACTGAAGGAAGCCGTCTGCGACGCCCTGGTCGAGAGGACCCGCCGCACCGTCGCGGGCGAGGACGAGTTCGGCGCCTTGATCCTGGGCGCCAAGCCGTCAAAGACGCTGGTCAGCGGCTTCCTGCTTCCGAGCCTGGACAAGAACGGGGATGAAGTCGTCAGCGACATCTCCATTTCCACGCATGGCATGGACGTAAAGATCGATGGCCGCCATCCGGGCCAGATCCTTGTCCGCCCCAGCTTCAATATGTATGTGCGGGTCCTGCCCGAGGCCGATGACCTGTTCGATCCACGCTTTGGCCTGCGGCCAATGCCCCGCCCCAAGAAGGCGGTGCAGGACGAGATCAACGCCGAGAAAAAAGAGCGGATGAAGAAGGAGGTCCCGGTCGAGGCGACGGGCCTCGAACGCCGGAAGATCATCGACCGCATCGTCCAGGAGATTCATCAGAAGCACGGCATCGTACTGACCGCCAGCCAGATGGGCACCGAGGAGAAGCTGGGCGAGCAGGACGGCGAGGTCGTCGAGGTCATCACCGACCTGGAGGTCCGGATCCCTGACGAAAAGGGCATGCGGGAAGAAATTCCAGAGGCTTGGCTAAGGCTCCCGGTCGCAGTGCCGATCCTCACGTTGCCGCTTCCCTACGACCAGGGTATCTGGAAGACCACCGTCGAGGCCTATGGGAAGGATATGCATCAGGCCGTTTATCAGGCCTTCGACCAGTGGGTCAATTCCGAGGTCGGCAAACAACGGGCCTGGCGTCCGCGTGAGGTTCCCCCCTCGGCGTTCTGGAACAAGGATAATTGGAACAAATTCCTGGAAGAGGTCAGGAAGGACGACATCAAGCCCGAGCGGTTGACCCCCAAGTCCGAGGTGTCGCTCATCGTCGATGCCTTGCGCGATCCCTTCAACGAAGGTCTGCTGACCGTCAGGCTCGCGGTCGAAAACAGCAAGGCGGGTAAGGAAGACACCGAAAACGGCCTGTTCCAGGTCCGAGTTGATGTCGAAGTCGCCAAGACGACGCTGCGACCCATGCGGCTGGAGCGTGTGAAGCCGTCCTACCACCTGTCTGGCTTCCTCGACATGCCCGCCGTCGGCGTGAATGGCGGCGTGACCTCCCGTGATCTCGGCGACAGGATTGAACTGCGGAGCACTTGGGCGCCCCGGTTCGTGCTGCCCCGTATCCGGCCGACCAAGATCAAGAAGGTCCCCGTCGAATACGCCAAGCTGTCCGATTCCGACTTGCCCGTGGAGGATCTGTCGGAACTGTCGGACGAGATGCTCCGCTGGATCGAAACCGTCGAAGCCCATATCACGGACAACGGCCTGTTCGACGCTGGGACAACTCCGAAGGAAGGTGAGAAGGATAGGGAAGAGGAACGCTACCAGACCGACCTTGCCGCCTGGAAGGAAGAACAGGCACGCATCCGCCTCGGTATCCAGCTGCTGAAGGTCAGCCGGGAGGCGTATCGCAATAGCAACACCTGCCGCGAGGGCATCCCGTACCGGGCCTGGCTGGCGACCAACGCCTCGTTCCTCAAGGCAGCCAAGCTGGAAAACCCCGGCTGGCGTCTGTTCCAGTTGGCTTTCGTCCTTGCCCACATCCCGACCATCGCGTCCCGCATGCCCGAGTTCGAGGGGTATTTCCGCGAGGACTACGACGAAGACAAGGCGACCCTGCTCTACATGAGCACTGGTGGCGGCAAGTCCGAGGCCTTCTTCGGCATCCTGATCTTCACGCTGTTCTTCGATCGCCTGCGCGGGAAGCATCGCGGCATCAGCGCCATGATCCATTACCCGCTGCGCCTCCTGACCCTGCAGCAGGCCCAGCGCCTGATGCGGTTGTTGGCCCGGGCAGAGATGATCCGGCGAAAGATGAAGGCCGGTGGCGCGCCCTTCGAGATCGGGTTCTGGGTGGGTTCGAGCAACACCCCTAACCACGTCACCGACGGCGACGACAGCAGCCAGATCAAGAGCGCGGTCCAGGACATCCCGCTTTGGGATGACGTGCCGCTTGATGAGGAAGCCACGCTCCTGGACGACAATCCTGGCTACGGCGGTCGGAACGAAGCCTGGAACAAGCTGCCGAAGTGCCCCTTCTGCGAGAGTGAGCATCCCACGGTGCTCCGGATCATCCCCGAGCAGCAGCATCGGCTTGGCATCCTTTGCACCAATCCGAAGTGCGACTGGAACACCGCCCATCACGGCCAAGCCCGCCCCGAGCCGCTGCCGTTCATTCTGGTCGATGCCGACATCTATCGCCGGGCGCCGTCCATCCTGCTGGGCACGATCGACAAGCTGGCCCTGATCGGCAATCACCCGTCGACCATCGACAAGGTGGCCGGGATGTTCGGCATGTCCCGCATCATCGACCCGAAAAGTGGCCTGCTGTTCTCTCCGCACGCTGAGGACTTCGCCGAGGCCAAGGGAAAAGGCCGGTTACCCGTGGCTCCGGCTGTGGCAGGCGGTCAGGAAGTCTTCCTCGACCCATTCCCCAGCCTGATCATTCAGGACGAGATGCACTTGCTGGAGGAGTCGCTTGGCACCTTCGGCGGCCTGTTCGAGACCACGCTGTTCAACTGGTTCAAGGAACTGGCCAAGTTGTTGGACAAGCGGGCCTGCCGGATCCCCGGCAGCAACAGCCCGCGCATGCCCAAGATCATCGCGGCGACCGCCACCATCTCCGATCCGGATCGCCAGATCGACGCCCTCTACCAGCGGAAGGTAGTTCGGTTCCCCCACCCGGGTCCCCAGGCCTACCGCACCTTCTACGGCTCGCCTTCCAGCTTTGAGACCAAGGAAGCCCAGGCCGAGCGACCGGTCGGTCCCGAGGCCTCGCCGCGCCAGGAAGAGACCAACGCCCCGTGGGCGCGCGTCTACGTCTCCATGCTGACCAACGGGCGCCCGCACACCGCCACCACCGTGACGGTGCTCAGCGCGTTCGCAGTCAACATCACCTGCTACCTGCGTGCCCTCACCGGGCCATCGCTGCAGGCCCGGGTCGATGCGGTCACGGATCTGCGGGGCAGGCTTTCAGACAATCCCCTGCGGGATCGGCATCGCCGGGTCATCGAGAAGTACCGGGATAACCACGAGGTCCTGGCCAATCTGGTCGACCTGCACCGCATCGCGCTGACCTACGTCACCAACAAGAAGGGTGGCGACCAGGTGATGGCGGCTCTGCATAGCCAGGCCATCAAGGACCACGATCGGGCGGCGCCCAACAAGGCGCTGGAGATCCGCGAGTTCGGCATCGACCTGATCAGCGGTGGTATCGACGTCAAGGGCATCCAGGCGGTCATCCAGAAGGCCGAGTCCGCATTCGAGTTCGGCACCACCGACATCGCCGAGACCCTGCGCTGCATTGTCGCCACGTCGGCGATCTCGCACGGCGTCGACGTGGAGAAGTTTAACTCGATGTTCTTCGCCGGTATGCCCTCGGACATCGCCGAGTACATCCAGGCGTCCTCGCGCGTGGGCCGTACCCACGTCGGCTTCTCCATGCTG
The DNA here is from genome assembly GCA_006218045.1 of Stygiobacter sp. GTDB lineage: Bacteria > Pseudomonadota > Alphaproteobacteria > Rhodospirillales > Magnetospirillaceae > Magnetospirillum. The sequence continues at coordinate 210,779 of VBWB01000001.1, forward strand.
ATCCCCACGCCGCAGAACCGGCGAGACCGGTTCATCGTCGAGGTCCACGAGAGCTTCCACCGACTGCTGGAGCGAATGATCGCGCCGCCTGCCATCGAGCGGTGGGCCGACAAGGCGCTGGAACGGGTGATCCCGTCGTTGTTCCAGACCTATTTCGCGGGCGTCCTCTATCAGCAGGACTGGGTGCAGAAGGGCAGCGCGACGTTCCCCAAGACCGTTCGGTCGCTCACGGCGGAGCTTTCCAGCCCGCGCGCCGAACAGGTCACCAGGGCCTGCCACGACTTCGTGGCCCGGGCATTGGGCGTGGAAAAACTGGAGAATGAGCAGCAGCTGGCCTACGCCAAGAACCTGGTCACCAAGCAGGTGAACGCCATCCAGGGCGAGATCAAGTCCGGCCATTACACGGCCGAACTGTCCAAGTTCTGGGCCGACCAGCGCAACCACCTGCACCGGCCGATGACCAGCCTGCGCGACGTGGATGAGGTAGGCCAGATCTCGGCGGCCCTGCACACAACCAAAGGCGTCACCAGCCTGGAGAAGTTCGGCGCCGCCATGGCTTTCATCCGCAAACGGCGTGCTGGGGCCGTATCGGCCGCCAGCGAGGCCGATACCGAAACCGACAGCAACTGAGGCGCGCCATGAAGAAGCCCCACACCACCAGCGGCGCGGAACAGAAGGTCGAACCGCCGCCGACAATGCAGCGGTCCCGGACCCAGCTTGCCACTGCCTACGCCCCGGGATCGCTTTTCACCTTCGAAGGCGGCCAGGGCGCCTGCATGTCGGTGTCCACTCGCAATGAACCGGCACCGATCAAGCCGTCAACCGAACTGCAGATCTACGAGCAGATCAAGGAATACGTGGAGTCGTGGGCCGTGCGGGCGCGGAACCCCGGCAACGGCGGAGGCAGCGGGCCTTTGAAGCATGAGACCCCTCTCGATCTCTGCGTCGATCAGTCGCTGCTTAACGGCCACGAGATCGAGGTCAGCGTCGACAAGTTCGCCTTCATGGACGCGACCAGGATGGGCTACGTCCCGTTCCCGCTTAGCTTCGTCTGCAGGCGCTGTGGTCTGCACCGCACGGCAAGCGATGTCGGTCGCGTCGACGACCAAGCCCGTAAGTTCCGCGAGCACTGCCCTAATGGCGCCAGCAAGTGCGCCAACGATTGGGAGCAGCTGGACGTGGTGATGGTCCACTGGTCCGGCCGTATCGAGCCGCTTACGCCCTCGACCCGGTTCTGGACCCAGGACAAGATCGTCCCAGCAGACAATTGCCGGTCCTGCGGGAACAAGGATTTCGTGCTGAGGAGGAATTCGGCTTCGTTTTCCGACTGGTACTTCGTCTGCACCAAGTGCGGCATGAAGCGCGACATCCTGCAGAAGGACGAATTCACCCTCCAGCGTCTGACTCCGCACCTGGTCGCCAATCAGGTGGAAATGGTTGAGGTCAACATGGAGCCGGTGTCATACCGCGCCTCCGCCGCGTTCTATTCCCACGGCGACCGGTTGATCATCTTCAGCAAGGGCGATCAACTGGAACTCCTTCAGCACGGCCGCGAGGAGGACCTGATCCAATTCCTCGGAGAGCAGTACAACTACCCCGGCAAGCAGCTGACCGATGCCGAGAAGGAGGACAAGCTGCGCGCCGTCGGCAAGGAAGCCGACTGGAAAACCTATTGCGACAGCCGCACCACCCTGGCGATGATGGAAAAGATGCAAGGGGTGCCTGCCGAGGGGCTGGCGGCTATTCGGACGGTGATCAACCAGTACGAGGAGCAGTGGACGCAGTATTTCCTGGGGACGGACCGTGCATCGCCCCAGCTACGCCAGCGGGTCTACGAGCGCTCGGACTACATCCGGCGGTACGACCCGATCAGGATGGCTGTCGAGCACAAGGCCTTCGCCGAGGAGAAGTTGCTCAGCGGCGGCACCGTCAGCGGCAAGCTCGTGTGCGTGCCCGTTGCGGCGCCGGACGTCCACCTGATGCCGACCCTGCCTGCGGCCGATAAACAGACGGCCATCAGGGAAATCCGCCGCAGGCTCGATCTGCTCGGCTTCGCGGACATGCGGCTGATCCGGAACCTGGAACTCTGCGAGTACACGTTCGGCTACACCAGGGTGTCCGCCCTGCCGCTGGTCGAGCGCGAAAAAACCAAGGGCAACAAGGTCGAAATGCCAGTTCGCCTCAACCTGTTCGGCCGCACCGACGGAGGCCAGGCAAAGCACCCGGTCTACTGCATCAAGCAGGAGAACGAAGCCTTCTATGTGCGGCTGAAGGAAGAGGTCGTCCTCGAATGGCTGCGGGTCAACGGCATGGGCGTCGACCTCGGCACCCCACCCATCGATCTGGGCGGCCGGTTGATCGAGGAATTCCCGGCGAGCACCTTCTCGCGCTTCCTGGATGCCTATCGCAGGGAAAAGAACGTCACCAGGGCGCCCTATCCCTACGTCTACACCCTGCTGCACACGATCGCGCACCAGCTGATCGGGATCCTGTCGGAGCTATCCGGCCTCGATCTGGGTTCGTTTGGCGAGCATCTCTTCGTGCCCGACCAGGCCTTCCTGGTCTACCGCCGGGGCACGACCATGGATCTCGGCAACCTGTCCTCGATGTGGCGGAACTACACCGACCCCGCTTACGGGAACCAGGTTCTGGACAAGATGGTCTTGCCGGAGAACCTGCGGTGCGGGTCGGAGACGGTCTGCCTCATGCGCGGCGGCGCCTGCCCAGACTGCATCCTGCTGCCTGAGACCTCGTGCCTGACCAGGAACGAATTGCTGTCCAGGTCGGTGTTGACCGGCCGTGGGCTGCCCTCCTGGGATGATCAGACCACCCCGCTGGCCGAAGGATTCTACGACGTCTCCAGGAGGCTCGCAGCGGCCCCATGAGCCACATCTCCCAGGATATCGGGCGGCAGCTTGTAGAGGAGCTTGGGCCGGACTGCGCCACGGCGTCCGCCGTGGCTGCGACCCTGCGCGCCAAGGACGGGCTGCGCCTCCCGATCGACCGCTTCGTCGGCAACGGGGTGGCCAGGTCCGACATGGGGATCGTCCACCGGGTGCTGGAGCGGTTCGCCCTCCATGACTGGTGCGCCCGTGATGGCGATCTCTGGCTGTCGAGGGGCGCCAGGATGCCCGAATGGGTGCCCCCCTTCCTGTCCGGCGCCGCCGCCATGCGGCGGTACGGCAGGCCGGAGAGCACGGTCGAAGCTGTGGTGACCCTGCCGGTGCAGCCCAGCAAGATCGAGGAGAAGCTGCCCGCCCACGGCATCGCCTACGTTCGCTTGGTCGAGACCGACAACGCCTTCCTGAAGATCGCCGAGAAGGCCGTTCAGCGGCTGACGGTGATGTCGCCGTTCCTGAACGAAGAGGGCGTCGAATGGGTCCTCGGGCTGTTCGAGGCCACCAAGGCGCCCGAAAGGCTCCTGATCGTCCGCCAGCGGCGTAAGATCGGCCATTTTCTGCGCCAGCGGGCCGACGATTTCCGGCGCCTGCAGGTGCGGATCATCGACTATTTCGTTCCCCTGGACCGAGGCTACGAGACCTTCCACTGCAAGGTTGTGATGGCCGACGAGGACGTGGCCTACGTGGGCAGCGCCAATCTGCTGGTCTATGGCCGCCGGTCAATGGAACTGGGTGTGCTGACCGAAGGGGCCGTGGTCAAGCCAATCGCAAACCTCCTGCGCGCAGTTGAAGCGGTATCCTCCAATATCGGTGTATAAGAGCCGGAGAGGGGGTGCTGGTTGTGCAGCAGGACGAGTCCGTCGAAATACTGTCGAAGGTGATCAGGCAAGCCCGGCGACAAGTCGCCAAGGGCCAGGATCCGTGCGCCTTTTGCCTGAACCTTATCGACGGTAATGGCCCGACCCAGCTGCAGACCATGGTCGACAAGCTGGTGCCCGAAGAACGCGACCACGCGATCGCCACCATCTACACCCTGCTGCTTGACCAGAAGCGGCGCAAGGAACTGGGCGCCTACTTCACCCCGCCACATCTGGTCGAGCACCTGCTGCTTCGGCTGCAGCACTTTGGCCTCGACATCCTCGGCCACCGCATCCACGACCCGGCGGCGGGTGGCGCCGCCTTCATCGTCCCGCTGGTGCGCAGGGTGGTCACCGAGGTCCAAGCCGCCGGGATCCCCAATGAGGAGGTTCTGGACTGGCTGTGCGGGCGGCTGACCGGCATGGAATTGGATGAGGGCCTAGCCGTCGTCGCCAATGCCCTGATGCGGCGCATGCTCCGCGACGAGTTCAGCCTGCCGGTCACCGACGATTTCTCTTTGATCACCCAGGGTAACAGCCTGGAGGACGAGGCCACCGAGGAACTCGACGTCCTGATCGGCAACCCGCCCTACGGCAAGGTCGGTGCTGAGGGCAACATCCGGTGGCGGGAGGAATTCTCCGACATCGCCGGGGGGCAACTGAACCTCTACTCGATGTTCGTCCGCCAGGGCCTTGACCGTCTGAAGCCGGGCGGCCTGATGGGCTTCGTCATCCCCATGTCCTTCATCGGCGGCCCGGAATTCAAAGGGTTCCGGGCCAAGGTCGCGGAGATGGCCGACGTCCTTGTGCTCGATCTGATCGAGAAGAGGACGGACGTGTTCGTGGACGTCATCCAGGACACAGCAATCATCGTCCTCCGGCGCAAATCGGATGCCCAGACGATCGTGGCGCCGACGACTGCCGTGGTCCGTTCCGACGGCTCGTTGGAGGAAATGGGCGTGCCTAAGATCACGACCGACGGAAAACCTTGGAAGCTGCCGTCGACCGCAGCCGGGGAGGGCGGCTTCCGACTGGCTGATTATGGCTACCGTGCCACTGTCGGTCATCTGGTCGCCAACCGACAGCCGGACAGGCTCCGGGAGGGACCAGGGGAGGGGATATGGCCGCTGGTGTGGGCGAAAGCCGTTACCCCCAGCGGTGACTTCGACCACGACCGTGGCATCGAGCACGTCGGCAAGATCTGGGTCGAGGCGCCCGCCGAAGCCCCGTACATCATGCGCAAGACCTGTGTGGTCCTGCAGCGCACATCCAACCGAAAGCAGAAGCGTCGCCTCAACGCGGCGGGCATCCCGCAGGCATTCATTGACGACCACGGCGGCGTGGTAGGGGAGAACCACGTCATTTTCCTGGTGGCCAAGGACGAGCCTCGGATCGATCCCCAGCGGTTGGCCATCCTGATGAATTCCGGTCCCGTGAACCGGCGGTTCGAAAGCATGTGCGGGACCATCAGCGTTTCGGCCAAGCTGTTGGCCGAGGTCGATCTACCGGACCCAGCCTTGCTGGCCGAGATGTCCCTGGATGCCGAAAAGGCCGAAGAGGTGATTGCGGCGGCATACCGTGGCGAGGGTGCCAAGCCTGCCGCGATGCGGAAGTCGGGCTGACCGGCCAGTAGTCACTTAGCCCATCCCTTGTCTGATATTCCCACCCTTGCTATAATTCGGCATCGGCTGACCGGCCGTGCCGTCCACACTGGCGAAGCCTTAGGGGCAGGTTCTTATCACCATCCTGACACTCTCTTTCGAGGCGCTCAGGGCTTAGTGGACACGCCTTTCTCCAGCGCCGAGAGGGAGGATGGTATGCGTTTTCATTTCCCCAATCTCACCCGTCCGAAGAAGGCCGCGAAGCACCTGTCTGCGGTATTCCCGGGCACTTCTCTGTCCAGCGTTCAGCGGGCTGTCGCCGTGGCCTGCGGTTACCGCGACTGGCACGAGCTTGAGACCTGCCACGGCGCAGCCGAGCCGACCGTGCTTGACGAGCAACTGCCCGAGGGCGCCTTCCGGGAACGGGCTATCGCCCTGTCGCGTAGTCTGGCGGCGGCGTTGAACGTCCATGACGGCGACGTGCAGGCGGCCTTGCCCGACATGAGACTGACCGGGAACCGTGCGTTCACCCGCGACGACCACGAAGCCATCCGCACGGCTTGTTGGCGGGCCGGGCCAATACCCTGGCAGGGAGTTCGCCATCCCGGCGCCGTCTTCTACGTCAAGAGCAAAGGCTTCTCAAAGACCCAAGGCCGTTGGTGGCGCCAATCCAGCGGCGGGGTGACTTTCATTGACAACACGACGATCCTTGGCGGATGCGCGACTTACGAAGCGGTCGTTCCGCGCACCCGGTTGAAGGACTTCGTTCCCTTGCTGCTTTGGCTGCCATACGGCTGGATGGACATGGACGACGGCAGCCGGGTGCTGTTCTCCCGCGATTATCTGCCCCTCTGGCGGATCGCCGACGGCAAGGTGGAGCGGCTCAAGCCAACGGCAGATGTGTCAGCTTTCCGGGAACGGCATTGGTTCCGGGAAGGGGATGGGCCGTGGTCCTATGGCCCGGCCAGAGAGGCCGCCGAGCGGACGCTCGCGGAATACGGGATCACGGCGCTTCCCCGGTTAGCTGACGCTCTGCCGATTTTGATCCATGACGAGCATACCAACGTCAAGGGAGCCGCCAAAATCCTGGATGGCGTGCGAGAGCTAGATTAGGTCAGCGGCAGCGGGGCGGCCGGTTTAGGCCTCTTGCATGTCATGTCGCAGTGCCCCGTACCTTGCTGACGCTTCATCGGGCATCAAGCCGTCAGCAAGGTACGGTGTGGTCGGGCTGAGATGCGATTCCGTTGGTGGGAGGAAGTGGTCCCCCTGGGCGGATATCCGACATACGGCCAATCAGGTCCAGGTTGACGATGAATCGGCCGAGAAACCCATTGTGTAGATGTCGCCGCCCAATTGAAGCGGCGGCAATACCTGAATGCGGGGCAGTCCCGTACCTTACTGACGTCGTTGAAACATGTGGATGGCCGGTCCATGCACATTTGAACAAGTGGTATCTGGGGCGTCAGTAAGGTACGGGCAGGCCTTAGTCGGAAACTGGCGTCAGCACGTTGGGGGCGTCAGCAAGGTACGGGGCGGAGGGCATCCATCGCGGACACCCTCAGCAGGCGCCGTCCCGCCCCAACCGAATTTGGTCGGCTCGGGCATCGATCAGCGCGGCCCTGCGGGTGACATAGGTCGACGGCCGCGAGGGCGAGCGGTCGAGCGGGTCGGGCAGCACGGCGGCCAGCAGCGCAGCCTCGCGCTGCGTGAGGGCGGTTGCTGACTTGCCGAAATGGCGGCGGGCAGCGGCCTCGGCGCCGTAGAGGCCGGGGCCGAACTCGGCAACGTTGAGATAGACCTCCAGGATGCGTTCTTTCGGCCACAGGGCTTCCAGGAATAGGGTCAGATAGGCCTCCAGCCCCTTGCGCAGGAAGGTCCTGCCCGGCCACAGGAAGACGTTCTTGGCGGCCTGCATCCAGATGGTGCTGGCGCCCAGCACCTTGCCGCCGCTGTCGTAGCGCTCGATGGCATTGTCGATGGCGTGCCAGTCGAAGCCCCAGTGGGTGCAGAACTTGGCGTCCTCGGATGCGATCACCGCGCGGCGTAGGTGCGGCAAGATATACTCCAGCGGAACCCAATCCTTGTCGAGGCTGTGGCCCTGGGCGGCCCGAATCACCATCAGCGGCGTCGCGGGTGGCGGGATGAAGCGGTACAGCAAGGTGAACGCAAGCGGCAGCCCGACCACCATTCCCATCAAGGCGAGGGCCAGTCGGCGCCCATTGCGCTTCCACCGGTCTGTCGTTCGAAATCTTCCCATGGCCGGGCGGATGGTAGTCGATGGCTCGCGGAGTGCCAACGGCGAGCCGAACGCCCCGATCAACCGGCTACTGGCGCGATGCACTCCGGCACGTCATTGGCCGAATTGCTGACGATGGGGCTGACGGGATCGGCCACCAACCTCTCATCGGGGCAGGAACGCATCGGGTCAGCGAGGACGGCAGTTGGCGTCGCCCGGTCGAGCCAGACATCGACCCCATGCTTGTCGAGGATCACCGGCATCCGGTCATGGATTGTCGGAGCAGGCAGTTGGCGGCGGTGACGATGATGGCAACGCTTTCGAGAATCTGGTCATCGCCCGGCGCCGACCACCGTTCCCAGATTCCTGCCAAGGCCATCGGCCCGCCGTCACGCCGATGGATGTGGAATGGCTGCTTCCGGCGCCCGCCGGTCGGCTGCCACTCGTAGAACCCGGAGGCCGGGACGACACACCGATGGCGCGCCGGAAGGCGGGCTTGGTCGCCACCGTCTCGGCACGGGCGTTGATCATGGAGAAATCCTGCTCGCGCGGCCCCGGCGACCAGGATGGCACCAGCCCCCAGCGCATCATGGCGAGTTCCCGCTGGCCGTGCCGGTCCACGCGAACCACGGGGATTGGTTGGCTCGGCGCGATATTGTATCGCGGTGGCAGATCCGGGATGGGGCCGGTGACCTTGAACCAGGTCCGGATGGTCTCGCGCGGTAGGGTGCTGCTGTATCGCCCACACATGCGTCAGACGTGTGCGCGTCCCGACCTCTCATCAAGCCAGGCTTCCCATGCCTGCAGGCCGCGCTCGACGGTGTGGGGAACGTCCTTGCCCTCGTCGTCGATCAGCCCGGCCGAGAGCTTGGCGGCATAGACCGGCCAGTATCGCTCGACCAGTACCGGAACCTCAGGTGGGGCGGCATGCGGCCACGACCTCACCTCGCGTTCGCACAGCGCGCGGGCCACCGGCTCGATGTTGTCTGTGTCCATAGGGCGCCTCGTATCCTGACGGCTGCTCCAGCGTAGCTTCAAACAGCAGGATCTGCGAGGGGGTTTCCACCACCTCAGGCTGGGCGAGGCGAAGGAGGCCTGAAAAGTAGGAGTGCCGCGACATCTTGGAGAATTCCAGGTCGCTGTTTGGTTCTATCATCTCGGGGGGGCATCAGGGGCAAAAGCGCATATCGGCGCGATCCACTGCAGGGAATCGACAACACACTATATATTGTGTCTGGGAAGGTGGTGGGCGCGGCAGGGTTTGAACCTGCGACCTCTCGCGTGTGAAGCGAACGCACTACCGCTGTGCTACGCGCCCTTACCTTTGTCAACGAACTGGTCTAGGCTTTTGGGCCAAAACCAGGGTCGGCGCGGGGACCGACCATATACTAGATCTAGTGTTTCCCGGCAATGCCTTCGTAACTAGATCATCAGCAGGTGTGCGCTTACTGTGCGGAAACCTACTGACATTCCCATTTAGTTTCAAGGCTTTGCCCAGCAGATGCACTCCCGTGTGAAGGGTGTGCTCTACCGCTGAGCTAATCGCCCATCTCCTGGTCCCGACCGGGCGTGTACCGCGCGTCGAGAGGCGGCTTTATAGAACCCGGGGGCGGGGCTGTCAAGCGGTCTCCTTCGCAATTACTTTGACCACCTGGGGCGCTTCATAGGCGGCGAATCCGTCCAGCAAAACCATGGCGTCGCCGGCCACCGCCACCATGTCGCGGTGGCGCGGTTTCAGGAAGCCTTCCGCCGTCATATGGTCAAGAAAGGCGCTCAGATGGCCATAGAATCCGCCCACGTCAAGAAAGCCGGCGGGCTTGGTGTGCAAGCCCAACTGGCCCCAGGTCCACACCTCGAAGATTTCCTCCATGGTACCGATGCCGCCGGGCAGGGCGATGAAGGCGTCGGACAGTTCGGCCATCATCGCCTTGCGTTCGTGCATGGATCCGACCACGCGCAATTCGCTGACGTTGCGGTGGCCCACCTCCAGCCGCATCAGCGCCTCGGGGATGATGCCGATGACGTTGCCGCCGGCTTTCATGGCAGCGTCGGCGACGATGCCCATCAGGCCGACATTGCCGCCGCCATAGACCAGTCCCAGGCCGCGTCCGGCCAACAAGGCGCCCAAGCTTCGCGCCGCTTCGGCATATTCGGGCCGCTGGCCGGGATTGGAGCCGCAGAAAACGCAGATGCGCCGCATGGATCAGCCTTCCGCCATCAGCTTTTCAAACGCCTTGACCGCCGCCGCCGGGCCTTCCGGGTGGTTCCACACGCCGCCCGACACCGCCAGGAAATCGGCGCCGGCCCGGATGATCGGCTGGCAATTGTCCACGGTGATGCCGCCGATGGCCACCGAGGGGACGGTGAACAGCGGGCTCCACCACTCCAGGATTTCCGGCTCGGCCTTGAATTCGGTTTCCTTGGTGCCGGTGGGGTAGAAGGCGCCGAAGGCCACGTAATCGGCGCCCTTTTCGCCGGCTTCCATGGCCAGATGGCGGGAATTGTGGCAGGTCATGCCGACGATGCCGTCGCCAAGCGCCTTGCGCGCCGCTTCATACGTGCCGTCGCTCTGGCCGATATGGACGCCGTCACAGCCGGTCTCGAAGGCCAGGTCGGGGCGGTCGTTCAACAGCACGGCGATGCCGCGGCGCTGCGCCGGCGGGCGTAAGACGTCGATGGCTCGGCACAGGGAATCGTCATCCAATCCCTTCAGCCTGATCTGTACGCAGGCGATGTCGCCGCCATCCAAGGTCTGCTCCCAAACGGTCTGCCATTGGAACGGATTTTCGATCACCGGCGGCGTGATCAGGTACAGGCGGCAGGAATTGGAGCTCAAGACCGGGTACTCCCAAGGGGCATGCGATTGCGGCGATCAAGCCTGAACGGCACGGCAAAAGCAACCTTGCCCACAAATGGCCACAATTCGCCCATAATGCCGCCATCTCTGCCGGACATCCTCACTCCCGTCGAACAGGTTGCTCCTTTCTCGACCGTTGAAGGAACTCCCGGCAGGACAAGCCGGGATCATGGGCGCCGAGCAGATCGAGGCTGTCGTATCCCCACCGACCCTCCCCCCAAGCCTCTTTCTGCTCGGCCGCTTCCCGTACCGCCCGGTGGGCGGGACCATCCCCGGCCAGCACGATCAATCCCACCTCGGCCCGCAACGCCGCCATGGCCCAACCCGGGCTGTCGCCGCAATCGAGGATGGCGATGAAAGGCGCATGGGGAAACTCGCGGCGCAGCCGGTCCAGCAGACGCTTCCACCATTCCACCCCGTGCAGGGCAGCGGCGCCGCTTGGGCTCAGCAGGACGATGTCCAGCCCCTGGGCCGCATTCAGGGCGGCACGGGCCTGGTCAAGGTCGTGGATGATGATGCACGGCGGCAAGGCGGGGGTGGGCATGGCATCGCTTCCGGTCGCAACGTTGACACTGTCCCCTATCGGCCCTAACCTCGCGCTGCAATCAAATTCGTGCGGGGGAAACCGCTTTGTCAGGAGCTTTGGGCCGCACAGAGACGGCCATTCAACGGCTGGGCAGCGCCATCGACCGCCTGGAGGCCGCCGCCGCCCGCGTCGGCGCCGGTGATCTGCTGCTGGCCGGGGAATTGCGCGATGCCCGCGAACAGCACGCGACGCTCGAGGACACCACCCGGGTGGTGTCGCAGCGGCTGGACGGTGCCATCACCCGCCTGCGTCATTTGTTGGAGGCCTGAGCCATGGCCCTGGTCAATCTGTCCATCAACGGACGCCTGCATGAAATCGCCTGCGACGATTCCCAGGTGGCCCGCGTCCACGTTCTCGGCCAGATGGTCGACGGCATCGCCCAGGATCTGCTGCGCCAGCTCGGCAACGTGCCCGACACCCGGCTGATGGTGATGGTGGCGCTGTCCTTGGCCGACGAACTGGCCGAAGCGCGTGAGAACCTGAACGCCCTCAACGACGACCTGTCCAGCCTCGATCAGGGCGACGAACGTCTGGCCCAGGGCATCGAAACCCTGGCCGAACGTATCGAAGCCATTGCGGAACGGCTGGAAAGGCCTTAGGTTCATCCCCAGGAGCGGTCTGCTGCACGGTGCGTCAGGCAGCTAATGTCCCTGGGGCGATACTTCTCCTATGGGAGCTGTCCCTGACGGGGCTCTGGCCTCGTTATATGGCGCCCACCTGCATAGTCAGGCCACGGAGGACTTACAACGCCAACGGCCGAGGCGGCGCCGCTCCGCATTCTCATGACAGCAACTCACGATCCCCACCCGGAATTGACCGCCGCCAAGGCCCAGGCCCGCGCCCATGCGGTGGCCGTGCGCCGGCTGGCCCATGCCGATTACGGTCGGCTGGCGGCGGAGAAGCTGGCCATCCATCTTGAGTGCATCCCCTTCAGCGTGGGGACGGTTGTCGCCGGCTATTGGCCCATGGGCGACGAAATCGACCTTTTGCCCCTGCTGGAAGCCCTGGGTGGGCGCGGCTGCACCCTGGCCCTGCCGGTGGTGTCCGCCCGCGGTCAACCCTTGACCTTCCGGGCCTGGAGCATGGGCGAGGCGCTGGAGCCCGGCCCCCATGGCACCCGTCATCCGGTGGCCGCCGCCCCGATGGCCATCCCCCGGGTGCTGCTGATGCCGCTGCTGGCCTTCGACGTCGCCGGCTATCGCCTGGGCTATGGCGGCGGCTATTACGACCGCACCTTGGATCACCTGCGCCGCCAGTCCCCTGTGACCGCCATCGGCGTGGCTTTCGCCGCTCAGCGGGTGGGGGCGGTGCCGCGCGGCCCGCATGACCAGAAATTGGATTTGATCCTGACCGAAAACGGTCCGCTGCAGCCGGAGAACGCATGAGACTTCTGTATTTGGGCGATATCGTCGGTCGGGCCGGTCGGGACGTGGTGGTGGCCAATCTGGGCAAGGCGCGCGAGCGTCTGCGGCTGGATTTCGTCGTCGCCAACGGCGAGAACGCCGCCCACGGCTTCGGCATCACCCCCAAGCTGTGCGACGATCTCTATGGCGCCGGCGTCGATGTGGTGACCTTGGGCAACCACACCTGGGACCAGCGCGAGATCATCCCCCATCTTGATGGCGAGCCACGCCTGTTGCGGCCCTTGAACTATCCCGCCGGCACCCCGGGCAAGGGGGTGGGCATCTACGAGGCGCCGCGCGGCAAGAAGGTGATGGTGGTCCAGGTCATGGGCCGGCTGTTCATGGACCCGCTGGATTGCCCGTTCGCCGCGGTGGAAAAGGAATTGCGCAAGGTCCGGCTGGGGCCGGGCGGCGCCGATGCCATCATCGTCGACGTCCATGCCGAGGCCACCAGCGAAAAGATGGCCCTGGGCCATGTCTGCGACGGGCGGGCCTCGCTGGTGGTGGGCGGGCATTCCCATATTCCCACCGCCGATGCCCAGATTTTGCCGGGCGGTACGGCCTATCAGACCGATGCCGGCATGTGCGGCGACTATAATTCGGTCATCGGCATGAAGAAGGACGCGGCCATCCACAAATTCGTCCGCAAAACGCCGGGCGAAAGGCTGTCGCCCGCCGATGGCGACGGCACCCTGTGCGCGGCATTCGTGGAAACCGACGACCGCACCGGTCTGGCGCTCAGGGTGGCGCCGTTGCGCATCGGCCCTAGACTGGCGGAAAACTGGCCGGATGCCTGAATAAGCGCGGCCCGGCCAGGGCCGCCAGGGCGCTGATCAGTCCGGCGCCACCCACATGCCAGGTCAGGGTGACCCAGGCGGTGTCGCCGCCATGAAACAACGATAGCGCCGCCGAACCGGTGGCCGCCGCCGCCAGGGCCGCCAGCCCGGCGGTCAGGCCGGGATGCAGGCCGGCGCCGCGGCGGCTGAGCACGATCAGGGCCAGGGCGGGGATCAACCCGGTGCCGATGATTTCCGGCAGGCATTTCTGGTGCAGGATCGAATCGATGTCCGACCAGCCGCGGAGCTGCCATTGGCGCCAGCAACCCTCGCCGGCGCTGATCAGCCAAGCCAGGGCCGGGGCCAGGGGCAGGCCGAGCACCGCCTTATGGGAAAAGCCCGGCACGGTGGTGGCCAGGGCCGCCCAGGCGGCGGCGATGCCGGTCAGCAGGGCCGCCGCGTTGCCGATGAGGAAACGTTGATCGGCCAGGCATTGGGCCAGATCGGGGCGCAGGCCGACCAGCAGGGCGATGGCCGCCAGACAGGGAAGCGAAACCGCCAGCCACAAGGCCAGCCGATGGCGGGGCGGCGGCAGGCGGCGGACCGGGGCCAAGTCTGCGGACAGGCGGTGGATCAGGTCTTCGGTCTTCATGGTCCCAGCAGCCCTTTCAGCGTCTTCACCGCCCGGTGCATGGCCACCTTCAGGGCGGCGACGCTTTGTCCCGATGCCGTCGACGCCTCATGCAGCGACATTTCTTGCAGTTTCAGCAATTCGACCGCTTGGCGTTGACCCGGCGGCAGCTTGGCAACCGCCTTGCGCAGGTCCATGGCATCGGTCGTCTTCGTATTCGCCGGTCGGGCCAGAAAAGTTTCAGGAATTTCGTCGATGGCGGTTTCCCGGCCCTGATGGCGGCGGCGTTTGCGCAAGGCATCCTTGACCCGGTGATCGACGATGGCGGCGAACCACGGCAGGAACGGGCGGCTGGAATCATAGGTGTGACGGATGTTGTGCAGGGTCAGCAGGATATCCTGGACCACGTCCTCCACGTCCTCGGTCCGGCCCCAGGCTTTCACCGCCATGCGCCGCGCCACCGGCGCCAGCTCGGCCAGCAGGCGGCCATAGGCGGCGCCGTCACCCTGTTGGGCCGCCGCCAGCCAGCCGCTCCAGCGGGCGCTGTCATCGTGGTGGGAGGTATTCATGACGGCAGGATAAAGAAAAAAGCGGGGCGGCGTAACCTTTGCCGTGACGCGGGCGAAATCCCTGTCATCGACATCGCGAACGGGAGCTTCCGCCATGAACAAAATCCTGATTGCCGCCGCCACCTGTGCCGGCCTGTTGTTCAGCCTGCCGGCCCTGGCCGTCGAGGCCTTCACCAAGGCTGCCTTCATGCAGGCGCAAGAGGCCGGCTCGAAGATATTGCTGCATGTGCATGCGCCCTGGTGTCCGACCTGCAAGGCGCAGGAGCCGGGCGTGGCCATGCTGGAACGCGACGAGCCCATGCTGAAGGTATTCCGCGTTGATTTCGACAGCCAAAAAGATGTGCTGCGCGAGTTCAAGGTCAGTTCGCAAAGCACGCTGATCGTCTTCAAGGGCAAGATGGAAACCTCGCGCATGACCGGGGTGACCGAGCCCATGGCCCTGGCCGCCCTGGTGAAATAGGGGCAGCGCCGTGGCCACCGTGATCGCCGCCTATCTGGCCGGCCTGTTGTCGACCCTGTCGCCCTGCGTCCTGCCGTTGATTCCGGTGCTGCTGGGCAGCGCCTTGCAAAACCATCGACTGGGGCCGGTGGCCCTGGCCGCCGGTCTGGCCGTGTCCTTCGCCGCTCTGGGGGTCTTGCTGGCGACGGCGGGTTTCGCCCTGGGGGTGGACGGCGCCATGGTCCGCACGGCGGCGGCGGTGGTCATGGGCCTGTTCGGTCTGGTCTTGCTGGTCCCGGCCCTGGGGCGGCGCTTCGCCGTGGCCGCCGGCCCTTTGGCCGGGCGGGGCAATCAATTGCTGGGACGGGTATCCGGCGACGGACTGGGCGGCCAATTCGCCCTTGGTTTGCTGCTGGGGGCGGTGTGGTCACCCTGCACCGGCCCCACCTTGGGGGCGGCGGTGGGTTTGGCCGGGGCCAGCGGTACCGCCGGTCAGGCGGTGATCATCATGGTGATCTTTGCCCTGGGGGCGGCCAGTCCGGTGGTGTTGCTGGCTTATGGCCTGTCGTCGTGGCGTCATGGTTTGGCCCGGCTGGCGGCACGGGCCAAGCCGGTGATGGGCGGGATTTTACTGGCGGTGGCGGTGCTGGTGATCAGCGGTCTGGACAAGGCGTTGGAAACCGCCCTGGTCGCCACCATGCCGGAATGGCTGGTGGCCCTGACGGTCAAATATTGATGCGGCAACACCCTGTGGCGAAGGCCTGTCAGGCCCATGGCCTTCTGCCCACAAGATATGGTATAGGCAGCGTTTATTCGCATGCCCAACCGAGGTTGTCGAGAGAATGGCCGGTCATTCCCAGTTTAAGAACATCATGCACCGCAAGGGTGCCCAGGACGCCAAGCGTGCCAAGGTTTTCACCAAGCTGATCCGCGAATTGACGGTTTCGGCCAAGTCGGGCCAGCCCGATCCGGCCATGAATCCGCGCCTGCGCGCCGCCATCCAGGCCGCGCGTGCCGCCAACATGCCGAAAGACACCATGGATCGCGCCATCAAGCGCGGTGCCGGCGGCGAAGACGGCGCCAATTATGAAGAAGTGCGCTATGAAGGCTATGGCCCCGGTTCGGTGGCCATCATCGTCGAGGGGTTGACCGACAACCGCAACCGCACCGCTTCCGAAGTCCGCTCGGCCTTCTCGAAGAATGGCGGCGCCCTGGGTGAATCCAACTCGGTGTCGTTCATGTTCGACCGCATCGGCGCCATCCGTTACGCGACCGAGGCCGCCGGGCCCGAGGCCATGTTCGAGGCCGCCTTGGAAGCCGGTGCCGATAACGTGGAATCGTCGGAAGACGGCCACGAGATCACCTGTTCCCCCGACGATCTGGCGACCGTGCGCGATGCGTTGGAAGCCACTTTCGGCACGCCGGAATACGCCCGCCTGGACTGGAAGCCGCAGACCAGCGTGCCGGTGGCCGACGAAAACGTCGCCAAGACCCTGCTGAAGCTGCTGGATGCGTTGGAAGACAATGACGACGTCCAGCGGGTGTCGGCCAATTTCGAGATTCCCGACGACATCATGGAAAAGCTGGGCTGACAATGCGTAGCGGAGCGAGCAAAGCGAGGGACTGGGCCCCGCCGGCTTCGCCGGCCTTGGAACGACGCGTGCTCGGCACGCAGGCCCCGCGAGCTTATGCGAGCGTAAGCCAAGCGAGCGTAGTGAGCGCCCGGCGTTTGAGGGGCATATAAGGTGAGGGTGTTGGGCCTTGATCCCGGGTTGCGCGTCACTGGTTGGGGGATGATCGAGATGATCGACAACCGGCTGCGTTACCTGGGCGACGGGACCATCCGCTCCGATGATAAATTGTCCCTGGCCGAACGGCTGGGGCAGTTGCATCGTGGGGTGTTGCGGGTCATCGCCGATTGGTCGCCGGATGCGGCGGGGGTGGAACAGACCTTCGTCAACAAGAACCCGGAAAGCACGCTGAAATTGGGCCAAGCCCGCGGCGTGGTGCTGCTGGCCCCGGCCCTGGCCGGTCTGGAGGTGGGCGAATACGCCCCCACCCAGGTCAAGCAGGCGGTGGTCGGCACCGGGCGTGCCGCCAAGGAACAGGTGGGGATGATGGTGCGGACCTTGCTGCCCGGGTGTCTGGTGACCAGTGCCGATGCCGCCGATGCCTTGGCGGTGGCCATCTGCCACGCCCATCACGCCGCCACCGCCCGGCGGCTGAAGGCGGGGGCGCGATGATCGCCAAGCTGAAAGGTCTGATCGATTCCCTGGGCGACGATTTCGCCGTCGTCGATGTCGGCGGCGTCGGCTATCTGGTGTTCTGCTCGGGCCGCACCCTGGGCCGGTTGCAGACCGGCGCGGCGGCGGCCTTGCACGTGGAAACCCATGTGCGCGAGGACCATATCCATCTCTATGGCTTCCTTGAACCGGGCGAGCGCGACTGGTTCAACCTGCTGATCACGGTGCAAGGCGTTGGCGCCAAGGTGGCCTTGGCCATCCTGTCGGTGGCCGCGCCCGAGCAATTGCTGCAAACCATCGCCGCCCAGGACAAGGTCATGCTGACCCGGGCCAGCGGCGTCGGCCCCAAGCTGGCACTGCGCATCCTGACCGAGTTGAAGGACAAGGCCGGCAAGATGAGCCTGGGCGGCTTTGCGTCCAGTGCCGGAACCGCCGCCATCTCCCTTCCGGTGACCGATGGCGGGCTGATGGAAGACGCCATCTCGGCCCTGGTCAATCTGGGGTACAAGCGGCTGGAAGCCTTCGAGGCGGTGGGCATCGTCGCCAAGGAACTGGGCGAGGGGGCTGATTCGTCGACCCTGATCCGTCAGGCGTTGAAGCGCCTGGGCAAGGATCTGGTGCGATGATCCGGGATGAGCGCATGGTCGCCCCCCAGCTCAATCCGGGCGACGTGGAAACCCATCTGCGTCCGCAGGTGCTGGACGATTTCATCGGCCAGCAGGCGGTGCGTGAAAATCTGAAGATTTTCATTTCCGCCGCCAAGGCGCGTGGCGAGGCTTTGGATCACACCTTGTTCTTCGGCCCGCCCGGTCTGGGCAAGACCACCTTGGCCCAGATCGTGTCGCGGGAATTGGGCGTGGGCTTTCGCGCCACCTCGGGGCCGGTGATCGCCCGGGCCGGTGATCTGGCGGCGCTGTTGACCAATCTGGAACCGCGCGACGTTCTGTTCATCGACGAAATCCACCGCCTTAATCCTGCCATAGAGGAAGTGCTCTATCCTGCCATGGAGGACTTTCAACTCGACCTCATCATCGGCGAGGGACCGGCGGCGCGGTCCGTTCGTATCGATCTGCCGCCCTTCACCTTGGTGGGGGCGACCACGCGCTCCGGGCTGTTGACCACGCCCTTGCGCGAACGCTTCGGCATTCCGTGTCGGATGAACTATTACAGCCCGGCGGAACTGGAACTGATCGTCGCCCGTGGTGCCCGCGTGCTGGGCTTCGACGTCACCCCCGACGGCGCCGCCGAAGTGGCGCGGCGCGCCCGCGGCACCCCGCGCGTGGCCGGGCGCCTGCTGCGCCGGGTGCGCGATTTCGCCGCCGTCGCCGGTGAAAGCCCGGTGGATGCCAAGGTCGCCGACAGGGCGCTGACCCGGCTGGAAGTGGACCAGATGGGCCTTGATGCCATGGACCGCCGCTATCTCAAATGCATCGCCGACAATTACGGCGGTGGGCCGGTGGGCGTCGATACCCTGGCCGCCGCCCTGTCGGAAAGCCGCGACACCTTGGAAGAGGTGGTGGAACCTTATTTGCTGCAACAGGGCCTGATCCAGCGCACGCCGCGCGGACGTATGCTGTCGGCGGCGGGGTTCAAGCATATCGGCCTCAATCCGCCCAGCGAGGTTCTGGTGCAGTTGGACCTGCTGGCGCAGATGGGGGAGGACGAATGATCCCGCATTTGCACCAGATTCGGATTTATTGGGAAGACACCGATGCCGGCGGCATCGTCTATCATTCCAATTATCTGAACTTCGCCGAGCGCGCGCGCACCGAAATGGTCCGGGCCATGGGCCTGAAGCAATCGGAACTGGCCAGCGACGGCAAGGGCCACGTATTCGCCGTGCGCCGGGCCGAGATCGACTTTTTGAAGCCGGCCCGGCTGGACGATCTGTTGCAGGTGGAAACCGTGGTCACCGCAATGGGCGGCGCCTCGATGGAACTGTCCCAGACCATCAGACGACTTGACGACGGCGCCGATTTGGCGTGTCTGCACATCAAACTTGCCTTCATCACCCTGGACGACGGGCGCCCGACCCGCATCCCTGGGTGGATGAAGGACCAATTGCGCGATTTGGAAAGCGAGAGGCGATAGTCATGGATCCTGTTCAATCGGCCCAACTGGCCGGCTCGGTGGCCGCGCACGACATGTCCATGTGGGGCTTGTTCATGCAGGCGGATTTCATCGTCAAGACGGTGATGATCGCCTTGCTGGCGTCGTCGTTCTGGTGCTGGGCGATCATCTTCGACAAGCTGTTGCGCCTGCGCAGCCTGAGCCAGCGGGCCGAGCAGTTCGAGGAATCGTTCTGGTCCGGCGGCTCGCTGGAAGAGCTTTACGACCGCATCGGCGCCCGCCCGCTCGACCCCATGAGCGCCATCTTCGCCGCCGCCATGCGCGAATGGCGCCGCTCCGCCGCCAAGGGTCTGACCGAGCGCGAAACCGCCCGCGTCAGTCTGCCCCAGCGCATCGACCGCGTCATGCACGTCACCTTGGGCCGCGAGATGGACATGCTCGAGCGCAATCTGGGGGTGCTGGCCTCGGTTGGTTCCACCGCGCCGTTCGTCGGCCTGTTCGGCACCGTCTGGGGCATCATGAACTCGTTCCAGTCCATCGCCGCCACCAAGAACACCTCGCTGGCGGTGGTCGCGCCGGGCATCGCCGAGGCCCTGTTCGCCACCGCCCTGGGGCTGGTCGCCGCCATTCCGGCGGTGATCGCCTATAACAAGATTTCCAGCGACCTGGACCGCTACGCCAAGCGGCTCGAGAATTTCTCGGGCGAGTTCGGCGCCATCTTGTCGCGGCAGTTGGAAGAGAAGATCTGATGGGCGCCGCCATCGGTCCCAGGAAGGCGGGGCGGCAGCGCCATCGCCCGGTCTCCGACATAAACGTCACCCCCATGGTCGACGTCATGCTGGTGCTGCTGATCATCTTCATGGTCACCGCGCCGCTGCTGACCTCCGGCGTCCAGGTCGACCTGCCCAAGACCGAAGCCGCTCCCATCAAGGGCGACGACCAGCCGTTGTCGGTCAGCATCGACGCCCAGGGCGACATCTGGATCCAGGAAACCAAGGTGACCTTGGATGAATTGGGGCCGAAATTGCGGGCGATCACCGCGCAAAAGCCCGATACCCGCATCTTCATCCGTGGCGACAAGGGTATCGATTATGGCCGAGTCATGGAAGTGATGGGCTATCTGGGTTCGGCCGGTTTCACCAAGGTGGCCCTGGTCACCGAGATGAAGCAGGGCGAAGCAGCAGCGGCACCGCCGGCGAAAAAGGGAGGCCGTTGACGGCCCGATCATGAGCATGCGGCGCGAAAGCTACATCTTTTCCGGTATTCTGCACGTGGCCACCGCCCTGATCGCGGTTTTCGGCCTGCCGCAGTTTTTCCGCGATCCGCCACCGGTGGAGACGCCCATGGTGGTCGATCTGGTGCCCATCGGCGCCAAGAGCAACCCGCCGCCCAAGCAAAGCAAGACCGATCCGCAGCCGGAGCCGCCCAAGCCGGAAGAAGCCAAGGCCGAACAGCCCAAGCCGGAGCCGCCCAAGCCGGAACCCAAGCCCGAGCCACCGCCACCGCCACCGCCACCGCCGCCGCCGCCCAAGCCGCCGGAACCGGAACCCGCGCCCATTCCCAAGCCCGAGCCCAAGCCGGAACCCAAACCCGAGCCGAAGCCCGAACCCAAGCCGGAACCGCCCAAGGTGCCGGAACAGAAGCTGTCGGACATCAAGCCGCAGCCGCGCCCGAAGCCACAGGAAAACGAGCTGGATTCGCTGTTGAAGTCGGTGGACAAGAAAAAGCCCACTCCCAGCAATCCGCTGGACGATCTGCTGAAGGCCACCGACAAGGCCAAGCCCAACACGCCGTCGACGGAAAAGGGCACCCAGCCCAAGCCGCAGAACGTCAAGGGCTCGGACATGCACAATCCGAACGAGCCGATCTCGATGACCGAGATGGACCGCATCAGGAAGCACGTGTCCGACCGCTGGAATATTCCGGCCGGGGCCAAGGATGCCGCCAATCTGATCATCGAGATCCGCGTCTCGGTCCAGCCTGACGGCACGGTGACCGACGCCCAGATCATCAATGCGCCGTTGATGGCCGATTCGTTCTGGCAGGCTGCCGCCGACAGTGCGCGGCGTGCCGTGCGTCTGGCCAGCCCGCTGCCCATTCCGCGTGATAAATACGACCAGTTCCGCGATTTCGTTTTGACGTTCAACCCGAAACAGATGGTCATGGGAAGGTAATCGCCATGTTGACCCGCATCCGCATCGCCCTTGTGGGCCTGTTTGCCGTCCTGGGCCTGCTTGCCGCCCCGGCGGCCATGGCCGAAGTTCGCATCGACATCACTCGCGGCAATATGAAGCCGCTGCCCATCGCCGTACCCGACCTGTTCGGGGCCCAACCGACGGAAGTGCAGTCGGGGCGCGACATCGCCCGCGTGGTCGCCGCCGATTTGGAACGCTCCGGCCTGTTCAAACCCGTCGACCAGCGCGCCTTCATTCAGACCGCTGCTTCCTTGCAGGCCGGTCCGCGCTTCGCCGACTGGCGCCAGATCAACGCCGAGGCTCTGGTCTCCGGCAAGATCGAGGTTTCCGGCGATGGCGATCTGATGATCGAGTTCCGTCTTTGGGACGTGTTCTCGGAAACCCAGATGATCGGCACCCGCTACAACATCGCCGGCAAGGATATCCGCCGCAATCCCAATCTGTGGCGCCGCGCCGCCCACCAGATCGCCGACGCCATCTATAAGCGCGTCACCGGCGAGGACGGCTATTTCGACACCCAGCTGATCTATATTTCCGAAAGCGGCCCCAAGAACGACCGCAAGAAGCGCCTGGCCATCATGGACCAGGACGGTGAAAACCACCGCTTCCTCACCTCGGGCGAGGATCTGGTGTTGACCCCGCGTTTCTCGCCCACCGCCCGCGAAATCACCTACATGTCCTATTTCCGCGGCACGCCGCGGGTCTATATCCTGCAGATCGACACCGCCCGGCGCGAATTGCTGGGCGACTTCCCCGGTATGACCTTCGCGCCTCGGTTCTCGCCCGACGGCAACAAGGTGATCATGAGCCTGTCGCAGGACGGCAATACCGAAATCTATGAAATGAACCTGCTGACCCGGCAGAAGGCGCGGCTGACCAACCATCCGTCCATCGACACCTCGCCCAGCTATTCGCCCGATTCGGCCCGCGTCGTGTTCAATTCCGACCGTGGCGGCGCCCAGCAGCTTTACACCATGAACGCCGATGGCTCGAATGTTGCCCGCATCAGCTTCGGTGACGGTCGCTACGCCACTCCGGTGTGGTCGCCGCGCGGCGATCTGATCGCCTTCACCAAGATGAAGGGGGGCGAGTTCTTCATCGGTGTCATGCGTCCCGATGGTTCGGACGAACGTCTGCTGGCCCAGGGCTATCTGGTGGAAGGCCCGACCTGGGCGCCCAATGGTCGCGTCCTGGCCTTCTGGAAGGAAACCGCCTCGGATTCCCAAGGGCGTGGCGCCACCGCCAAGCTCTACACCATTGACTTGACCGGATTCAATGAACGCCAAGTGATCACGCCCTTGGATGGTTCGGACCCTGCTTGGTCCCCCTTGATTCCCTAGTTCTTTACTATTATAGTCCGCCGCGATCAGGATTTTTCCGGTCGCGGCGGATTTTCGTATCAATCGCGGCCGGATGTTTGCGCCGGTACACCATGATCGGCGCCAACAAAAAAAAGTCCGCCCGGCATTTTCCTGAACCCGTAATCCTCTGAGGGGGAGTCCTCACTAATGAAACTGCGTTTCCTGAGCATCATCGCCGCCGCTTCCCTGCTGGCCGCTTGCGAATCCGCCCCTGAAGCTTCCAGCACCAAGGCCGCTTCGGCGACTCCGCCGGCTGCTCCGGCTAAGCCGAGCATCGTTCCGGGCTCCGAGCAGGACTTCATCGCCAATGTCGGCGACCGTGTGTTCTTCGACTTCGACAAGTACGCTCTGCGCGCCGACGCCAAGGGCACCTTGGACAAGCAGGCCGCTTGGCTGAAGAAGTACCCGACCTACTCGCTGACCATCGAAGGTCATGCCGACGAGCGCGGCACCCGCGAGTACAACCTGGCTCTGGGCGAGCGTCGCGCCAATTCCGTCAAGGAATACCTGGCCGGCGCCGGCGTCCCGGCTGCCCGCGTCAAGACCATCTCCTACGGCAAGGAGCGCCCGGTCGCTCTGGGCTCGAACGAGGCGGCTTGGTCGCAGAACCGCCGTGGCGTGACCGTTCTCAGCAAGTAATTTCTGAGACGTCAGCGACGTGAATTAGGGCGCCCGTTCCTCCTGTGTGGAGGGGCGGGCGCTTTATTTTTGACTCACCCCGCGCCGCGCCTGAGCGACCCCAGCCACGGGCGGCAGAGGCGGAAGCCAGAGCGGATTCAGTGTGATACGGTCGGCGTTCCATTTGACTCGCCGCAGGCGCGGCGGTCGACCGGCAAGCGGCGTCCAAGCCTGACCGTCTCGGCCTGAACTGGACCAAAGGGGCAGTTCATCGACTGGGCAGTATGAACGGAAACTCTAGCGGCGGCGCAACGGCGGCGGCAGACGGTCGTCGGAGGCCAGCAGCACGATGATGCCGACCACCGGGCTGAACAGGAACGAAATCAGGAAATTGCCGAAAAAGCCGAAGCGCTTGTTCTTGCCCAGCAGACCGATCAGCCAACTGAAGGCGATCCACAGGAACACCACGGCCGGATGCACGAAGTAGATCATTTCATCAAGGTCCTTTCATAGGCATTGGGGGCAACCGTCTCATCCTGGCGGGATGGAGGCACCGGCAAGGGCTTTTTGTAGGCGGCGACCGTATGGAAGCGTTGGCCGTCGTGGCGCACCACATAGGCGGCGGCATCGGTGGTCAAGCCGTTGGAATCGAACACTACCGGGCCGCTGGCGCCGATGAACGGACCGTCATAGCGGATGATGCGCAAGGTGTCGGCGATGGCGGCGGGGTCAAGCGTGCCGGTACGTCCGACGGCATAGGCCAGCACTTTGACGGCGTCGAAGCCCATGGCCGCCATCAGGCCGGGCTGGTTGCCGGTGGCCTTGGTGAAGGGCTGCGACAATCGTGCGCCCTCCGTGGTCTGCTGGTCGCCGTCATAGATGGACACCGCCACCACGTCGCGCATGGCCGCCTTGCCGACGGTTTCCTCCATCTGGCGGGTATACAGGTGCTCGGGGCCGATGATCGGCATGTGCAAGCCCAACTGGCGGGCGCGGATGATGAACTGGGCGGTCTGCGCCGCGTCGGACGAAGTGACGAAAACGGCGTCGATATCCGCCGGGCGGAACAGCTGATTGTCCATCAGGTAGAGCAACAGGTCATCGATGGAGCGGTTCATGCTGGTCAGTCGCCCGCGATACAGCACGGTGCCGCCGTCCTGGGTCAACTGGCTGCGGAACTGGTCGGTGGTTTCGATGCCGTAGCCGGAATTGTCGGACAGCACCACCACCCGGCGGATGCCGTTCTGGCTGGCATAGCGGGCCAGGAAGGCCGCGTTGTCGGCATTGTTGGGTTGCAGCGCGAAGGTCAGGTCCAGCCGGTGATTGCTGAGCGAACTGGCGGTGGCATGGGTGGCCAGGAACAACTTGCCGAAGCGTTCATAGACGGCGCTGGCCGGTACGGCGGTGGCGGACGAGCCATGGCCGATCACCGCCAGCACCTGTTTTTGCTTGCCGATCCGGGCGGCCAGCTTGAGCGCGTGCGACACCACCTTCTCCAGCCGCAGCTTGTCGGTATAGCTCTCTTCCTGGTATTCGCGCGCCATCAGCTTGCGGCCCAGCAAGCCGCCCTCGGCATTGACCTGATCGATGGCGATGCGGGTACCGGCCAGGAAATCGTCGGCATCCTCGTCAGGCGAGAACACCACGGCGATTTGGATGTCGTCGTTGTCGGGCTGGCGGTGATGAAGCGCCAACGCCGCCAGACCGGCCATCACGGACAGCCCCAGCACGCCGGCCAGCACCAGCCGCAACCGACGGCGGTGGCGGGCGGTGTCGCTGTGGTCCGGGGTGGCGCCGGTGGTCATGGCGGTCAGCGGTCGCCGCCCAGGATCAGCGGCAGGCCATCCTTGCCGGCGCCGATGACCACGGTCTTGGCATTGGCCGAGGTGGCCAGTTCGCGGGTGGCCTGCACCCCTTGCCAGCGCAGCAGATCGGCGTTCAGGCTTTTGGCGATGATCTGCTGATAGGTCTGAATGCCCTGGGCCTCGATACGCTTGCGCTCGGCTTCCTTCTGCTCGATGGACAGGCGGTATTGGAAGGCCTTTTCCTCTTCGTGCAGGGCCAGCTTGCGCTCGATGGCGTCGCGCACGGTATTGGGCAGGTCCACCGACTTGACCAGCACGTCGTCGACGATGATATAGCGGTTTTCCATCTTGGACAGGCTGCCGACCACCACCGTTTCCAGGAAACCGCGATGGCTGGTATAGACCTCTTCCGGGCCGTACTGGCCGACGGCGCGACGCAACGCCGCCTCGGTCTCGGGGAACACCACCTTTTCCAGATAATCGGGGCCGACCGCCACATGCAGCAAGGGCAGCATGCGGATGTCGGGCTGATAGCGGATGGCCACCTTGAGGTTGACCGCCAGACCGCCATTGGTCAGCAGCGAATAGGTCTGTTCGCGCGTCTGGAAGCGCACATCATAGATGTGCATGGTGTTCCACGGCCAGATCAGGTGGACGCCTTCACCGTAGATATTGCCCTGATCGGTACCGGTGAAGAAGCTGTAAAGCACCCCCGCTTCGCCCGACTTGATGGAGATGACCATGCGGTTCCACAGCAAGATGGCGGCCATCAACAGCAGCACGGACAGCAAGGCCGCCGAGGTGTAATGCAGCAAACGCCGGTCGGGCGCGTACTGCATGGCATCGTCTTCGTAATCGTCGATGTCAGCCATGAGGCTGGATTTCCCCCGAAATCAGAGCGTTCCCATTGGGTGCGGGCATTATGCGGGATCGGTTAGCCCGATACCAGCGCTGTTGTGGGCGGCATCCGCCGACCCTGGCCGTAGCGCCAAGGCGGCGTTCAGGTATCGGGCGCACACCTCCAGGTTGGGTGCTTGCAAGAGTGTGGCGTGGTCGCCCGGCACCGTCTCGACCCGCAGCCCGGCGGGGGTCAACCCGGCCCAGCCGCAATCTCCGGCCCCAATGCCGGCTTCGGCCCGCAACAAGGTGACGGGGATGTCGATGGGGCCGGGGGCATAAGCCATCAGCGCGTCGTTATGGACGCGATACAGGGCGTAAAGTTGACGCAGGCGTGGGGCGTCGTCGGGCTGGAAGCGGTCGGACAGCTCGGGCCGGGCCAGGATGATTCCAGCGATGTCGTCGCCGTCGCCGGCGACCACCGGCAGGTCCAGCCCGAACAGGTCGCGCAGGAAGGCCTGGGGCAAGCTGGTGCCCAAATGCTGGTCCAACAGGGATAATTGCGCTGGGCTGTAGCTGTCGATCAGGCACAACAGCGCCACCTCGTCCCCCGCTAGCCGCAATTGCCGCGCCATCTCGAAGGCCAGCACGCCGCCCAGCGACCAGCCGGCCAGGGCATAGGGACCGCGCTGTTGCACCCGGCGCAATGCCGCCACGTGCAACGCCGCCAGTTCGGGCAGGGTGCGGGCGATGATGGTGGCCGTGGGCTCGTCCGCTTCGGGGGCTTGCAGGCCATGGACCGGCACCGATGGATCAAGGCGGCGGGCCAGTTCCATATAGGCCGACACCGTCCCCGCCGCGCCATGGACCAGGAACAGCGGGGCGCTCTTGGCCTGGGCGACGGGGCGCAGGGGTACAACGATTTCCGGGGCCGATGGTTTGGCGTCCCGGCGCAGCATCGCGGCCTGTTGGGCGACGGTCTGGGCCGGCAGGAAAGCGGCGGCGGCGGGTCGGCAGCCGAAGGCGCGACCGATGCCGGCCAGCAGCCGGACCCAGGCCAACGAATGGCCGCCGCTAAGGGCGAAATCGTCGTGAATGCCGATGGACGCGGCCTCGCGCTCCAACACCTGCGCCCACAGGTCCAGCACTTGCCGTTCCACCGCGTCGCGCGGGGTGTCGCCGCTTAAGCCCTGGCCCTGGGGCTGGGGCAGGGCGGCACGGTCCAGCTTGCCGCCGGCGGTGATCGGCAGTGCGGCCAACGTCACATAGGCCATGGGCAGCATGGCGGCGGGCAGGCGGGCGGCCATGTGGGCGCGCAGCTTCTCTTCGTCATACTCCGCCGACGGCACCACATAGGCCACCAACACCTGAGTGCCGCCGGCATCCTGGCGCGGCACCACCGCCGCCTCGCGCAGGCCGAATTCCGACAAAGCCGCCTCGACCTCGCTGAGTTCGACGCGGAAGCCGCGGATTTTGACCTGATGATCCCGGCGGCCGTGAAAGGCGATCGAGCCCTTGCTGTCAGGAATGAACGAGGCCAAATCGCCGGTGCGGTACATGCGCTTGCCTGAGGCTAGAGCATTTTCACGCGAAGCGTGGACATGCGATAAGCCGGAGCTGCGCCTGAGCGGCCCGTCACGGGCCACTTTTGAAACCAGGACCAGTTTCTGCTTTAGCTGAAACTGGTCAAGGCGGATGAAGTGTTCAGCCGTCAGGTCGGGGCGGTTGTGATAGCCTTGGGCCAGCCGGTTGCCGCCCACCAGCAATTCGCCGATCACCCCTTCGGGCACCGTATTGCCGTCGCCGTCGACAATGGCGATGCGGGTGCCGGGCAGCGGCGTACCGATGGGGATGGCGGCACCGGGTGGGGTGGCGGCATCCACTTCGTGCAGCAGGCAGGTGATGGTGGCCTCGGTCGGGCCATAGGCGTTGAGCAGGCGGGCGCTGACCAGCGGGCCGCTCTGCCACAACCGCACGGTGTCGGCGGCCAGGGCCTCGCCGCCGGCGATCAGCAGGCGCAAGGCCGGCGGGGCGGGGCCGTCCCAGGCCAACAGCGCCTCGCGCAGATAGGCCGGCGGCAGGTCGGCGACGCTGACCCGCTGCTCGGTCAGCACCCGGCGCAGATCGTCGGGTGACCAAGTGGGGCCGGTGCGCACCAGCAGGCGGGCGCCGCTGACCAGCGTCGGCAAAATCTGTTCCAGCGCCGTATCCACCACCTGGGGGGCGAAATGCAATACCACGTCGTCAGTGTTCAGGGCGAAAGCGGCACTGATCGCCTGGACGTGATCGGCCAGGGCGCGGTGCGGCACCACCACCCCTTTGGGGGTGCCGGTGGTGCCCGAGGTATAGATCATATAGGCGGCGTCGCTGGATTTCGGCCCGCCCTTCAAGGCACGAGCGGGCAGGCCGGCGATGGTCGCCGCCTGGGCGTTCAGGTCGATCACCAGCGTTTCCGCAGCCGCCGGGAAGGCGCCACGGACCAGCATTGCGCGTGGGTTGCAATCGGCGAGTATGCTGGATAGCCGCCTTGGCGGCGCCTCGGTGTCCAGAGGCACCCAGACGGCGCCCAAAGTCAGGCAGGCCAGCAAGGCCGCGATGCTGTCGCCGCCGCGCTCCAGCAGCACCGCCACCCGGTCGCCGCGGCGGATTCCGTGCTGGCGCAGATGGCGGGCCAAGCGGTTAGCGCGGCGGCTCAGGCGGCGATAGGTCAGGGTCTCGCTGCCGGCGATCACCGCCACGGCATCGGGCCGTGCCTTGGCTTGGGCGTTGATCCAGTCGGCCACCAATCCTGACCGGCGGGGCAGGGAAGGCGGGTTGGCGCGGCGTCCGTTCAGGTGCTTGCATTCGTCAGGCGTCAGCATCTCCAAGGCGCGGACCGGGGCGTCGGGGTCTTGGCACAGGGCATCGGTCAGGCGGAGGAAGCGGTCGAGCAGGCGGCTGATGGTGGCGGCGTCGAAGCGGGCGCCGTCATAACCGGCCACCAACCGCAGGCTGTCGCCGTCTTCATGCACTTCCAGACCGAACGGGCCGTCGCCGGGCTGACGGATGTGCGGCAGGAAGCTGGCATGGCCGATGGGCGGTTCGACCGCGCTGACCAGCGGGAAGTTCTGATAGGCGAAGCTGATCTGATAAGGCGGCTGGCCCTGCGACGAGCCGGCCAGTTCGCGGGCGATGGTGGCGAAGGGGAGATCGCCATGGTCCAGCGCCGTGATCAGGCGGTGATGGACGTCGCCGGCCAGGGTGGTGCAGGTGATGTCGCCGCTGATGGCGCAGCGCACGGCCAGCATGTTGACGAAATAGCCGACGGAACGTTCAAACCGCCGCTCGGGACGGCGCAGGCTGGGGATGCCGATGACCATGTCGCCCTGGCCGGCATGGCGATAGATCAGCACGCCGAGCACCGTCAGCAGCAAGGCCGGAATGCTGACGCCCAGGCGGGCGGCGGTGCGCTTGGCGGCCTGGGTCAGGGCTGGCGTCATCGCCTGTTCCAGCGTGCGGCCATCGATGGCCGCCCCCGGCTGGGCCGGGCGGTCGGCGGGCAGAGCGATCACCGGCAACTCGCCGGCCAGGTGCCGCCGCCACCATTGCCGGTGTCGTTCGCCGCGCTCGGATTCCAGCAGCGCCTGTTCCCACTGGCCGAAAGCACTGAAATCGGCGGCTTCGGGGGCGGGAGGGGCGCCGTTGCCCACGGCGAAGCGGCCATAGGCATCCCACAAGGCATGAAGAACCACCGCCGCCGAGGCGCCGTCGAACACCAGATGATGGGCCACCAGCAGCAGGATCTCATGGTCGCCGCCCAGGGCACCGCCATGCAGCAGCTCGATGCGGCAGGGCGCTTCAGCCGTCAGGGTGAACGGACGCGCCGCCCGGCGGCGGGCGAAATCCACCGGGTCCATGCCCTTGGGCACCGTGACCCGTTGCAACGGCTGGGGCACCGGGCCAGCGGCCAGCATGGGCCGGGTGTCGCCATCCTCGACCCGGGCGCTGAGTATGGGATAGGCGTCGAACAGCCAGCGGCAGGCGCGGGCCAAGGAATCGTGGTCCAGGCCGCTGACGCGAAAGGCCGCCGGCACGTTGTAGATGCCGGAATCCGGGTACAAGGCATGCAGCACCCACAGGCCCTTTTGTCCCTCGGTCAGCGGCATGCGCCAAGGGCCGGTGGCGGTGGTTGGGGCGGGGGACCGTGGGCTTGCCTGTTGTGCCGCCAGATGGGCGGCCAGTCGGGCCGGACTGGGATGGGCGGCCACAATGCTGCGGTCCAGGCGTAGGCCGGTGGCTTCCTCGATGGCATAGCCCAGCCGCAGCAGATTCATGGAATCCAGGCCCAGGCTGTCGAACGGGGCTTCGGCCTCCAGGCTGGCCGGGGCGATCCCCAGTTCGGTGGCCAGCACGCCGATGATCAACTCGCGCAAATCGCCGCCACCGTTGGCGGCCACGGGCTGGCTCAGCCAATGGCGGTCGCGGGCGAAGGGATAGGGCGGCAGCACCAGCATCGGCCCTGCCGTTTCGTCCTCGGCCATGTCGGTTGCCGACGGCGGGTCGCCGGGGCGGGCGTTTTCCAGCTTGGCCGCCAGCTCGTCGGCATCGCTGGCGACCACCACCACGCCATGCCCCAATGTCTCGCGCCCGTGACGCAGGGTATGGGACAGCCGGGCCAGCGACAGGCCGGGATCGGTGCGGATGAAGCCGGCCAGGGCATGCAGCGTGTCCGTCAATTGCGCTGGCGTGCGGGCGGAAACCGGGAAGCGGCGCGGCTGTGGCGTTTCCGCCGTGATCATGATGGGCGGCGCTTCCTCGATCACCATATGCACGTTGGAACCGCCGGCCCCGAACGAGCTGATGACGGCGCGACGCGGCGCCGTCACGCCGTCCACCACCGGTGCCGGCCAGTCCGCCGCCTGCCATTGCGGGCGGAACGGCGTGGCGGTGAAATCCAAGGCCCGGTTGGCGGTATCGGGGCGCAAGGTCGGTGCCAGCCGGCGGTGCTGCAATTGCAGCAGCACCTTGGTCAGTTGGGCCATGCCCGATGCCGCCTCGGCATGGCCCATGTTGGATTTGACGGCGCCGATGGCGATGCCGCCGTCGGTCACCCCCAGGGCGTGGAAGGCGCGGGTGAGGGCGCGCAATTCGATGGCATCGCCCAAGGCAGCGCCGTTGGCGGCGGCTTCCACATAGCCGATGCTGCGCGCATCGATGCCGCTTCGGCGGATATTGTCCTCGATCAGCTGTGCCTGGGACTCGGCGCTGGGGACGCCGAAACCGGCGGAATGGCCGCCATGGTTGGCACTGCTGGCCTTGATGATGGCGATGACGCTATCGCCGTCGGTGATGGCCTGGGACAGCGGCTTCAACAGCACGGCGCCCACACCTTCCGCCGGCAGATAGCCGTCGCCATCGGCGAAACTGCGGCTGGCGGCACTGCTGCCGACCAGACCGGCACGGCTGAGGCCCACATATTTATCGGCGATCAGCGACAGGTTGACGCCGCCGGCGATGGCCAGCCGGCATTCCCCCGCCCGCAGGCTTTGGCAGGCCTGATGCACCGCCTGCAAAGCCGACGAGCACATGCTGTCCACCGCCACCGAAGGCCCTTGCAGGTCGAAGAAGAACGACACCCGGTTGGCGATGCCCGCATAGGAATTGAGCCGCAACAGCGCCGTGCTGTCGGATTCATCGGCCAGAGCGCTGTAATGCTGGTACATGGCGCCGACGAACACGCCGACGCGGGAATCGTACTGGCGGCGCAGGCGGGTGCGGGTGTGGCCGGCGCGTTCCAGCAGATGCCAGGCGGTTTGCAGGAACAACCGCTCCTGCGGGTCGGCCAAGGCGGCGGCGCGAGGCGAATAGCCGAAGAATTCAGCATCGAAACGATCGACATCGGTAAGAAAACCGCCCCAT
Organism: Stygiobacter sp.; assembly: GCA_006218045.1. GTDB lineage: Bacteria > Pseudomonadota > Alphaproteobacteria > Rhodospirillales > Magnetospirillaceae > Magnetospirillum. Next base: position 242,661 of record VBWB01000001.1, read on the forward strand.
TTGCAATAACTGGCCCTGGGCTTGCCCTTGGCCGGGGAATAGGCCGGGTCGAAGCGGTCGGGTGGCACCTCGGTCACCAGATCGCGGCCCTGTTCCAGCGCCGCCCATAAGGCCTCGGGGCTGTCGGCACCGGGATAACGTCCGGCGACGGCGATGATGGCGATATTTTCGTCGTCACCCCCGCGCAGGCGGGGGTCCAGGAGTCGCGGAAAAGGCGGTAGTGCCCCCTCTGGATTCCCGCCTTCGCGGGAATGACGGGTTGAGGAGGAATGAGCATGTTCCCCCAGCGCCGCGCTCAACTGGGCGATGGTCGGGTGCTCGAACAAGAGGGTGGGCGGCAGCGGCCCGAGGTGACGTTCAAGTGTGGCGACGATTTCCAGGGCCGACACCGAATCCATGCCGAAATGGTCCAAGGGCGCGTCGGCGGCCAGCTTGTCGGCGGGGATTTTCAGCACCTCGGCGAAGCAGGCGGTGACCAGGGTGGCCATGGAACGCGACGGCGCCGGCTTCGGTGTCTCGATCCGGGTCGGACGCAGCAGGGCACGCAGGCGGTCGTGGTCGCCCTCCAGCACCAGGATCTGGTCCTCGGTGGTGGCCAAGGCGGCGCCAAGGACGGCCAGGGCCGGAGCGGTCTCCAGCGGGCGGGCGCCGGCCACCCGTTCCATGCCGGCGATGATTTCGTCGCCCAAGCGCATACCGCCGTCGCGCCAATAGGGCCAATCCAGCGCCAGGGTGCGGCCATGGCGCTGGCCTGCCGTCACCAAACGGTTGCGGTGGCTGGCGAAGGCATCCAAAAAGCCGTTGCCAGCGGCGTAATCGCTTTGCCCGGCATTGCCCAAGGCGCCCGAGGCCGAGGCGAACAACAGCATGAAATCCAAGGCGCAGCCGGCGGTGGCGGCATCCAGGGCGATGGTACCGGCCACCTTGGGGGCCAGCACACTGCGCAGATCGGCCTCGGTCTTGCGCACCAGCAGCATGTCGCGGGTCAGGCCGGCGGCGTGGATGATGCCGTTCAGGCGGCCATGATCAGCCATGATCGCGCCGACCAAAGCGGTCATGGCGCCACTGTCGGTGACGTCGGTCTGACGGTAGTGGACACGGGCCGGCAGATCGGCGGGCGGGGCCGAGCGTCCGACCAGCCACACCTGGGCCTGGGGCGCGGTGTCGAGGATATGGGTGCAGACATGGCGGCCCACACCGCCGGCACCGCCGGTGATCAGATAGATACCGTCGACCCGCCACGGCGGCGCGGCGGCGGCAAGGGTCAGTTCCTGCCAGTGCCGCACCAATCGGCGGGGGCCCAGATGGCGGATATGAGTGTCGTCGCTGGCCTGATCGGCGAGCAGGCGGGCAGCCGCGTCGGCCTCTTCCAGGTCCAGCGCCACCAATTGGCAGCGCAAGGCCGGGCGTTCGTGCATGGCGCTCAGCAGCATGCCGGCCAGCCCCTCCAGTTGGGAGGTGGGGGGGACCACCACCTGGACCAGGGCACGCTCGGGCCGCTGCCGCAACAAATTCTGCAACAGGGCCAGCAGGCGGGCGGCATGGTCGGCGTAAGGGGCGGCGGGCAGTACCTCTAGCGGCAAGACAGCAGACAGCGTCGCCACTGCCCGGGGCGGCGGCTCGCACAAAACCACCAGCCGATGGTCGGGAATGGGGCCAGCCGTGGCGGCGCGCTCTTGCCAGCGCGGCGCGAACAAAAGCGGCAAGGCGGGCGCGGTGACACGTGGGGCGCTGCCCGGCACCCAATAGCGGTCGCGGGCGAAGGGATAGGACGGCAAGGCCATGCGCGGTGGCAGGATCGGATGCAAGGCCCGCCAATCGACGGTGAAGCCGGCGACCCAGGCCGCGGCCACTTCATCCGGCTCGCCCAGGGGGGCGCTGCCCTTGCCGCGTCCGGCTCGCCCGCGATGGCCCTGGTGCTGGTCCAGCGCCTGGATCAGTTCGGCCCGGCTGGCGGCGACGATGGCGCGGCGTTCCTCGAAGGCTTCGCGTCCGCTTTGCAAGGTCCAGGCGATGGCGGACAATTGGTCGTCGCCCGGGGTCTCCAGCGCCGCACGCAAGCGGCGTTCGGCCTCGGCCAGCCGCTCGGGGTCGCGCGCCGACAATGGGAATACGTGGCGGCGCGGGGCTTGGGCCGGGACTGGTGGCGCCTGATATTCCTGCAAGATCAGATGGGCGTTGGCGCCGCCGGCGCCGAACGACGACAGCCCGGCCAGACGCGGCACTTCCTGACCGTCGATCACCGGGCGTGGCCATGGCGCCGCCTGCTGCTGGACGACAAAGGGGGTGCGGGCGAAATCGATCCGGGGATTGAGCACGGTTGAATGCAGCGACGGCACCAGCTTTTGCCGGCGGAACTGCAACAGCACCTTGGCCAGCCCGGCCATGCCGGCGGCGCTTTCACAATGGCCGATATTGGATTTGACCGAGCCGATGGCGCAAAAGCCGGTGTCATTGGTATGGGCGCCATAGGCCTTGGTCAGGGCGGCGATCTCGATGGGGTCGCCCAGGCTGGTGCCTGTGCCGTGCGCTTCGACATAGCTGATCTGGCGCGGGCTGATTCCGGCCCGGCCCAGGGCGGTGCCGATCACCGCCGCCTGGGCGGCGGGATTGGGCACGGTATAGCCATTGGTGTGGCCGCCATGGTTCAGGGCCGAGGCGCGGATAACGCCCCAGATGCGGTCGCCGTCGGCCTCGGCCTGGGCCAGCGGCTTCAGCAGCACGGCGCCGACCCCCTCGCCCGGCACATAGCCGTCGCCGCCCTGGCCGAAGCTTTCGCAGCGGCCCGACGACGCCATGAAACGGCCCTGGGCCAGCCCCAGATACTTGTTGGGATGCAGCGTCAGATTGACGCCGCCGGCCAAGGCGAGCTTGCACGAGCCGGCGCGCAAGGCGTCGCAGGCCAGATGGATGGCCGACAGCGACGACGAACACATGCTGTCCACCGCCAGACTGGGGCCGTGGAAACCGCAGAACGACGACACCCGGTTGGCGATGGAGGCGGCGGAGGACGACAGCGCCAGCGGCTGGCCGGCCAGGGTGCGCTCGACGCCGTAAAGCTGGTATTCCTCGTACATGACGCCGACGAACACGCCCACATCCGCGCCGTCCAGGGGCGGGGCGGCGGCGGGCAGGCTGGCGCGGGTATAGAAGGCATCTTCCAGCGTTTCCCAGGCGCATTGCAGGAACAGGCGTTCCTGCGGGTCCATATACTCGGCCTCGCGCGGGGCGATGTTGAAGAACAGGGGGTCGAAACGGTCGAAGCCGTCGATGAAGCCGCCCCATTTGCTGTTGGTCTTGCCAGGGGTGCCGGGCTTCGGGTCATAGAAACGGGCATGGTCCCAGCGCTCGGGCGGCACCTCGCTGATGCTGTCGCGGCCCTGTTCCAGATTGCGCCAGAACTGATCCAGGGTGTCGGCACCGGGGTAACGCCCGGCCATGCCGATGATGGCGATGGCATCATCGGCGGCGACAGCGACGGGGATAGCCGCCGCTTTTGGTTCCGGCGGGGCGGCATTGGCGTGATGGGCAACGAAATACTCGGCCAGCGCCGCCAGGGTGCGATACTCGAAGAACAAGGTCTTGGGCAGCGGGCCGAAATCGCGCTCCAGCGCCTCGGTCAATTGGACGATCATCACCGAATCGATGCCATAGACCTCAAGCGGCGCTTCGGCCTCGATTTCTTCCGGTGCCATCGCCGCCTCGCGCGCCACCAATGCGGTCAGATGGCGCAAGGTGGCCGCTTTCCGGTCGGGGGCGGGCTGGGTCTTCAGCACCCGCAGGGTGAAGCCGCGTAGGCGCAGCCGGATGATGCCGTCATCGTCGGCCACGTCCAGATCCAGCCGGTGGATGCCGTTGCCGGCGCTGACCCGGCGCACATGCGCCCACAGGGTGGCGGTGGTCGGCGCCAGCACTTCGGCCATATCCAGGCCGAAGGGCAGCGCCGTGCCGTCCTCGCCCTCAGCGGGGAACAGGCCCAAGGCTGCCTGGAACGCCGCATCGACCATGGACGGATGCAGACCGAAATCATCGCCCGCAGCCGCCGGCGGCAACACCAGCCGGGCCAGAACCTCGTCGGTGCCGATCAGGATTTCGTCGACCGCCCGGAAGGCCGGGCCATAGTCCAGGCCAAGCGAGGCATAGCGGTCATACAAATCCCCGGCGCTCAGTCTGTCAGGGCAGCGGCTTTGAATGTGCGCCACATCCAGTCGCACCGGCGTGGTTGCTGCCAAGGGGGCGATCAGCCCCTGCATGTGGACCACATCACCGGTCAACAGGCGGAAGGCGAAACCATCACCCTCGGCCCGGCTCAGGGGGAGGCGGGCGGTGACGGTGCCGGCGTCCAGCCGCAGCGGCTGCTGCCACACCACCCGCCGCAGGACGACGGGGGTGAAGGGCTTGCCGGCGGCAAAGGCAGTGCGCGCCAGTTCCAGTCCCATGGCTCCGGGCAGGATGCGGCCACCCTTGACCCGATGGTCACGTAGGAAGAAATCGTCGGCATCAAGCGTACGGCTGTACTCCGCCGGTGCCGAAACCCGGGCAGCGGAACCGCCGAAGGTCGCATTGATGTGATAGACGTCGCGGGCGAAGGCATAGCTGGGCAGGCGCAGGCGTCGCCGCTTTTCCGGGTAGAGCCGGGCCCAGTCGACGCTGCCGCCGGCCACCCAGTGGGCGGCGATGGTGTGGAGGGGGGCACTGGCATCGATGGCGGCCCCGGTCTTGGCCCCGGCCTCCAGCTTGCCCAGCATGATCCCGGTATGGTTGCTGTCCAGGAAGCCATTCAGACGCTGGCGCAATTGCGGCAACGAATCCACCACCAGCGCCAGCCGGTGCTTCATGGCGTCGCGGCCCATTTGCAGGGTATGGGCGAGGTCGGCCAGATCGGCTTCGCCCACCTGTTCCTCGGCGATGGCGGCCAGCAGGGCGCCGGCCTGATCCTTCAGCCGTTCGCCGTCGCGCGCCGACAGCACCACCAGCACCGGCCCGGCAGGGGGGGCGGCGGGGGTGGACGGGGCGCGGTATTCCTCCAAGATCACATGGGCGTTGACGCCGCCGAAGCCGAAGCTGCTGATGCCGGCGCGCAAGGGCAATGCATGGCCTTGGGCATCCTGGGCCGGCTTCCACTCTTCCACCGCGCGGACGATGTGGAAGGGCGAGGCCGACAAGTCGATATAGGGGTTGATCTCGGCACAATGCAGGCTGGGGGCCAACTGGCGATGGCGCATCTGTTGCAGCACCTTGATGATGCTGGCCATGCCGGCGGCCAGTTCCAGATGGCCGATATTGGTCTTGACCGAGCCGATGCCGATATGGGCGCCCGTGACCCCGGCAAAGGCCGATTTCAGCGCGTTGATCTCCACCGGGTCGCCCAGGGCGGTACCGGTGCCGTGCGCCTCGATATAGCCGATGCTGGCCGGGTCGATGCGGGCGCGGGTCAGAACGTCGCGCAACAGATCGGCCTGGGCGGCGGTGTTGGGGGCGGTCAGCGAATTGGCGCGGCCGCCATGGTTGACGGCGCTGGCGCGGATGACGGCCAGGATGGGGTCGCCGTCCTTCTCCGCCTCGGACAGGTATTTCAGGACAACGGCGCCGACGCCTTCACCGCGCGCATAGCCGTTGGCCTGGGCGGAAAAGGTCTTGCAGCGGCCATCGGGCGACAGCATGCCGGCCTTGGCGAAATTGATATGGGCCTCGGGGGTGACGATGGTGTTGACGCCGCCCACCACCGCCATGTCGCAATCGCCGGCGCGCATGGCCTGCACCGCCCGATGCAGCGCCACCAACGAACTGGAGCAGGCGGTCTCCACCGGTTCGCTGGGGCCGTGCCAGTCGAGGAAATAGCTGATGCGGTTGGGGCCGACCGAGGGCACGGCGCCGGTGGCCACATAGCCTTCCGCCCCGGTATCGTCGCCGATGATTTCGCGGTAGCCGCTGGACGAGGTGCCGACGAACAGCCCGACCCGGCGTCCGGCCAGGGATCTGGGCGCGTGGCCGCCATCCTCGATGGCCTTCCACACATGCATCATCAACAGCCGTTGTTGCGGGTCCATCAGCTTGGCTTCACGCGGGCTGATGCCGAAGAACAACGGGTCGAACTCGAAGACGCCGTCGATGAAGCCGCCCCAATGGATATTGGTCTTGCCCTGCTCGATTTTGGGGGCGCCGTCAAAGGCCCGCCAGTCCCAGCGGTCGGCGGGGATGCGGCTGATGCAGTCGCGGCCCGCCAGCAGATTTTGCCAAAAGGCGTCGCCGTCCAGCGCCTGGGGGAAACGGCAGGAAAAACCGACGATGGCGATGGCGTCGGTGTCGGTGTCGGTGGGCGTCGTCACCGTGTGGACGGGGATGCTGACTGTCGCCGGCTGCGCCTTGGGCCGGCTGGGCCGCACCACGCTGCCGGCGATGTGGCGGGCCAGCCGGTTCAAGGTGGCGAATTCAAAGAAATCGGCGGGGGTCAGCGACAGGGTCAGTTCCGCGTTCACCTTGGCGGCGAAGCCGGTCATGGTGATGGAATCGAAGCCGAATTCCCCCAGTTCCGCATCGGCATCCAGCACTGATGGGTCAACTTCCAGCACCCGCGCGGCGATGTCCGAGAGCGCGATCAAGGCGGTGGCGACGGGGTCGTCGGAAACGGATTGGGGTTCCTGTTCCTGCTCGGGCTCCGGCATGGCCGCGGCAACCGGTATCGGCATCTCGCCGCGCTGGACCCAATGGCGGGTGGTGGCCAAGGGATAGCCGGGCAGCGCCACCCGTTGGCGGCCATGGCCGCCATGGAGCTGTCGCCAATCGACGGCGAAGCCCGTGACCCACACTTCCAGCAGGCCGTCGGCCCGGCCCCGCGTCGCCAGACCCGCGATGGCGCGGGCGACTTCCGCGTCGCTTTCCAGCACCGAGACGGCGCCACGGCTGGCCTTGACCCGGCCCCGGTGCAAGGCCGGGTCATCGCTGCCGGTGAGGAAGGCATCCAGCCGCAACGCTGCCTCGGCGGGCGAGGCGGCGGCGAAGGCCAGGCGGTGCTCCATCACCTCGCGCACGGTCTGCAAAGTGAAGGCGATATCGGCCGGATCGAAGCGGTCCAGGCATTGGCGCAGATCACGCGCGCATTGCATCAGGGCGTCGGCGGAATGGGCCGACAGCACCAGGAGGGCCGGGCCGGCGGCGGCGGCGGGCGGGGCTTGCGTTTCCGCCGCCATTTCCTCGACCACCACATGGGCATTGGCGCCGCCGAAGCCGAAACTGCTGATGCCGGCGCGCAAGGGCAGCGGGTTGCCGTCATGGTCGAGGGCGCGGGTCCAGGGTTGATTTTCCCGCACCACGCGGAAGGGGCCGTTCTCCAGTTTCAGATAGGGGTTGAGGTGCGGGCAATGCAGGCTTGGCACCAAGGTGCGGTGACGCATCTGCAACAGCACCTTGATCAGGCCGGCGATGCCGGCGGCCAGTTCCAGATGGCCGATATTGGATTTGACCGAGCCCAGGCCGCAGGTCATTACCGGGGCCGGGCCGAACCGGCGTTCAGCGTCGCGGGCCAGATCGGCGAAGGCGGCGCGCAAGGCCTCCACCTCGATGGGGTCGCCCAATTTGGTGCCGGTGCCGTGGGCCTCGATATAGCCGAGGCTGCGCGGATCGAAGCCGGTTTGGGCATGGACCTTGCGCAGCAGATCGGCCTGGGCCTTGGGATTGGGCGCGGTCAGAGAGCCGGCGCGGCCACCATGGTTTTCGCCGCTGGCGCGGATCACCGCGATGATGTTGTCGCCGTCGCGCCGGGCGGCGCTCAGGCGCTTCAGCAGCACCAGACCGACACCCTCGCCGCGCACATAGCCATCGGCGGCATCCGAGAAGGTCTTGCAATGGCCATCCTCGGCCAGCATGCCGGCCTTGGCGAAACCGATGAACGAATCGGGCAGCAGCAAGGTGTTGATGCCGCCGGCGATGGCCGCCTCGCACGCCCCGGCGCGGATGGCTTCGACGGCGCGATGGACGGCGACCAGGGCGCTGGAGCAGGCGGTCTCCACCGCCACCGACGGGCCGTGCAGGTTGAAATGATAGCTGATGCGGTTGGGGCCCAATGACGGCGCCAACCCGGTCATGGCATAGCCTTCGATACCGGTGCCGGCCTGGGCCAGCAGTCGGCCATAGCCGGTATCGGCGATGCCGATGAACACGCCGGTATCCGACCCCGACAGCCGGCGCGGGGCGTAGCCGGCATCCTCGAACAGCCGCCACGCCTGGGTCAGCAACAGGCGTTGCTGCGGGTCGATCACCCGTGCTTCCGGCGCCGACAGGCCGAAGAAGCCGGCGTCGAAAGCGTCGATACCGGTGATGAAGCCACCGCGCCCGATGGTGCCGGCGGCGCGCCAGTCCCAGCGCTCGGGCGGAACTTCGCCGATGCAGTCGCGGCCCTGTTGCAGGTTGGCCCAAAAGGCATCCACATCGGGGGATTGGGGGAAGAGGCCGGTCATGCCGATGATGGCCACCGGGTCATCGGTCAAGGGTTGCGGCTTGACCATCGGGGCGGCGGTGATCATCGGCGGCGGCGCGGGCATTTCCGCTACCGGCTGCGTCACCACACCCAATTGTGCCGCCAGGGTGCTGCCATGGGTTTTGGCCAGATGGCCGGCCAGGGCGGCCAAAGTGGGATGCTCGAAGAAGACCACGGGGGTCAGTTCCAGCTCGAAGCGATCGTTGAGCGCATTGGTGAACTGGGTGAAACCGATGGAATCGAAGCCGTATTCGGTCAGATCCTCGTCGTCGGCGAGATCGCTGGAAGATACCTTCAACTGGGCGGCGGCGGCGGCGATCAGGGCCGGCAGCAGCTTGTCTTCCAGCCCGACCAGCGACAGCGTGGGTTTGGCCAGCGGTGTTTCGCCCGCCAGCCGGCGGCGCAGTTTGTCGCCATCGCCGGCGGCCACCAGCAGGCGCGGCCAATCGCTGGCCAGGGCGGTGGCCAGGGCGGTCAAGCCATCGGGGCTGGCCAGCGGCACCAGACCGGTGGTCCGGGTCATCAGGGTGCGGCTGGCTTCGTCCATATTCATGCCGCCATCGGCCCACAGCGGCCAGGCGATGGCCATGGTCCGCCCTTGCGCCAGACCAGCACGGCGGCGCACTTCGCGGGCGGCGGCGAAGCCGTCCATGAAGCCGTTGGCCGCGGCATAATCGGCCTGCCCGGCACTGCCCAAAACCGCCGAGATGGAGGAAAACAGCACGAAGAACTCAAGCGCCCCGTCACCGATGGCGCGATCCAGATTAAGGGTGCCGGCCACCTTGGGCGCCAGCACCCGGGCCAATTGCTCGGGCGTCTTGGCCGTCAGGGGGGCGTCGGCCAGGATGCCGGCGGCGTGGATCACCCCGTCCAGGCGACCATGACGCCAGCGGATGCCGTCCACCAAGGCCGTAACCGCATCGCCATCGGCGAGGTCGGTGGCGACGAATTCCACCCCTGACCCCTGCGCGGTCAGCCAGTCGCCGGCCTCGGCGCTTCGGCTGCGTCCGGCCAGAATGATGACGGCTGTCGGCGCGGCGGCGCGGATGGCACGGGTCAGGAGGCGGCCCAAGCCGCCCAGCCCGCCGGTGATCAGGATGATCTGGCCGTCGCGCCAGGGCGGCGGCGCGGCTTGGGCGGTGGTGGGCTCCCAGGTTTCCTGCCACCAGATGCCGTCCTCCAGCCGCAGCTTGGTTCCCATGGGCGGCGGCTGCAACGGTGTTTCGCTGCCCGCCGGCACGATCAGCACCTGACCACCCAGGCCGCCCGGTTCGTGGGCAAGGCTGCCGAGCAGACCGGCCAGACCGGCCAAGGGCTCGGCCTCGGGGCCGTCGGTCACGACCAGTTGGATGAAGGCGGGCTCGGCCTGGGCCTGACGCAGCAGGGCGGTGGCCAGGGCGGTGAAGCGCTGGTCCAGCGGCAAGGCCGGATCAATGATTTGGTCGGCATGCAGCACCACCGAGCGGGGCGCGGCGGTGCCGGCGACCGCCTGTCGCCAGCGCGGGGCGAACAGATGCACGGGGCTGGGTTGGGCGACGGTGGCGGGCAGACGGGTGGCGAAGCCGCGCAGGCGCACCCGCACCCCGCCGGCTTCATCGGTCAGGTCAAGGTCGAGCGTCCGCACGCGCGGCGCCGTCTCGGCCTGCGCCGCCGGGCGGATCAGCACCCACATGACCGGGGTGCACGGCCCCAGGATATCGACCCGATCGATGGCGAAGGGCAGGGCGGCGGTACTGGCGGTTTCATCCTCGGCCAAAGCCATGCCCAAAGCCGCCTGGAAGGCGCCATCCAACAGGCTGGGATGCAGGCCGAAGGCGTCAAGGGCACCGCCGGCGGCGGGCAAGGTCAACCGCGCCAGCACCCGGGGGCCGGGACCGGTGGACAAATGACTGATGGCACGATGGCCGGGGCCGTAATCGAGGCCCAGGCGGTCGAAGGCGGCATAGATTTCCGTGGCGCTGAATTTCCGTCCGGGAAGGTCGGTCAAATCCACCGGCGGTGCCGGTTCCGCCGTGTTGTCGCCCAGGCGAATCTGGGCGTGCAGGATGCGTCCGCCCATGGGCAGGCTGGCGATTTCCAGCCGCATTGCGGTGCGGTCCAAGGTGATTTCCACCTCGGTCGGGGCGGCGACCATCAAAGGCTGTACCCACACCACGTTGCGTAACGCGGTGGAGGGCAGACCGGCTTGGGTGGCGGTCAGACGGGCCAGTTCCAGATAAGCGACGCCGGGCAATACCGGAATGCCGTTCAGGCGATGATCGGCCAGGAAGACTTCCGTACCCTTGAGCGTCAGCCGCCAGCTATCGCTGCCGCTGGGGTGTAGATCGAAGCCGGTCTGCGGCTGGGGTAGCCAATGGCGTTTGCGCTCGAATGGGGTCGGCGGCAGGCTCAGGCGGCGGCGGCTTCCGTCGTTGGCCCAGTCCATATGGTCGCCGGCCACCCAACGGGCGGCGATGCCGGCCGGATCGCCGTCACCGATCACGCTTGCGCCGCGTTTGCGCGGGGCCGTGCCGTGGGCGATGCTGGATGCGTCGCCGGCCAAAAAGCGATCCATCTGCCGGGCCAGATCGTCGGCATCGGCGACGACGAAGGCGATTCGGCAACGCAAGGCATCGCGGCCCACCTGCAAGGTCTGGGCGAGATCGTCCACATCGACGGTCCCCACCAGCGGGCGCAAGGCGGCGATGGCGCGGCACAGGCTGGCTTCCGTCGCCGCCGACACCGGCACCACCAGCGGGCGCGGGCCGGGTGGGGTGGCCGGTGCCGGGGCCTTTTGATATTCCTCGATCACCACATGCACATTGGTGCCGCCGGCGCCGAACGACGACAGACCGGCGCGGCGCGGCGCCTCGATGCCGTCGATGACCGGTCGCGTCCACGGTTGGGCCTGTTGCAACAGCCGGAACGGCGTGCCGGTCAGGTCGATCTGCGGGTTAACCTCGGCGCAATGCAGGGATTGGTACTGGATGCCGCTTCGCAGGGCCAGGACCAGCTTGATCAGCCCGGCGATGCCGGCTGTGGTCTCGGTGTGGCCGATATTGGATTTGATCGAGCCCAGGCCGCAATGGGGCGTGGTCGCGGGCGGCAATCCGCGTTCACGGTAAAGCTCGGCGAAGGCGGTCTTCAGCCCCTCGATCTCGATGGGATCGCCCAGGGCGGTGCCGGTGCCGTGGCATTCGACCATGGTGACGCTGCGCGGGTCGATGCCGGCTTGGCGATGGGCCTCGACGATCAGCCGGGCCTGGGCCTTGGGATTGGGTGCGGTTAGCGAGGTGGCGGCGCCGCCATGATGTTCGACGCTGGAACGGATGACGGCCAGGATGGGATCGCCGTCGCGCTCGGCCAGATCCAGCCGCTTCAGCAGCACGGCACCGACACCATCGGCGCGGGCATAGCCGTCGGCATGGCGGGAGAAAGTCCGGCAGCGCCCGGATGTCGACAGCATGCCCACCTGGGCGAACAGGATATGCTGGTCGGGCGACAACATCAGGTTGGAGCCGCCGGCGATGGCCATGGCGCAGCCTTCGTGGCGGATGCTCATGACGGCGCGGTGCAGCGCCACCGCCGAACTGGAGCAGGCGGTATCCACCACCTGACTGGGACCGTGGATGTCGAGCAGGAAGGACAACCGGTTGGGGCAGAAGGCATGGCCCAGCCCGGTCATCTTCTGCGCGTCGGTCACCCCGGCGCTGTTGGCCAGATTGGTGTAATCCAGCAGATTGATGCCGAGGAACAGGCCGACTTGCTGCCCGCTCAGACTGCCCGGCGCGTGACCCGCGCGTTCGATCAGCGACCACACGCATTCCATGAACAGGCGATGCTGCGGGTCGATCAACTCGGCCTCACGCGGGGCGATGTTGAAGAAGGCCGCGTCGAACAGATCGACACCATCGACGAAGCCGCCATATTTGACGTCGCAAAACCGCCCCTGGCGCGGGTCGCCCCAGATGGCACGCCAGTCCCAGCGCTCGGGCGGGACTTCGCTGATGCAATCGTCGCCGTTGCGCAAATGCGCTTCCAGCGCTTGCAGGTCGGGGCTTTGCGGAAAGCGCCCGTCCATGGCGATGATGGCGATGGGGGCGGCGCTGTGATTAGTGGCGGCAGGGGCGGGGCGGCGCAAAGCGCGATGGCGGTCGAGCCAGCCGGACACATCGTCTTTTGGTGCGCTTGGAGGGGGCGTGACCGGCTTTGGCGCGGTTTTGGCGTAATGGGCATCGATGGCCTTGCCGTAACGCTGGCGCAGGATATGGGCCAAATCGTTGAGGTGGCGGGCCTCGAAAAAGGTGGTGGGCGCCACCGAAATGGCGAAAGCGCGCGAGATGTTGACCATGATCTCGGTGATGGCGATGGAATCGACGCCGAAATTGGCCAAATTCTCGGTCGGGTCCAAGTGCTCGGGGGCCATGCGCAAGGCAGTGGCGGCGATGGCCAGGACATCGGCCTCCAACCGGTCGCCAGCCGCCCCCGTCGCCGCCTGGGGGACCGGGGCGGTGCTGATGCCGCTGGCGGCCATCAGTTCCTGTTCCAGCAGGTCGTGCATGGCTTGGGCGAGATCGGGGGCGGTCTTGTCGGTCATCGGGCGGTGTCCCTTCAGCCCCCGGCCAGCATGTCGCGGTAATGGCGCATGTGGGCCAACAATTTCCACAAATCCGCCTCCCACAGGTGGCGGTAGGATTTGACGAAATATTCCTGCCCCAGATCGGGCTGGTCGGCCCGCTTGGCCGCCAGGAATCTTTGCAGCCCCGGTGTGCGTCCGGCCAGGGCACGGGCATAGTTGAGCACGAACAGGCCTTGGGTCTTCAACCCGTCGCCCAGGCCGGCGGCGGAATTGATGAAGCCCATGAACAAAAGGTCGTCATGGTTCCTGGGTGTCGAATGCAGGAACAGGTCGGGGATACCCGATTTCCACTCCAGCAGATCGCGGTCGAGGAAGGGGAAGTCGCGGCGATAGCCGGTGGCGTACAAGATCAGGTCGATCTCGGCCTGGCTTCCGTCCTTGAAGGTGACGGTTTTACCGTTGAAGCCTTCCAGGTCGGGCTTGGGCGTGATGTCGCCATGGCCGATGTGATAAAGCAGCAGCGAGTTCATCACCGGATGCGCCCCGTCCAAAGGATAATCGGGCTGGGGCAGGCCATAATCGGTGCCGTCGCAGCCGGCCAGTTTGAACACCTGCTGGATATAGGCCATGGTTTCCTGGCGGGTCTTGAACTTGGCCCCCAGTTCCATCATCCATTGCGGCGTCGGTTTGCCGGCGATGAATTTCGGCTGGTAGTAATAGCCGCGCCGGGTGCTGTGGAACACATGCGCCGCCCCGTGCACGGCATCGGCGGCGAAGTCGCAGCCGGAATTGCCGCCGCCGACCACCAGCACCCGCTTGCCGCGCACCTGATCCAGGCTTTTGTAATCGCGGGCGTGCAGCACCTCGCCGGTGAAGCTGCCGGCGGGCATGGGGTCGGGGAACAGCGGCTCGCGGTGCAGGCCGGTGCACACCACCACCAGATCGTAATGCTGATCATGACCGGCGCCGCTTTGCAGCCGCCAGCCCTGATCCTGCCGGGTCAGCCGGGTGATGGGGGCGTTGAAGCGGGCATGCTGGCGCAGGCCGAAATGGTCGGCGTAGGCGCGGATATAGGCCAGCATCTGCTTGTGGTTGGGATAGACCGGATAATCGTCCGGCATGGGGAAGTCGGGCACCTGGGTGTTGAACTTGGGCGAGATCAGGTGCAGCGAATCATAGGTGCGCCCGCACTCTGCCCCACTGTTCCAGACACCGCCGAAATCGGCCTCGGCCTCGTAGAGGTCGAAAGCGATGCCGCCGTCGATCAATTCGCGGCCGACGCCGATGCCGGTCGGACCGCCGCCGATGATCGCCACCTTCAAGTTCGTGCTCATGATGCGGTGTTCTCCCCCAGAAGGATGTCGGCCAAGTGATTGTCGGGCGCCGTCCTCAGGCCGTCGAGGCACAGGCGCGTTGTCCCTTGCCGGTCCAGCAAGGCGATGGAAGGATGGGCCGCGCCGGGGCGCGGCCACACCCGGATCAGGAAGTGGGCCGGCAGCGGCCCGTAAAGACTGATGGCTTCCGCCGCCTGCGGGTGTTGGCTGTCGTCGCCCAGGCGGAAGGCGGCCAAGCGCCAGCCTAAATCCAGCATGACCGGATCGAAGCCGGTGGGCTGGGCGGCCAAAGTCCCTTGCGCCCAGACCTCGTCGCCGCGACGCCACACCGTGTCGATCATGGCGCAAGCGGGGGCGAAACGGCGGAAGTCAGCGGTGACGTCATCGCCGGTCGGCGGGGCCATGGGCTCGGGCGGTGGCGGCAGGCCATCGGCCACTTCGCCCACCGCGCATGGCGCCCATTCCGCCCCATCGGCGACGACGCGGAACAGCCTTCCCATATCATCGCGGTCGATCACCGTTGCCAGCCGGGTGCCAGGGGCGGCGGGACGGCCCCACACCACATGGCGCAAGGCCCGGATGGGTGCACCGTTATCGCCTTCCGCCGCCCTACGGGCCAGTTCGGGCAGGGTCAGCGCCGTCAGCGGCTGATAGGGTTGTTCCGATGCTTTGGTCTCGACCCAATGGCGGTCGCGGGCGAACACCGTGCCGGGCAGGTGCAGGCGCCGGCCCACAGGGGGCCACTGGACCCGCGCCCCCTCGGCCCAGGCCTTGGCCAGCAGATCGGGGGGCAAGGCGGAGGCCAAGGGGGTGTTGTCCTGCGTTTCCGCCTTGGCGTGATGGATGAAATCCAGCGACTGCCCCGAGGCCAGGGCGTCGAGCGCACGCAACACGGTGGCGCGGTCGGCGGCGACGAAAGCGGCGCGCAGACCCAGGGCTTTGCGGCCCACCTGCAAGGTATGGGCGACATCGCCCAAATCCAGGCCGGGATGGGCGGTGATGAAGCGATGAAGCGCCGCCGCATGGGCGGACAATTGCTCCGGGTTGCGCGCCGACAGGGTGAACACCCATGGCCCCGGCACGCCGCCGGGGGCGGGGATGGGGGCGGATTCCACCACCACATGGGCATTGGTGCCGGAAAAGCCGAAGGCGCTGACACCAGCCCGGCGCGGGCCGTCGCCCGCTGGCCACGGCCGCAGCGCCGTGTTCACCATGAACGGGGTGTTGCTCAGGTTGATATGCTCGTTCAGGTGCTGGAAATGGATGGTGGGTGGAATTTGGCCATGTTCCACCGCCAGCATGGCCTTGATCGCCCCGGCCACCCCCGCCGCCGCCAGCAGATGGCCCACATTGCTTTTGACCGAGCCCAGCGCGCAAGTACCGGGGCGGTCGGCCAGCCCGGAGAAAGCGTCGGTCAGTCCCTCGATCTCGATGGGGTCGCCCAACGGCGTGCCGGTGCCGTGGCATTCCATCAGGCCGATGCTGGCAGGCGCGATGGCGAAGCGTTGCTGCACCTCGCGCATCAGCCGGGTCTGGGCCTGCGGATTGGGAGCGGTGATGCCGTTGGTGCGGCCATCCTGGTTGATGCCCCAGCCGCAGATCACCGCGTGGATGGGGTCGCGGTCGCGTAAGGAATCCTCCAGCCGCTTCAGCAGCAGCACGCCGGCACCTTCGCCCGGCACGAAGCCGTTGGCGCGGCAATCGAAGGTGAAGCAGCGGCCATCCGCCGACAGCATGTTGACCTTGGAGGTGTCGATGAACATCTCGGGCCCGATCAGCACCGAGACGCCGCCGGCCAGGGCCATGTCGCAATCGCCCACCAGCAGCGAGTTACAGGCCTCGGCGATGGCCACCAGCGAACTGGAGCAGGCGGTGTCCAGCGAGAGGCACGGTCCACGCAAATCCAGCAGATGGGCGATGCGCGCCGCCAGGATCGAGCCGGAACATCCCAGCAGACTATAGGCGTTGTGTTCGTCGATCAGATCGCCATAACCGCTGGGGCCGGCACCGACGAAGATGCCGCAGCGGCTGCCGCCCTGGGCCGAGGGATCAAGCCCGGCATCCTCGAACGTCTGCCAGGCATGTTGCAGGAACAGACGCTGTTGCGGGTCCATCAACTGGGCCTCGCGCGGGGTGATGTTGAAGAAGGCCGCGTCGAAACGGTCGATATCGTCGATGGCCCCCATCCACTTGCACGACGAGGTGCCCGGATGCAGCGGATCGGGATGATAGAAACGGGCGATGTCCCAGCGGTCGGGCGGTACCTCGTCGATGCAGTCGCGCCCGTTTCGGATATTGTCCCAGAAGGCGTCCAGATCAGGAGCCTTGGGGAAACGGCCCGAGGCGCCGATGATGGCGACGGCGTCGGCGGCGGAACGGGCGGTGCGGTCGCGGCGGATGATCACCGGGGCCGCAATCGGGGTGGCGACGGGTGTTGGCACCGGCGCCGGCAGCTTGCCGGTCAGATGGTCGATCAGGGCGCCGACAGTGGGCTGGGCATAGACGATGGTGGCCGGCAAATCCACGCCCAACAGGGCGTTCAACCGCCGGACCCAGGTCACCGCCAGGATGGAATCAAGGCCCAGTTCCAGGAAACCGGCGCCGTCACGGATATCGGCGGGCGGGATCATCAAATCCTCGGCCAGGGTGGCGACCACCTTGGCCCGCAGGTCATCGCGCCCCGACGGTGCCGGTGCGGCAACAGCCACCGGCGCAGCCACGGCCACCGGCAGCTTGCCGGCCAAATGATCGATCAGGGCGCCGACAGTCGGTTGGGCATAGACGATGGTGGCCGGCAGCTCGACCCCCAACAGGGCGTTCAAGCGCCGGACCCAGGTCACCGCCAGGATGGAATCCAGGCCCAGTTCCAGGAAACCGGCATGATCGCGGATATCGGCGGGCGGGATCATCAGATCCTCGGCCAGGGTGGCGATCACCTTGGTCCGCAAGTCATCGCGGCTGCCGGTTCCGGTTGGGGCCGGGGCGGCAACCGGGGCGGCGGCGGGGAACATGCGTTCGATCCTTTCCTGCACCCGGGGATTGCCGATGAAGGTCTTTTCGTGCATGGCCAGTTCGCGGGCGAAGGTGGCGGGCAGGCGCTGGCGCAGGGGCTGACTGGCCTGGGCCTTTAGTTCCAGCAGGGTGTGGCGCGGCTGCCGCGCCAGCCCATGGGCCAGGGCCAGGGCGGTGGGCAGCACCTGGGCGGCAGGGGTGACGTGCAGGGAGGGATTGCGTTCGGCCAGTTCGCGCCCGCGATATTCGCGGGCGGTGAACAATACCTCGCGCCCCAGCCGGTCGCCCAGGCGATGGGGGAAAACCAGGGTGGCGCCGGCGCCGGGGGTGAAGCCGTACCATAGGTAATTGCTGTGATAGAGAGACTCGGCGGCGAAGATTTGCCGGTCGCAGAACATCCCCAGCGACCAGCCGGCGCCGATGGCGTGGCCTTGCAAGGCGGCGATCACCGGCAGCGGGCAGTCCAGCGGCAGCGCATAGATGGTGCGGTCGGTGAAGCGGGTGGTGCCCTGTTGCAGCGCCTCCAGCCCGTCGCGGGTGCCGCCGCAGGCGAAATAGCCGTCGAAGCCGGTCAGCACCACCACCTTGGCGTCGGCCATGTGGCCGATGGCGGCGAAGGCCTCGGCCAGCCCGTCCATGAACAGGGTGGTGAAGCTGTTCTTGTGCTGGCGCTCGCTCATGCGCAGCAGCACGACGCCGTCGGCGAAGGCCTCCAGGCGCATGCATGGGCTTTGAAGCGGCACCATACGGGCCGGGCCGGGGCTAGGGGCCTCGACCTGCGGCCAGAGGTCGACCGCCTCGGGGATAGCGGCCCGGCGCATGGCCCGTTTCAATTCCACCAGGGCCAGACGCGGCGCCTCGGCCACCTGCCGGGCCAAGGCGGCGGCGTTTTCGGGGGGAGTGGCGAAATCGGCGGCCTCGGCCAGCCGGGCGTTGCCGGTGCCGGCGACGATGGGCAGCGGGCAATCCATCAGCGCATCGGCGGGGCCGCTCCAGTCTTCCGCCTCGATCAGCATCACCCGCAGCGATGGGTCGGTGCCGGCCTTGGTCAGTTCAGCGGCCAAGCCGCTGTCGTTACCGCTCAGACGCAGATGGCGCACGCCGTCGGCATCGCCCAAGCATTCGATACGGGCGGTATTGGCCAGGGGGGCCAGGGTGATGCGGACCGGCGCGGCGGCGACAAACGGTCCGGCCAGGGTGGCGGGATCGGCCAGACCCGGCGGAACGATGATCGGGGATAGCGGCGCTGCGGTCGCCGTCTCGACCCAGCAACGAATGCTGGCGAAACGGGTCACCGGCAACGGCACCCGGCGGCCATGGGCCGGGGCCACCGGGCGGGCGCCGGCGACGAAGTCGGTTTTATCGGCGGCATCGTCGGCGGCCTCGCCGCCGCTCACCCCGCTGCCGGCCTCGCCGCTGCTCACCCCGCTGCCGCTCTCGCCGGCCAGCCAGCGGCGCAGCCTTTGCGCCAGATCGGCCCCGGTTGCGGCCATCACCGCCAGACGGTGGCGCAGAGGACGGCGCCCGCTGGCCAGGGTGAAGGCGATGTCGGTGATGGCCAGATCGGGAGTGTGCTCCAGATGGTGGATCAGATCCTCGGCCTGGGCCCGCAGCAATTCCGGGCTGCGGGCGCTGAGGACACATGAATGCGGCCCGGAAATGGCGGGGCGGGTGGCGGGCGGTGGCGGCGCCTCGACCACCACATGGGCATTGGTGCCGGAAAAGCCGAACGAGGAGATGCCGGCGCGTTTGCGTTCGGTCCAGGGCAGCGGCGTGGTGTTGACGACGAAGGGGCCGTCGGCGAAGCGGATGGCCGGGTTGCCTTGGTTGAAATGCAAGGTGGGCGGAATGATGCCGTGGCGCAGACTCAACAGCACCTTGATCAGCCCGGCGATACCGGCGGCGGTGGTGGCATGGCCGATATTGGATTTGACCGAGCCCAAGGCGATGCTGCCCGCCGTGCCGGGGTCGAAAGCGCGGGCCAGGGCAGTGTGTTCGATGGGGTCGCCCAAGGGGGTGCCGGTGCCGTGCGCCTCGATCAGGCCGATACTGGCCGGGTCGATGCCGAACTGGTCGTAGACGCTGCGGATCAGCCGCTCTTGGGATAGGGCGCTGGGGGCGGTGATGCCGTTGGTGGTGCCGTCCTGGTTGAGGCCGCTGGCGACGATGATGCCATGCACGGTATCGCCGTCGGCCAGGGCCTGGGCCAACGGGCGCAACAGGACGGCCCCCACCGCCTCGCCGGGGACGATGCCGTCGGCACCGGCGCCGAAGGCGGCGCAGCGGCCACTGGGCGACAGCATGTTGGCCTGATTGGCTGAACGATAGAAACGCTCCGTGCATTGAACGAAGACGCCGCCGGCCAGGGCCATGTCGGACTCACCGTTCCACAGGCTTTGGCAGGCCATGTGCACTGCCACCAGCGAACTGGAGCAGGCGGTGTCCACCGCCACCGCCGGCCCCTTGAGATCAAGGAAATAGGCGATGCGTGCCGGGATCAGCGAGCAGGTATTGCCCCAAAACGCCTGACCCGGCGCCTTGGCCCCGAACAATTCGTGGTAATCGCCGGAACTGCACCCGGCGAACACGCCGACCCGCTGGCCGTGGATGGCCTCGCCGGCATGACCGGCATGGTCCAGGGTCTTCCACGCCTCTTCCAGGAACAATCGCTGTTGCGGGTCCATATAGGTGGCTTCGAGGCCGGAAATGCCGAAAAACACCGGGTCGAAGTTTTCGATATGGTCGAGGAAGCTGCCGTGGCGACCATAGGTGCCCGGTGCCGCGTCGCGGTACAGTGGTTCCAGGTCGAAGCGGCTGACCGGCTCGACCAGATCGTCGCCGGCCAGCAGATGCGCCCACAACGCCTCGGCATCGGCGGATTTGGCGAAGCGGCCGCTATAGCCGATGATGGCGATGGGCTGGGGCGCGCCCGCCGGCTTGGGGATGGCGGCGGCCTTTGCCGGAAGCGGCACCTGCTGGGCCAGGAAGGCTTCCAGTTGCGCCACGTTGGTGTGGTCGAACAAGGCGGTATGATCCAACTCCACCCCCAGGGCGCGGCGCAGCTTGTGCACCAGTTCCGCCCCCAGGATGGAATCGAGGCCGTAATCGGCGAAGGAGCGGTCGGCCAGGATGGTCGATGGCGCCACGTTCAGGGTTTCACCCAGCACCGCCAGCAGGGTTTCGCGCAAAGGGGCGGTGGGGGGCTTTTTCACCGTCTCGGCCACCGACTGTAGGCCAGCGCGGGCGGCGATGATCTGCTGGCCCAAGGCGCATTCCGCATCCGTCGATCCGGCCAGCCAGTCCAGCCCGGCTTCGGTCAACACTTTCCGCCACGAAGCGGGGGCGAGCGACGGCGTGCCGGGGATGCGGCGCTCCGGGTCGGTGAAGCGCCACCAGCCGTCGAGCAGGCCGAAGGTGACATGGGTGAACAAGGTGGCCCGGCTGGTCTCGTTGAGCAAAAGCACGCCGCCCGGGGCCAGCAGGGCGTGCACATGGGCCAGGGTGCGGGCCATGTCCTGAGTGGCGTGCAGCACGTTGGCGGCGATGACCATGTCGTAGCCGCCGGGGGCGACATCCTGACCGGCCAGCGGTTTTTCCACGTCGAACAAGCCAGTTGTCAGTTGCGGCCAAGCCGGGCCATAGGTGCGCTCGGCATGGATCAGGAAGGCGCGCGACAGATCGGTATAGCGGTATTCGGCGACGCGGTCGGCCAGCGGGGCCAGGGCCTCGAACACCTGTTCGCTGGTGCCGCCGGTGCCGGCGCCGATTTCCAGGATACGCAAGCCGGGTTGCGGCGCGGTACGGACGAAGGCCGCCGCCGCCTGGGCCAGGGTACGGCTGAACCGGGCGGCGACCGGATTGTCCTTGTAGGTGGCCTCGACCAGCCGCAAGGCGCCATCGGGGAACATCACCGACGTCGCCGGGTGCTTGCCGCTCAGGATATCGGGCAGCGCCCGCAAGGTGGCCTCGGCCAGATCCATCTGCGCCGCCGGTCCGCCATGGCGGCGCAGGCTTGCCCAGGCCTGCCACGGATCGCCGGCGGGGATGTCCATGCCGTTCAGCAAATCCAGTGCCGCCACCCGCCAGCGGGCCAAGGCGGGAATGGTGGCGGGGATGGCGCGCAGGCTGGCGGCCAGGATGCCGGCGATGGCGCGGTCGAGCTTTTCCGCCTGGGCCGCCAACGCCGTATCGCCATGGGGGGCGGTGATGGCGGCACTGGGGGTTTCGACCACCGGCAGCCAGAACCGGCGAGTGGCGAAGGGATAGGTGGGCAGCGAGACGATGCCGGGGCGCTGGCTACGCGGCAAGGCGGACCAATCCACCGATACGCCCTTGACCCACAGCGACAGCAGCTTGTCGAGCGCGCCCTGGTCCCACCAGCTTGTGACGATATGGGCCAAGGCGGCTTCATCGCCCAACACGCCCAGGATATCGCGGTGCTGGCCGCTTTGACCGGTCAAAGCGGCATTTTCGTCGCCGGCCAGCCAGCGGCGCAAAGCTTGGCCCGCGTCGTCCAGGTTGTCGGCGACCAGGGCCAGCCGATGCTCCATCGCCTCGCGCCCCACTTGCAGGGTGAAGGCGATATCGGCCAGGGACAGGGCGGCGGGGGCGTCGCCGCCCACATGGGCGATGATCTGATCCAGGCAGGTCAGATGGGCGAAGGCCTCGGCATCCACCGACCGGCCCAGCCGGGCTTCGATCCAGCCGCGCAGAGCCAGACGTTGGGCGGGGTCGAGGCCGAGGGAATCGAACGGCTCGGCCCCGTCCACGTCACTGGCGGATACGTCCAGCAGGCGGGCCAGATGGGTGCGCAAATCCTCGGCCAGACCAGGGTCAGCGGCGGGGGCGGTGATGACCGACAGCAGGCGTTGGACCTGACGGCGCAGGCCATGGGCATCGCGCGCCGACAGCACCAGCGCCTGCGGCCCGTTGATGGCTTGGGTGGTGACGGGCGGCGCTTCGGCCACGATCACATGGGCATTGGCGCCGCCGGCCCCGAACGAGGATATACCGGCCATGCGCGGCCCGCTCGGATTCCACGGCGTCAACCGGCGGTTCAGGGCAAACGGGCTGGCGGCCAAGTCCAGATTGGGGTTGATGGTCTCGGCGTGCAAGGACGGCGGCAAGGCCCGGTGCTTGAGGGCCAGCACCATCTTGGTCAGGCCGGCGATGCCGGCGGCGGCCTCCAGGTGGCCGATATTGGATTTGACCGAGCCGAGCGCACAGAAGCCGCGCGGCGGATTATCGGCGGTGAAGGCCTGGGTCAGGCCCTCGACCTCGATGGGGTCGCCCAACTCGGTGCCGGTGCCGTGCGCCTCGATACAGGTGATGTCTTGGGCCTTAAGCCCGGCACGGTCGAGGGCTGTGCGCACCAGATCGCGCTGGGCGGCGGGATTGGGCACCGTATAGCCGTTGGTGTGGCCGCCATGATTGATGGCGCTGGCCCGGATCACCGCATGGATGCGGTCGCCATCGGCGATAGCGCGCGACAGCGGTTTCAGCACGACGCAGCCGACGCCCTCGCCGGGGACGAAGCCGTTGGCGCCGGCGCCGAAGCTGCGGCAACGGCCATCGGGGCTCAGCATGCGGGCCGCGCTCAGCTCGATGAAGGTGCTGGGGTGCAGGTACAGATTGACGCCGCCGGCCAGGGCCATGGTGGCGGCGCCCGAGCGCAGATGCTCGCAGGCTTCGTGCAGGGCGGTGGCCGAGCTCGAGCACATGGTGTCCACCGGCAGGCTGGGGCCGGTCAGGTCAAGTGCGTGCGACACCCGGTTGGCGACGCTGGCGAATGAGGTATGGGGCCGCACCACCGCGCCGTCCTCGGTGGTGAAGGGGCCATGCAGGGCGAAGCCGGTCTTGGTCACGCCGACATGGACGCCGACCGGATTGGCCGCCCGCAGTCGGGCCGGGCCATAGCCGGCATCTTCGACCGCCGCCCAGGCGCACATCAGGAACAGGCGTTCCTGCGGGTCCATGGCCGCCGCGTCACGCGGCGAAATCTTGAAGAACAACGGGTCGAAATCGGCGAAACCGTCGAGGAAGCCGCCCCATTTGGCATAAGACCGGCCATGGGCCACCGCCTCGTCACGGTCGGGCTGGAAAAAGCCGTCCAACGGCCAGCGCTCGGGCGGAATTTCGCCGATGCAATCGCGTCCGGCGGCAAGGTTGTCCCAGAAGGCGTCCAGGCCATCGGCGCCGGGATAGCGCCCGGCCATGCCGATGATGGCGATGGGCTCGCCCCCATCCACCGGCTTTGGCGGCTTTGGCGTCATCACCGGGGCAATGGCCGCCGGGGCGGTGTGGCCGGTCCAGGCCCGGCAGGCCTGGGCATGGGTGCGGGCCAGATGATCGGCGATTTCGCCCAAGCTGCGGTATTGGAAAAACAAGGTCTTGGGCACGTCGCCCAGGCCGTCGCCCAGGGCCGCGTTGAGGCGGGTGATCATCAGCGAATCGATGCCGTATTCCTCGAGGGCCGTGTCGGCATGGATGGCGGCGGCGGCGAAACCGCTGGCCTGGGCGAACAGGGCGCGCAGGCGGGTGCTCACCGCCCGGGCCAGTCCGCTATCGTCGCCGACCGCCACTGTCGCTGGTTCGGTGGCGGTGAAAAAGGCGCGGATGCGGGCGGCATCGCCGGCCACCACCGCCGCGCGCGGCAGCCGTGCCGCCAGGATGCGGCGCAAGGCGGCAAGGCCGTCACGGGTGGAGAGCGGGCGTTGCCCCATGCGGGCGAACAGGGCATCTTGTACGCCTTGATCGGCACCCATGCCGCCTTCGGTCCACAGCGGCCAGTCGATGGCCACCAGCGGCAGGCCCTTGCTTTCCGCCAGCGCATCCATGAAGCCGTTTCCAGCGGCATAATCGGCTTGGCCGACATTGCCCACCGCCCCGGCCAGGGACGAGAACAGCACCAGGGCATCCAGTTGCAGGCCGGCGCAGGCCTGCACCAATGCCCGGCTGCCGGCCACCTTGGGCGCCAGCACGGCGGCTAGGTCATCGGCGCTCTTGCCGCCGATCAGGCCATCGCGCAGGCAGCCGGCGCAATGCAGCACCATGTGCAGGGCGCCGTGCACCTCGACGATGCCGCGCACCAAGGCGGTCACCGCCCGGGCGTCGCTCACGTCGACCTGACGATAGGCGGCGATTGCGCCCAATTCCCGCAACTGGGCGATGAAAGCGGCGCGGTCGGCATCTTCCGCCGTGCTGCCGGTCAGCACCAGCACAGCGCCGGGGCAGGTGCTGGCGATGTCGTGGGCGAGCAGACGGCCCAAACCGCCGGTGCCGCCGGTGATCAGGAACACCCCACGCGGTCGCCACGCGGCTTCTTCGGTGGCGGCGATCTCGTTCCAACCACGCACCCAGCGGCGACCGTCTTGGTGGCGGATGCGCGGCGCCGTGTCGGCGGCATCGGCTTCCAACAGCCGGGCGGCGCCCTCGGCCCCCATGGGCGGGACTTCGACCAGTTGAGTGGTCAGGCCGGGGCGTTCCAGGGCAGCGCTGTCGAGCATGCCGGCCAGCCCGGCCAGGGTGTCGCCCACAGGCACCGCCAGTTGTACCAGCATCGTGCCGCTGGTGGCGCGCAGAATATCCAACAGCCGCTGCGCCGCCTGTTCATAGTCGGGCGGCACTATTTCCGCCCCGGTCACAGGGAGTCCGGCGGCGACCACGATCCGACGCGGGGTGGGGCCGGCCTTGGCGGCGGTCTCGACCCAAACGGGGCTGACGATGATGGTGGCAGCACCGTCGCCTTCGGGCAGCCAGAATCGGGTGTCGGCGAAGCGGCGCGGCGGCAGGGGCTGGCGGCGTGGGGCGGCGGTGGGGCGATAATCTTCCACCACCACATGGGCATTGCTGCCACCGAAGCCGAAACTGCTGATGCCGGCGCGGCGCGGGCTGTCGCCGGCCGTCCAGTCCCGCGCCTGGGTCAACAGCCGGAACGGGCTGCCGTCCAGGCATAGATGGGGATTGGGCGGATCGCAATGCAGGCTGGCCGGCAGCGCGCCATGGGCCATGGCGCCCAGCACCTTGACCAGCCCGGCCAGCCCGGCGGCGGCTTCCAGATGGCCCATATTGGCTTTGACCGTCCCCAGGGAGATGAACGGTCGGTCGACCGTGCCGGTGCCCATCAGCGCTTCATAGGCGCGGCGCAGACCGTTGAGTTCCACCGGGTCGCCCAGGGCGGTGCCGGTGCCGTGGGTCTCGATATAGGAGATGCTCAGCGGGTCGATGCCCGCCATGGCCGCCTGCACCAGCTCGGCCTGGGCGGTGACGCTGGGGGCGGTCAGCGACCCGGCGCGGCCACCATGGTTTTCGGCGCCGCCGATGAGCACGCCCAAGATGCGGTCGCCGTCGCGTTCGGCCTCGGCCAGACGCTTCAGCAGCACCATCACCGCGCCTTCGCCGCGGCCATAGCCGTCGGCGGCGGCGCCGAAGCTTTTGCAACGGCCATCGGAGCTGAGCATGCCGGCGCTTGCCGGGCCGTCGAAGCCCTCGGGCGCCAGGGCCAGATTGACGCCGCCGACCAGGGCCGCCCCACAGGTGCCGCGCCGCAGCGCCTCGGCGGCGCGCAGCAGCGCCACCAGCGACGACGAGCAGGCGGTGTCCACACTCTGGCTGGGGCCGTGCAGGTTGAAGACATGCGACACCCGATTGGCGATCATCGCCAGCGAATTACCGGTGGCGCCATAGCCGTCGGCGGCAATGCCGGCCCGACGCAGCAGACTGGCGTAATCCAGGGCGCTGGCGCCGACGAAGACAGCGGTATCGGGCGGTAATTCGTCGGCGGTGTAGCCAGCATTTTCCAGCGTCCGCCATGCGGTTTCCAGCATCAGCCGCTGTTGCGGGTCCATGCGGTGGGCTTCCACCGGCGAGACGCGGAACAGGGCAGCATCGAAGCGATCGACGTCGGCCAGGAAACCGCCGCGCCATTTGCCGTCACGGCTCGGCCCGGTCAGATCGGCGCCGGCCAACAGGCGATCGACCAGGGTATCGATATCGTCGGCGCCGGGGAAACGCCCGGCCATACCGATGATCGCGATGCCGTCGCCGGTTTTGGCCGGCGGGCGCATGACCGGCAGGGTTGCCCGCTGGGGCTGGGCCGGGCGCGGTTTGGCGGCGGCGATGACGGCGTGGCGGTTGCCCAGATGGGTGGCCAGGGCGTCGATGTGCTCGACCTCGAAGAAGATGGCCGGCGACAGGTCGATGCCATAGGTGGTGGAGATGATCTCCGCCAACTGGGTCAACGAGATGGAATCGAAACCAAGGTCGTGGAAGGCGTCGCGCGGGTTGATGCCGTCGGGTGGGAATTTCAGCAAATCGGCGGCCAAGCCGCGCAAATCGTCGGCCAGATTCTGCGGCGGCGTTGCCGTCACGGCGACGCTGTCGATGGCGACGGAGCGCAAGCCCTCGACCTGGGCCAGGACCGCGCCGGCCTGATCCAGGAACCACAGGGCGAAGCGGTCTTGCTGCGGCAGGACCACAACCTGGGTGATGGCGCCGCTGACGGCAAGGCCGACATTGTCGATGGCGGCGATGGTGCCGCCGCCCAGCCACACCAGCGCCTGGAAAGAGGCGGCCAAGGCCGGGGCGGATATCTGCACCCGGCTTTTGTAATGGTCCTGTTGCGGCGCGTCGCTGCGCAAGCGGCACAGCAGGCCGCCATCGGGCAGACGTTCCGCCGTCTCGATCACTTCCTGATAAGGGCGGAAATCCAGGCCGCGCTGGCGCAGGTCGCCGTAAAGATCGGCTACCGCCGCGCCACCCTTCAAGGCCGGGGGGGCGGACAAGGTGGCGCCGGTGGCCAAAGTGGCGCTCAGCCAGGGCATGCCGTCCATATCGACGCGCACGCCCAAGTGGTCATCGACGCTGGCCTGCAATTGCTTGACTTGGGGCCAGTCGGGCTCGGCCCCCAGGCTGAGGGCTGAAATGCTCAGCGGTCCTTCCAGCCCAGCGATACGGCCCAGTGCCGCCGCCATTTCCACGGCGGCGGTGGGCAGCAAGCCGGCGACGCGGTCGCGTTTGAACACATAATCCAGCAGTTCCGATGGATAAAAGTCGGTGACGTAGCGCAAGCCGGTGATGTCGGAACAATTGCGTCCCACCAATGGATGCAGCTTCAGCTTCGATCCGAGCGGATTGACCACCGACGGCGCGTCGGGGTGTTGCGGGTACCAGCAGCGCACCCGCTCGAACGGATAGGCCGGCAGCGACAGCCGGCGCGGGGTGCGGCCCTGGTGCAGTTGGTCCCAGTCGATGTCAGCGCCGCTGATCCAGGCCCGGGCCACGGCGCCGGCGTCGCGCGGGTCGCTGACCGCCACCGGGTCGTGATCGAGGATGGACCGGCTGTACCAGCGCCCCGAGGCTGGCCCCGGCGCGGCGACGAAGGCGCGCAAGGCTTCGGCGGCTTGGGTGCGGTCCGCCACCATCAGCGCCAGCCGGCACGACAATTGGTTACGGCCCACTTGCAGTGTATAGGCCAGATCGGCCAGGGACTGATCGGGGTGGGCGACCAGATGGGCGAGGAAGCGTTCCACCACCTGGAGCAAGCTGGCCTCGGTCATGGCCGAGAACACCAGCAATTGCGGCCCGGCGGGTGCCGGTACGGGGGGCGGGGCGGGGTATTCCTCGATGATGATATGCGAGTTCATGCCGCCGGCGCCGATCGAGGTCACCCCGGCCCGGCGCGGAATCTCGGCCCCGGTCGCATCGGTGAGGTGGTGCCACGGGGCCAGTTGGCGCTGGACGAAGAACGGCGTTTGCTCGAAGGCGATGTTGGGGTTCAGGGTTTCGGCGTGCAGCGACGGTGCCAACTGGCCGTGCTTCATCTGCATCAGTACCTTGGCGATGCCGGCCAGCCCCGATGCCGCCAGCAGATGGGCGACGTTGCTTTTGACCGTGCCGATGGGGCAGGTCTGGACCGCGTCGGTATGCCGGCGCCACGCCTGGGTCAGGGCGCGGATTTCGATGGGGTCGCCCAGCGAGGTGCCGGAACCGTGGCCCTCCACGTAAGAGATGGTGTCGGCGCTGATGCCGGCATCGTCCAGCGCCTGGGTGATGGCGGCGGCCTGCTGGTGCGGGTTGGGCACGGTGAAGCCGTTGCGGATGCCGGCATTGCTGATGGCGGTGCCGCGAATGATGCCATAGATGTGGTCGCCGTCGCGCTCGGCCTCGTCCAGGCGTTTCAGCACCAGGGCGCCGACGCCTTCGCCCAGGATGGTGCCGTCGGCACCCTGGCCATAGCCGCGAATTACCTCGGCCGTTTTGGTGGTGAAATGTTCCTGACTCGTAGCGATCAGCTTCTGCGGATGCAGTAGCAGGCTGACACCGCCGGCCAGGGCCATGCGGCAGCGCCCGGCGCGCAGCATGTGCACCGCCTCGTGCACGCAGGTGGACGAGGCCGAGCACATGGTGTCGAGAAAATAAGACGGCCCGGTGAAGCCGTAGAAATACGACACCATGTTGGGCACGGTGCCGGTATAGCTGCCGCTGGCCAAACTGCCGCGCATCAGCATGTTCTGGAAGCCGTAGAGATCGTATTCGTTGGTCATCGACCCCATGATGACGGCGACGTCGCCACCATAGCGGCTGTGCATGGTCTCGCGCGAATAGCCGGCATCCTCGAACGCCTCGACCGAGGCTTCCAGGAACAGGCGCACCTCGGGCGACATCAGCTCCGCCTCGTATTGCGAGATGCGGAAGTAACGCGGATCGAAAGCCGCGATGTCGTCCAGGAAGGCGCCGGTCTTCACCACCGTCTTGCCCAGGACATCGCGTTCCGGGTGCAGCAGGGCCGCATGGTCCCAGCGGTCGGCGGGATAGGGCTGGAACCCGTCCAGCCCCTGCGACAGCAGGTGCCAGAAGGCATCCTGGTCGCTGGCCTTGGCCACGTGCAGCGACAGGCCGATGATGGCGACGTCGTGACCGCTGTCTTCGGTCTGGGGTTTGTCGCGCGTGATGGTTTGGGCGATGCGTTCAGGCTGGGCCGGCGCCGGGGCGGCAACCGTCAGCACCTTGGCCAGGGCCGGGCCATATTCCGCCGCCAGATGAACAGCGATGCCGGCCAGATCGACATATTCAAAGAACAGCGTTTTCGACAGCGGCCCCAGCGCCTCTTCCAGCCGGGTGGTGGCCTCGACGATGGCGATGGAATCGAGGCCGTATTCGTCGAGCTTGCGGTTGGCCCTGATCTGCCCCGGCTCCAGCCGCAGCACGTCGGCCAGGATGTCGCGGACGAAATCCTGAACCTGGGGCAGCAACGCCGTAGCGTCGCCGGTTGGCGTCTCGGGCTCGGTGGTCACGGCTTGGCCGAACTCGGCCAGGGTGCGGCGCAGGCGCTCGCGGGCACCGTAAAGGGCGGTGAGGCGGGACGGACCGCCCTGGGCGATGACCCGATCCAATGCCGCCAGACCGGCAAGGGTGGGCATGGGTTCGGTGCCGAAACGGCGCTTCAACGCGGCCTTGGTGGCATCGTCCACGCCCATGCCGCCTTCGGCCCACAGCGGCCAAGCGATGGCGATGGTGGCGCCGTGGCGCTGGCCTGCGGTCACCAAGGCGTTGCGCTCTTCGGCGAAGCCGTCGAGGAAGGCGTTGCCAGCGCCATAGAAGCCCTGGCCGGCATTGCCGAACACCGCCGCCACCGACGAACACAGGATCATGAAATCCAAGGGCGCGGCGCTGGTGGCGGCGTCGAGAGCCAGCGTGCCGGCCACCTTGGGCGCCAGCACCGGGGCTTGGCGCCCCGCATCACCGGTCAGGATATAGCCGTCATCAAGGATGCCGGCGGCGTGGATGATGCCCTTGAGTCGGGGCAACGCGCCCGCCAGCTTTATCACTTCTGCCTTGTCGGTGATGTCGCAGGCGACATAGCGCACCCGTGGTCCCAGTGCCAGCAGGCGCGGATCATCGGCGGCGACCGGGCTGCGTCCGCTCAAGACCACCTGGCCGGCGCCGCGTTCCACCAGCCAGTGGGCGAACAGACGGCCCAATCCGCCCAAACCGCCGGTGATCCAATAGCTGGCATCGGCGTCGAGCGCCGGAACCGCCGCCGGCAGCATGGTTTCTTCAAGGGTCCAGGCCAGACGCTGGCCGCTCTGGTCATAGCGTAGTTCAGGCCAGCCATCGGCGCGGCGGCGTTCGGCGGCGATGATGGCGGCCAAGCGGGTGCTATCGGCAACGCGGATCAGCGCCGCGTCCAGCTTGGGCTGTTCGATGCGGGCGGTTTTCAACAGCGCCGCCAGCGGCAGCAGCAGGGCCGGCGGCAGGGCATCGTCGGCGAGGATCAGCACTTGGCGGCGCGCCGTCTCGCGCATGATCCGGCCCAGGCTTTGATGCAGTTCCGCCAACCATGCCGACAAGGTGGCGGCCAGATCGGCGCCTGCCGGGGCCAAGCGCAGCACGGCCCCATCCACGTTCGCGTCCAGTCCAGCCAGCACCACCAGACCGTCAAGGGCGCGCGGGCGTGGATTCTCCAGCGGCACCGGGCGCCATTGCCCGATGGCCAGCACGGGCGGCTCGTCCTGATTGGCCGCCAGTGGCATCACCCGCAACGACAGGTCACGGAAGGCCACGCGTATGGCGCCGGTCTTGTCGGCCAGTTCGATATCCAGGCGACGTAAGCCGGGGGTGGTGGCGGCGGCGGCGGGGCGCACCCGTGCCCACATCACCGTTTCGCACGGGCCGAACATCTCGATGCGGCGGCAGGCGAAGGGCACGGCGGCGCCGTCCAGGCTACCTTGGTCCAAGCCGATCCAGGCCTGGATGGCAGCGTCCAGCAGCACCGGGTGCAGGGCCATCTCGGCCAGACCGGGATGCAGCCGGCGCGGCAGCTTCAGTTGGGCCAGCACCTCGCCCTGGCCGCCATGGATTTTGCTGAGCGCCTGGAAGGCGGGGCCGTGGGTGACGCCGCTGGCGCGCAGGCGGTCATAGCATTGCGCCACCGCCAGCTCGGCCCCCGGCGGGGCAAGGTCCAGCGTGGTCGGTGTGGCGTCCAGAGGCCGCAGCACACCTTGGCAATGGGCGGGGCCATCGGCCTCGGCGACGGTGAAGGCGATGCTGTCGTCGGGGCGGCGCACCAGCCGCACATCCACCTGGGTGGGGCCGTCGACAGCGCGGATCGGGCGGGTCCACACCACATCGTCCACGGCTAAGGGCGCAAGACCTTCGCCGCTCAACTGAGCGGCGGCGCGGGCCATTTCCAGGGCGACGACGCCGGGCAGCACCTGCACCCCGCCGACGTGATGGTCGGCCCAGAAGAATTCCGGCCCCGTCAGCGTGGTGCGGAAATGGACGCCGTCGAAGCCCGACAGATTGCGGTGCAACAGCGGATGCGGCACCGCCCGGTCATCCTTGGCCGCCACCGATGGGTCCATCCAGTGACGGATACGGGCGAAGCGGGTCAAGGGCGCATGGATGCGGCGCGGCGCCACCGGCCACAGCGCCGGCCAATCCACCGGCTCGCCATTGACCCAGGCGATGGCGGCGGACACGCCCTCGGCGCTGGCGGCGGACACGCCCTCGGCGCTGGCGGCGGACACGCCCTCGGCGCTGGCGGCGGAGGCGCCTTCGGCGCGGGGGCGCAGCCAACGGCGTTCGGTCACGGCGCGGGCCAGATCGTCCCAATCCTCGACCACCAGGGCCAACCGGCATTCCATCGCCGCCCGCCCGGTTTGCAGGGTATGGGCCAGTTGGTCGAGACCGATCCCTACCGGGTGGTCGGCGGCGAAGGCGCCTACATCCTCGGCCAGGGCCAGCAACCGGTCCTCGTCACGGGCCGAGAGCGGCAGCACGAAGGGGCCGGGTTGGGTTGGGGCAGCGGCAAGGACCGGCGCGTCCTCGATCACCACATGGGCGTTACTGCCGCCGAAACCGAAGGAACTGACCGCCGCCCGCCGGGGTTGACCAGGGGCGGGCAACCATGGAACCGCCTCGGATTGGATATGAAAGTCCGTGCCGGTGAGGTCGATCAGATCATTGAGGCGTCCGAAGCCCACATTGGCCGGCAGCAGGCCGTGACGCAGCGCCGCCAGCACCTTGACCATGCCGGCCACTCCGGCGGCGCCTTCCAGATGGCCGATATTGGTCTTGACCGAGCCGATGCCGCACGACCCCGCCTTGGGTGCGGTGCCGGCACGTTCATGCAGATGGGCGAAGGCCAGCTTTAATCCGGCGATCTCGATGGGGTCGCCCAAGGGGGTGCCGGGGCCGTGCGCCTCGATGTAGGACACCGTGTCGGGGGTGATGCCGGCGGCCTGATGCACCTGGATGATCAATTCGGCCTGGGCCCGCGGATTGGTGACGGTCAGCGAATTGGTGCGGCCGCCGTGATTGATGCCCGCACCCCGGATCACCCCATGGATGGGGTCGCCATCCTGGATGGCCCGGTCCAGCGGTTTCAGCAGCAAGACGGCGCCGCCTTCGCCGCGCACATAGCCGTCGGCATCGGCGTCGAAGGCCTTGGCCCGGCCATCCCTGGACAGCATGCCGGCCTTGGCGAAGGCGACGAAATGGTTGGGCGACCAGATCAGGTTGACGCCGCCGGCCAGGGCCATGTCGCATTCGCCCGCCTGCATGGCCCGGATGGCGTCGTGCACGGCGGTGGCCGAGGCGGCGCAGGCGGTGTCGTTGGTGACGCTGGGGCCGCGCAGGTCGAAGAAATGCGACACCCGGTTGGCGATGATGGAAAAGGCGATGCCGGTGGGGGTATAGGCATCGACCTGGGCCAGATGCTTTTCCAGCAACTCGGCATAATCCCAGTGGCAGACGCCCATGAACACGCCGGTGCGGCTGCCGGCCAGGGTGTGGGCGGCATAGCCGGCATCCTCGATGGCGTGCCAGGCCATTTCCAGGGCGAAGCGCTGCTGCGGGTCCATCCATCCGGCTTCACGCGGGGAAATGCCGAAGAACTCGGCGTCGAAGCAATCGGCGTCGTCGACGAAGCCGCCCCAGATGCAGTTGGTCTTGTTGTCGCGGGCCGGATTGCCGCGCCATTCATCCTTGTCCCAACGCTTTGCCGGCACCTCGGTGATGAGCGAGCGGGCCTCGGCCAGATGCCGCCAGAAATCATCCAGCCTGTCGGCGCCGGGCAGGCGCAGACCCATGCCGATGATGGCGATGGGCTGGCTCATGCGCTTCCCCCGACCAGTTCGGCGAAGCGGCGGTGCAGCATTTGGGCGGTCCCGGTCAACAGCCTCAGCCCGATCTCGTCCACATGGCGGGCGCGCCAGGGCTCCAGATCGCTGCCGGCGACCCATTGGTTGAAGGCGCCCATGGCCGGGCCGCAATGGATCTGGAAATCCACCTTGTGGTCCGCGTCGCCCGTGAGCGCCCAGCGGCTGGAATCCTTGAAATAACGGCGGAACACCAGGGCCATCTTGTGCTTGGGCAGGCGTTCGGCCCGCGCGATCTCTTCTGCCGACAGGCGGTTGCGCAGCTCGTCCCAAATGGCGGCGAGCGGGCGATGGAAGGTGCGGTCCTCGATCTGACGGCGGGTGGCAGGGTCGATGGCATCGAGCGAGTCGTATTGCCGGTAAAGCGCCACCAGCTTGTCCGCCCGCGCCGGGAAGAACAGGCCCTTTTTCAGCACCTGCACCTTCGATCCCAACTCGAACATCTCGCCCGAGGGGGCGTAGGCGGTGTCGTGCACCGCCGCCCCGGCCAGCATGTCCTTGACCAGATCGCTGGTCCCGGCCTCGACCGTGCATTGATTGATGGAGCCGGTGACCAGGTATTCCGCCCCCAGCACCAGCACCGCCGCCGCCGCCTCGGGCGTGCCGATGCCGCCGCCGGCGCCCACATGGATGCGGCCGAAACGGGGGAAACGGTCCGCCGCCTGATCGCGCACGCGGAGGATGGCCGGAATCAGGGTGAAGGGCATGCCCTGGTCGGTATGGCCGCCGGAATCCGATTCCACCGTGATGGCGTCGGCCATGGGCACCTGACGCAGCAATTCCGCTTGGGTCGGGGTCAGGCTGCCGGCTTCCAGCAGCTTGGCGATGACCCGTTCGGGCGCCGGCGCCAGGAATTGTTCGGCCACGTCGGGGCGCGACACCTTGGCCATCACCCGGTTGGCCGCGCGGATGCGGGGGCCGTCCTCGGATAATCCCGCAGCGCGATAGCGCACCAGGGCCGGGGTCACCTCCATGAAGGCCGAGGCCTCGACCACCCGCACGCCCTGTTGCAGCAGCAAATCGGTCAGCTGGTCTTCCAGATGGGGATGATTGACATGGGCGATGAAGTTGACGCCGAAGGGGGCACCCTCGGGGATTTGGGCGCGGATATGGGTGATCGCCGCCGCCACCTCGGTCATGGCCAGGCCGCCGGCACCGAAAAAGCCCAGCATGCCGGCTTGCGCCAGCCGCGCCACCAGGGCGACCGAGGACACGCCCTGATACATGGCCCCGGCCACATAGGCCTGGGACAGGCCGAAATCGGCGCAAAACGCCGCTGATCCGATGGGGATGCGCTGGGGGTGGGGGGCGGGCGGTGGCGGTGGTACGGTTTCCTCTGCGGCCAGGATGGCGGAATCCAGCGGCCCGGCCTCGGCCTGGATGCGGCGGATCATCGGTTTGACCACCGGTGGTCCGTCGCCGATCTCGGTGCAATTCTCGAAACGCAAGCCCTTGGCCAGCAGCCAGCGGATGGACTCGCTCCAGCGCACCGGCGCGGTGATCTGTTCGACCATGCGCTGGCGGATGGTGTCGGCGGCGTGTGGTCGGGCGGTGACGTTGGCGATCACCGGAATGCGCGGCGGGGCAAAGGCGATATCGGCGACGAAAGTAGCGAAGTCGCGCTGTGCCTCGGCCATGAACGGGGTGTGGAAGGCGCCACCCACCTGCAACACCACGTAATGGCTGGCTCCGGCCTGACGGAACAACGCTTCGGCGGCGACGATGGCATCGCGCCGGCCCGACAGCACGATCTGGCGCGGGGTGTTGTAATTGGCGGCGAAGACATCGGTCAAGCCATTGGCCTGGATGACCGCTTCGATCTGCTCGGCCTCCAGGCCGATGATGGCGGCCATGCCGCCGCCCTGGGCCTGATCCATCAATTGGCCGCGCTTGTGCACCAAGCGCAGGCCGGACTGGAAATCCACCACCCCGGCGGCGAACAGGGCGGCGTATTCGCCGACGCTGTGGCCCAGCACCATTTCGGGCGGGCCGCTTTCCGCCACCTGTTGCAAGGTTTTCAGGGCCGAGACCACATAAAGCGCCGGCTGGGTGAAATTGGTGCGGGTCAGCCGCTCGATCGGGCCGTTCAGGCACAATTCAGTGATGGAATAGCCCAAGACGGCGTCGGCCTGGGCGACCAGATCGGGAAATTCGTTGAACAACTCGGCGCCCATGCCGAGGCGTTGCGCGCCCTGGCCGGGATAGAGGAAGGCTTTCATGCATGGCCCCCTTCGCTGCCGGGACGATCCCAGACGATGCGGCCCAGATCCAGTTTGATCACCCGGTCGGCATGGTGCCAATAGCGTTCGTCATGGCTGACGGCGACCACCAGTTTGCCCTTGGCCTTGAGGGCGGGGATAAGGTTTTCATAGAAATAACGGCGGAAGTGGATGTCTTGTTCCGCCGACCATTCGTCGAACAGGTAAATGGGCCGGTCCTCCAGCAGCGCCGCGATCAGCGCCAGCCGCTTGCGCTGGCCGGTGGACAGGTGCAGACGGCTGAAGCGGCCCTGCTCGAACCGGACCTTGCCGGCCAGCCCCATCTGGTCGATCAGCCGGTTGACCTCGACCGGGTCGGCCTGTTCCAGCCCATAAAGGCGGTCGAACAGATGGAAATCGACGAAAATGGCGGAAAACAGCTCGCGCAGGCCGGCGATAGCTGGGCCGGTGATCACTTGGCCATCGACCCGGATCAATCCCTTGGCCGCCGGGTAAAGGCCGCAGAGCAGGCGCAGGACGGTGGATTTGCCGCTGCCGTTGCCGCCGACCACGAACACCACCTCACCCCGGGTGAGCGTCAGGTCCAGCGGCCCAGCGGTGAAACCGGCCTCGCCGCCCTCGCCCCGATGGGTGAAGCATAAGCCCTCATAGGACAGGGTGCGAAACCCGGTGAAGGCCTTGGCCTGTTCCCGCGCCACAGCGGGCGACACCGAGCCGGCATCGGCCAGCCGCTTTTGTACCTGCAAGATGCCGTCCAGCCCGACCTGGGCACGGATGAACATGGGCGACAGGGCGACGATCTTGGCCAGCGGGCTGACGCAGAACAGCAATACCGGGATCAGTTGGAAGACGATCAGGCCATGGCCGTCGATGAAACCGGGAAAGGCGAAGCCGACCACGCCCAAAAGCAGATAGGTGACCAGGCTGGACAGCAGGATCATCTCGGCCCAATGCTCGCCCGATTTCACCAGCAGGGCCTCGCTGGAGCGCGACAGCGTGCGATAGCTGCGCTCGATGCCGTCGCCGCAGGCGCTGTTCAGGCGCACTTCCTTGGCCCCTTGGATGATGGCGTCGATGGTGTCCAGCATGCTGGCCTGCCGCTGGCCCAGGGCGGCCAGGGTGACGCGGAAACGGCGGTTGATGGCGAGATAGCTGGCGATGCCGGCACCGACGGCGATGATGAAGGCGGCAAAGGCCATGGGCGACAGCCAAGCCAGATAGATCAGCGAGAAAAACAGCAAGATGGCCTGCTGGAAGGCGTCGACCAGCAGCGGAAAAGTCACCGACAGGTGGTTGGTCTCGTGCGACACCATGGAATAAAGCTTGCCGCGCCCAAGGGAATCGGCCACCAGCAACTCGGTTTGCCGCAGCTTGTCGACCACGTCCAGGCGGACGCGGTTGAGCAGATGCTCGATCAGGGTGTTGGCGCGCAGCAAGGCGGAGGTATTGGACAGGTAATAGGCCAGGAACACACCGGCGAAACCCAGCCACAGCAACCAGCCGGGCCGTTCGCCCAGGGCGATGTCGCCGCCGACCTCGTTGATCATCACCACCAGGCCAGCATTGGCCATGCCGGCGGTGGTGGTGAGGGCGGCCATGGCCCATAATTGCCGGCGGCTGGCCCCGCCCAGGAAAGCGGCGATGCTCATGCCGTCCCCCCGGTTTCGGCCCCGCCCCCGGTCTCGGCGGTAAGCACGCCCAGATCCATGGACAGCCGGCGGTCGCAACAATACCAGAAGCGGTCGTCATGGGTGACCGCCAGCACGGTCTTGCCGCGCTGTTTCAACTCGGGCAACAGAACCGTATAGAACAATTGGCGGAAATGGGCATCCTGGTCGGCCGCCCATTCGTCGAACAGATAGATGTCGCGGTCCTGCGCCAGGGCGATGATCATGGCCAGCCGCTTGCGCTGACCGGTGGACAGGACAGTGGTGGAAAAACGGCCACCGGCGAAGCTGACCTTGTCGGTCAACTCCATGCGCGCGATCAGCGCCTGGACCCGTTCGGGATCGGCGTCATCCAGGCCGTAAAGGCGGTCGAACAGGTGGAAATCGGCGAAAATTGCGGCGAACAGCTCGCGGTAATCCTGGCGCTCGGCCTCGCCGATGACGGTGCCGTCCACCTCGATCGTGCCGGTATCGGGGGTGTAGAGGCCGCATAACAGCTTCATGGCGGTGGATTTGCCGCTGCCGTTGCCGCCGACCACGAACACGGTCTCGCCCCGGGTCAGGGTCAGGTCCAGCGGCCCCGAGGTGAAGGTGATTTCCCCCGCCTCGTCGCGATAGCTGAAACCAAGATCGCGGCAGGCGATGGTGGAGAAACCGGTGAAACGCGATTCCGTCACCACGGGCATCGGGCCGCGCTTGAGGTTCAGGCGCTGTTCCAGCCGGGCGACGTGGCCCAGGCCCATGTCGGCCTTGGTGTAAAGCGGCGCGGCGGCGGTGATGGCGGTGACCGGGCCGACGCAGAAGATGGCGGCGGCGGTGATCTTGTAGATGACGTCGGTATAGCCCTGGAAGAACAGCGGCAGGATGAAGATGACCGCGCCGACCAGGGCATAAAGGAAGGCATTGCCGAATTGCAGCAGCACCACCCATTTGCCGCCGATTCCGACCACCCGGTTTTGCAGGTCGTCGACCACCCGGGTGAAGCGGAGGAACAAGGCGTCGTTCTTGTCGCCGTTCAGGCGGATTTCCTGAAAGCCCTTGGTGAAATGGGCCAAGGTGTCCAGCATCTCGGCTTCCTGGCGATGGACCCGCATCAATTCGTGGTCCAGCTTGCGCCGCCGCAGCCAGAACAGCGCCAGCCCCAAGGCGGTGAAACCGGTGACGACCATGAAGGCGATCAGCGACAAGGTGGCGATGTAAAGCAGGCAGAAGACCAGCAGGAAGACGCTTTGCCCGGCGCTGACCAACAGCGGCAGGCTTTGCGACAGATGATTGATTTCTTGCGCCACGGTGGCGAAGATTTCGCCCTGGCCCAGATTTTCCAAGGTGCGCAGATCGACCCGGCGCAACTTGCCAACCACGCGCAGGCGCAGGGCTTCCAACCGGTGCTGCACCAACTGGTTGGCCTCGCGCAAGGACGCACGGTCGGCCAGGAAGAAGAAGGCGAACAGGCAGATGTAAATCAGCAGCGCTTCGCCGTCGAAGGGGCTGGCCAGCGCCGCCCGCTCCGCCGCCTGGTTGATCATGCCGAGCAAGGCCGCGTTGGCCAGACCGGCCAGACAGGTGACCACCAGCAGATGCCGGAAGCCAGTGGTCGTGCCGGTGCTCACGAGACGAAGGACATGCATTCCGTCGAGATATCCCCTGGCGACCCCTTGAAATTACCGCATCATAGCGGTAATTGCCAAGGATCGCACGTGAGGAAAGGGAGGGCTTGTTTCTCTCTGGGTTGAGGAATGGACGGGGAACTGTTTTTTGCCCTGGCCGTTCCTTTCTTATTTGTCTTGTCCGGTGATGGCGAATTCAGCCAGCAGGGCGGCGGCGGCGTCGAAATCCAGACGGTCGACGGCCTGTCTGATCGGGGCGAAGGCTTGGGCCCGGGCGCCATCCAGCATGGCGGTCAACTGATCGGTCAGATCCATGGCGCCCATGTCGTTACTGGCCAGCAAGGCGGCCAGCCGGTCCGTGGTCGCCGCGATCGCGGCGGGATCGGCGGCGGGCGTGGCTGGGGCGGCGGTCTGGGATTGATCTTCCAGCCGGGCGATGCCGTCGACGACGCGGGCCAGTTCGGCGGCGAAGGCGATGCGGGCGGCCTCTGCCTCGTCGCGGCGGTCCATTTTCAGCGCCGTCTCCAGGGTCCGGCTGCATTCGTACAGGGCTTGGGCGCCGATATTGCCGGCGACGCCCTTGATGGTATGGGCCAGGGCACTGGCCTGTTCCAGGGCGCCGTCTCGCATGCTGGTTGCCATGATCGCGGCGCCGTCGGCGTGACGGCGGCGGAAATCCAGCAGCAATTTGCGGTAAAGCCCCGTGTTGCCCATCACCCGCGACAGCCCGGCGCCGCAATCGATGCCCGGCAGGCCGTCGAAACGGATGTGCGGGGCCTGAATTTCCACTCGTCCGGGCTCGGGCGTCGCTTGTGGGCGGGCCGGCGGGCGCTGGTCCAGGCAGGTCGACAGCACCCGCAACAGAATGTGCGGCTCGATGGGTTTGGCCACATGGTCGTTCATGCCGGCATTGAGGCAGCGGTCGCGTTCCTCGGCCAGGGCATGGGCGGTCATGGCGATGATCGGCAGGCCAGCGAAACGGGGATCGGCGCGGATGCGTCCGGTCGCCTCGATACCGTCCATCACCGGCATTTGAATATCCATCAGCACGGCGTCGTAGCCGTCGCTGCCGGCGACATCCAGGGCCATCAACGCTTCCTCGCCGTTATTGGCCAAGGCGACGGCGACTTGCCAATAGCCCAGGATTTCCGCGGCCACTTGCTGGTTGATTTCGTTGTCCTCGACCAGCAGCACATGGCGACCGCGTACCGCTTCCAGCTGATCGGCATCGCCGTCATGGCCCAGGCCCAGCGGCTCGACGCCGATGCCGGGAACATGGCCGCCCGAGGCCAGGGTCATCATGGTGTCGAACAGCAAGGACGGATTGACCGGCTTGACCAGCAGGCTGTCGATGGCGGTGACGGCGCCGTTTTGCTCCATCACCTCCTCGCGGTCGCTGGCGGTGACCATGATGATCACCGGGATCACCTGCAAGACGTCGCTTTGCTTGATCCGCTTCGACGCTTCCAGCCCGTCCATCACCGGCATGCGCCAGTCCATCAACACCACCTTGTAGGGCGATTCGCCGGCGGCTTCCGCCCGCATGATCTCGGCCAAGGCGGCCTGGCCGTCCTCGGCCTCGGTCACCTGGCACTCCAGGCTGCGCAGCATTTCACCCAGCACGGCGCGGGTGGTGGCGTTGTCGTCGGCGACCATGACCCGGGCGCCGCGCAGATCCTGCCAGCGCGGCAAGGCGGTGGCGGCGCTGTCGGGGAGGGGCAGGTTGGCGGTGAAGCTGAAGGTGCTGCCCTTGCCGTGTTCGCTGTCGACCCAGATGCGGCCATCCATCAGTTCGACCATGCGCCGGCAGATGCTCAGGCCCAGGCCGGTGCCGCCGAACTGGCGGGTGGTCGAGGCGTCGGCCTGACTGAACGGCTCGAACAGGCGGGCGGCCTGCTGCTCGGTCAGGCCGATGCCGGTGTCGCGGACGGAAAACAGCAGGTTGGCTTTGCCGGCGCTCAGGGAGTGCAGCGCCACCCGCACCACCACTTCGCCCACATGGGTGAACTTGATGGCGTTGGTGCACAGATTGGTGATGACCTGGGCCAGCCGCAACGGATCGCCGATCACCTTTTGCGGCAGGTCGCCGGT
Source organism: Stygiobacter sp. (assembly GCA_006218045.1). Taxonomy (GTDB): domain Bacteria; phylum Pseudomonadota; class Alphaproteobacteria; order Rhodospirillales; family Magnetospirillaceae; genus Magnetospirillum. The sequence continues at coordinate 283,785 of VBWB01000001.1, forward strand.
GGTGGCGAAGACGATTTCCAGGCCTTTTTCCTCGGCCCGGCGGGTGATCAGGTTGGCGACGTCGTCGAGCACGTCGGTGATGGAGAACTCGATCTGCTCGAATTCCAGCCGCCCGGCCTCGATCTTGGAGAAATCCAGGATGTCGTTGATGATCCCCAGCAAGGTCTGCGAGGCGTTTTGGATCTTGATCAGATAATCGCGCTGGCGCGGATCGAGCCCGGTGCGCAGGGCCAGCCCCGACAGGCCGATGATGGCGTTCATGGGCGTGCGGATTTCGTGGCTCATATTGGCGAGAAAGGCGCTTTTGGCCTGATTGGCCTGATCGGCCTCGTCGCGGGCCTGGGACAGGGCATCCTCGCGCTGGCGGATGGCGTCGACGAAATAGCCCAGGCTGCGGGCCATGTCGGCGATTTCATCCTTGCCCTCGGTGGGGATGGGCACGGCGATGCCGCGGGCATGGCTGCCCATGGTTTCCTGCAAGCGGACCAAGCGTCCGACCACCTGACGGTTGACGTAGAGCATGACCAGCAGGCCGACCAGGATGGCGGCGCCGGTGACCCCGTACAACACCGCCTGGTCGCGGGCGATGAAGTGGGAAAAGGCTTCGCGGTCGGCGGCGGTTTCGCGCTCCAACTCGGTGAACAGGTTGGTGGCCGACAGCGACAGCCGCGACATCAGGTTATCGTTATGGCGCAGCAATCCCTTGACCCGGCCGTCCACCGCCAGCCAGCGGCGGCGCAGGGCGAAGATGCCGTCGCTGTCCCCGGTCATGGCGACCAGTTGGCCGGCGGATTCGCGCACCGATGCGGGCATCTTGGCCTTGATCGCCGCCGCCAGCACCTGGGCGGCTTCCTGCTCGACCGCATCCATCTCGTGCTCGCGCGTGATGCTGAGGGCGCGGGTCATCAAGGTGATGCCGCGCTCCAGCGCCCACGGCACGCCGCCCTCTTGCTGTTCCGCCTGACGGATGGTTTGCGACAGGGTATCGACGCGGCGGGTGGCTTGGGCCAGTTTGTCCTCGAGCTCGATGCGTTCGCCCACCGCCGCCACCAGTTGATCCAGGTTGGCGGCCATGGCGTCTCGATGTTGGGCCAGATTACTGCGGGCGGCTTCGCTGACCCCCCTTTGCCCCAGATCGTCGAAGGCGCGGCCCAGCACTGACAATTGGTCGTTGACGACATCGCGCTTGCGCCGCAATTCAAACATTCCGGTGGCGGTGGACAGGCTGAGACCGCTTTCCGACAGGGCTTCACTGCGCTGAACCAGACGGGCGACCACGATCAGGCGGCCCATCTGGGTGTCGGCGATGTGGCTGAACCCCTGCTCGAACCGTTGGGTTCCGACCAACGCCACCAGAACAGCGGCCACGGTCATGCCGATGACCGTCAGCATCCCCAGGGTCAGGCGGGTGGCGAAGCCGAAGCGCATGGTGATGGTCCCTCGTCGGAAATCAGCGGAACGGCGGCGACCACAGGATGCCGCCCTGGCTCGACAGGGCGTTCTGGCCACGCTCGATGCCCAGAGCCTTGGTCAGGTTGCGGTTGTATATCTCGCCGTAATTGCCGACCTGTTCGATCACCCGCGCGGCCCAGGCCTTGTCCAGGCCCAGGCGGGCGCCCATGTCGCCGTCCAGCCCCAGCAGGCGGCGGATTTCCGGGTCGGCGCTGTTCATGTGTTGTTTGACGTTGGCCGAGGTGACGCCCAGTTCCTCGGCGGCGATGGTGGCCAGGATGGTCCAGCGGATGATGTCTTCCCAGCGGCGGTCGTTTTTCAGCACCACCGGCGACAAAGGCTCGCGGGTGATGCGTTCGGGCAGCAGCACGTAATCGGCGGGATTGGGGGCCAATTGCTGGCGCAGCGACGCCAGGATGATGCCGTCGGTGCTGACCGCGTCGCATTGGCGGTCGAAGAAGGCGGCGAACGAGCCTTGGATGGACGAATATTCCTGTATCTTGAAGCCGAGGTTGCGGACCTTGTTGACGCGGTTCAGCCCGCCCACCGAGGTGGCGTGGCTGATCACGCAGATGCGCCGGCCCTTCAACTGCTCCAACCCGCTGATGCCGCCGTCGCGGCGGACCAGGAAGCCCTGGCCGTCCATCATGAAGGTGGCGGGAAAGGCCAGCCCGCCCATGTCCCGCTCCGAGGTCCAGGTCGAAGCCTCGGACAGGACGTCGACGGCCTTTTGCCGCAAGGCCTCGAAGCGGTCGAGGCTGGACACCGAGATGAAATCCACCGCCCGGGCATTGCCCAAGGTGGCGGCGGCGAAGGCCCGGCAGAAATCGGTATAGAAACCGGCCCATTGACCGTTTTCGTTCATGGCGGTCAGGGCCGGGCCGTATTCGCTGACGCCGCAGCGGATGACGCCGCGGGCGGTGACCTCGTCCAAGGTGCCGGCGCGGGCCGGGGGCGGCGTGGTCAGGCCGGTCATCAATGACATCGCGGTTAATGCGGTGATCGCAATCCGTTTCAGCATGGTGACTGCTCCTTAGTTGGCGCCTTCGATTTCAACGCGGTCGCGTCCCGTCTGCTTGGCCCGATACAGCAGGCGGTCGGCGGCCTTCATCATGGTTTTCAGATCAAGCACATCGTCCATTGGCCAGACGCCGCCGATGGAGGCGGTGACCCGCAGGGTTTGCCGGCCCTCCCAGACGATGGGGAGATCACGGGTCCGTTGCAGCAGCCGGGCGGCGATGGCGGTCGCTTCGGTCCCGCCGGTTTCGGGCAGGAACACGGCGAATTCCTCGCCGCCGACACGGCCCAGGATGTCGCAGGCTCGCAATTCCCGCAGCCAGGCATCGGTGACCGTGATCAAGACCTGATCGCCGGCGGCATGGCCATGGGTATCGTTGATCCGCTTGAAATGGTCGAGGTCGATGAGCAAAAGCGCCCCGGTCAGGCCGCTGCGCTCCGTCCGTTCCAATTCGCGGTTGACCAGCATCTCGAAATGGCCGCGATTGAAGGTGCCGGTCAGGTAATCCAGCGCCGCCAGTTGTTGCAGCCGTTCATGGGCGCGGCGCAAATCCCGCGTCGTCCGGCTGAGGGCCAGGTGGTTGCGCACCCGTGCCCGCACGGCGGGGGGTGAAAACGGCTTGGTGATGTAATCCATGGCTCCCAGCAACAGGCCGTGCTCCTCGGATTGCGGATCATGCAAGGCGGTGACGAAAATCACCGACGATTCCCCTGGATTGAGGTCGGCGGCAACCTGCCGGCAGACGTCGAAGCCGGTCATGTCGGGCAGCATCACATCCAGCAAGATGACGTCGAACTGGCTGTCGCGCAGCTTGGCCAGGGCATCGCTGCCGGTCATGGCAAAGGATATGCTGCCAAGACCGGAGAGAAGCTCTGCCAGTATCTGGATGTCAGTTGCCGAATCTTCAACTATAAGTATGTCGGAGCCGTGTTTCATCCTGGCCTTTGTTATCCGTCGAAAACAGCTGTTCCACAGGATAGCGGTCAAATATATAAATCCAACCGACTTCTTTACCCGGCAGGGATGTTCCGGCATGAGCGACGCTTTCGATTGGCCTGCCCTGTTGTCGCGCGTCAACGGCAATGTTGATCTGGCACGGCGGCTGCTGACCGGCTTTTTCGCCGAGCACAACGCCGTTGCCGCCGGGATCGATGGCGGGATAGCCGAACGGCGTAATTGGGCGCATCGCATTGGCGGCAGCGCCGGCAATCTGGCCCTGATCCAGGTGGCCGAGGCGGCGCGGGAGTGTGAAGCCATGCTGCTGCGCCAGCCCCCGCCCACGACGGAACGCTGGCGGACGGCGCTGGAGCGTTTACAGGACTGTATCGGCACCGCACGGATCCAGGTGGAAGCGGTGCTGGCGGCATTGCCGGCGGCGGTCGAGGCGGCTTTTGCCGGTGAATCCGATGATGTCTTGGCCGTAAGCCTGACGGCTTTGCTGAACCAAAGCGATCTGGCGGCGCTGTCGGTGGCTGAACAATGGTGGCTGTCGGTGCCCCATACGGACCATAATGACGCGATCATCGCCGCCATTCGGGGATTGGATTTCGCCGCCGCCGCCCTTTTGCTGGAAGGTAAGGGAAATGGTCATGACTGATCCGATCCGCATTTTGATCGTAGATGACGAGCCGGCCAATATCCAGATCCTGCACGCGGCGGTCAGCGCCCTGGGGCCGGTTCAGTTCGCCCGCTCGGGGGAACAGGCGCTGAAACTGGCAACAGCCAATCCGCCCGACGTGGTCCTGCTGGATGTGGTCATGCCGGACCAGGATGGTTTCGCGGTGACGCGGGCCTTGCGCGCCGATCCGGCCACCGCCGGAATGATGGTGGTGCTGGTGTCGGGTTCCTCCGCCGATGCCGATGTGGAGCGCGGCCTGGAAAGTGGCGCCGACGATTTCATCGCCAAGCCGGTATCCCCGGCCCTGATCCGGCAACGGGTGCGTCTGCTGGCCGAACTCGCCCGCAGGCGGCGTTGATGGAGGCGCGCGGCATCGTTCTGGTCGTCGACGACGATCCGGCCAACATCATGATTCTGTCGCAGACCCTGCGGCCCGAACACGACGTCTTGTTCGCCACCGACGCCCTGAAGGCGCTGGAGATCGCCGTTCACCGACTGCCGCACCTGATCTTGCTGGATGTGATGATGCCGGGCATGGACGGCTATGAACTGTGCCGACGCCTGAAGGCCGACGCGGCCACCGCCGAGATTCCGGTGATCTTCATCACCAGCCTGGAGGACAAGGATTCCGAGATCAAGGGGCTGCAATGCGGGGCGGTGGATTATATCCCCAAGCCGTTCAATCCGCCGGTGGTCCGCGCCCGGGTTCATAACCACCTGGAAATGGTCCGCGCCCGTATCAATCTGCGTCGGTACAACCGGCAACTTGAAGATGCCAACCGCATGGTTGCCGCCGGCCTTCGCTATGCCAGCCGCATTCAAGGGGCCATGCTGCCGGATCTGGCCGACTTGCGGGGATCGGTGGCGGAGACGGCGGTGTTGTGGCGGCCCCTCGACGTGGTCGGCGGCGATTATTATTGGGCTGGCGTTCCGGGTGATGTCAGCGTGTTCGCCCTGATCGACTGCACCGGCCACGGCGTTCCCGGTGCCTTCATGGCGGTGGTCGCCGCCGCCAGCCTGGCCCAGGTGCTGCGCGACAGTCGCAACACCGATCCGGCCCGCATCCTCGCCGATCTGCACCAGGCCTTTCGCCGTCTGCTGCGTCAGGACCAAGGCGGGCAAGCCAGCGATGACGGCTTCGACGCCGCCATCTGCGTGGTCGATCCTGGGCGGCGGGAACTGGCTTTCGCCGGTGCCAACATGCATCTGCTGATGGGCGGGGCCGAAGGGGTCGATCTGCTGCGCGGCGACCGCATCGGCATTGGCGATGGCGGCGCGCCCGATCTGGCCCGGTTGTCGACCCGCATTGTGGCGCTGCGACCGGGGGCGGCGTTCTATCTGTTCAGCGACGGCATCACCGACAATATGGGCGGGGGGGAGAAACGCCAGTTGTTCGGCTGGCGCCGTTTGGCCGAGCAACTCGCCCGCCATCGGGCCGAGCCGCTGCCACGCCAGCTTGACGCCTTGGAAAACTGTCTGGCCCAATGGCGCGGGGCCGAGCCCCAGCGCGACGACATGACGCTTTTGGCCTTTCGTCCGCTATGATGGGGCGGGTGGCGAGCCGGCTGCGGAAAACTCAGTTTGCCTCTCTTTGATTCGTCACCCCCGCGCAGGCGGGGGTCCATGCTGGGGCAATATTGCAATATGGCCGCAAGATATGGTGTGCTGAGGCATGGATTCCCGCCTGCGCGGGAATGACGAAAAAATGGGCGATGCGCCCGCCGATTGAGAGCGGGACCTAATATAAAGAGGAGACTTCACCGTGCAGGACTTTCGCTGGGATGACCCCTTCCTGATCGAGGACCAGCTTTCCCAAGAGGAAAGGATGATCCGCGATGCCGCCCGCGACTATTGTCAGGACAAGTTGCAGCCGCGCGTCATCAGCGCCTTCCGCCACGAGCGCTTCGACCGCGAGATCATGACCGAGATGGGCGCCCTGGGCCTGTTGGGGCCGACGGTGCCGGAGGAATACGGCGGACCCGGCGTCAACCATGTCGCCTACGGCCTGATCGCGCGCGAGGTCGAGCGGGTGGATTCCGGCTATCGCTCGGCCATGAGCGTGCAATCGTCGCTGGTCATGCACCCCATCCACGCCTATGGCAGCGAGGCGCAGAAACAGAAATGGCTGCCGCGTCTGGCCTCGGGCGAACTGGTCGGCTGTTTCGGCCTGACCGAGCCCGATTCCGGCTCGGACCCGGCCAGCATGCGCACGCGGGCGAAAAAGGTCGATGGCGGCTATCTTTTGTCCGGGCAGAAGATGTGGATCACCAATTCCCCCATCGCCGACCTCGCCGTGGTGTGGGCCAAGTCCGATGGCCATGACGGCAAGATCAAGGGCTTCGTCGTCGAGCGCGGCACCAAGGGCTTCTCCACCCCCAAGATCGAGGGCAAGCTGTCCCTGCGTGCCTCGGTCACCGGCGAAATCGTCTTGGACGAGGCCTTCGTTCCCGATGACAATTTGCTGCCCAATGCCTCGGGGCTGGCCGGTCCGTTCGGCTGCCTGAACAAGGCCCGTTACGGCATCGCCTGGGGTGTGGTCGGCGCCGCCGAGTTCTGCTGGCACGCCGCCCGCCAATACACCTTGGACCGCAAGCAGTTCGGCCGTCCCCTGGCCGCCAACCAGCTGATCCAGTTCAAGCTGGCCAACATGCAGACCGATCTCGCCTTGGCCCTGCAAGCGGCCATCCGGGTCGGGCGGATGATGGATGACGGCTCTTGGGCGCCGGAAGCGGTGTCGCTGATCAAGCGCAACAATTGCGTCAAGGCGCTGGAGATCGCCCGCGTGGCGCGGGACATGCACGGCGGCAACGGCATCGCCGACGAGTTCCAGGTCATCCGTCACATGGTCAATCTGGAAACCGTCAACACCTATGAAGGCACCCAGGACGTGCACGCCTTGATCCTGGGCCGCTCGCAAACCGGTATCCAGGCCTTTTCATGACCACGACGGGGGCGCTGTCGCATCTGCGCGTCCTCGATCTCAGCCGCGTGCTGGCCGGCCCCTGGGCCGGTCAGATGCTGGCCGATCTGGGGGCCGAGGTGATCAAGGTGGAAAAGCCGGGGCAGGGTGACGACACCCGCGCCTGGGGGCCGCCCTTCCTCAAGGATGACCACGGGCGGGAGACGCGGGAAAGCGCCTATTACCTGTCGGCCAACCGGGGCAAGCAATCCCTCGCCATCGACTTCACCCGGGCCGAGGGGCAGGACCTGGTGCGCCAGTTGGCCGCGAATTGCGACGTGGTGCTGGAAAACTTCAAGGCCGGTGGGCTGGCCAAATACGGCCTGGATTACGCCAGCCTGCGCCGGATCAAGCCCGACATCATCTATTGTTCCATCACCGGCTTCGGCCAGGACGGCCCTTATGCCCAGCGGGCCGGGTACGATTTTCTGGTCCAGGGCATGGGCGGGCTGATGAGCCTGACCGGCGCGCCCGAGGGCGAACCCATGAAAGTGGGCGTCGCCCTCACCGACATCTTCACCGGCATGTATGCGTCGGTGGCGGTGTTGGCGGCCTTGTCCCACCGCGACCGCACCGGCCAGGGCCAGCATGTGGATTTGGCCCTGCTGGACGTGCAGGTGGCGGTTTTGGCCAATCAGGCCGCCAATTATCTGGTCGGCGGCATGGTGCCCCGGCGCCTGGGCAATGCGCATCCCAATATCGTGCCCTATCAGGCCTTCGCCACCAGCGACGGCCATGTGATCCTGGCGGTGGGCAATGACGCCCAGTTCCACAAATTCTGCGCCGTCGCCGGCTGCCCCGAACTGGCGGCGGATCCGCGCTATGCCAGCAATGCCGGGCGGGTGGGCAACCGCGACAGCCTGATCCCGCGCTTGCGCCAGGTGCTGGCATCGCGCTCCAGCGCCGCCTGGATCGAGATGCTGGAAGCAGCCGGGGTGCCGTGTGGCCCCATCAACACCCTGGATCAGGTGTTCGACAACCCGCAGATCAGGCATCGCGGCATGGTGGCGGCGGTGGATCACCCTTTGGCCGGATCGGTGGATCTGGTCGCCAATCCCATCCGCTTTTCCGAAACCCCGATCAGCTATGAGCGGGCGCCGCCCCTGCTGGGCGCCGACACCGATGCCTTGTTGGCGCGGCTGCTGGGGCTGGACGAAGCGGCCATCTCTGGCCTGCGGGCCAAGGGCGTGGTGGGTGGCTGAAGGAAGCCATTGAGCAAATCCGCCGCCGGGTCTATGATCGTCCCTGCGCCGACCGCGGACTGGCCCTGACAGGGACAATCTGCATGCGCTTTTTCTCGACCAAAATTCTGAACAGAGTGCGGAACGATCATCGCGGCTCCACCGCGGTGGAATTCGCCCTGGTCGCCTTGCCGTTCTTCATGATGATCGCCGGCATGGTGGAAACCGGCTATGTCGCCTTCAAGGCGGCGGTGATGGAAGGCGCCACGCGCGAAGCGGCGCGGCAGGTACGCACCGGGGTGGTGCAGGGGGCAGGCGATGCCGGCGCGCGGTTTCAGCAGGAATTCTGCCCCAATCTGATCGGGCTGTTCCCCTGTCAGGATTTTTATTTCGACGTCCGCAGCTTCGCCGATTTCGCCGCCATCGCCCTGCCGGCGCCGGTCTTCGACGCCGCCGGCATTCCCACCAATATGCAATTCGCCCCTGGCGGCGCCAACACGGTGGTCAGCGTGCGGGTCATCCATGTGCATGCCTTCATCACCCCCCTGATCGGATCGCTGATGGGCGGCGGCGACGGCACCTTGCCGCTGATTTCCACCACCATCATGCGCACGGAGCCATTTGAATGAGGCCCGCCCTCCGCCTTCTGTCCCGCCTTCGCCGCGACCGCGCCGGCATCGCCGCCACCGAATTCGCCCTGATCCTGCCGGTGATGGTGCTGATGTTGGTGGGCATGTCCGAGGTCTTCGGCCTGGTTCAGGCCTATGGCAAGGCGTTGTCGGCGGCCCAGGTGGTCTCTGACCTGACCGCGCGCGCCGACAGCCAGACCACGGCCAGCCTGGACGGCATCGTCACCGGGGCGCAACGGGTGCTCGACCCGCTGCCCAGCGGTGCCGACCGCCTGGGCATCCGGGTGGCCAGCGTCGGCATTTCCAGCGCCGGCCAGCCGGTGCAATTGTGGAGCTATTCCTGGGGCGGTGCCGCGCCCGCCATCACCATCGGCGATGCCGCCGGGATGGCCCCCAATGGCCAAAGCGTCATCATGGTGACCCTGCGCTACACCCATCCACCCTTGCTGCAAGCCATCTTGGGCAGCCTGAGCCTGAATCACAGCGTCGTCTCCCGCCCCCGGCTGGTGCGCCTGATCCCCTTCAACGGTTCGACGGGAACATTGCCATGATCTTGCGACGATTGATGCGCGACCGCCGGGGCTCTGTGGCGATCATTTTCGCCCTGGCCCTGATCCCCTTGTCGCTGTCGGTGGGGCTGGCGGTGGACACCGCCCGGGCCTATGCGGTCAAAAGCAAGTTGTCGCAGGCGCTGGATGCCGCCGCCCTGGCGGTGGGGTCGTCCACCGGCACCGCCGCTGAATTGCAGCAGATCGGACAAAAGTTCTTCGACGCCAATTTCAAGGATAGCGGCCTGGACGCCGCCGGCAGTTTCAGCGTCACCGTCGATGGCGACGTGGTATCGGCCAATGGCTCGGCCCAGGTGCAGACGACCTTGATGCAACTGATCGGCATCGACACCATCGCGGTCAGCGAAAGCGCCCAGGTGATCCGCTCGATCAAGGGGCTGGAACTGGCTTTGGTGCTGGACAATACCGGGTCGATGACCACCAGCGACAATATCGGCGCCCTGCGTGACGCGGCGCAGGAGTTGGTGGATATCCTGTTCGGCGATCATGCCGACCATCCCACCTTGCGGGTGGCGGTGGTGCCTTATTCCGCCTCGGTCAATCCCGGCCCCGTCGCCCCCGCTCTGATCAGCGGCAACGATGCCTATGCCCCCACCAACCTGCTGGGCTGGAAGGGCTGCGTCATCGAACGCGTCGGCCACGCCATGGAGGATAGTCCGGCCTCGACCGCCCCGTGGTTGCGCTATCACTGGCTGCCGGCCCTCGACAATTCCTACGACGCCACCAAGGCGTCGACGGTGCGCGCCGATCCCAGTTACGGCAATGGCGGTACCGGCCCCAATCTGGGCTGCCCGACCCCGATCACACCGCTGACCGGGGTCAAGGCCACGGTGGACAGTGCCATCCAGGCGCTGCGCGCCTGGAGCCGCGGCGGCACCATGGGCGATATCGGCATGGCCTGGGGCTTAAGGGTGTTGTCGCCGGAACCGCCCTTCACCGAAGGCCTGGCCTGGAACACGCCCAAATGGTCGAAGGCGGTGATCCTGATGACCGACGGCGACAACCAGTTCTATAAGCTGACCAGCACCACCGGCCCCAACAAGGTCAACAACGCCGTCAATTCCGATTACAGCGGCTATGGCCGGCTGGATCAGTACGGCGCCTTGGGCACCACCAGCACCACCACCGCCAAGACCGTCATCAACAGCCGCTTGACCCAGGTGTGCCAAGCCATGAAGGACAAGGGCATCACCGTCTACACCATCACCTTCACCTCGGGCATCAATCAGGCGACCAAGGACATCTACAAGGCCTGCGCCAGCAGCGCGGGCAAGTGGTTCGATTCGCCGTCGCAGGCGGATCTGCGCGCCTCCTTCCGTGCCATCGCTACCGAATTGTCACAGCTGCGCGTCAGTCAATAATCAGGACAAGAGCAAAAGGAAGCGTCGCCGCGCCAGGGATGGCGCGGAGTTAGGTGTTTGACTAAAATTTTATCCAAAACAAAATAAAGAAAAAAAGGCATCTGAACAAAAGTAAAAGCAAATGATTGCTTAAATACATAAGACTTGAGTCAATAAAAATTAAGGCCATATGCATTTTTGTCTTGAACGAGATGTAAACATGATGTTAAAACATATTTCACGGAAGAACTTACAAAGTAGCGTTTGGCGCTAATAAAGTTAAGTTCTGATAAATTAGGCCTGATCGTTATCAGGGGATGAGGAGAAAAGCCATGTTGACCAATATCCGTACCGTGATGACCAAGCTGAACCGTGACGAACGTGGCGCCACCGCCATCGAATACGGCCTGATCGCCGCCCTGGTCGCCATCGTCATCATTGGCGGTTTGCAGGCTTTGTCCGGTGGCCTCAACACCTTGTTCGGCACCGTCGCCACCACGCTTGGCGGCTGATCCGACGGTCGGCGCCGTCAGTCAAACGACAAGTTGCGAAGCGCCGCCCGGTTGATTTCGGGCGGCGCTTTGGCATCAAAGGGGCGGGTTTCATGGTTACCCTGCACGTATTCACCACCCTTCTTGCCGGTTGTTTGCTGGTCGCGGCCCTGGCCGATGCCTGCATCAGCGATCTGCGCGCCCTGCGTATCGCCGACCGTGACAGCATGGCGGTGGCGGCGGCCTTCGTCCTTTGCGGGCTCGATGGCTGGCCGGTGCAGCAACTGGCTTGGCACGTGGCGGCGGCGGCGGCGGTGTTCGCCGCCGGGGCCGCCTTGTTCGCGCTCGGCGTTTGGGGTGGTGGCGACGTCAAGTTGTGCGCCGCCCTGGCTCTGTTGACCGGTTTTGTCGGTCTGCCCCGTTTTTTATTCGTCATGGCCACGGTCGGCGGGATCGTGGCTTTGGCGGTACTGGCCTTGCGCGGACGCGCCGCCGGCGGTCAAGTGCCCTATGGCTTGGCCATCGCCGCCGCCGGCATGGATTGGCTGTGGCGCACTCTGCCGGTGCAGCTTGATCTGTGAAAAGGATCAAAGGGCGCCCGCCGCCCTTTGATGGGGGATAGGGATAGATCATGCGCCCTTTGGCGATTGTCCTGGTGATCGTGGCGGTGTTGGCCGCCGGGTTCACCGCCTTGCTGGCCAAGCGGTGGACCGACACGCAAGGTGCGGCCCGTCCGGCCGTGGCCGCCGATAGCGTCGAGGTGCTGGTGATGGCCCGCGACGTGGCCACCGGCGCGGCCCTTGGGGATGCCGATCTGCGTTATGAAAACTGGCCGGCGGCCAGCGCCGGCCGTTTCGCCAGCCGCAAGGACGGCGACGATCCCAAGGCCCGCGCCATCGGCGCGGTCGCCCGCCGCCCGTTGAGCGAGGGCGAGCCCTTCACCCCCTCGGCCACCTTCACCCGCGACGGCAGCGGCATCCTGGCCGGCATGCTGGCCCCGGGCATGCGGGCGGTTTCGGTGGCGATCAGCAATGCCAGCGCCGTTTCCGGTTTCGTCGTCCCCGGCGACCGCGTCGACGTGGTGTTGGCCGCCGATTTCCAGCGCGCCGATTCGGAAGCGGCGGGCAAGGGCGGTGGCGCCATCGTTCGTTATGCGGCGGAAACCGTGCTGGCCGACGTCAAGGTCTTGGCGGTGGACCAGCAATTTTCCAAGGGCAAGGACGGCCCGACCATCCAGGGCAAGACGGCGACGCTGGAAGTGTCGCCCGATCAGGCGGAAGTCCTGGTGGCCGCCGGTCTGATGGGGCAATTGTCGCTGATCCTGCGCGGCGTCGGCCCCCAAGATGCGGGCAATCAGAGCAAGCGGGCGTTCACCGCCGACACCCAGGCCTCGGCGGCCATGCGCGCCCTGGCCGGCGGCGGTGCCAAGCCGGCGGCAAAATCCACCGGATCGTCCATCATCATCAATCGCGGTGGTACCGTCGGAGGCACGCCATGATCCGCCTGATTGCCATCCTGGCGTTGCTGGCCGTGCCCGCCCTGGCGCAGGAACCGCCGCTGCCGCAGCCGGCCCCAGTGCTGGGCAAGGTGTCGTCGCAACCGCTCAACCGCGCCGTCACCCGTGGTCTGCCGTCATCGGTCGAAACCCAGCGCCTTGCCCTGCACAAGACGCGCGAAATCCTCTTGACCCAGCCCATGCGCGACGTGGTGGTGGGCAACCCGGATGTGGTCGACGTCATGGTCAAGACGCCGAATCAGGCCTTTCTGGTCGGGCGCGGCATCGGCCAAAGCGACGTCACCTTCTTTTCCCAATCGGGCGCGGTGCTGCATCGCGTCAGCGTCGATGTCCATCTGGACGCCGACGGCTTGCAGGCGGTGCTTGAACAATTGATGCCGGAGGAACGCCATGTGCGGGTCGCCGGCATCGGCGATGCGCTGTACCTGTCGGGCAGCGTCGGGTCCGATGCCACCGCCATGCAGATCCGCACCCTGGCCCGGCGCTATGTCAAGGACGATTCCAGCATCGTCAACCTGCTGAAGGTGTCCTCGGAAAGCCAGGTGCTGTTGCAGGTCAAGGTGGCCGAGATGCAAAAGACGGTGCTGAAGGAATTGGGCGTCGGCCTGTCGGGCAAGGCCTTCGGCATCGACGGCGTCGCCGGCAGCTTGGCCACCACCGCCACCACCGGCCTGACCCAATCTTCGGCTCTGTTCGGGTCGCTGACGGTATCCGGCCTGGGTTCATTGGTGTCCACCTTGTCGGGGCTGGAACGCCAAGGCCTGATCCGCACCCTGGTCGAGCCCAACCTGACCGCCGTATCGGGGGAAACCGCCAATCTGCTGGCCGGCGGCGAGTTCCCCATTCCGGTGTCGGAAAACGACAATCAGGTGACCATCGAGTTCAAGCAATTCGGCGTGCTGCTCAACTTCACCCCGGTGGTGATGGACCCGGGCCGCATATCGCTGAAGCTGCAAACCGAGGTCAGCGCCATCGACAAGATCACCGCCCCGGTCAAGCTCAACAATTTCGAGATTCCCGGCCTGACCGTGCGCCGGGCCTCGTCCACGGTGGAAATGGCCTCGGGCGGGTCGATCATGATCGCCGGCCTGCTGCAAAACGACATCACCGCCACGCTTTCGGGCATGCCGGGGGCCATGGACATCCCCATTCTCGGTACCTTGTTCCGCTCCAATTCGTTCCAGCGCAAGGAAACCGAATTGGTGGTCATCGTCTCGGCCTATGTGGTCCAGCCGCTGGAAAAACCGCAGATGGCCCTGCCCAGCGACGGCTTCGCGCCCTCTTCCGATTTGGACCGCATCTTGTTGGGGCGGTTGCAGGAACGCTATGTCAAGAACGTGCCGCCGTCAGCGGTGCCGCCCAAGCTGCAAGGCCCGCACGGTTTCATGGTGCGCTAGGAACGGGAGAATTCATCATGCGTCCTTTCATTCTTTCCGCCCTGGCCGTGCTGCTGCTTGCCGCCTGCGCGCCTCAGGACATGAGCACCTATGATGCGCACCAGCGTTTCCGCAACAAGGTGGAATCGCGCGAACTGGCCGCCAGCTTCAAGCCCGGTCCGTTAAGCCCGTCCGACCATGCCGCCTTGCGCGATCTGGCGCGCGAACACGGCCGGCGCGGCGCGGCGCCGGTCGCCATCAGCGGTCCGGCGGACAAGCTGGCCGAGATCGCCGATATCCTGAAAAATAACGGTATCGCCGCCGAGCGCATGGCGGTCACCCCCGGCGGTGAGGGCGCGGTCAGCGTGGCGGTGCCGGTATGGGTGGCGGTGGTGCCCGAGTGTGGGCGCTGGGACGAAAGCATCAATCCCGACGGCGCCAACCAGAATACCTGGAATTTCGGCTGCTCGGTCACCCGCAATATCGGCCTGATGGTCTCTGACCCCGCCGATCTGGTCCGCGCGCGCGAGACTTCCGGTCGCGACGGCAATCGCGCCGTCGATGTCCTCGGCAAATACGGCCAGGGCAAGGCGACGTCGTCGGCAGCCGAAACCGGCGCCACCGGCACCCTCAGCACCGTCGGCAAATAGGGGAGGGGGCGATGTCGTTTCGCGTCACCATCGATGCCTTCGCCTTGAGCCCGGGGGTGGAAGCCGCCTTGGCCGCCGCCGGCCACGAACGGGCTTTGCTGCATTCGCGCCTGGGCGTTCATGCCGGCGGTCTGCCCGGGGCCATTACCCATTTGGCGCACAATCCCACCCCCCAGGTGGTCATCGTCGAGGAAGACGACGACGACCGCACCATGCTGGGGCGGCTGGAGCAATTGGCCGAGGTCTGCGACCCCGGCACCCGCGTCATCGTCATCGGCAGCTTGAACGATATCGGCCTCTATCGCACCTTGCTGGGCCATGGGGTGTCGGAATATCTGGTGGCGCCGGTAACCTCCGCACAGATCGCGGCGGCGGTGTCGGCCCTGTTCGCCGATCCGGCGGCGGCACCGCGCGGCAAGGTGACGGCGCTGTGGTCGGCCCGCGGCGGGGCGGGGGCCTCGACCATCGCCCGCAATCTGGCCTGGCACATGGGCAAGGCCTTGGGCGAACAGGCCATTTACCTGGATCTGGACATGACCTTCGGCGCTTCCGATCTGGCCTTCAACCTCGAGGCCCGGCAAAGCGCCGCCGAGGTGCTGGCGCAGCCGGAACGGCTGGATTCGGTGCTGCTCGACCGCTTCTTGGTGGTGCATGACGATTTTCTAAGGGTGTTGCCCTCGGGCGGTTCCGCCCCGCGCAGCCTGGACATCCAGACCGAAGCGGTCGAGCAACTGGTCGATCTGGCCGCGCGCATGGCGCCCGCCGTGGTTCTGGACCTGCCGCACGTGTGGGCGCCGTGGACCGAAGCTTTGCTGCGCGCCGCCGACGAGGTGCTGGTGGTGGCGCGGCCCGATCTGGCGTCGTTGCGCGACTGCAAATATTTGCTGGAAAGTCTGGCGGCCAACCGCAACGGCAATGCTCCGGCCCGGCTGGTGATCAACGGCCTCGACCTGTGCCGCAAGACCCAACTGACGGTCAAGGATTTCCAGGATACCTTGGCGGTCACCCCGGCCCTGGTGCTGCCGTGGGACAGCGTGTTGTTCGGCGAGGCGGCCAATAACGGCCAGTTGCTGGCCGAGGTCGGCAAGGGCCACAAGATCGTCGGTCAGTTGGAAAGCCTGGCCGCCACCCTGGCCGGGCGCGGACAGGCCCGCAAGAGCCGCGGCGGCAAGACCCTGTGGTCGTGGTTGAAGGGATAAATCCCATGTTCGGTCGCCGCCAATCCCCCACCCCCGCCGCACCAACCGCCGCCGCCAAACCGGCGGCAGCGGCGTCGGCCAAGGTGGTGCCGGCCAAGGCGGCGGAAAACGATCAGCGGCTGTCGGACATCAAGGTGGCCATCTTCAACGACCTGATCGATGCGGTCGATCCGGCGGAATTGTCGCGCCTTGACCCGCAAACCGTGCGCGAGGAAATCTCCGACATCGTCGCCGAAATCATTTCCATGCGCGGGCTGGTGCTGTCGGCGGCGGAACAGCAGGTGGTGGTCACCGACATCTGCAACGACGTGCTGGGGTTGGGGCCGCTGGAGCCGCTGATCGCCCGCGACGACATCGCCGACATCATGGTCAATGGCGCCGGCAAGGTCTATATCGAGGTGGCCGGGCATATCCAACTGACCGACATCAAGTTCCGCGACAATGCCCAATTGATGAACATCTGCCAGCGCATCGTCTCGGCGGTGGGGCGGCGGGTGGACGAAAGCAGCCCCATCTGCGACGCCCGTCTGGCCGACGGCTCGCGCGTCAACGTCATCGTCCCGCCCTTGGCCCTGGACGGTCCGACCCTGACCATCCGCAAATTCAAGCGCGACAAGCTGACGCTGGACAAGCTGATCGGCTTCGGCACCATTTCGGTGGCCGGGGCCAAGGTGCTGGAAATCGCCGCCGCCTGCCGCTGCAACATTCTGGTGTCGGGCGGCACCGGCTCGGGCAAGACCACCTTGCTCAACTGCCTGACCCGCTATATCGACGAAGGCGAACGCATCGTCACCTGCGAGGACGCCGCCGAGCTGCAATTGCAGCAGCCGCACGTGGTCCGCCTGGAAACCCGCCCGCCCAACCTGGAAGGGGCGGGGCAGGTGACCATGCGCGATCTGGTCAAGAACTGCCTGCGCATGCGGCCCGAGCGCATCATCGTCGGCGAGGTGCGCGGCCCCGAGGCCTTCGACCTGTTGCAGGCCATGAATACCGGCCATGACGGCTCCATGGGCACCATCCATGCCAATACCCCGCGCGACGCCCTGGCCCGGGTCGAGAACATGGTGGCCATGGGCGGCTACAACCTGCCGGCCAAGGCGGTGCGCGAACAGATCGCGGCGGCGGTCAACGTCATCGTCCAGGCGTCGCGCCTGCGCGATGGCAGCCGCCGCATCACCCACATCACCGAAGTCATCGGCATGGAAGGCGACGTCATCACCTTGCAGGATCTGTTCGTCTTCGACATGGACGGCGAGGATGCCCAGGGCCGCATCCTGGGAACCCATCGCCCCACCGGCATCCGCCCGGCCTTTTGGGACAAGGCCCGCTATTTCGGTCGCGACCGCGAATTGGCCGAGGCCTTGCGCGAGGATCGCCATGGCTAATCTTCCCACGGTCATCGCCCTTCTGGTCCTGGCCCTGTTCGCGGCCTTGGGCCTGTTCGCCTGGCTGCTCAACCACCTTTTGCATGGTCGCCGCGCCCGGTTGCGGCGGCGTCTGGCCCAGGTGGTCGGACGCAAGAGCAGTACCGTCGCCTCCGCACCGCGCCGGCGCAGCCTGCACCGTTTGCAAAGCGGCGAGCAAAGCCGGGGGCGGCGCTGGGCCGGACAGATGCGCGAACACTTGATGCGGGCCGGCATCCGCATGGATGTGCGGCTGTGGCTGGGGCTGAACGTGGCCATCGCCGTATTGGTGTGGCTGGTCGCCCTGGGGCTGAAGGCGCCGCCGCTGTTGGGGCCGCTGTTGGCGGCGTCCTTGGGTTTCGGCCTGCCGCGGCTGCTGGTGGGCTGGCTGGGCAAACGCCGCATCGCCCGTTTCACCACCTTGTTCGCTGATGCCCTGGATATCGTGGTGCGCGGCTTGCGCTCGGGCCTGCCCTTGGGCGAATGTCTGGCCATCATCGGTCGCGAGGTTCCCGAGCCGCTGGGGCCGGAATTCCGTCTGGTCATGGAAGGGCAGAAGCTGGGCCTGTCGCTGGAGGAAGCCCTGGCCCGCGCGGTGGAGCGCACCCCCACCGCCGATTTCAAGTATTTCGCCATCGTGCTGTCCATCCAGCAGCAGACCGGCGGCAATCTGGCCGAGACCCTGGCCAAGCTGGCCGAGGTGCTGCGCGCGCGCAAGCGCATGCGCGACAAGATCAAGGCGTTTTCGTCGGAAGCCACCGCTTCGGCCATGATCATCGGCTCGTTGCCGGTGGTGGTGGCGCTGCTGTTGACGGCGGTCGGCCCCGATTACATCGGCATCCTGTTTTCCACCCCCACCGGGCATCTGTTGCTGGTGTGCAGCGGCCTGTTGATGGGCATGGGGGCGCTGGTCATGCGCAAGATGATCAATTTCGATCTTTAACGGAGGCTGGCATGCCGTCCTTGTCCCAATTGGTCATCCTCGTCGCCGCCATCGCCGCCTTTGCCTCGGTCCTGGCCCTGGGGGTGCAAGTGTCGTCGCGCGACCAATTGGCCAACCGGTTGAAGGCGGTGGCGCGGCGGCGCCAAGAATTGTCGGCGCGCCAGCGCGACGGCCTGAAAGGCGTGCGCTTCCAGCCCAATCGCCGGGTCAGTTGGATGAAATCGGTGCTAGGCCGGCTCAACCTGCAACAGGCCATCGACGACCCGGCCATCAAGATGCGCCTGGGCCAGGCCGGCTGGCGCCGACCCTCGGCGGCGGTCACCTATATCTTCGCCCGCGTCGCCGGGCCGGTGGCCGGTTTCGCCCTGGCCTTGCTTTACACCGCCTCGGCCTTCGCCCAGGCGCCGTTTCTGACCAAGGCCATGATCCTGTTGGCCGGCACCGCCGCCGGCCATTACCTGCCGGCCATCCTGGTCGCCAATGCGGTGCAAAAGCGCCAGCAGGCCCTGGCACGTGGCTTTCCCGATGCCCTTGACCTGATGGTCATCTGCGTCGAGGCTGGCCTGTCGGTGGAGGCGGCGCTGTTGAAGGTGACCGACGAAATGGCCAACAGCGCCCCCGAACTGGCCGAGGAAATCGGCCTGACCGCCGCCGAGCTGGCCTTTCTCGGCGATCGCCGTCAAGCCTGGGACAATCTGGCCGAACGCACCGGTCTGGCCCAGGTCAAGTCGCTCTGCACCGCCTTGGTGCAGTCGGAAAAATACGGCACCCCGGTGGCCCAGGCGCTGCGGGTGCTGTCGCAGGAAAACCGCGAGACCCGCATGGCGGCGGCGGAGAAAAAGGCGGCGTCGCTGCCGGCCAAGCTGACCGTGCCGATGATCGTGTTTTTCCTGCCGGTGCTGTTCGTCGTCATCGCCGGGCCGGCGGCCATTCAGGTGATGGCGGCGTGGAAGTAGGGGGGAGTTATCGCCCCGCCAGCTTGCGATAGATGGCGGCGTTGGCGCGCAGCAGGTCGGGTGGCAGATCCTTGGCGGCCAGACGTTCGGCCTGGGCGGAATCGCCGCTCAAGGCCAGCATCAGGGCGAGGTTGTGGCGGATCTGGGCGCCGGCGCTGGGCTGTTCGCCGGCTTGGCGCAGGCTGGCGATGGCGGCGGCAAGATCGCCGGACAGGGCCTGCGACAGCGCCAGATTGTTCAGGATTTCCGGGTTGTCGGGCGACAGCGCCAGGGCACGGCCATAGGCGGCCTGGGCGTCGCCCTGGCGGTCATGCATGTCCAGCGCCACGCCTTGGGCCGAGATGATTTCCCAATCATTGGGGGCCAGGGCGGCGGCGCGGTCCAGCGCCTTGAGCGCCAGTCCCAGGCGTTCGGCCGCCAGATAATCCTTGCCCAGTTCCGCCTGAAGGGCAGCATCGGCGGGGTGGCGGGCCGTCATCGCCTGCATCAGCTCCGCCGATGCATCGGGCTTGCCGGCGATGCGCATGGCCTGGGCCAGCGCCAGGGCGATGGCGCGGTCGTCGGGATAATGGGACAGCAGCGTGCGCCAATGCTGGGCGGCGCCGTTCCAGTCGTTGGCGGCCTCGGCGGTGACGGCGGCGGCGCGCAGTGACGGTTCCACCGCGCGGGCCAGGGTGCGGTCGTCCATACCGCCGGACGTGCCACCGCCGCAGGCATTCAGCCATAGCGGCAGAAGCAGGGCGGCGGCCCTGGCGCAGGTGAGTTTTTGCATAAAATTCTTCCCATTTTTTAAGTGAAGCGAAAGTAAAAACCGCTTCCGAGCAACAGTAAAATAGCAGTACAATTGCGGATGTGGAAGAAAACTCTTCCGTGGAGGTTGGTATGTTCAAGGCATTCTTCGCCGTGGCGGTCCTCACCGCTGTTGCCGTCTCGTCCGCCCGGGCCGACACGCTGGAGCTGGGGGCGGGGCAAAGCCGCCGGGTCGATGCCGGGCGCGGCGTCGCCCAGGTGGTGGTCGGCGATCCCAAGGTCGCCGATGTCAGCGTCGACGGGGCCGGGCGCATCCAATTGTTCGGCAAGCGGGCGGGCAGCACCTCGCTGACCGTGCTGGGCCGCAACGGTGCGGTGCTGCTGGACCACGCGGTGGTGGTCCGCGCCGGCGGCGATGGCACGGTGACGGTGACCTATGGCGCCGGCAAGGAGGTCAAGCCCGGCGGCCTGACCGTGGTCCATGCCTGCGGCCAGGGCTGTTCGCGCGTGGCCGAGGATGGGTCAGGCGGCGCGAGCCAAAAGCCTTAGGCGCGGCAGATCGGTGATGGCCAGGCCCATGCCGCGGCGTTTGACCACGCCGTCGCGGGCCAACTCGCCGATGACCTGGGCCACCACCTCGCGTGAGGTGCCGATCCAGGCGGCGATATCCTTGTGATTGGGCAGGTCGGCCACGTGCCACAGCTCGGGCCGGTCGACCATGGGCTGGGCCAGGCGCAACAATTCGCCGCAAATGCGCTGGGCTTCGCTGGTGGTGGACAATTCCATCACCCGGCGGTCGAGGTCGCGGATCACCCCGGTCATGCGGCCCATCACCCGCAGCCCCACTTTTGGAGAGTGCAACAGCAGATCGCGGAAACCCGGACCATCAAGGGAAGCCAGCAGGCAGTCGGTCAGGGCGATGACGCGGGCCGAGCGGGGCAGGCCGTCGATGGCGGCCAATTCGCCGAAATAACGCCCGGCTTCCAGATCGGCCAGGGCGACTTCGCGTTCCAGCGCCTGACTGAGGATGCGGACCGCGCCGGTGACGATGAAATAGACGTCCAGGCTATCGCTGTCCTTGTCGAAGACCTGGGCCCCCTCGGCCAGACGATGCCAGCGGCATCGCGTCTCGATCTCGGCAAGCTGTTCCCGCGACAGGTCGGCAAGCAGGGCGATGCCCGCCAGGGTCTGATCCGTACCGGTCATGCCGTCACCTTTGGCCGCTTACCCGTCCCCACGGAGCCACCTGTTCATTATTGAACCGATGGCCCACGGGTTCAAGCAAGACATTACCCGTTCACGCCGTCTGGGCTTGGCGCAAGCGGCTACGGGCGCCGCTTTCGGCGGCCAGCGCAAGGTAGGCCGGCAACGAGATGTCGGTCAGCCGCCCAGGTTCACTGTCGACCGCGCGGATGACGATGATGGCCTCGGCGACTTTTTGCACCACCGGAACCAGGGCCGAGGTGCCGCGCAGATGCACGGCGCCTTCCGCCGATTTTCACACCGGCGTGGCCCCGTGGTTGCGGGCGTGATACAGGCATATGGCTCTCCGATGGCACGGCAAAATACCGTTCCGAGTTTCTCATCCTGCGGCAAAATGTAAAGCGCGGTTCGGAGAATGGTTATAAGAATGCCGCTACCGGCTTCAATTCAATCCGCCCATGGCCGCCCAGGAGTATTCATGACCGACGACACCCGATCCCGTCTGACCGACCTGGAAATCCGTCTGGCCCATCACGAACGGATGGTCGAGGACATGTCCGAGGTGATGGCGCAGCAGCAAGACGAGATCACCCGCCTGACCCTGATGCTCCGCCGGCTGGTCGATCGCGTGCGGAATGTCGAGGCCGGCGGCGAAGGCTCACCCCAGGACGACCGCCCGCCACCGCATTATTAACGGTTTAACCGCGCCCGAACAGTTCGGCGGCGCGATAGGCCAGACCGCTGGCCACCGAGACGAACTCGCCGCCGGCGCTGACCCGCTCGGCGCCGAAGCGACGGTCGAAGATGGCGCGCACCGCCGGCACCAGCGACGAGCCGCCGGTCATGAACACCCGATCGACCTTGCCGGCCGGCGTGCCGGTGCTGGTCAGCAGGGTCTCGACGCAGGTTTCGATCTCGACCAGTTCGGGGGAAATCCAGTCTTCAAACTCGGCCCGGGTGATGGGGCGTTCCACCCGCACCGGATCATGGTCGAAGACGAAGGTGGTTTGCATCCCTTGCGACAAGGCGACCTTGGCCTGTTCCACCGACCGATACAGGTGATAGCCCAGATTGTATTCGATCAGGGTCAGCAGATCCTCGATGCGCTCGGGATGGCTGGCGTGGCGCTGGATGTCGCGCAGCATGCGCAGGGTCGAGCCGGTGCCGAGAAAGCCGATATGGTGCCAGCGGGCGAACTTGCCATAGATCCAGTCGGGAACCGGCAAGTCCTTCCTGTTGCTGTGATAGGTGGTGTTCTTGCCGAAGAACGGGGCGATGCCGCGTTCGACGATGCGGCGGTCGAAGGTGTCGCCGGCGATACCGACGCCGCCGGTGCCGATGATGGCGTCGCGCGGATCGGCCATGCCGGCCCGGCCCGGTCCCAGCCGGACCAGACAGAAATCGCTGGTGCCGCCGCCGAAATCGGCGACCAGCACGGTTTCATCGTGATCGAGCGTGCGTTCATAATAATAGGCGGCGGCGATGGGCTCGAACTCAAAGGCGACTTCGTCGATGCCGGCCTGGCGGAAGGCTTCGGTCAGCCGCTCCACCGCGTAATCATCGGCATCCTTGCCGTCCTCGGCGACGAAGCGCACCGGGCGTCCCGCCACCACCCGGGTCAGCGGCTCCCCTTTGTGGTTCTCGGCACCAAGGCGCAGCCGCTCGACGACGATGGCGATCAGCCGTTCCAGGCTGTAGGGCCGATTGAAGATGGTGGCGCTGGTGAACAGCCGGCTGGTCAGGTGGCTTTTGAACGATTGCAGCAGCCGGCACTCGTCGCCGCTGTTGAGATAGGCGGCGATGCCGGCTTGGCCGACCAGGGGCAGCGGCCAGCCGTCGTCGTCGCGATGGCCGCGGTCGAAGGCGATCATCGAGCGCAGGGTGTCATTGGTGGCCCGCTCGGACAGGCCGGCATTGTCGTGGGCGACGATCCGAGCGGTGCCGCTGGCGTCAACGATGCCGACGGCACTGTTGGAGGTGCCGAAATCCATACCTACGAACATCTGCCGCGCCTTGTGGAAATGGGGAGCGGAGTAGGTACCCGCCTTGGCGACGGCGCGCAACCCCTATGGCGGATTCGATGCCGATTTGCCGACAAGAAAATGCCCGGAGACGTTTGTCTCCGGGCATGGCAACGGGTAGGATTACTTGGTTTCGGCGCTGGTGACGCCGCTGTTCTTGTTGTACTTCAAGGTGATGACCTCGACTTCGCACAGGTCGAAGGGCTCGTCCCATTCGACGTCGCTGCCGTCTTCAAACTTCACGGCCAACTGCCACTTGCAGGCGGTGGTCGAGTTGCGGAACTTGACGTTCTTCTTGGCGCCGTTGGACAGAACGCCGTCGCCCATGATGTCCTTGCCCCAGCTCTTCGAGCTCGGGGTGGCGACGTAAACTTCGTCGATCTGGTAGCCGGTCTTGTTGACCAGGGTGAAATCCTGGTCGCCAGCCTGGGCGGCGGCGGAAGTGAACATGGCGGCGGCCAGAACAGCGAAAGCCAATTTCTTCATGGTAATCCCCTCATTTTAAGTTGCACAGGTAAACAGGTTAATCAGACACAAGCCGGGCCGAAGCGATTGTCGCCCTCGGTGCCAGCCAGAAAGCCGTTTTCCACCAGCGCCCAGATGGGGCCGACCAGCGGGATCAGCATGATCAGCATCCACCAGCCGGACTTGTCGCGGTCATGCCAGCGCTTGACGGTCACGGCGATGGACGGCCAGATCAGGGCCAGCGAAATGATCAGGCTGAACAGCGGGAACGCCTCGATATCGTCACCGGCGAGGAGGCTGTCCAAGGTCAGCCCCACCACGTTCAAGACGATGATGGCCAGGAAAAACATCCAATACGTCTTGCGCGGGATGCGCCCGTTCAGACTGAGTAGCAGGTTTTTCATTTCCCCCTCCATCCACCATATTGATTCAATCATAGCGATGGTATGGGGGTGGTCAAAAGCCAATTGCACATTTGCTGTTGAAGAAAAGTCTTATTTATCAATCAAGCGTTCTGAAGTGATGATGCTTCAATGCTGTTTCGGGGTTTCACGGTCCTTTCCTTCTGTTCTGCGCCTGTGGCGCGCGGCAGTCTTGCTGTGCCGGTTTATTGCCGTCACCTTCATGTTCCGCCTCCCGGTCGGACGAAGGATTCGGCCATGGCTTTCGCCGTGCCGTAATCGGTCTTGCCGCTGCCCAGAAGCGGGATGCGTTCCACCGTCAGCAGGATTTTCGGCACCAGCAATTCCGCCAGTCCCCGGGCGCGGAAATGGGCCAGGACGGCGTCGCGGGTCGGGGCCGGGTAATCGGTCAGCAGCACCAGTTGTTCGCCCTTGCGGTCGTCGTCGACGGCCACCACCACGTGCTGGTTTTCCGGCCACAACAGCGCCAATTCACTTTCCACCTTGCCCAGGGAGACCATCTCGCCGGCGATCTTGGCGAAGCGCTTGGCCCGACCGACGATGCGGATGAAGCCCAATTCGTCGATATCGACGATGTCGCCGGTGTCGTACCAGCCCGCCGCCGGCGCCTCCAAAACGCCGGGCTTTTCCACCCGGTAATAGCCCAGCATGACATTGGGGCCGCGGACCCACAGCTTGCCGCCGGCATCGATGCCGGGCACGGTTTCCAGCCGGAAGGCGATGCCCGGCAGCAGGCGGCCGACGGTGCCGGCCTTGAAATGCATGGGCGTGTTGACGGCCAGGACCGGGGCGGTTTCGGTGGCGCCATAGCCTTCCAGGAGGCGCAGGCCGAACTTGTCCATCCACACCCGCCGGGTTTCGTCCTTGACCTTCTCGGCCCCGGCGAAAACATAGCGGACGCTGTAGAAATCATAGGCATTGGCGACGCGGGCATAGCCGGACAAGAAGGTGTCGGTGCCGAACAGGATGGTGGCGTTGGTGTCGTAGACCATCTCGGGGACGATGCGGTAATGCAGCGGCGACGGGTACAAGAAGCATTTGATCCCGGCCAGCACCGGCAGCAGCAGGCCGCCGGTCAGGCCGAAGGAATGGAACACGGGAAGCGCGTTGAAGACGATGTCGGTCGGGCTGAAGGCCACCCGCGCCGCCAGTTGGGCGCAGTTGGACAGGATGTTGGCGTGCGACAGCACCACCCCCTTGGGCATGCCTTCCGAGCCCGAGGTGAACAGGATCACCGCCGGCTTGTCGGCCTGCGCCCCGGACCGGCGATGGATGCGGCCAGCGAAGGGACGGGCCAGCAGGCCATAAAGCTTGTCGGTCAGGCCCATGCCGTTGCGGATGTCTTCCAGATAGACGACTTTCACCTGGGCGTTCAGCGCCTCGATGGTTGCCGACAGCCGGGCCTGGTCGATGAACCGGCGCGAGGTGATCACCGTTTCGATGCAGGCCGCCCGACAGGCCGCCACCACGTTGCCGGGTCCGGTGGAAAAGTTGAGCATGGCCGGCACGCGGTTGAAGGCCTGAAGGGCGAAGAAGCTGGCGGTGGTGGCGGCGGCATTGGGCAATAACAGGCCCATTGCCTCGCCCGGTCTTGACCGGCGGGCCAGCACCCGGCCCAGGGCCAGACTACCCATGATCAGCCGGTCATAGCTCAGCGGCTTGCGGTTGATGTCGTCCACCGCCAAGGCGTCGCCGCCATGGATGCGGGCGGTGTCCAAAAGTGCGCTGAACAAGGTGCGATGCTGCGGCGCCGTCTCGAACATCATGGCCGACATGACGTCGTAGAGCGCCACGCCGATGCGGCGGCGGCGGGCGCGGCCCTTGATCTCGGCGGGGATGTGGAAACGGGTGGGCGGCAGCACGGTGATGGTGATGGTGGGGAACCAGCGCAGCCGCAGTTTGCCCTTCAGGCGGGAAAACGGCGTGAACTCGGCGCCGTCGATGCGCACCGGCACCAGCTTGGCTCCGGCGCGGTCGGCGATCATGCCCGGACCGTCATAGATCTTCATCAGCGCGCCGGTGACGGTCAGCCTGCCTTCGGGGAAGATGACCAGGCTATTGCCTTCTTGCACCGCCCGGATCAGGCTTTTGGTCGACATGGGGTTGGTGGGGTCGACGGGAAAGGCCTTGACCAGCCGCAGGAACGGCTTCACCCACCAGGCCCGCGCGGTGAAGGTGTTGACGGCGAAGATCGGCTTTTCCGGCATGAAGGCGGCCAGCAGCGCCGGGTCGAGGAAAGAGGTGTGGTTGACCACGATCACCGCTGGTTCGCCCGCCGCCGGCAGGTGTTCCAGGCCGCGCACCTCGACCCGGTAGAGACGGCGGAACAGCCAGGACAGCACGCCTTTCATGAAAGTGTCGGGCAACAGGCCGCAGATGATCACCGCCACCACCAGATTGGCCAGACCCAGCACACCGAAGATGTCGGTGACGCTTAAGCCCATGGCCAGCAGGACAGCACTGGCCAGGGCGGCGGCGACCATGAAGCCAGCGTTGAACAGATTGTTGGCGGCGACCACGCGGGCGCGCACCGCCTCGTCGCTGCGTGCCTGCAAGATGGCGTAAAGCGGCACGATATAGACGCCGCCGCAGATGGCGAACAGCAGCAGATCGGCCAGCAGCCGCCACGATTGCGGACGCGCCAGGAAGTGCGACAAGCTGGCCAAGGTGCCGTCGCCGTCGACGGGAGCGGCGGCGAACCACAGATCCACGGCGAACACGGTCATGGCCAGGGCGGCGAAGGGGACATGGCGGGCCGAGACCTCGCCCTTGAGCAGGCGTCCGCACAGCACCGAGCCCAGACCGATGCCGACCGAGAACATGGTCAGCATCAGCGTCACCACGTGTTCGTCGGCATGGAGCACGTTCTTGGCGAAAGCGGGGAATTGCGACAGATAGGTCGCCCCCACCAGCCAGAACCAGGAAATGCCCAGCACCGACAGGTAAAGATCGCGCTGGCGGCGCACCAGGGTGTAAAGCCCCATGGTTTCACCCGGCAGGTTGAAGCCGACCTTGACGCTGTCATTGCCGCCATGGGCGCGGGGCAGCGACAGGCTGGCGCCGAAGCCCAGCACCGCCAGCATGACCATGGACCAGGCGACCAGGGCCAAGCCACCCTCGACCAGCACCAAGGTGCCACCGGCGATGGTGCCGATCAGGATGGCCAGGAAAGTGCCGCCCTCGATCAGGGCGTTGCCGCCCACCAATTCGCCATCGCGCAGATATTCGGGCAGGACGGCGTATTTGATCGGGCTGGTGAAGGTGGATTGCAGTCCCAGCAAAAACAGCGCACTCAGCATGCCGGGGATGTTCTGCGCCATCAAGGCCCAGGCCCCCAGGGCGGAAATGGCGATCTCGGCCCCTTTCCAGAACTTCATCAATCCGGATTTCTCGTAACGGTCGGCCATCTGGCCGGCGGTGGCGGAAAACAGGAAATACGGCAGGATGAACAGGCCGGCGGCGGTGGTCGCCAGCACCTGCGGGTCCATGCCGGCCTGGGCGCCAAGCTGGTAGACCACCAGGATGACCAGGGCGTTCTTGAAGAAATTGTCGTTGGCGGCGCCCAGGAACTGGCTGACGAACAGCGGCAGGAAACGGCGGCAGGCCAGCAGGTGAAAGGTTGCGTCAGCCATGATGGACCTCGGTCGGTTGGCTGGTGGAAGCAAGTGCGCGCAGGCAGGCGGCATTGATCTGGTCGGTGAAGCGCGACAGCGGTGCTTGCAGGCGGCCATAGAGGATGGCGGTGGCCGGTTGCAGCATCAGCCCCAGGATCATGGCGGTGGCCAGGGCCGGATCACTGAGCCCGACTTCCCCGTCCCTGATGCCCTGTTCGACCAGATGATGAAGCACCGATACCGGGTTGTCGGCGCCGTCGGCGATGCGCGGCAATCCCTGGTGCTGCACCAGCAGCAGAAAGCGGAACAGCGTCGGATCGTCGTCGTGGAAGCGGCAGACTTCACCGATGACCGCCGCTAGGCGGGGGCGAAAGGCCGTGTTCGGCGCCTGAAGTTCGGTCAGGCGATGGGCGAAGGCAGTGTAGTTGCGGGCGAACAGATCGGCGACCAGATCATCCTTGGACGCGTAGTGCCGATACAAGGTGCCCTCGGCGATGCCGGCGGCCTGGGCCAGATCGCGGACGCTGGTTTCGGTCACCCCCTGTTGCACGAACAGCCGCAAGGCGGCTTCATGGATGCGCTGTCGGGTCGGTCGTCCGTCCTTCATGGTCAGGCGCCATTTAATGTGAACGTTCACTCACAATGAAGCAGACGAGTATGTTCGTCAAGGGGGGGATGTTGTAGGCTTGAGGAACGGAACGAAGCGGAGACCCGGCATGTCCGAAAAAATCCTGCTCGTCGATGACGAGCCCAAGGTGTTGTCGGCCCTGCGTCGCAGTTTGGGGCAGCGCTTCGCCCTGTCTTGCGCCAATGACGGGGCGGAGGCGCTGCGAATGCTGGAGTCCGAAGGCCCGTTCGCGGCGGTGGTCAGCGACATGCGCATGCCGGGCATGAACGGCGTCGAATTGTTGTGCGAGATCAAGCGCCGTGCCCCGGAAACCGTGCGCCTGATCCTGAGCGGTCAGTCGGATTTCAGCGACGCGGTCAAGGCCATCAACGAAGGGGCGATCTTCCGCTTTCACACCAAACCGGTCTCCACCGAGGCCTTGGTCGAATCCCTGGAAATCGCCTTGCTGCAACACCGCCACCAGAACCGTCACGGCGGCACGCCGGGGCTGGATCTGGCGCGCGAGACCGCGGCCTTGCGCAAGGCCTTGCGGGAGGACCAATTGCGCATCTTCGTCCAGCCGCAAGCCAGCCTGCTCGACGGCCACATCCATGGGGCCGAAGCGCTGGTGCGCTGGCAGCATCCCGAGCGCGGGCTGATCCTGCCCGGTCATTTCCTGCCCCTGGTCGATGCCGCCGGCATGAACGAGGACATCACCCGCTGGATGCTGGAAGCGGCCTGCCGCGAGTTGCACCGCTGGGATGAATTGGGGCTGTCGTCCCTGCGTCTGGCCGTCAATATGACCGTGTCCGACATCGCCGACAGCGGTTTTGTCCGGCGCGTCGCCGATTCCATGGCCCGTCACCGGGTCAAGCCGGGCAATCTGGAGCTGGAACTGACCGAAGGGGCGGCGGTGGAGGATATCAACCGCGCCCGTCTGGTGCTGCAAAGTCTGGCGGATTTGGGCGTGCAACTCAGTATCGACGATTTCGGCACCGGCTATTCGTCCTTGGGCTGGCTGCGCCGGCTGCCCATCAACAAGCTGAAGATCGACCGCATGTTCATCGACGACATCGCCGACGATCCTGAATCCTATCGCTTCCTCGCCTCGGTGATGACCTTGGCGCGGGATCTGAACCTGACCACCCTGGCCGAGGGCATCGAAACCCTGGAACAGATGAAGCAGGTCAGCCGCACCGGCTGCGATCTGGTGCAGGGCTTTTTCCTGGCCCCGCCCATGCCGGCCGGGGATTTCCCCGCCTGGGCCATGGCCCGCGCCGCCACACCGGGACGATGAGGCTGACCATGGCCGAGATTTCCTACGTCTTCCATCTGCCCGACGGCCACAGCCAAACCATCACCCTGCGCTTCGCCGACGATACGTTCTTGCTGCAATTGGCCGAGGACGGGCAGCCGGAGGATTGGACCGCCCTGGCTTTCAAGCAATGCCCCCATTGCCCGCTAAGCCCGGACACGACGCCCCGTTGCCCGCTGGCCCGGGCGCTCAGCGGTTTCGTCCACGGCTTCGACGCGTTCTATTCCTATGAAGTGGCGATGGTCGAGGTGGTGACCGCCCAGCGCACCATGAGCACCAGCCATCCGTTGCAGGAAAGCATGGCGTCGATCCTGGGCCTGGTCGGTGCCGCTTCCGGTTGCCCGCACCTGGATTTCTTCCGCCCCATGGCCCGCTTTCATCTACCCTTCGCCACCGAGCAGGAAACCCTGCTGCGGGTGTTTTCCATCCATCTGCTGCGGGAATATCTGCGCTCGGGCGGGCAGGGCGACCAGAGGATCGGGCTGGGCGGCTTGCCGGCCCATTTCGACGCGGTGGCCAAGGTCAACCTGGCCATGGCCGAGCGTATCCGCGCCGCCTTCAAGAAGGATGTGGTGGTCAACGCCATCGTCATCCTCGACACTTTCGCCCAAGCGGTGCCGTGGGTGATTGAGGACGCGCTCAGCGAGTTGATGCCTTTGTTCGATCTGAGGGTCACTGACGGACCGGAACCGGCTCCTTGAACTGAAAGCTCTTGCGCAGGCTGCGCAGCCGTTCGATCTGGGGCGGCGATAATTGGGTGTTGGCGGCCAGGATCAGATGGCCGTTGGTCAGGCGCAGATCGGCCAACAGGGTATGACCGACCCGCAAGGCGGCCACCGGCACTTCCGTTTCCACCGATGGCGGCGCCTCGCCCCCCACCTCCAGGCAGGCGCGCACCTTGGCCAGCAAGCCCGGGTCGTATCGTTCCGACCGCAGATCCAGGCGGGCGAAGGCGGCGCGGGTCGGCGGTCCGCCGCCGGTGGCTTCGGCCAGATCCTTCAAGATCTTCAGCAGCCGGGCGTCGAAGGGGATGTCGTTGCCCTTGGGGCCGTCGGCGGGAAAGCCGCTGCCGTCGAAGCCGCGATCCTGCAACAGCACCACCTCCGCCACCTTGTTCAGGCGCGGGATATTGGCGATCAGGTTGCGCGCCGCCTCGGGGGCGCGCTCGAACACGGATTTCTCCGCCTCGGTCAGGCTCTGGCCGGCCTTGTGGCGGGCCAGCAGTTCCGGCGGGATGGCCACCTGGCCGATGGGGATCAGCATGGCCGCCACGTTCAATTGCCAGCGTTGCGGCAGCTTGAATTCCACCGTCAGCAGCCGCACCCATTCGCGCAGGCGGCTGGCCATGGCATAGGCGACGGGGTCGTTCATGGACACCACGTCGACCAGCACCTTGATGCTGCCCGACAGGGTCTTTTCCAGCAATTCCCGTTCCGCCGTGACCAGGCGGTATTGGGTCAGGGCGGCGTTGAGGCCGTCGGTCAGCCGCTCCACCGGGCACGGCTTGGTGAAAAAGCGGAAGATGGCGCCCTGGTTGATGGCATCCATGGCGGTCTGCTGGTCGGCATTGCCGGTCAGCATGATGCGCACGGTGTCGGGCGAGGCCTCCTTGACCTGTTTCAAGGTCTCGATGCCGTCCATTTCCGGCATGCGCATGTCGCAGACGGCGACGGCGAAAGGCTGTTGCGCCGTTTCCGCCTGACGGATGGCGGCCAGCGCCTCGCGCCCGCCCTGGGCGGTGGTGATGTCGAAACCGTCACTGAGCTGGCGGCGCAATGCCGCCAACAAATGATGATCGTCGTCGATGATCAGGATGCGTTCAGCCATCAGCCCAGCCTTTCCCGCCTTTCTGCCGCCAATTGCCGCCAGTGGCGGACCCGCCCATCCTTACGGATATCTATCAAATAGGCCATATCCAACCTGTCGGGGCCAGGGGTTTGTGCCGGCAGCAGCGGGAAGGGCGGTCCCAGCGCCTGGGCCACATGGGCGGCCAGCAACACCGGGCTGGTGGCGGTGGGGGCGGCAGCGGGGGCGGCGGCGAAGGCCACCGCCTCGACGATGGAATCGGCAAAGCCCCAAAGCCCCAGCAGATAGGCGCCGATGATCGGGTGCGAGGTGCCGAAGACCTTTTGTTCCGCCTGGGCGTGGCTGAAGTGCGGGCCGACCAGGGCCATGGCCTCGGCATAGCGGTCGGGGGCGTGGTCCAGCAGCACCAGCGAGCCGATGGGCGACAGCATGGCGGCGCAATAAGCCGCCTTGCCCACCGCGTCGGCGGCGCCGTCGGCCAAAGCGACGGCTTCGGCCAGGGCGGCCATTTCCAGGCTGTAGCGGGTCAGATCGTCCAGCGCTGTCGGCGATACGCGGTCGATGTCCAATTGCCGGAACAGCCCCACATGCAAGGCCAGGGACTGCACGGTCTCCATCCCCAGGGTCTTGACCGCCTGCAACGCCGAGGTGACCTGGGCGGGGAGGGCGAAGAAGGCCGAATTGGTCAGCTTCAGGATCTCGGCGGTCATGGCCATGTCGCGGCCCAGAATGGCCGCCACCGAGGTGGCCGAGGCATCGGGCCGGGCCAGTTCCGCCATCAACTGCGTGATCACGCCGGGCAGGCTGGGCAGGTTGGACAGGCCGCCGATCACCGACAACAGCGCTGGGTCGGACAGGAAACGGCGCAGGGCCAGCGGGCGGGTGATGGCCGCTTTCAGGCTTTGCGGGTCGCAGGGCTTGGCCAGATAGATATGGGCCTGTTCCACCGTTTTCAGCACGCTGGCGGTTTCGGCATAGCCCGACAGGATGACGCGGATGGCCTGGGGATGGTGTTTGCGCACGCTCGCCAGCACCTGGGCGCCGTCCATGCCCGGCATGCGCATGTCGGTGACCACCACATCCACTTCGTTGCGTTGCAGCCAGTCCAGGGCGGCGCTGCCGGACTCAAAGAATTCCATCCGCCACTGATCGTCCATTTCGTGCATGGATCGGCGCAAACCCCGCAAAACATGCGGCTCGTCGTCGATGAACACGATGCGCAATCTGTCGGTCATGGTCCCGGTGCCGTGTCCTTGCTGTTCAGGCCATCCACGGGGAGGCGGATGGTGAAGGTCGCCCCGTCGCCGTCGACGCTGTCCAACGCGATCTGACCACCATGCTTGACCGTGACCACGTCGCGGCAGATGGCCAGACCCTGGCCGGTTCCCTTGCCCACCGCCTTGGTGGTGAAGAAGGGATCGAAAATCTTCTCGGCGATGCCGTCCGGCACGCCGTTGCCGCTGTCGGCGATGCTGATTTCCACCCAATCATCCCGCTGGCGGGTGGCGATGCGGATGGTCCCCGGCAAAGGTTTGCCGGATTCCTCGATGGCGTGGGCGGCATTGACGATCAGATTGAGGAAGACTTGATTCATCTCGCCAGCATAGCACACCACCAAAGGTAAGTTATCATCCAGTTGGCGTACAACTTCCGCCACGTGCTTCCAGGTATTGCGGCAGACGGTCAGGGTGCTTTCGATGGCGCGGTTGAGATCGGTGGCGCTTTGCGCCGTGGTGCCGGGGTGGGAAAACTCCTTCATGGACAGGACGATGCGGGCGATCTGGGCGACGCCGTCTTGCGATTCCTCGACGGCGATGGGCAGTTCTTCCAGCAGATAGGGCAATTTGGCGGCGGCGGCGGCCTGCTGGAAGGCGTCCGACTGGCGGGCGGCGTCGAGGATCGGCGGCAGCTTGGCTAGCGCGGTGGCGATGAAGCGCAGATTGTCGCCGATATACTGGACCGGGGTGTTGATTTCGTGGGCGATGCCGGCGGCCAACTGACCGACACTGGCCAGCCGTGATGCCTGCAACGCCTCGCGTTGGGCCTGCTTCAGGTTCTCGATGTCGCGGAACGAGATGATGGCGGCGCGCAACACCCCGTCTTCGCGGATGGGCGAACAGGCATAGGCCACCGCCAATTGGGTGCCGGTGGCGGTGATGAAGGCAGCGTCGTCGTCGCGCAGGGTGACGCCCTGATCGGTCACCTTTTGCCAGGGCGAGCCGTCGAACAGCACATCGCCGCCATCGCTGGCGCGCAGACGCATCAGTCCGTCGAGCATGTGCCCTTCCAGGTCACCTTGCACGGTGTCGCATTGCAACAGCCGCCGGGCCGAGGCATTGGCGAAAACCAGTTGGCCCAGGCGGTTGATGACCAACACACCTTCAAACAGGCTGTCGGCGATGCCTTTCAGGCGCTCGCGCGAGGCGCGCAGGGCCACCTCGGTGCGGTTGCGGATTTCCACCTCGCGTTGCAGCTCGCCGGTGCGTTCCGACACCAGCCGTTCCAACTGGCGCTGCTGGTCGGCCAAGCCTTCTTCGTAACGCAGGCGCAAGGTGGCATCGCGGAAGATCAGCACCGCGCCGGCCAGTTGGTCGTTCTCGCGCATGGGGGTGACCTGATATTCCACATGAAAGAACGAACCGTCGAAGCGCCAGAACACGTCGTCATTGACCTGGATGGCGGCGCCGTGCAGATAGGCTTGGCGCACGGCGGAGGAATCGTAGGGATAGGGCTCGCCCTCGAAATCGTACAATTGGATCAGGGCATGGAAGCAGTTGCCGATCATTTCGTCCGGCGCATAACCCAAGATGGTGCCGGCGGTCTGGTTGGCGAAGGTGATGCGGCCCTTTTGGTTGAGGCCGATGATGCCTTCCCCCGCCGCCCCCAGGATCAGTTCATAGCGGTGGCGCAACGCCTCAAGCTCGGCTTCGCGCTGCTTCATCTCGGTGATGTCGGTGCGCACGCCGACGATGCCGCCGTCGTGGGTGCGGAATTCGCGGCTTAAGAAACAGCGGCCATCTTGCATGCGCACCAGGAACGGCTCGCCCGAGGCTTCCTGGTATTTTTGCATCCGCCAGTCCAGCCACTCGGTCAAAGACAATCCCTCCAGATGGAAGATGCCGGCGGCCAGACCGGCGTGGACGATGTCCTCGAAATGGGCGCCGGCGAACACCTGATCGGCGGCGGTACCGAAGGTCTTGCGGTACTGGCTGTTGAAAATGACCAGCCGGTCGTCGCTGTCGAACACGCCGATGGCATCGACCAGACTTTCGATGGCGTCGGCCAGATATTGCTGGGCCAGCTTGGCCCGGCTTTCCGCCGCCGCCTCGCGGGTGATGTCGGCGCCGACGCCGCGATAGCCGCTGAAGCAACCATCGGTGCCGAACATGGGTATGCCGCTGATGCGGATGGTCTTGGCATCCTTGCCGTCTTGCGGCCCCACATGGAAGACCACGTCACGAAACGGGCGTTGCGCCTTGATGTCGGCGGTATGGCTGGCGGCCAGCCGGTCGTTGTCGTCGCCCAGGCCGATATCGAAGAAGGAATGGCCCAGGATCGCCGCCGGTTTGACGCCCAGCACGCTGGCGATGCGTTCGGAAACGAAGGTCAGGCGGTAATCGGTATCGGTTTCCCAAAACCAGTCCGACGCCGATCCGGCCAGATCGCGGAAGCGGCTTTCGCTTTCGCGCAGGTCGTATTCCATCTGCTTGCGGGCGGTGATGTCGCGGATGATGCCGATGAACGAGCGGCGACCGGCGCTTTGCACCTCGCCGATGGCCAGTTCGGCGGGAAAGTCCTCGCCATTTTGGCGCCGGGCGACGATCTCGCGGCCGATGCCGATGATGCCGGCCTGACCGGTGCGCAGGTATTGGGAAATGACCTGCTGATGGCCGGAATGGGCTTGGCCGCCCATCAGCAGGTCGATGGATACACCAAGCAGGTTTTGGGTGCTGTAGCCGAAAATACGTTCGGCGGCTTTGTTGAAGCTCTCGATCTGCCCCAATTCGTCGATGACGATGACCGCTTCGCCCACATTGTCCATGGCGACGTTGAAGCGGGCCTCGGCGTCCTGGCGCACCCGCCGCGCCGCCGCCTCCAGGTCGGCTTGCAGGGCCTCCAAGGCGTTGGCGTTGAGCGCGCGTTCGGCGTCCGCCTCGTCATAAGCGGCGCTGACCATCCGGCACAGCAATCCCACGTCGACCGCGCCGTTATGGGTGGCCTTCTGCAATTGCCGCTCGATCAGCTTATGCATTCAATCCTCGCCGATGACGGTGATGGTCATGGTCTGGTTATGCAATTCGCACGAGCCGGTGAATTGGTGCGGGCTGATCTCGCCATAGGAATAAAAACCGATGGTCTGGCACTTCGGCCCCAGCACCGCGGCCACCGAATCGACCTCTTCCGCCACCCGCTGGCCCAACAGCAGCTTGCGACCGATGCAGCTGATCAGGATGGCCAGGCTGCCCGAGCCGTCGCCCATGGCCTGGCGCGCCGCTTCACCCGCCGCGTCGATCAGGTGGGTGAAGACGCCGCGCATCATCTGTGCCGGCGCCCCGGTGGGGATGTCGCCGGCGAAGATCATCGCCTTGTTGGCTTCGTCGATACCGACCACCGTGCGCACCAGATCGGTGCGGCTGTCGTCCAGGCTGCGGATTTTCAGCGGAAACAGCAAGGCGGCGCCGGGCAGATTGCGGGCCTGGTCGCCCAGATAGCGTTTGTACAGGTCGAGCGCCGGCTCGCCGTCCAGTTCGTACAGGATGTTGTGATCCGAGCGGGTGACCATGCGTTCCGGCCCGAACGGATCCCAGCCGCTGAAGCTGCCGTGGCGCAGGCTCAGGCTGTCGCCGTAAAGGCCCAGGGCGACGATGTTGCCTTCCTTCGGCTGGGGGCCGATACCCACCCGGGTGGCCTTGAAATCGGCACGGTCGCCGGCCAGCCCGCCGGTCAGCATGGTGTCGGCGGGCAAGGCCTGCTTGAGGGCGCGCACCAAGTCACTGCCGTTGACGTGGGTGCCGTCGGAAAGGACGAACACGGCACGCAGGCCGGCTTTCGGCAAACCGTCGGCCAGTCGCAGGCCGGCATCGTGGGACGAGGCGCACTCGGCCATATTGACCGTGGCATGGGCGAAGCTGGCGCGGTCGAAGCTGATGGCGGCGGCGCTGATGCCGTTGTCGACCACCTCGCCGGCATGGATTTCCCCCCCGGTCGAACATCCCACCAGCACGGCGGCTGGATAGCGGCTTTGCAGCTCATCCAGGCCGCCCTGGTCCAGGGCGCCGGGATCGGAGAAATAAAGAACCAGCTGCGGCGGCGGGGCGGCGGTATGGGGGGCGAAGCGCCAGCCGGTTTCCCGGAGCCAAAGGCTTAAGTCAACATGCATGGCGTCGTCTCCGGTTCAGAGCGTTTCCCTATGGGCGACTATATCTTAAGTCGTGCCGAATGCGTCAGGAAATCACCGCCGGATCGGCGATGGGTGTACTTTCTCGATGATGGACAATATATCATTCACCAATATATTATTGCCTGACGGGCTTGCGGCTGCCATCCTGCCGCCATGACCAGCGCGACACGCAATCAGGGCAAGGGCGGCGGAGTGGATTACACCGACCGTCAGTATTGGAGCGGGCTCATCAAGATGAGCCTGTCCAAGTTCTTCATCCTGGCCGAGTTGCAGCGCCGGCCCATGCACGGCTATGAAATCGCCCGTCAGGTCGAACTGTCGACCAAGGGCTGCTGCGCCCCCACCGCCGGAGCACTGTATCCGGTGCTGCGGGAATTCGAGCAGGGCGGCTATGTCACCGCCTTGGTCGAACACACCGGCGGGCGCCAGCGCAAGGTCTATACCATCACCGACCGGGGACGGCAGGCTTTCGCCGTGGCGGTCGAGGCTTGGCGCGAGGTCGGGTCTTATCTGGATGGGCGGGGCTGAAGCATGAAGGGTGGCGCCCGGCCTTATTCCTTCGTCTGGCTGCTGGCGGCGGCGCAACTGGTGGCCTGGGGCAGCCTGTACTACGCCTTCGCCGTCGCCGTGGTGCCGATGGAGGCTGAATTGGGCTGGTCGAAGACCAGCTTGAACGGGGCGTTGTCGGTGGGGCTGCTGAGTTGGGGGCTGTGCGCGCCCGTGGTCGGCCAGTGGATCGACCGCAATGGTGCCCGCGCGGTGATGATCGGCGGCGCCGTCGCCGGCGGCCTGTTGATGGTGGCGTGGTCGCAGGTCCAGACCATCTGGGTGTTTTATCTGATCTGGGCGGCCATGGGCGCTGCCATGGCCTGCCTGTTGTACGAACCGGTCTTCGCCGTGGTCACCGCCCTTTATGGCACCGATTACCGCCGTGCCATCACCGCCATCACCTTGCTGGGCGGCTTCGCCAGTACGGTGCTGATCCCGGTGACCCAAATGCTGTGCGACGCTTTCGGCTGGCGTCACGCCATCGGGGTCATCGGTCTGTTCTGCATCGTATTCGTCGGCGGCCTGCACGCCGTGCTGCTGCGCCCCGGCGACGGCAAGTCACCGCATCAGCCGCAGGCGGTGGAAAAAGCGGGTGGGCCGCTGGTGCTGAGCCCGGTTTTCCTGGGGTTGGCGGTGTGGTTCACCGCCTATGGGGCCATCTTCACCGGCCTGACCTTTCAGTTGATCCCGCTGATGTCGGCCCATGACCTGGACAGCGGTCGCATCATTATCGTGATGGCCCTGATCGGCCCCATGCAGGTGTTCGGGCGCATCGTCCTGCTGGCCCTGGGGCGGCGGCAGACGGCGCGCGGCACCGGCGCCTTCGTCGTGATCTCCATGCTGGGGGCGGTGACCATCTTATTGCTGGCGCCGGGATATTTTCCCGCCCTGGTCGCCTTTGCCCTGCTCTACGGCGCCGGCAACGGCATCATGACCATCGTGCGCGGCACCGCCGTGCCGGAATATCTGGGCAATGCCCGCTATGGCGCCACCAATGGCGCCTTGGCCCTGCCCATCAACATCGCCAAGGCGGTGTCGCCCCTGGCCCTGGCCGGGCTGTGGTCGGCCACCGGCTCGCCGCGCGCGGTGATTTTGGCCCTGCTGGTCTGTTGCTCCGTCGCCTTGGCCGGCTATCTGACCGCCACCTTCAGCCGCCGCTCGGCCTAGTTTCCGCCCCGATTCATAGAGCGGAAAAGGCCCTATCCCCGTCGGCCGCGCTTGCCGGCGGCCATGGCCGCCATGGCTTCGGCGACGCGGGCCATGGCCCGGGTCCAGGTGCCGTCGGTGGATTGGCGGAACACCCGCATGGTCGGATACCACACGCTGTCGTCGCGGTCGTCGACCCAGCGCCAGTCGTTGCCCAGGGGCAGCAGCACCCAGACCGGCTTGCCCAGGGCGCCGGCCAGATGCGCTTCCACCGTGTCGGTGGTGACGATCAGATCAAGCCCGGCGATGAGCGCGGCCAGATCGACCAGATGACGGCAATGGCTGCCCATTTCCTCGACGAACAGGCGGTTGCCGGTGGTGACCAGATCCGCATTCCGTTCGCCCCGTTGCAGGCTGACCAGATCGATTTGCGGCAAGGCGGCCAGCCGCATCAGCACCGGCAGGGGGATGCCGCGATCGCGTTGGCGCTGGCCCACCCACGACAATCCCACATGCAGGCGCTGGTCGTCGGGGAAACGGAACGGCAGCACGCCGTCGGGCAGATGCAGATAGGGGATGTTGCGCGGCGGCGTGGTCCGCGACGTGGTCCCCAGCAGGCGCGGCACGTCCGGCAATCGCACGGTACAATCCACCATGGGCAGGTTTTGGCCACGCGGGATCACCTGTTCGACCCCGGCCAGGCCGGCCAGCAGCGGCGCCAGTTCGGGCACGCATTCGACGCTGACCAGACCGCCTTGCAGGGCGACCAGGGGGATGTAGCGCGCCAGCATGACGGTGTCGACGCTGTCGCCTTCGTCGCGCACCAAGATGGTGCGGGCATCCAGGCGGCTGCCGTCCCATTCCGCGGCATTGACTTCGGACAGGGCAACCGCCGGGCGGTTGATCATCTCCGCCATGCCGCGGGCCAGATTGCCGGATTTCAGCAAGGTCGCCGCCATTTCGTGGTCGGGCACCGTGCCCGGGCGCAAATGCTCGGCCCGTTCCAACAGGCCCAAGGCCTCCTTGGGTCTTCCGCGTTCGCGTTCCAACAGGCCGAAGGCATAATGCACCTCGGCATTGTCGGGAAGAGCGGTCAAGGCCTGCAGGAAGGCGGCTTCGGATGATTCCAGATGGCCGCTTTCGCGCAGGACGTTGGCCAGATTGGCCCGGACCAGGGGCGGCGCTCCGGCGGCCAGGGCGCGGCGCCAGCAGGCGGCGGCGGCGGCGGTGCGACCGATGCGGCGCAGCAATCCGCCCAGATTGGCATTGGCGTCCACATTGCCGGGGTCCATGGCCAGGGCGCGGGCGAAGGATGCGCCGGCCTGATTGATCAACCCCTTGGCCAGTTCGGTATTGCCGCGATTGGCCAGATGGGTGGCCATCACCGCCACCTTGCCCATGCTGGCCGGTGAGGTGGGGTCGCCGGCATCGCCGTAAAGCGGGGCCGGATTCTGCCCCGGCGCCAGGGCCAGGACGATGGCGCCATCCTGGCCGGTGAAGGGGATGACATGGCCGGCGGCGACGTCGCCGGGGAACTGGAACAGGCGATAACCGCGCGTGGTCAGGCGTTCCGCCGCGCCGTTGCCTTGGGCCTGGCTGAAGACGATGGCCGCCGGGACATAACCGCCCAGGCCGTCGATGATGGCGGCTTCGTCGCCCTTGACGCCCAGGCGCAGAATCAGACGGCGGCCCTTGTCCTCGGCCCCGTCGTCGAGGAACTCATCCAGGATGACGGCCAGGGGCAGGCAATGCTCCGCGGCATGAACCCAGCCCGGCAGGGCATAGACGGCGCGCCCGTCGCGCACTTTCGCCGCCACCGCCACCGGCAGGCGGGCGGCGCCGACGACCGCTTGGCGAACGGTAACGACATCGGACAGGCCGGAAATGCCGATTGTGTCCTCCAAGATGGCGGCTTCGGCGGGGCGTGCGTCGATGGCCAGGACGCGCAGCGAATCCATGTCCTGGCTGGCGATGTCCAGCACATGCGGAGCGGCGGAGCCGCAGCCCACGTCCACATAAAGGTCGCCATCCATCAGATGGGTGGACAGCATGGCCCGCTGGGCGGCGCGCGGGCCGGTCTGGGCTTGGCTGTGATCCTGGCGCCGGGCGCGTTCCTGGGCCAGTTTTTCATCAAGGGCGTTCATCACCCGGGTGATGATGCCGATCCAGTCGCCGGGACGGGATTGACGGAACAGACGGGCCGATCCGTACCACGGGCTGTCGTCGCGGCCCCGCATCCAGCGCCAGTCGGCGGCCACCGGCAGCATGACCCAGACCGGCTTGCCCAGGGCGCCGGCCAAATGGGCGACGGCACCGTCGACGGTGATGACCAGATCCATCTCGGCGATGCGTCCGGCCAGATCGGCATAATCGGAAATGCTGGGCGACAGATCGGTGATCAGGGCGGGATGGGCCATGCGGGCGGCATCCTCGGTCCGGTTGCCCAATTGCAGGCCGAAGAAGGCGGCGCCCGACGCCCCCAGCAGGTCCATGACCTGGGTGAAGGGAATGCTCCAGGCGGCGCGCGGGCCGGCCCAGGCCAGGCCCACTTTCAAGAGCGCCGCCGGCGGTGCGGAAACCGGCACCCGGTGACCGGGCGGCGGCGCCAGATAGGGGGCGCGGGGAATGCCGGTCAGCGAGGTGCCGAACAGGCGGGGCAGATCGTTGAGCGAGGCGTTGTAATCGATGCGCAGGCCGCTGGGCAGTTTCCCGCCCGAGGCGATGACGGCGAACACACCTTCAAGCCCCTTGGCCAGCCCGGTCAGGGGCTGCGGCAGCCCCAACACGACCTTGCCGGCACGGTGCGCGATTTCCGGTACATAGCGCAGCAGGTGGATGATTTCGGCGATGCCCTGTTCCGCCCACAACAGGATGGTTTGACCGACCAGTTCGTCGTCGCCGTTCCAGCTTTGGCCGGGCGGTTGCGGGCGGGTGCGGCCCACGGCCTGCCAGCGCCATTCCAGGTCGTCCCATGCCCCGTCCAAATGGCCTTCCAGCAGGTTCAGCCGCGCCCGGCCCAGATGGGCATGAGGATTGGACGGCATGATCGCCAGCGAGCGTTCCAACTGATCCTGGGCCTCGTCCATGCGGCCCAGGCCGATCAGGGTCTGGCCCAATCCCGACAGGGCCAGGGCGTTGTCGGCATCCATGGCCAGGATGCTGTGATACAGATCGGCGGCGGCGGTCAGATCCATGCGCCGGGCCAGCAGGTCGGCCAGTTGCTGGCGGGCGTCGATCAGATCGGGCGCCTGGGCGATGGCCCGGCGCAGGGCGGATTCCGCCGCTGCTTCGTGGCCTTCGCTCAAAAGCAGCAGGGCCAGACCATGCCAAGCCTGGGCCGGCGGCGCCGGTTCACGCACCAAGGCGGCGAAGATCACCCGGGCCTCGTCCGGGCGACCCAGCCCTTGCAGGGTCAGGGCCAGTTCAAGGCGGGCTTCCAGGTGGTGGCTGTCGTGGTCCAGCACTTTCATCAGCACCGGCAGCGCCTCACGCGTGCGGCCCAGGGCGCGCAGCATGGCGCCCTTGCCGGCCAGGGCGCCGGTATGGACGGGGTCGATGGTCAGCGCCGCTTCATAGGCGGCCAGCGCATTGGCGTAATCGACGGCGTCGCGGGCGGCACGGGCGGCGTACAATTCGGCATCCACGGCGGCACTGTCCATCGCCGGCTCGCCCATGTGGTCCATGACGCTCTTCCCCCGCTCATGTTTTACTTTCACCCCGGGGCAGTCAAGCGCGGCTGTGCCTGGGGGTCAAGTGCAAACAAAACCAGGATAGGCCCATACTAGGCAAACGTCATCCACCGGCATTGGTTTTTTCATATTCCGCCAAGGCGGCGATCATGGCGGCGCGGGTCTTTCGCACCGATGCCGCCTTGATCGGGCCGAACCCCCTGATGTGCAGCGCCAGCCCGGCGATGCTGACCGCGGCATCGTGGTTGGACGCATCGAGGCGGGCCAGCAACCGGTCGATGACGGAATCGTATTCGTGGATCAGTTCCCGCTCCATCCGCCGCTCGGCACTGTGGCCGAAGGGGTCGGCCCAGGTGCCGCGCAAACCTTTCAGCCGCGCCAGCCCCTTCATCAGAATCAGCATCCACGGGCCGAAGCGATGTTTGGCGGCGCCGAACCAGGGCGGCGCCAGATGCGGTTCGATCTTGTCCCAATGCTCGAATTGTCCGGCCAGCGACTGGACGAAGGCCGGATCGCCGTAAAGCCGAGCCACCTCGTATTCGTCCTTGTAGGTCATCAGCTTGGCCAAAGCGC
This sequence comes from Stygiobacter sp., assembly GCA_006218045.1. Taxonomy (GTDB): domain Bacteria; phylum Pseudomonadota; class Alphaproteobacteria; order Rhodospirillales; family Magnetospirillaceae; genus Magnetospirillum. The sequence goes on from VBWB01000001.1 coordinate 326,646, forward strand.
GGGCCACCGCCTCGGTCAGGGCGGTGGCGCCGGACAGGGCGGCTTCGGCCCGGTGCACCCGATCGAGGCGGGCTTGGTAACGGTCGGCCCATTCGTTCCCGCCCCAGCGGCGCAGTTCGGCCACGCGGATGGCGATGATTTCGTCGAGGCTTGTGGCGGTCCAGGGCGGCGGCGTCACCAGGGCCTGTACCGCGTCCCGGTCATGGGCGGCGCGGCGGCCCCACAAAAAGGCCCGTTTGTTGAAATCGGGGGCGGCGCCGTTCATGTCGATGGCGGTCAGGATCGCTTCCAGCGACACCGGCAGCAGGCCGCGTTGCCAGGCGAAGCCGACCACGAACAGATTGGCGGCGATGGCATCGCCCATCAGCGCATTGGCCAAGCGGGTGGCGTCGATGAAATCGGCCTGGGCGCCGGCGGTGATGGCGTGGCGCATGGCGGCATCGGGAAAGTCCAGGTCGGGGGCATGGGTGAAGGTGGCGGGCATGGAGTGGTGGCTGTTGATCACCGCCTGGGTGGTGCCGGATTTCAGCTTGCTCAGGGTGTCGAAGCCGGCGGCGGTGACCATGTCGCAGGCCAGCAGCAGATGGGCGCCGCCATCGCCGATGCGACTGGCGAACAATTTGTCGGGGTCGTCGCACAGGCGCAGATGGCTGACCACGGCGCCGTTCTTTTGCGCCAGCCCGGTCTGGTCCAGGCTGGTGACGCCCTTGCCGTCCAGATGGGCGGCCATGCCAAGGACTTGGGCGACGGTGACCACCCCGGTGCCGCCGATGCCGGTGACGATGATGGCATAGGGTTGGTCCGCCCCCGGCAGGACCGGTTCCGGCAAGGGGGGGAAGTCGCCGGCGGCCACTTCCGCCGGTTTCTTGGCCTGCGCCCCGGTAACGGTGACGAAGGCCGGGCAGAAGCCCTTGGCGCAACTGAAATCCTTGTTGCAGGCCGATTGGTCGATGGCGCGCTTGCGGCCCCATTCGGTTTCCACCGGCACCACGGCGACGCAATTGGATTTGTCGCCGCAATCGCCGCAGCCTTCGCATACCCGTTCATTGATGAACAGGCGTTCCGTCGGCTCTTCCATCAGGCCGCGCTTGCGGCGGCGGCGCTTTTCGGCGGCGCAGGTCTGGTCATGGATCAACACCGACACGCCGGGCCAGTCGCGCAATTCCCGTTGCACGGCGTCGAGATGGTCGCGGTGGTGGATGGTGGTGCCCGGCGGCAGCCGGTCGGCATAGGCAATGGTGCGGTCCGAGGTGACGGCGATGCGCTCCACCCCTTCCGCCCGCACCTGGGCGGCGATGGCCGGCACGTCCAGGGGGCCGTCCATGGGTTGGCCGCCGGTCATGGCCACGGCATCGTTGAACAAGATCTTGTAGGTGATGTTGACGTGGGCGGCGACGCAGGCGCGGATGGCCAGCAGGCCGGAATGGTAATAGGTGCCGTCGCCCAAATTCTGGAACATGTGACGGCGACGGGTGAAGGGGGCCTGACCGATCCAGTTGGTGCCTTCGCCGCCCATCTGGGTATAGGTCTCGGTGTGCCGCTCCGGCATCCAGGTGGCCATGATGTGGCAGCCGATACCGCCCATGGCATGGCTGCCCTCGGGCACCAGGGTCGAGGAATTGTGCGGGCAGCCGGCGCAAAAATAAGGCACGCGGGCAAAGCCCTGGGGCACGGCGGCCAGGGCCGCCTGCTTGGCATCCAGCCAGTCCAGCCGCTCGCGCACCCGCAGGCTGGTATAGAACCGCCCGATGCGCCCGGCGATGACACGGGCGACCAGGGCCGGGTTCAACTCGCCATGGCTGGGCAGCAGCGGCGCTCCGGTCTCGTCGGTCTTGCCCACCACCCGTGGCCGCAGCGTTCCGTCCCAATTGAACAATTGGGCGCGCAACTGATCCTCGATCACCGGGCGCTTTTCCTCGATCACCAGGATTTCGTCCAGGCCCTGGCAAAAGGCGCGGATGCCTTCCGGCTCCAGCGGCCAGGTCATGGCCACCTTGTAGATGGCCAGCCCCATGGCTCCGGCGTACTCGCCGTCGATGCCCAGATCGTCCAGGGCTTGCAGCACGTCCAGCGTTGCCTTGCCGGTGGTGATTATGCCGAAACGGCGGCTGCCGCCGCCGCCGCCGATAATGGTGCGGTCCAGCCGGTTGGCGCGGGCGAAGGCGAGGGCGGCGGGCAGCTTGTGGCGCAAAAGCCGCTCTTCCTGGGCGAGGAAGCGGTCGGGCCAACGGATGGACAGCCCGCCCTCGGGCAGAGGGAAGTCCCGTGGCGCCACAATGTGAACCCGCCACGGATTGACGTCGATGGTGGCCGAGCTTTCCACCGTCTCGGTCACCGCCTTGACCCCGACCCACAGGCCGGAAAACCGCGACAGCGCCCAGCCGGTCAGGCCGTAATCCAGCAGATCCTGAACATCGGCCGGATTGAGCACCGGCATGTTCATGGCCATGAACAATTGTTCCGATTGGTGCGCCATGGTCGACGACCGGGCGCCGTGGTCGTCGCCGGCCAGCACCAGGACGCCGCCATGGGCAGCGGTGCCGGCGGAATTGGCGTGCTTGAAGGCATCGGCGGCACGGTCCAGCCCCGGCCCCTTGCCGTACCAATAGGCGAAGACGCCATCGGTCCTGGACTCGCCCGACAGTCCGACCTGTTGGCTGCCCCAGATGGCGGTGGCGGCCAGTTCCTCGTTGAGGCCGGGCTGGAAGTGGATGTCGTGGCCGGCCAGATGTTTTTGCGCCCGCCACAATTCCTTGTCCAAGCCCGAAAGCGGCGAGCCGCGATAGCCGGAGATGAAGCCGGCGGTCTCGAAGCCCAGGCCGCGGTCGCGGTCGCGCTGGATCATGGGCAGGCGGACCAGGGCCTGCACCCCCGACAGGAACACCCGGCCACTTCTGGCGGTGTATTTGTCTTCCAAGGTGATCTTGCTGGAAATGGACATGGCGCACCTCCTCTCCGGCAGGTGGGAAGAGAGCGGAGCGCGGCAAAGGGGGACGGTGAAAAACGCAATAAAATCCAGGAGCGGGCAGGGGGGACGCAATAAAATTGCCATACGCTCGAGCAAATGGGGGGGTGATTTCCGCCCGTAGGCAGGCTATATGGGGGCAGCCTGAAAAATTGGGATTGGTCTGATGAGCGTGCTTGTCACCGGAGCCGCCGGCTTCATTGGATATACCACCTCGCTGCGCCTGCTGGCGCGCGGCGACCGGGTGGTCGGCGTCGATAACCTCAACGCCTATTACGACCCGGCGCTCAAGGCCAAGCGGCTGGATCATCTGCGCCAGCATCCTGGCTTCAGCTTCGTCCAGGCCGATATCGCCGACCGCGCGGCCATGGCGGCGGTGGCCCAGGCCCATCCCGACATCACCGCCTATATCAATCTGGCGGCCCAGGCCGGGGTGCGCCATTCGCTGACGGCGCCGCACGATTACAGCCATTCCAACGTCGAAGGCCATCTGGTCATGCTGGAAATGGCCCGCGCCAACAAGAATTGCCGGCATTTCGTCTATGCCAGCTCGTCATCGGTCTATGGCGCCAACACCAAGTTGCCGTTCTCGGTGGAAGACCGGGTGGACCAGCCCATCTCGCTTTACGCCGCCACCAAGCGCGCCGGCGAACTGATGAGCCATTCCTATTCCCACCTTTACCGCATCCCCACCACCGGTCTGCGGTTCTTCACCGTCTATGGCCCCTGGGGGCGTCCGGACATGGCCGCCTATCTGTTCGCCACCGCCATCCTGGCCGGCAAGCCGATCACCGTGTTCAACAACGGCGACATGCGCCGCGACTTCACCTATATCGACGACATCGTCTCGGGTGTGGTCGGCGTGCTCGACAACCCGCCCGGTGATGACGGCGTCTCGCCACCTTGCCGGCTTTACAACATCGGCAACAACAACTCGGAAAAGCTGATGGATTTCATCGGTTTGATCGAGCAATGCCTGGGCCGCAAGGCGGAATACGATTTCCGCCCCATGCAGCCGGGCGACGTCAAGGAAACCTATGCGGATATTTCCGCCATCCACAAGGATGTGGGGTTCGCGCCGACCACGCCGATCACCGTCGGCGTGCCCAAGTTCATCGACTGGTTCAAGACCTATCATGGGGTGTGATGCCGGTCGGCGCTTCATTTGACTCGCCGAAGGCGCATCGATCGACGGGCAAGCCCGAGCGGCGTCTGAGCCTGACCGTCTCGGCATGAACTGGCCCACAGGGTCAGTTCATTGGCCGGGCGGTAGATCCGCACTTGGCAAGGTGAAATGGAAGCGGGTGCCGGCTTCGGCCGGTGATTCGATCCAGATGGTGCCGCCGTGGCGCTCGACGATGCGCTTGCAGATGGCCAGGCCGATGCCGGTGCCCGGATATTTATGGGCCGGGTGCTGGCGGCGGAAGATCTCGAACGGGTCGGGGCCGGACAGATCAATGCCGATGCCGTTATCGGCGATGGTGAAGCGCCACATCCCGCCCTCTTGGCTGGCGCTGATCGTGACCACCGGCTGCTGGTCGGGCGGCTGGAACTTGATGGCATTGGCCAGCAGGTTCTGAAACACCTGCATCACCTGGATCGGGGCGCCGACGACCACCGGCAGGGCGGCGACCCGAATGTCGGCGCCGCTGCTTTTGATGGTGTCGGTCAGGTTTTCCATGGCCTGGGCGCAGGAAGCGGCGCTGGGAAAAGCGGTGAACTCGGCCAGCTGACCGTCGACGCGGGTATAGGTCAGCAAATCGTTGATCAGGGCGTGCATGCGCTGGCCGCCGGCGACGATGAAGGCGATGTATTCGTCGGCCCGTTGATCCAATTGGCCGCCATATTGGCGCGACAGCAATTGCGCGAATGAGACGATGCTGCGCAGCGGTTCCTGCAAATCGTGCGAGGCGACGAAGGCGAAGCGTTCCAACTCGCGGTTGGCGGCGGCCAGATTATCCAGCGTCTGTTGCAGCATCCGCTCACGCGCTTGCCGCTCGGCGATGTCGCGTTCCAGCTCGGCGTTGACGCCCGATAATTCCCGGTAGGCCGCTTCCAGGTTGGCGGCCATGGCGGCGAAGGATGCGGTCAACTGGTCCAGTTCATCCGGGGTGGACGGCTGGCGCCGGCTCAGTTTCAGCGGCGGGGCCGAGCCGTGGGCGTCGTAGCGGCTGAAATATTGGGCGATGGTCACCAGGTGGCGGGTGATCAGGCGGTGGACGATGTAAAGGGTGAACAGCGAGACGATGAAGGTCTTGACCCCCTGGCTGGCCAGGATGACCATGACTTTCTCGCGCAGGCGATCATGGACGCTGGCCATGTCGGCCGCGACCCGCAGTGCGCCGATCTGGCGGATTTGCCCATGATCCTGGCGCAGCAACGGATATTCGCGCTCGCGGCTGGTGCCGGCCCTCGGCGCTCCGGCCTCGACCCGCAGCGGATTGGCGACGCCGGTGGCGGTTTCCCGCACTTCGGCGAACTGGATGTCGGGCAGGCGCAGCAAGCCGTCCAGGTGCAGGCGCAGCCCGGCTTCATCCACGTTCCACAGCGCCACCGCCAAACTGTCCAGATTGCTGTTGCCGATGTCCCGCAGCCGGTTGTCGATCATGGTCACGTCGTGGCGGTAATCCAGGTACAATTGCAACCCGGTTGACACCAGCGTGACCACGGAGCTGAACAGCACGATCAGCACCAGAACCCGCAGGCCGATACCGCGCAAGGACGGACGGTGCTTGTTCATGAGAAATAATTGTTACGGAAGATGGCGTCCAAGGTGCCGTCGTCGCGCATGTCGCGGATGGCCCGGTTGAATTGATCCATGGCGTTCAGATGCGGCGATTTCAGCGAGCATTGCAGCACCAGATCCATCCGGCTCAGTAGCAATTGCTGGCCCAGGTGATGGTCCAGGCCCATCTGCGCCGCCAGATAGCGGATGGTCGGCATGGCCCCGGCCACCGCGTCGACCCGACCATGGGCAAGCTTGCGCAAGCCGGTCTGGTAATCGGTGTCATATTCCTTGCGCAGCCGCGTATCCTCGTCGAAGCCGCCGCCTATGACGAGGCCGCGCAGCACGGATATGCCGCTCAGCCGGGGCAGGCTGTCGAAGCCGTCGAGGGCGATGCCCTTGGCGGCGACGATGCCCACCGGGTGTTGGGCCAGCACCTCGCCCTTTTTGACGATGCCGGCGCGGGTGTCGTTCCAGACGATGATGGTGCAGTCCTGCGCCCCGGTTTCCAACTCGCGGTCGATGCGGGCGAAGGGATGCAAGGTGATGGCGATGCTGTGGCCGGTGCGGCGCCGGAACTCGGCCACCACCGCCGGGAACACCCCCACCGGCTCATGCGTCGAGGGATCAAGCGAGGCCCAAGGCGCCACGTCAATGGTGATAAAGCGCAAATCCCCCGCTCTCGCCGGAACGAAAGGCAGCATCAGCATCAGCAATAGCAGCGCCGTCCGGGCCATACTCCGCCCCCCACATAACGGACCGCCCACAGCATAGCGCGCATGGTGTGGTTATGCCACCGCAAGTATTGAGGGTACACGAATGGTGGAATGTCGAGTCTTGTCAACCCTATTTACGATTGTTTATTTATTTAAAATCAGATTATTACATATTTTTTCTAAAGCAAAAAATCAGTCTGCTCGATCGCCGTACAGCCTTTCGATCTGCTCGGCGAAGTGCTGGCGGATGATGTGACGCCGAATTTTCATGGTTGGCGTCAACATCAGGTTGTCGGTGGTGAAGGCTTGATCGATCACGGTGTGACGCCGGATTTTTTCGATGGTTGACAACCCGCTGTTGACGCGCTCGACCGCCTTGGCCGCCTGGGTGGCGTCACACTCCTCGGCGGCGACGATCAGCGCCACCAGATGCGGGCGCTTGTCGCCATGGACCATGGCCTGGGCGATTTCCGGCTGAAGCGTCAGCAAGCCTTCGATGCGTTGGGGCGAGATGTTGTCACCGCCCGAGTTGACGATGATATCCTTCTTGCGGTCGGTGATACGGATATAGCCGTCCTCGTCCATTTCGCCGATATCGCCGGTGTGCAGCCAGCCATCGGTGCCGATGGCCCGCGCCGTCGCCTCGGCGTCACGCCAATAGCCCTGCATCAGCACCTCGCCCTTGACCAGGATCTCGCCGTCATCGGCGATGCGCACGCTGATGCCATGGAGCGGCGGCCCCACCGTATCCAGTTTGATCTTGCCGGGGGGCGAGCAGGAAATCGCCGGCCCCGCCTCGGTCTGACCATAGCCTTGCAGGATGCGCACGCCGAGGGCGGCGAAAAACGCGCCCACCTCGAAGGCCAGGGGGGCGCCGCCCGAGACCAGCGCCTTCAGCCGCCCGCCGAAGCGTTGGCGCACCTTGGCGCGGACCAGCCGGTCCAGGGCCAGATCGGCCAGTCTTTCGCCCCAGCTCAGCTTCTGACCGATCAGGCGTTTGGTGCCCAGGTGCAGGGCGGCGAGAAACAGCTTTTCCTTGATCCCGCCCTGGCGCCGCAGGGCGCCGAGGATGCGGGCGCGCATGCTTACATACAGGCGCGGCACGGCGGTCATGATGGTGGGGCGGACCTCGCCCATGTTGGCGGCCAGTTGGTCGAGGCCCTCGGCATAGGCGATGGTGGCGCCGATGCCGAGCGGGAAGATCAGCCCCACGGTGTGTTCATAGGAATGGGAAAGCGGCAGGAAGGACAGGAACACCTGATCGTCCAGTCCCAACTCGCGCAACAGCGCATGGGCGCCCAGGCAATCGGCCAGCAGGGCGCCATGGGACAGCATCACCCCGCGCGGCGCCCCGCCGGTGCCCGAGGTATGGATGATGCAGGCGGTGTCGTCGCGGCAGAGCCGGGCGGCGCGGTCGCGCATGGCGGCGTGTTCGCCCGCGCCCATGTCCAGCACCTGTTGCCACTCCAGTACGGCGAAGCCGGGGGCTTGGGCCAGACGCGGCGGCTCCAGGCAGATCAGGGTGGGCGGCTGGCTGGCCCTGGCCGCCACCGCCATCACCCGCTCGACCAGGGCCAGGGTCGAGACGACGACCAGCCGGGCCTGGACGTTTTCCAGGATGTGGCGGTGATCGTCGGCGGTGTTGGTGACGTAGGCCGGCACGGTGATGCCGCCGGCGATCATGATGGCCAGATCGGCGATGGCCCATTCGGGCCGGTTTTCCGACACCAGCATGACGCGGTCGCCGGGTTCCAGCCCCAGGCGGACCAGCCCACCGGCCAGGGACAGGGCGGCGTCAACGGTCTGGCGCCACGACAGATAGTGCCAGGCGCCGTCACGCTTGGCCCCCAGCAAGGGCCGATCGCCCAAGCTGTCGGCCTGATCCAGAACCATGGCCGGGATGCTGGGACAGGTTGCGAGATCGACGGGCATGATTCCTCCCATTGGCACTTGATCCGCGCCGTTTCGCGCCATCTTATAGGGGCACGTTGCCTTTACTGATAATCCCAACCGGGACAGGAGTCACTGGATGAGCACCAAGAATATCGCCGCCGATCTGGGCAATCTGCCCGAATGGGATCTGACCGACCTGTACCCGGCCCCGGATTCAGCCGAACTGGCCGCCGATCTGGACAAGGCGGAGGCGGCGGCCAAGGCATTCAGCCAGCGCTACGACGGCAAGTTGGCCGAGATGTCCGGCGACGCTTTCGGCGATGCCATCGCCGAATATGAAAGCCTGGGTGAAATCATGTACCGGGCCATGTCCTATGCCCAACTCTACTATGCCGGCGACCAGACCGACCCGGAACGCGGGCGCTTTCACCAGGGTATCCACGAACGCATCACCGACATTTCGGCGCACACCTTGTTCTTCACCCTGGAAATCAACCGCCTTGACGACAGCGTGCTGGAAGACAAGCTGACATCGACCAAGGCCGCTCATTACGGCCCCTGGCTGCGCGATGTCCGGGTGTTCCGCCCGCATCAATTGTCGGACGAGGTCGAGCGCCTGCTGCATGACAAATCGGTGGCCGGGCGGTCGGCCTGGAACCGCCTGTTCGACGAAACCATGGCGCGGCTGCGCTTTCCGCTCGACGGCAAGATGCTGACCTCGGCCGAGGCGCTGCACCTGATGAGCGACCGCGACCCGGCCAAGCGCAAGGCCGCGGCCGAGACCCTGGGCCAGGTGCTGACCGAGAACACTGGCCTGTTCGCCCTGATCACCAACACCTTGGTCAAGGACAAGGAGATCGAGGACAAGTGGCGCAAATACGCCCGTCCGCAATCCTATCGCAACCTGTCCAATCAGGTGGAGGACGAGGTGGTCGACGCCCTGGCCGCCGCCGTCAAGGGCTGTTACGGCCAGTTGTCGCACCGCTATTATGCCCTGAAGGCCAAGTGGTTCGGCGTCGATCAGCTGGATTACTGGGACCGCAACGCGCCGCTTCCCGACGCCGCCGACCGTACCTATAGCTGGGAACAGGCGCGCGACAGCGTGTTGGACGCCTATGGCGCCTTCAGCCCCGACATGGCGGCATTGGGCAAGCGCTTCTTCGACGGCAACTGGATCGACGCCCCGGTCCGTCCGGGCAAGTCGCCCGGCGCCTTCGCCCATCCCACCGTCACCACCGCCCATCCCTATCTGCTGGTCAATTACCAGGGCAAGGTGCGCGACATCATGACCCTGGCGCACGAGTTGGGTCACGGCGTCCATCAGCTGCTGGCCGCCGGCCAGGGCGGATTGATGGCCGACACCCCCCTGACCCTGGCGGAAACCGCCTCGGTGTTCGGCGAGATGCTGACCTTCCAGTCCATGCTGGCCAAGGAGACCGAGCCGGCGCGGCGCAAGGCCATGCTGGCCGGCAAGGTGGAAGACATGTTGAACACGGTGGTGCGCCAGGTGGCGTTCTACCAGTTCGAGTGTCTGGTTCACGATGAACGCCGCCGTGGCGAGCTGTCGCCCGACCGCATCGGCGAATTGTGGATGCAGGTGCAGGTGGAGAGCCTGGGGCCGGCCCTGCGCTTCGATGACGGCTACAAGTCGTTCTGGACCTATATCCCGCACTTCGTCCACACGCCGTTTTATGTCTACGCCTATGCCTTCGGCGATTGTCTGGTCAATTCGCTTTATTCGGTCTATCGCAATGGCGCGCCGCACTTCGCCGAAAAGTACCTGGACATGCTGCGTGCCGGCGGCACCAAACGGCACCAGGATTTGCTGGCCCCGTTCGGCCTTGATGCCGGCGATCCGGCCTTCTGGCGTCAGGGTCTCGACGTGGTGGTCGGCTTCATCGACGAGCTGGAAGCCATGTGATCATTTGATCGGGGAAAAGTCCCTCAGCTTCGCCTCGGTGTACTTTTCCCCGGTTTCTGCGATGAAAACCCGTGCTCAAGCAAGCTTTCCGCGCGGGTTTCGGTCTTTCTCCCGCCTTCGCCCCGCAAAGGCGGTAAAACGTAAAGGCGAAAAATAGGCGCAGGGCCGCCCCAAGCCTATTTTTCTCAATTTAAATCAACGGGGAAAAAGCGAGGGACTTTTCCCCGGGCTACGCCTTCGCCCCCAGCATGGTCTTGAGGCGGGCGATCTCGCCGGATTGATAGCGGATGCGCGCCGCCATCACTTCCAGCAGCTTGACGGCGATGATGTCGCTTTTTTCCAGCCGGGCCAGGAATTCCGCCCCCTTGATCACCACCACTTCCGACGGCTCCAGGATCTGGGCCGAGGCCATGCGCGGGCGGTCGTCCAGCACTGCCATCTCGCCGATGATGTCGCCGGGCTTGGACAGGTCCAGATACAGCTCGCGCCCGTCCGGGGTGGTCTTGGATATCTGCACCAGCCCGTCATCCAGCACATAGCATTCGCCGTTGCAGGCATCGCCTTGGTGGAACAGGTATTCCCCCGGTCGCAACGTGCGGCGATTGTGGGTGGCCGGACCGGCGGTGGTGATCTGCGGCTTGCCGGTGATCGCCGCCTGGACGGCGCGCATCTGTTCCACCGCGTCGGCGATGGCGTTGCCCATGCTCGAGGTATTGCGCAAATTGCCGGCGATGCGCAGCGCCATGGGGCGCAGGGATTCGTCGGCGGGCAGTTCGGCCAGGGTCTCGATCATCACCGCCGCCCGTTCGGCGTCGTCGGCGCGGCACAAGGCCGGTTCGCGGAAGGCGCCGAACGAGCCCAGCAATTTGCCGGCGCCGTTGCTGGACTGGATCGACCGGGCCACGTGCAGCAGGCGGGCGGTGGCGAAGTTCTCGACCTTGAGGACGCCCTTGGGCGACAGATAGGCTTCCGACGGCGACAGACACAGGCCGGTCTGGCCGATGCGCTGACTGAGCTCGAACAACGACAACAGCCGCACCATGGCCGAGACGGCAAAGGCCGAGCTGATGTTCTCCACCCGCTTGGGCAGGCGGCTCAAGGGCAGGCCGTCGGGCGGTTCCGACACCACGTAGAGGCGGTGGTCGTCGTGCAACAGATCTTCCGCCTGCAAGACGCTGGGATGGGTGGTGGTGCGGGCCTGATCGACATCCGCCTTCAGCAGGTCGGGGCCATAGCCGGTGCCGGGATGGCTGAGCAGATCCTTGGGGATGCCGTAGATCACCACCTGCCGGTCCGACTTGGAGTCCTGGCAGTGGGCGTGGATGATGCCGCAATCGACCTCGCTGGATTGCACCCGATAGCGGTCGAACAAGGTACCCGGCAGCATGACGCTGGTTTCGCTCATGGATCGTTCCCCAGATTGAGCCGCCCATGATACTGTCGATGTCCAATGATGGCGAGGCGGTTTGAATCAACCGGAAAGGAATAGGCGCATGGTTTGGCGAATGGGATGCGCGGTCGCCGCGCTGATGCTGGCGGCTCCGGCCTGGGCCGGCTCGGTCGGGACCATCAAGACGGTGACGGGCGAGGCCCATGTAGAGCGCGGCGGCCAAAGCGTCACGGCGGCGCCGGGGCTGGCGTTGGAACAAAGCGATGCCATCGTTACCGGCAATGACGGCAGCGTCGGCCTGACGCTCCGCGACAACACCACGCTGTCGGTGGGGCCGCGCACCAGCATGGGTCTGGACGAATTCGACTTCGAGCCGGCGGCGGGCAGCATGAAGCTGGTCACCTCGGTGGCGCGGGGCACCATGATGATGACGTCGGGAACCATCGCCAAGCTGGCGCCCGAGAAAGTATCGGTGGTGACCAAGTCGGGCACCATCGGCGTGCGCGGCACCCGTTTCGTGGTCAGTGTGGAAGAATGACGAACATGCCCCGTATCCTTGCCGCCCTGGCCGTGGTCACCCTGTTGGCCGGTTGCGCCCGCCCGGCGGCTTATGTGGTGCTGCTGGACCAGCCCGATCATCCCGGCAGCGCCGTCACCTGGACCAACCAGGCCGGCACCCAGGTGGTGGCCACCCCCGGCAGCGGCACCGGCGCCGACCGCGCCGATGCCAAGCCGGCGGACGTGTTCGCCCTTTCGGAAAAGGACATTCAGGATCGCTTCGGTCAGGCCATCAAGGCGCAGCCGCGCACGCCCAAATCCTTTTTGCTTTATTTCCAGTTCCAGTCCACCGACCTGACGCCGGAATCGAAGGCGTTGCTGCCGTCGGTGCTGGACGAGGTCAAGGCGCGTCCGGCCCCCGATCTGTCGATCATCGGCCATACCGATGGGGTGGGCGACGCCAAGTACAATTATGAACTGGGGCTGCGCCGGGCCAAGGAAGTGCAATCCATGGTCACCGCTTTGGGTATCGAACCGAGGATGATCGAGGTGACCAGCCACGGCCAAAGCAACCTGCTGGTGCCGGAAGCCAAGGGCAAGGGCGAGGCCAAGAACCGCCGGGTGGAAGTGACGGTACGGTAGGTCTCCCCGTGGCGTTGTCGTGAGTGGAAAGAACCAGCCGCAACACGGATGAACGCGGATGCCCGCGCCAGAGCGTGTGAGTTTATCCGCTCCCTTCTGCCGTCACTCCCGCGAAAGCGGGAGTCCAGAGTGTGCACCACAACCTTTTTCGCGACTCCTGGATACCCGCCTGCGCGGGTATGACGGGGTGACAAGGTGGAGACGTCAATAAATTCACAGGCTCGCCAGCGTCCATCCGTGTTGCTGCTGGTTTTTCCCGCCTGTACTGACGGCTGCCGGGTCTATTTCTCCGCCAATACCACCCGCACACCACTTTCCCCCGCGTGCAACCGCTTCAGATGAAACGCCGCCAGTGGGTCGCCGTCGGCCAAGGGGGCGAAAGCGAGCAATGCCGCCGCCGTGTCGCCCGCCGCCATCAGCGCATAGGCGGCCAGATAGGCTTGGGCATCGCTGCCGGCGGGCAGCGGCTCGAAGGCCAAGGTGGCTTCGCTTTTGCCTTTCAGCACCAGTTCGCCCACCGGACGGCCATGGAAATCCGGGCATAGTTCCGCCGTACTGCCAGCGACGCAGATATGGGTGCCCAGGTGGCGGTTGACGGTTTCCAGCCGGGCCGCCGCGTTGACCGCGTCGCCCAGGGCGCGGTAATCGGAAATGCTGCCGCCGCCCACATTGCCGATGGTGACCATGCCGGTATTGACGCCGATGCGGGTTAGCCCCAAGGCATGGCCCTGTTCCCGCATGCGAATGACATAGGCGCGGCTGAAGGAATCCATTTCCAGGGCGCAGGCCACGGCGCGGGCGGCGTGGTCGGGTTGCATCACCGGGGCCGAGAACATCACCGCTACCGCGTCGCCGACGATGCGGTCCAGCGTGCCCTGATGAGTGAAGGCGATCCTGACCATGCCGTCGATATAACCGTTCAGCACGTGCAGCAAGGTGGCCGGGTCGGATTTTTCCACCAAGGTGGTGAAGCCGGCCAGGTCGGTCATGACGAAGGAACATTCGCGGCGTTCGCCGCCCACCGCCAGCGATTGCGGGTTGTCCAGCAGATGGCGCACCAGATTGGGCGAGATATAGCGGGCGAAGGCGCCGCGGATGAAGGCGCGTTCCGCCTGATCCTGGCGATGGCGGACCAGGGCGGTGATGCCATGGGCAAGGATGGCGGCGGCCAGGGCCGGCAGCGGGTCGGCCAACAGCCGCATGTCCAGGAACAATAGGGCGGTCAGGCCCAGCGACAGCAGGGCGACGGCCAGGGTGGTCAGGGCCCCGGCCAGGGGCGCCATCCAGGCGGCGGCGGCGATCAGGATCAGGCCGGTGATCACCGCCAGCAGGGTTTCCGCCCCTTCCATCCAATCGGGCCGCTGGGGCAGGGCGCCCAGTTGTGCCGCTTCCGCCACCTCGGCATGCATGAGCACACCAGGGACGATGTCGCCATGCGGGGTCAGGCGCAAATCCAGCAAGCCCTTGGCCGAGGCGCCGACGAAGACCACGTGGCCGTCAAGGGCGCGGGTATCGGCGCTGCCGTCCAACACCTTCCAGGCGGGGACGAAGCGATCGGCTTGCGGTCTGGTGTAGTGCAGATGCACCGATCCCTGCGCATCCACCGGGATTTGCAAGGGGCCCAGGGCCAATTGGGTCAGTGCCCCGGTTTCCTCCGCCGACTTGACCAGGATGTTGCGCTTGCCGGTGGCGACGCGCAGGGCTTCCAGGGCCAGGGACGGGTGCAATTGCTCGCCCAGGCGGACGATCAGCGGCACCCGGCGGATGATGCCGTCGCCATCGGCGGTGAAGGCGACGGCGCCGGTGCCGGCGGCGGCCTGTTCCAAGGCGGGCAACGAGCGTACGCCCTGGCCCAGATCAGGCAGGGCGGCCAGCGGATCGGGGCCGGAAAAGATGAAGCGGGCCTTGGCCGGGCTTTGCTCCCCCGCCGGCTGATGGCCGCCGGCGAAGCCGGTAACCACGCTGCTGGCGGCGAAGCCGGTGACAACACTGCCGCCGGCGATTGCCGCAGCCAGTACCGCATCGGGGTCGGGCAGGGTCTGGATGGTCTGACGCATGGCCGGCGACAGCGGCCAATCGGCCGAGACACGGGTGGGCGCGGTGCGGTCGGGCTCGGCCAGGATGATATCGAGGGCGATGGCAGCGGCTCCGGCGGCGCGCAAATTTTCCACCAAAGCCGCCAGAGAGTGGCGCGGCCACGGCCATTGCCCCAGCCGGGCCAGGGAATCCTCGTCGATATCGACGATGCGGACCGGCACCGGCACATAGGGGCGCGGCCACAGGTTTTGCAGGGTGTCGAAAGCCAGATGGTCCAGCCGGGTCCGCGCCTGCGGCACCAGCAGCAGGGCAAGGATGGCCAGCACCAGGGCGACAGCGCCGATGGCGGCCGCCCGCATCTTGGCCCTTGCCTTGCCGGTCATGGCCATTGCCTGAGGATTGTCATGCCGCCTCGCCCCGGTTTGGAGTACTGTTTTTCCATGGGTCGCCACTGTAACGCAGGGGAACCGGCTTCACATCCCACCCGCATGGGCGGGGATGATCTGCCCGTGTCAACTACTCAGAGGTCATAAGTGGCGAACAGGGGCTCGCCTAAGCCGTCAATGTCGTGTAGGCAATCACCATGGTGCGCCGCACAAAAGCGCAGCAGGGGAATCTTTAGTTCGGATATGCCTGATGCAGCGCAATAAAAAGACAGGGCCAAGGACGTCATGATATATAAAATTTCCTGAACACCCTTGGCAGCGTGGCGCAAGCCGTGCATCCTGCCTTTCTAATATAGAGCGGCCCGTCTCTTTAAGCAGGGGAAAGAACATGAAGATCGCCATACCGAAGGAGCGTCGCGCGGGGGAAACCCGGGTGGCCGCCTCGCCCGATACGGTGAAGAAATACGTCCAGATGGGCTTCGAGGTGCAGATCGAAGCGGGTGCCGGCAGCGGCGCCTCCATCGCCGACGCGGTTTATGCCGAGGCCGGGGCCACTATCGCCGCCGATGCCCAGGCCGCCTTCGACGCCGATGTGGTGCTGAAGATCGCGCGCCCCACCGATGACGAAATCGGCATGATGCGCGAAGGCGCGGTGCTGATCGCCGGTCTGTCGGCGCTGACCAACAAGGACATGGTGGAGAAGCTGGCGGCCCGCAAGGTCACCGCCTTCGCCATGGAGCTGGTGCCGCGCATCACCCGCGCCCAAAGCATGGACATCCTGTCGTCGCAGGCCAATCTGGCCGGCTACAAGGCGGTGCTGGACGGCGTGCACGTGTTCAAGCGGGCCGTCCCCATGATGATGACCGCCGCCGGTACGGTGGCCCCGGCCCGTTTCCTGATCCTGGGGGCCGGTGTCGCCGGCCTGCAGGCCATCGCCACCGCCAAGCGTCTGGGCGGCGTGGTCTATGCCTTCGACGTCCGCCCGGCGGTGAAGGAGCAGGTGCAGTCCCTGGGCGGCAAGTTCGTCGAAGTGGACCCCGAAGCGACCAAGGACGCCGAGACCGCCGGCGGCTACGCCAAGGAAATGAGCGAGGATTACAAGGCCAAGCAGGCGGCCAAGATCGCCGAGGTGCTGGCCAAGACCGACATCGCCATCTGCACCGCGCTGATCCCCGGCAAGCCGGCCCCGGTGCTGATCACCGAGGACATGGTCAAGGGCATGCGTCCCGGCTCGGTCATCGTCGATCTGGCGGTGGAGATGGGCGGCAATTGCCCGCTGTCCGAGTTCGATCAGGTGGTGGAAAAGCACGGTGTCACCCTGGTCGGTCACGGCAACGTGCCGGCGCGGCTGGCGGTGGATGCCTCGGCCCTGTTCGCCAAGAACCTGTTGAACTTCATCACGCCCTTGGTGGACAAGGAAAACAAGACTTTGGCCTTCAACTGGGACGACGAGATCCTGAAGGGGTCTTGCGTCACCCGTGACGGTCAGGTCGTGCACCCGGCGTTGGTCGGCTAAGGAGGAACCCGGACATGGATCCCAAAGATATTGTCGAGGGCGCGGCCAAGCTCGCCACCGACGCCCAGGAGATGGCCGCGAAAGCGGCGCTGCTGGCCCAGCAGGCCACCCAATTGTCGGTTTCGCCCGTGGATGGCGGCGTCGGCTTCGTCAGCCTGCTGACCATTTTCGTGCTGGCCTGCTTTGTCGGCTATTACGTGGTCTGGCGGGTGACGCCGGCCCTGCATTCGCCCTTGATGGCGGTGACCAACGCGGTGTCGTCGGTCATCATCGTCGGCGCCCTGATCGCCACCTCCACCGACGGCATGGCCGCCAAGGTGCTGGGGTTCTTCGCGGTGATCCTGGCCTCGGTGAATATCTTCGGTGGCTTCATCGTCACCCAGCGCATGCTGTCCATGTTCAAAAAGAAGCAGAAATAAGGGGGCGACCGTGTCTGCAAGCCTGACGCAATTCGCGTATCTCGTTGCTGCCATCTGCATGATCATGGCGCTCCGTGGCCTGTCCAGCCCGGAAACGTCGCGCGGCGGCAACATGTGGGGCATGGTCGGCATGGCCATCGCCATCGTCACCACCATCCTGACGCCGGACACGTCTTACATCCTGATCCCGCTGGGGCTGCTGATCGGTGGCGCCATCGGCACCATCGTCGCCAAGAAGATCGAGATGACGGCGTTGCCGCAATTGGTGGCGGCGTTTCACTCGCTGGTCGGTCTGGCCGCGGTGTTCGTGGCCGGGGCCGCCTTGTCTGCGCCGGAAGCCTTCGGCATCATCGGCTCGGGCAGCGGCATCAAGACCGCCTCGCTCATTGAAATGAGCCTGGGCGTGGCCATCGGTGCCATCACCTTCACCGGTTCGCTGGTGGCTTTCGGCAAGCTGCAAGGCCTGGTCAGCGGCAAGCCGCTGGTCTTCCCGCTGCAACACAAGCTGAACGCCGTGCTCGGCATCGCCATGGTGGTGCTGATCGGTCTGTTCTCGGTGTCGGGTGGCTCGGTGCCGTTATTCGTGCTGATCACCCTGATCGCCCTGGCCTTGGGCTTCCTGCTGATCCTGCCCATCGGCGGCGCCGACATGCCGGTCGTCGTCTCCATGCTCAATTCCTATTCGGGCTGGGCGGCGGCTGGTATCGGCTTCACCTTGGGCAACCCGCTCTTGATCATCGTCGGCGCCTTGGTCGGTTCGTCGGGCGCCATCCTGTCCTACATCATGTGCAAGGGCATGAACCGGTCCATCTTCAACGTCATCCTCGGCGGCTTCGGCGGCGAGGTGGCGGGTCCGGCGGGTGCCGGTGGTGCCGGCGGCGACAGGGCGGTCAAGGCCGGCTCGGCCGACGACGCCGCCTTCATCATGAAGAACTCGTCCAAGGTCATCATCGTGCCCGGTTACGGCATGGCGGTGGCCCAGGCCCAGCACGCGCTTCGGGAAATGGGCGACATGCTGAAGGCCGAGGGTGTGGACGTGCGTTACGCCATCCATCCCGTCGCCGGACGCATGCCCGGCCACATGAACGTGCTGCTGGCCGAAGCCAATGTCCCCTATGACGAAGTCTTCGAGTTGGAAGAGATCAACCACGAATTCGGCACCGCCGACGTGGCCTTCGTCATCGGCGCCAACGACGTCACCAACCCGGCGGCCAAGACCGACACGGCATCGCCCATCTACGGCATGCCCATCCTGGACGTGGAAAAGGCCAAGACGGTTCTGTTCATCAAGCGCTCCATGGCCTCGGGCTATGCCGGCGTCGACAACGAACTGTTCTTCCGTCCCAACACCATGATGCTGTTCGGCGACGCCAAGAAGGTCACCGAGGAAATCTGTAGCGCCCTGGGGTGATGCCGGTCGACGTTTCATTTGACGCGCCGAAGGCGCATCAATCGACCGGCAAGCCTGGAGTCGCAGACGTGTGCTCCGCACACAGCGGCGTTTGAGCCTCGCCGTCTCGGCATGAAATGGCCCAATGGGTCATTTCATTGGCCGGGCGGTATGATAAGGGGGCTGCACAAAAAGACGGCGCCGGAGAGGAAACTCTCCGGCGCCTTTTTTGTTGGTGGTTTGCTGTCGCCTATTCTTCCTGGATGATGACGCCGTACCAGCCCAGGCCGGCATAGGTTTCATAACCCGGGGTCAGGGCATAGGCGACCAAGGTGCCGTCAATGTCCTGATAGCAGCCGCGGTCGCCCAGTTTGGTGCGCAGCGGAAACTTTTCCACCAGCAGGCCGCGCCGGGCCGAATCGGCGATGATGCGGTGGTCGCGGTCGATCAGCAGGCAGCGGCTTTTCTGCCGTTCCTGCGGCGACAGGCGGACGCCGTCGACGATGGTCTGGGCCTGGGCCTCCCAGTCGAAAAAGATGCCCAGGGCGCCGATGGGGGCGCCGTCGGCCTCGCCGCCTTCGCGGATGGCGGTGGCATAGGTGGCGACCAGGGCGCCGCCCAGGCCGCCTTCGCGGTTGATATCGGCGACGGCGAAGTCATTGCCGCTTTGGGTGGCCATGGCGTCGCGGAACCAGGGTTGACGCGACACGTCGGTACCGATGGCGTTAGGGTAACGGCCGCTCCGGCCATTGGCGATGACCCGGCCCGAGGCATCGGCGACCCACAAATCCAGATAGACGGTATAGGAATCGAGGATGACGCCCAGGCGCTTGCAGGCGTGGCCGGCCTTGGCCGGGTCCATCAGGCAATCGACCATGGCGGAATCGGTGGCCCACCAGCGCACGTCGCACGAGCGTTCGTACAGATTGCGGTCGGCGATTTCCACGGCGTTATGGGCCAGATCGGCCAGACGCTCGCCGCGGACCTGACGCACTTCCTCGGCCAGGGCGCGGCCAAAGCCCGACAGGCTGTCCAGCTTGCCGCGCAATTCACCACGCAACGAATCGGTCAGTTCGGCGATTTCGGTGGAAATCGCCTTCACCTCGTCGGCGACCACGGCGAAGCCACGACCCATCTGGCCGACGCGCTGGGCTTCGATCGAGGCATTCAATGCCAACATCCGGGATCTACGGGTGATGCCGTGGATACGGTCGATCTTTTGATCGGTGACAGCGGCGACGTTCCCGGTGATTTCCAGCAGATGTTCGATTGTTGCCATTTTATCCTCGTGCGCAGTGTGTGCGTTGCAGCATCCATAGCACGGGATGATTTCAATGTGCATAAAAAAATTGCATACGGCCCGGACATATACGAATGCCTAATTTATAGGCTGCGCTGATTCGGGGTGGATAAAGCGCTCTTGGCGCGGTGTCCGTCGGCATGCCGGGAGACGGGGGACAGGGGGAGATTTCCGGGCACGCCTGCGGCCTGACGCCAAGAGCGCCGCGACATTGCCATCGCGGCGCCCCGGTGCAATTGACTTTGGTCAGCTCTTGCGTCCCGCGCCGACATTTTCATGTGGCGCAGGGGTAGAGGAGGCTCGCCAAGGGCCGCCGTCAATCGCGGCGGCAAACCATTAGAAGCCTTCACGCTCCAGGCGCTTGCGCTCCAGCTTGCGGGCGCGGCGCACGGCCTCGGCCTTCTCGCGAGCGCGCTTTTCCGAGGGCTTCTCGTAGTTGCGGCGCAGCTTCATTTCACGGAAGACGCCTTCGCGCTGCATCTTCTTCTTGAGGGCCTTCAGGGCCTGGTCGACGTTGTTGTCACGGACGAGAACTTGCACGTTTCTTCACAGCTCCTCTACGCTGAATAGAAATCCGACGCACGGCACCCCATGCCGTCCGGGAGGGCGATCTGATAGCACAGTGTATTGCCTTTGAAAAGAGATTTACACATCATCTTGATGTTCTCGACGCGGGCGCCTAACTGAGCTAGGTATTCTGGACCGTATATGAGGGCCAAAGCCATGGACTTCCAAGATATTCGTGATCGCCTGGTCGTCGCCGCGCTGCCGCACGCGGTTTTCGACGGCTGGACCGCCAAGACGTTGACCCTGGCCGCGTTGGATCTTGATCTGGAGGTTTCCCTGGCCGAACGCGCCTTCATGGGCGGTCCGGTCGAGGCGGTGGCCCATTTCGCCGATCTGGGCGACCGACTGATGCTGGCCGATTGCCTGGATCCGGGCTTGGCGGCGCTGAAGACCCCCGACCGCATCAAGACGCTGATCCGCGCCCGCCTGACCCGCTGGGCGCCGCACCGCGAGGCGCTGCGCCGGGCGCTGTCGCTGCTGGCCCTGCCCGCCCATGCCCTGATCGCCGCCAAGGCGACGGCGCGCACCGTCGACACCATGTGGCGGGCGGCGGGCGATACCTCCAGCGATTTTTCCTGGTACACCCGCCGCGCCACCCTGACCGCCGTCTATGCCGCCACCTTGCTCTATTGGTTGGACGATGCGTCGGAGGATTGCGCCGATACCTGGGCCTTCCTTGATCGCCGTCTGGCCGACGTGGGGCGGGTGACCAAGGCGCGGCAAAACCTGACCAAATGGCTGACCAGCCTGCCCAAGCCGAAAATGCCGGCGGGTAAGCGGGTGTGATCCTTGATTTGCCGGGGCGAAGCGGGCATCCGCGTTGCTGCTGGTTTTATCCGTCTGGAACAGTGACGGGGGCGTCAGATGCGCTGTGCGCTGCCCAACCGCTCCGACAGCAGGTTGGCCGATTGCTTGAGCTCGCGCACCACCTGACCGTCGGGGCGCATGTCGAACATGCCCTGGATACCGACCACCAGCATGGTGAGCGTGATGTCGCCGCCAGCGTTGAACACCGGGGCGCCCACCGCTTCGACGCCGGGCACCAGATGATAGCCGGATACGGCGCTGATGCCGCTCTGGCGCACCTGATCGAACATCGCCTCGATATCCGGCCAGCAATTGGCGTTGGCCGGGGCGCGGCCCTCAGCCAGTTCGGCTTCGATCAGGCCTTGCACCTGCCGGCGCGGCAGATAGGCGCCGAAAATCTGGCCCGACGCCGATGACAGCACTTCAAGCGCGGTACCGGTGACGACGTTGACGGTGATGGCGCGGCGCGGGCGTTCGCCGCGCACGATCACCGGTCCGTTCTCGCTCCATACCGATAGCGCGGTGGTTTCGTTGACGCGGTCGCGCAACTCGGCGATGGCATTCAGGCCCAACTGAATGCGGTCCAGGCGGTCGATGGCGGCCAGGCCCACATGCAGGGCCAGCGGCCCCAGATCGTAAAGCGAGGTCTCACGGTCCTGCTCGACCATACCGGCCCGGATCAGGCTGACCAGATAGCGGTGCGCCTTCGATGCCGGCATGCCGGCGATGGCGGCGATATCCTTCAGCATCATGGCGCGATCACCACTGACCAAGGCCCGCAGGACCTGCATGCCGATCTCGATGGACTGGACGCCGTGTTTGCCTTCGCTGGCTTCATTCATGGACCGCGTATCTCCCCTGAACCATCAAAGGAGATACCGTTGATGCACGGTCTTGACAAGGTTAGATGCTTAGTCCCGGCATTTGATGGTGCATCCCATTCCAAAGAGTGCAAGGAGGCACCACGGGCAAGGTCTACGCAGCCGCGCCACCAGCCCACAAAATAGTCAAGAGAGCTTGATCCCTTGCCAACGTTTACGCCCTCTAAGCCACCTGACGGGTGGATTCAACCGGTTTGTCGGTCTCGGCTTCCATGTGCACATGGAAACAGCGTTGGCACCACAGCACCGGGGCCAGTTTGCGGTCGCGGCTGACCCGGTGGCGGGTGCGCTGGTTGCAGGCCGGGCAGGTATGGAATTCGTCGTGTTGATCGGTGGTCATGGCGTCCCTCGTGTGGCCAAGGAAGTACGCCAGCCAATGGTGGCAAGCAAGCGACCGAATTGTGAAGAAATCAAGGTGCGCTGCGGGATAGACGGCGGCGCAGGCGCTCGAACCAGACGTAAAGCACCGGGGTGATGTAAAGGGTCAGCGCCTGGCTGACCACCAGCCCGCCGACCACCGACAGGCCCAAAGGCTGGCGCAGTTCGGCGGCGGCGCCATGGCCGAGCGCGATGGGCAAGGTGCCCATGATGGCGGCCATGGTGGTCATCATGATCGGGCGAAAGCGCAGCAGACAGGCCTGACGGATGGCCTGATGCGGGTCAAGCCCCTGGTTGCGCTGCGCCTCCAGGGCGAAATCGATCATCATGATGGCGTTTTTCTTGACGATACCGATCAGCATCAGGATACCGATCATGGCGATCACCGACAATTCCTGGCGGAACAGCATCAGCGTCGCCAACGCGCCCACCGCCGCCGAGGGCAGGCCGGACAGGATGGTCACCGGGTGGATCAGGCTTTCATACAGCACGCCCAGGATGACATAGATGACCACAACCGCCGCCAGCAGCAAGATGCCCTGGTTGGAGAGGGATTGCTGGAACACCTTGGCGGTGCCGGCGAAATTGCCGGTGATGCCGGCGGGCATGGCCATCTCGGCCTGGATGGCGCGGATGCGCTCGGCGGCCTGACCCAGGGCGATGTCGGGGGCCAGGTTGAAGGCGATGGTGACGGCGGGCAACTGGCTTTGGTGGTTGATGGTCAGCGGCCCGACGGTGCGCCCGATTTCCGCCAGAGCGTCCAAGGGCACCAACGGTCCCTCGGTCGAGCGTACCTTCAGCTTGGCCAGGGCCGACAGATCGCCTTGAAAACGCGGGTCCATTTCCAAGATGACGGCGTAATCGGCGATGGTGGCGTAGATGGTGGAAATCTCGCGCGAGCCATAGGCGGAATAAAGCGCGCTGCGCACGTCTTCCAAGCGCACGCCCAGGGCCGCCGCCTTGTCGCGGTTGACGGCGACCAGGGCTTGCGGGCTCTTCACCTGCAAATCGCTGGTGACGTCCTGGACCAAGGGCTCGGCCATCAGCCGGGTGGTCAGGCGGTCGGCGAAGGCGTAAAGCTCGGCCTGGTTGATGCCTTCCAGCGTGTACTGATACTGGCTTTTCGACGACCGCCCACCCAGGTTCAACGTCTGCACCGGGGTGATGAAGACGCTGATGGCCGGATTGCCCGCCGTCTTCTTGCGCAATTGCCCGATGACCTGCTCGACACCGGGGCGCTGGTCGCGGGGCGCCAGATTGACGAACATGCGGCCGGAATTGGCGGCGTTGGACAGGCCCGAGACCCCCACCGCCGAGGTGACGGTGGCGACGTAAGGATCAGCGCCGACGATGGCCGCCATCCGCTTTTGCTCTTCCGCCATGGCGGCGAAGGAAATGTCCTGGGCCGCTTCGGTCTGGATGAAGATCTGGCCGGTATCCTCGGTGGGGAAAAAGCCCTTGGGCACCTCGCGAAACAAGATCACCGTGGCGATCACGGTCAGGATGCTCAAGCCCAGCATGGACAGGCCATGGGCCAGCACCCAATCCAGGCTGCGCTGATAGAAGGCCAGCAGGGCGTTGAAACCCCGTTCCAGCTCGCGTTCCACCGGCCCCGCCTTGATGTCGTGCTCGGGCCGCAGCCAGCGGGCGCACATGACCGGGGTCAGGGTCAGCGATACCAGGCCGGAAATGCCGATGGCCAGGGTCACCACCACGGCGAATTCGTGGAACATGCGACCGATGACACCGCCCATCAGCAGGATGGGGATGAAGACGGCGACCAGTGATACGGTGATGGAGACGATGGTGAAGCCGATCTCGCGCGCCCCCTTGAGGGCGGCATCGAGCGGCTTCATGCCGTCATCCACATGGCGCTGGATGTTTTCCAGCATGACGATGGCGTCGTCGACCACCAGCCCCACCGACAGGGTCAGGCCCAGCAGCGAGATGTTGTCGAGGGAGAAGCCCAACAGCGACATGGCGCCCAAGGTGGCGACCAGCGACACCGGCATGGCGATGGCCGGGATCAGGGTGGCCGACAGCCGGCGCAGGAACATGAAGATGACCATGACCACCAGGGCGATGGTGATGGCGAAGGTGAATTGCACATCGACGATGGCGTCGCGGATCGAGCGCGAACGGTCGTTCATCACCTGCACGTCGACGGTGGGCGGCAGACTGTCCTTGATGGTCGGCATCAGGGCGCGCACATCGTCGACCACCTGCACGGTGTTGGCCTCGGGCTGGCGCTGCACCGCCAGGACGATGGCGCGGGTGCCGTTGAACCACGAGGCGGTGCGGTTGTTCTCGACCGAATCCAGCACATTGGCCACGTCCTTCAAGCGCACCGGGGCGCCATCGCGCCAGGCGATGGCCAGTTCGCCGAAGGCCACCGCATTGGGCAATTGGGCGTTGGATTGCAAGGTCAGCTGCTGCTTGGGGCCGTTCAACACCCCCAGCGGCGAATTGGAATTGGCGGCCTTGATGGCGCTGCTCAGTTCATCGACGCCGATGCCCCGTGAGGCCAGGGCGTCGGGGTTCAACTGGATGCGCACGGCGAATTTCTGACTGCCATAGACCAGCACCTGGGCGACGCCCGACAGCCGCGACAGCCGGGGCAACAAGATGGTCTGGGCGTAATCGTCCAAGGTGGCCAAGGGCGTGGTCGGCGACGACAGGGCCAGCAGCACGACGGGGGCATCCGACGGGTTGACCTTGCGGAAGGAGGGGGGCGTGGTCATTTCCTCGGGCAGGCGGCGCTGGGCCCGGGTGATGGCCGCCTGCACGTCCTGGGCCGCCGCATCGATGTCGCGGTCGAGGACGAATTGCAAGGTGATCGAGGTGTTGCCCTGACCCGAGGCAGAGGTGATGGTTTCCAGCCCGGCGATGGTGGAAAACTCGCGTTCCAGCGGTGCCGCCACCGACGAGGCCATGGTGTCGGGGCTGGCTCCCGACAGGCTGGCTGAGACGCTGATGGTGGGAAAGTCGACGTTGGGCAACGAGGCCACCGGCAATTGCCGCCAGCCGACGATGCCGCCGAACACCAGCACCAGCGTCAGCAACAGCGTGGCAATGGGGCGGCGGATGAAGGTTTCCGAGAAGTTCATGTCACTTGTCCGCCTGGGGAGCGCGCTCGCTCACCGTCAGGCCGGGGGCCAGCCGCATCTGTCCCTGGGTCACCACCTTGGCGCCCGGCTTCAATCCGTCGGTGATGATGGCGCTGCCGTCCAGCACCCGGTCGACGCGGACCGGGACGATGGACGTCTTGGCCTGTTCGTCGACGACGAAGATGAAGGTGCCGTTCTGGCCGCTTTGCACCGCTTCCGCCGGGACGGTCAGCGCCTTGTCCTCGATGCCCAGCGTCAGGGTGACGTTGACGAACTGGCCCGGCCACAGCCTTGTGTCGTCATTGGCGAAGGTGGCTTTCAGCCCGATAGTACCGGTGGTGGCGTCGATGGCCGAATCGATGAAGCTCAGTTGCCCCACCGCCCGCAAGCCAGGATCGGCGGTCGAGGTCACCACCGTTTCCAAGGGGCCAGCTTCCATGGCGGCGCGGATGCGCGGCAAATAGCTTTCCGCCACCGAAAAGGCCACGTTGATGGGCCGCATCTGGGTGATGGTGACCATGGATTGCGCATCGCCCGGCTTGGCCAGCGACCCCAGCTTGGCGTTGATGGTGCCGGTACGACCGGGGACCAGCGCCTTGATGGTGGCATAGCCCATGGTCAGCCGGGCATTGTCGATGGCCGCCAGATCGGATTTGACGGACGCCTCGGCCTGGGTCGCCTCGGCCTGGGATTGCTCGACCTTCTGTTTGGTGGCGCTGCCCGCCTTCAGCAATTCGGTATAGCGCACCAGATCGGCCCGCGCCCGCTCGAGCTGCGCCCTGTCGCGGGCCAGATTGGCCTCGGCCTGGCGCTTGTTGGCCTCGGCCATGCGGGCATCCAGGGTGAACAAGGTGTCGCCCTGGGCTACTTCCTGCCCCTCGCGGATATGGACCTGCAACACCTCGCCCTCGACCCTGGGGCGGATTGCGACCACCGCCAGGGACTGGACATTGCCCACCGCCTCGACCCGCACCGGCATGGGCCGTTCGGTTGCCAGGGCGGTGACCACCGGCACGGGCTTGGTGTCGGTCTGGGCCTTGGGGGTGGACTGGCGTCCGGCCACATACCAGCCGATGCCGGCAAGAGCGGCCAGGATGGCGACGGTGAGGGCGATGCGTGATGTGTTCATGTCCCCATCTTGCAGGTCTGGCGCAAGGCGTCAACGACAGCCGGGTAACGGAGGGTAACGGTGGGTAACTTTGCCGAAGATGTCAGAATTGCTGCAATGCAACATTTCGATTGCATTCCTGTGAGAAACCGCTATGGTGCCTAAATGCTGCATTGCAGCGAAGACGACACCAGCCCAAGGAAGCCATCATGTCGACCGCCAATTTTGAACAGATCGCCGCTGCCACCAAGGCCAACACCGAAGCCCTGACCAAGAGCGGCACCGCCGCCATCGCCGGCTATCAGGAATTGGCCAAGGCTTACCAGGCTCTGGCCACCAAGAACGCCGAGAAGCTGACCGCTTCCATCCAGGCTTTGGCTGGCGTCAAGAACCCGGCCGAATTCATCGAATTGCAGCAGAAGCTGGTGAAGGAAGGCGTTGAAGCCGCCGTCGCCGACAGCCGCAACATCGCCGAGCTGACCCAGTCGGTTTTCACCCAGGCTTTCGAGCCGGTGAAGGCGCAGGTTGAAGCCCTGCAGAATGCCGTCGCCAAGTAATCTTCGGCGTCGTTGAAAAAGGGCCGCGCTCCGGTATGGGGCGCGGCCTTTTCATTGTCACTACAGCCTAGGCCGAGGGACTTTTCCTCGAATGCATCACCACAGCCAGGCCGCCCCGCGCACGCCGGATGAATCGCCGTGCGTGGGCGGCAGCAGCCTTGTCTCGACCGCATCCGAGAACACGTATTCCCCCCACAAGCGAGGCACGTTGCGGTAAAGCCGCGCCATGTTGCCGACACCGCCGCCCAGCACGATCACCTGCGGGTCGAGGATGTTGATCACACCGGCCAGGGCACGGGCCAAGCGGTCCTCGTAACGCGTCAGCACACCTTCGGCCAGATCGTCGCCCCGTTCGGCCAAGGCCAGGATATCCGGCACCCGCATTCCGTGGCCGTGCTGGCGTTCCAGACCGGGGCCGGACAGAAAGGTCTCGATACAGCCGGCCTTGCCGCAATAGCACATATGCCCCGGCCCCTCGTCGGCCTGCGGCCAGGGCAGCGGATTGTGGCCCCATTCGCCGGCAATGGCGTTGGCACCGGCCAGCAGGCGGCCATGCACCACCACGCCGCCGCCCACCCCGGTGCCCAGGATGACGCCGAAGACGATGGCCGCCCCTTGCCCAGCCCCATCGCTGGCCTCGGACAAGGTGAAGCAATCGGCGTCGTTGGCCAACCGCACCGGACGGGCCAAGGCGGTGGCCAGATCGCGGTCGAAAGGCCGCCCGATCAGCCAGGTGGAATTGGCGTTCTTGACCAGCCCGGTCTTGGCACTGATGGTGCCGGGGATGCCGACACCGACGCTGCCGCCCCGGCCCAGCCGGCTTTCCAACCCCAGCACCAGATCGCGGATGGTGGCGACGGTGCCGTCATAATCACCACGTGCGGTGGCCACCCGCAGGCGGTCGAGCTCGATGCCGCTGTCACGGTCAAGGGCGATGGCTTCGGTTTTTGTGCCCCCTAAATCGATGCCGATACGAAGGGTGGGCTTGCGATCGTCGTTCATGATCCAAATTTAACCTGTTGCCGCATTGCGTCAAATCGGTATCTTGATGCGTAAAATATGGAGAAAGCCCCCCGTGACCTACGTCCAGCTCGACCATCCCTTTCCCATTCCGCCCGATACCGCCAGCGTGCACGAAGTGGCGCCCGGGATCTTGTGGATTCGCATGCCGCTGCCTTTCGCCCTCGACCACATCAATCTGTGGGCCTTGGCTGATGACGACGGCTGGGTCGTGGTGGATACCGGGGTGGGCAACGACGAGACCCTGGCCCATTGGGATGCCCTGCTGGCCGGGCCGTTGGGTGGCAAGCCGATCACCCGGCTGATCTGCACCCATTTCCACCCCGACCACATGGGGTTGGCCGGGCCATTGACCGAGCGCTTCGGCATCCGTCTCACCGCCACCATCGGCGAATGGACCTATGGCCGCATGCTGATGCTGGAAGGCGGCGAGGATTATATCGACAATCAGGTCGATCATTACCGTCGCTGCGGCTATGACCCGGAATTACTGGACGGCGTGCGCGAACGGTCCGGCGGCTACAAGGATCGCATCACCTGGATTCCGGCCAATGTTTCGGTCATCCGCCACGGCGATCGCCTGACCATCGGCGGGCGGGTCTGGCAGGTGTTCACCGGCAACGGCCATTCGCCCGAACATGCCTGCCTGTATTGCCCGGATTTGAACGTGCTGATTTCCGGCGACCAGATTTTGCCACGCATCTCGCCGGTGGTCGGCGTTTGGCCGCAAGAGCCGGATTCCGACCCGCTCAGCCAGTTCATGGATAGCCTGGAACGACTGAAAACGGCTTTTCCCGCCGATTGTCTGGTGCTGCCGTCGCACAAACTGCCGTTCAGGGGCCTGCATGAACGGGCCGACGAATTGCTGGCCCATCACGACGACCGCCTGGACAAGGCACTGAAAGCCTGCGCCGAACCGGTCACCGCGCTTCAGGCGTTGCGGCATCTGTTCCCGCGCCCGTTGGACGCCCACCAGACCGGCTTCGCCATGGGCGAAACGGTGGCACATCTGAACCATCTGGTGAAGACCGGGCGGCTGGATCGCCACACCAAGCCGGATGGGGTATGGCTATATAAGACTATTTGCAAATAACAATATCTCTCCGATAATCGCCCCGTCTTATCGGAGTCCGTCATGTCGCCATCCGCTACCCCCGTGGTCACCGCTTTCTTTGATCCCCTCACCTGGACCATCACCTATGTGGTTCGGGCGCCGGGTGCTTCGTCCTGTGTGGTGATCGATCCGGTACTGGATTACGACCGCCGCGACGGCAAAGTATCGACCAGCTCCATCGACACGGTTTGCGCCTTCCTGGATAGCAACGGGCTGAAAGTGGAATGGGTCCTGGACACCCATGTGCATGCCGACCACATGACCGGCCTGGCCGAGTTGGCGCGTCGTACCGGGGCCAAGAAGGCCATCGGCAACCAGGTCAGCGTGGTGCAGAAAACCTTCGCGGCCATCTACAATCTGCCCGGTTTTCCCTGTGATGGCAGCCAATTCGACCGCTTGCTTGCCGATGGCGACCAGATCACGTTTGAAGAACTGACCCTGACCGCCCTGTATGTGCCCGGCCATACGCCGGCCTGCATGGCCTATGTGGCCGGTGACGCGGTGTTCGTCGGTGACACCTTGTTCATGCCTGATTTCGGTACGGCGCGCTGTGATTTCCCCGGTGGCGACGCCGCCATCCTGTATCGATCCGTTCGCCGCTTGCTGGACCTGCCCGCCGACACCCGCATGTTCGTCGGCCATGATTACGGGCCGGGGGGGCGCGCCATCGCCTGGGAAACCACTGTCGCCGCGCAAAAAGCCGGCAACATCCATGTGCGTGACGGCATCAGCGAGGTGGAATTCGTCGCCCTGCGCCAAAGCCGCGACGCCACCCTGGACATGCCGGAATTGCTGTTGCCGTCGTTGCAGGTCAACATCCGCGCCGGCAACCTGCCCGAGCCGGAAAGCAACGGTACCAGCTATCTGAAGTTCCCGTTGTCGGTATAGTCAGACTGGGGCTTTGTCGTTACGCAAGACCATCACCCATTCCGGGGCCTCGCCGGAGCGGGACTCGAAGAAAAGCTTCCAAGCCCGGGCGTCGATGGTCGGCGGATCGTAGGACAAGAACAATCCCTTGGGGGCGCAGATGACGTCCACCAACGTCCACGGGGACAACGGCAAGGGCAGACGCAACGGTCCGTACTGGCGGTTCACGTTCCGCAGAACGGTGTCGTGGTAAAGCGGCACCGTCAGATACAGCAATCCACCAGGCATCACCTTGCGGGTAAACGCCGCCATGGCCTTGAGGTCGCCATCGGCGTCCAGGGGATCGCCGTATCGCCATTCCTTGATTCGCCGTGAACGGGCTTAGGGATTCGCCGTGAACGGACTTAGGCGGCGCAGGCGCCGCCATTGTCCTTGGCGCAATAAAGACCATACAAGGTGTTGATGACGGCGCTGGCCTCGGCCCCCGACAGCGAATAATAGATGGTCTGGGCCTGGCGGCGGGTCTGCACCAGGGTATCACGGCGCAGGCGCGCCAAATGCTGCGACAGGGCCGATTGCGATAGACCGATCAGCCGCTCCAATTCGCCCACCGACTTTTCCCCGTGCAAAAGCTGGCACAAGATCATCAGCCGATGTTCATTGCTCATGGCCTTCAGCAGGGTGCTGGCACGCCTTGCACTATCTTGGAGTTTATCCAATTCCATTTCCGACACCCTCATACCACTCGCAATCGGTCATATATCATACCACTCATTTTTGATGTTTCAATATTACCGCATAGGAGGTTTTCCAAAACGGGTGCCGAATAGCATCTCATTGAACACAATCTTGTGTGTGATATTTGGCATTAACCTGATCAGGCGCTGGCCATAGCCGCCGATTGCCCCAGGGCGGACAGCACGCAGGTGACGATATGCGGGGCGTTGAGCCCGGCCAGATCGTATTGCTTGAGCGGCGCTTCGTGTTCCAGGAAGACGTCGGGCAACACCATGGGCCGCACCTTCAAGCCGCGATCCAGGGCGCCGGAATGGGCGAGGAAATGCAGCACCTGGGCGCCGAAACCGCCGACCGAGCCCTCTTCGATGGTCACCAATACCTCGTGCTCGCGCGCCAGACGCAGGATCATCTCCTGATCCAGCGGCTTCATGAAGCGGGCATCGGCGACGGTGGTGGAGAGGCCGCGCGCCGCCAGGTCTTCGGCGGCCTTCAGCGCCTCGCCCAGACGGGTGCCGAGGGACAGCAGGGCGACGCGACTGCCTTCGCGAACGATGCGGCCCTTGCCGATGGGCAGAACCTCGCCGCGTGCCGGCAGGTCCAGCCCCACCCCCTCGCCACGCGGATAGCGGAAGGCGGAGGGACGATCGTCCAGGGCCTTGGCGGTGGCCACCGCGTGCATCAGTTCCAACTCATCCGCCGGGCTCATCAGCACGATGTCGGGCAGGCAACCCAGATAGGCCAGATCGAAGGCGCCGGCATGGGTAGCGCCATCGGCACCGACCAGACCGGCGCGGTCGATGGCGAAGCGCACCGGCAGCTTCTGGATGACCACGTCATGCACCAACTGGTCATACCCACGTTGCAGGAAGGTGGAATAAAGCGCGCAGAACGGCTTGAACCCCTCGCAGGCCAGACCGGCGGCGAAGGTCACCGCGTGCTGTTCGGCGATGCCCACGTCGAAGCAGCGGTTGGGGAAGCGCTCGGCGAACTTGTCCAGGCCGGTGCCGGCGGGCATGGCGGCGGTAATGGCGACGACGCGGTCGTCTGCCTCGGCCTCGGCCAGCAGGGCCTGGGCGAACACCGAGGTGTAGCTGGGGGCGTTGGCCTTGGGCTTGGCCAGGGCGCCGGTGACCACGTCGAACTTGCCGACGCCGTGATATTTGTCGGCGGCCTGTTCCGCCGGCGGATAGCCCCGGCCTTTCTTGGTCACCACATGGATCAGCACCGGCTTGTTGTCCTCGGAATCGCGGACGTTCTTCAGCACCGGCAGCAGGTGATCGAAATTGTGGCCGTCGATGGGGCCGACATAATAAAAACCCAGTTCCTCGAACAACGTACCGCCACCGGAGACGAAGCCGCGGGCATATTCCTCGGCCCGCTTGGCCGCGCGCTCCAGGGGCGGCGGCAGCATGGACGCCAGATCCTTGGCGAAGTGGCGGATGGACAGATAGGGCCGCGACGACAGCAGGCGCGACAGATAGGCGCTCATGGCGCCGACCGGCGGCGCGATGGACATGTCGTTGTCGTTCAAGATGACGACCAGGCGCGAATCCATGGAGCCGGCATTGTTCATGGCCTCATAGACCATGCCGGCGCTCATGGCGCCGTCGCCGATCACGGCGATGACGTTGAAATCCTCGCCCTTGAGGTCGCGCCCGACCGCCATGCCCAATCCAGCGGAAATGGAGGTGGAGGAATGGCCGGCACCGAACGGGTCGTAGACGCTTTCCGACCGCTTGGTGAAGCCCGACAATCCGCCGCCCTGGCGCAGCGTGCGGATGCGATCCTTGCGCCCGGTCAGGATCTTGTGCGGATAGCACTGATGCCCCACGTCCCAGATCAGCTTGTCGACCGGGGTCTGGAATACGTGATGCAAGGCCACGGTCAGTTCGACCACGCCCAGGCCGGCGCCCAGATGGCCGCCGGTGATGGACACCGCCTCGATCATTTCCTGGCGCACTTCGTCGGCCAACTGGCGCAATTGTTCCGGCGTGAAGGCGCGGGTATCGGCGGGGCAATCGACGCTGTCGAGCAGACGTTGACAAACGCTCATGGTCATATCCTTACACGCTGCGGGTGACGACGTAATGGGCCGTCAGCCGCAACAAATGGGCAGCATCGCCGAAGGGGTCGAGATGGCGGCAGGCCTGCTCGACCAGCATGTCAGCCTGGGCACGGGCGCGTTCCACCCCCAGCAGGGAAACAAAGGTGGCCTTGCCGGCATCGGCATCCTTGCCCAATTTCTTGCCCACCCGCGCCTCGTCGCCTTGCACGTCAAGCAGATCGTCGGCGATCTGGAAGGCCAGACCCAGGTCATGGGCATAATTCTTCAAGGCCAGCCGCAGCGACGACGGCGCCTTGCCCAGAATGGCCCCGGCCTCGCAGGCGAAACCGATCAACCGACCGGTCTTCATTTGCTGCAAGCGGGTGATGTCGGCCATATCCATGATCAATTGCGCCGCCTGCAAATCGACCATCTGGCCGCCGACCATGCCCATGGCCCCGGCGGCATGGGCCAATTGCCACACCAATTCGCAGCGGACGGCCGGATCAGGGTGGGTGGCCTCGGTCGCCAGCAGCTCGAACGCGCGCGATTGCAGGGCATCGCCGGCCAGAAGCGCGGTGGCCTCGTCGAACCGGCGATGGCAGGTGGGGCGGCCCCGGCGCAGGTCGTCGTCATCCATGCACGGCAGATCGTCATGGATCAGCGAATAGCAATGCACCATTTCCAAGGCGCAGCCGACCCGTAAAGCCGCCGCCGGCGACACGTTGAACAACGACGCCGCCTGCACGGTCAGGAACGGACGCAAGCGCTTGCCGCCATCCAATGCACTATAGCGCATGGCGTCGTGGACACGGCGTTCCGGCCCGTCGGGCGGCGGCAGCAGGTGGGCCAGTTCGTCATTGACGGCCGCCGCGTTGGCGGCCAAGGCCTGGAGCAGAATGTCGGACACGTGCCGGGTCACTCGATGCCGGCGGGTTCAAGCCCGATGGCGCCGTCGCCGCCCAGCACGATCTTGTCGACCTTGGCCTGGGCTTCCTTCAGCTTGGCTTCGCAGTGACGCTTGAGCAACGCACCGCGCTCATAGGCGCCGATGGCGTCGTCAAGCCGGGTCGAGCCGGTCTCCAGCTTGCGGACGATGGCATCCAGTTCGGAAAGCGCGTCCTCGAAACTGAGCGTGGCGATATCGGGCGGCAGGTCGGCCATGGCGCCAATGTCTCTCTTATTATTCTGGGGTTCCCAAACGAAGGGGGGAAGTTTACGGATGCGGGCCGGCAAAGGCAAGCAAACCGGTTGATTGAATTCGCATCTGCGCCATTGACAGCGGGGGGGCGGTTTGTATAAAAGCCCCTTTCTTCCCGAGAATGTGGGCGCGCTTCGCGTCCCGCCCCAGGTGACACTGGATCAGGCCTATCGGGACAAACCCCAACCGGCAACAGCCGGGACCAAAGGAAGACCCATGACCAAGCGTATTGAAGCGAAATTCAAGATCAACCGCCGCCTGGGCGTCAATCTGTGGGGCCGTGGCAAGAGCCCGCTGGCTCGCGGTAAGGAAACCCCGCCCGGCCAGCATGGCGCGCGCCGCAAGAAGCCCTCTGACTTCGGCACCCAGTTGATGGCCAAGCAGAAGCTGAAGGGCTATTACGGCAACATTTCGGAAAAGCAGTTCCGCAAGCTGTATGACGAGGCCGTGCGCCGCCGTGGCGACACCTCGGAAAACCTGATCGGTCTGCTGGAGCGCCGCCTGGACGCCGTCGTCTATCGCATGAAGCTGGCCGTCAGCCCCTTCCAGGCCCGTCAGGTCATCAACCACGGCCACATCCACGTCAACGGCAAGCGCCTGAACATCGCGTCCTATCAGGTCAAGGACGGCGACATCATCACCGTCAAGCAGAAGTCCAAGGATCTGGCCATCATCCTGGAAGCGGCGCAGTCGCCGGAACGCGA
The DNA here is from genome assembly GCA_006218045.1 of Stygiobacter sp. Lineage (GTDB taxonomy): Bacteria > Pseudomonadota > Alphaproteobacteria > Rhodospirillales > Magnetospirillaceae > Magnetospirillum. The sequence goes on from VBWB01000001.1 coordinate 361,537, forward strand.
CGTCCCCGACTATCTGGAAGTCGATCACAAGGAAATGAAGGGTACCTTCATCCGCGCCCCCAAGCTGTCGGACGTGCCCTATCCGTGCCAGATGGAACCCAATCTGGTCATCGAATTCTACTCGCGCTGATCCGGTTCTCCGGACGGCAGCAAGAAGGCCCGGTGGAAATGCCGGGCCTTTTGCTTTGTCATCCCCGTTGATCGAAGCCGATCAGCCCTACATGCCCATCAAGGCGCGCACATGTTCCTTGACCGAGGCGGCCAGGGCCTCGATGTCGTAGCCGCCCTCCAGCACCGACACCACCCGGTTGTCGGCGGTCTCGGCGGCAACGTCCAGCAATTGCTCGGTCGCCCACTTGAAATCGCTGGTCTTCAGCCGCAGATGGGCCAGCGGGTCGGCGGCATGGGCGTCGAAGCCGGCGGAGATGATCAGGAAATCGGGGGCGAACTCGCGCAGCTTGTAGACCAGCATGTCGGCGAAAGCCTGGCGGAAATCGTCCGAGGCGCAGCCCGCCGGCAACGGCACGTTGACCATGCGACCGATTCCGCCGGTTTCCTCGGCCAGGCCGGTATTGGGATAAGCATGTTCCTGGTGGGTCGAGGCATAGAACATGCCCGGTTCGTCCCACAGGATATGCTGGGTGCCGTTGCCGTGATGGACGTCGAAATCGACGATGGCGACGCGCTTGAAGCCGTGGGCATCGCGGGCGTGCAAGGCGGCGATGGCCGCGTTATTGAACAGGCAAAAGCCCATGGCGGCATCGCGTTCGGCGTGGTGTCCCGGCGGGCGCACGGCGCAAAAGGCATTGCGGGCCTGCTTGGTCGCCACCGCATCGACGGCGGCACAGCCAGCCCCGGCGGAGCGCAAGGCGGCATCGCCCGACTGGTACGACAGGATGGTGTCGGGATCGATGTGGAAAAACTCACCCGGTTCGGGGACCGACGACAGCACGTGGTCGACGTGATGGGGGCAATGGGCGCGCAGTAAGTGTTCACGGCTGGCCTGGGGCGCTTCCTCGCGCTGCAACAGGCTGAATTCCTCGGTTTCGAGACCGGCGAGGACCGCCTTCAGGCGATCGGCGCATTCGGGGTGATAGTCGCCTGTATCGTGTTTCAGGCAGACGGGGTGCGTGAACAGCATGGTAGCCATTTGCGTTTCGTCGGACGTCCCTTATTAGTGTTTGATTGATTGTCGGTGAAGCCAAGGGTAATTGCCATACCCGATTTTCGCATGGGGCTATGTCTGATGGGATTACGCGTTCGCATAGATCAATTGCTGGTGGATCGTGGTCTGGCCGAAAGCCGGGCCAGGGCCCAGGCTCTGGTCATGGCCGGGCTGGTCATCGTCGGCGGCAGGAAGATCGACAAGGCCGGCACCCAGGTGGCCGAGGATGCTGTCATCGAGTTGAAGGGCCAGGATCACCCTTGGGTGTCGCGCGGCGGCCTCAAGCTGGTCGAGGCGCTGGATCGCTTCGCCATCGAGCCCACGGGCAAGGTGGCGGTGGATGTGGGCGCCTCCACCGGCGGCTTCACCGATGTGCTGCTGAGCCGGGGCGCCGCCCGCGTCTATGCCGTCGATGTCGGCCACGGGCAATTGGCGTGGAAGTTGCGCAGCGACGACCGCGTCATCGTGCTGGAGCGCACCAATGCCCGCTATCTGACGGTCGGGCAAATCCCTGAACAAGTGGACATGGTGGTGTGCGACGCCAGCTTCATCGGCCTGGAAACGGTGCTGCCCGCCGCCCTCAATCTGGCCGCCGACGGCGCCATCCTGGTGGCGCTGATCAAGCCGCAATTCGAGGTGGGCAAGGGCCGGGTCGGCAAGGGCGGCGTGGTGCGCGAACCGGAATTGCATGCCGAGGTGTGTGATCGCATCACCGCCTGGCTGCCCAGCAATCCCGGCTGGGAACTGATCGGCCTGTGCGACAGCCCGATCAAGGGGCCGGAGGGCAACAAGGAATTCCTGATGGTCGGTCGCAAATGTGTTCCCGCTTCCAACTGAACCATCCCTTGGCCGGGATCATGGCGCGGTTTCACCTGCGCGTGCCGCCGCCTTGGCCCAATGCCACCGAGTTCCGCCCCACCGACCGGGCCTTGGTGGTGGCGGCGGACGGCGCCCGCCTGCTGGGCTGGGGATTGAAGGTGGAGTGGGACAACTCCCCGTTGATCAATGCCCGGGTCGAGACGGTACGGGAAAAGCCCACCTTCCGCCGCCTGTTGGGCAATCGCCTGCTGGTACCGGCCAGCGCCTGGTGGGAATGGGACGGGGCCAAGGTGAAAATGCGGTTGGCGCCCACCGATGGTGGGCTTTTGTCCTTTGCCGGGCTATATGACGGCGACAGATTCGTCATCCTGACCGGCGCGGCCACCCCCGACCTCGCCCCTGTGCACGACCGCATGCCGCTCTTGGTCGATGAACGCTGGCTGCAAGGCGGCGCCCCCCGGGTGGTGGAAACGCCGATCGTGGCGGTCATTGATCAGCCGCCGCCGCGCCAAGCCGATTTGTTCGGTTAATTCAGCCCGTAGATGTCAGGCGGCGGGGTGGCCAGATCCCAGCCCAGGCGCAGGCATACCGCCAGCACGATCAGGGCCAGGGCTAGGCGCAGATGCTCGCCGCGCATGCGGCCGCCGATGCGGGCGCCGAACTGGGCACCGATGACACCGCCGATCAGCAAGGTCAGCATCAGCACCACGTCCACCGTCTGGGTGGTGATGGCCTGCAACAAGGTGACGTTGGCGGTGACGAAGATGATCTGCAACAGCGAGGTGCCGACCACCACCGCCGTCGGCATTTCCAACACATAGATCATCAGCGGCACCATGACGAAGCCGCCGCCCACCCCCATCAGCGCCGCCAGCACGCCGCCGAAGACGCCGACGCCCACCGGGATCAAGGCGCTGATGTAAAGGCCGGAGCGGGGAAACCGCATCTTGAACGGCAGCGAATGCCAGGGATGGCGATGGCGCTTGCGCAAGGGGCCGCCGCCGCCCGATTTCAGCAAGGCGCCCACCGATTCCACCGCCATGGTGCTGCCGATGAAGCCCAGGAACACCACATAGCAGATGGAAATGACCAGATCGATCTGGCCCAGGCTTTTCAGCCAGCCGAACAAGATCACCCCCAGGCCCGATCCGGCGAATCCGCCCATGGTCAACACCACGCCCATGCGCACATCCACATTGCGCCGCCGCCAATGGGCGATCAGGCCGGAAACGCTGGCGCCGACCACCTGATTGGCGCCGGTGGCCACCGCCACCGCCGGCGGCACGCCCAGGAACATCAGCAAAGGCGTCAGCAAAAAGCCGCCGCCCACACCGAACAGCCCCGACAAAAAGCCGACACCGCCGCCCAAGGCCAGCAACGCGTACAGATTGACCGACAGGCCAGCGATGGGAAGATAGACGGGCAAGGGGGCAATCCTTGAATTAAGTTGCCCTAATATAGACGGCGCCACCGGCGCCGTCACGCATTCATCCGTGTGGGGAAAGGTTATTTGCCCTTGAAATAGGGGGCGGTGTCATAGGGGGTGAGGGCGGCGGTATCGGCCTTGGTCACCGGCGCCTGGGGGCGCGGGGTGATGCGGTTTTCCAGCGCGGCTTCATAGGGGGACGAGCAGGCGGCCAGCAGGGCGACGGCGGCAGCGGCGAGAACGATCTTCATTTTCTTCTCCGATGGTTCCGGGATCTGCCGGCATGGTATCGCGACAGGGCGGCGGGAGCAAACATCTATCCGGCCAGGGCGTATCCCAGGCCGCGCACGGTGACGATGGGGGCTTCGGTGTCGCCGTCGCGCATCTTGCGGCGCAGGCGGGCGATCAGGGTGTCGACGGTGTGGTCGCTGACCTGGCGCGGGTCGCGGTTGCTGATGACGTCCAGCAGGAAATCGCGGCTGAGCGGTTGCGGACGCTCGGCCACCAGGGCGGCCAGGATATTGAATTCGCCCGAGGTCAGTTCCAGCATCCGGCCATCGGGGCGGAACAATTCGCGGCGGATCACATCCAGGGTCCAGCCGTCGAAGCTGATGATGGACTCGCCCGACCGGCGCAGCACGTTGCGGATACGGGCCAGCAGCGTGCGCAGGTTGACCGGCTTGATGATGTAATCGTCGCCGCCGGCTTCCAGGCCGTTGATCTCGTCCTCGTCGGCGTCGCGGCTGGTCAGGAAGATCAAGCCGCCGCGCTTGCCCAGATCCAGTTCCCGCGCCAAGGCGATGCCGTCGGCATCGGGCAGGTTGATGTCCAGGATGATCAAGGCCGGCTGGGATTTTAGCAAGGCGGTGCGCAATTGGGCGCCAGTGGCGGCACGCAGGCATGAATACCCTTGCTGTTCCAGATAGCCGGCAACCATTTCCAAGGATTCCGGGGCGTCTTCAACGACAAGAATGGTATCGGCGGTCATCAGCTGCAGTCATGGCGGAAGGGAATCTCAATTTCCGGGGCTTTTTGCGCATAAATTCGCCTCGACCGATACAATGGCCTTTTGCAGGGCCGCCCGCAAGTCATCGCACGCGCCTATATCCAATGCATTTCCGTGCATCACTCTGCCGGCGGCGTCGGCCAGCGCGGTCAATTCCAAGCTGGCGGCGCTGCCCTTGAGACGGTGGGCCACGGCGTGCAGGGCTTCGCCCTCGAGTCCGGCCTCCAGCGTCGTCAGGCATTCCCGCGCACTGGCGGCGAACAGGGTCCATATCCTGATCATATGGTCTCGACCCAGCAGATCCTCCAACCGGGTCGGGGTATTGGCGAGGCTGGCGATGTGGGCGGCCAAGGCACTATCGTCGGCGTCGAGCGTCTCTGCCGTCAGCCTGTGCAAGGTCGGCGGCTGAGGCCGGGTCGCGATGAAATCCCGCAGGAACTCATAATCCTCCGGGCTCAGCACCAGCACGGCATCGAAGGGGCGGGCCGCCAGCATATTGGCGGCGATGGAGGTGGTGGCGGCGCCGAATACCCGGTGGCCCAGGCGCGACAGCCGGGCGCGCACGGCATCGCCGTCAGCGCCCACCAGCAACAGATCGACGCAAGGATTGGTGCCGGTGGCCTGGGCCATGGCCGCTTCCAGGGTGCCGCGCTCCATGGGCTTGGCCACATGGCCGTTCATGCCGGCGGCGCGACAGCGGGCGGTGTCGCCGGGCAGGGCATTGGCGGTCAGGGCGATGATCGGAACCGATCCGGCCCGTCCGGGCAGGGCGCGGATGCGGCGGGTGGCTTCCAGCCCGTCGATCTCGGGCATCTGCATGTCCATCAGGATCAGGTCGAAACCACCGCCCGCCGCCAGTTCCACCGCCCGGGCGCCATCGACGGCGACGGTGACGTGATGGCCGGCGCTTTCCAGCATGGCCCGGGCGACGTGCTGGTTGACCGGGTTGTCCTCGGCCAGCAAGACGGTCAAGGGCGGTACCGGGGCCATGTTCGCCGCCGCCGTCTTGGCTTGCGGCGCCCGCGCCGGGGCGAAGTCGAGATGGAAGAAGAAGTGGCTGCCCTTGCCGGGGGTGCTGTCGACGCCGATGCCGCCGCCCAGGCCTTCGACCAGCCGTTTGCAGATCACCAGCCCCAGGCCGGTGCCGCCGAACTGCCGGCTGATGGAGGAATCGGCCTGACTGAACGGCTGGAACAGGCGGGAGAGTTGACTGGCGGCGATGCCGGGGCCGGTATCGGTGACGGAAAACTCTACCCCGACACGGTCGGACACGTCGCCGCTGCGGCGGACGGTGACGGTGACGCCGCCCGCTTGCGTGAACTTGACGGCGTTGCCGATCAGGTTGAACAGGATCTGGCGCAACCGCCCGCCATCGCCATCCAACCAATCGGGGAGGTCGGGGGCCACATCCAGGGCCAGGGTCAGGCCCTTTTCCGCTGCCCGCACGTCCATCAGGGCGATCACCCCCGCCAGCAACGGTCGCGGCTGAAACGGGGCGTGATGGAACCGGAACGAGCCGGATTCCAATTTGGACAGGTCCAGGATGTCGTCCAGGATGGTCAGCAGACCCTCGGCGGAATGACAGGCTGTTTGCAGACGGCTGCGGTCGTTTTCGGCCAGCGGACTTTCCAGCACCAGCCGCACCATGCCCAAAACGCCATTCATCGGGGTGCGGATTTCGTGGCTCATCACCGCCAGGAAGTCGGCCTTGGCCCGCGCCCCGGCCTCGGCCGCCTCTTTCGCCTGCATCAGAGTGTGGTTGGTTTGCCGCTCGCGCTCGATATGCAGGTATTCCTCGCGTTGCATGCGCCCGGACTGGCTGCGGGCGAGGCCGCCGACCACATAGGCGACGATGGTCAGCATGAAGATGATGCCCAGGTCCAGCGGTGCCTCGGGCTGGGGTCGCAACCCGCCCCAGAACAGCAGGCTGATGCCGGCGGCGAAGGCGCTGAGCAGGGCCGAGGCGCGGAAGCTGCCGGGCAGGAACATGAAGAGGGTGATGGCGATCAGCGGCATCAGCGCGCCGCCATGACGCAGCAGCACCGGATGATTGAAGATCAGCGCGTTCAGGGTGAAGAAGACGTATTGATGGACATAAGTCAGCGTCACCACTCGGCCATAATCGGCGGGACGGCTCAGCGCGACCATGACGGCCAGGCACCACAGGGCGATCAGCAGGCGGTCACCCAGGAAAAACGCCAGGGTGTCGCCATCCAGCATCATCACGTCCAAGGGCGCGAAGCCGATGCTGGTCAGGGTGGTGGCCATGACGCACAACCGGGCGCTGGCACGGGCGCGGGAGACTGAACCTTGGTTGAATCCCGCTTCCAGGTTCGCGGCGGTGAATTCGCCGGCGGACGAAATGCCGGTCGTTCTGCCGGTCATGACGGAAGGGGCGAGGCGATGCGGCAAATCATGGCCGCAAGCCTCGACCAATCCGGCTTCACCGTCAAGGTGCGGCGAAAACCACCACCCGGCGGGCTCCCAGGCCGACCTGACGTCCCGGTTCCAGCCCCAGCCGGGCATGGGAGTCGCGGTCGATCACCGCTTCGGCGTGGGCTCCGCCGGGCAGGTGCAGGTCCAGGCGCACCGTCGGACCCAGTATCACCTGATGGCGGATCACCGCGTCATTGCCGCTGGGATCGATCTCGATCTCGTGCGGACGGATGAAGGCCAAAGCCGGGCCGTCGGCGATGGCGGGCGCTGGCACCCGCCAATGGGCCACCTGGGCGATTCCGTTTTGGACTTGCGCCTCCAGCCGGTTGGCGTTGCCGAGAAACTGAAAGACGAAGGGCGTCGCCGGGTTGTCGTAGATGTCGGCGGGGGTGCCGATCTGCTCGATGCGGCCCTTGCTCATCACCACCACTTCGTCGGCCAGTTCCAATGCCTCTTCCTGGTCGTGGGTGACGAAAACCGAGGTCAGTCCCATGTCGTCGTGCAATTGCCGAAGCCAGCGGCGCAGATCCTTGCGCACCTGGGCGTCGAGCGCGCCGAAGGGTTCATCCAGCAGCAGCAGGCGCGGTTCCACCGCCAAGGCGCGGGCCAGGGCGACGCGCTGGCGCTGGCCGCCCGACAATTGCGACGGATAACGCCCGGCCAGACCGGACAATTGCACCAGATCGAGCAGGCGGGCGACGCGGTCGTTGATCTCGGCCTTGCTGGGCTTGTCCGGGCCCTTGCGCACCTTCAGGCCGAAGGCGACGTTTTCGGCCACGCTCATGTGGCGGAACAAGGCGTAATGCTGGAAGACGAAGCCGACGCGGCGGTCGCGGGTCTTGAGCGACGACGCGTCCAGGCCGTTCAGATGGACGGCGCCGCCATCGGCGTGGTCGAGCCCGGCCAGGATGCGCAACAGCGTGGTCTTGCCCGACCCCGACGGCCCCAACAGCGCCACCAGCTTGCCCGGAGTGATGCGCAAGGAAACGTCGTCGAGGGCGTTGAAACCGCCGAAGCGTTTGGACAGATGGCTGACGTCGATCATGGCTTCAGTGCCTGCCTGCGGCGGCGAGTTCGTCGCGGTGCCACCATTCAAGCGTGGTTTTGGCGCCAAGGGTGACCAGGGCCAGAAGCGCGAGAAGCGAGGCGACGGCGAATGCGCCGACGAAATCATATTCATTGTACAAGATCTCCACATGCAGGGGCATGGTGTTGGTCAGGCCGCGAATGTGGCCCGACACCACGGAAACGGCGCCGAACTCACCCATGGCGCGGGCGTTGCAAAGCAGCACCCCGTACAGCAATCCCCATTTGACGTTGGGCAGGGTGATGGCCCAAAAGGTGCGCAAGCCGCCGGCGCCCAGGGTCAGGGCGGCTTCCTCCTCGTCGCGGCCCTGTTCCTCCATCAGCGGGATCAACTCGCGGGCGACGAAGGGGAAGGTGACGAAAATGGTGGCCAGGACGATACCGGGCACGGCGAAGACGATCTTGACGTCGTGTTCGATCAGCCACGGCCCCAAGGCGCTTTGAGCCCCGAACAACAGCACGTAGATCAGGCCGGAAATCACCGGCGACACCGAGAACGGCAGGTCGATGAACGAGATCAGCCAAGCCTTGCCGGCGAAGTCGAATTTAGCGATGGCCCAACTGGCCGCCAGGCCGAAGGCCAGGTTGAGGGGCACGGCGATGCCGGCGACCAGCAAGGTCAGGCGGATGGAGGCCAAGGTGTCGTCGCCGCCCAGGGAGCGCCAATAGGCATCGGCCCCTTTGCGCAAGGCTTCGGTCAGCACGGCGGCCAGCGGCAGTACCAGGAACAGGGCCAGAAAGCTGACGGCGACGGCGATCAGCAGCCAGCGGACGAGGATGGGGTCGCGGGTGGCGGCGCGGCTCATGACAATCCCCCCAGGCGTTGGCGGTTCCATTTTTGCAGCATGTTGATGGCCAGCAGCATGGCGAAGGACACCGCCAGCATCAGGCAAGCGATGGCGGTGGCGCCGACGTAATCGTATTGTTCCAGCTTGGTGACGATGAGGAGCGGTGCGATTTCCGATACGCCGGGCAGATTGCCGGCGATGAAGATGATCGAGCCGTATTCGCCCACGGCGCGGGCGAAGGCCAGCGAGATGCCGGTCAGAAGCGCCGGGGCGATGGACGGCAGGATGACGCGGAGGAAGGTCTGCACCCGGCTGGCGCCCAGACAGGCGGCGGCTTCCTCCAATTCGGAATCCACGTCCTGCAACACCGGCTCGACCGTGCGGACGACGAAGGGGACACCGATGAAGATCATGGCGATGATGGCGCCCAAGGGGGTGAAGGCGACCTTGAACGGCAGCAATTGCCCGATCCAGCCGTTGGGGGCGTAAAGCGCGGTCAGGGCGATGCCGGCGACGGCGGTGGGCAGGGCGAAGGGCAGGTCGATGAAGGCGTCGATCAGTTTGCGTCCGGGAAACGGATAGCGCACCAATACCCAGGCCACCAGCAGGCCGAAGACGCCGTTGATCAGGGCGGCGATGGCGGCACCGCCGAACGACAGTCGGAACGAGGCCAGCACCCTGGCATCGGTCAAGGTGTCCAGCCATTGCTGGGCGGTCATGCCGGCGGCTTTCAGGATCAATGCCGCCAGCGGGATCAGCACCACCAGCGACAGATAGCCTATGGTCAATCCCAGGGTAGCCGAGAACCCCGGGATGACGCGAACGGACTTGGCCGACATTACTTCTTCGCCTGGATGCGGTCGAAGATGCCGCCATCGCCGAAATGTTCCTTCTGCGCCTTGCCCCAGCCGCCGAAGACGTCGTCGATGGTGAACAGCCGCACATTGGGGAAGTCGGAGGCGTACTTCTTGGCGATGTCGGGATCGCGCGGACGGTAATGATGCTTGGCGGCGATTTCCTGACCCTCGGGCGAGTACAGGAACTTCAGGTAGGCCTCGGCCTGGGCGCGGGTGCCCCGACGGTCGACGACCTTGTCGACCACCGCCACCGGCGGCTCGGCCAGGATGGACAGGCTGGGAATGACGGTCTCGAAGCCGCCGCCGAATTCGCGGTTGGCCAGGATGGCTTCATTTTCCCACGACAGGAAGACGTCGCCGATGCCACGCTGGGCGAAGGTGGTGAGCGAGCCCCGCGCGCCGGTATCGAGCACCGGGACGTTCTTGTAGATCTTGCCGACGAAATCCTCGGCCTTGGCCTGATCATTGTTCCACTTGTTGAGGGCATAGCCCCAGGCGGCCAGATGGTTCCAGCGCGCCCCGCCCGAGGTCTTGGGATTGGGGGTGATGACCTGGACGTCGGAACGGATCAGGTCATCCCAATCCTTGATGGTCTTCGGGTTGCCCTTCCTGACCAGGAAGACGATGGTCGAGGTATAGGGCGACGCATTATAGGACAAACGCTTCTGCCAATCGGGCTCCAGCAGCTTGGCCTTTTCGGCGATGGCGTCGATGTCGTAGGCGAGAGCAAGGGTGACCACGTCGGCTTCCAGCCCGTCGATGACGCCGCGGGCCTGCTTGCCCGAGCCGCCATGGGATTGGTTGATCTTCAAATCCTCGCCGGTCCTGGTCTTCCAGTGCTTGACGAAGGCCGTGTTGAACTCCTGGTAAAGCTCGCGGGTGGGGTCATAGGACACGTTCAACAGGGTCTTGGGCTCGGCCGCCAGGGCGCCGGGAATGGCGATGGCGATGGCGGCGGCAATGGCGGTCGCGGCGGCGGCGGCGATGGCCGCGCGCTTGATGTCTTGGATCAGAAACCAGGTCATTCATTCGGCTCCTAAGATAGAAGTCTATAGGAAGTTAGGCTTATCTGACTGGAAAAGGCGCCGGGTGGTGCCGTCGGTCGATCTCTTCCGATGAATTTATCTGTGGCCAAGGTGCCCGTGCGGCTCACTCATGTCAACTATAAATCTACCAATTTATAGACTGATGTGGTGACCGCGTGAAATGCGGGCGGACGGGAGACTTTTCCTCATGGTTGCAATGTCGTTCGACTAGGGATCGTTTGCGTGCTAAACCCCTGATCGTCCAATGGCTGGACCGGCATCCGGGGGAGAGGGTGGTGTCTGTTTGCGTGCGCGTTGCCGCTTGGGCGGCCTGGGATGGACACGCCGATGTGCTGGCCGTGGGCGGTATGGTTCCGCCCGCCCGCCCGGCTTTGCCGGCTTTGTTGCGGCGGCGGGTTTCGCCCTTGGGGCGCAAGGCGTTGCAAGCGGCCTGGGCGATCCTGCCCGCCGATTGCCAACCACGCCTGATCCTGGCTTCACGCCATGGCGAATACGCCCGCACCTTCGAGCTTCTCACCAGCCTGAGCGAAAGCGCCGAGGTGTCGCCGGCTGAATTCAGCTTGGCGGTGCATCATGCCTTGGCCGGGCTGTTGTCCATCGCCACCGGCAATCGACAGGGCCACTCGGCTGTGGCTGCCGGCGCCGATTCATTCGGTTATGGGCTGCTGGAAGCGGCTTGTTTCGTCGCCGAACAAGCAACTCCCGCCCTACTTTTCTATTTCGACGAAGCCTTGCCGCCGATCTATGCCCCGATCAGCGACGATGACGGCCCTGCCTTCCCCCTGGCCCTGGCCGCGCTGCTGGTGCCGCAATCCTGGCCCGCCGCCCGCGTCATCCATATGCACATGGAAAGCGGGGATGGTCAGCCCGGTCAGTGTCCGGCGCGCGCGTTCCTGTCGGTGCTGGAACAGGATGGCGAAGCCGTGGCCCAGGGTGGGCGCCATGCTTGGCGGTGGTCCCATGCGGCTTGATCCTGGCCGGCTGTGGCGCGGTTTCGGCACCGCCTTGTTCCTGTCGCTGATCGGGCTGGGCGGGACGCTGATGGCGGTGACGGTGTTTCCGGTCGTCAATCTGCTCACCCGCGATCCAAGCGTGCGGCAGCGTCGCATTCTTTACGCCATGCATCTGGCCTTCCGGCTTTATTGCAGGGCCATCACGGCCCTGCGGGTCGCCGACATCGACATCAAGGGCGGCGAACGGCTGCGTCATCTGCAAGGCGCCCTGATCGTCGCCAATCATCCGTCGCTGCTGGATGTGGTGATGATCATCGCGGCGACGCCAAGGGTGCAATGCATCGTCAAGGCCGGGCTGTGGCGGCACCCGCTTTACCGCCTGACCGTGGGCGGTGCCGGCTTCCTCCGCAACGATCTGGAACCGGAAGAGCTGGTCGCCGCCTGCACCCGCGATCTGCATGCGGGGCTCAACCTGATCATCTTTCCCGAAGGCACCCGCACCATCCCCGGCACCCGGCCCAAGCTGCACCGCGGCTTCGCCAATCTGGCCATCACCGCCGCTTGCCCGGTGCAGGTGCTGACCATCACCTGCGACCCGCCGGTGCTGCACAAGGGCAATCCGTGGTGGCGGGTGCCGGAAAAGCGTTCGCGCTTTTGCCTGGAGGTGGGAGAATTGCTCGACATCGGTCATTTCACCGACGGCCATATCCGTTCGGTGGCGGCGCGGCGGCTGGTCGCCCATCTGGATAACTTCTACCTGGAAAAATTGGGTCATGGACACGTTGGAACAGCAATTGAAGACATTGATCGTCGAGGCGTTGAAGCTGGAGGATCTGTCGCCTGAGGACATCGACGCCGCCGAACCTTTGTTCGGCGATGCTGGATTGGGTCTCGATTCCATCGACGCCCTGGAACTGGGGGTGGCCCTCCGCAAGAACTTCGGCATCAAGATCGACACGGTGACCGAGGATGTGCGCCACCACTTCGCCAGCATCGCCAATCTGGCCGCCTTCATCCGCGCCCAGCAAGGGAACGCCCAGGAATGACCCGCGACGAAATCCACACCAGCCTGGCCGGCTATCTGACCGAGATGTTCGAGGTGGCGCCGGAAAACATCACCGCCGAGGCCCGCTTGTACGAGGATCTGGATCTGGACAGCATCGACGCCGTCGATCTGGTGGTGAAGTTGCAGGACCTGACCGGGCGCAAGATCAAGCCCGAGCAGTTCAAGACCGTCCGCACCGTCGGCGACGTGGTGGATAGCGTCTATGAATTGTTCAACGAATAAGCGGGGCATGCTGGTCCCGGCCCTGTTGGCCGGCGCCGGCGTGGCCTATCCGTTCGTCGTCCATGCCGCCATGGGGCGGGTGCCGCCGGGGGCTTTCGTCCTGCTGGTGCTGGTGCTGCTCGGCCTGCGCTTCATGGCCCTGCGCGGCACGGCCATCGCCCGTACCCTGGCGGTGCCGCTGGTGCTGGCCTTTGTCGGCACCGCCCTGTTGGGGGTGGTGGATGGTCAACTCGCCGCCTTGGCCTATCCGGTGATGATGAATTTGGCCTTCGCTGCCGCCTTCGGCTGGTCGTTGCGGGCGCCGCCATCGCTGGTCCAGGTCTTCGCCAGCCTCACCGAGCCCGACCCGGTGCCGGCGGCCATCGCCTATATGCGCACGGTGTCGCTGGTGTGGTGCGTGTTCCTGATCCTCAATGCCCTGATTGCCCTGGCCTTGGCCCTGTGGGCGGACCGGGGCTGGTGGGCGCTTTATACCGGGCTGATTTCCTATGGGCTGATGGGGCTGTTGTTCGCGGTCGAATGGCTGGTGCGTCAGCGGGTGAAAAGGCGGGCGACATGACGGACTGCATTCCCCTGGCCGGCGCCCGTCCGGCGGATGCCGTCATCGCCCGCCATGATGGTCAAGCCATCGCCTGGGGCTGGGTGGTTCGGCAATCGGGCGCCTTCGCCGGGCGGTTGCGCGCCCACGGGGTCAAGCGGCTGGGCCTGTGGTGCGACGACGGACACCTGCTGCTGGTCGGGCTGCTGGCGGCGGCGCGGGCCGGCTGTACCGTGGTGTTGCCGCCTTCGGATCAACCCGGCTTGCTGCACGATTTGTCGGCGGCTTGGGATGTGCTGGCCGGCGACGGAGCCGGCATGATGCCGGTCCTGGGCGATGAAGGCGATACCGTCGCCGCCCCCATCGGCGACATCGCGCTCGAGTTCTTCACCTCGGGCAGCACGGCCCAGCCCAAGCGGGTCGAGCGCCGGCTGGAGCAATTGCAGATTGAAGTGGTCGCCTTGCATGCTTTGTGGCCGGGATTGGGCTGGGGGCTGCACCATGCCACCGTGCCGCATCAGCATATCTATGGGCTGGTGTTCAAGCTGTTGTGGCCGTTGATGTGCGGGCGCGGCTTTTTCTCGCGCTCGCACCAGTACTGGGAAAGTGTGCAGGCCGAGATGCGCGACGGCGACGTGTTGATCGCCAGCCCGGCCCATCTCAGCCGCTTGGGCGGGCTGAGCGCCATGCCCAGGCCGGCGCTTCTGCTGTCGGCGGGTGCGGCCTTGTCCATGATCGCCGCCGATGAATGCGAAACCCTGTTCGCTACCCGGCCCATGGAAATTTTCGGCAGCACCGAGACCGGGGCCATCGCCGCCCGCCCGGCCTTGCTCCGTGCACCGTGGACGCCCCTGCCGGGCAATGTGGTCACCGCCGATGCTCATGGGCTGCTGATGCTGACCTCACCCTGGGGGGTGGGCGTCCATGCCGGGGCCGACAAGGTGGACATCTTGCCCGATGGCCGCTTTCACCTGTTGGGCCGTGCCGACCGGGTGGTCAAGATCGAAGGCAAGCGGGTCGGCGTGGCGGCGGTGGAAGCCGCCTTGTGCGCCCTGCCGCAGGTGGCCGATGCCGTGGTCATCAAGGTGAATGCCGGGCGCGACCAGCTGGCGGCGGCGGTGGTGCCCAGCGCCCTGGGCCGGGCCGAGCTGGCACGATTGGGCACTTTCCGCTTTGGCCGACGCTTGCGGGCCGGACTGGCGGAATGGCTGGAGCCCATGGCCCGTCCGCGTCTGTGGCGCTTTGTCGACGAAGTCCCGTGCAACGCCATGGGCAAGCGGACGGAAAGCGCGGTGGCGGCCTTGTTCGACGCGGAGGTGTCATGACCGAACCGACCCTGATCAACAGCCGCGCTATCGAAGGCGGCATCGCCCTGGATTTGTACCTGGACCCGGATTTGCCGTGGTTTCGCGGTCATTTTCCCCAATTGCCGCTGTTGCCCGGCGTGGTGCAACTGGATTGGGCCTTGCTGTTGGCCGGTCGTCATCTGGGCCTTGCCGCCCAATACACCGACCGCTTTCAGGTCAAGTACAAGGCCGGCCTTTTCCCCGGCGACCATGTGACCTTGGTGTTGCGCCATGACCCGGCCAAGGGGCGGCTGGGTTTTGAATACCGCCGCGACGGCGCTCTTTGTTCCAACGGTTCATTGGTGGTGACGGCATGACCGGCTTCAAGCCTTGCGCCCTGGTGCCCAGCCGCAATCATCATCTGGCCTTGCCGCAGGTGGTGGCGGGCTTGCGCGCCCTGGGCCTGCCCGTGCTGATCGTCGATGACGGCAGCGACGACGAAGCCGCCGTCGCCATCGCTGGCTTGCATGACCCGGATGGCGGCGTCACCGTCCATCGCCGCCCGGTCAACGGCGGCAAGGGCGCGGCGGTGACCGACGGTTTCCGGCTGCTGCATACCCGGGGTTTCAGCCATGCGGTGCAGGTGGATGCCGACGGCCAGCACGATCCGGCGGCGCTGCCCGCCTTGCTGGATCAGGCCCGCGCTCATCCCGACGCCGTGGTCAGCGGCGCCCCGGTCTATGACGACAGCATGCCCAGGGCGCGGCGCATCGGTCGCTGGTTCACCCATGTCTGGGTGTTCGTCGAAACCCTGTCGTTGCGCATCACCGACAGCATGTGCGGCTTTCGCGTCTATCCGCTGGCGCCATGCCTGGATTTGTTGGCGCGGGAAAAAGTGGGCGCACGCATGGATTTCGACACCGACATCATGGTCCGGCTGTTCTGGCGCGGCATCGCCCCGATCATGGTGCCGGTGCGGGTGACCTATCCGCCCGGCAATACCTCGAATTTCGACCTCTGGCGCGACAATCTGCGTATTTCCTGGATGCATACCAGGTTGGTGCTGACCATGCTGGTGCGCTTGCCGTCCATCCTGCGTCATCGTCCGCCAACCACCGGCGCGGCACCGTCGCATTGGGCCGGTCTGGCCGAACGCGGCGCCGCCTGGGGTCTGTGGCTGACCGCCTGGGTTTACGCCCGTCTCGGGCGTGGCGCCTGTCTGGTCCTGCTGGCCCCGGTGGTCGGCTATTTTCACCTGACCGGGGCAGAGCAGCGTCTGGCCTCGCGCCAGTTCCTGGGCCGGGTGCTGAAGCGTCAGCCCCAGGGCTGGGAATGTTACCGCCATGCGCTGGATTTCGCCATCCGTGCCGTCGATACCATCGCCGCCTGGTCGGGGCGGTTGCCCGCCGATGCCTTGCGGGTGGAAGACCCCGATACCCTGGCCGCCGCCGCCGCCGACCCGCGGGGGGCGGTGCTGGTGGTGTCCCATCACGGCAATGCCGAACTGGCCCGCGCCCTGATGGACCCAGAACTTCGTCAGCGCCTGACCGTGCTGGTCCATACCCGCCATGCCGAAAACTTCAACGCCGTACTCCGCCGCTTTAACCCCGAGGCAGCCCTGCGGCTGCTCCAGGTCACCGATCTCGGCCCCGATACCGCTATCGCGCTGAAGGAGCGGGTGGAGCGGGGCGAATGGATCGCCATCGCCGGCGACCGTGTACCGGTGCTGTCGCAAGGCCGGGTGGTCGAGGCCGAGTTTTTGGGCGAGACGGCGGAATTCTCGGTCGGGCCATGGCTGCTGGCGGCCTTGCTGGAATGTCCGGTGCACCTGCTGTTTTGCCGCCGTGCCGGGCCAGGGCGCTGGTCCATGGGGCTGGAACCCTTCGCCGAACGGGTGCATTTGCCGCGTGGCCAGCGGCGGCAAGCCTTGCAGCAACTGGTTCAGGCCTATGCCGTGCGGTTGGAAAGCCAGTGCCGGCGTGATCCTTATCAATGGTACAACTTCTTCGATTTCTGGGCGCAGGGGGAGCGACGCGGTGATCTCGGCTGAAACCACCTTGCGGGTGCAATTCTTTGACCTCGACCCCATGCAGGTGGTCTGGCACGGCAATTATGCCCGCTTCCTTGAACAGGGCCGCTGCGCCCTGCTCGACAAGATCGGCTATAATTACACGGAAATGGCCCAGTCCGGCTATCTGTGGCCCATCGTCGACATGCGGCTGAAATACGTGCGTCCGGCCCGTTTCGGCCAGGACTTGCGGGTGGTCGCCAGCTTGCGCGAATACGAGAACCGCCTGCGGATCGAGTATCGGGTGCTTGACCATGCCAGCGGCGAGACCCTGACCAAGGCCGAGACCATCCAGGTGGCGGTGTTGGCCGAGACCATGGAAATGTGCCTGGAATCGCCATCAGCCTTGACCGACCGGGTCAGGGGGATGCTGTGATCCGCTGTCTGTTCCTTTTCGTCCTGCTGTGGCCGTCGGCAGCGCAGGCCGATCCCGTCAGCCTGAAGCCGGGCGAAATCCTGCGCGGTCATTTCGTCCAGGAACGCTTCCTCGCCGGTTTCGCCCAGCCGGTGCGGTCCGAGGGCCGTTTCGTCCTCGCCCCCGGCCAGGGGTTGATCTGGCAGGGCGACAAGCCCTTCGCCGTCCTCACCGTCATCACCCCGGCGGGTATGGCGCAAAGCCTGGGCGGCAAGGAAACCATGCGGCTGTCGGCGACCAAGGCGCCGTTCCTGGCCCGTCTGCACCAAGTGATGGCTGGGGCCATGGCCGGCGATTGGCGGGCGCTGGACGGCGAGTTCGCGCTCAGCCGCCAGGACGATCAGGTCACCTTGCTGCCGCGCCGCCCTGACATGGCCCAACCGGTCAAAGCCATCCGCGCCCGTATCGGCGCCTTCGTCGAGGAGGTCGAGGTGGAAAAGCCGGAAGGCGACCGCGACCATCTGGTGTTCAGCCGGCAAAGCATCGACCAGGGGCCGTTGACGACGGATGAAGCCGCGGCCTTCGCGGGTCTTCGATGAAACAGCGTCTGTTCGCCCTGCTCTGGCTGGCCGTGGTCCTGGCCGCCGGAAGCCATGTGGGCCTGTCAGCGTGGCGCGGCTTGGCGCTGCAAAGCGATCTGCTGGCCCTGCTGCCGGCGGAAGAACGCCAGCCCATGGTGCAGCAGGCCAAGGACCATATGGCCGCCCAGGTGTCGGGGCGGGTGGCCATCCTGGTCGGTCATGCCGATGCGGCTTCCGCCTTCGGCGCCGCCCAAATCCTGCGTGACAGCCTGATGGGGCAGGGATTGCTGGCCGATGCCGGCGACGTGCCACAAGCCCAGGCCTTGCGGCAATTGGGCGGTCTTTATCATCCGCACAGGGCCGGGCTGTTGGCGCCCGCCGACCGTCAAGCCTTGCTGGACGGCAATCCCCAAGCCTTGGCCGAGCGTACCCTGTCCCAGGTGTTCGGAATCGGCGGCATGGCCGATGCCCGGCTGCTGTCCGCCGATCCCTATCTGCTGCTGCCGGCGTTCATGACATCGTTGCCGGTGCCGGCCAGCCGGTTGACGCTGGTCGACGGCTGGCCCAGCGTCAGTGTTGACGGCATCACCTGGGTGCTGGTCAGCGGACGGCTGACCGGTCGGGCCTTTGGCCTGTCGGATCAGCAAGCCTTTGTCGATGGCTATGCCAGGGCCGCCCAACTGGCGGAAGCGCAGGCGCCGGGCCTGCGTCTGTTGCGGCTGGGGGCGGTGTTCTATGCCCAGGCCGGCGCCGCCCAGGCCATGGCCGAAACCTCGTTCATCGGCGTGATCTCGACCATCGGCACCGTGCTGTTGCTGCTGGTGGTGTTCCGCTCGCTGTCGCCGTTGCTGCTGAGTTTGCTGGCCATCGGCTCGGGCCTGCTGGTGGCGGTGTCGGCCACCTTGCTGGTTTTCGGTTTCCTGCACGTCACCGCCGCCATTTTCGGCGCCAGTCTGATCGGTATCACCGTCGATTACAGCCTGCATTACTTCGCCCGCCTCTTCGCCGAGGATGACCCACGCCAGAGGCTGCGCCATGTGGGCACCGGTCTGATCCTGGGATTGCTGACCACCTTGATCGGCTATGGCGCCCTGGCCCTGGCGCCGTTGCCGGGCCTGCGTCAGGTGGCGGTGTTTTCCGCCTTCGGCCTGATCGCCGCTTTCGTCGCCGTCATCTTGTGGTTTCCCCTGCTCGACCAAAGTCGCCACCGCCCGCTGCCGCCGCTGTTCGACCGGCTGGGACGCGGCTTCTGGGGGCTGTGGGACCAGCAGGGGCGCCGATTGCTGCTGTTGGGGCTGGTGGCGCTGGCCCTGCTGGGCGCCGCCCGCTTGCGGATTGACGACGACGTGCGCCGGCAACAGGCATTGGACCCGATCCTGGCCGGCGAACAGGCGCAGTTGCAAGCCATCGCCGGCTTTGCCGGGGGCGGGCAATTCTATCTGGTCAAGGCTGCCGATACCCAGACGGCGCTGCGCCAGGAAGAGGCCTTGGGGGAAAGGCTGACGGAGCTGCGCCGGCAGGGGGTGCTGGCCGATTGGCGTTCGCCCGCCCGTTTCGTTCCCTCGATGCAGCGGCAGGTCGACAATATCCGTCTGGTGCAGCAGCATCTGGACGGGGCGCCCTTGGCCCAACTGTCCGCCGCCATCGGCCTGCCCATGGTCTTGGCGCCGGTGGCTTCAGAGATGCTGGACCTGGGGCGGGTGATGGAAACCGGGGCCATGCCGGTGCTGTCGGGGCTGGTGCTGGCTCCGGGGGTGCATGTGGTCGCCGTCGACAACGCCGGCGATCTGGCCAAGTTGCGCGAAGCCGCCGATGGTCTGGATGGCGTCAACTTCATCGATCCGGTCGCCGATATGGGGATTTTGCTGGGGCAGTATCGCCAGCGGGCCTTGTGGTTGCTGGCGGCGTCCCTGGTGCTGATGCAGCCCTTGCTGATGTGGCGCTATGGCGTCAGGGGCGGATTGTGGGTGATGGTGCCGCCCTTGGCCGCAATGCTGCTGACCCCGCCTTTGCTGGCCTTGGTCGGTTTGCCCTTTACCTTTTTCGCCGCCATGGCCTTGGTCCTGGTGGCCTCGATCGGTGTCGATTATGCCGTGTTTTGCGCCGAAAGCGGCCAGGGCCGCGACCCGTTGACCATCCTGGCCACCTTGTTGGCGACCTTGACCACGGTTTTGTCCTTCGGCCTGCTGGCCTTCAGCGGCGTCGAGGGCGTTCGTTCGTTCGGCGCCGTCATGCTGACCGGCATCGTGCTGTCGGCTTTGCTGGCGCCTCTGGCCGGGCGGGTGCGGCCAAGGCGTGCATACAATTGGCGGGGCCGCCATGATTGATGTATATGCTGTCTCCATCATGCTGCGCCGCTTGTTTTGCCTGATTCTGGTCGGCCTGTTGGCCGCCTGTGCCGCCCCGCCACATCCGGTCGGGCCGGTGGCCCTTGCCCCCCGGGTCGGCCTGCGTCTGCCCGATCCGGCCTTGCTGGGCGAAGCGGTCGAGGTGGTGCAACTGGTCACCGCCAGTCACGGCGGCGACGCTTTCATTTTTGAAGGGCGGTTGTCGGTGACGCCTGCCGGCCTGATGCTGGTGACCACCGACGGCATGGGCCGGCGGGCCATGACCATTCGCTGGGCCAATGGATCGCTCGAGGTGGACTCGGCGTCGTGGCTGCCCGCCGGCCTGCCGCCGCCGGCCAACATGCTGGCCGACATCATGCTGATGTACTGGCCGGTGGAGGTGTTGCGCGCCCATGTGGATGGCGCCTCGGTGGAAGCGGATGGAACCAGCCGGTCCTTGCGTCGCGACGGTGCCGTGATGGTCGAGATCAGCCGCGAGTCCGATCCGTGGAATGGCACCGTGTCTTTGCATAACCGGGCCTGGGATTACCGCATCCAGGTCGCATCCAGCCGGTTGCCTTCATGAGCGCGCCCTTGTACCTGCCGGTCATGGCGGTGGCCACCTGTCTGGGCCCGGGCAAGGATGCCAATGGACGCGGCTTGCTGGCCGGCGACCGCAGCGGCCTGATCCAGCGCCCCGGTGACAAGGTGCCGCTGGGACATCTGCCGGAGGAGCCTGATCAGCCGGGCGATAGCCGCAACAACCGGTTGCTGGCCGGCTTGCTGGCGGAGATGGCCGAACCCGTGGCCGCCGCCATTACCCGCCATGGCCGCCACCGCATCGCCGTGGTGGTCGGCACCAGCACCTCGGGCATCGCCGAGGGGGAAGCGGCGCTGGCGGTGCGGCTGAACACCGGATCGTGGCAGCCAAGCTTTCATTACCGCCAGCAGGAAACCGGCAGTGCCGCCGCTTTCATCGCTGAAACTCTGGGGCTGACCGGGCCGGCCTATGTGGTCGGCACCGCCTGCTCCTCCAGCGCCAAGGTGTTCGCCTCGGCCCGGCGGCTGATCCGCCAAGGCCTGGCCGATGCCGCCATTGTCGGCGGTGCCGATACCTTGTGCGGCTTGACGGTGGGCGGTTTCTCGGCGCTGGGGGCGGTGTCGCCCGAGCCCTGCCTGCCGTTTTCTCCCCATCGGCGCGGCATTACCATCGGCGAGGGCGGCGCGCTGTTCCTGCTGACCGCCGATCCGGCGGAAATCGCCCTGTTGGGCGTGGGCGAACGTTCCGACGCCCATCACCTCAGTGCCCCCGAGCCCGACGGGCGCGGCGCGCGGGAAACCATGGAAGCGGCCTTGGCCGATGCCGGGTTGCGCCCCGACCAGATCGCCTATGTCAATCTGCACGGCACCGCCACCCCACTGAACGATGCCATGGAGGCGCGCGCCGTCAACGCTCTGTTCGGCCCGCATGTCCCATGCAGTTCGACCAAGGCGCTGACCGGCCACACCCTGGGCGCCGCCGGGGCGGTGGAAGCCGCCTTGCTGTGGCTGACCCTGTCGCGCCGGTGGAATCCGGCAGGTCTGCTGCCGCCCCAGGCCGGCGATGGCCGCCTGGACCCGGAGATGCCGGCCATCCATCTGGTGCAAGGCGGCGAAACCCTGCCGGTGACCGGTCCGGTGGCCGGGCTCAGTTCGTCCTTCGCCTTCGGCGGCAGCAATTGCGCCCTGGTGCTGGGGCGGGGGTGGCCCGCATGACCATGACCGATCTGTTGCCGCACCGCCCGCCCATGGTGCTGGTGGACCGGCTGGTGGCCTTTGACGACGACAGCGCCCATGTACAGGCCGAGATACGGCCCGACCATCCATTCCTGCGGCCCCTGGGGGTTGCCGCCCATGTGGGTATGGAGATGATGGCCCAGGCTTGCGGCGCCCATGTGGGCGCCTTGGCCCGGCAAGCGGGCGATGCGATACGCCTGGGCTTCCTGCTCGGCACCCGGTCTTATGTGGCGCATCTGTCGTGGTTCCCGCCCGCCGCGGTGCTCGATGTGCTGGTGCGCCGGGTGTTCAACGAGGACGGCATGGGCGTCTATGACTGCCGCATCCTGCTGGCGGGGGCCGAGGCCGCCGCCGCGCAATTGACTTTGTATCAACCGCCGGACCAGGAAACGGCCCTGGCGCGCTTAAGGGGGGAACATGGCTGACACCATCCTGGTCACCGGGGCCAGCAAGGGCATCGGTGCGGCCATCGCCGAGCGGCTGGGCCGCGACGGCTTCACCGTCGTCGTCCATTATCATTCCGACCGTGACGGCGCCGCCCGTGTCGCCGATGCCATCGGCGGGCAAGCGCGGCTTTTGCAATTCGATATCGCCGACCGCGACGGCACCAGGGCCAAGCTGGAAGCCGACATGGCCGCGCACGGCGCCTATTGGGGCGTGGTGCTCAATGCCGGCATTGCCCGAGACAATGCGTTTCCGGCCATGACCGACGACGATTGGGATGACGTGCTGGGGACCAACATGGACGGGTTCTACAACGTGCTGCGGCCGGTGGTCATGCCCATGGTGCAGGCGCGCCGGGGTGGGCGCATCGTCACCTTGTCGTCGGTGTCGGGGCTGGTCGGCAATCGCGGTCAGGTCAATTATTCCGCCGCCAAGGCCGGCATCATCGGCGCCACCAAGGCCTTGGCGCTGGAACTGGCCAAGCGGTCGATCACCGTCAATTGCGTCGCTCCCGGCGTGGTCGAGACCCAGATGGTCGCCGATCTGCCCGTGGACGAGGTGTTGAAGATGGTGCCCATGCGCCGCTTGGGCAAACCGGCCGAGGTGGCGGGGGTGGTGTCGTTCCTGTGTTCCGCCGATGCTGCTTATGTCACCCGGCAGGTGATTTCCGTCAATGGCGGGATGGTGTGATGCGCCGCGTCGCCGTCACCGGCATGGCCGGCATCACCGCCTTGGGCAACGACTGGCCGACGATCAAGGCGGAAATGGCGGCGGGCCGCACCGGCATCCGCGACATGCGGCCCGAATGGGACCGCTTTGAAAGCGTCAATACCCGGCTGGCGGCGCCGGTCCTGGATTTCGTCACCCCCGCCCATTGGCCGCGCAAGAAGGCCCGCACCATGGGCCGGGTCGCCACCATGGCGGTGTCGGCGTCGGAACGGGCCCTGGACCATGCCGGGCTGCTGGGTGATCCGGTGCTGACCAATGGGCGGGCGGGGGCGGCCTATGGCTCGTCGTTCGGCTCGCCCGATTCGGTGCTGGGCTTCTTTGAATTGAAGATGAGCGGGGTGTCGCGTCACCTGAACGCCACCACCTATATCCAGATGATGAGCCATTCCGCCTTGGTCAATATCGGCCTGTTCTTCGGCCTGACCGGGCGGATGATCCCGTCGTCCAGCGCCTGCACCTCGGGCAGTCAGGCCATCGGCTACGCCGCCGAGGCCATCCGCTGGGGCAAGGCCGAAATCATGATCGCCGGTGGGGCCGAGGAATTGGACATCACCGACGCCGCCGTCTTCGACACCTTGTTCGCCACCTCGGTGCGCAACGACACGCCTGAGACCACCCCGCGTCCGTTCGACCGCGACCGCGACGGTCTGGTGATCGGCGAGGGCGCCGGCACCCTGATCCTGGAGGAATGGGGGCACGCCCGCGCCCGTGGCGCCGAGATTTATGCCGAAGTCATCGGCTTCGGCACCAATGCCGACGGCAACCATGTGACCCAGCCGCAGGCCTCGACCATGGAACAAGCCCTGCGCCTGGCCCTGGACGATGCCGGATTGAAGCCTGCCGATATCGGCTTCGTCAGTGGTCACGGCACCGCCACCGAATGGGGCGACATCGCCGAAAGTCAGGCGACGGCGGCTGTGTTCGGCGACAGCGTGCCGGTGCATTCGCTCAAAAGCTATTTCGGCCATTCGCTCGGTGCCTGCGGTGGCATCGAGGCATGGCTGGGCATCGAGATGATGCGCGACGGCTGGTTTTGTCCCACCGCCAATCTGGACAATGTGGACCCGCGTTGCGCTGCCCTTGATTACGTGCGGGGCGAGCCGCGCCTGACCCGACCGCGTTATGTGATGTCCAACAATTTCGCCTTCGGCGGCATCAACACTTCGCTGATCCTGGCCTCTTGTCGATGACCCGCTTGGCCTTGCCCATGGAGCGCTCGATACTGCCCGGACCCAAGACGTTGACACGGGTGGAGATGCCGATCAGCGCCTTGATGTGATGGTTGAGGTCGTGGCCGGCGGCGGCACAGGCGGTGTCGCCGAAAGGCTGGTCTGGGCGCATTTCCACGTTGACGGTCAGGCTGTCGAGATGGCCGTCGCGGGTGATTTCCAACTGGTAATGGGGGGCCAGCCGGTAATCCTTCAAGATCAGTTCCTCGATCTGGCTGGGGAAGACGTTGACGCCCCTGATGATCATCATGTCATCCGATCGCCCGGTGATCTTGCCCATGCGCCGGAACGACCGCGCCGTGCCCGGCAGCAGCCGGGTCAGGTCGCGGGTGCGGTAACGGATGATGGGCAGGGCTTCCTTGGTCAGGCTGGTGAACACCAACTCGCCCATTTCGCCGTCGGGCAGCACCCGCCCGCTCTCGGGGTCGATGATCTCGGGATAGAAATGGTCTTCCCACAGATGCAGGCCGTCCTTGGTCTCGATGCATTCATTGGCGACGCCGGGGCCGATCACTTCCGACAGGCCATAGATGTCCACCGCGTCGATGCCGACCCGGTTCTCGATCTCGGCCCGCATGGAATCGGTCCACGGCTCGGCGCCGAAAATGCCGATTTCCAGCGAGCAATCCCCCGGTCCCATGCCCTGGCGCTCCATCTCGTCGGCGATGGCCAGCATGTAGCTGGGGGTGACCATGATGATCTCGGGGCGGAAATCGTGGATCAACTGCACCTGCTTTTCCGTCTGGCCGCCGGACATGGGGATGACGGTGCAGCCCAGGCGCTCGGCGCCGTAATGGGCGCCTAAGCCGCCGGTGAACAGGCCATAGCCGTAAGAGACGTGGCAGCGGTCGCCGGGCAGGCCGCCGGCGGCCCGGATGGAGCGGGCCATGACGTCGGCCCACATGGAAATGTCGTTCCTGGTATAGCCGACGACGGTGGGCTTGCCGGTGGTCCCCGAACTGGCATGGATGCGCACCACCCGGTCCATGGGCACGGCGAACATGCCGAAGGGATAGGTCCGGCGCAGATCGTCCTTGGTGGTGAAGGGGAACTTGGCGAGGTCGGCAAGGCTTTGCAAATGGTCGGGGTGGGCGCCGGCTTGATCGCATTTGGCGCGGAAGTGGCCGACATTGTCATAGGCATGGCGCAGCGACCAGCGCAGCCGTTCCAGTTGCAGGGCCGAGATTTCGTCGCGGCTGGCGGTCTCGATGGGATCGAGCAAATGGCGGGGTGCGCCGCAACGGCGGGATGAATTGGGGCTCACGGCGTCCTCCGGTCATTCGGTCTTGTCCCCGCAGTCGCGGGTCGACCGATCATTGTTCGTATATTATTACACTATTTGCTTATACAGGGCGAGACGGGCTGTGCATTCAAATTGTGCATAACATGGGTATTTTTGTTATGTTTAAACTGCTTGCGCCCGCCTTGACGAGGCAGTACGGTCAGCTTTCGTACGTAGAGGGGTAAGGGAAACCGTAAGGTGACCTTGGTCAAACAAACAATCGCCAAAATCCTGTCGGTGGTTTTCACCGGCATGTCCTTGGCCGAGATCGTAGATATTCTCATTCCAAACAGGCAGTCGGCTTTCGTCCTGCGACGGCGCGCCCTGCTGATCCTGTCGCGTGTCCGGTTGGTGGCCTTTACCTTCGCCATTCTGACGCCGCTTTGGATTCCGGTGGATCTGTTCATCTTCGAGACGGCGCTGGGCATGTATCTGGCGGCGCTTCGGGTGTTGGCCTCCATCGCCTTCGTCTTGCTGGGACTGTCCTATCGTGGTGCCGATTCCATCGTCGTCGCCCGCTGGGGGTTGGTATGGCTGCTGTCCATCCCCACCGTGTTCTTCCTGATCAGTCATCCGCTCCTGGCCCAGTTCGCCATCACCGATCCGGCCCAGCAGGTGATCGCCGCCGGCTATGCCTTTCTGCCCTTCGTCATGGTCGCCGGCCTGTCGGTGTTCCCCATCACCGCCCTGGAAGGGGCGCTGCTGTCGGCCCCCTTGCTGCTGGCCTATCTGCTGACCGGCATCCTGGGCTATCAATTGCTGCCCTTCGCCTCGCATCTGGGGGCGCAATGGCTGCTGCTGCTGCTGGCGGTGGTGTCAACGCTGGCCGGCATGAGCCAGTTGCATTTCATGAGCCAGTTGGTCGACCAATCGTCCCATGACGGCTTGACCCGGGCCTATAACCGCCGGGTGGGCGAAGAAATCGTCGCCCAGCAATTCCTGACCTCGTTGCGGACCGAGGGGCCGTTGGCCCTGGCCTTCGTCGATCTGGACAATTTCAAGTCCATCAACGACCATTACGGCCATGAAGAGGGTGACAACACCTTGCGCAACGCCTCGACCGCGCTGCGCCGGGTGCTGCGCCGCGGCGACGTGCTGGTGCGGTGGGGCGGCGAGGAATTCCTGGCGCTGATGCCCAACACCGACGAGGAGGGGGCGCGCATCGCCCTGGCCCGTCTGCGCGACGTCGGCTTGGGCTTGCGCCCCGACGGCAATCCGGTGACCGCCTCCATCGGCGTGGCCGAACGTCTGGCCGATCAGGCCGGTCAATGGTCGGAACTGGTGGAAAAGGCCGATCAGCGCATGTACATGGCCAAGCAGACCGGCAAGAACAAGGTCATCGGCATCGACAACAAGGTGCTGGCGGAAAGCGCTGCCGCCGGGTGATCGGCGGCTATTGCGCCGCCGCCGGTAAATCCAGGGCGCCGACCACCCGGGCGATGTCGGCGGCCAAGTAGCGGCGGCTGGCTCCACCGGGACGGACCACCAGCGAGAACCACACCGGCGAGAGGTCCGGTAATCCCATTTCCGTCGCGTCGAGCACCCGCAGGTCGGGATGCAAGCCGGTCTGGCCCAGGGGCGCCAGGGCCATGCCGCTGGCCACCGCCGCCTGAATTCCGGCCAGACTGGGGCTGACATAGGCCAGACGCCAGGGCTGGCGGCTTTGATCCAGGCGCTCGACCACCTGGCGGCGGAACAGGCAGCCCTGGGGGAACAAGGCCAGGGGCAGGGGATGAAGCGGCGGCAGGGTTTCGTGGGCGGAAGCGGTCCAAAATACCGGCTCCGGCCACACGCGGATGGCGCTGTCCATGGGCTGTTCGCCCTTGAACAGGGCGACGTCCAACTCGCCCAAATCGAAATCGGCGCGCAGCTTCACCGATAGATCGGCGCGGACGTCCAGCCGCACCCGGGGGTTGGCGCGGGAAAAGGCGGTCAGCACCCGGGGCAGGTGGCGGCTGGCGAAATCCTCCGAGACTCCCAAGCGGATGATTTCGCCCACTTCGCGCAGCACCAAAGTGGCGCGCGCCTCGTCGTCCAGGGCCAGCAGGCGGCGGGCATAGCCGAGCAAGGTTTCCCCCGCTTCGGTCACCTGCACTTGCCGGCCCTGACGTAAAAGCAGGGGCTGGCCGATCTGATCTTCCAGCCGCTTGATCTGCTGGCTGATGGTCGATTGGGTGCGGTGCAGGCGCTGGCCGGCGCGGGTGAAGCCACCGCTATCGACGATGCCGACAAAAGTGCGCAGCAAATCCAGATCAAGGCTATGGGGGGGCATGGCAATATGCATTCATAAAATGGATCAAAACTATTCTATCATCTAATTTCTAAATGTCATCGCCGCCGGTTAGGCTGACTCGGTCGTTGAGGGAAAGGAACCGGCCATGGCCGCCAGATTATTGCCCACCAATCCGCTGCCCTGGCTGATCACCCTGTTTTGCCTGATCTGGTCGTCGGTGTTCGCGGTGGCCCGGCTGGGGCTGGCCCATTGCCCGCCCCTGACCTTGCTGTCCATCCGTTTCGCCCTGGCGGCCCTGGTGGCCTTGGCTTTAGCCTTGGTTCTGGGGGAAAGATTGCCGCGCGGACGCGCCGTGCTGATGCTGGCGCTGATCGGTATCACCAACCATGCCGTCTATTTGGGCTTGTCCTATTTGGGCATGCGCCACGTGCCCGCCGGGCTGACCGCCATCATCGTCAGCGCCAATCCGGTGCTGACGGCGCTACTGGCCGCGCTGGTGCTGGACGAGCGTTTGAACGGTCGCAGGTTGGCCGGTCTGGCCCTGGGGGTGGTGGGGGTGGTCTTCATCCTGCGCCACCGCATCGTTGCCGGCACCGATTCGTGGCTGGACATGCTGTGGCCGTTGGCGGCCTTGGTGGCGTTGTCGGGCGGCGCCATCCTGTTCAAGCGTATCGGTCTGGCCGGTGGTGGTTTCGGCGGCTTGGCGGTGCAACTGGCCGCCGCCGCGCTGTTCCTGGCCGGCCCCGCCTGGGGGCTGGAAGGCGGCTTGGCGGCGGTCGAGCCGGTGGCGGAATTCTGGTTCTCGCTCGCCTATCAGGTGGTGTTGGCCTCGGTCATCGCCTATGCCATCTGGTTCCACCTGCTGCGGATCAGCACCGCCACCGCCGCCAGCGCCTGGCACTTCCTGATCCCGCCCTTGGGTGTTCTGTTCGGCTGGCTGATCATGGACGAGCAGGTGATGTGGGCGGATTTCGCCGGCATCGTCCCGGTGGCGGCGGGGATTTGGCTGGTTACCCGATCTCGAACACCGCTTCGATCTCCACCGCCACGTTGAGCGGCAGGCTGGGGGCGCCGACGGCGACGCGGGCATGGCGCCCGGCATCGCCCAGCACCTCGACCATCAGGTCGGAAGCGCCGTTGACCACCTTGGGCTGATCGGTGAAATCGGGGGTGCTGGCGACAAAGGCGGTCAGCCGCACCACCCGGCGAATGCGGTCGAGATCGCCGCCGCACGCGGCCTTGGCCTGGGCCAGCAGGTTGAGGCCGCACAGGCGGGCGGCGCGCACGCCGTCTTCCACCGACACTTCCGCTCCCAAATGGCCGAACACCACTGGTTTGCCCCCTTCCATGGGCAATTGGCCGGAGACGAACACCAAAGTGCCGGTGACGACGAAGGGAACATAATTGGCCACCGCCACCGCCGGCACCGGCAAGGTGATGCCCAGTTCGGCCAGACGCGCGTCGATGTTGGAAGCCATGATCGTCCTCGTTGCTGTAATGGATCGGCCCAAGGTACGGGATGGCGGGGATGGTTGTCTTCGGGAAAGTATGGGTGTATAGCTGACCTATATAACGGTTTGCAGTGCGGGAGATAGCGATCCCATGTTCACCCTGACGCCGCTTGAGCTCGAGGCGCTGTATCTGTCCCTGCTGGTGTCGGGCTGGGCGGTGGCGGGGTCGCTGCCCCTGGGGGTGGCCTGCGCCTGGTTGCTGGCGCGGCGGGATTTCCCCGGCAAATCGGTGGTGGACGGGCTGATCCATCTGCCCCTGGTGTTGCCACCGGTGGTGGTCGGTTATTTCCTGCTGGTGGTGCTGGGGCGGCGCGGCGTGGTCGGCGGCGCGCTTTACGACTGGTTCGGCATCACCCTCGCCTTCACCTGGAAGGGGGCGGCGATCGCCTCGGCGGTGATCGCCTTTCCGCTGATGGTTCGCGCCATCCGCCTGTCGCTGGAAGGCGTCGACCGTGGGCTGGAACAGGCGGCGCGCACCTTGGGCTGCGGTCCGGTGGCGACGTTCTTCACCGTCACCTTGCCGCTGGTCATGCCCGGCATCCTGACCGGGGTGATCCTGGCCTTTGCCCGCTCGCTGTCGGAATTCGGCGCCACCATCACCTTCGTCTCCAACATTCCCGGTGAAACCCGCACCCTGCCCATCGCCCTTTATGCCCTGACCCAGGTGCCCGGCGGCGACGAAGCGGCCATGCGGCTGTGCGTCATTTCGGTGGTGGTGGCCTTTGCCGCGCTGCTGGCGGCGGAAATCCTGTCGCGCCGGGTGCAAGCCCGGCTGAAAGGCTGACGGCCATGCTGGACCTGACCATCAGCCGCCGGCAAGGCGCCTTCCGGGTCGAGGTGACGTTGAAGGCCGGGGCGGGCGTCACCGCTCTGTTCGGTCCGTCGGGGTCGGGCAAGACCTCGGTGATCAACATGGTGGCCGGATTGGCGCGGCCCGACATGGGGCGCATCGTCGTCGACGGCAAGGTATTGTTCGACGCGGCCCTGGGCCTCGACGTGGCGCCCGAACGGCGGCGGTTGGGCTATGTGTTCCAGGACGGGCGGTTGTTTCCGCATCTGTCGGTGCGGGCCAATCTGAGCTTCGGCCTGAACCGGCTGCCGGCGGCGGAACGGCGCATCGACTTCGACGCCGTCATCGAGGTGCTGGGCATCGGCCATCTGCTCGACCGCCGTCCGGCCTTGCTGTCGGGGGGGGAGAAACAGCGGGTGGCCATTGGCCGCGCCTTGCTGGCCAATCCCCATATCCTGTTGATGGATGAACCGCTGGCCGCCTTGGATGCCAACCGCAAGGCCGAGTTGCTGCCGTTCATCGCCGCCCTGTCGCGGCGTTTCACCATTCCCATCCTTTATGTCAGCCATTCCATGGACGAGGTCTTGGCCCTGGCCGACACCTTGGTGCTGATGGATCAGGGCAAGGTGGCGGCGGCGGGGCCGACCGAGGACATTCTGTCGCGCACCGATCTGCGTCCCCTGACCGGGCGCTGGGAGGCCGGGTCGGTGATCCGCGCCACCGTCGAGGCCCATGACGAAGCCACCGGCATCACCCGGCTGGCCTTCGCCGGCGGCCATCTGCTGATGGCCCGCAACCACCTGAAACCGGGAACCCAGGTACGGCTGCGCATTCATGCCAGCGACATCGCCATCGCGCTGGACCGGCCCGGTCGGGTTTCCGTGCGCAACATCCTGCCGGCCACCGTCACCAGTGTTTCGGCCTGCGAAGGCAATATGGTCGATGTGGTGCTGGATTGCGGCGGCACCCGGCTATGGGCGCAGATTTCCAGCCATGCCCAGGCCGATCTGGCCCTGGTTCCGGGCTGTTCGGTGCATGCCATGATCAAGGCGGTGACCGTCGCCCGCGGTGATCTGGCCGAACAACGGGGGAGCGCATGAAGGTCGCCATCGCCACCCAGGACCTGACCCATGTGGATGCCCATCTGGGCTGGGCCCGGCATCTGCTGCTGTTCGATGTCACCGCCGAGGGTTATCGCTATATGGGCACGCGGGCCTTCCGCCATGGTCTGGCCCAGGACGGCGATCACGACAAGCTGGCACCGCGTCTGCGGGCCTTGCGGGGCTGTCGCATGGTTTTCGTCGTCGATGTCGGGCCGGAAGGCGAGGCCGGACTGGCACGGGCCAAGGTGGTACCCATGCGCGCCTATGCCGGCCAACCCATCGTCCATGCCCTGGATGCCCTGCGCGACGGTCTGCGGCGCAATCCGCGCGGCTGGCTGCGGCGTGAACAGCAACGCGAGCGTTTACAGCGCCCCTGATCCGATTCATCCGGGGATGTGCGCATGGCGGCGGAGGTGGTATCATCCCTAGGTCATATGCATCGGGGATGAATGGTGGCACCATTGTTTCTGCGTTTAACCGCCCTGGCGATGATGTTGGTGTTGGTCGCGGGTAATGTGGCCAAGGCACAGGACGGGTTGACCCTGGCGGTTTTCGCCTTTCGGCCCAAGCCGATGATGGTTCAGCTTTATCAGCCGTTGGTGGATTATCTGAACCAGGCTGTGCCCGAGGCGCGTCTGCGTCTGGTTATTCTCAATCAGACGGAAATGGAGCGGGAACTAAGCGCCCAAAGTCTGGATCTGCTGTTCACCAACCCCAGCCATTTCATCGCCCTGCGCCAACGCAACCGCCTGACCGGCGCCCTGGCCACCTTGGTGGCGGTGGAACAGGGGGTGGCGGTCGGCAGCCTGGGCGGGGTGATCATCGCCGGCTCCGAACGGGCTGATATGGACCGGTTGACGGATTTGCGCGGCAAGACCATCGCCATACCGGGCACCAAGTTTCTCGGCGGCTATCAGACCCAGGCCTTTGAATTGCTGCAAGCGGGCATCCGCCTGCCCGATGATGCCTCGCTCCTGACTGTGGAGGGGCATGACGGTGTGGTCCAGGCAGTGGCCGCGGGCAAGGTGGATGCCGGCTTCATCCGCACCGGCATATTGGAATCCATGATCCGCGCTGGCCAAGTTCCGCCTGATCGTTTGAAGGTGATCAACGCCCAGAATTCGCCGGGATTTCCGTTTCATCTCTCGACCCGGCAATATCCGGAATGGGCCTTCGCCGCCTTGCCCCATGTGAACGAGCGGGTGGTGCGCCGCATCACCAGCGCCTTGCTGGCGCTCGAGCCCGATCATCCGGCGGCCAAGGCGGCCGCCATTCACGGTTTCACCATTCCCGCCGATTACCTGCTGGTGGAAAATCTGGCCCGTGCCCTGCGCCTGCCGCCGTTTGATCAAGCCCCCGATTTCACCCTTTCCGACATCGTCAGCCGCTATCGCGACGTTCTGGTCGTGCTGGCCCTGGCCGGCATCATCATCGCCTTGCTGGCGCTGCAATTGGCGGTCAAAAACCGGCGCCTGCGCCGGGCTCATCAGCGGGCCGAGGAAAGCGAAGAGGTCTTTCGCCGCCTGTACGAGGATGCCCCCACCCCGGTTCTGATCATCCGCGATGGCCGGTTCGAGCGCTGCAATCGTGCCGCCCTGGATTTGGCCGGCGCCCGCGTCGATCAACTGATCGGGCGCAGTCCGGACGAGATTTCGCCGCCGCTCCAGCCCGACGGTCGATCCAGTCGTGCACTGGCGCACGAGTTGCTGAATGATGTGTCGCATTATTCCTCGGCCCGTTTCGATTGGGTCCATGTGCGGCCCGATGGCCAGGAATTCGTGGTCGAGGTGTCGCTGACCCCCATCACCATCGGCGGCCAGCGCCTTGCCTATGTGGGTTGGACCGATATCACCGACCGCAAGCGGGCCGAGGCGGAATTGCAGGCGGTCAACCAGCGACTGGCCGAACAGGCCGGGCAATTAATGCGGGTCAATGCTGATCTGGAGCAATTCGCTTCGGTGGCGTCACATGATCTGCGCCAACCCTTGCGCATGGTCGCCAGTTACCTGGGCCTGATCCGGCGCGACATCCAGGCCCAGGCCAGCCCCGAATTGCGTGAATATTTGGGCTTTGCCCTGGATGGGGCTAAGCGCATGGATCGGTTGATCCAGGATCTGCTGGATTATTCCCGTTCGGGCCGGCACAGCGATGCCGAGGAACCGGTGGATTTCCATCTGGCGGCGCAGGCTGCCCTGCAACATCTGCATCCGGTCATCGTCGAGCAGGGCGGGGACGTCGTCATCGCCGAGGATTTGCCGACCTTGTCCGGGCATATGGGCGATGTGGTGCGTCTGTTTCAGAATCTGATCGGCAACGCCTTGAAATATCGTGCGCCGGATCGTGCCCCCCGTATCCAGGTGGGGTGCAGGCGCGACGGCGATTGCTGGCGCATCTGGGTGAGCGATAATGGTCGCGGCATCGCCGAAGGTGATCGGGAAAGGGTGTTCAAGATTTTCCAACGTCTGGTGCCGTCGAGCGAATGCGAGGGCACCGGTATCGGCTTGGCCGTGTGCAAGAAGATCGTCGAGACCATGGGCGGACGCATCTGGATCGATTCCGTGCCAGGGCAGGGCAGCACCTTCCAGATCAGTTTGCCGGTGGATTGAGTTTGGTGCCCCGATCCTAACGGGCCTTACGGCAATCCAGCACCCAGACGTCGTAGACCGGGTGTTCCATGGCCGACAGGGCCGGGCTGGAGGCGAACATCCAGCCGCGGAACACGCCTTGCGCCGGCTGGCCTTGCTTGATATCCCAGATATCGAGAAAGGCGGCGCTTTCCGGGCTTTCCTCGGGGCGGCGCTTCTTGCAGGCGCGGGCCACCACTTCCAAGGTGCCGAAACGCACCGGCTCACCCACCGGCGCTTCGATGGTCATCACCCGGGCGGTGATCTTGTCCAAGCCGCCCAACACCGCCATGTCCAGCGACAATTCCGGCGTCTGCTGGGCGATGGCGGGTGCGGTCAGCCACAAAAGCGCCGCACCGGCGATGGACCACGGGCGGATCATTGCGCCGGAGCCGCCGGAGCGGGGGGCATGGGCGCGGCGGGCGCGGGGGCGCGGGGGGCGTCGGCGGTGGCCAGGAAGATCAGCTCACCCACCATTTCCTCGATGGATTTGTAGTCCTTGGTCTTCGCCAACTGACCGCCGTCGGGCAGGCGGTCCTTGGCCCGACCGGGGATCAGCTTGATGTATTTTCCCCCCAGCAGGCCCTCGGCGGCGATGGTGGCGGTGGTATCGGCGGGCAGCCGGATATCCTGGGCGATGGTCAGGGTGACCACGGCGTTGTAGCTGACCGGGTCCAGGCTCTGGTTGGCGACGGTGCCGACCTTGATCCCGTTGATGCGGACATCGGCGCCGGTTTCCAGGCCGCCGATGCCGGCGAAATGGGCGGTGAGGCTATAGCCCTTGACCTCTTCCATGCCGGCGTGGCGCCAGGCGAAAGCCAGGAAGAAACCGGCAACCGCCAGAACCACCGCACCCATGATCGTTTCGATGAGATTGCGTCCCATGATCCCCTCTGTCGGCGGCTAGTTGCTTGAGGACGAAGGCAATGGTCTGTCGGCATAGCCGCGCTTGCCTTTGCCCTGCACAATGATCAGTTCCAACAGGTCCTCGATGACCATGGAATCCTGGGTGTAGATGATGTTGTCGCCGTCTTTCAGTGGGCGATCATCGCCGCCGGGGCCGATTTCGATATATTTGGCCCCCAGCAATCCATCGGTGCGGATGACGGCGGTGGAATCGGCGGGCAGGGCGACGTCATCGGCGATTTGCAGGCGGGTGACGGCGCGGAATTCCGGGTCCAGGGTTTCTTCCACCACCGACCCGATCTTCACCCCCGACAACCGCACCGGGCTGCCGATGCTGATGCCATCCAGACGGTTGAAACGGGCGGTGACGGAATAGCCCTCCACCTGACCGGCCTTGCTGGCATCCTTGATATAGACCAGCACCAAAGCCAGCGCCGCCACGGCGACAACGATGGCGCCGGTGACGGTATCGCGCGAGCCGCCCTTGGTAACCATCATTCCCCCCTTGGCCGGTTCAGGGCTGCCAAGCCTCGTAATCGCCGGCGGCGCGCTCGCGCTGGCCGCCGCGCAGATCGTGGCCGGGCGGCAGATAGGCGTCGCGGGTGCCGGTGGTGTTGAGCTGATGCGGCTTTTGCCATTCGCGGCGGGCCGAATCGGTCAGCGGCGCATCGACGGTGTGATGCAGCCAGGCATGCCATTCCGCCGGCACCGCCGAGGCCTCGGTCACACCGTTATAGATGACCCAACGCCTGGGACGACGCCCGGCGGGCTTGCCGCGCTCGATATAATAGCGGTTGCCGGCGGTGTCGGTGCCGACCAGTTTGCCCTTGAGCCAGGTGAACAGCAGAGTTCCAAAGCCGGCCATGACGCCCTCTTGTTCTTATGGGAATAAACTTAGGGGCGGACTATGGCAAAAGCCGGGGCTGGCGTCCAGAGCTTCGCGGGGATTTGATCAAATCCCGTAAAAAGCGATAATTATTGCATCTATATGATGTGTGAAAATGACGATCGTGGGACAAAATGTGGTTGATGACAAAACGGCATTGGCATAATCTGCGTCTCGGTTCGGGGCGAGCCACAAAATGTTGTGGACATCGCGAGGAGGGGTGATTCTTCACGGAATCCCTTTGCTTCGCTGTCGCCGCCGGTGCTCGGTCCAGGCCAAACAGACATCCATAAGGGGCATCCATGCGCGTCCAGCGTCACTTCACCAAGTCCGGTTCGTCCGCTTACGCGGGCATCGACTTCCGCAAGGCCATCAGCGAGATCCGCAACCCCGATGGGTCGGTGGTGTTCCTGGCCAAGGATATCGACGTTCCGGCCGGCTGGTCGCAGGTGGCTTGCGACGTCTTGGCGCAGAAATATTTCCGCAAGGCCGGCATTCCGGCCCGGTTGAAGCGGGTGGCGGAAAAGGGTGTCCCCGAATGGCTGCAACGGCACGAGCCCGATGCCGAGGCGCTGAAGACGATGCCGGCGGAACAGCGCACCAGCGGTGAAACCAGCGCTACCCAGGTGTTCGACCGCTTGGCCGGCACCTGGACCTATTGGGGCTGGAAGGGTGGCTATTTCTCGTCGGAAGACGACGCCCTGGCCTTCCGCGACGAAATGGCCTTCATGCTGGCCAGCCAGATGGGCGCCCCCAACAGCCCGCAATGGTTCAATACCGGTCTGCACTGGGCGTATGGTATCGACGGCCCCAGCCAGGGCCATTATTACGTCGATCACAAGACCGGCAAGCTGACCCGGTCCAAGTCGTCCTATGAACATCCGCAGCCGCATGCCTGCTTCATCCAGTCCATCGAGGACGATCTGGTCAACGAAGGCGGCATCATGGATCTGTGGGTGCGCGAGGCCCGCCTGTTCAAGTACGGTTCGGGCACCGGCACCAATTTCTCCAAGCTCAGGGGCGAAGGCGAGCGCCTGTCCGGCGGCGGCAAGTCGTCGGGGCTGATGAGCTTCTTGAAGATCGGCGACCGCGCCGCCGGCGCCATCAAGTCGGGCGGCACCACGCGCCGCGCCGCCAAGATGGTGGTGGTCGACGTCGATCATCCCGATATCGAAGCCTTCATCAATTGGAAGGTGGTTGAGGAACAGAAGGTCGCCGCCCTGGTCGCCGGCTCGAAGCTGGCGCAAAAGCATCTGGGCGAGGTCATGGCCTCCATGCGCGAATGGGACGGCGCCGCCGACAGCGATGCCCGCTTCGACCCCAAGCTCAACAAGCGGCTGAAAAAGGCCATCATCGGCGCCCGCGGCGTCATGATCCCGGAAAACTACGTTCAGCGCATGATCCAGTTCGCCCGCCAGGGTTACCTGGACATCGAGTTCCCGGTGTTCAACACCGATTGGGATTCGGAAGCCTATCTGACCGTGTCGGGGCAGAATTCCAACAACACCGTGCGCGTCACCGATGCCTTTCTGAACGCCGTCATCGACGATCAGGATTGGGTGCTCAGGCACCGCAATTCCGACAAGGTGAAGAAGAACCTGAAGGCCCGCGATCTGTGGGAACGCATCGGCGAGGCCGCCTGGGCCTGCGCCGATCCGGGCATCCAGTTCGACACCACCATCAACGACTGGCACACCTGCCCGGAATCGGGACGCATCAACGCCTCCAATCCGTGCTCGGAATACATGTTCCTGGACGATACCGCCTGCAATCTGGCGTCCTTGAATCTGCTGTCGTTCCGCCGTGCCGATGCGTCCTTTGATATCGAAGGCTTCCGCCACGCCTGCCGGCTGTGGACCATGGTGCTGGAAATCAGCGTGCTGATGGCCCAGTTCCCGTCGGAAAAGATCGCCCAACTGTCCTACGATTTCCGCACCCTCGGCCTGGGCTTCGCCAATATCGGCGGCCTGCTGATGGCCGACGGCATTCCCTATGACAGCCAGAAGGGGCGGGCGCTGACCGGCGCCATCACCGCCCTGATGACCGGCGAATCCTATGTCACCTCGGCGGAAATGGCGGCGGAGCTGGGCACTTTCCCCGGCTACGGCGCCAATGCGGCCCATATGCTGCGGGTGATCCGCAACCATCGCCGCGCCGCCTACGGCCTGACCTCGGGCTATGAAGGCCTGGACATCAGCCCGGTGCCGCTTGACGCCGACAATTGCCCCGATGCCTCCCTGGTCGCCGCCGCCCGTCTGGCCTGGGACGGCGCCCTGGCCATGGGTGAAAAGCACGGCTACCGCAATGCCCAGGCGACGGTGATCGCGCCGACCGGCACCATCGGTCTGGTGATGGATTGCGATACCACCGGCATCGAACCCGACTTCGCCCTGGTCAAGTTCAAGAAGCTGGCCGGCGGCGGTTATTTCAAGATCATCAACCGCATGGTGCCGGAAGCGCTGCGGTCCCTGGGCTATGGGGAAAGCGACGTGGCCGAGATCATCCGCTACGCCGTCGGCCATGCCACGCTACGCGCCGCACCCGGCATCAATCACGACAAGCTGCGGGCCAAGGGCTTCACCGACGAGGTGCTGGAGAAGGTCGAGCAATCGCTGGAAGCGGCCTTCGACATCAAATTCGTCTTCAACAAATACACCCTGGGGACCGAGTTCTGCACCGAGGTGCTGAAGATTCCGGCGGCGCGCCTGGATGACCTGTCCTTCGACC
The DNA here is from genome assembly GCA_006218045.1 of Stygiobacter sp. Classification (GTDB taxonomy): domain Bacteria; phylum Pseudomonadota; class Alphaproteobacteria; order Rhodospirillales; family Magnetospirillaceae; genus Magnetospirillum. The sequence continues at coordinate 399,802 of VBWB01000001.1, forward strand.
TGCTGGCCCATCTGGGCTTCAGCAAGGCCGAGATCGACGCCGCCAACACCTATTGCTCCGGTGCCATGACCTTGGAGGGCGCGCCCTTCCTCAAGGCCGAGCATCTGGCCGTGTTCGATTGCGCCAGCCCCTGCGGCAAGATCGGCACGCGCTTCCTGTCGGCGGAAAGCCATATCCACATGATGGCGGCGGCGCAGCCGTTCATCTCGGGCGCCATCTCCAAGACCATCAACATGCCGAATTCGGCCAGCGTCGAGGATTGCAAGGACGCCTACATGCTGTCATGGCGCCTGGGGCTGAAGGCCAATGCGCTCTACCGCGACGGCTCGAAGCTGAGCCAGCCGTTGCAGGCGGCGCTTTTGGACGATGCCGGCGCCCTGGAAGAGGAAGTCGCCGCCCAGCCGCTGGCGGTACGGGCGGAAATCGTCGCCGAACGCATCGTCGAGCGCATCGCCGCCGCCCGGCGCAAGCTGCCCGACCGTCGCAAGGGCTATACGCAAAAGGCCATGGTCGGCGGCCACAAGGTGTACCTGCGCACCGGTGAATACGAAGACGGCAAGGTCGGCGAGATCTTCATCGACATGCACAAGGAAGGCGCCGCCTTCCGCGCCATGATGAACAATTTCGCCATCGCCATCTCCATCGGCCTGCAATACGGCGTGCCGCTGGAGGAATTCGTCGAGGCCTTCACCTTCACCCGGTTCGAGCCGCAAGGCCCGGTGCAGGGTAACGAGACCATCAAGATGGCCACCTCGATCCTGGATTACATCTTCCGCGAACTGGCCATTTCCTACCTGTCGCGCAACGATCTGGCCCATGTGGAACCGGCCGATCTGACCCCGGACACCGTCGGGCGCGGCAATGTGGAAGGCCAGTTGGAAAAGGCGGCGGCAGTGGTCGAGCGCGTCACCTCCAAGGGCTATGTGCGCTCCAAGTTCCTGGTGGTGTCGGGTGGGGCCAGTGCCGCCTCGCTGTCGGCGGACATTTCGGGGGCAACCATGACCACCACCAGCCAAGTGGCGCTGTCGGTGGACCCGGAAACCGCCATCCAGCAATTCGACGCCCGGGCCGAGGAAATCCGCAAGGCGCGCATGAAGGGCTATGAAGGCGACGCCTGCCCCGAATGTGGCAACTTCACCTTGGTGCGCAACGGCACCTGCCTGAAGTGCGACACCTGCGGCGGCACGACAGGCTGCTCGTAAGCGGAAGCAGGGTTGTTATGCCGCGCACCATAGTTTGGCCGGTGCGCGGCATAGCGTGACCCAAACGAAGCAACAGCGTGCCGCAGCCGATTTTGAGGGACCGTTCTTTCCTCTCTTGGGTCCCTCAATGCAACGGGCCGGCTCTCATCCGTGAGAGCCGGCCCTTAGCTTATGGAGTAATTGGATGACGGTCGCATCGATGGCGATCCATTCCATGTCCGGATCGCCCGAAACAGCCTCG
>VBWB01000058.1 GCA_006218045.1 Stygiobacter sp.
GTATCAGTTGCCACCGACGGAGCGGACCCACCGGGGATGAAACTGGTGGTAATCTGAGGGTGCGTCGTCGGCACCGAGGTCGGTCGTCGTCTTGGTGTGCGCGAACCCGAGTATCAGTTGGACCCGGAACCCTTGAACACCCCCGATTGTGTCGATGGGCCGCCTTGGCCCCGGAGCACGCTTTCTAGACTTCCTTGATAGGGGTTCCACGCCGTCGACGCGTCAGGAGGATGGCATGGACCTGCTGTATTCGCGTTGTGCGGGGCTCGATGTCCACAAGGACTCGGTGGTGGCCTGCGCCCGGGTGGTTTCCGAGCGCGATGTCCGCAAGGACGTCGAGACCTTCGGCACCACCACCGAAGCCCTGTTGAAGCTGTCGGACTGGCTGACCGAGCACGGCTGCACTCACGTCGCCATGGAAGCGACCGGCGTCTACTGGAAGCCGGTGTGGCACGTCCTGGGCGACGGCGGCTTCGAGTTGATCCTGGCCAACGCGGCCCACGTCAAGAACGTGCCCGGGCGTAAGACCGACGTGAACGATGCGACGTGGCTGGCCGAATTGCTGGCCCACGGTCTGATCCGGCCCAGCTTCGTGCCCGACACAGCCACAGAGGAGATGCGAACGCTTCTGCGCACCCGCAAGCAACTGGTGCGCGAGAAGGCCAGCCATACCCAGCGGCTTCAGAAGACGCTGGAGGATGCCAACATCAAGCTCGATTCGGTGATCTCCGATGTCCTGGGACTCAGCGGCCGGGCGATGATCGAGGCCCTGATCGGCGGAGAGACCGATCCCGCCGTCCTGGCCGGGTTGGCGCGCCGCCTCAAGGCTCCGGACAACAAGCTCCAGGCGGCGCTGCGGGGACGGGTGACCCGTCACCACCGCTTCCTGCTGCGCCTGCATCTGAACCAGATCGACGCTCTCGACGCCGCCATGGCCGAAATCGACGCGGAGGTCGAGGCTCACCTCGCCCCCTTTCGCACCGCCATCCGCCTGCTGACCTCCATACCCGGCATCAGCAATCTCGGCGCCCAGGTGATCGTCTCCGAGATCGGCACCGACATGGACCGCTTCCCCACCGCCGGGCATCTGCTGTCGTGGGCCGGTCTGTGTCCCCGCAACGACGAGAGTGCGGGAAAGCGTCGGTCAACCCGACTGCGCAAGGGGGCGCCCTGGCTCAAGACGCTTCTGGTGCAATGCGCCTGGGCGGCCAGTCGCAAAAAGGACAGCTATTTCCAGGCCCAGTTCCATCGCTTACGCAGCCGACGCGGCGCAAAGAAGGCCATCTGCGCCGTCGCGGCCTCCATCCTCACCGCCGCCTACCACATGCTCAAGGACGGCACTGTCTATCAGGACCTCGGCCATGACCACTTCGACAAACGCAGCAAGGACGCCCAGACCAAGCGCCTCGTCAGCCGTCTCGCCAAACTCGGCTACGATGTCGAGATCAAGCCCGCTACGGCCGCCGCCTGAGTTGGTTTCTTTCTAGT
>VBWB01000022.1 GCA_006218045.1 Stygiobacter sp.
CCATCTAACCGTGCCGTCAAATTTGGCGATAGCGCCGCTATCGCCTGCATTTCCCGGCGCATTATATGGCCTTGCGGGGCGTGCCCTTCGGGTTTGTCTCAGACGTCGTACTGCGACGTCATCGTCGCTTGGCTGTACCCAAGATACAGCCCGCGCTCGTTTCCTGGCATTACGGCGGCTTAGACAAACAGAGCGCCATGGGATTTATGAGTTTACGCCCTATTCCCCCAACACCCGGTTCAGGAACTTGTCCATTTCGGTCCGCAGGCGATTCGCGTTCTCTTCCAAGGTCGCGGCCGAAGTCAGCACTTGCGAGGAAACGCCGCCGGTGGTGACCACCGCTCGCATGACACCCGAGATGTTTTCCGATACCGCCTGGGTTCTGGCGGCGGTTTGTTGGACATTGCGGGCGATTTCGTTGGCCGCCGCTCCCTGCTGTTCGACAGCGGCGGCGATATCGCCCGAGATTTCCCGCATATGGGTGATGACATCGCTGATGGTTCCGATCGCCAGCACGCTGCGCCGGGCTTCCTCTTGCACGCCGTTGATCTGGGTCGAGATCTCGTCGGTGGCGCGGGCTGTCTGATTGGCCAGGCCTTTGACTTCCCCGGCGACCACGGCGAACCCCTTGCCGGCATCGCCGGCACGAGCCGCCTCGATGGTGGCATTCAATGCCAGCAGGTTGGTCTGACTGGCGATTTCATTGATCAGACGCACCACATCACCGATTTTCGCGGCGGCTTGGTCCAAAGCCTGTACCATGGCGAAGGTCCGAACCGCTTCGTCTGACGCCGAAATGGAAATGGAGGCCACCTCGGCGACGCGACGGCTGATCTCGCCGATGGATCCTGAAAGCTGTTCCGAGGCCGAAGCCACCGCTTGGACATTGGCGCTGGCTTGTTCTGCCGCTCCGGCGACCGCCGCCGCCAGTTCCGAGGCGCTGTTCACGGCCTGGGCCATGGTCCGGGCCTCGGCATCCATTTCCGCAGCCGAGGACGACACCGCCTCGACCACCCCCATCACTTCCGATTGAAAGCGATTGGCAAGCTGGTGCATGGCCTCTTTGCGATCTTCTTCCGCCTGTTTTTGCGCATGAATGTCGATCAGGGTGCCACAGGCCCGGGTCGGGACCCCGTTGGAATCGCGCGCCACGCCGGCAATGGCCCGAAACCAGCGATAGCTTCCGTCCTTCGTCCGCAAGCGATATGGACGGTCGTAACCGGTTTTCCCGGTGATGTCCTCAAGACATGCCCCAAAGGCGGCAAAGGTGGCATCGGCGTCTTCGGGGTGCAGACGCTCGGCCCAGGATCGAACCGTATCGGGAAACTCGGCCGCGCTGGCAAAGCCCAGCAAACGCCGGAATTCCGCCGACCACCGCCATTGGCTTTGCTGATGCAAGGGATTGCCGTCATGAATGCGGGCATCCCACAAGCCGACCCCGGCATAGCGGTCCAACAGGTCCAGCAATTCGGCCTGATCTCGGGCGACAGCCATATTCTTGAGGAAATACATCGGGGGCTCTCTCTGTCGACTAAAACGCGGGTGCCACAAAATGGGGCGGGAAGCAGGAACAGGACGCCCAGTTGGGCAAATGGCGGGTTGGTGATCCCCGTCACCGACGCCCGCGTCCCACCGGCGGGAAAAAAGCCGGTTCCGCTTCAAAAAGCGGAACCGGTAGTCGGGTGTTCGTTCAAGAAAGCAGCTCTGATGCCCTAGGGCTGGATGATCACCTTCAGAGCGTTGGTGGCCGCGGCACGCTGGAAGGTGTCATACGCCTCCAGCATGTCCTTCATTTTGAAGCGATGGGTGATCAACTTCTTGGGGTCCAGCTTCCTGGACTGCACCGTCTTCAGCAGCATGGGGGTGGTCACGGTGTCCACCAGCCGGGTGGTGATGGTGATGTTGTGGGCCCACAGCTTTTCCAGATGCAGGTCGGCCTTGGCGCCGTGCACGCCGACATTGGCGATGGTTCCGCCAGCGGCGACGATGTCCTGGCACAGTACGAACGTGGTGGGAATGCCGACCGCCTCGATGGCCACGTCCACCCCGGCCCCGCCGGTCAAAGCCTTGACCACGTCAGCGGCCCGACCGTCACCACTGTTGACGGTCTTGGTGGCGCCAAAGGTACGGGCGACTTCCAGACGGTTGTCGTCCAGATCGATCATGATGATCTCGGCCGGCGAGTAGAATTGCGCCGTCAGCAGGGCGGCCAAGCCGACCGGCCCGGCGCCGACGATGGCGACGGTGCAGCCCGGGCTTACCTTGCCGTTCAGAACACCGCATTCGAAGCCGGTGGGCAGGATGTCGCTCAGCATCACCAGGGCTTCTTCGTCCATGCCTTCCGGAATGCGATGCAGGCTGGTTTCGGCAAAAGGAATGCGCACGAATTCAGCCTGGGTGCCGTGAAGCGTATGGCCCAGAACCCAGCCCGCGTTGACACAATGCGAGTACATGCCGCGGCGGCAGAAATCGCACTTGCCGCAAGCGGAAATACACGAAATCAGAACGTGATCGCCCTTTTTGAAGGACTGCACGGCATCGCCCACTTCCTCGATGATGCCGACGCCTTCGTGCCCCAGCACGGTTCCCGGCTGCACGGTGGGAACGTCACCTTTCAGAATGTGCAGGTCACTGCCGCAGATGGTGGTGCTGGTGATGCGAACGATCGCGTCGGTGGGGGCTTCGATCCGAGGATTCGGCACGTCTTCCAATGCCTTGAGGCCGGGCCCCCGATAAACCAATCCCTTCATGTGGACATCTCCTTTTTGTCTGTCGCGGTGATTTCCGCGCAGACGGTCCAAATCGCAATCCGGATGCCAATCCCGAGATGCCAAATAAATAAAATAAATCAACTAACTAATATGACGTCACGCTGCCGTGCGTCCGATATCCGGATGCCGGGCGTCCGATAACCGGACGGCGGCGGAAAGATGGGGGCCGAGACGAATCCCGGCCCCCCCAAGGGCCGCTGGCACGCGGAGGAAAACTTCAGCTTCGCAACAGCCCCAGCTTCTCCAAGACCGTCTCAGGAACTTGGTCGGCGGGGATTTCGGCGAAATAGAACTGACCGCTGGAGAGCGAGGGCATACCCCCGTCGGCCCACAAATCCGTGGTGACATCGATTCCCAACGGCTTGTCCATCCCAGGAACCGGCGACGCGCTGATCACGCCGTCCACCACCGGGACCATGGCTCCAATGGAATCCGCGTCACCATTGGTGCGCCAAACGATTCCCCAGCGGTAATGGCGGGCGATATTGACGATGGAACGGCAGCGTTCGGCGTCACCCACCTGAGCCGCCATCCCCTGGTCGTCCAGTACGATTCCGCCCACCGGAGCGGCAGCCAGGGCCCGCAGGAAGTCAGCCACGTACATGGCGGCGTCCTCGATGTCGTCGGCTTCGCTATCGACGTCGTCGCGGCCCACCATGCCATTGGCCAAAGCCAGCCAGCGACGGGGCGTCGGCAATGACAGCACCGCCGGGGCCTGACCCCGCAGACAGCCATCGACAGCGGTCAAAGTCTCGGCCAGCAATTCCCGGGGGCCGGTGGCTTCCAACAATTTCCGCAAGGGAAAGGTGGTCCGGCGTTTGGAAGCCATCTCGGTCAGCAAATCGGGATGACGGCTGGCCCAAGAGGCCAGCAACTCATCCACATCCAAAACGGCCACATCAGGACGAAGCAAGCCGTGGGCCTGGCTGAAAAAGGCAAGATAGCTCGCCGCGTTCAGCCAGGGATCCCCGGCTTCGCCGAGGAGAAGCCGCCGGGCATAGCCCGACGACTTCAACCACACGCGAATGCCCGCCTTGCCCGAACCGTCCGGCAGTTTCTCGGCAAGGCTTAGGGTCATTGCTTTTCGCCTCCCATGCCGCCCAGGGCAGCCAACTTGCCTTCCAACTCGGCGATGCGCACATCCTTGGGGTGCGGCATGTAGTTGGGACGAGGCGTGTTGGCGTCACGGGTCTTGTCCTGCGCCCCCATGTACAGGGTCGAGACATCGTCGCCCCAGCATCCGAAATACTTCAGATGCGACGGCGGCTTGGGCTTGCTCCAGTCCTTGACGAATTCCGAATAGGGCTTCGAGCGCGCGATACGAGCCTTGCGCTCGGCATCGCGAGCCTGGTTGGTCGCGTCGAAATTGATCGCCAAGGTCTTGCGGTCGAACTTGACCTTGTACAGCCTCTCGGCGGTTTCGGACGAGATCAGGCCCTCCTCGATATCCTTGATGACGTTGACCGGATCACGTTCCAGCATGTCGCCATAGCCGGCCCCCGCCCCCTGCGAGATCATGAACAGCTCCCCGCGCTTCGAGATTTCGAAACCCATGCCCATGTGATGGGTGGTGTAGCTGGCGCCTTCGAAAGGCTGTTCGTTCATGATTTCCTCGATGGAGTGACGGAACTTTTCCGGCTCGTTCATCAAGATGTCGTAGACGTCGATACCCTGGACCTTGCTCAGCGGATAGCAACCGCAGGCGTAACCGCCGAACAAACCCTGCAGCGGCGGAATCTTGGCGCCCTGGCAGGTGGTCATGAAGCCCCATTGTTCGGAATCCTTGGTCGCCACCACCATGGTGTAACCCTGACCACCCCGGTACTTGCCCGGTGCGATGGCGTCGCGGGTCATCTTCTTGGACACCAATTGCAGGAACGGAACTTCTTCTTCGTTCAATTCCTGTTCGCCGATATCGGCCATGGTGGCGAAAATCGGCGCCAAGGCATGCTCGCCGTCACGATCAGAGACGGCACCCGCCCCCATGCCGTTCAGGTCGGCGCACAGGTTGCCCAAGGTTTCCCCGTGCTGGCTGACACCACCCCAAATGAAGGTGTTGATCATGTTGAAGGTCGGGGCGTGGACCTTGGTGTACTTCTCGGGGCAGGAATACAGGAACTTGGCCACCGCGTGCTGACCGGCGGTGAAACCGGTGAAGATGGACATCAAGCTTTGCGAGTTGGGCGCGTCATATGAGCAGTTCACGATCGAATGCGGATCGGTGATCATCTCGATGGGCGCGAACGCCGCCTGACCGCGGGGCAGGTCGGGCCAGACGTAACACAGGAACACCTGGGCCAACATTCCCTTCAGACCGGCGACGATGGTGTTGGTGGCGCGGTTGGTGAATTCCGGGCTGGAGCCGCGGAAGTCGAAGATCAGCCGGTCGCCGGTTTTGGTCAGTTTGCAATTGATCTTCACCACGCAGTTCTCGCGCAGGGTCGAGTCCTGGATGATATAGCTCCGCACGGTCATGTCGGGCCATTCGCTGATGCGGCGCTTGACCTCGGCACGGACGTTTTCCATGGTCAGACGCAGGGTCGAAACCAGGGCGCCCGGACCGTCGGTGTTCAAGGTTTCCTCGATACGCTGCTTGATGCGCAAGCAGGCGTACAACTTGACCTTCATGTCTTCGTACTGAAGCTTCGGCTCGCGCACCGAATTTTGCAGGAAGGTCAGAATGTCGCGCTTGATCTGATAGTTCTCGACCACCTTGAACGGGGACATCTTCAGCCCCTCGTCGCTGGGGCTTTCCGCCATGGACGGCATGCCACCCGGCTCGATGGCGCCGTTTTCACCTTCGTGAACGGTCGAGGCCACCCAACACACCAGCTTGCCCTTGTGAAAGATGGGCAGGATCATGCTTTGGTCGGTATTGTGCACGTTGCCATAGCGCGAGTCGTTGTGGATGAAACCGTCACCTTCGCGCACGCCCACGGTCGGGTCGTTCAGCCAGTTCTTGATGATGAACTTGATGGGGTGGTGCACCAGGGCCGAGAAGATCAGCACGCCGCCGGCGCTGGCGATGGCCAGATCGCCCGAGGCGGAGTAGACGCCGGTGATGACGTCGCCCCACTTGGCACCCGGAGCCGCCCCCATCTGTTCGACCATCTCGTAGCCTTCGTCGCAACCCGATTGGATGCGGTCACGAATCTTGGCGATGGTGTGGACATCGCTGAACGAAGCGATGGCCGTTTCCTCTTCCGCGCTGCGGGGCATCAGATCATGGTTCTGCATGATCTCCGGATCAGGACCAAGGAACAAGGTGGTGTCGTTCAGGAACTTCTTGATCAGTGCCATCTCTTCCGCGGACGGGGCCTTGGGCGTCCGCGAATTGCTCATGTTATTCATAGGATTCCTCCCGAAATCAGGTCTGTTGGTGCGGACGTGTCATTCATTGCGCAGGAACCACGACGCCCCTTGCTTGGCGGCGACGAAGGTCCAACCGGGATCGACCAGGAAGGTGGTCACCTCGGACGCGACGATCGCCGGGCCGGGGATTTCCACACCGGGTTCGATGGCCGAGCGGCTCCACACCGGGGTCTCGAACGAGTCCTTGTGGCCGACGAAATAGCAGGTGCGCTTGGACGTCGGAGCCGGCGGCAGCTTGCGGCGGCCCTTGGCCAGCGGCTTGATGTCTTCGAATTGCACCGTTTCGTGCTGCACATAGGAAGCCACGCGGATGGTGTTGATGCGGATACCCGCTTCGGGGGCCTGAGAGCCCTCGCCAAACCGCTTGCCGTAATCGTTGGAGAATTGCGAGATCATGGCCAGCACGTCACCCGGACCATTCAATTCGTGCTTCGGAATGACCGCCGTGGTCTGAACCAACTGGTTGCCGTAACGCATGTCCAGTTCCAGGTTGTGGCGGATATCCTGGGCCTTGGCGCCCTGGCGCAGCAGGTCCTGACGGCCGCGTTCACGCAAATCGGCGACGATGCCGTTGAAGCGGTCGTAATCGTCGAAGATGTTGCGGGTATTGCTGTCGTACAGCACCATGTAGAGCGATTGCTCGTGAATATGCAGTTGGTGCATGTTGCCGGCGCCCACCGCCGAGAAGACCGAGCTGAACGGCGGAGCCAGGATCTTGTCGATATTCAGATTCTGGGCGATGCCGCAGCAATGCAGCGGGCCGTTGCCGCCATAGGCCAGCATGGTGAAGTCCTTGGGGTCGTACCCGCGGGCGCGCAATTCGGTGAACAGGCCGTTGGCCATGTTGTCGTCCACCTTCTCGCGGATCAGCAAGGCCGCTTCGATCACCGAACAATCCAACTCGTCGCACAGAGTGTCTTCGATGGCGGATTTCGCACGACGCGGGTTCAACGGGATCGAGCCACCGGCATAATTGGTGGGATCCAGATAACCCAACAGCAAATCGGCGTCGGTCACGGTCGGACGCATGCCGCCACGATCGTAACAAGCCGGGCCGGGATCGGAACCCGCGCTTTCCGGGCCGCACTTCACCGTCTTGTACATGCGGTCGTAAGACGCGATCGAGCCGCCGCCCGCACCCAGGGTGACGAGGTGGACCATGGGAACGGAAACCAGCCAGCGATCGATGACCGGGTTGAAGTCGTAGTGCTTGATCCCGCCATCGACGACGATGCCGATGTCATAGCTGGTGCCGCCCATGTCGGTGGCGACCACGTTGCCCAAGGCCGCCTGCATGGCCAAGTGTTCCGAGGCGCCGATACCCGAGACCGGACCAGAGTGGATGGTCTGCAAGGCGTCGGTGGAGTTCAACTGCGCCATGCCGCCGGAATTGTGGATGGTCAGCATCGGGCGTTCATAGGAATGAGCGCGCAGATTCTGCTCCAGCGTCGACAAGGCGTGATACATGGTCGAGTGCAGATAGCCATCGACGATGGCCGAAGTCGCCCGCACGTACTCGCCCTTACGACCGGCCACCTGGTGCGACAAAATCACCGGAATGGCGCCCAACAGGTGCGAGGGATATTCCTCGAGGATGATTTCCTCGATGCGTTGTTCGTGATGGGGATTGACGACACTGTTGACCAGGGCGACGACGATGATCTGGGCCCCACGATCGACCAGTTCGCGGATCTGGGTGCGGACGTCGTTTTCGTCCAGCGGCATGACCAGACGGCCTTCGAAATCGACGCGTTCCCGCACGCCGCGGATCATGTGCGGCAGCACCAGCGGGTCCGGGCGCTGGGCGTTGGGCATGTCTTGCTGGCCCAGATTGTCCAGACCCTCGCCATAGCCGCGGGCACGGCTGAGCGGCACGGTGGCCTCGTAGCCGGCGGTCACCAGCATACCCATCTTGGGGCCCTTGTGCTCGATCAGGGCATTGGTGCCCAGGGTCGTCGCGTAGCGAACGGAATCGACCTCGGACAGGATCGCCTCAAGATCCAGATCAAGCACGGTGCACGCCTTGCCCAAGGCTTCATTGAAGCCCATGGCCAGGTTGTGGTGCGTGGTGAGCGCTTTGGCCTCGACGTATTTGTCTCCCCAGACCACAAAGCAATCGGTGAAGGTCCCACCGATATCGACCGAAACACGTTTCATGCATCCTCCCAAATTCTTCTGCATTAGGCCGGGCAAGCCGGTCCCGTTGGCGGGATCGCTGCGTTTTGGCGATCCCACCTCTTTCCAAGGGATAAGCGGGGTCAGCCCGCCAGGGCGTCAGTGGTTGTGGCCACCATCCGCAGTCACCGCCGGGCCGGCATAGGGCGCCGTATCCTTGCCGCGAGCCGCCCATTGGGCCTTCAACGCCGGCAGGTTGGGTTCCATGTCGTGCAGCGGCGGATGGCCGGGAATGGCGTATTCGGTCTCGACCTGGGTGCCGCAATTGGGGCAGCAGAATTCGAGAATGCGCACCCATTCCGGGTCGGGGCTGAAGGTGAAGCGGTACTTTTCCGGATCAATGATCGGCGGATGGATTTCGCGCGGGTCACGATTGTGAACCAGCAGACCTTCCTTGTAGCTGTGATCGGCTCGGCCGATCACATGGTCGCAGACGCGGCATTCCCAGTTTTCGGTTTCCAGGTCGATCCGCAGATATTCGGTCATGGGAACTTTCATTTTTTATCAAACCTCCCTGTTCAGCATGACGTCGCCGGCCTCGCTGACGACCAAGCGCCAACCCTCGAGCACGCGGCAGGTGAAAAAGTCTTCTTCAAGAATGGCCGGGCCATGGGCGTAATCCCCGGGCTTCATGTCGGCCAGACGGTAAACCGGCACCGTGAGGCGCTCGCCCTTGTTGAACAGCACGGTACGGGTGCCGGAGGGACGGGCGGCGGCGGCGGCCTTGAATTCCGCAACCTTGCGCGAGTCGCCCCGCAAGCTCTTGATGGCGTTCAATTCCAGTTCAACGCTGGTGGCCTCGAAGAAAGCCGCCGGGAAGACCGGGGCTTCGCCCAGCACCTTGTTCAGGGTGCGACCATCCTCGAAGGTGCCGACCACCGTGGCCTGGATGTCATAGGTGCCGGCTTCGCAGCCCTCGGCGAACATGTCGCGGGCGGCCTTGATGCGCAGGGCGGACAACTTTTCCTGAAGTTCTTCGGTGGAATGTCCGTCCAGTTCGACCACGTAACGCTGCGAGATATCGCAGGCACCGATGCCATAGGCCGAGAACACCGCCGCCATTTGCGGAATCGCCACCCGGGTGATGCCGGCCTTTTCGGCGACGCCACAGGCGTTCAGCGGACCAGCCCCACCAAAGGCCAGCATCACCGTATCCTTGGAAATCTTGGTAAAGCGATGCAATTCGGAAGCGATCTTTTCCTCGTAGGACCGCTCCATTTCGATCAAGGCCTTGTCCAAGGACAGCCCCAGAGGATCGGCGATGTTGGTCTTGATGGCCGTCGCCGCACGGTCAAGGTCCAGCCCCATGCCGCCACCGAAATAGGATGCCGGGTCGAACAGGCCGCACAGCAAGCTGGCGTCGGTGATGGTGGCTTCCTTGCCACCGCGGCCAAAGCAGGCCGGGCCGGGGATGGCGCCGACGCTTTCCGGGCCGATGGCCACCCGGTTGTCCTTGACCTTGAAGATCGAGCTTCCACCGGCACCGGCGCTCATGATCTCGCACAGCGGGAACGAAACGCTGATCCCTTCCACGTGGCCGTGGCGGATTTCAGCCACGCTGCCGTTCAGGTATTGGCCGATATCGGTGGTGGTGCCGCCGACGTCGATGGAGACCGAATCGTTAAAGCCGTAAAGCTTCGAGAACGCCTTGACGCCCTCCATGCCACCGCGCGGGCCCGAGCTGTAGCTCTTGATCGCGATGGTCTTGGCCACGCGCGACGCGTCGCCGTCATTGCGGAAGATCAGCAGCGGGTTCTTCATCCGGTAATCGCGCAGACGGTTCTCCGCATTGTACAGGAAGCTTTCCATGGCCGGATGCAGGAAGGAATTGATCATGGCCGTCCAGGTGCGGCGTTCGGCATCCTTGTCGGTGGTCAGGTCACTACCGTAAAGGATCGGCACGGCGCCCAGCAGATGGCGGGGGAACTTGCGCAGGGCCACCTTCTTGAAGCGATCCTCGACCGCATGAAAGCCCGGGCCGTCGAAGCTGACGACCAGGCGGTTGGCGCCGGAAGCGGTCAGGGCATTGATGGCCTTGACCACTTCGATGTCGGCTTCCCCGCCCATTACCACGGTGGTGTCCAGGAACACCACGCGATCTCCCACCAAAGCGGCGAACAACTCGGGGTCGTGCTCGGCCAGCAGCTTGGGCAGCCCGCGCTCGGCCTCGTTGAGGATCAAGCCCAGACGCGGCCCCTTGCGTTCGCAAATGGCGTTGGTGCCCTGGGTGGTGGAATAGCGGATCAGCTCCACTTCTTCCAGCAAGCGCTTCACATCGGGTTCGCCATAAATGACGCCAGAGGCCTTTTGAAGACCATCGAAGAAACACTTGCTGAGATCGTATGGAGTTGTCAGCACCTTGGTCTTTTTGACAAAATCTCCATCCATGATGCAGATGTCGGTCAGGGTGCCGCCATTATCGATATTAATCTGTAATGCCATACTGTACTGCCTCCTCCCTTGGCCGGTATGAGAGGACGTCGCCTTTTAAATTCATATGGCGACGTCTGATCCTCATCCGGAGGTCAATTATTCGACGTCATCTTTATGGCAAGAGCCGTGCCAAATCGTCGAATCAGCCTCAACCCCTTGGATTTGCAGCCATATGCGAAATGTTGCGGTCGCGAAGGTCACGTGTCCCACGGTTTTCTTTCCGGATAGCCGACCGATTTCCGGACGGTTTTGCGCGACGCAACACGCGGCACATCCCGTCATTCGGCGCTCTGCTTGGCTTTCAGCGCTTGGCACGGTCGTTGCTGTTGTCCACGGCACAAGAAACACGGACCAAAAGGGAGGTTCTCCTGATGACGACTTCATTCGCCACCGAGACATCAAACCAAGACGGTCGCATCCCCGTCAGCGTGCTCACCGGTTTCCTGGGGGCGGGAAAAACCACATTGCTGAATCACTTGACCCGCCACCGGGACATGGCGGGAGTGGTGGTGTTGATCAACGAATTCGGGGAAGTGGGGATCGACCACCACCTTGTTGAAAGGGTCGACGAATCCATTCTTCTGCTGGATTCCGGATGCCTTTGCTGTTCCATGCAGGGGGATTTCGTCAACGCCCTGAAGACTCTGCATGAACGCTTGGCGCGGCGGGAAATTGCAGAAATCCGTCGGGTTGTGGTGGAAACCACCGGATTGGCCGATCCCGTTCCCGTGCTCTACACCTTGATGGAGCAACGCTATGTCTCGGCCCGTTATGTCTGTGACGGCGTGCTGACCGTGGTCGATGGCAGCCGCTCGCCCGAAAACCTTGCCAAACAAGCCGAAGCGGTTCGGCAAGTGGTTATGGCCGATCGCATCCTGGTGTCCAAGGCCGACATCTCCAGCCGGGAAACCCTGGAAAAGGTGGAAACCTGGGTTCGCGACCTGAATCCGACCGCTCCGGTTTTTCGTACCAGCCAGGGGGATATCGCGCCACGCCACCTGTTTTCCGGCGGCGTCTATTCTCCTTCGGAACGCCCAGACGAAGTGACCAGTTGGCTCCACGACCTTTCCGTCCAGGAACAGGGTCATCACGGCCATCACCATGCCCTCGATCATCATCATCATGGAGATTCGGCGGCAACGGCGATCCGCAGCTTCACACTGTGCTTTGATCAGCCGGTTTCCTGGCGGGGGCTGGCGGTGACCATGGGCGACATCCTGCAACAGCACGGCGCCGAACTCTTGCGCGTCAAAGGCGTCCTGGCCGTGTTGGGAAGCGACGCCCCCATGGTCGTGCAATGTGTCGAAGACGTCGCCTATCCCGCCGTTCAATTGGCCCGCTGGCCGGCCAACGGCCCGTTGGCGGACCGCAAGGGGCGGTTGGTGTTCATCACACGAGGCCTGTCGCCCGAGGACGAACTTTCCATCAAGGAAAGACTGGCGGACTTGCCCGACGACAACGCCGCTTTTCGCGTTCTGGCCGCCAACCCGACCCTCGTCACCCGTTGCTGGCTCAGCCAACGTCTGCCATGGATGGGCAATGGCAGTTTCGAGACGTCAGGATGGGTGGTCCAGCCCCCCATTCGGGCGCGACGTGCTTAGCGATTTGAGTCTGTGAAGTCCTTTTGAGTTTTGACCACCGACACTGCGCCCGAAGCCTCGAATCGAACAAACGACGTCGCCCCCAGCGGCGTCGAATTTCGGCGAATCCGCCTCTTTGACGGCCCGAGCATAATCCGTCGCGTTGACGGTCGCCGACAAAATCCGCCCCAGCTCCCACCCAATCGACCGCTTTCGGTGAAAGGCGGCGAACCAATACGTTGGTGTGAAGCCGTCCGCCTTTCATCCCATGCATTAGATCATAAGATTTTTGTATAACCATTGTATTAGTTAATGCGATGCATATCATGAACGCATATGGCGAATTGGTCAGGAGATCACCCTATGCACAAATTGCTGCTTGTTCCCGCCGTCGTTGCCGCGTTCATTGCCGTTTCACCCGCCAGCGCCCAATCGGTGACGCCGTCGCAGATTTTCCAGGAAGCGGAATCCATCAACGCGCAACTGGCCACCTTCCACACCGCCAATGCCAGCACGCCCACCGATGATCCCGACCTTCAGGCGGTGACCAACCGCCTGCCGCGCCACGTTTTTCAAAAGGCGCGCGAAGTGCTGCTCAAGACCCAGGGGCTCAGGGCGCTCAAGGGCTTGCCAGAACAGCCCATTCCCGTGGTCGAGGTCCGCGAGGTGCTGCCGGCCGACACCATCCAGTTGCTCAAAGCCATCTCAACCGGTCTACAGGATCTGCGCCCCGCCTTCGGCAACCCGCCCCAACCCGCACCGGTTCCACTCGTCGACGGCAAGTCTCCCACCGACGCCTACAAGGCGGTGGCCAAGGCGTCGCTGTCCCTTGACGGATTGGGCCTTCCCCCCGCCACCCCCAACGAAGTCTATCGTCTGGCCCTGACCCTGGTTTCCGACATCGACAAGATTCGTGCCGCCCGCGGGGTCAGCGCGGTGGTCCCGTTGCCCGACCCGGTAAGCGGCAAGAAGCCGGTCGACGTCTATGAAATCAGCTATCAGTTGCTGACCGAGCTGAAGACCCTGGTCGAAGGCAAGGCCGATTACGCCGTGCCGCAGGGCATCGTCCTGCCGGCCAAGCGTACCGGCGCCATCAAGCCCTCGCATGCGTCGGAAATGATCAACGTCTTGCTGGCCGAGGTGTCATCGGTCAAGGCCAAGGTCGGCGCCACCAAGCCCTCCGACCTCGCCCCGCCGCAAAACGGCAAAACGCCGTCGGATACCTACCAAGTGTTGATGCGCGCCCGCGCCATGCTGGCAGGCCTGTAATCCTCCAACCCCAGAGGCAAGGGAATCACCGCAATGGCAAGGGTCACCCACCGCTTCCGTGGAATCGCTGGCCGGATCGTCGCACTGGGGATGGTTCCCATGCTGATCCTGGTCGTCGGTGCCGCCATCGTCGTCGGATTGCTGCGTTCGTCCAGCAACCAGGCGCTGGCGGTCGCCGCCGAAGAACGGACCAAGGCCGCCGAGATGGCGAGCTATACGCTGGCGATCAAGGACGCGTCATCCGAGATCGCCGCCGCTTCCGGCAAACTGTTCGAGATTCATCTGACCGCCCTGCTCGCCCAGGACGGCAGCGCCTCGAAGGCGGTTCGTTCTCAGCGGGCCGTGCTGGAAACCAAGGTCAAGAACTTCGTCGACACCGCCAACCGCTTCGAGGCGCTGGCCCGCACGTTCGGCATCGAACCGCGCGCCTTCTCCTCGCCGGCGGAAGCGAGCGGCAACGACGCCAGCATCCTCGCCGCCGGCAACCTTAACCTGCTGCTGGCCCAGACGCGCTCGTTGCCCAATCTGATGACCGGCTTCGCCAAGTCCAACGATGCCACCTTGGCACTGATGGACACCCAGTCGTTCGAGAACGCCGCCAGCAACTTCACCTACGAGGAAGCCTCGCGTCTGACCACCTTCAACGTCGCCCTCGGCCGTATCGGCGAAGTGGCGACCAAAACCGCCGATGCGCTGGCCCGGGTCCAGAGTATTGATTCCGAAAAACACTTCGTCGAGATCGCTGCGGTCGAACAGCGCCTGTTGACCATCACCGCGGGGCTGGCCGCGCTGGTTCTGGCCGCGCTGACGGCGGGCACCGTCCTGTTCGCCACCACGCGCCTGTCCAGGCCGCTGGGCGGGCTGGCCCAAACCATGGGACGACTGGCGACCGGCGATCTGAGCGTCAGCATCCCCTTGGCCGAACGAAGCGACGAACTGGGCGACATGGGCCGGGCGGTCCAGGTGTTCAAGGACAACGCCCAGAAGATGGAAGCCATGCGCCGCCAGCAGGAAGAAGCCGAACGCCGCGCCGCCGTGGAAAAGCGCGCCGCCATGCAAGGCATGGCCGACAACTTCGAAAGCAGCGTCATCGCTCTGGTGAGCGAGGTCGCCTCCTCGGCGGGCCAGATGCAGCGCGCCGCCGCCACCATGTCGTCGGTGGCCCAGCAATCCTCGGTCCAGGCCGCATCGGTGGCGGCGGGGGCGGAACAGGCCACCGCCAACGTGCAGACGGTGGCCAGCGCCGCCGAGGAACTCTCGGCCTCGATCAGCGAGATTTCCCGTCAGGTGGCCGACGCGGCGAACATCTCGCAGCAAGCCGCCGATGAAACCCGGCGAACCGACGAGATGGTGGTCGCCCTGGCTGGCTCGGCCGACCGCATCGGCGAGGTGGTGAAGCTGATCAACGACATCGCCAGCCAGACCAATCTGTTGGCCCTTAACGCCACCATCGAGGCGGCCAGGGCGGGCGAGGCCGGCAAGGGCTTCGCCGTGGTCGCCGGCGAGGTCAAGTCGCTGGCGACGCAGACGGCCAGGGCCACCGAGGAGATCGTCGGCCAGATTTCCTCGATCCAGGACGAAACCCGCCACGCCGTGAGCGCCATCCGCAAGATCGCAACGGTGATCGACAAGGTGCGCAGCATCTCGTCGACTATCGCCTCGGCGGTCGAGGAGCAAGGCGCCGCCACCGCCGAAATCGCCCGCAACGTCCAACAGGCCGCCGCCGGCACCCAAGAAGTCTCGACCAACGTCGAAATGGTGCAAGAAGCCGCGACCACCACCGGCTCCGCCAGCCAACAGGTGCTGACTTCGGCCGGCGGTCTGGCCGAACTGGCCGACCGCCTGCGCGGCGAGGTCAGCGGCTTCCTGCAGACGGTGCGGGTCAGCTAGGTGTGGAGTCTCAGGAGGTTGCCCATTCGATCCTCCTTGGATAACTAAAGTCTCGCAACTTCAGCTTCCTCGGTTCAGATTGAGTGGGCAACCTCCTGAGACTTCACAGCTAGGCGTGCTGCCCGGCCACCCAGCCCGACGACCACGCCCATTGGAAATTGTAGCCGCCCAGCCAGCCGGTGACGTCCACCGCCTCGCCGATGAAAAACAGGCCGGGATGGGCCTTGGCCTCCATGGTCTTGGACGACAGCGCCTCGGTATCGACGCCGCCCAAGGTCACTTCCGCCGTGCGCCAACCCTCGGTGCCGGCGGGCAGCAGCGTCCAGGCATTGACCATCCGGCCCAACTGGGTCAACGCCTTGTTGGATAATTCGGCCATGGGCTTCTTGCCGATGCCGGCGCGTTCGCATAAGGATTCGGCCAGCCGTGACGGCAGCATCTCGGCCAGGATGGTCTTGGCCTCGGCCTTGGGCCGCTGGTCCTTGCGCTCGATCAGTCTGGCCGCCACGTCCAGGTCGGGGGCGAGGTTGACGGTGATGTCCTGGCCCTCGCGCCAATAGGACGATATTTGCAGGATGGCCGGCCCGGAAAGGCCGCGATGGGTGAACAGCACCGCCTCGCGGAAGCTGGTCTTGCCGCAACTGACCACGCCGTCGACGGCGATGCCGGTCAGCACCCGGACGAAATCCAGATCGGCATCGGTGAAGGTCAGCGGCACCAGGGCCGGGCGGATCTCGGTTACCGCCAAGCCGAAATCGCGGGCGGTGAAATGGGCATAGCTGCTGGCACCCAGCTTGGGAATGGAGAGCCCGCCGGTGGCGACGATGACCGAGGCGGCGGTCATCGACCCGTCCTCGGTGGCGACGGTATAGGGGCCGGAACCGGTGATGCCGCCGACCTTGACGCCCAGGCGCAGCTCGACCGAACCGGCACCGGCTTCGTCCAGCAACATATTGAGGATCAAGGCCGAGGACTGGTCGCAGAACAATTGCCCGAGATCGCGTTCGTGATAGGCGATGCGGTATTTGCCGACCAGGGTGATGAAATCGTGCTGGCTATAGCGCTTCAGCGCCGATTTGGCGAAATGCGGATTGGCCGACAGATAGCGGTCGGCGGCAATGTTGCGGTTGGTGAAATTGCACCGCCCGCCGCCGGAAATCAGGATCTTGGCCCCCGGCTTGTCGCCGTGATCGAGAACCACGACCTTGCGACCGCGCTGGCCGGCACTGGCGGCGGCCATCAGGCCGGCGGCACCGGCGCCGATGATGATGATGTCGTATTGCATGGGCGGCTTATAGCCGATTATCCCGGTCCTGTCCTCGGCCAAGCGTTCATGGGGCGGCGGCCAGCCGCTCCATCTCGGCCCGGAAACCGGCCAGATCGCGTTGATAGCCGCCATCGCCCCGACCGGCCCAATCGGCCAGAACCGGAATCTGGGCCCTCGCGATGGCGGCTTTGTCCACGTCCTTCAACCGCCGCAACAAGGTGGAGAAACCCACATAGACGTCCCCGCCCATGGCTTTGGCGGCCAGCGCCGTCAGGCTTTGCCCCAGACCGGCGGCCATGGGCAGCAGCCGCTCGGCATAGGCGCGCAACAAAGCCGATTGCTCCTCTAGTGCCCGGCGCTCGTCCATATAATCGTGACGATCCAGGATTTTGCCGTTTTCATACACTGCCGGCGCCCGCTCCGAGACGTCGCAGGCCCAGCCGGGGCGCGGGCGCAGCAGATCGGCCTGATCGGCCTCGGCCCGCCAGCCGAAGAACGGCATGGCCCGGCAGCGCAGCGGCTTGTCGTCATGGATGGAGCACAGGCCGTCGTCGTTCAGGGCCGGGCAGGCCGCGTCGCGCGGCAGATAGGCCACCGGCATGACCCGCACCGCCACCTTCTTGTCCAGCATCACCCCCAGCCGGGCGGCGATGTCGAAGGATTTGCTGTTCGCCCGCACCGGGGTGAAGGCCACCGCCAGCGGAAATCGCCCGGCCTGGGCCAGGGCTTCCGCCACCGTCAAGGGCAGGATACCGTGACAACATTTGCCGCAGGCGGTACAGGCGAAGTGAGCTGCCATATCAGGCGCCGCAGCACTTCTTGTACTTGTTGCCCGACCCGCAGGGGCAGGGATCGTTGCGCCCGACCTTTTCCACCTGCCGGGGCGCCGTCTTGGGATTGACCTGACCGTCCACATAAAGCCATTTGCCGTCGTCGCGGCGAAACAGCCCCAACTCATGATGGGCATGCGGCTGATTGTTGATACGGAAATAGGCGACGTATTCGATTTCCGCCACATCGCCTTGGTCGTTGACCCGGCGCACCTCGACGAATTGGGCCTTGGCCTCTTTGGCCGAGGCCTCCACCTCGGCGCGCTCGAAATCCTCCATCTTTTCCGGCGCCAAGGTGGCGGCCAGGAAATCCATGTCGCCGAGGCAAAAGGCCACGTAGCGGGCGCGCAGCAGCGCCTCGGCCGTGGATGCGGGCGTGCCGGCAATGATGGGGGCGCAGCATTGATCGAAATCCAGGCCGGAGCCGCAGTCGCACTTGCTCATGATGAAGTCCTTACGAAACAGCGACGACACCATAACGGCGCCGGCGGAAACGGGCAATTGATTGACGGCGGCGGCGGGCGGGCTTAGGTTTCCGCTCTTCACTTTATCAGTTGGGACCGAAAACCATGTCCGATCTTGCCGCTCTCGCCCGTACCTCCTCGGCCTGGCCCTTTCAAGAGGCCAAGACCCTGCTGGACGAGCGGTTGAAAGGCAAATGCCCGGACAAGGGCTATGTCCTGTTCGAGACCGGCTACGGCCCCTCGGGCCTGCCCCATATCGGCACCTTCGGCGAGGTGGTGCGCACCACCATGGTCCGGAACGCCTTCAAGATACTGGCGCCGCACATCCCCACCCGCCTGTTCGCCTTTTCCGACGACATGGACGGCCTGCGCAAGGTGCCCGACAACATCCCCAACAAGGACATCGTCGCCCCCCATCTGGGCAAGCCCTTGACCCGCATTCCCGACCCGTTCGGCACCCATGCAAGCTTCGGCCATCACAACAACGCCAGGCTGCGGGCGTTTTTGGACAGCTTCGGCTTCGAATACGAGTTCCAGTCGGCGACCGAATGGTATGAGACCGGCAAGTTCGACGCCGCCAAGCTGCGCATCCTGGAATGCTATGATCAGGTCATCAACGTCATCCTGCCGACGCTCGGCGAGGAACGGCGTCAGACCTATTCCCCCTTCCTGCCGGTGTGCCCGGAGACCGGCGTGGTGTTGCAGGTGCCGGTGGTCGAACGTAACGTCGCCGCCGGCACCATCGTCTACCGCCGCGACGACGGCAGGCTGGTGGAAACCCTGGTGACCGGCGCCCATTGCAAGATGCAGTGGAAGGCCGATTGGGCCATGCGCTGGTACGCTTTGGGCGTCGATTATGAAATGAGCGGCAAGGATCTGATCCCGTCGGTGGAATTGTCGGGCCGCATCTGCCGCAATATCGGCGGCACGCCGCCCTTGAACCTGACCTATGAATTGTTCCTCGACGACCAGGGCCAGAAGATCAGCAAGTCCAAGGGCAACGGTCTGGCGGTGGAAGACTGGCTGAAATACGCGCCGCCCGAATCGCTGGCGCTGTTCATGTACCAAAAGCCCAAGGCGGCCAAGCGGCTGTATTTCGACGTGATCCCGCGTTCGGTCGACGATTATCTGACCTTCTTGAGCAAGTTCGACACCGACGAGACGCAAAAGCGCCTGGACAGCCCGGTCTGGCACATCCACAACGGCCAGCCGCCGCGTGAGGATTCGCACCTGACCTTCAGCATCCTGCTGAATTTGGCCAGCGTCTGTAATTCGGAAGACAAGGCCGTGCTGTGGGGCTTCATCCAGCGTTACGCCCCCGGCGCCAGCCCCGAGACCGCCCCCATCCTCGACAAGCTGGTCGACGGTGCCGTCGCCTATTACCGCGACTTCGTCAAGCCGGCCAAGAAGTACCGCGCCGCCACCAGCGACGAGGCCCAGGCCTTCGCCGACCTGGAAGCGGCCTTGCGCGCCCTGCCCGCCGAGGCCAGCGCCGAGGACATCCAATCGGCGGTCTACGATATCGGCAAGCGCGACTGCTTCGGTGAGTTGAAGGCGTGGTTCAAGGCCTGTTACGAGGTGCTGCTGGGCCAGGACCAGGGACCGCGCATGGGCAGCTTCATCAAGCTTTACGGCATCGACAACACCATCACCTTGCTGGGCAAGGCGGCGAAGGGCGAAAGCCTGGCCTGACGGCTCGTCGTCGGGAAAAAGTCCTTCGCTTCGCTGTGTACTTTTTCCCGTTGATTGAAGCGGAGAAAAATAGGCTTGGGGCGGCGCCTTGCGCGCGCGGAAAGCTCGCTTGAGCACGGGTTTTCCCTATCCAAAAATCGGGGAAAAGTACACTGAGCGAAGCGAAGGACTTTTTCACGGGTAACGCTATAGCGGCCAGGGGCTTTTTTCCTGGACGAAACGGGCGAATTGGTCGGACGGCAACGCCTTGGCGAAATAGAATCCCTGCGCCTCGTCGACGCCGTGGGCCTTCAGGAAATCCAGCTGTTCGATGGTTTCCACGCCCTCGACATTGACGCGGGTGCCCAAGGAATGGCCCAGGGTGACGATGGCGTTGACCACCGCCGCATTGTCCGGGTGCAGGCCGATATCGACGACAAAGGATCGGTCGATCTTCAGCTTGTCCACCGGGAAGCGCTTCAGGTAATTGAGCGACGAATAGCCGGTGCCGAAATCGTCGATGGAAATCAAAATCCCCATGTCGCGCAATTGTTTGAGCACGTCCACCGTCGCCTCGACATTCTGCATGGCGATGCCCTCGGTGATTTCCAACTGCAACTGATCGGGCGGAAAGCCGGTCTGGTCCAGGATGTCGGCGATCATGGCCAACAGCGCGGTGTGGTTCTTGAACTGCACCGGCGACAGATTGACGGCGATTTTCAACGGCGGCAACCCGGCCCGCGCCCAGTCACGCCCTTGCAGGCACGAGCGATGCAGGATCCAGCGCCCCAGGGGCACGATCAAATCGGTACGCTCGGCGATGGGGATGAACTCCACCGGGCTGACCCAGCCGCGCGTCGGATGCTTCCAGCGGATCAACGCCTCGCAGCCGACCACCTCGCCGGTCTTCATCTCGATCAGCGGCTGATAGTGCATTTCCAGTTGGTCGGTGCCCAGGGCGATGCGCAGATCGTGTTCCACCACCTTGCGCGCCTGGATTTCCGCGTCCATCTCGGCGACGTAGAAATGATAATTGTTCCGCCCCTCGGCCTTGGAGCGGAACATGGCCAGATCGGCGTTTTTCAGCAAGAACTCGGTATCGACGGCATCGTCGGGGAAGATGGTGATGCCGATGGAGGTCGAAGTGTTGACCTCGTGCTCATCCAGCCCGAACGGCTCGCCGATGGAGGCGATGATGCTT
Organism: Stygiobacter sp.; assembly: GCA_006218045.1. GTDB lineage: Bacteria > Pseudomonadota > Alphaproteobacteria > Rhodospirillales > Magnetospirillaceae > Magnetospirillum. The sequence goes on from VBWB01000022.1 coordinate 20,924, forward strand.
TCCGCCACGTTGCTGGCGCCCTCGGGATCGTCCAGGTTGGTGAGCACCACGGCGAACTCGTCGCCGCCCAGCCGCGCCACCGTGTCGGATTCGCGCACGCAGCGCAACAGCCGCTTGGCCACCGCCTTCAACAGCAGGTCGCCCAGGTGATGGCCCAAGGTGTCGTTGATGTCCTTGAACTTGTCCAGGTCCAGGAACATCAGCGCCACCTTGTGGCCGATGCGCTTGGCTTGGGCCAGGGCGGTGCGCAGGCGTTCCTGGAACAGCACCCGGTTGGGCAGGCCGGTCAACGCATCGTGGTGGGCCAGATGATGAATGCGCGCCGCCGCCAGCTTGCGCTCGGTGACGTCGCGCCCGACCATGACCAGACCGCGGCGGGCACCGTCTTCCTCGTAAAGCGGAATCTTGATGACGTCGAACACCTTGGCGCCGCCATCGGGGGTGGGGAGTTCCTTTTCATAGGCGACCGGCTTCTTTTCCAGCCAGGCCCGCTCATCCGACAGCGCCCCGGTCAGCATGAACTCGCCGAAACCGCGCGACATATGGGCCAGATCGGCCGAGGTGCGCCCGTGATAATCCACGTGATCGAGGCCGGCGATATCCAGATAGAACTTGTTGGCCACCAGCCACTTGCCCTTGCCGTCCTTGAAGCAGACCAGATCGGGCATGGCGTTGATCAGGGTGGACAGCCATTCCTTCTGCTTGCGCAGTTCCTCTTCCGCCGCCTTGCGCTCGGTGATGTCGTGGGCAATGGCGACAAACAGGCGCTGGCCGCCCAGTTCCATGGCGTTCAACGACAATTCCAGCGGAAAGCTGGCGCCGATCCTGCGCCGCCCGACCACTTCGGCCCGGATATCCAGGAACCGCTCGGCCTCCACCTGACCACTTCCGGTCAACAGCCCGGGGATCAGCAACCCCACCGACTTGCCGACGATCTCATAGGGGTCATAGCCGAAAATGCGGATGGCCGCCGGGTTGTAAGTGCCGATAGCGCCGTCCTCGCCAAAGGTGACGATGGCGTCGGCGGTGTTGTCGACGATAGCGCGGTTATGCAACTCCGACAGGCGGTAGTTTTCGGCCAAGGCCTGCATGGTGCGGGCCTGCTGGCGCAGCAACGCCTCGCGGTGGCTCATGGTGGTGACGTCGAAGACCTGGATCAGACAATCGCGCTGGCTTTCGGCCGCCATCACCGGTTTGACGGCGACGATCTGCTGCATGGACTCGGGCTTACCCGGTGTCCGGCCTTCATGATTGAGCGGAAACAGGCGTTTGTTGATGGACGACGACAAGATGGCCGACAGGCCGCTGTGCAACGCCTCGTCCACGGCACCGATCACCCGGGCGCCTTCCAGATGCGGATACATATCCTGCAAACGGTTGCCCAGGGCGGATTCGGCGGCGATGCCCGACGCCTTGCTCATCCAGGCGTTCCACAATTTCACCAACCCGTCCTGACCGATCAGGATGATGCCGATCTCACCGGCATCGGTCAAAGTCCGCACGATATGGTCGGGAACGATACCGGTCATGGGCTGATCTTATTCCCCGATCTGGGCCATGACATAGGCATGCACGGCATCGACGAAATGATGCGCCGAAGTGATGTCCATGACAAAGGCCAGATAGCCGTGCACATCCTTGGCCCTGACCGCGAAATCCACATGCAGGAACATCACCATCTCGGACTCATCGGTGCCGGAGCGCTCGCCATTGTCGAGAATGCGCCCGCCGCGACCGCGAATATAGCACGGCAGCGAGCTTTCCACCCCCATGCCCAGCTGATTGGCCAAAGATCCCAGGCAGGCATTGAGGATGATGTTGCCCACCTCCATCAAGGCTTCCTGCTCAAGCTCGGTCAACTGGTCGACGGGGAGGTCGTCGCCCAGCATCTGGCGCACCAGATGCAGGCTGCGCCGTTCCGGGAAGATCAGCATGATGTCGCCGTTGAAGCGACCGTGGAAGGTTTGGCGCACCGCCACCGATTCACCGCCGCCGGTTTCCTCGTCCAGACGGGCGGCGGCCTGACCGGGGGTGAGAAAATGCACCAGCGGCACCGACAGGCGCACTTCGTCATCGACCAGTTGCGACAGGGCGCTGGCCGCCTGACCGATGGCGATATTGATGATTTCAGTGACCGCGTCGCGCTGAACCTCGTTAAGGAAATCGGTCATTCTTCATCCACGCCGAGAAATGCCATCAAGACGTCGCCGCGCACCGGCTTGGACATGAAGCCCACCCCCATTTCCTCGGCCTGGTCGCGCACGGGGTCCTGGATGTTGGCGGTCAACAGCGTGACCACCGCCTGCGGATAGACGCCCATCAGGCGTTTGGTCGCCTCAAGGCCGCCCATACCCGGCATGTTGACGTCCATGATGACGAAATCCGGCAGCACGCGGGAATAGACTTCCAGCGCCTCTTCACCGGTGGCGGCTTCGACCACCTGCCAGCCGGGGCGATCGGTTTCGATCATTTTGCGCGTCATCATGCGCGCCACCCGGCTGTCATCGACCAGCAGAACCGTTTTCTTCACCGCCACCGCCCGCTCCTTACCCGTCCCGAAAAAGTTCAAGGGAAATCTATGCTTGACGCATGGCCTTGCCGCAAGCCTAAAGTCCAGGAACGCCAACACCCGGGAAGGGCGAAAACATGCTCAGTCATCATGCCGGCCTAGTCTATGTCATGGTGCTGGTTTCCGCCGCCGATGGCGACATGACCGACGCCGAGTTGAAAACCATCGGCGAGATCGTCGAGTTTCTGCCCGTTTTCAGCGATTACGATCCGGGTCTTTTGCTGAAAAGTACCGCCGCCTGTGCCGAATTGCTGGACGCCGACGACGGCATGAATCGGGCTTTGGATTTCATCAAGGCCTCCCTGCCGGTCAATTTGCGTGAAACCGCCTATGCCCTGGCCTGCGACGTCGCCGCGTCGGACGGCGAAGGTCATCCCGAGACCAGGCGACTGATGGAAATGCTGCGCCATCGCCTGGATATCGATCGCCTGATCGCGGCCGCCATCGAAAGAGGCGCCATCGCCCGCTTCATCCGCCCGCTGGCGACGCATTGAGGTGCTTGCAAAAGTCAGCGCCTGAAGCTAACTTCGCGCCCTTGCCACAGGCAAGACCGTGCCGGCGTAGCTCAGTTGGTAGAGCAGGGCTTTCGTAAAGCCAAGGTCGGGGGTTCGAGTCCCTCCGCCGGCACCATAAATCTCCAATAAAAACAAACAGCTAGCCAAGCGCATTGACAAGCGAAGGGCGCTGTTTTGCAATTCGCAGTGATTTCGCAGTTGGCTTGCAGCGCAAGCACAACTGCAAGCTGTGAGGCGCAAGATGGCACGAGAGGCTAAGCAGGAATACCTGCTACCACGAGGACGGGGCGATCGCGCTCTATCGCCGCCCCAACAGCGCCATGTGGTATGCGCGCTGCAAATTGGACGACGGTGTTGCCCTGAACCCGTTCAGCACCGGCACCGACGATGAGCGGGAAGCCGTCAAGATCGCCAAGAAGCGCATGCTCTATGCCGAGGTGGACCGCGAACGCGGGATCGAGCCTGGTGGAAAGCAGGGACGGACAGGACGGGTTCTTAGGCGCCGCACATTCAGGGCAGGCTGGATAAACTTGTCGATCTCGTCGTCGATACCCAGCTCGCGGCAAGCGGCAAAGAACGCCTTGCCGGCACCGGTGGTAGTGGCGGCGGTCGTCTGCTAATTTCTTCACCGAGAGAAACGAGCGCGGATCGGCTTCGGAAATGAAGGTCGAGATTTTTGGGCTTCTTGGAACAGGTGTGGCTCTGGGTGTAGCTCCGGGAATAGTTCTCGGCGGCCACTCTGGGGCAGAGCACTGGATGGGATTTCTTGGCACCTTCGGCGGCGCAGGCGTGACTGTTGCAGGGGCTTATCTTCTCGATAAACACAGGCAGAGGATCAGAGCGCACCCATACGCCATGATTGTCCTGGACGCTCTTGGCTCAGTGCATACAGATTTGCATTGGGCAAAAGGTTTCATCGATGACTTTGATGAAACCTTGAGGGACGATCAATTCGTGGCAGTGAGAGATGATCTTGATAAGCAGATTGAAACCCTGGACGCCTTGATTAGGCATGAGGCCCTCGCTGTTCCCGGTGTCATTGGACCTATAATTATGCTTCGCAAGAGATTGCGCACCCTTCGGTTCTACATGAGCGGAGGGTTGTCTAATAAGACGAATGGAAAGAATGCTCTGTATAAGCTTCTTGACGAGGCTAAAGAGGCATTCGACAAAAGCGAAAGAGCTTGCCTGCATTACACCTGATCCAAGCATGCCCATACCGGCATGGCCCGCGGCCCCTCCTCCAAACATCAACGCCAATGGCGATTAAAGCGGTCATCCCGCCCCCCCAGCATCTGGTAGACGCGCAAGTATTCCGGCCATTCCTCGGGGGGGCCGTTCTGTCGGCTCGGCGGCGGGATATTCGCCCTTCCCCCACCAGAGATTGGAACCAAGCTGCTTGAACAGGTCGGCGATCCATTCCAGCTGGCACAGGCGGATGCCGTTGGCGGCGCCGCTCTCGCCGCCGATCAGGACCCAATTGATCACCCGACCAGGCTCCCGCCTCCTGGCGCGGAGCTCAGGCTGTTCCGCAAGACCACCCTCTATGACCGGATGCTGTCGTTCATGATTTGAGGCGCGACGTTATATTTTGTACATACGGAAAACCTTGACGCCGCCACATTTCTGTACGTACAATAATCCGCATGAAGATCACCTTCGACCCAGCCAAGCGAGACGCCACCCTCGAAGGCCGAGGGCTGGATTTCGCCGATGCCGCCGAGGTGTTTGCCGGGCCGGTGTTCGAGTTCGTCGATGACCGCTTCAATTATGGGGAAACCCGGATCGTCACGGTCGGTCATCTCGCCGGACGCATGGTGGTCTTGATCTGGACGCAACGTGCCGATGCACGCCACGTCATTTCGATGAGGAAAGCCAATGACCGGGAAAAAGCGCGCTTTGGGATCCCCGAGCTGACCGACGAGATGTTTGCTCGTGCGGATTATATCGTCGGCGGCAAGGTGGTACGGCGTGGGCGTCCGCCGAAGGAGACCCCCAAGGTTCCGGTCACCCTGCGGTTGGACGCGGACCTTGTCGAGAGGCTGCGGGCCGGTGGCCAGGGCTGGCAGTCTCGGGTCAACGAGACGCTGCGCAAGGCGACGGGTCTGTAGGGCTGCGCCACATCAAAAAGGCAGGACCGCCTCCGCCTTCCTTTGCGTTCGACACATGTTCTTGCGGGAAGCCGTCAATGCGAAACACTGCGTCATTTCGCAGTTCAATTCGCATGCGCCAAAATTACGCATTATATCGCGTAAAAACAATGCACTAATGACTAGCAGCTTACATTCGTAAAGCCAAGGTCGGGGGTTCGAGTCCCTCCGCCGGCACCATTTTCTTCCAGTTTAATCAATGCGATACCTGCGCTGAGGCGCACCCCGGCGCACTCAGCCGAACCGTGTTGCGGCATTCGTAAATGCCAAAGGAATACCTAGACATGATGCGCCCTCCCAGTGTTTCGGACACACCCTTGACGGGCTGCTCAGGCTAGACCCGATGCTCCCCCAGCCAGCGCAGCAGGGCGGCGCGGCCTTGGGCGAATTCCTCCTGTAATTTGGCCAAGATCGCCCGGCAGGCGGCGTCATCGCCGGTGCGGGCGTGGTTTTCCAGATCCTTGGCGCGCAGTCGTGCGGTCGCCATGCCGTGACTGCCGGCGCCGCCGGCCAGCTTGTGGGCCAAGTCGGCCATTTGTACCAAATCCGGTCCTTCGGTCAGCCGGCGCAGGCGTCCATCCATGATGTCCAGGGCGTTGACAGTCAGCGTGCGCAGGTACTCGGTGCCGAGATCCTCGGCCAGTTGTTCCAGCAAGCGGGTATCCAGCACGTCCGCGGACGATGCCGCCGCCGGCAGGACGCGACTGGTATCCAAGGTGACGGCCAGGGCCGCATGCAGGCGGGGCGGGTCGATGGGTTTGGGCACCACCGCCACCATGCCGGCGGCGGCGCAGGCGGCGTGGTCCTCGGGCATCAGATTGGCGGTGACGGCGATCACCGGCACATGGGCGCCACGTTCGGCCAAAAGCGCATGCAGGCGGCGGGTGACCTGAAAGCCGTCCATGCCCGGCAGGCGCAAATCCACCAGGGCGGCGTCGAAATCGTCATGGGCGGCCAGGGCCAGGGCCTCGGCACCGTCGCGGGCCAGACTGACCGAATGGCCGGCCTGGACCAGCAGGGCGGTCAGCACCTGGGCGTTGACTTCCTCGTCCTCGATCACCAGCACCTTCAGGGGCGGCAGGGCGGCGACGGACTCGTCGTCATCCGTGGCAATGTCGTCAGCGGCGGCGAAGGGCAGGTCGACCACCAGCAGCGAGCCGCCGCCGGGGCGGGCCTGATAGCTGATGGCCCCGCCCATGCCGTCGAGCAGGCGCTTGCAGATGGCCAGACCCAATCCGGCGCCGCCGTGGCGCCGCGACGCCGACGAATCGGCCTGGAAGAACGGCTCGAACAGGCGGTCGCGGTCGGCGGGAGCGACGCCGATACCGGTATCGGCGACGCTGAAGCGTAGCGAATGAGGGGTGGGCATGGACAGGGACAGCACGATTTCACCGCGTTCGGTGAACTTGATGGCGTTGCCCAACAGGTTCAGCAGCACCTGACGCAGCCGTGCCGGGTCGGCCAGGGCCAGATCGGGGAGGTTTGGGGCGGCATCGAGGCGCAGGTCCAGTCCCTTGTCCCTTGCCGGCAGCCGCATCAGTGCCACCAGATCCTCGGCCAACCGCAAGGGGGCGAAGGCGCGGCGCTCGAAGGTCAGGTGGCCGCCTTCGATGCGCGAGATGTCCAGGATGTCGTTGAGCAGCACGGTCAGGGTTTCCCCCGATTGCTTGATGGTGCCGGCCCAGCGCCGGGCCTCGGCATCATTCTCCAGCCGGCGGCGCAGCAATTCGGCCATGCCGATGATGCCGTTCATGGGCGTGCGCAATTCGTGGCTCATCACCGCCAGGAAATCGGTCTTGGCCCGGGTGGCCGCTTCCGCCGTATCCTTGGCCGCGCGCAATTCCTTGGTGCGCTCCTCGACCATGCGTTCCAGGCCGTGCTGATAGCTTTGGATCTCGCGCGCCATGTGGTTGAAGGAATGGGCCAGATCGGCGATCTCGACGCTGCCGTCGACCGCAAGCGGCGGCTGGAAGGTGCCTTGCGACAGCGCTTCCGTCGCCTGTTGCAGGTCTTTCAAGGGGGCGGCGATGGCGCGGGCGATGAAGATGGCGGCCAATAGCCCGAATAGCACGGCGGCGGAACCGATCCACCAGCCCAGGGCGCGCAGCCGTTCGACGCTGGCCAGGGTTTCCGACACGTCGATCTTGACCACCATGGCCCAGCGGAAACTGGGGAGATAGCGCCAGGCGGCCAGCACCGTCTCGCCCCGGTAATCGGTGGCGAAATCGACACCGCGTTCGCCGTGCAAGGCGCGGTCGAGCGGGATGCCCATGGGATCGATAGCAGCGATGCGGCGGGGGAAGCCCGTATTGGCGGCCAGTCGCAACGGCCCTTGGATGTCCATCATGCCGGGGCCGGCGCGGGCGGCGACGATGGTTTCGCCGGTGCGGCCGAGGGCAGCGGTATCGGCGACGATGTCGAAGAGCGCGGTGTGGTCCACTTCCAGCAGCACGATGCCCAGCAGACCGCCATCCTTCAGCACCGGGGCGGCGGCGAACGAGGTGGAATCGGTGCCGCCGGCGAAATCGGAAATCTCGGTTTCCAACAGCGTGCGGGTGCGCTCGAAGATATTGGCCAGCAGGCTGCCGCGTTGTGCTGTGCCGGTCAGCATGGCGCCGACCAGACCGGTGCGGTTGACCGCGAACAGGATTTCGCCTTCCGCCGACACCAGCAGCAGATCGCGGGCGCCGGCGCTTTCGCCGTAGCGGGCCAAAAGCGGGCGAAAGGCGCCGTCATCGGCGCCGCGCGGCAAGGCGAACAGGGCATCGCGCACGGTGGGCGTATAGGACAGCGTCTGCGCCATCTGCATGCGGTCGCGGGCGAAGGCCTCGATGCGCGCCGTCTTCTGGTCGGCGATGGTGGAAAGCGAGCGGCTGATTTCCTCGATCAGCACCCGTTCCGAGGCGTGGAAATACATCCAGACGATGACCACCAGCGGCAGCAGTCCCAGCAGCAGGTAGCCGCCGGCGATTTCAACGGCAAGACGGGGGCGCGGCAGCGATTTCATGGCGGCGCCGCCCAATTGTTGCCCCAACCCCGGTACAAGCCGTCGAGAAAATCGGTCCATTGACTGCGGGCCAGGAAGGACGGATAGGGCACCGGACGCACCGGGCGCTGGGAATCCCACAGGATTTCAAAATCGCCATCGGCACGGATGCGACCGATGCGCACGGTCTTCCAGGTGTGCTGGGTGGCCGGGTCGATGGTGACGGTGCCGCCGGGCGAGGCCATGCTTTGCCCCTTGATGGTGGCGCGGAAATCGCGGAAATCCGCCGATCCCGCCTCGCTGACCGCGCGCGCCCACAATTTGACGCCGAAATAGGCCGCCTCCATCGGCGCGGTGGTGACGTAATCCTTGCCATAGCGGGATTTGAAGCCGGCGACGAAGGCGTGATTTTCCGGCGTGTCCACCGTCTGGAAGTAGTTGCGGGCGGCATAATCGCCGGCCATCACCGCCGGACCGATGGCCTTGACCTCGGCCTCGGCCACCGAGAACGACATCACCGGGATGATGTCCGGGGTGATGCCGGCCCCGCGTAGCGCCCGGTGAAAGCCCAGGTTGGAATCGCCGTTGATGGTGTTGAAGATGACGTCGGGCCGGGCTTGCTTGATAGCCTCGATGATAGCGGTGAAATCCTGACTGCCCAGGGGGGCATAGGCTTCGCCCACCACCTCGCCCCTGAGCGCGGTGACCTGGGCCTGGATGATCTTGTTGGCGGTGCGCGGAAAGACGTAATCGGAACCGACCAGGAAGAACCGCCGGCCCAGATTGTCCAGGGACCATTTGATCGCCGGGATGATCTGCTGGTTGGGGGCGGCGCCGGTATAGACGATGTTGGGCGAGGTCTCCAGCCCCTCGTACTGCACCGGATAAAACAGCACGGAATCGTGTTTCTCGAAGATGGGCTTGATGGTCTTGCGGCAGGCCGAGGTCCAGCAGCCGAACACCGCCGACACCTTGTCGACGGTGATCAGCCGTTCCGCCTGGGCGGCGAACACCGCCCAGTCCGACTTGCCGTCGACGACGATGGGCTTGATCTGGCGGCCCAGCACGCCGCCGGCCTTGTTGATTTCATCGATGGCGTAAAGGGTGGCGTCGATGACGGTGCGCTCCGACACCGCCATGGTGCCGGTGCGCGAATGCAAGATGCCGACCTTGATGATGCCGCGCCCGCTGGCCCGGTCGTCCCAGGCCTGGATCACCGCGATCGCCGCCAGCCATCCGGCCACGGTCAGCAGGAAAGCCCCGGCAAAATAACGTCTGCGGCCCCAGCCCGACATCTTCGCCCCCATCTTTGTCGGGATGGAACGCAATAATCATGCCTGCACCAAAGGGGCGGAAATGCGTGTCCATCGGATCGGATCGCTCAATCGGCGGGCAGGGGGCGCCGTTTTTTTCGGCTGGGCAAGCTTTGCCGGGTCAAATCCGCCCGATCCGCCCTCGGGGGGCAGGTTTTGCCGCGATGCGAAAGGTGGAAGTGGCGGAATTCCGCCGCTTAACTCACTGGCACGAACCATGCAGCGAAATCAGGCGGAATATTTTTATCCGGCAAGGAGGCTGGAAATGATTTGGGGCGCAATGAACAACGCCAGTACGGCGATGATGGCGACGAGCTGGGACATGGGGTCCATCAGCCAAAACATTTCCAATGTCAACACCACCGGCTACAAGCGCAAGGAAACGCTGTTCAAGACGGTGATGTCGGAATCCAAGGCCGGCCCCAGCACCAATTCCGGCAAGCTCAACATCTTCGGCGTCAAGACCGCCGACCGCTATCACATCGAGCAGCAAGGCACCATCACCGGCTCCAACTGGAGCACCGATCTGGCCATCAACGGCCGCGGCTTCCTGTTGGTGGCACCGCCTTCGACCACCACCAGCGGCACCACGGTGTCGTCCAACGCCCCCACGTCATCCAGCGTCGACGATCCGAACAGCGTGCTTTATACCCGCGATGGCTCGTTCCATTTCGTTTCGGGGCCCAATCAGGAAAAGTACTTCACCACCGCCGGCGGCAATTATGTGCTGGGCTGGATGGCCGACGACACCGGAACCATCAACGAGACCGGGGCATTGATGCCGGTCTACACCCTGCCGGAAACCATCATGGAAGGGCGGGAAACCACCGAAGCCAGCATCTTTGCCAACATCCCCCGCGATGCGACGCTGAGTGCCAGCAATTTCAATTCCACCTCCACCTTCACCGACCCCCTGGGCGCTTCACAGACGCTGACCTTGAACTGGTCGCGGGTGGACGCCACCACCTGGACGGTGACGCCATCGGTGGATGCGGCGGTCGGGGCGGTGTCCAGCGCCGCCATGACCGTCACCATGGATTCCAACGGCAACATCACCGCGCCGGCCACTTTCGCGGCCGAGCCGGTGACCATCAACTGGGATGACGGCGCCTATGGCGCAGCCACCGCCGACAGCGCCACCACCATCAATCTCAGTTCGTCCAAGCCGTCGATCCCCATGCAGAAAATCTACCTGGAGGTTTTCGACAGCAATTTCAATTCCCATACGGTGACGCTGGGGTTCGAGCGTTCGGGCGTCAACACCTGGTACATGCATGTGCTGCCCGGCTCCAACGCCACCACCGGGGCCAATCCGACGCCCATCGACGTGACCTTCGACGAAGACGGCAAGATGGTCACCGGCTCGCCGGCCAGTCTGGCGCTGTCGTGGACCTCGGGCACCGAGGTGGGGACGGCGACGGTCGCTCTCGACATGGACGGCATGACCCAGTATGACGGCGATCTGCACATCGACAACATCGCCACCGACGGTTACGGCTCGGGCACGCTGATCAGCTCTGCCTTCAATGAAAAAGGCGAGATGTACGGCCAGTTCACCAACGGCAAGACGCGGGCGCTGTTCAAGCTGCCCATCGCCCAGTTCGTGGCGGAAAACAATCTGGAGCCCATTTCCGGCAATCTGTTCCGCCGCTCGCGCGAGGCGGGCGACATCACGGTGTCGTCGGTGGAGAAGGCGGTGGGCGCGCCCCGGTTCTCGCCGTCGTCGCTGGAAGCGTCCAACGTGGATATCGGCCAGGAATTCACCAAGATGATCGTGACGCAAAAGGCCTATACCACCAACGCCACGGTGTTCAAGACCGCCGACGAAATGACCACGGTGGCCCGCGACCTCAAGGCGTGATGGCCGCGGCGGGACACAGCGGGTTTTAAGGAACGAACAACCGTTCAGCCGGCGTTTTCTTCCGGCGGCTGGTTGGGCAGCTCGAAGATGAAGGTGGCGCCCAGGCCTTCCCGGCTGTCGACCCAGATACGCCCGCCCAGATGGTCGATGATGGTGCGCGAGATGGCCAGCCCCAGGCCGGTGCCTTGCGGCTTGTTGGTCATGGTGTCGCCCACCTGATGGAATTTCTCGAATACCGTCTGCAAGGCCCAAGGCGGGATGCCGGGGCCGTTATCGGCCACCTCGACGCGGATGCCGAAGGCGGTGGCGGTCAGGGTCAGCCGCACCCGGCCCCGCTCCGGTTCGACGAACTTGACGGCGTTGGACAGCAGATTGATCACCACCTGCATGAATTTGTCGGCATCGGTGCTGAACGGCGGCAGGTCGTCGGCCAGATGGGTTTCCAAGGTGACGCGGCGATCCTCGAACAGGGCGCTGGTGGCGGCGATGCTGTCCTCGACCAATTGACGCGGCTCGGCCATCACCATGTGCCAGCTCATCCGCCCCGATTCCATCTTGGCCATGTCGAGAACCTGATTGATCAGCCGGGTCAGCCTTTCGCTTTCCTTGATGATGATGGCCAGGAATTCCAGCCGCTGCGCCTCGTCGATGTCAGGATTGTCGAACAGGATTTCCGAGAACGAGCGGATCGATGTCAGTGGTGTGCGCAATTCATGGGTCACCGTCGAGATGAAGTCGTCCTTCATCCGGTCCAGCTCCTTCAGCCGCTCGTTGGCGGCCTTGAGCTCGGCGGTGGCGGCTTCCAGCCGTTGCGAATAGGCGATGACCTGGCTGGCCTCGTCCAGGATTTCCATCACCTCGTCCAGGCCGACCACCTCGCCTTTCGATACCGACGCCACCATGACGCGGGCCGAGGCGGCGCCGATGGCCCCGGCCAGCAGGGTTTCGGCCATGTCCACCAATTCGGAATCGGCCTCGGTCAGCTTGTTCAGGTCGATGCCGCGATGCTCCGCCCATTGGGTGAAGGCGCGCTCGGCGTTGTCGGGGCCGACGAAGCGCACGCACAAGGCCTTCAATTCGCTGATGGCGGCGGTGCCGCGCCAAAAGCGCGAGCGCCCGCGATGGGGGCCGCTGGGGCGCAGCGCATCGACGAACAGCGACGCCTGGATGCGCTCCATGGCGGTGTGGCCGGTCAGCAGCGACACCGACACATAGGCGCCCACATTGGCCAGCATGCTCCACACCAGGGCATGGGTCACCGGTTCCAGCCCGCTCAGGCCGAACAGGGCATAGGGCTTCAGCAGTTCGATGCCGGCCAGCCCCTGCTCGGCGAAGGCCACCGGCAGCCAGCCGGAACGGGCGAAGCTGGGTAGCAGCAGGGTATAGGTCCACACGGCGAAACCGGACAAGAGCCCGGCCAGGGCGCCCTTTTCGGTGGCGCCTTTCCACAAGATGCCGCCGATCAAGGCGGGGGCGAACTGGGCGGCGGCGCAGAAGCTGACCAGACCGATGGTCACCAGGGCATAAGAATCGCCGATCAGCCGGACATAGGCATAGCCCAGCAGCACCACGGCGGCGATGGTGCCGCGGCGGATGGTCAGCAGCAGTCCCGACAGGTCGGAACGCTGGGCCAGCCCCAGCCAGCGCAGGCGCAGCAACAGCGGCATGACCAGATCGTTGCAGACCATGGTGGACAGGGCGATGGTCTCGACGATGACCATGCTGGCCGCCGCCGACAGCCCGCCCAGGAACACCAGCACCGCCAGCCCGGTGGCGCCGTGGGTCAGGGGCAGGGCGAGGACGTAGAGATCGGGGATGATGTCCTGGCCGGCAAAGGTCATGCGCCCGGCCAGAGCCACCGGCAGGACGAAGATATTGATGGCCAGCAGATAAAGCGGGAACAGCCACACCGCCTTGTCCACGTGGCGGCGGTCGACGTTTTCCACCACGGTGACCTGAAACTGGCGCGGTAGGCAGGTGAAGGCCAGCATGGACAGGATGACCAGGGCGACCCAATCGCCATAGCCGCTGCCGCTGATGGTGAACAAGGCGCGCAGATCGGGATTGTCGGCGGCCTTCAGGAAGATGTCGGCGAAGCCGTCATAGAGGCCATAGGTGACGAATATTCCCACCGCCAGAAAGGCCACCAGCTTGACCACCGATTCAAAGGCGATGGCCAGCACCATGCCTTCGTGGTGCTCGGCGGCGTCGATGTGGCGGGTGCCGAACAGGATGGCGAAGGCGGCCAGGAACAGGGCCACCAGCAAGACGGTGTCGCCCAAGACCGGGATATTGGACATGGGCAGGTTGGTGTGCGGCCATTCCAGCAGCGCCGTCAGGGTGGTGGACACCGCCTTAAGCTGCAATGAGATATAGGGCATGATGCCGAGCACGGCGATGATGGTGACGACGCCGCCCAGCACCGGGCTTTTGCCGTAGCGGGCGGAAATGAAATCGGCGATGGAGGTGATGCGGTGGGTGCGGCCGATATGGACCATCTTGCCGATGATGACGCCGGACAGGGCCACCACCAGGGTCGGCCCCAGATAGATGGGCAGGAAGGCCAACCCGCCCGAGGCGGCGCGCCCGACGCTGCCGTAAAAGGTCCAAGAGGTGCAGAACACGGCGATGGACAGGGCATAGGTGGTGGGGTTGGCGATCAGCGAGCGCCCTTGGGCGGCGCGGCGGTCGCCGTACCAGGCGATGGCGAACAGCACCAGCAGATAGGCGATGGAGATGGCGACGACGACGGGGCCGGAAACCATGTCAGTCCCCGTCGCCGGAACGTTCCACCACCAGGGCCATGATGACGATCAGCGCCAGCCAGCCGCCGAACAGCCACAGCACCAGGAACGGGATGCCGGCCACCAGATAATCGCGCGACGCCACGTTCAAGAGCGGCGGCGAAAACAGCGCCAGCCCCAGCATGAAGGCGGCGATCAGCCGCTCGCGCTTGCCCGCCGGGCGGGTCAAGCGCAGGCGCGGCGGGTTTCCCGGTCGCATCACCGGTGCCCCTGGGTCAGCCAGTCCAGGCTGGCCTGACAGGCTTGGCCCAGGGTGCGGATGCCGCGGGCGTCCAGGGGCGCGATCAGCCGGGCCAGGATTTCCGCCGTCACCAGGGCGTCGGACAGGGCCGAGCGATGGGGCAGGGGCGGCACCCCCAGCCGTCCGGCCACCGCTTCCAGCGACAGGTCATAGCCGGGGTCCAACAGCGCCGCCAGGATCATGGTGTCGAGCACCGGCTGGCGCAGGGCGATGCCGGTTTCGCCTTGGGCGGCGTGCAGGAACTTGAGATCGAAGGCGACGTTGTGGCCGGCCAGGGCGGAGGCGCCGGCGAAGGCGGCGAATTGCGGCAGCACCACCGCCAAGGGCGGCTTGCCCCGGACCATGTCGTTGCTGATGCCGTGATAGGCCATGGATTGCGCCGGAATGGGGATGCCGGGATCGATCAGGCGCTCGAAACTTTCTCCCGACAATACCCGGCCCTGGCCGATGCGGACGGCGCCCATCTGGATCAACCGGTCGCCCTGGTCGGGGCGCAATCCGGTGGTTTCGCAATCGAAGGCGACGAAGGTCAGGTCAGACAGCTTTTCGTTGGTCAACGCGCCGGCTTGCAGGTGACGTTGCATCAAATCCAGGTCGTGCACCTCGGGGCGCGGCGGGCGCGGGCGGTCGGTGGAGGAAAATTGCGGACGATGCGGCGGCGGCAACGGGATGCGCAGGACCGACAACGAATTGCTGCCGCTTTGGCTCCACGGTTCGGATTGGTGGCGGTCCAGCAGGTCGCGGACGCTGTCGCCGCCATCGCCGGCGGGCAGGTCCAACCACACTTCCACCATGGCCGCCGGTACGGCGGTACCGTTCCAGGCCAAATCCACATAGACGCGGCGATCAGCCAGCAGGGCCTCGAAGTCGAATTCAGTGTGGCCGGTGGCCCGGGCCAATTGCCGGGTCAGGACGGTCAGCGCGTCCAGCAAACCGCGGCTGTCGCCGTGCAGCCACAGCGGAATGCCGACCATGTTGAGGCGAATGCGGTCGGCGGTCAGCCGCCGGGCCAGACAGTTGAACAGATCCTGCGCATAAAGATCGGTGCTGGCGGCGCTGGGGATCTGGGTGGCGATGTCGGCTTCCAGCCGCTCGACGGCGCGCGAGAGGGCGGCGCTTTCCTCGGTGATCACCTCGTCGAAGGCGGCGCGTTCCCGCGCGGTCATGTCGGGATAGGCGGCGATGGTTTCCGCCGCCGCCCGCAAATTGGCCAAAGGCCGGCGCAGATCGCGGACCGAGGCGCGGCGCAGGCTCAGTTCACGTAGGGCCCGCGTCGGCTCGGCATCCTCGGGGATCAGGGTCAGCAGATAAAAGCCGTCATGGACCCGGACCTTGCCGCGCAACAGCGCCGCACCGTCGGCACTGGCACAGGTGAAGGCGGTGTGACCGCCGGCTTCAAGGCCTTCCAAGGCCCGCAACAGCGGCTCCATGGGCAGGATCGTGGCGATGTCGCCGCCCATGGGCAGGGCCGATCGCCCGAACAGGGCGGCGGCGGCGGTGTTGGCGCAGCCGATGCGGTGGCCGGGCCATTCGCACAGGATGGCGGCGTCGGGCAGTTCGGCCAAGGTGGCGGCAACCCAGGCGCGGGCCGGTTCGCGTCGCGTGGGCGGCATGGGCGCCACCGCCTGGGCTTGCGGCGGCGGATTGGTCCGTTCCTGCGGGGCGCAGCGGCGCCACAGCATCAACAGCAGGGCCAGGGGGATCACTCCGATCCCGGCCACCAGCGGTGCCGGTGCCGGCATCCGCGAGGCCAGGCCGACCAGCAGCACCGACAATGCGGTGGCGCCGATCAGGAGGGTGACCCGCTTGCGCTCGGTCATGGTGCCCTCCTTCGTCGGATCAGGGATTACCCAGGAACGACCGTACCTTTTCCACCACGTCGCGGGTGGAAAACGGTTTGGTCACGTATTCGTCGGCGCCCAGCGCCAAGCCTTTCTCGCGCTCGACCTCGCGGCCCTTGGCGGTCAGCATGATGATGCGGATATCGGCCCAGTCGGGGTTGGCGCGCACCGTCTGGCAGACGTCGTAGCCGTCGCGCTTGGGCATCATCACGTCCAGCAGCACCAGACCGGGTTTGTGCTGGGCGATGGCGGCCAGGGCGGCTTCACCGTCGCGGGCCACGTGCACGTCATAGCCCACCTGTTTCAGCAGGAATTCCAACGACAGGACGATATTGGGTTCGTCGTCGACCACCAGGACCGATCGCGCCATGGCTTGCCTCCTTAAGCCGAGATACCTTCTCTGCCGGAAGGTTTAGGGCCTCACCGTATCATGCCCGTCCAGGTTTGCACATGGGGGCGATGCGGTGGCTAAAGCAAGCCGACCTCTTCCATTTTTTCCTTGAGGCGTCCTTCTTTTTTGCGCAATGCCTCTTCCATGCGTTTGATGCGGCGGTCCAGATCCTCGATATTGGCCAGACGTTCCTGTCGCTTGCGCTGGTTCCAGCCGGCGCTGGCCCGCTTGATGCCCCAATCGGCGGCGATGAAGAACAGGCAGGCGCCGGCCAGCACCGAGACCAGGGCGGCCCAGCCGCCGAAGGTGCGGTCCACCGCCACCACCGCCCCCCAAAAGCCGATACTGACCAGGGAGGCGGCGCCGATCAGCATGACCCGGTTGACGGTGCGGTCGTGCTGGGTATGGCGGCGCTCGGCGGCGCGCAGGGTGTTGACGATCTCCTCGCGGGCGATGGCCTGCCAAGTGCGGAACGACATGCCCTTGACCGTGCGGTTGTCGCGGATGGTCTGTTCCAGCTTGCGGACCAGATAATCCGCCCGCTGTTCTGGACTGGGTCCGTCGGCCATGCACGTCATCTCCCCGGTGACCACAAGGTCGGCGATCCTATCACCGCTCTCCGTCCATGCAAACTCACCCTCCTCCGCCGTGCCGGGGGAGATGACGGCAGATCCCGGCACGGACGGAGGAAGGCGATACCCGGCGGGCTCGGTCAGACCCGCGGGGCATCGCGGCGTTCAAGCGGCTGGAAGCCGTTGTGGCCCTGGCGGCGCTCGGGGCCGTCCCAGACGGCGCCGATGGGGTCGCGGCGGTCGGCGCTGCGCCAGTTTTCATGGCGGCGGCGGTCACGGTCCTGAAAATCCAGCCGGCGGCGGCGGCGGTCGGGGCCGAAGAAGCCGCCGCCTTGGATGTAAAGGCGCGGATGCTCGACGATGGAGCGCAGCCGGCTGGCGAGAACCTGTTGCGACCACGGCCTCAGCATGAATTCGTTGCCGCCGGAATCGCGGGCGGTGGCGATGTGGTTGAGACCGGCATAAGCGGTCATCACCACCACCGGCAGGAAGCGGTGCTGGTTGGCGGGGGCGCGCAGGCGATGCAGGAAGTCGATGGCGTCGACCTGTTCCGACCAGTCGAGGAACAGCACATTGGGCTGTTCGGATTCGATGGTCAGGATGGCGTCGCGCAGACGACCGCAATCCATCACCCGTTCACAGCCCATGGAGGTCAACATGTCGCGCAACAGGCGCCTGTTGGTCAGGTAGGGGTCGAAGATCAAGGGCCGGCAGCGGCTGAAATCGGACCCGAAGGCGGTTTGCGGTGCGATGACATAGGCCATGGCGAGCACTCCCGTACCCCGCCCCCGCTGGGCTTCACCCCCTTGAGGGGCGACTTATCCCTCGGGGGGCGACTTATCCACGTGGTCATTGTCCCTCTCGCCGACAAGAGGTTCAAGAGGATTGTTTGTAGGGTCCAAGCTCCGCCTGTTCACTCATGTCCTCGGCCAACAGCGTGCGCTCGTGGGCGACGAATTTGTCGACGGCGCGACGCAAGCCCTCGTCCTTGATCCAATGGGCGGAATGGGTGGCCGTGGGCAGATAGCCGCGCGCCACCTTGTGCTCGCCCTGAGCCCCGGCCTCGACCCGCTTGATCTTGTGGGTGATGGCGAAATCGAGGGCGCGGTAATAGCAGGCCTCGAAATGCAGGAACGGGGCCTGAAGCCCCGGGGCGCAGCCCCAGTTGCGCCCGAACAAGGTGTCGCCGCCCAGCATGTTGAAGGCGGCGGCCACCGGCTGGCCGTCTTGTTCCACCCACACCAGCACCACCTTGTCGGCCACTTCCGAGACCGACAGATGGTCGAAGAAGGCGCGGTTGAGATAGGCCGATCCCCATTTCCGGTCGATGACGTTTTCGTAGAAGCGATGAAAGCAATCCCAGTGCCGGGCCTTGATGTCGGCACCGACCAAGGTGGTGATATGGAAGCCCTGGGCCGCCACCGCCTGGCGTTCCTTGCGCACCTGCTTGCGTTTGCGCGACGACAAGTGCCCAAGGAAATCGTCGAAGCAGTCGTACTCAGCATTCTCCCAATGATATTGGCAGCCCAGGCGGCGGATGAAACCGGCGCTTTCCAGCAAGTCCGCCTCGGCCTCGGTGGGGAAGGTGATGTGCAGCGACGACATTCCCGCCTGCGTCGCCAGCCGCACCATGGTTTCGGCCAGGGCCAGCCGATGGGCCGGGTCGTCGTGGCGCGACAGCAGGCGCGGCCCGCTGGCCGGGGTGAAGGGCACGGCGCATTGCAGTTTGGGATAGTATCGACCGCCGGCCCTGGCATAGGCTTCCGCCCAGCCCCAATCGAACACGTATTCGCCATAGGAGTGGCTTTTGACGTACATGGGCGCCACCGCCACGATTTCGCCATGCCCGTCGCGTATCAGCACATGACGGGGCAGCCAGCCGGTTTCGCCGGCCACCGCGCGCGATTGTTCCAAGGCCGCCAGGAAGCCATGGCGGATAAAGGGATTGCCCGCCCCGGCGCAGGCATTCCAGTCGAGGGAGGGTATGGCATGGATGGATCCGACGATTTCGGCTTGCCCGATGGTTTCGCCTTGCAACGTGTCGGTCATCTTCGCCCAATTCCCGCATCATGGTTTCCCTACAGCATCACATGGCGGCAATGATGGGAAAATCCAAGCTTATCCCGCCGCATTTGCTGGCCGGCGGCCTGTTGCTGGTGATGGTGGTGCTTTTCGCATTGGCCTGGCATTTCCACATTCCGGCGCTGAAGGCCTTTGCCGAGGCGGCCCTGGCCGGTGGCATCGCCGATTGGTTCGCCGTCACCGCCTTGTTCCGGCGCCCCCTGGGCCTGCCCATTCCCCATACCGGCCTGATCCCGGCCAATCAAAAGCGGCTGGGGCGGGCCTTGGGCGATTTCGTCCGCGACAACTTCCTGGCCCCCGATCTGGTGGCGGCGCGGCTGCGCCAGGGCTCGCCCGCCGCGTGGCTGGCCGAGCGGCTGGCCCAGCCGGAAGTCGCCCGCGTCCTCGCCCGCCGGCTGTTGCGTCTGGCCGATGATGCCGACAGCCGCACCGCCTTGTTGGCGCTGATCCAGCCGGGGCCGTCGCTGGCGCGGGCCTTGCGCATGGTCATGCGCCATCACGGCCATCAGCGCGCCTTCGACCGGCTGCTCGATGGGGTGGCGGGGGCCTTGGCCGCCGACAATTCCTTCATCGTCGGCAAGGTCGCCGATGGCTCGGGCCGCTGGATGCCCGCTTGGGTCGACCGCAAACTGGCGGAAAAGCTGAGTGCCGCCCTGGCCGCCGGTCTCGACGATCTGCGCCGCGCCGACCATCCGTGGCGGCAAGGGTTTGAACGCTGGCTGCACATTCTGGTCCAGCGATTGGGCGAGGATCGCGACCTGGATGCGCGCCTGACCAAGGCGGGGGAAAAGGCCCTGGCCGACTGGCTGGGCGAGGATCGCTTGTTGCCGGGGCTGAGCGCGGCCATTGCCGGCTGGGGCCGCTCGCTGGCCGCCGATCAGGCCGCCCGCGCCCGGCTCGACCGTCGGCTGATCCGGCTGGTCGAGCGCGCCTTGGTGCCCAGCCGCCATCAGATCGGCGATTTCATCGCCCAGGTGGTGGAACGCTGGGACGGCGCCACCTTGGTGGCCAAGCTGGAAGCCCAGGTCGGCGGCGACCTGCAATACATCCGCGTCAACGGCACCCTTGTCGGCGGTTTGGCCGGGTTGGCCCTTTACGGATTGTCCCACCTGTTGGGGTAGTGGCGTGCGGTCCCGGCATGGCCGCTCCCGTCAAAACGGACACAGAATGGCTTCTTCCGGGGCAATGTTGATGCTATTGTCCGCGCCTCCGCTGCCGGAAAGCTGCTTGTATCCCGCGATCATGACCATGGAAGCCGCCGCCATCGATTTCGCCAGCCTCAGCCGCGCCCAGCTTGTGGATGACGGCGGCAAGAAGCTGGAAGCCCTGTTGCTGGTCACCGGCGACGTGGCCGATGCCGTCACCCAGGCGGTGGGGCAGGGCTATGCCGTCATGCCCACCGGCGGCCTGACCAGCGCCATCGGCTCGTATGATTACCGGGCCGACGGCGTCAGCGCTTTCACCGGCGTCGTCGCCATCCGCCCCAAGGGCGCCCTTACCCCCGAACTGGTCGACGCCGATACCCGGCCCGAGGATTTGAAGACCCATCAGCTGTGCATCCGCCGTGAGCAGGGCACCATTGGCGTCGGCGCCGGCCTGACCTTCACCCAGGTCAATGCCGCCCTGGCCGAACATGTGGGCGGCAATGCCCGGGTGCTGGTGGATCTGACCAGCGTCGGTTCGGCCTATGTGGGCGGCGTTGTCGCCACCGGGGCCATGGGGCCGTTGCGCATGCGCCCCAGCTCCACCCTGGACGCGGTGGTGGTGGCCGACGGCAACGGAGCGCGGTTGCTGGCCGGCGATGATCTGGATCTGGTCGAGGGTATGCAGGGCTGGACCGGCATGGTGGTGGCGGCGGTGTTCCGCTTCTACGAAGTGCCGCCGGCGGAATTCGGTCTGGTGCTGCCGGTGCAGGGCACCGATATCGACGCGGTGGCCGGCCTGCTGGCCTATCTGGAGCCGTGGACGCGGGTCAATCTGCCGGGGGCCGGCGGGCGCCTGGGCAATGGCGACACCGTGTTGAACGGCGTTGAACTGGTCAGCCGCGATTCGCTCGACGCTTTCATCGAACATGCCCAAGACCCGGCGCGCAGCAAGGCGCAAGGCCTGCTGCAATCGTGCGAATACGCCAACGCCGACATGCTGGCCTGCATCACCGGCTGGTCGGAGCAATCGGTGGACGACGTCCTGTTCAGCCTGATGGACCCGGAGACGGAGACCATCGGCGGGGTGATGATCGAATTCGGCGTCGGCTTTTCATCGGGAGCCGAGATGGAAACCTTCCGCGCCATCCGCGAGGGCGCCCCCGACATGGCCCGGACCAAGGCCCGGGTCATCCCCGACGGGCGGCTGAAGCCGTGGAGCACCTCCACCGACGTCAATGTCGCGGTGCCCGCCGATGCCGGCACCATCGCCGCCATCCTGACCGCCTATGCCGATTACCGCGCCTTGGTGCGTGAGTTGGCCGGGCAGGTGGCCCAGGGCATCGACGTGGAATTGTCGGCCTATGGCCATCTGTCGCCGCACGGCATCGACCCCCATCACCGGGTGACGGTGTTCGCCGATCTGGGCCGCGGCGATGATCTGGAAAGCGTGCGCAAGGCGGTTCTGGACGGCAAGCGTAGCCTGATCCGCGATCTGGTGCGCGCCACCATCGATGGCGGCGGCAAGGTCACCGGTGGAGAAAAGGGCATGCCGTCGCTGGTGGAAATCGCCCGCGCCATCGGTGGCGAGGAGCATTTGCCCGACGATCTGCGCGCCCGCCTGGACCGCGCCCGTCGGGCCGTCGCCGCCGCACCCGCCAATTTCAGCTTCCGCGCCCCGGCGGAACTGCGCGGCTGATCGGGCAGCGGCCAGGTTTTTTCACGCGCAGACTGATCTAAAAGGAGACGGGTGGAGTTTTCCCCCACCCGGCCAGGGAACTCAGCGCTTCAACTCGGCGGTCAGTTGGGCGGCGGCCAGATCGCGGCAGCGTTCGACTTCCTTCCGGAACAGGCGGTCCTCGATCTGCACCCCCTTGGCCGCCAGATCGCGGGCCACCTTGTGGGTGGCGTCGTGGTCGGGTTCCGAGAACTCGGCGTCGACCACGGCCAGGGCATAGGCCTTGGCGGCGTCGCCGGTGATGCCCATCTGTTCCGCAGCCCACAGGCCAAGCAACTTGTCGCGGCGCACGTTCACCTTGAACAGCATTTCCTGATCAAGCTTGAACTTGGCCTCGAAAGCCTTTTCGCGATCGTCGAAGGTGGTCATGACAGGCGACTTCCCTTGATGCCCCACTTACTTTGGAAGTGGTTGTCGTTTGAATCCTTTGCCAGAGCGGCGAACGTGTTATAGCCGTCATTTGTTCCCCCCGAAACCGGATTTTCGCATGTGCACCTTGGTTTTGTCACGCCGCCCAGGTCATGACTGGCCGGTCCTGATCGCCGCCAATCGCGATGAAATGGCCGGGCGGCCCTGGAAAGCCCCGGCCCGCCACTGGCCCGACCGCCCGGACGTGAAGGCCGGCCTGGATGAATTGGCGCAAGGATCGTGGCTGGGGATGAACGACCATGGTGTCGTCGCCGCCATCTTGAACCGGGTCGGCACCCTGGGGCCGGCACCGGGCAAGCGGTCGCGCGGCGAACTGGTCTTGGACGCCCTCGACCATGCCGATGCCGATCAGGCGGTCCAGGCCCTGGCCGATCTGGACGGGCGGGCATGGCGCCCCTTCAACATGATCGTCGCCGACAATCGCGACGCCTTCTGGGCCAGATCCGACGGCGGCGGATTGGTCGAGGTTGCGGCCATCCCCCCCGGTCTGCACATGATCTCGGCCATGGATATGGACGACACCGATAGCCCGCGTCTGGCCGCCTATCTGCCCCGCTTCCAGGCGGCGGACCTGCCCGCGCCGGAAAACGGCGATTGGCGGACCTGGCAGGCGCTGATGGCCGATGGCGGCGACGGCGCCGACAGCGAGGAAACCGCCGCCATGTGCTTTCTGCGCCCCAACGGCTTCGGCACCGTGTCGTCGTCGCTGATCGCCTTGCCGGCCATGGACGGCGAGCAAAAGCCCCTGTGGCTGTTCGCTCCGGGGCCGCCCGACAAAATTTTATATTCGCTGACTTAGACTATAGTATTATGTTGTTGCGCACAGGCCGTTGGTGTTAGCCATCGCTTCTGCTCGTGGGGCACGCAATCGGGATCGTCCTTCTGATGAATATACGCACACAGATCATTGCTGGTCTGACCATTGTCGTCGCTGTCTTCGCGGTGACCAGCTGGTTGAATAGCCGCGCGGTCAACGCACAAAAACCGTTGCTGATCGAGATCAGCCAACGGGCCGACACGGTGTCCAAGCAATCGATCAGGCTGTATGCGGCCATCAAGGATATGGGCCTGCAAGTGGCGCAGGTTCAGCAATTCCTCAGCGACATCTCGGCCACCCGCGCCGAGGACGGGCTGGATGACGGCTTCGACAAGGCGGAAGAGGCGGCGCAGGGCTTCGCCGAAGCGATGAGTCGGGCCCGGGCCGCCGCGCAAGTCCTGAAGCTGACCGACATCCTGCAAACGCTGGACAAGGCCGATCAGGCCTTCGCCCCCTATTACCAAACCGGCCAGATCATGGCCAAGGAATACATCCGCGGCGGTGCGCCGGCCGGCAACAAGCTGATGGGCGATTTCGACGAAGCCGCCGAGATGATGCATCAGCGCCTGGACAACGTGGCCGAGTTGGTCGAGCAGGAAACCAATAATTCCCTGACCGGGCTGACCCTGGCGGCGGAGCGGGTCGAGCAAGGCAACGACAAGGTGTCCGACACCCTGGCCATCGCCGGCGGCATCGGCCTGACCCTGGCCATCCTGATCGGCGGGGCTTTGGCCTGGCAATTGGCGCGGCTCTTCAATCTGCTCAGCCATGACGTCCAGGCGGTGGTCGAGGAACGTCACGACCAGCATCTGAATTTGCAGGAAAACCGCGGCGATGAATTCGGCCCCATCGCCCGCGCCTTGGCCCGGTTCCGTGCCAATGCGCTGAAATTACAGGCCATGCAGGCCGAACAGGTGAAGCTGGCCGAACAGGCCGAGCAAGCCCGCCGCCAATCGCTGCTGGACATGGCCGACACGGTCGAGGTGGAAACCGCCCAGGCGGTGGAAAACGTCGCCCGCGAGACCGTGCAGATGCGCGACCTGGCCACCGAGATGGCGCATTCCGCCCATCAGGTGGGGGAAAACAGCCAAGGCGTCGCCGCCGCCGCCGAACAGGCCCTGCGCAATGCTCAGGCGGTGGCCGGTGCCGCCGAGGAATTGTCGGCTTCCATCCGCGAAATCGGCTCTCAGGCCAATTTGTCCACCCAGGTGGTGGCCGGCATCGTCAAGTCGGCGCGGGAAAGCGCCGACACCGTGCACAAGCTTTCCGACGCCATGGCCCGTATCGGCGATGTGGCCAAGCTGATCAACGCCATCGCCGAACAGACCAATCTGCTGTCCTTGAACGCCACCATCGAAGCGGCCCGCGCCGGCGAGGCCGGCAAGGGTTTTGCCGTGGTCGCGCACGAGGTCAAGGGCCTGGCCACCCAGACCGCGCGCTCGACCGAGGAAATCAGCCGCGAGGTCGGCGCCTTGCAGGCCATCGGCCGTCAGGTCACCCAGGCCATCGGCAACATCACCACCACCATCGAGGACATCAGCGCCATCGCCAATTCCATCGCCGCCGCGGTGGAACAGCAGGACGCCGCCACCCAGGAAATCGTCCGCAACGTGGTGCAGACCAGCAATGCCGCCGAGGAAGTGGCCGAACGCATCGCCACCGTCGCCTCGGAAGCGCAAACCACCGGGCAATCGGCCGAACTGGTCCAGCACCAGTTGGAAAGCATCGCCGTACGGGTGCGCGAGTTGAAGGGCAGCCTCAATCAGGTGGTCCGCACCGCCACGCCGGAAGTGGACCGCCGCCGCAACCCCCGCATCAACTGCGCCGATACGGCGGAAATCCGCGTTGGCGATGCCAGCATCGCCGTGCGCATGGCCGATCTGTCGCTGTGTGGCGGCCGCATGCTGGATGTGCCCGATCTGCCCGGCGGCAATGACGGCAGCCTGCGGATTCCCGGCCTGCCGGGGGCGCTGTCGTTCCGTATCCTCGATCACGGCGAGGCCGGCATGCGTATCAGCTTCGAGGATTCCAGCCCGGAAGCGGCGCAATTGGCCCGCTTCATCGCCGAACGTCACCGGAGCAATCGCAGCGCGGCATGACGGGCCAATTGTTTCGCCCGCTCATCCCTGCTATACCAAGCCCGTGAGCACGGGGCCGAAACGGCCCCGCGCTTGTTGTTTCCCCGGCGCCAGCCGCACCAGGCCGCGCCTCATCGATCCGGAAGTTTCCCATGGCTCGACGCAGACAGATTTATGAAGGCAAGGCGAAGGTTCTTTTCGAGGGACCGGAACCGGGCACCCTGGTTCAGTACTTCAAGGATGATGCCACCGCCTTCAACAACAAGAAGAAGGGCACCATCACCGGCAAGGGCGTGCTGAACAACCGGATCAGCGAATACCTGATGATCAAGCTGGGCGAGATCGGCATCCCCACCCACTTCGTCCGCCGCCTGAACATGCGCGAGCAATTGGTGCGCGAAGTCGAGATCATCCCGCTGGAAGTGGTGGTCCGCAATATCTCCGCCGGTTCGCTGGCTCAGCGCTTCGGCCTGTCGGAAGGCACGCCGCTGCCGCGTTCGATCGTCGAGTATTACTTCAAGTCCGACGCGCTGGGTGACCCCATGGTGGCGGAAGAGCACATCACCGCCTTCGGTTGGGCCACCACCCAGGACATCGACGAACTGATGTCCATGTCGCTGCGCGTCAACGACTTTTTGACCGGCCTGTTCCTGGGCGTCGGCATTCGTCTGGTCGATTTCAAGCTGGAATTCGGTCGCCTTTACAACGGCGACGACATGCAGATCGTCCTGGCCGACGAAATCAGCCCCGACAATTGCCGTCTGTGGGATCTGAAGACCGGCGAAAAGATGGACAAGGACCGTTTCCGCCGCGATCTCGGCAACGTCGAAGACGCCTATCAGGAAGTGGCGCGTCGCCTGGGCATTCTGCCCGAGGGTGGCCCGCGCGACCTGAAGGGTCCGGAAACCATGCAATAAGCCTACACAAGGAATATTCCCGTGAAAGCTAAGGTTCATATCACTTTGAAGAACGGCGTCCTCGACCCCCAGGGCAAGGCGGTGCAGCACGCGCTGGGCTCGCTGGGCTTCGGCGGCGTCAACGACGTCCGCCAGGGCAAGTACATCGAGCTGGATCTGGCCGAGACCGATCCGGCCAAGGCGCGTGAAACCGCCGAACTGATGTGCAAGCAGCTTCTGGCCAATACCGTGATCGAGAATTACAGCATCGAGCTGGTCTGATACGGTTCAGCCGACAAAAAGCCGGAGCGGCGCAGGCCCTCCGGCTTTTTTTTATGAGCGACGCGAAAAATAGGCGCAGGGCCGCCCCAAGCCTATTTTTCTCCGCTTCAATCACCGGGGAAAAGTACACTGAGCGAAGCGAAGGACTTTTTCACGAATACCTATAGCCGTCCCAGCACCATCCACCACAGCGCATCCAGCGGCAGCAGAATCACCACCGAAACGCCCGCCGTCAGCAGGCACATGCGGACGAATTCGTGATAGGGCACGCCCGATACCGGAATCGCCGCCATCAACGGCGGCACCTGATGCGGCAGCAGGATGGTCGACAGGCCCGGCACCTGCAACATGGCGACGCTGTCCACGGAAAAGCCCGAGCGCACCGCCAGGGTGCCGGCCATGGGCACCAGCACCGCCG
The DNA here is from genome assembly GCA_006218045.1 of Stygiobacter sp. Taxonomy (GTDB): domain Bacteria; phylum Pseudomonadota; class Alphaproteobacteria; order Rhodospirillales; family Magnetospirillaceae; genus Magnetospirillum. The sequence continues at coordinate 48,049 of VBWB01000022.1, forward strand.
GCACGCCCGGCGCCGTGGTCAGCACGCCCAACAGCATGGGCAGGATCACCAGTACCGCCCAATCGTGCAGATGACCGTCGGCCGATAACGGCATCCACCCCAGGATGGCTTCCGCCATCCACGCCCCCAGGCCCAGATGATTGGCCACCGCCCCCAGGCCGATGACCGCGCCCACATGGAAGATCATCGCCATGTTGAGCTTGTGCATGGCATCGACGCCCAGCACGCCGAAACGCGGATAGAGGCACAGCACCGCCCCGGCCAGCGCGACCCAGGCGGGGGAAATGTGGTGCCAGGAATCGGTCACCCACAGGCCCACCGCCACCAGCAGCACCACGGCAAGGCGGCGCTCGCCCTTGCTCAGCGGTCCCGGCGCGGCGGTCCCGGCCCCGACCACCGGCCCCGGCGGCTCGGCATAAAGCAGGCAGACCAGCGCCCATACCGCCAGCGCCCGACCGGTTCCCAGCACCGGGAAATGGACGATGAAGAACTCGACGAAGGTGAAACTGTGGCCGGTCAGTTTTTCCAAGGTGCCGGCCAACACCATGTTGGGGACATTGGACGGCAGCACCGAGAAGGCCGGCAGGAAGGTGCCGAAGGCAGCGGCCAGCATCAGGCCGGAATGCCCGCGTGAGCCGGGGTGATAGCCCAGATGCACCGCCAGGGGGGCGACGATGCCCAACAGCATGATGATGCGGCCGGTGGCCGACGGCATGAAGAAGATGGCCACCAGCCCCAGCCCGACCACCACCGCCACCAGCCGCGGATAGGAAATACCCTCCAGGCCACGGGCCAGCCCGGCCATGCGCTTGCCCAGCCCGGTTTCGTCCATGGCCAGGCCCAGCACCAGCCCGGCCAGCACCAGCCATAAGGCCGAAGAGGTGAACCCGGACAGCACCACTTCCGGCGGGGCCAGCTTGAACAGCAACAAAACGGCGAAAAAGCCCAGGGCGGTGACGTGGTCGGGCAGAAAGCCGCCCGACCACAGGCCGATGGTCAACAGCAGGATGGGCAAGCCCCAGCCCGCCGCCCCGCCGCCCGCCGGTTGCACTATCAGCGCGACAAGGGCGGCGGCGATCAGGCCGGCGCCCAATATCTTGGGCAGGGTCCGGGCGTTGACTGCCATGGCTTACAGGACTTCGCCGCTTTCCTCGATTTCCGCCACCCGCAGGATATTGGTGGTGCCGGAACAGCCGAAGGGGACGCCGGCGGTGATGACGATGCGGTCGCCGGGATGGGCGAAGGCCTCTTCCTGCGCCGCCTTGGCCGCCGTGTGGACCATCTCGGAGAAGCTGCGCACTTCCTGGGTCAGCACGCAATGCGCCCCCCACACCAGGGCCAACTGGCGCGCCACCTCGATACCCGAGGTGAGCGAGATGATCGGCTGTTGCGGGCGTTCGCGGGCGGCGCGCAAGGTGGTCGAGCCCGACGAGGTGAAGGTGACCACGGCGGCGGCCTTCAGCGTATGGGCCACCTGTCGGGCGGCGGCGGAGATGGCGTCGCGAGTGGTGTTTTCCGGCTGCGAGCGCGAGGCGTCGGTGATCACCGTATATTGTTCGTCTTCTTCCACCCGGTTGATGATGCGGTCCATCATGGTCACCGCATCCAGCGGATAATCCCCCGAGGCGGTTTCCGCCGACAGCATCACCGCGTCGGCACCGTCATAGATGGCGGTGGCGACGTCGGAAGCCTCGGCCCGGGTCGGCGACGGCGAATGAACCATGGAATCCAGCATCTGGGTGGCCACCACCACCGGCTTGCCGGCGGAACGACAACACTTGATGATGCGCTTTTGCAGGATCGGCACCGATTCCGGCGGACATTCCACCCCCAGATCACCGCGCGCCACCATCACCGCGTCGGACAATTCGACGATTTCTTCCAGATAGTCGATGGCCGAGGGCTTTTCCAGCTTGGACAGAAGGCGCACCCGGCTGCCGACCTTACGGGCGATCAGCTTGCGCGCTTCCAACACGTCGCCGGGACGCTGGACGAAGGACAGGGCGATCCAGTCCGCCCCCATGTCGACGGCGAAATCCAGGTCGACCTTGTCCTTGTCGGTGAGCGGCGAGATGGGCAACACCACGTTGGGGACGTTGACGCCCTTGTGGTTGGACAATTCGCCGCCGACGATCACCCGGGTTTCGGCGAAATCGCCGCCATGTCGTTCGACCCGCAGCCGCAACTTGCCGTCATCCAACAGCAAATCGGTGCCCTCATTCATGGCGGCGAACACTTCGGGGTGCAGAAGCGGCGCACGCGCGCTGGTGCCCAGTTCCGGCGACAGATCCAGACGGAAGGTGGCGCCGGTCTCCAGCTTGATCTTGCCGTCGGCGAACTTGCCCACCCGCAGCTTGGGGCCTTGCAGATCGGCCAGCACGCCGATGGGCCGACCGGTCTTTTCCTCCAGCGCCCGGATGGTGTCGAAGCGGGCCTGATGGTCGGCATGGCTGCCGTGGCTGAAATTGAGGCGGAAGACGTCAGCCCCGGCCCGGAACAGGCTTTCAATGGCCTGCGGCGTCGACGAGGCCGGGCCGAGGGTGGCGATGATCTTGGCTTTTCTCGTTCTGCGCATCTTGGGTCCTTAGCAACCGAAGGCGGGATATTTCGTGGTGCGCACCATAGCAGACGCGCACGCCGCCGCCTACCGCGCCTGGATGACGGTTTTTTCCTGCCCGAAAGGGTGGCGCGGTCAGCTGTTGCGCTGGCGTTGTACCACGCGATAGCGCGCCACCACCCAGCCCAGATGGGCCTGCATGGCGGCGGCGGCGGCATCGGCATCGCCGGCGGCGATGGAATCGGCGATGGCTCGGTGATGGCCCAGGATGGTCTGATCGTCCTCGGGCGTCGGGAACATTTCGTAGCGGTGATAATCCAGCATCTGCTGCAAGATGCCGCGAAACACCCCCATCACATGCATGTAGACGGTGGAGCCCGACGCCTTGGCCACCGCCAGATGAAAGCGGATGTCGTTTTCGGTCTTGTGCTTGCCGGCATTGATGTCGGCCTCGGTCGCCGCCATCACCTCTGATAACTCGGCCAGATGGGCGGGGGTGGCGTTTTGCGCCGCCCGCCGGGCCGCCCACACCTCGATCTGACCGCGGATTTCCGCCAGATCGGCCAGGGTTTCATGGTTGGCCTTGACCAATTGGGCCAAGGACGCATCCATGCAGGCGGCGGTGGACACCACCCGGGTGCCGCCGCCTTGGACCGCATCCAGCAGGCCCTGGGTCTTCAGGGTTTGCAGTGCCGCCCGCACCGACACCCGCGACACCCCCATGTCCTCGGCCAGTTGACGCTCACCGGGCAGACGCTGGCCCACCGCCCATTCGCCACTGGCGATACGCGCCAGGATGCGGTCGGCGACGCGGTCGGACACGCGGGTGCGGGGATCGGCGGGGAGCGTATCGGAAGTGTCATGGGTCATGTCGGATGGTGAGCACAACCACCCGCCATCGTCAAGTGCGGTTCGCCTTGCGGGCGAGATGAATACCGGCCAGCACCACCATGGCCCCGACCACCTGCGCCGTCCCCAGCGTCTCGGCGAACAGCACCCAGGCCATCAGCACCGCCACCACCGGCTGCAACAACAGCAATACCGCCGCGAACGACGCCGACACATGGGCCAGTCCCCAGGCGATCAGCCCTTGGCCGGCGCATTGCGACACCAGGGCCAACCCCAGCACCACCGCCCAGCCACGTAAACCGGATGGCCACACGGTCTCGCCCAAGGCCAGGGCGGCGGCCAGGATGACCAGGGCGGCAACGGCGCCGCCCACCGCCATCAACAAGGGCGTCGGCAAGTCTTCGCGCGCCCGGCCCACCGCCAGGATGTAACCGGCATAGAACAACCCCGACAGCAGCGACAGGCCGTCGCCGGTCAGCCGCTCCGGCGACAGGACCGGGGCACCGCCGACCAGGGCCAGGGCTCCGGTGAAGGCGACCAGCAGAGCCAGGACGAAACGGGCCGACGGACGTTGACGCCAGATCAGCCACAGGGCCAAGGCGACGAAGATGGGGGCCATGTTGGTGAACAGCGAGGCATTGGCGACGCTGGTCAGCATGATGCCCAGATGCCAGACGATCATGTCACCGGCGAAGAACACTCCCGACAGCGCCATCACCCGCCACTGGCCGGGGCTGGGCCGGCAGGCCGGCGCCCGATACATCAGCAGCACAAACAGCGGAACCGACCAGAACAGGCGATGAAAGCCGGTGGCCACCGGTCCCACTTCCGACAACCGCACGAAAATGGGGGCGAAGCCGATGGCCACCGCCCCCAGGATCAAGGCCGCCAGACCGCTGCGGTCCGTGCCGGCGATCACCTCACCACGACCCGCTGGCCGCCCATTCCGTCCACACCCACCGCCATGACGTCGCCCGGTTGCAGGAACAGCCCTCGGCCCAACCCCACCCCGGCGGGGGTGCCGGTCAGGATGACGTCGCCCGCCGCCAACGCCATGAAGTGCGACAGATGGGCGATGATCTCGGCGACGCTGAACACCATGTCAGTGGTGCGGCCATCTTGCTGGCGGATGCCGTTGATTTCGGTCCACAGCCGCAAGGCTTGCGGATCGGGCACCAGGGCCGCGGGTACCAGATACGGCCCCAGCGGGCAGAATCCCGGCCCCGACTTGCCCTTGATCCACTGGCCGCCGCGATCCATCTGCCAGTCGCGGGCGGAAACGTCGTTGGCGGTCATGTAGCCGGCCACATGGGCAAGCGCCTGATCCACCCCCACCTGCCAGACCGGGCGTCCGATCAGCACCGCCAGTTCCACTTCCCAATCCAGCTTTTGCGTGCCGGCGGGGAAGGCCAGATCGTCGAACGGCCCGGCCAGCGCCCCGGTATGCTTGGAAAACACCACCGGCTCGGCTGGCGGGGCCAGACCGATCTCGGCGGCATGGTCGTGATAATTGAGACCGATGCACAGGATATTGCCGATACCGGCCACCGGCACACCCAGGCGCGGGCGACCGGGCACCACCGGCAAGACCGCCGCGTCCACGGCCGCCAGGGCGGTGAAATCCATATGGGCGCGGATATCGGCACAATGGGCGGACAGATCGCGGACGGATCCGTCCGCATCCACCAGACCGGGCTTTTCCGTCCCCTTGTCGCCCCAGCGCACCAGTCTCATGGATTGCTCCATGGACCCAAGGCGGCGGGCGAGCGCTTAAGGTCGAGAAACTCGGTCATTTCAGCTCCGGCCAAGGGTTTGGACAGTAAGAAGCCCTGGACCTTGTCGCAACCGAAGCCGGTCAGAAAATCCAGTTGCGCCTTGTTCTCGATACCGGGGGCGACCACGGTCATGTGCAGGCCGCGGGCCAGGGCGACGATGGCGGTGACGATTTCCGATTCGTCCTCGGAACTGGACAGGTTGCGGACGAAGCTTTGCGCCACCTTCAAGATGGTTACCGGCAGGCGGCGCAGGAAGGCGAAGGACGAATAGCCCGAGCCGAATTCGTCGATGGCCAGGCCCACGCCCAGGGCGGCGAAGCGGGCGAACAGCGCCGACGGGTCGAAAGCCTTGTCGATGACACAGGTTTCCATCACCTCGAGGACCAGGGCCTGGGGCGGCAATTGCGACATCTCCAGGGCGGCGGCGACCATTTCCATCAGGTCGGGCTGGCGCAACTGGCGCGGCGACAGGTTGATGTGCAGGCGCAGTTCCCGGTGTCCGGCATCGCGCCAAAGCTTGGCCTGACGACAGGCCTGGTCGAACACCCAGCCTCCGATGGGCACGATCATGCCGGTTTCCTCGGCCAGGGCCAGGAATTGGTTGGGGGCCACCACCCCCACTTCCGGGTGACGCCAGCGCAGCAAGGCCTCGACCGCCACCGCCCGACCGCTTTTGACATCGAAGATGGGCTGGTAATGCAGCAGGAACTGGCCCTGGTCGACGGCGCCGCGCAGGGCGTTTTCCAGGGCCAGGCGCTCGAACGCCTCGGCGTTGACCGCCTCGGAATGGAACTGGCAGGAATTGCGGCCCAGATGCTTGGCCCGATACATGGCGGCATCGGCCAGCTTCAGCAAGGTTTGCGGGTCGCCGGCATCGGTGGGGTAAAGCGACACGCCGATGGAGGAACTGATATGCGCCACGCCGGCGGTCAGGGCTATCGGCTCTTGCAGCAGACGCAGCACCTTGTGGCCGACCACCGCCGCGTCACGCGGGTCCTGGACGTCTTCCAGGATGATGGTGAATTCGTCACCCGACAGCCGGGCCACCGTGTCGCCCTGGCGGATGCACGACGACAACCGCTCCGCCACCTGCTGCAACAGCATGTCGCCGGCCAGATGGCCCATGGTGTCATTGACCTGCTTGAACCGATCCAGATCGATGAACAGCAGCGCCACCAGATTATGGTTGCGCGAGGCCCGGGCGATGGCCCGGGTCAGGCGTTCCTGGAACAAGGTGCGATTGGGCAGGCGGGTCAGCGGATCGTGGTTGGCGGCGTAGGACAGCCGTTCCTCCACCTGCTTGCGCGAGGTGATGTCGCTGATGACGGCGACAAAATTCTGCACCTTGCCGTCGGCATCGCGGACCACGGCGATATTCTGCCAACCGGCGAACATTTCGCCGTCCTTGCGACGGTCCCAGATTTCGCCTTGCCACTTGCCGTCGCGCAGCAGGACGGTCCACAACTGAATGAAAAAGTCGTGGTCATGCCGCCCCGAGGCCAACAGCCTGGGATTGCGGCCCAGCACTTCGTCGGTAGCATAGCCGGTGATGCGGGTGAAGGCCGGGTTGACGTGGATGATCCGGTTGTCGGCATCGGTGACGAACAGGCCGTCGCCGGAATTCTCGAATACCGTCGCCGCCAGACGCATATTGTCTTCCAGGCGCTTTCTCTCGCTGATGTCCTCGACCACGGTGACGGTGAAGGGTTGCTGGCCGTCGGCCTCGCGCATCACCGTGCAGGTCAGCTTGGCCCAGATGATGCGCCCGTCCTTGGCGATATACCGCTTGGTCAGTTGGAAGCCATCGCGGCTGCCGTCCAGCACCTCGGCCCGCAATCTGTCGTTCAGGCCGATATCATCGGGATGGGTGACGTCGCGGAATTTTTCCCCGCGCAATTCGGCCTCGCCATAGCCGACCATGGACAAAAAGGCGGGGTTGGCCTCGACCATGCGGCCATGGGCGTCGGCGAGGACAACGCCCAGGCCGGCATTGGCGAACAAAGCGCGGAATCGCCCCTCCGACCGTCTGAGAGCGCTGGCCGCGTGGGATCGTTCGATGGCGTAGAAAATGGCCCGGCGCACCAGATTGCCGTCGCCCTGGCCCTTGACCAGATAATCCTGGGCGCCTTGGCGCAGGGCCTGAAGCGCCAGAGCCTCGTCGTTGGTGCCGGTCAGCACCACCACCGGCACCAGCGGCTGGGCGGCACGCAGGCGGTCCAAGGTGTCCATGCCGAAGGAATCGGGCAGGGACAGGTCCAGCAGCACCACGTCGATAGGGTTGGCGGCAAGAAGTTCCAGCGCCGTCGACAGCAACTCCGCCCTCAGCACGCGAAAGGGCGAGGTGATGTCTTCCAGCAGATAAAGCTCGACCAACCGGGCGTCGCCTGGATTATCCTCGACCACCAGGACGGTACAGCCGGAGCGTTGACCTCCCGGCTCCATGACGGCTCAGCGCGGCGGCAGGGTGACGACCGAACACCAATACTCCTCGATGGAGCGCACCACCGAGATGAAGCGGTCGAGATCGACCGGCTTGGTGATGTAGCAATTGGCGTGCAGGTCGTAGGTGCGCATGATGTCCTGTTCCGCCTGTGAGGTGGTCAGCACCACCACCGGAATGCGGCGCAGGTTGGGGTCGGCCTTCATCTCGGCCAGAACCTGACGGCCATCCTTGCGCGGCAGATTGAGGTCGAGCAGCACCAGATTGGGCACCGGGGCCTCAACGAACGGGCCTTCGCGGCGCAGATAGGTCATCGCCTCGACGCCGTCGACCACCACCTTGAGGCGGCTGGACATGCGGCCTTCCTTCAAGGCTTCCTGCGCCAGACGGGCGTCGCCGGGATTATCCTCGACCAGGAGGATGTCAAAGGTGTCGGGGGCGGTACGCAGGCTCACGCAAAGGCTCCTTCAAGGTGCCGGCTCGGGCAATGACAACAGCACTATAAAGGCCTTCTGTAAACTTGCAAATGTCCAACACCAAAAATGGCATCGCCATGGTTACATCAAATCCAGATGATCGGAGCCGGTCAGCGCCGCCGTCATGCATTCCGGCAATATGGTTTCTAATCAACACGTCGGTGCAGTAGGATCGCCGCGCAATTGACGAGGTTGATTATGGACAATGAGATGAAGTGCCCCAAATGTGGTTCCGAACACGTTTATCAGGATGCCAGCCTTTGGGTGTGCCCCGAATGCGCCCATGAATGGGCCGAGGGCGAGGCCGGCGAAAGCGATGCGGGCGGCGTGATCAAGGACGCCAACGGCAATGTGTTGAGCGACGGTGACACCGTCAGCGTGATCAAGGATCTGAAGGTCAAGGGATCGTCGCTGGTGGTCAAGGGCGGCACCAAGGTCAAGGGCATCCGGCTGGTGGATGCCACCGACGGCCACAATATCGCCTGCAAGATCGACGGCATCGGCGCCATGAACCTGAAGTCGGAATTCGTGAAGAAGGTCTGATATGTGCGACGGTCGGCGATGCCTCGGACTTGGGGGCATCGCGGGCCGTCACAGACCCAAGGTGCGGTGGCGGAAATCCTGGTCGGCCAATTGGCCGGAGGTGCCGGTCCAGCTCACCCGTCCCTTTTCCAGCACCACATGGCGATGGGCCAGGGCCAGCAGGGCGTCGATATTCTTGTCGATGACCAGGATGGACAGCTTGAGAGCGGCAAGACGGCGGATAGCGGCCCAGATCTGGTCGCGCACCAGGGGCGCCAGGCCCTCGGTGGCCTCGTCCAGGATCAGCAAGGACGGATTGGTCATCAGGGCGCGGCCGATGGCCACCATCTGCTGTTCGCCGCCCGACAGGTTGGCGGCCATGCGCCGGCGCAATTTGATCAGGGGCGGAAACAGGTCATAGACCGCATCCAAATCCCATGGCGCCTGGGCGTGCGGGCGGGGGATGGCGGTGGCGACCAGATTTTCCTGCACCGTCAGATTGGGGAAGACCCGGCGGCCCTCCGGCACCAGACCGATGCCGGCCCGCGCGATCTTGTGGGCGGGTTGGCCGGAAATCATCTGGCCCTGAAAGCGGATGAAGCCGCGCTTTGGCGTCAGCAGACCGGTGATGGAGGCGACCGTGCTGGTCTTGCCCATGCCGTTGCGGCCCAACAGGGCGACCACTTCGCCTTCATCGACGCTGAAGGAAACACCGAACAGGGCCTGGGCGTCGCCATAAAAGCTTTCCACCTCGCTGAGGTCCAGCATCATGCCTCCTCGCCCAGATAGGCGCGGCGCACCTCGGGATCGGTGCGGATATGGTCGGGCGTGCCGCTGGCGATGACCGCCCCATAGACCAGGACCGAGATGCGGTCGGCCAGTTGGAACACCGCGTCCATGTCGTGCTCGACCAACAAGATGGTGCGCTCGCCCTTCAGGCTTTGCAGCAAGTCCACCATGGCGCGGCCATCTTCCGGCCCCATGCCGGCCATGGGTTCGTCCAGCAGCAGCATGGCCGGATCGCCGGCCAGGGCCATGGCCAGTTCCAATTGCCGGCGTTCGCCATGGGACAGGGCGGCGGCGGCATGGTGGCGGCGGTCGGCCAGCCCCACCCGGTCCAGCGCCGCCAAAGCCGGGCCGACCAAGGCCGGGTCACGCACGGCGGGACGCCAGAAGCGGAAGGAATGTCCGGCATGGGCTTGTACCGCCAGCACCACATTGGCCAAGACGCTGAAGCTTTTGAAGATGCTGGTGATCTGGAACGACCGCGCCAGTCCCAGGCGGGCACGGCGATGCACGTGCAGGCGGGTGACGTCGTGGCCGTTGAAGTGGATATGGCCGGCATCGGCGGCCATTTCCCCCGACAGCAGACCGATCAGCGTGCTTTTGCCGGCGCCGTTGGGGCCGATCAGCGCATGCAGATGGCCGCGTTCCACCGCCAGCGCCACCTGATGGGTGGCGATGACTCCGCCATAGCGTTTGACCAGACCCGATGTGTGCAGCAAGGGTTCGGTCATGGCGCCCCATCCCGGCCTTTGATCCAGCCCCACAGGCCGCGCCGCGCCGACAGCGCCAGCAGCACCAGCAGCGGTCCCAGGATCACCTGCCAATGCTGGGTCAGGTCGGCCAGGGATTCCTCCAGGACCATCAGCGCCACCGCGCCCAGGACCGGTCCGATCAGGCTGCCCATGCCGCCCAGGACCACCATCACCAGCAACTCGCCGGAGCGTTGCCAACTCATGATCGCCGGGCTGGCGAACTCGCTGGCATTGGCCAACAGCGCCCCGGCCAGCCCACAGATCATGCCCGACAGGACGAAGGCGGCCAGCTTGTAGCGATAGGTGGGAAAGCCCAGCGCGCGCATGCGTCGCTCGTTGTCACGCACGCCCCGAAGCACCATGCCGAAACGGCTGGACGACAGCCGCAGCAACACGGCCAGCACCGTCACCAGCAACCCCAGGCACAGGTAATAGAAGGTGGTGGGATCGCTCAGTTTCAGTCCGGCCAACTGGCTGCGGTTATAAAGGGTGATGCCGTCGTCGCCGCCATAGGTCTTGAGCCCGCCGGCCAGGAAGAACAGCATCTGGGCGAAGGCCAGGGTGATCATGATGAAATGCACGCCGGTGGTGCGCAAGGATATGGCGCCGATGCCCAGGGCGGCCAGGCCTGCGACCAGCATGGCCAAGGGCCAGACGATCAGGGCGTTTTCGCTGCCGGCCAAACCGAAGGGCAGGGGCGCACCGTCGAAGACGTGCCACGAGCCGATGCCGACCACATAGGCGCCCAAGCCCAGGAAGGCGGCGTGACCGAAACTGATCATGCCGCCCAGGCCCATGACCAGATCCAGGCTGAGCGCGGCCAGGGCCATGATCAGCACGCGGGCGGCGAAGCCTATGTAAAAGCCTTGGCCCAGCGCCGCCAGCACCGGCGGCACCGCCACGGCCAGGATCAGCAGCAGAGCCAGGGCGAGCCAGCGGCGAAAATCAGGTGCGTGCGCCATAAAGCCCCTTCGGCCGCCAGGCCAGCACCAGGATCATCAGCACATAGACGCTGGTGGACGACAGCGAGGCGGCGACGCTGTCGGCCTGCGACGCGGCCATGGTCGCGCGCAGGGCCACCGGCAGCATGGTCCGCGCCAGGGTGTCGACCAAGCCGACCAGGATGGCCCCGACCAGGGCGCCCTTGATCGAGCCGATACCGCCGATGACCACGACGACGAAGGTCAGGATCAGGATGCTTTCGCCCATCCCCACCTGCACCGATAGCACGGTACCGGCCATGCCGCCGGCCAGGGCGGCCAGACCGGCACCCAGGCCGAAAACCATGGTGAACAGACCATCGATGTTGACGCCCAGGGCGCCGGCCATGGCGCGGTCGCTGGCCCCGGCGCGCAGGCGCATGCCCAGCCGGGTATGGCGGATCATCAGCCCAAGCCCGGCCGCCACCGTCAGCCCGGTGCCCAGGATGGCCAGGCGGAACTGCGGATAGAACAGGCCGGGCACCAGCTCGACGGTACCGGCCAACGATTCCGGCGGCGACAGGAAGATGGGCTGTGCCCCCCAGATCATGCCGATGGCTTCGTTGAAGAACATGATCAGGCCGAAAGTGGCCAGCACCTGATCCAGATGGTCGCGCTCATAAAGACGGCGGATGGCGATCCACTCCACCACCATGCCGATCAGCGCCACCAGGGGGATGGCCAGGGCCAGGCCCAGCAGATAGCTGTCGAACCTGGCCCCGAGCGTGGCGGTGAGGTAGGCGCCGATCATATAGAACGAACCATGCGACAGATGGATCACGTCCATGATGCCGAAGACCAGGGTCAGCCCGGCGGCCATCAGGAACAGCGTGACGCCAAGCTGAAGCCCGTTCAGCCCCTGTTCAATGAACAGTTGGGCGATCACATGGAGCACTCACCCACGTAAGCGTCGCCGCGATCCTGGAAGATGGGGGCGATTTTCTTGTTGAGGTAGCGGCCCTTGCCGTCCTTGATCACCTCACGCAGGAAGAAATCCTGGATGGGGAAGTGGTTCTTGTTGAATTTGAAATTGCCGCGCACCGACTTGAAATCGGCGGCCATCAAGGCCTTGCCCAGGGCGGCCTTGTCGTCCAGCTTGCCGCCCACCTTGCGGATGGCCGAATCGATCAGCATGGCGGCGTCATAGGCCTGGCTGGCATAGACGCTGGGCAGGCGCCCGTAGGCGGCCTCGAAAGCGGCGACGAATTTCTTGTTCTCGGGATTATCGAGGTCGGGGCTCCACTGGGCGGTGTTCAAGGTGCCCAGCGCCGCGTCGCCCATGGCCGACAGCGTGTCTTCCGAGAAGGTGAAGCCGGGGCCGAACAGTGGAATTTTGCCCTTCAGGCCGGCCTGTTCCCATTGCTTGACGAAGTTGACGCCCATGCCGCCGGGATAGAACACATAGACGGCGTCGGGGTTGGCGGCGCGCAAGCTGGCCAATTCGGCGGCATAATCCAACTGGTTGACGGTGGTGTAGACCTCGCCCGCCACAGCGCCGGCGTAATAGCGCTTGAAGCCGTTGAGACCGTCCTTGCCGGCCGGATAATTGGGGGCCATCAGATAGACGTTCTTGAAGCCCTTGGCCTGGACGTAATGGCCCATGGCCTCGTGCTGGTTGTCGTTCTGATAGGCGGCGGAGAAGAAATAGGGGGTGCATTGCTTGCCGGCCAGTTGCGACGGGCTGGCATTGGCCGAGATGTAATGGGTCTGCGCCCGGTCAAAGCTGGGCTGCACCGCCAGCATCAGGTTGGAAAAGATGATGCCGGTGGCGAAGTCGACTTTTTCCTTCTCGATCAGGCGGGTGGCGGCGTCCTTGGCGACGTCGGGCTTTTGCTGGTCATCGATCTCGATCACCGTGGCCTTAAGGCCGCCCAAGCCGCCGCCCAGGTTCTTCACCGCCAAGTTGAAGGCGTCGCGCACGTCGATACCCAGGGACGACCCCGGTCCCGACAAGGTCGTCAGCATGCCGACCTTCACTTCGCCGGGCGCGGCCCAGGCGGGGGCGGAAGCAGCGAGAAAACCAGCCAAAATCAACGTGGAAGAAACGATGCGCATGATGCCATCCCCCTGGGCCCGCTATGGAAGGGGCCATGAAACCAGTTCAGGGGCCATGCGTCAAAATGAAATCGAATCCTCCGGGCGGGGCATCCGCGCTTAATGGCCGTGCCGCTGTTTATCATGTTTTCCCTTATTAAGAATGGTGGTATTGCTCTGAGCTTCACGGGCATGCATGACTGAATGATGACGCGTTTCCGGCTTTCCCCCTTGCTTTCCCGGCGTCCGCGCCCGCCCGCCTTCGGGCGGCGGCGGGTGATGCGTTTGGGGGGCTGGGTCGGGCTGGTCCTGCTGGCCTTGGAAATTTTCCTGGGCACCGCCATTCCGGTGGCCCGTGCCAGCCAAAGCGATCGGATGATCCCCATTGCCGATCTGCTGGTCTGTACCATCGACGGCATGATGGCGGCCAAGCCCGATGGCTCGGACATGCCCGAAGCCAGCGTTTTCTGTTCCGCCTGTCTGCCCCTGGTGCAAATGCTGGCGCCGCCGGAAGCCCCGTCCTTCCGTATGCCCGCCCGTATCCATGCCTTTGTCTTCGTCCCGCCGCAGCATCCATGGCCGGCGCAGGACACTGCCCAGGGCTTTTCCGCCCGCGCTCCCCCTTCGTCCGTCTGAACCGAACTCAATCCCCTGATTTCATGCCCTGGCCCTGACCGGCCCGGGCTGACCCCGTTTGTTCGGAGTTTCGACGTGACTGAACGTACCCAATATCTGGGGCGGCGCCGCGCCTTGCGCGCGTCCTCGGCCCTGCTGACCCTTGTCCTCATCCTGCCCGCCGGCGCCCGTGCCGCCGATGATGCGACCACCTTGCCGGAAGTGGTGGTGACGGCGCCGGCCATGGAACAGCCCATGGTCATCGAAACCGACACCGACAATCCGCGCACGCCCATTCCGCCCGCCGACGGTGCCGGTTACCTCAAGAATATTCCCGGCTTCTCGGTGGCCCGTCAGGGCGCCATCGACGGCGACCCGGTGTTGCGCGGCATCGGCGGTTCGCGCCTGAACATTCTGCTGGACGATGCCCCGGTGCTGGGCGGTTGCCCCAACCGCATGGACCCGCCCACCGCCTATATCTTCCCCGGTTCCTTCGACAAGCTGACGGTGCTGAAGGGGCCGCAAAGCGTGGTTCATGGCGGCTCGGCCCTGGGCACCATCCTGGTCGAGCGCACGCCGCCCAAATTCGACAAGACCGAAATCCGTGGCGATGCCAACGCCCTTTACGGCAGCAACGACCGCAATGACGAAGTGGTCGATGCGCAAGCCGGGGCCAAGGAAGGCTTTTTGCGCGCCATCGCCACCCATTCGTCATCGGACGATTACAAGGACGGCAACGGCGATGCCCTGCACAGCCGCTATTGGCGCCACAGCGGCACCGCCATGGTCGGCTGGACCCCCGATGCCGACACCTTGTTGCAGTTCAGCTTCGACAAGAGCCAGGCCCAGGCGGCGATGCCCGGCAAGATGATGGACGGCACCCAGTTCGACCGCGAAGGCGTCAACCTGGAATTCACCAAGACCAATATCAGCCCCTTGCTGGCCAAGCTGAAGTTCCTGGCCTATCACAATTACGTCGACCACGTCATGGATACCTATTCCATGCGCTACACCACGACGACGATGATGACGGCGGCGTCCCAGGTCGATCACCTGATGCAGGGCGGCAAGGCCCTGGTGGAACTGACCCCCGACACCCAGACCCTGGTCAGCATGGGGGTGGATTTCAACCGCGACGAACATACCTCGCGCTCGCAAACCGCCGCCGAATACCGCAACGGTATCGGTCTGGACAGCAAGATGCGGGTCAAGGACATCGCCTTCGACACCTATTCCGGTTTCGGCGAGGTCAGCCGCGAATTGTCGGCGGTGGATCGGGTCATCGGCGGCTATCGCCTGACCCATGTCGAGGCCACCCGCCACAACGTCCAGCCCAACCTTACCGACGACCGCACCTTGCATTCCGGCTTCGTCCGCTATGAACGCAATGTGGATGTGGGGGTGCCGCTGACCACCTTCGCCAGCCTGGGTCATGTGGAGCGCGCCCCCGATTACTGGGAGCGCAACAAGGTGACCAGCAGTGACCGCACCTTCAAGCTGGCGACGGAAAAGACCGAGCAACTGGATATCGGCGTCTTGTTCAAGCAGGGGAAGTGGCGGTCCTCGGCCTCGTTGTTCTATGCCTATACCGACGATTTCATCCTGGTGGCCAGCGCCGATGCCAAAAGCGTCGAGGCCCGGCGGTGGGGCGGTGAGGGCGACATCGCCTATAAATTCCTACCGTCGTGGTCGGTCGAGGCCAATGCCGCCTATGTCCATGGCAACAACCTGACCGACGGTACCGCCCTGGCCCAGACGCCGCCTTTGGATACGTCCTTGGCGGTCAAGTACGACGACGGCCAGTTCATGGGCGCCTTGCACATGCGCGCCGTCGCCGGCCAGCATCGCACCCAGGCCGGCTGGGGCAGCATCATCGGCCAGGATATCGGCGAGACCGGCGGCTTTGCCGTGTTCTCGCTCAATGGCGGCTGGCGTCTGAACGACGCGGTCACTTTCACCGGTGGCGTCGATAATATTTTCGACAAGACCTATGCCGAGCACATCAGCAAGACCGGGGCGTGGTCGGGGGCCGATCTGGCCGCCTATAACGACAATGTCCGTGTCAACGAACCGGGCCGCACTTTCTGGATGCGTGGATCGGTCAAGTTCTGAGCAAATGGGCGGGCCGGCTTGCCGGCCCGCCTTGTTCGGCTACACTGCCATCCCCACATGCGGTCAATTGTTCCACCAGCATAAAGGATGCGTCATGGCCACCATCACCTTGAAGGGCAATCCGGTCACCACCAGCGGCGAACTGCCCGCCATCGGCGCCAAGGCGCCTGATTTCCGCCTGACCCGGACTGACCTGAGCGATTTCGCCCTGGCCGATTTGGCCGGCAAGACTGTGGTCGTGTCGGTTTTTCCCAGCGTCGATACTCCCACTTGCGCCACCTCGGTGCGCAAATTCAACGCCGAAGCCGCCAAGCTGGCCGATACCGTGATCATCTGCGCCAGCGCCGATCTGCCGTTCGCGCACAAGCGGTTCTGTGGGGCCGAGGGGCTGGACAACGTGGTCTCGGCCTCGGATTTCCGCCACAAGGATTTCGGCGGCGCTTATGGCCTGACCATCACCAGCGGTCCCCTGGCCGGCCTGTTGGCCCGTGCCGTGCTGGTCATCGGTGCCGACGGTGTGGTCAAGCACGCCCAATTGGTGGCGGAAATCGCCGACGAGCCCGATTATGCCGCCGCCATGGCCGTCCTCGGCTGATGCTGCCGTCCATCCACGATTTCGCCGCCGACGGCCTCGATTCCAGCCGCTATGCCCGGTTGGGAGACGATTGGTGGGTCGCCGCCGCCGACGTGGAGGGCAGCACCATCCTGGCCCGGGCCGGCCGCGACCGTGACGTCAACTTTGTCGCCGGGGCGGCGGTGGCGGTGCTGTCCGCCGTCGCCGCCCGAGCGGGTGGCGGCGACGCGCGCGGCCATGGCCGCCTTGGGCTGGTGGTCGACCCACGAACTGGATATTCCGTTGCGCGTCGGCATGGTGCCGGTGGCGGCCTTGCACCGGCAGGGGCATGTGGTGTTGGCGGCGCTTCACGATTTCGGCAACACCAATGTGTTCGGCCAGTTTCTGGGCGGTGGCGTGCCCATGGCCGAACACTGGATGAAGGCCGATGCCCAATGGCGGATCACGCCGCAGGAAGGTGACCTGCCCGGACTGGAAGGGCTGTCGTGTCGGTGGGAGCCGATCCCGCCCCGACGCGGCCACATTCTGTGCATCATCATCGATCCGGTCGATCCCCTGGGCGATGCGGTGCGCCGGCTGTTGCACCGATTGGAGCAGGTGGTGACCACCGAACGCGCGGCCCCCTTGGGCGATGGCGGCGATCTGCGTCCGGTGGTGGTGCCGCGCGCCCGCCTGTTGGGGATGGAGGCCAAGGTGGTGGCACGCGGTCGGCGTCTGCTGCGGGTGGGGCGGGCGGTGGTGGGCAGCGTCCTCTTGGGGCTGGTGCACCGGCTGGGCGGCAAGGCCTTGGGCCTCGATGTCGGCTTTTACCGGCGCAAGGTGGCGGAACGCTCCGATTACCGCAAACTGGCCGGCGGCCCGCGCCTGGTGCTGGACGTCACCGCCGGCGAAGATGCCGCCATCGAAGCCCTGCTGGCCGAGGCGGAAGCCGCTGGCCAGATCCGCTTCGGCCTCGCCCGCAGCACGGCCACCACCATGACTTGCATGGTCGGCGACTTCTCCGCCGACCGCCACGTCCATTTCGTCGATGGCGACGGTCTGGGCTATTGGCGCGCCTCGGTGATGCTCAAGGAAAAGCTCAAACCCGCGCCCTGACCGCCTCGATGAGGCGGGGAAGGGGCGCCTCTCCCGCGTCTGCTGTCATCAGGGCGTCTCGGTGGCACGGGTTTCGGCCAATTGGGTCAGATGCGGCAGCAACGGCACCAGACCGGTCTTGCTCAGATAGGCGCTGTCCAGATGGCGGATGTCGCGCACGCCCGTGGGCAGCGGCGGAAAGGCCGGTCCGAGCGAGCGGGCCAGATGGACGATGCTCAGCAGGTCGTTGCCGTGATGTCCGGCCTGGCTGGGGGCGGGGGCGTGGGCGACCGCTTCGACCACCCGGTCGGTGACCCCCCATAAGCCCAGCAAATAGGCGCCCACATGGCCGTGATGGACGCCATAGGCATCGATTTCCGCCTGATGGGCCGGATGGTCCGGGGTGACCTTGGTCAGCACGTTCAGATAATCGTCGCCGTGGCTGTCCAGCAGCACCAGGGCGCCGATATTGGACAACAGGGCGGCGCAGCCGGCGGTCTCGGTCACCGCGTCGCTCGCCCTCATGGCAATGGCGATGTCCTTGGCCAGTCGGGTCAATCCCAGGCCATGGCGGTTCAACCCCTCCAGGAACGGGGTGACCCGGGCGGAGCCGGCGAAGCGGCGGAAGATGGCGGATTTGACGGCCAGGGTCTTGATGGTTTCCAGGCCCAAGGTGCGCACCGCCTGCGACACGGTGCTGACCGGTCGTCCGATGCTGAAATGGGCGGAATTGGTCAGCTTCAGGATTTCCGCCGTCATCGCCGTGTCGGAGGCGATGATCGCCGCCACCGAGGCGGCGGAGGCATGGGGCTGATAGAACAGATCGGGCAGGCCGGGCAGCGAATCCAGCCCGCCGAGGGCGCGGCGCATGCTGTCGGACGACAGCAGGCGGCGCAGGGCCAGCGGGTGGCGGATGGCGTCACGCAGGGATTCGCCGTCGCAGGGTTTGGCCAGATAGATGTGGGCCGGGCTGATGGTGCGCATGATCGAATCGTTGTCGGCATAGCCCGACAGGATCACCCGCACGGATTCCGGGTAGTTCTGGCGCACTTGGGTCAGCAGGGCGGCGCCGTCCATGCCGGGCATGCGCATGTCGGACACCACCACGTCGAAGGGGCCGCCCCGGATCATGGAAAGCAAGGCGGCCTCGCCGCTGAGATGAAATTCCATCTCCCAATCGTCGGCCATGGAGTGCATGAGCCGTTTCAGGCCTTGCAGGATATTGGGTTCGTCGTCGACGAAGCAGATTCTGATTTTGTTGTTCATTGGTGGACCGCCTGGTGAGAGCTGTCGAGGGGCAGGATGAGAATGGCCATGCCGCCGTTCATCTTCTGTCTGTCGGTGTTTTCATATCTTCCGTTTAAGAATTTAACATGTGTGTTTCATTTATTTTTACTTTCATATGCCTTTTGCATATTAATAATTATTGCTTTTGTCTTAGGTAAATTGAAATGAGATTTGTGGCGGGTGTCGCTCATACTTTGGTCTGAAGTCATGCTCACAGCCATGATTGCCGTTGCAATAAATGCATATGCAACAATCAGTCATGATTCGGGCAAAGTTCCGCAACGCTGGTTTGCTACCCACGCGCGCTGAAAGCGGCGGGATGTTTCGCCGCCCCCCCCTTGCAAACCGGAGGAGCCATGTCCGATCCCATCTATGAACAGGTGCGCGGAAATCCCAAATTCGCCCAGCTGGTCAAGCGTCGCGGGCGTCTGGCCCTGCTGCTGTCGGCCATCGTCCTGGTGTCTTACTACGCCTTCATGATGGTTGTGGCCTTCGCCCCGCAGGTTCTGGCGGTGCCCTTGAGCGAAGGCGGTTCGCTGACCATCGGTGCGCCCATCGGTGCCGCCATCATCATCATTTCGTGGCTGCTGACCGGGGTTTATTCCCACTTCGCCAACGGTCCGTTCGAGCAACTGAACAACGACATCGTGCGGGAGACGCTGAAATGATCCGCCATCATGCCAAGATCGTCCTGCCGGCCTTGGCCGTCGTGCTGGTCGCCGTTCCGGCCTTGGCCGCCGGCGGTGACCTGGGGGTGGTGGAAAAGCAGCCCATCAACCTGTCGGCCATCGCCATGTTCCTGGCCTTCGTCCTGCTGACCCTGGGAATCACCTATTGGGCGGCGACCAGAACCCGCTCGGCCAGCGATTTCTATACCGCCGGCGGCGGCATCACCGGGTTCCAGAACGGGCTGGCCATCGCCGGCGACTACATGTCGGCGGCCACCTTGCTGGGCCTGTCGTCGCTGGTCTTCGCCAAGGGCTTCGACGGCTTCATCTACACCATCAGCTTTTTCGTCGGCTGGCCGATCATCTTGTTCCTGATGGCGGAACGGCTGCGCAATCTGGGCCGCTTCACCTTCGCCGACATCGCCAGCTACCGGCTGGACCAGTCCAAGATCCGCACCTTCGCCGCGCTGGGGTCGCTGGCGGTGGTGTGCTTCTACCTGATCGTGCAGATGGTCGGCGCCGGTCAGTTGATCAAATTGCTGTTCGGCCTGGATTACGCCGTCGCCGTCATCCTGGTCGGCGTTTTGATGGTGGTCTATGTCACCTTCGGCGGCATGATCGCCACCACCTGGGTGCAGATCATCAAGGCCTGCCTGATGTTGGGCGGCGGCGCGGTGCTGACCTTGCTGGCGCTCAGCCATTTCGGCTTCAGCCTGGAAGCCATGGCGACCAGCGCGGTGGCCTCGCACAAGGAGGGGATCGCGATCATGGGGCCGGGCTCCATGCTGGCCGATCCGGTCTCCGCCGTGTCCATGTCGCTGGGTCTGGTGTTCGGCACGGCGGCGCTGCCGCACATCATGATGCGCTTCTTCACCGTCCCCAATGCCCGCGAGGCGCGCAAGAGCGTGTTCGTCGCCTCGGGCATCATCGGCTTCTTCTTCCTGCTGGTGTGCATCCTGGGGATGGCCGCCATCACCATCGTCGGCACCGATCCGCAATTCTTTGAAGGCGGCAAGGTCGGCGGCAAGCTGCTGGGCGGCGGCAACATGCCGATCATGCATCTGTCCAAGGCCCTGGGCGGCGATCTGTTCCTGGGCTTCCTGTCGGCGGTGGCCTTCGCCACCATCCTGGCGGTGGTGTCGGGTCTGGCCCTGGCCGGCGCCTCGGCCATTTCCCACGACATCTATGCCCGCGTCATCAAGAAGGGCCAGTGCTCGGAAAAGGAAGAGCTGCGGGTGTCCAAGCTGGCCTCGCTGGTGCTGGGGGCCTTGGGCGTGGTCCTGGGGATCATGTTTGAAAAGCAGAACGTGGCCTTCCTGGTCGGCCTGACCTTCGGCATCGCCGCTTCGGCCAACTTCCCCATCCTGATCCTGTCCATGTACTGGAAGGGACTGACCACCCGGGGTGCCCTGTGGGGCGGCTTGGCCGGTCTGATTTCCGCCGTCACCATGGTCATCCTGTCCAAGGCGGTGTGGGTGGTGGTGCTGGAAAACCCAGCGCCCATCTTCCCCTACGAGCATCCGGCCCTGTTCTCCATGACCTTGGCCTTCCTGGTCACCATCACCGTGTCCAAGCTGGACAAATCGGCCCGGGCGAGCGCGGAGATCGCCGCTTTCGATGATCAGTACGTGCGCTCGCAAACCGGCATCGGTGCGGCGGCGGCATCCGGTCACTGATCTTTTTGCTTGCGTTTATGTCGTCCGCCGGGCCTTAAAACCCGGCGGATTTCTTTTGGAAGGGACCATTCATGCTTCTCGCGGCCACTCATAGCGGCAGCTTCCATGCCGACGACGTCTTCGCCTTCGCCATTCTCAAGGCGGCGACCGATGGCGCCGTCAGCCTGACCCGCTCGCGCGAGGCCATGGATTGGGACCGCGCCCGGGTGGTGTTCGACGTGGGCGGCGTTTACGACCCCGACCAGGGCCGTTATGACCACCACATGCGCGACAAGCCCTTGCGGCCCGATGGCGAGGCGTTTTCCTCCGCCGGGCTGATCTGGCGCGATTATGGCCGCGCGGCCATCGCGCATTTGCAAAACACGGCGACGCCCGGTCAGATCGACATCATCTGGGCCAAGCTGGATGCGGGATTGCTGCGCGACATCGATTTGATGGACAACGGCGCCATGGACCGCCATCCCGGTCATTTCTCGGCCCTGCTGGAAACCTGGAACCCCACCTTCGCCGAAAACGCTGTCGACGAGAACGCCTGTTATCATCAGGCGGTGATGGTGGCCGACAATGTGCTGGCGCGTTCCGTCGCCCATGCCTTCGCCGCCGCCATCGCCCAGGACGCGGTGGCCGAGGCGGCGGAGCGGGCGGCGGACCCCCGCATCATCGTCCTCGACAGCCGGCTGCCGTGGGAAGAGGCGGTGTTCGACCTGAACCTGCCCCAGGCGCTTTACGTCATCCGCCCCGCCGGCAAGGACTGGACGGTATCGGCGGTGCCGCCCGAGCGCGGCTCGTTCGCCCAGAAAAAGCCGCTGCCCGATGCCTGGGGCGGCCTGCGCGAGGCAGAGCTGGCGGCGGTGTGCGGAGTGAGTGACGCCACCTTCTGCCATTCCGCCCGCTTCGTCTGCGGCGCCAGGACCCGCGAGGGGGCCATCGCCATGGCGATGCAGGCTGTGATTGTGGATGCCTGATAATCCATCTCATCACTGGTTGTTTGTTGTGACGGTGGAGCACCTATGATTTAGTATTGACGGATATTGTCCAGCCTGGGGGCGGATATGTCCGACTTATCGTGGAAACTGATCGACACTCATTGCGAGCAGGTTCGGGATGCCGCCGCTGCCGGTCGCTTGCCGCTGGCCTTGACCCTGACCTGGGCCTTGATGTGGTCGTGGGCGACCTATGCGACTAACTATTCGCTATTGGATGGGTTGCGCCAGCGGACCCTGTACACGGTCTCTGCCATGGACATTCTCCACGACAAGATGTTGACCGTGCTGGCGGATGCAGCCGGCGGCATGCCGCAGGATGGGGCAAAAACCGGTTCCGAAGGCAAGAAGCCGGTCGCATCAAAAGCCGGTTCCAGCAACAAGCCCGTACACAAAATTGATGAATCCATGGCTGAGGATATCAACAAATATCTAGGCGTATGCAGGGTTCATATTTTCGATGAGTACAGGGGGAATATGGAGCATATCAAAAAATTTAACGATAAGTTGAATTCTATAAAAATTATACCCTCTGATAAGCTTGAAGAAAATGTCGACAATCTCAATTTTGCTAAGCATGTTATTGGATTTTGTCTTGATGTATTAAAGGGTCGCCACAAGGATGAGGAAAGGATTCTGAGTGACAGCCGCAACATTTCGTTGCCTGGCGGTTTCGGCAGGCTTTTCGTCATGGATTTCGGCGTCATCGGCGGTTCGAGTCTGTTGCTGATCATGTTCTGGCTGCATATCGCCCTGCGGCGGACCGAGTTGGCGGTCAGCGCCTTTTTTGACGCCAAGGCACTGAACTTTCATTCTCCCGAGGGACTGATGCTGATGCCGAGTCTGTCGATCTATTCGGCCCGGCACATGGTGTTCGGCTTTCAGGCCATTTCCGAACGCTTCTTCCTGATTTCCTCGGCTGCGGATCGGCGGCTGACCTTGGCCGCCGCGATCTTGCTGGTTTTTCCCGTGCTGCCGGCGGTCATCGATGCCATCAACACAACCAACGCCATTGATTATCCCATTTGGGAGGGGCGGTTTTATTACGCCCTGATCGTGCGTTGGACGGTGCTGGCGCTGATCGGAGTGGTGGTGATGATGAACTTACACTCCATCATCCGCACCCAATCCATGGTGACGGCGTGGCAACTGGCCTGTAAAAAGGTGTGGATCGGGCAGATGTCCGAGGCTGCCGGCGAGAGTGACGGCAAACAGGCCCACCGGGTCCAGGTCCATCTGGGGGCCCAGAACGTCAGAATTCTGCAAAGACCGTGCGATCAGCCGTCCGGCGCATGACGGGGCTGGCAAGGTTCAGGCTTGCCTAAATTGGTAATACCATTTAAATCTGAGCGGATCATAACCCGATAACGGGAACGTCCGCATGCCTGCACTCGTCACGCCGCCACCGGTGCCGCCGAAGACCGTCTATTACTTCGGCACCTGCCTGATCGACCTGTTCTATCCCGCCGCCGGTCTGGCCGGGATGGAACTGCTGAAGCGCCAGGGCTTGCGGGTGGTGTTTCCGCAATCGCAAAGCTGCTGCGGTCAGCCGGCCTATAATTCCGGCCACAAGGACGAAGCGCGCGAAGTCGCCCGCGCCCAGCTTGACGCTTTTCCCGAGGATTGGCCCATCGTCGTGCCGTCGGGGTCGTGCGCCGGCATGATGCGGGTGCATTACCCAGATCTGTTTTTGGGCGACCGCGACCACGCCCGCGCCATTGCCTTCGCCGGGCGGGTCTATGAGTTGTCGTGGTTCCTGGTCCATGTGCTGGGCCTGGAGGCAAAGCTGGTGGACCGGGGTGAGAAGGTGAAGGTGACCTGGCACGGCTCGTGCCATTCCATGCGCGAGATGGGGGTGGTGGACGAACCCAAGCGGCTGTTGCGCGGCTTGGCCAACGTCACCTTGGTGGAGAATCCGCGGGAAAAGGAATGTTGCGGCTTCGGCGGCACCTTCGCCGTGCGCCAGCCGGAAATCTCGGCTGCCATGGTCGCCGACAAGATCGCGGCCATCGGCGAGACCGGCGCCACCCGCGTGGTGTCGGGCGATTGCGGCTGCTTGATGAACATCGGCGGCGCGCTCGACAAGGCCGGCAAACCGACCCAGGCTCAGCATCTGGCCGAGTTCCTGCTGGAGCGCTGCCATGGGCAATGATTTTTCCAGCCGCGCCCATGATGCGCTCAACAATCCGCAACTGCGCCGCAATTTCCGCCGGGCCATGGACGGGCTGATGAGCAAGCGCGCCGTCCAGTTCGCCGATCGTGACGATTGGGCGGCGTTGCGCGCCCGTGGCGCCGCCATCAAGGCCCGCGCCCTGGCGCGGCTGCCCGATCTGCTGGAGGAATTCGAGCAAAAGGCCCGCGCCAACGGCATCATCGTCCATTGGGCCGAAACCACCGCCGACGCCAATAGCATCGTCCTGGGGATACTGACCGACCATGGCGCCAAGCGCGTCATCAAGGGCAAGTCCATGGTGTCCGAGGAAATGCATTTGAACGCCCATCTGGAAGCCCACGGCATTACCGCGGTGGAATCGGATTTGGGCGAATACATCATCCAACTGGCGGGCGAGGCGCCCAGCCACATCGTCATGCCGTGCATCCACAAGAACAAGGGCGAGATCGCCCGATTGTTCACCGACAACATCGCGGGCCAACCCTATACCGAGGACGTCGACGCCCTGACCGCCGCCGCCCGTAAGGTGCTGCGGCGCGAATTCGCCCAGGCCGATGCCGGCCTGTCGGGGGTCAATTTCCTGGTCGCCGAAACCGGGTCGCTGGTGTTGATCGAAAACGAAGGCAATGGCCGGCTGTCGACGACGCTGCCGCCCTTGCACATCGCCGTCACCGGCATCGAGAAGCTGGTGGAAAAGCTCGACGACGTCGCCCCCTTGCTGGCGCTTTTGCCGCGTTCGGCCACCGGTCAGCCCATCACCACCTATGTCAACATGATCACCAGCCCGCGCAAGGCCGGGGAAAAGGATGGGCCGCGTCAGGTGCATCTGGTGCTGCTGGATAATGGCCGGTCACGGGTCTATGCCGATCTGCAATTGCGCGACACGCTGCGCTGCATTCGCTGCGGCGCCTGCATGAACCATTGCCCGGTCTATGCCCGCGTCGGCGGCCACACCTATGGCTCGGTCTATCCCGGCCCCATCGGCAAGATCCTGACGCCGCAACTGGCCGGCCTCGATTGCGCCGGCGATCTGCCCCATGCCTCGACGCTGTGCAATGCCTGCGTCGAGGTCTGCCCGGTGCAAATCCCCATCGCCGATATTTTGGTAAGGTTGCGCACCGAGGCGGCGCAGCCGTCGCAAGCGCCGGGGGTGAAGGGGGCGGGCAGCAATGCCTCCATGGTGGAAAACGCGGTGTGGAAGGGCTGGCAGGCCATGAATGCCAGCCCCGCCGTCTATGCCGCCGCCACCCGTAGTCTGGCGGTGATCGGCAATCTGATCCCCGCTGCCGCGCCGTTGTTGAGGCAATGGACCAGCGTGCGGTCGAAGCCGAAATTTGCAGGCAAGACCCTGCATCAATTGGCCCGCGACAAGGGGTACGACAATGAGTGACGCCCGCACCGCTATTTTGGCCCGCCTGCGCGCCGCGCCCAAGGCGACGGTGCCCGATCTGCCCGAGTGGACGGGGCCGGTCTTCGCCGATCGGCTGGAACGCTTCCGCATCATGCTCGAGGCGGTGCACGGCGAGGTGCATGTAATCGCCGCCGACCAATGGCGTCCGCATCTGCGGCTGATCCTGTCGTCCAAGGATGTCGGCCGGGTGATGGCGCCGCCTGAGCTGGCGGTGGATTGGCCCGATGTGGTCGCCTATGACCGCCCGGCCGAGGCGTTGAAGGACCAATTGGTCGACGGCATCGACGCCGCCATCACCACCGCCTGCGGCGCCATCGCCGAAACCGGCACGGTGGTGCTGCGCCCCGATGCCGATCAGCCGCGCCTGATGTCGCTGTTGCCGCCTATCCATGTGGTGCTGCTCAAGCTGTCCGACATGGCCGACAATATGGCCGGGCTGATGGCGGCACAGGATTGGGCCGGCACCATGCCGACCAATCTTTTGTTGATTTCCGGCCCGTCCAAGACCGCCGACATCGAACAGACCCTGGCTTACGGCGTCCACGGTCCCAAGGAACTGATCGTCCTGGTGCTGTCATGAGCGTCAAATCCCGGCTCGCCGCGCTGATCCCGCCGCATCGGCTGATCGATGATCCGCTGCGGCTGTTGGCCTATGGCACCGATGCCAGCTTCTATCGGCTGATCCCCAAACTGGTGGTCAAGGCAGATTCCGAGGCCGAGGTATTGGCGGTGCTGGCGGCGTGCAGGCAAGAGAACGTGCCGGTGACCTTCCGCGCCGCCGGTACCTCGCTGTCCGGGCAGGCGGTGACCGATTCGGTGTTGCTGCTGCTGGGCGATGGTTGGGGCGGGGCGGTGGTTGAGGCGGGCGGCGCCCGCATCCGCTTGCAGCCCGGGATCATCGGCGCCGAGGCCAACCGTCGCTTGGCCGCCTTCGGTCGCAAGATCGGCCCCGATCCGGCCTCCATCGATTCGGCCAAGATCGGCGGCATCGCCGCCAACAACGCCAGCGGCATGTGCTGCGGCACGGCACAGAATTCCTATCGGACCCTGGCGTCCATGCGGCTGATCCTGGCCGACGGCAGCTTGGTCGATACGGGTGATGCCGGTTCCGTCGCCGCCTTCCGCGCCAGTCATGCGGCCTTGCTGGAAAGCCTGGGACACTTGGCCGAACAGGCCCGCGCCGACGCGGTGCTGGCCGCGCGCATCAACAAGAAATTCGCCATCAAGAACACCACCGGCTACTCACTCAATGCCCTGGTGGATTTCACCGACCCGGTGGACATCTTGCAGCATCTGATGATCGGTTCGGAAGGCACCTTGGGCTTCATCGCCGAGATCACCTATGACACCGTACCCGATCATGCCGACCGGGCCAACGCCCTGATCTTCTTTGCCGATGCGGCCCTGGCCTGTCGGGCGGTGGCGGCGCTGAAAACGACGCCGGTTTCGGCGGTGGAACTGATGGACCGCGCTGGCCTGCGTAGCGTCGAGGGCAAGCCGGGCATGCCGTCCATGCTGGCCGATCTGCCTGCGGACGCCGCCGCGCTGTTGGTGGAAAGCCGCGCCGGCGACCAGACCGATCTGGCCGCCAATATCGCCGCCATCGTTGCGGCGCTCGACGGCATCGCCACCATCGGCGGGGTGAGTTTCACCACCGATGCGGGCGAGGGCGCCAAGCTTTGGAAAATCCGCAAGGGTCTGTTTCCGGCGGTGGGGGCGGTGCGTCCGCTGGGCACCACCGTGATCATCGAGGACGTGGCTTTCCGGGTCGAGGATCTGGCCGCCGCCACCACCGATCTGCAAGCTTTGTTCGCCAAGCACGGCTATACCGAGGCCATCATTTTCGGCCATGCGCTGGAAGGCAATCTGCACTTCGTCTTCACCCAGGATTTCGGCTCCGATGCCGAAATCCAGCGTTACGGCGCCTTCATGGACGACGTCGCCAAACTGGTGGTGGACAAATACGACGGCTCGCTCAAGGCCGAGCACGGCACCGGGCGCAACATGGCCCCCTTTGTGGAAATGGAATGGGGCAAGGCCGCCACCGACCTGATGTGGCGGATCAAGGAAATGCTCGACCCAGGGGGATTGCTCAATCCCGGCGTCATCCTGGATCGCGACCCCCAGGCCCATCTGAAGAACCTGAAGCCCATGCCCGCCGCCGATGTCTTGATCGACACCTGCATCGAATGCGGCTTCTGCGAGCGCATGTGCCCCAGCCACGGCCTGACCCTGTCGCCCCGCCAGCGCATCGTCGGCTGGCGCGAGATGTCCCGTGCCCAGGCCGCCGGCGATTATGTGCGCAAGGACGAAATCGGAACCCTGTACGATTATCACGGCCTCGACACCTGCGCCGCCTGCGGCTTGTGCGCAACCGCCTGCCCGGTAGGGATCGAAACCGGAACGCTGATCAAAGCCTTGCGCGGACGTAAGCAAGGGCGCATGGCCCAAGCCCTGGGCAAGCTCGCCGCCGATCATTACGGTCTGCTGATGAAGGCGACCGCGTGGGGCTTGGGCGCGGCGGCCATGGCCGATACCGTCGCCGGCAGCGCCCGCAACCGCCGCCGCCTGCCGACCATGGCCCGGCCCACCTTGCACGGCGGCGGCGATGGTGACGACGCGGTGGTCTATGTGCCGTCCTGCGCCGCGCGCGTCATGGGGCCGGCACTGGATGACCCGGTCACGGTCTGCCTGCCCGACGCCACCGAAAGCCTGCTGAAAAAGGCCGGCTTCCGCGTGATCATCCCGGCGGGCCTCGCCAATCTGTGCTGCGGCCAGCCGTGGGACAGCAAGGGGTTGGCCGACATCGCCGAGGCCAAGGGGCGGGAAATGGCCGCCGCCCTCGACGCGGCCAGCGATCATGGCCGGCTGCCGGTGATCATGGATACCGCCACCTGCTCGGCCCGGCTCAAGCAATTTACCCCTGTTCTCGATGCGGTCGAGGCGCTGCACGACCTGATCCTGCCGCGCCTGTCGCTTCGGCCCATAGAAGGTCCGGTGCTGCTGCATATCCCCTGCTCGGTGCGGAAAATGGGGCTGGAGGACAAGCTGGTGGCGGTGGCCAAGGCCTGCGCCGCCCGGGTGGTGGTGCCCGACGGCGTGACCTGCTGCGGCTTCGCCGGCGATAAGGGCTTCACCACGCCGGAACTGAACGCCCATGCGCTCAGGAAACTGACGGTGCCCGAGGGCTGCCATGAAGGCTTTTCCGCCAACCGCACCTGTGAAATCGGCTTGGCCGATCATGGCGGAATCCCTTATCGTTCGATCATTCACTTGGTCGACCGGGTGTCGCGCCGCGCCGAGGGGTAGGAAATGCAGGTTGTCCTGGACGTCGCCGTGCCGGTGTTCGCCATCATCATCGCCGGCTATGCCGGCGGGCGCACGGTGCTGGGGCAAGAAGCGTCAAGTGCGCTGTCCGCCTTCGTCTATTGGTTCGCCCTGCCGGCGGTGCTGCTGCTGTCCATGGCGCGCCAGCCCTTGGCCGACATCTTCAACCTGTCCTTCATCGGTGCCTTTTTGGGCTCCATGCTGATGGTCTACGCCTTGGGCTGGCTGCTGGGCTGGCTGAAGGGCAGGGGGGATGGCGCCGAAATCAACTCGTTGCAGGCGCTCAACGCCAGTTTTTCCAATACCGGCTATATGGGCATTCCGCTGTTTCTGGCCGCCTATGGCGCCGACCGGCTGTTGCCGGCGATCATCGCCACCGTGATCATGAGCGTGGTGATGATCGGTCTGGCGGTCATCGCCATGGAAATGGCCCGCTCGCACGGGGCCGGGCTGGGCCAGGCCCTGGCCGACGTCGGCAAGGCCCTGCTGCGCAATCCGCTGATCGTGTCGTCCTTCACCGGATTGGCCTGGAATCTGGCCGGGCTGCCGGTGCCGCAGCCGGTGATCAATTTCTGTCAATTGCTGGGGGCCGCCGCCGGCCCCTGCGCCTTGTTCGCCATCGGTGTGTTTCTGGCCGGGCGCCCGCTGGAACTGGCGTGGCGGCAGGTCGGCTGGCTGGTGCCGCTGAAATTGCTGGTCCATCCGTTGTTGGCCTGGTTGCTGATCGAGACGGTGTTCCCGCTTGACCGCTTCTGGACCGGGGCCACCTTACTGCTGGCCGCCCTGCCCACTGGGGCGCTGACCTTCGTCATGGCCAGCCAGTACAAGGTCTATGTGGAGCGCACCTCGCAAGTGATCCTGCTCTCCACCATCGCCTCGGTGCCGGTTCTGTCGGTGATCCTGGTGCTCTACGCCAATCGGTAATACCACTCTACGCCCGCGGATGGGGGCTGTCTGCGACCAAGGTCGGGTATGGCCTGCTAAATGATGGCGCCCCTTACACCTCCGCGTCATTTCTTCGCGGTCAAGTCGCGGCTAATATCTTCTTACGCCGAAAGGTTGGAGGCGATCAGCTCGATCCCCGATCCCTCCTGCCGACTGGAATGGTGGTTCGTCAATCCCCCCCGACGACGCTCCGCCCAAGGCCGCCGCCCGCGAATCCCCTCCCCCCACTGCGGGCGGCGGCGCCTTGCTCAGAAAAATCGCATCATTGGAAATTGCCTCTGCTTTCAGCATTGGCTAGTCTGTTGCGGCTTCCGCCGAAGCAGATGCGAGACTGTCCATGAGCGATATCGAAACCCTGAAAGCCGCCGTCAAGAAGCTGTCGACCCAGGCGACCCAGGCCAAGATGGACCTGCACGACCTGTCCGAGGAATTGCCGGTCAATTGGGAAAGCATCCCCGAGGTGGCGGCGCGCTGCCATGACCTGCATGCCAAGCTGACCCAGGCGCGCAAGGATCTGAAGGCGGCGGGGGGCTGATTTAACCGGCCACGGAAAACTCTGCCTGCCTTTTAGCCGTCACCCCCGCGCGGGAATGACGAAAGAAAAAGGACGTTTTTTCGTCGCCGGTTAGGCCAGATCGACCACCTCGACCTCGTCGGTGGCGATGGTCCACGGCACGAAGATGCGGGCGACGCGGGCAAAGCGGTCGGGGGCGTCGGTGGCCAGGTAACGCACCCGCGCCCGGCTCGGCTCGCGCTTCGTCGCCAATCCGCGATGGTCCAGCAGGTCTTCCACCGCCCGCGCCGTGGTGGTGGCGGAATCGACCATGGCGGCTTCCGGCCCCACCACCCGGCGCAGCAGGTCGGCCAGCGCCGGAAAGTGGGTGCAGCCCAGCAACAGGCAATCGCCCTTTTGGCCGTCATCGGCATGGGCGAAAAGCGGGTCGAGGTAGTGGCGGGCCAGTTGCTCGGCGATGGGGCCGTCGGTCATGCCTTCCTCGACCATGGACACGAACAGCGGGCAGGCCTTGGAGATCACCCGGGCGCCGGGGCGCGAATTGTGGATGGCGCGCGGATAGGTGCCGGCCTGCACGGTGCTGTCGGTGGCGATGACGACGATGCGGCCCTGGGCGCTGGCCAGGGCGGCGGCGGCGGCGCCGGGTTCGACCACGCCGGTCACCGGCAGGCCGGGAAATTCCGCCCGCAACGCTTCCAGCGCGTGCGCCGACGAGGTGTTGTCGGCCACCACCAGCGCCTTGATGCCCATGCGCACCAGGGCATGGGCCGCTTGCAGGGCGTAATGACTGACGGCGGCCGCGCTTTTGGTGCCATAGGGCAGCCGGGCGGTATCACCCAGATAGATCAGCGATTCCGCCGGCAATCTTTCCCGCAAGGCCTTCAACACGGTCAGGCCGCCGACGCCCGAGTCGAAAACGCCGATGGGAAGGTCGCGATTGACGGTCATGGTCGTCATCCTAATATACCGAGAAAGGCATTCCGCATACATATAGCGGGTTGGCCTGATCCGATGATTGGTCTAGCTTCTGGGCTTGTACAGGACGGGAGAGCCCATGAGCAAGGATGCGGGGGCGCCGGGCGCCAAGGACGTGTTGCTGCAATTGCAGTTCACGCCGCTTTTTGCCGGCTTGGGCGAGGCCGATATGCGCAGCCTGACCGAAGGGGCGCGCATGGTTTCCTTCGGGCATGAACAGCAGATTTATCAGGCCGGTGACAAGGTGGTGGATTTCTATGTGGTCATGGACGGCCATGTGGAATTGTCCATCGACAGCGACGGCAAGCGCTCCGTGGTCGAGGTGGCGCGGCGCGGCACCGTTCTGGGGGATGCCGCCATGTTCGGCGACGGCCATTTCTTCATGAGCGCGCGGGTGCTGACCGCGGCGACCTTGTTGGCGGTGCCGGCGGATTCGTTCCTGGCCAAGCTGGCCGGGCGCAAGGACATCGTCTTGCACATGCTGTCGACCATGTCGTTCCGCCTGCGCATGCTGGTGCGCCAGATCGCCGAATTGAAGCTGAAGACCACCGCCCAGCGCCTGGGCTCGTTCCTGCTGTCCCTGGCCGATGCCGATGAAGGCCGGGCCGAGGTGCGCTTCCCCTATGACAAGAAGCTGGTGGCCGACGAATTGGGCATGAAGCCGGAAAGCCTGTCGCGGGCCCTGGCCAAGCTGGCCAAGCTGGGGGTGTCGTCCAAGGCCGACAATCTGGTGGTCATCAACGACTTGGACGGTTTGCGCGAATTCTGCGTCGAAGACGATTTGGGGTAACGAATATGGCCGGATTGTCCGCCACCGATTTACAGGCCGCCGCCGCCGCACCGCTGTTCGCGGCGCTGAAACCCGAGGAACTGCAGCAATTGCTGGATCATGCGGTGGCGGTCAGCCACCCGGAAAGCAGCCTGCTGTTCAGTCAAGGCGATGCTGCCGACCATTTCTTCGTCGTCCTCGAAGGTCGGGTCAATATTTTCGCCCTGACCGAGACCGGCGACCAGTCGATCATCGAGGTGTTCGAGGGCGTTTCCACCTTCGCCGAGGCGGCCATGTTCTCGTCCGGCAAATATCCGCTCAATTGCGAGGTGGTGGCCGGGTCGCGGTTGGTGCATGTCCCGGCGGCGCCGTTCCTGAAACGCTTGGCCGACACGCCGCGCCTGGGCTTTCATCTCTTGTCCGGCCTGTCGCGCTGGCAGATGCACATGATCCATGAAATCACCGAGCTGAAAAGCAAGTCGCCGGGCCAGCGTCTGGCGTCGTTCCTGCTGGCCTTGGCCCGCGATGCCCAAGATGGCGTGTTGGTGCGCCTGCCCATCACCAAGGCGGCCTTGGCCAGCCGTATCGGCATCGCCCCCGAATCGCTGTCGCGGGCCTTGGCCCGCCTCAAGGCCGCCGGGGTGGAAAGCCATGGGCGCGAAGTGGTGCTGACCGATCTGGCCGCCTTGCGCCGGCTGGTGCGCGACGGCGATCCGTCTTAACGCCCGTCTTAACGAAGGTCAATGTGGCCGTATGGGGAATCCCGCACGCTGACAGCATGATTGCCGGAGCGTGTGATGGCCGAAGCCCTGGATTTCCCCGCCCCACAGGACAGCCCGCCGGTGTGGCTGGCCGCTGCCTTGGACCAGACGGTGCTGGACGTGCGCAGCCTGCTGGCCGCCGGTAGCGATCCGCTGGGGGCGCTGATGGACGCCGCCGATGGCGTGGCTTTCGGCGGTTTCCTGGTGGTGGATGCCCCGTTCAATCCGTCGCCGTTGCGTCGTGTCCTGGCCGCGCGCGGATTTTCGTCTTATGGACGGCGCTTGGGGGGCGGCCATTGGCGCATCTATTTTCATCTGAATGGCGCCGCTGATTGGGAACATGATTCCGACGTGGCGGTGATGGACGAGGGCGCCATGCTCTGGCACGAGCAGGACGGTCTACACATCGACGTGCGCAAGCTGCGTCCGCCCCAGCCCATGCTGGCCATCCTGCGCCTGATCGACGGCGACGCCGCCTTGCAGGCTTTGGTGGTCCATCACGAACGCCACCCCCAATATCTGTTGCCCGAACTGGCCGAGCGCGGCTGGTCGGTGGCGCGGATAAGCGAGGAATTCCAGGACGTGCGCCTGTGGCTTGAGCGGAAAAGCTGATGTTCGGCGGTGCGTTCATGATGGGGGCCAAGGATCGGCTGTTGCCGCCGGCGATACCGTTTCGCTTTTTCGCCACCGCCATCGTCTATCATCTGGTCGCCTGGGGGGTGCTGCTGGGGGCCGCCGATGGCCTGCCCGGCTATCAGGGCGGTCTGGGGCCGGTGCTGGCCGCCTTGCACCTGATCACCCTGGGCGTTCTGGCCATGACCGCCATGGGCGCCGCCTATCAGATGCTGCCGGTGGCCACCCGGCGGCAATTGGGGCCGGCCTGGGCCTGTTCGCTCAGTTGGTGGCTGTTCGCCCCCGGGGTCGCCCTGCTGTCCTTCGGTCTGGCCGACGGGGCGCCGTGGGCCTTGCATGGCGGTGCTACTCTGGCCATCGCCGGTCTGGCGCTGTTCGGCGGGCTGGTGGCCGGCAACCTGATGCGGGTCGGCGATTTGCCGGCGGTGACCGCACCGGTGTGGGTGGCCTTGGCGTCATTGCTGGCCGTGCTGGTTCTGGCCGGTTTGCTGATCGCCGATGTGGGGCAGGGCTTCCTGCCCGATCGCGCTTCCTTGGCCGCCGCCCATGGCGTGCTGGCCGGTTACGGTTTCATGGGCATGCTGGTGATGGGCTTTTCCGCCGTTCTGGTGCCCATGTTCGTGCTGGCGCCGGCCATCCCCGACGCCCAGGCCAAGCCGGTGGCGGCAATCGCCGCAATGGCCTTGCTGTCAGGGGCTGTCGGCGCCTTGTCGGGGTGGTCTTGGCTGGCCGGGGCAGGGGCCGTGCTGGGATTGGTCGCCGCGCTTTTGTATCTGCGCTTGCAACGCCGGGTACTGGCCGCACGCATGCGCAAGCGGCTGGAACCGTTCTTTCGCCTGCTGAAGGGCGGCTGGGTCATGTTGCCGCTGTCGCTGCTGGCCGCTGGACTTCTGGCCCTGGGGCTGTGGCCCGAGGTGTCTGCGCCGCTGTGGGGGCTGTTGCTGGTGGTGGGCTGGCTGTTGTCCTTCGCCACCGGCATCCTGCAACGGATCATGCCGTTTCTCGCCTCCATGCATTCCGCCGCCCGGGGCGGCAAGCCCGTGCTGCTGTCGCAACTGACGCCGCCGCCGGTGCTGACCCTCCATGCCGGTGCCCATGGCGCCGCCTTGGCCTTGTTGCTGGCCAGCGTCGTCCTGGACTCACCGTTGATCGCCCGTCTTGGCGCGCTTTGCGGTCTGGCCGGCGCGCTGGCCTTTGCCGTTTTCGCCATCATCATGATGGTTCGTTATCGCGCCCACCACCGAAGCCAATAAATCAAAGGAAAGCATCATGCTGTTGCAGTCTGAAACCGGATCCCTGCTGCATCAGGACCACATGACCACCATCGAGACCCTGCAAGGGCTGGAGGAACTGCTGTCGCGCCACCGCCAGCCGCCGGCGGTGGATGAGGCCCTGCGCGAGCGTCTGCGGGCCTTGGCGGCCACCTTGCGGGCCGAGGTGGAAAGCCATTTCGCCTTTGAGGAGGGGCACCTGTTCCCGCTGTTCGTGAGCAAGGGAGAAAGCGGCATCGTCATGATGCTGACGCATGAGCACCGCTCGATCCTGCCCATGGCGCTCCGGGTGGCGGAACTGGCCGGGCAGGCGGCGGAATCCGGCTTTGACGAGCAAAACTGGCGGGATTTCCGTGATACCGGAACGGAACTGGTGGAACGGGAGATTTTTCATATCCAGAAGGAGGAAATGGGCCTGTTGGCCGCCATTTCCGCCCTGCTGGATGAAACCGAGGATGCCGGGCTGGCGGAAATCTACCGCCGCACGGTCAAATGAGGATTATTCCTCGTCTTCTTCGCCCAGGGAATCGGCGGGCAGGATGGTGACGCCGGTGCCATCCTCGTCCTCGACCAGCACCAGATCGCCCTGAATGCGGTCGTCACCTTCGGCAATAACGTTGAAGTAATGCCAGATGTAGGCGATGGCGATGGTCTGGTCGATCTGGTCGTCTTCGTCCATTTCGTCTTCGTCCATGGCCGAGACGTCACGCAGGATTTCCAGGGAATCGTCGAACATTTCCTGCAAATCGGGTTCGTCCTCAAGGACGTTCTTGATGATGTATTCGTATTCGGTCTGCTCAAGCTCGTACTTCCACTGAGCATTGCCGGACTTGTAGTAGACGGTGATCATGGCGGAAGTTCCTTAGGCTCGACTGCGTTGCGCCGGACCATGGGCGATTCGGCAAAAAAAGGCAAGATGGCGTTTCGTGTCTTGGCGTCGGGGGTGCCTTGCGCTATCACAAGCCCCATCGAGAAGCAGGAGTTTCCCCCGGGTATGTCCGAGCGCCAGACCTATGTGCTGACCATCACCTGTCCCGACACGGTGGGCATCGTCGCCGCCGTGTCCGGTTTCCTGACCCAGCACGATTGCTTCATCACCGAGGCGGCGCAATACGGCGACCCGGTGTCGCGCCGGTTCTTCATGCGCATCGTCTTCGCCGGCGGCGCCCTGACCCCGGCGGCGGCGGAATTCAGAAAACTGTTCGCCGCCATCGCCGACCGTTTCCAGATGATCTGGCAATTGCATGACCTGACCCGTAAGCCGCGCGTGGTCATCATGGTGTCCAAGTTCGGTCATTGTCTGGTCGATCTGCTGCACCGCTACCATACCGGACAGTTGAACATCGAGATTCCGGCGGTGATTTCCAATCACCCGGACATGCGTTCCATCGTCGAGTGGCACGGCATCCCCTATCATTATCTGGCGGTGGACAAGCACGACAAGACAGCCCAGGAAGGCCGGGTGATGGAGATCATCGACCGTTCCGGCGTCGAGTTGGTGGTGCTGGCCCGCTACATGCAGATTTTGTCCACCGATCTGTGCCGTACCCTGCAAGGCCGGGCCATCAACATCCACCACTCGTTCCTGCCCAGCTTCAAGGGGGCCAAGCCCTATCATCAGGCCCATGCCCGCGGGGTCAAGATCATCGGCGCCACCGCCCATTACGTCACCGCCGACCTGGACGAAGGGCCGATCATCGAGCAATCGGTGGAACGCGTCGATCATACCCACACCCCGGACGATCTGGTGGCCATGGGCCGCGATATCGAGAATCTGGTGTTGGGCCGCGCCGTGCGCTGGCACGTAGAGCATCGGGTATTGCTGAACGGCTCGAAAACGGTGGTGTTTAAATAACGCTCTGAGGTAATTTAGCCGCCATGACCAAACGCATTTCACGCGCCGCCCTGATCGCCCTGCCGCTGGCCCTGCTGACGCCGTCGGCGCAGGCGGCGGAAACCGACCCCGATCTGTTCGGGGCGCTGGGCAAGTTCGTCCTTGACGGCCTGGGGCCGGCCCGGACCATGGAGGACATCCTGCGCGAGGAACGCCAGGCCGCCGCCGCCAAGGCGCAGGCGGAAAAGGCGCGGGATGAGGCCCATGTCCAACCGGTGTCGGTGAGCGCCGTCCAACCGGCGGCGCCGCTGCCGCCGGTCGAACCCGAACAGGTTTCGGCCCCTGTCGCTCATGCCCCGGCCAAGCCGGTCAAGGTCGAGCCGGTCAAGATGGTCATGCCCGAACCCAAGGCCGCGATCATCCCGCCGCCGCCGCGCGCCCGTCCCGCCGAGGTGGCGCGCGTCGCCCCGCCGGTGGTTACCCTGCCACCGCCGGAACCGCTGAAAAGCCATATCGCCGCCACCGCCACGGTGGATCAGGCCATCAAGCTGGGCGGTCCCTCCGGCTTGTACGGTCGCCGGTTGATGGTGGACTGAGCCTGGGGCTCGTCAAAAGCTCCCGGTCAGTCGAAACTGACCGACTGAAGCGCTTTTTCCACCCGCTCGGGCTTCCAGCGGCCCACGGGTGATGGCGCGGCTCCCGGCGCCGGCACATCGGTGCCGTCCAGCGGATTATCCAGGTCGGCACTGCCGCCCGGACTGCGCACGGTGATGGCGCCCTCCAGCAGCAATACATCCAATGGATTGTTCAGGCTGCCGCCCCAGAATTTGGTGCCGCGCACGCCGATGCTGGCCACCGGGGTGGCGACGCTGAGCGGACGCCCGGGCAATTTGGCCACCGCGCCGCTGTTGACCAGAAAAACCCCCTGATCGACGCGAAAATGGGCCTGACCGGATTGCGACGGCGCATCATAGGCAAAGCTTTCGACGGCGA
This sequence comes from Stygiobacter sp., assembly GCA_006218045.1. Classification (GTDB taxonomy): domain Bacteria; phylum Pseudomonadota; class Alphaproteobacteria; order Rhodospirillales; family Magnetospirillaceae; genus Magnetospirillum. The sequence goes on from VBWB01000022.1 coordinate 85,815, forward strand.
AGCGGCTGCGCTCGCCGATCACCACCGTGGTGCCGTCGACAAAGCGCAGTTCGGCCCGCGCCCCCGCTCCGGTGGTCAATACCGTGCCGGCGGCCAGAGGACTGCCGGGGCCGATGGCACCCTGTGCGGTGCTGGCGCTGCCTTGCAGGCGGGTGACGGTGCCCACCGCCCCCTCCCTGGCCGCCGTGGGGAAAGCGGTCAGCAGGGTCAGAAAAAGGGCGATGACGGCAAGACGCATGGCTATTCTCCGTGAAGCGTATAGATTGATCATCAGTCTCATTTTTAAGTCAAGGAGCACCCATGCGTCCGTGGATCGTACTGTCCGGCCTGAGCGGCTTGATGGCGGTGGCAATGGGAGCCTACGGCGCCCATGGTTTGGCCGGTGATGCCGATGCCCAGGCCTTGGCGGCCCAGGCCTCCAATTACCAGATCATCCATGCCCTGGCCCTGCTGGGGGCCGACCGTATCACCGTCGACACCCGCCGCGGCGGCGGCATGCTGGCCCATGGCGCCGCCTTGCTGTTCGTGCTGGGCATGGCGCTGTTTTGCGGCTCGCTTTACGTGAAGGCGCTGACCGGCGGCCCGCTGGCCGTACCCTTGCTGACGCCGGCGGGGGGCATGACCCTGATGGCCGGCTGGCTGGTTCTGGCGCTTGCAGGGTTCCGTAAGTGATCAGAACTTTTGGTCCTGGTTTGACTTGGCATCGGGAATTGCCCATGATGGGGCATCGTATCTTGGGGGTATTGCCGCGCCGGTCGGACGGGGCGCGGGGATGGTGTGGGGGGCCACGTGGCTGAGGATTCAATGGTAAAAACCGTGCTGATCGTTGAAGACAACGATCTCAACATGAAGCTGTTCAATGACCTGTTGCAGGCCAATGGTTATGCCACGTTGCAGACCAAGGATGGCCGCGAGGCCATGGATCTGGCCCGGACGCATCGCCCCGATCTGATCTTGATGGATATTCAGCTGCCCGAGGTGTCGGGGTTGGAAATCACCCGCATGCTGAAGAATGATGCCGAATTGAAGTCCATTCCGGTGATCGCGGTGACCGCCTTCGCCATGAAGGGGGACGAGGAAAAGATCCGTGAGGGTGGGTGCGAGGGGTATATCGCCAAGCCCATCTCGGTGGTCAATTTCCTGGAAACCATCGCCACCTTCCTGAAATAGCCGGGCGGTGCGGTTCAAAGCCGAAAGGCCGGGCATTGTCCGGCCTTTTTCTTGTCCGCCGTTTAGAGCTGCGAGCCTTAAATGCGACACATCCTCCGCCCGTGCCGTCATTCCCGCGCAGGCGGGAATCCAGAGAACCGTGTCGGCATAAGCGCGTGACTCCTGCTCTAAAAGCTCGCAGGTCTAATGACTCATCAAGACCGGTATGGTCATGTGGCGCAGCATGTGGCGGGTGGCGCCGCCAAGAACCAGTTCGCGCAGGCGCGAGCGGCCGTAGGCACCCATGACGATCAGATCGACGTCTTCGTCCGCCGCCCGCGACAGCAGCATCTGACCGACGTTCAGATCCTCGGCGCGGACGTGTTCGCACACGGCGTTGACGCCGTGACGGGTCAGATGCAGACAGATGTCGGCGCCAGGCACGTCGCCATGGCCGGCCATGCCGCCCTGCGGATTGACGGCGATGACGTGGACGCGCTTGGCCTGCTCCAGAATGGGGAGGGCGTCATGCACCGCCCGCGTCGCCTCGCGCGAGCCATTCCAGGCGACCAGAACCCGTTCACCGATGGTGGGAAAGCGCCCGGCATCGGGAACCATCAGCAGCGGACGCCCCACATCCAGAATCAGGCTGTCGGCCAGCGGGCGGTCACCTTCATCCAGATTGGCGCCCTGACCGACGATCGTGATATCGGCATAACGGGCATGCAAGGCAACGGTGTCGACCAAATCGCCGTCCACGTCGCGCCATTCGGTGGTGGCGCCGGCGGCGGGCTGGATGGTGTCGAACAGGGCACGGGCCTCCCGCGCGGCTTCGGCGTTGAAGGCTTCCCGCACACGGTCGATCTCGGGACCGTATTGGGCGGCGATGAATTGCGGCAAAAGCGGGCGGGTCCGCACGTTCAGCGCGATCAGGTGGCCTTGCTGCGCCTGGGCCAGAATTCCGGCCAACTCAAGCCGGGACTTGCACTGAGGGCTGTTGTCCACGTGAACCAGGATATCCTTGAACGCCATCGTCTTTCGTCTCCAGACGGTTTCCATCCGCCCCGATCATAGACCGGGATGCGGTGGTAACACCAGTCCTCACGCAACCGGCAGGGTGATGACGAAGCAGGCGCCGCCGCCCTGGGCATCCTCGACATGGATGGTCCCGCCCAGGCGGGTGACGATCCGCTTGCAAATGGCCAGTCCCATGCCCAGTCCGTCGATACCGTCATGGATACCGCCGCGGGTGAACAGGCGGAACAAGATTTCGCGCTGGTCGGCGGGGATGCCGGGGCCGTTGTCGCTGACGGTGATCATCGCCCGCTCGCCCCGCATGCCACCGCCCACCCGCACCTGTGCCGGGTGATCGGAAGTACGGCCGTATTTCAGACCATTGGCGATGAGGTTTTGCAGAACACTGGCCAGTTGCGCGGGGTCAGCCATCACCTTGGGCAAATCATCGTCAACGACGACGGTACCGCCGGTTTCGGTGATGAGGGCGGCCAGATCGCCCAGCACAGTGCCCACCACCTCGCCCACCTCCACCGGTCGGGGCGGATCACCGTGGATACCGAAGCGGGCATAATCCAACAAAGCGGCGATCATGGCGGTCATGCGCGTGGCCCCTTGCTCGGCGAATTGCATGAACTCGTCCACATTGCCATCCACCTGGCCCTGCATCGCCCGGCGGGCCAGCGTCACAAAACCGCTGATGGTGCGCAGCGGCGCTTGCAGATCGTGGGAAATGGCGTAGGCGAAGGTTTCCAATTCAGCGTTGGACCGCTGCAACTCGGCCAGCAATTGCCGATTGCGTTCCTGCACCATCTTGCGCTGGGAGATATCGCGAACGGCGACGACGGCGCCATGGCGACCGCCGTCCCTCCACGGGCTGACGCTGAGCTCGACCGGAAAACAACTGCCGTCCTTGCGCCAGAAAACATCGTCCTCGACCCGCCGGCTGATACCGTCGTGCAGCGTCTGGTGGACCGGACAATCGATCATCGCATAGGGGCTGCCATCCATATGGGAGTGATGCACCAAATCGTGATGGGGACGCCCCTCAAGATCGGCCAAGCTCCACCCGCTCAGGCGCTGTACCGCCGGATTGGCGAAAATCGTCCGTCCCTGCTCGTCCAGGGCGACGATGCCATCGGCGGCATGGTCCAGGATCAGGCGATTTTGCCGCGACAGTTCTGCCAAATCGCCTTCCAGCCGAAACCGCTCCAGCAGGCTCAGGCGCAGGGCATGGGCGGTCTGCGCCAGATCCACCAATTCGCGTCCGGTCAACGGCATCACGGGCGGCGGATCAAGCCTGCCGGCGGCCAGATCACCCAGATGCAGACGAAGCGCCCGGGCCGAACTCATCACCCGCCCGACCACCGCCATGGCCGCCAATGCCAGCAGAAACGACACTAGCATCAGCACCGCGTAAACCGTCATTTCCACCCGCGCCTTCTTCTCCCCCTGTTCGGCCCGCAGCACCCCTTCCTGCGCCGCCACCGACATGATGGCGGCCGCCGCATCGAGAGCGGGAACCGAGGCGCTGGTGTAATGGGGCACGGTATCCTGCGGCAGGCGGCCATTGGCAAAGGCGTACAGCACCGCATCCTGAACCGGGCGGAAACCACGCAGCAACTCGCTGTCCACCCGTAACATCGCCTCTTTCAGAGGGACGGCGTCGAGCAAGATGACCTCGCGGCGCAGATTGGCCAGGGCCGCGTCGCCTTGGCCGCGCAGCCGAGCCAACTCATGCATCTGCGCCGGATCTGGCAGACGCCCCGCCGCCAGGGCCGAGGCGATGCGCGACGATTCCACCCCCAGGGCATTGCGCAGATCGAACGCCTGAAGGCTGACACGGGCCAAGGGCGGCATGGCCTGGGCCGACCCCAGCATGTAAATGCTTTCGGGGATGCTGCCCAGCATGGCCGACACCGAGTCGAACCAATAATCGGCGAACAGTTTGTCGCGCTGATCCAAGGGCAGCACCATCAAGGCGTCAGCACGGCTCCGCAGTTCCGTCAGGGATTGGGCTTGCCGCGACAATTTGCGGGCCAGGGAGACATTGGCGTCATCCAGCATGTGGATGGCGGCGCGGAACTCGGCATCGGCCAAGGCCCGACGCTCGTCCAAAAACGTGCGATTGGGCGTTTCTATGGCTTTGCCCGCACGCAACACCACGTTGGTGCGACCGCGCTCGAACGCCAGATGCTGGGCCCCCAGCATCAGATGGCCGATGATCCGCTCGTCCCGGCGCACGGCCTGAGCCTGCTTGTACTGGCGCATATGAGTCAGGAAGTCGATGCCGACTTCCACCGAAACCACGCCCAGCAAACCGGCGATCAAGGCGATGATCAACATCCGCACCGACACGCGCTGACCGATGCCGTCGTCGGAATGTTGTGCCTTGCCGTCTTGCATGGCGGAAACACCAATCCAAAGTTATCCAGGACAAGACAAAAGTTTGCCACACTTTGACCACAGGGAAAACCACCGCGCGCCCCCCTTACAAAAGTCTTGCGGCCTTACCATCTGTGCAGTCAGGACGAGCTGACTTTTTCTTCGGCTTTTCAAGGAATTGCGCATGTTTGGATTGACGCGGGCGCCTGAGCTGGCCGCAGCCGGACTGACTTGGTTCAACGTCGACCAGCCGCTCTCCCTGGCCCGGCTGCGGGGCAAGTTGGTGATCCTGGATTTTTGGACTTTCTGCTGCGTCAACTGCTTCCACACCCTGCCGGTGCTGAAGGATCTGGAAACCCGCTTCGCCAACGAATTGGCGGTGATCGGCGTGCACAGCCCCAAATTCGACCACGAACGTGACCCGGCCATGGTGGCCAGCGCCATTGCCCGTTACGACATCACCCACCCGGTGGTGCATGACCCCGATTTGTATCTGTGGGAGAATTATTGCATTCGGGCTTGGCCGACCCTGGTGCTGATCTCGCCTGACAGTCGCGTCATCGGCCAATTGGCGGGCGAACCGCATCCCGACCGGCTGCCCCAGGGCATCGAGGACATGATCGAACGCTTCTTCGCCATGGGCAAGATGCGCCCGGCGCCGACGCCGTGCCAGCCGGTCTCCGACCCCGGCGGCAGACTGCGCTTTCCCGGCAAGATCAAGCGCGGCACCGACGGAGTCTGGGCCTTGGCCGATTGCGGCCACCATCAGGTGGTGCTGTTGGACGATCATGGCGGCGAGATCGCCCGTTTCGGCAGCGGTCTGGCCGGTCGTGACGATGGAATGGAGGCCAGCTTCAACGGCCCCGAGGGCGTCGCCATCGACCGTGACTTCCTCTATGTGGCCGACACCCGCAACCATCTGATCCGCCGTATCGACCGCCTGAGCGGGGCCACCGCCACCATCGCCGGTCAGGGCTGGCGCGGCGGCACCTTGGGCCAAGCGGCGCCGGGACTGGAAACCGCCCTGGCTTCGCCCTGGGACATGGAGGTCCACGACGGCACCTTGTATTTCGCCAATGCCGGTAGCCACCAATTGGGCGCCCTTGATCTCGGCTCCGGCATGGTCCGCCGGTTGGCCGGGAGCGGCGGGGAAAATCTAGGCGATGGCGAGGCCGGCCAATGCCTGCTGGCCCAGCCGTCTGGGCTGGCCCTGTGCGACGATGGCCGCAGCCTGTATTTCGCCGATGCCGAAACCTCGGCCCTGCGCCGGCTGTGTCTGACCACCGGACGGGTGGATACCCTGGTTGGTCAAGGTCTGTTCGATTTCGGCCATAAGAACGGGCCGCTGGCCGAAGCCCGGCTGCAACATCCGCTGGGGGTCAGTTGCGCCGATGGCCGCCTGTTCGTGGCCGACAGCTACAACCACGCCATCCGTGTGGTCGATCCGGTCTCGGGCTTGGTCAGCGATCTGGGCCACCTGCCCTTGGATATCTGCGAACCGGCGGGCATCGCCACCGACGGCGCCAACCGCCTGTTGGTGTCGGACACCAACAACCACCGCATCATCGAGGTCGATTTGCGGGCCAACACCGTGCGCGCCTGGGCGGCCTGATCACAGACCGAATAGTTGAATTTATCCGCCATGATCAGCTACCATTGAAATTCCATTCGATGGTAAATGGTGACGTCATGTTTCACGGCACGCTCGGCAAAGATGAAGAGTTCCTCTCTCGTCTCAAGGTTTTGCGTGATCGTATCGCGGCGGCGGAAATTCCTGATTCCGTACTCGACCAGAGTCTCAACATCGCCACCTGGAACATCCGCGAGTTCGGCAGAAAAAAGCGCTACCAGACCTCGGTTCATCTGCTGGCCGAAATCGCTAACCAGTTCGACCTGATTGCCTTGGTCGAACTGCGCGACGACTTGGGCGATCTTCGTCGGATGATGGAGGTTCTTGGCGACTACTGGAAGGTGGTCTATTGCGACTACCGCACCGATTCCGCCGGCAACCGCGAACGTATCGGCTATCTCTACGATTCCCGGGTCGTCCGCTTCACCGGTCTTGCCGCCGAGGCCGACCCGCCGCGAACCAAGAAGAACGGAGAATGGACGGCGAACTTCGCCGATTGGTGGCGATCACCTTATATGGCCTCGTTCAAGGCCGGCAGTTTTGAATTTGTCGTCTGCACCTTGCATGCCCGTTGGGGAAGTGAACGAACCACCCAGGAACGTGAACAAAGGCGCCGCGAGGAACTGGCCAATTTCGCCAGATGGATCAAGGAAAGGGTGGCCGACAAAGGGCAATCCGAAAAAGACTGGCTCATCATGGGCGATTTCAACATCACCCAACCGGAAATGTTGGACGACCTCAAACTGTCTGATTTCCACATTCCTCCGGGGCTGCTTCAGCCTCGGTATACAAGCGTCAGCCGCAAGCACGCCTATGACCAGATTTTACATGCCCCGACCATGAGCGGAAACATCACCGAGCACGGCGGCATTATCGATTTCGTCGGTACAGACTGGAAGGTCTTGTGCCCATCGGCGCAGAACATGGCTCAATTCACCCGCCAACTCTCCGACCACTTCCCTTTGTGGATCCAAATTCGCACCGACGTCATCGCCAACCGTATCGAGAATGCCGGTCTCGGCGACTGAGGTCTTGACCCGATTGTCACACTTCCGTCACCGCGTATTCTTTCCCCCGGTTCGGGGAGAAACGGTCATGACGGCGAAATCGCGTTCGCAGATCATCGGCGAGATCGAGGATTACATCGACAAGAACGGCGGCAATTTCGGCCAATGGTTCGTCGGTTGTACCGGCGCCCCCAAGGCCATGCTGTTCAGCCAGCACGGGGTCAAGCAAAGCGGTGACGCCTGGATCGCCCGCCAAGCCAAGGACGACCTGGACGCCTTCGACGTGGTGGAATATTTCGTCGCCACCAAACGCACCAAGGGCCGGGCCAAGGAACGACGCGACACCGACCTCTATGTCTATGCCTTCAAGGTGAAAAGCCACACCCGTATCTAGATTTGAACTGCCGACGGCTTGGGCCTAAGCTGGCGCCCCGCAGCGCCGGAGGCAGCATGAGCACCACGTCCGAAGCCGATATCGCCCACCTGTTCCATCCCTACACCAACCTTGTCCGTCACCCGGAAACCGGCCCCATGGTCATCGTCCGCGGCCAAGGCGTGCGGGTGTTCGACGAGGCCGGCAAGGAGTATATCGAGGGGCTGGCCGGATTGTGGTGCACCGCCCTGGGCTGGGGCGAGGAACGTCTGGTCGAGGCGGCGGCCAGACAGATGCGGCACTTGCCGTTCTATCATCTGTTCAGCTCGAAGACGCATGAACCGGCGACACGGCTGGCCGAGCGGCTGGCTTCCATGGCCCCGGTACCCGACGCCCGAATCCTGTTCGCCTGTTCGGGGTCGGAATCCAACGACACCGCCATCAAGCTGATCTGGTATCGCAACAATGCGCGGGGCAAACCGGAAAAAAAGAAAATCATCGCCCGCGAGCGCGCCTATCACGGCGTCACCGTGGCCACCGCGTCGCTGACCGGGCTGCCGGTCAACCAGAGGGGCTTCGACCTGCCCATCGACCGCATCCTGCACACCGGCAATCCCCATTACTGGCGCTACGCCAATCCGGGCGAGACCGAGGAAAACTTCGCCAGCCGCCGGGCGGAGGAACTGGAGAAGCTGATCCTGGCCGAGGGGCCGGAGACGGTCGCCGCCTTCTTCGCCGAGCCGGTGATGGGCGCCGGCGGCGTCATCGTCCCGCCCGCCACCTATTTCGACAAGATCCAGGCGGTGCTCACGAAATACGACGTGCTGCTGGTCGCCGACGAGGTCATCACCGGGTTCGGCCGCACCGGCCAGATGTTCGGGTCGCAGACCTTCGGCCTCAAGCCCGACATGATGACCGTGGCCAAGGGGTTGTCATCGGGCTACCTGCCGATTTCGGCGCTGATCGTCGCCGGCCCTGTCTATGACGACGTCAAGGCCCAGGCCGGCGAGATCGGCGTTTTCGGCCATGGCTTCACCTATGGCGGCCACCCGGTGTCGGCGGCGGTGGCGCTGGAAACCCTGGATATCTACGCCGAACGCGACATCCTGGGCCATGTGGCGCGAATCGCCCCGGTGTTGCAGCAGGGCTTGCGCGCGTTGCAGCAGCACCCGCTGGTGGGCGAGGCCCGCGGCATCGGCCTGATCGGCGCCCTGGAACTGGTGGCCGACAAGGAGCACCGCACGGCCTTCGATCCCAAGCTGGCGGTGGGCGCCCGGGTGGTGGCCAAGGCGCAGGAACATGGCGTCATCTTGCGGGCCATGGGCGACGCGGTGGCCTTCGCCCCGCCCCTGATCATCTCCGAGGACGAAATCGGCCAGTTGCTGGGCCGCTTCCGTGCCGCCCTTGACGAAGCTCATGGAGAGCTGGTGGCAGCCGGTATTGTCTGAAACAGGCTTATGAACGCTGTGGACATTACGGTGATGTTAGTTGCGTGGGGTCTTCCCATTCTTTTAGGATCGCCTCAAGTAACGTGAAGCTGTACCGCACGATCAGGATTGCCGACGGCGCGGAGGGAGGGCTGACCCCAATGGATTACCAACACTATTTCACCAAGCGTATCGCGGACCTGAAGACCGAAGGTCGCTATCGCGTCTTCGCCGATCTGGAACGCCGGTGCGGCCAGTTCCCGGTGGCCTGGAACTATCGCGACGGCCATGTCCACGAGGTGGTGGTGTGGTGCTCCAACGACTATCTGGGCATGGGTCAGCACCCGGAAGTTCTGGCCGCCGCCAAGGAAGCCGTCGACCGTTGCGGCGCCGGTGCCGGCGGCACCCGCAACATTTCCGGCACCAACCATTACCACGTGCTGCTGGAGCAGGAACTGGCCGCCTGGAACGCCAAGGAATCGGCGCTGTTGTTCACCTCGGGCTATGTGGCCAACCAGACCACCTTGTCCACCTTGGGGGCCACCATCCCCGGTCTGGTGGTGTTCTCGGACGAACTCAACCACAATTCCATGATCGAGGGCATCCGCCACGGTCGCTCGGCCAAGCATGTCTTCCGCCACAACGACCCGGAACACCTGGAACAATTGCTGTCAGCCTATCCGCGGGAAACCCCCAAGCTGGTGGCCTTTGAATCGGTCTATTCCATGGATGGCGACATCGCCCCCATCGCCGCGATCTGCGACGTGGCCGAGGCCCACAACGCCATGACCTTCCTTGATGAAGTCCATGCCGCCGGCATGTACGGCGACGAGGGCTCGGGCGTGGCCGAACGCGACGGCGTGCGCGAGCGCATCACCATCATCCAGGCCACCTTGGCCAAGGCCATCGGCGTGGTCGGCGGCTATATCGCCGGCTCCGACGCCATGGTCGATTACGTGCGCAGCTTCGGCCCCGGCTTCATCTTCTCGTCCTCCATGCCGCCCATGGTCGCCGCCGCTGCCCTGGCCTCGGTCAAGGTGTTGCGCAACAGCCCGGAAATCCGCCACCGCCACCAGGAACGCGCCGCCACCATGAAGGCCAAGCTGATGGAAGTGGGCATTCCGGTGCTGCCCTCGGTCAGCCATATCGTCCCGGTGATGGTCGGCAACGCCGCGCTTTGCAAGCAGGCCTCGGACCTGCTGCTCAATAAGTACGGCATCTATGTGCAGCCCATCAACTATCCCACCGTGCCGGTGGGCACCGAACGCCTGCGCATCACGCCCACGCCCCTGCACACCGACGAAATGATGGACCATCTGGTCAAATCCTTCGTATCCGTTTGGGATGAGTTGGAATTGCACAAGGAACACCCTAAAAAGGTGGTCGCCGCCGAATAGGCGGCCCCACCAGCGAAAGTCCCCCTTGATGCAAAAGTTCCTGGCCTTGACCGCCCTGGTATTGCTGGCCGCCTGTGGCGACGGTGAAATGCGCGAGATTTCCCGCCACCCCGCCCCCGACGGCAAGCGCGACGTGGTGGTGGGAACGATGAAGGCCGGTGAAACCGAGCCGTTCCTGGTGGTGATGACGGCCAAGCCGGGCGACAACATCAACAAGGGGGCACGGCTGTTCCTGGCCGACAAGGGCGACGCCCCCAAGGTCACCTGGGACAGCCCTGATCAGCTGACGATTTCGTGCGACAAAGCCCGGGTGTGGTCCTATCGCAGCTTCTGGACCAATCCCAACAGCGGCGCCACCATCGCCGTCGGGCTGAAATGCGGCACCGATGGCTGGCGGGATTAACCCTCCCGCCAGGTGATGGGGGCCACGCCGAACCAACGGCGGAAGGCGCGGCTGAACGCCGACAATTCGGAATACCCCAACAGATCGGCCACATCCGACAGCGGGATGTGGCGCTGGCGCACGTAAAGCCCGGCCAGATCGCGGCGCACCCCCTCCACCGCCTCGGAAAAGCTGATGCCGCTGTCGCCCAGGCGCCGTTGCAAGGTCCAGCGCGCCACGCCCAACGCCTCGGCCACGTCTTCCACATGGGGATAGCCGTCGGCCAGACGCGAGCGGATTTCCGCCCGCACCCGCTCGATGAACGGCGCCGCCCCGGTACTGCCGGCCAAGGCCATCAATCGGTCACGCAATCCGGTCAGCCGGGCCAGATCGCCCATGGGCATGCGCCGGTCCAGATGGGCATCGCGGAAGACCACGCAATTGGTGCGCTGGCCGAAATGCACCGGGGCGTCGAAGGCTTGCTGATGCTGGCGCCAATCCAGCGGGCGCAGATGCTCGAAATGTACTTCCTCGGGCGCCCAGCCGCTGCCCAGGCCGGTACGGAAGACGTTGGCGAACATGCCCATGGTCAGTTCGGCATCCTGGCGGCGCTCGACGATGCGGCCATCGAGGATACGGTATTCCAGCCGCAACAGGCCGCCTTCGCGCACCAGCCGGGTTTCGGTGGCCTGCTGGTGGAATGGAAACAGGCTGGCCAGGTTTTCCACCGCCGCCCCCAAGGTGGGCGAGGCCAGGGCGATTTCGCCGATCAGGCCCAAGGCGCGGGGCTGGAATTGCTGGCCGAACCACAGGCCGAAATTATCGTGTCCGGTTTCGGCGGCGGCCAGTTCCATCATGGCGCAGTAATCGCCCAGATCGAGGGCCAGCAGCGGATCGCCGATGGCGTGATCGGGAACGCCGGCCAGACCCAGCACGCGGTCGGCATCGCCGCCATGGCGGTGGATGAAATCGGCCACCCCCGAGGCGGCGGCGGCCAATACGTTGCGTTGCCCGTTTTCGCGGCAGATTTCGCCCCGCTTCTGCCTATTTCGCATGCTTTTGCCCGTCATCGGGGAACCCCGCAGCAAATAATCATTTGAACAAGCAAATCCCCTGCCAGACTTTCGTCGGGCAGGGGGATGCAGCCGCTATGGACCGGCCTTAATCGGCCATGGTACGGGCCTCGACCTGGGCCAGTTCCAGCAAATCGTCGGCTTCGGCGTTTTCGCGCAGGCCGGCGGTGAAGCGGTAGAACAGGAAGGCCACCGCGAACAGGCCGACGAACAAGGCGAAGACCAACTGGTTGAAGTAGATCATGGTGACCAGGGCAACCACCGCCATGCCCAGGGCGATGGCCGGGAAGACCGGGAAGAACGGCGCCTTGAACGGACGCTCCAGATTGGGTTCGGTCTTGCGCAGCTTGAACAGGGCGGCCATGGACATGATGTACATGACGATGGCGCCGAACACCGACATGGTGACGATATTGGCGGTCAGGCTGGCGCCGCCGATCTGGATCAGGCTGTCCGAGAAGATGGCGGCGATGCCGACCACGCCGCCGGCCAGGATGGCCGCCACCGGGGTCTTGGTGCGGGGGTTGACCTTGGCGAAATTGGGCGGCAGGAAGCCGGCCCGCGACAGGGCGAAGATCTGGCGCGAATAGCCCATGATGATGCCGTGGAACGAGGCGATCAGCCCGAACAGACCGATCCACACCAGCATGTGCAGCCAACCCGACGATTCGCCCACCACCGCCTTCATCGCCTGGGGCAACGGGTCGTTGATATTGGCAAGCGCGTTCCAGTCGCCGACGCCGCCGGCCATGATCATGGTCCCGAAGGCCAGCACCACCAAAGTCAGGATGCCGGCGATATAGGCCTTGGGCACGGTCTTGGTCGGATTCTTGGTTTCCTCGGCGGCCATGGCCGCGCCTTCGATGGCCAGGAAGAACCAGATGGCGAAGGGAATGGCGGCGAAAATCCCCGAGAAGGCACCGAGCGAGAAGCCATCCTCGCCGGCCCAGCCCTTGTTGGTGAAATTGGCCCAAGAAAAGCCGGGCTCGACCACCCCCATGAAGATCACCAGTTCGATGATGGCCAGCACGGTGATGAACAGTTCAAAGGTGGCGGCGATGGTGACGCCGGCGATGTTGAGACCCATGAACACCACATAGGCGCCCACCGCCGCCAGTTTGGGATCAAGTGCCGGGAACTGGACGTTGAGATAGGCGCCGATGGCCAGGGCGATGGCCGGCGGGGCGAAGACGAATTCGATCAAGGTGGCGAAGCCGGCGACAAAGCCGCCCATGGGGCCGAAGGCCCGGTAGGAATAGGCGAAGGGGCCGCCGGCATGGGGAATGGCGGTGGTCAGCTCGGTGAAGCTGAAGATGAAGGTGGTGTACATGGCGGCGATCAGCACCGTGGTCACCAAAAAGCCCAAGGTGCCGGCGGCGGCCCAGCCGAAGGACCAGCCGAAATATTCACCCGAGATCACCAAGCCGACGGCAATGCCCCATAGGTGCAGGCCGGACAGGCTGCGTTTCAGTTCTGGTTTCGCGTTTTCGGACATGGAATGTCGCTCCTGTCTCAATCCGATGAAGGGGGAAGCAGGCCGGGTGTTGGACCCTGGCCGGGTTGAAGACTTGGGGTTTCCTCTTTCAGGCCCACGCCGGACAGTCCCAGGCGCAGGGATTGGCGGATCAGCCACACCAGCTTGTCGGCGGCGGCAGCCGGGGCCAAGCCGTGGGCGTGGATGTTGGACAGGCAGTTGCGTTCGCCGTCGCGCCGCCCGCTGCGTGGCCCATGGGTCATGTAGATACCCAAGGAATCGGCCACCGACAGGCCGGGGCGTTCACCGATCAGCATCACCGAAATCCTGGCGCCCAGCGCCTCGCCGATGGGGTCGGCCAGGGCGACGCGGGCCTGTTCGGCCAGCACCAACGGCGCCATGCTCAGGCACCCCAGGCGCATATGCAGCGCCCACACCACCGGCACCGCCCAAGTGTGCACCGCCGCCGCCGACAAGCCGTCGCCGATGACCAATGCCAGGTCCCAATCCCCCTTGCTCAACAGATGGGCACAGGACGGATCGAGGCGGCGGCCCAGATCGGGACGGCGCAAATAGGTGGAACGGTCGGCGGCCAGGCTTTTGACCCGGATGGCCGGCGCCGGCAAGTGTTCTTCCAGCGCGTCCCAATCCACCGCGCCGTGCACGGCGTCGCGGGCCTTGGCGTGGGCCAGTTGGAACTCCAGCAAGGCCGTCGTCGGCAAGCCGTCACCGGCGCGGCCCAGGCCGATGCGGGCACGGGTGGCGGCGCGGAAACGGGCGAAGGGGTCAAGGGCGATGATATCGCGGGCCATGCTCAACCCCCCGCCAGCAGGCGGCGCAACGGCGCCGCATCGCCGCCCAGGGGCGGCACCTTGCCGTTGCTATCGGCCAAGCCCATGCGCATCAGCCACGATTCGAACTCGGGCGCCGGCTTGCGGTCCAGCAGATGGCGCAACCCCACCACGTCGTGATAGGACAGGCTCTGATAATTGAGCATGACGTCGTCGGCCCCGGGCACGCCGATGAGGAAATTGACCCCGGCATTGCCCAACAGCAGCATCAGGACATCCATGTCGTCCTGGTCGGCCTCGGCGTGATTGGTGTAGCAGACGTCCACCCCCATGGGCAGACCCAGCAGCTTGCCGCAGAAATGATCCTCCAGCCCGGCGCGGATGATCTGCTTGGCATCGAACAGATATTCCGGCCCGATGAAGCCGACCACGGTGTTGACCAGAAGCGGACGAAAGGCGCGGGCCACCCCATAGGCGCGCGTCTCCACCGTCTGCTGGTCGAGGCCGTGATGGGCGTCCGCCGACAGCGCCGCCCCCTGTCCGGTCTCGAAATACATGACGTTGCCGCCCACCGTGCCGCGCTTCAAGCCCAGCGCCGCCTGCTCGGCCTCGGCCAGCAGGGCGAGATCGATGCCGAAGCCCCTATTGGCGGCCTCGGTGCCGGCGACGCTTTGGAACACCAGATCAAGCGGCGCGCCCTTCTCCATCGCCTGAAGGGAATTGCTGACATGGGTCAGCACGCAGGATTGGGTGGGGATGTCGAAACGCTGGCGCACCTCGTCCAGCATGGTCAGCAAGGTGATGCAGGCCTCGACGTTGTCGGTGGCCGGATTGATGCCGATGACCGCGTCACCCACCCCGAACAGCAGGCCGTCCAGGGTCGAGGCGGCGATGCCCAGGGGATCGTCGGTGGGGTGATTGGGTTGCAGCCGCGACGACAGCCGCCCTGGCAAGCCGATGGTCGAGCGGAAGGCGGTGACCACCCGGATCTTGGCCGCCACCGCCACCAGATCGCCGTTGCGCATCAGCTTGCTGACCGCCGCCGCCATTTCCGGCAGCAGACCGGGGGCCAGCGCCGCCAGGGTGGCGCCGTCGGCGTCATAGGACAACAGCCAGTCGCGCAATTGCCCCACCGTCATGTGGGCGATGGGGGCGAAGGCGGCGGCGTCGTGGCTGTCGATGATCAGGCGGGTGACTTCATCCGCCTCATAAGGGATCAGGGCTTCGCTCAGAAACGTCTTCAGCGGCAAATCGGCCAGGGCCATGCGCGCCGCTACCCGGCGCAATTCGCTGGTGGCGGCCAGACCGGCCAGTTCGTCGCCCGACCGCCGCGGCGAGGCGCAGGCCAGCAGCGTCGCCAGATCGGCGAAAACGTGGCGTTCCCCGCCCAGAACGGTCGCATAAACCGGCATAAACCCGCATCCCCGCCGCCATGTCGATGACATCACTATGACAGGGGCCGCCCCGGGCCGGTTGACATCTCAGCACAAAAAATAGGCTTTAGTTTTTTACGGCTATTTTTTAATCAGTGACCCAACGCCGCCTCGCCGAACACCGCCTCGCCCTCGGCGCCGATGACCGCCAGACAGGCTTCCACCACCTCCGGGTCATAGCGGGTGACGGAATGATCACGGATTTCCGACAAGGCCGCGTCCATGCCCAGGGCCGGGCGATAGGGGCGATGGCTGCTGATGGCCTCGACCACGTCGGCCACCGCCAGGATGCGGGCCTCGGGGATGATCTGGCTGCCGACCAGCCCCAACGGATAACCCGAGCCGTCCAAGCGTTCATGATGCTGCCGGATCATCGCCGCCACCGGCCAGGGAAAGTCGATGCCCTCGACGATTTCCGCCCCCACGGCGGCATGCGAGCGCACCACGCCGAAGGCGGCATCGGACAACTTGCCCGGACGGCTGAGAAAATCGGAGGGAACGTTGATCTTGCCCAGATCGTGGATCAGGGCACCGGTCTGCAAGCCTTCCAGCGTATGCTCGCTCCAGCCCATCTGGCGCCCGATGGCCACCGCCAGTTGCGCCACCCGGCGCTGGTGGCCGGCGGTATAGGGATCGCGCATTTCCAGGGTCAGCGACATGGGGCGGACGGTCTGCAACAGCACCTTCTTCATGCGTTCCGCCGATTGCTGGCGCTCGACCTCCAGGGTCTTGCGCTCGATGGCGTAAAGCACGGTGCGTGAAATCATATGGCCGTCGCCCATGCCCTTGACCAGATAATCCTGGCAGCCGCGCTTGACGGCGGCGACACCGGTATCCTCGTCGGCCAGACCGGTGAAGACGACGATGGGCATCAACGGCGCCATCTGGCGCATACGGTCGATGGTTTCCAGTCCATGGCTGTCGGGCAGCGACAAATCCAGCAGCACCGCCTCGGCGCCGTTGCCCTCCAGCCAAGCCTTGGCGGCGGCCATGGTTTCCACGTGATTGAACTCGAAGCCGCCGGCCTCGGCCAGCAACAACCGCACCAGCCGGGCATCACCGGGATTGTCTTCCACCAGCAATAAACGGATCGGCGGGGCGTTGGGATCGCGCATGACATAACCCTTGGACTTATCCGGTCATTGTAGCGCAACTGTGCGCATAAGCCCGAGTCAATATGACAACGGAGATGCGCGAAAATCAGGCGGCTTGCGCCGGGGACCGCAGGCAGTCCATGAATGCGTTCATCGCCCGACTGGGGACGCAATCGCGATGGCGCACCGCCCAGGTCTCGACCTGGCTGTCATTGATGGTCAAGGCGTTGATCTGACCGGCCAGATGCGGGCGCTCGACCACGCTACGCGGCAACAGGCTGACCCCCATGCCGGCGGCGATACAGCCGAGCAGGCCGTCCAGGGTGCCGAATTCCATGACGTTGCGTGGCGGCTCGCCCCGGCGGCGTAGCCAGTTTTCCGTCCGCGCCCGATAGGCGCAGCCGCTGCGGAACACCAGCATGGCCCGGGTATTGGCCTGTTCGATCGAGGTCACGCTGTCCGGCACCGCCAACACCAGTTCCTCGATGAACACCGCGGCGCCGACGATGCGGTCGTGCCGCACCGGTCCGCCGACAAAGCCCAGATCGGCGCGGCGCTCCAGCACCGCCTGCAACACGCTTTCGCTGGTGCCGGTGGTCAGCGACAGGCCGATGCGGGGATACTCGGCGGTAAAAGCGGCGAGGATGGGCGGCAGCCGCACCGCCGCCGTGCTTTCCATGGAGGCCAAGTGCAAGGTGCCGCCCGCGCCCACCACTTCCGCCACCGCCGCCTTGGCCTCTTCCCCCAGGGCCAGGATGCGCTCGGCGTAATCGGCCAGCACTTCCCCCGCCGGGGTCAGCCGCATGCCGCGCGGCTCGCGCACGAATAATCGGGCGCCCAACGCCTCCTCGAGCTTGCGGATGCGGGCGGAAATGTTGGACGGCACCGAATGGACGCTGTCGGCGGCCGCCGCCACCGATCCCGATCGGGCGACGGCACGAAACAGGCGAAGGCCATTGCTGTCCATGGCTGCATTCTCCAAATACGAATGGTTAGAGCATAATTATTCGCTGGTAATGAGGCAAGGCCGCCGCCACCTTAACCGTGTCGTCAACGGAGGCCTTGATGTTCCCCACCCGGATTCTGATCGGCGGTTTTGCCGCCTGCGCCGTGTCGCTAGGCCTGGGGCGCTTTGCCTATACCCCCATCCTGCCGTTGATGGGCATCGACACCGAAAGCGCCGGCTGGTTGGCGGCCAGCAACAATCTGGGCTATCTGATCGGGGCGGTCTGGGCCAGTTGGGCTTCCAGCGAACGTGAACGCCACCGACTGTTGAATTTCGGCCTCGCCTTGGTGGCGCTGTCGCTGGCGGCCATGGCCCTGACCCATGATGAAATGGCCTGGAATCTGATCCGGCTGGTCGCGGGGGTGGGCTCCGCCCTGGTTTTCGTTCTCGGTTCGGCCCTGGTGGTGCCGCGTCTGGCCGAATTGGGCCGGGCCAAGCTGTCGGGCCTGCATTTCGGCGGCGTCGGCCTGGGTATTTTCGCCTCCGGCTCGGCCATCGCCTGGATCGGTGTCCTGGGCGGCGATGCCAGCGCCTGGTGGGCGGCGGGGGGCATCTGCGCCTTATTGTCGGCCACCTCGTTCTTTTGCCTGCGTCATCTCAGCCAGCCGCGCGGCCCCGGCACCACCGCCCCGGCCCCGCCGGTGCCGTTCCCGTTGCCCGTGCTGGCGGCGGCCTATTTCTGCGCCGGTTTCGGCTATATCATCACCGGCACCTTCCTGGTGGTGGTGGTCAGATCTACCCCCGGTCTGGAGGATTGGGCCAATCTGGCCTGGGTGGTGGTCGGGCTGGCGGCCATGCCGTCGGCGGCGGCCTGGGGCTGGGTGGCCGAGCACAAGGGCTATGCCCCCGCCTTGGGCGCCGCCCATATCCTGATGGCGGCGGGTACCGCCTTGCTGGCCCTGTTCGGCCATCCGGCGGCGGTGTTCCTGGCGGCTTTGCTTTATGGCGGCACCTTCCTGGGCATCGCCGGCATGGCGGTGGCCTTCGGTCGCGCCATCACCCCGGCCCATCCGGCGCGGACCATGGGGATATTGACCGCCTTGTTCAGCGTCGGGCAGATCATCGGCCCAGTGGTGGCAGCCAAGCTGGCCGAAAGCGGCGGCTGGATGCCGGCCCTGCTGGCGGCGGCGGCGGTGACCCTGGTCGGAGCGCCGCTGTTGACCTGGGGGGAGCTCAGGCGGCGCCGGTCTTCTTCTTGCCGATCCTAGGTTCTTCGCCCTTCAACAGTCTTTTGATATTGGCATGGTGGCGGATGAAGCCCAACACGGCCAAGCCCGCCGCCATCACCGCCGTTTCCGGCCCGGCGAAGTACCAGGCGTAAAGCGGCGACGCCGCCAGCGCGGCCAGGGCCGACAGCGACGAGATACGGAACAGGCCCGCCACCACCAGCCAGGTGACGCAGCAGGCCACGCCCGCCGGCCACGAACAGGCCATCAGCGTGCCCAAGGTGGTGGCCACCCCCTTGCCGCCCTTGAACCCCAGCCAGACCGGGAAGTTATGACCCAAAACGGCGGCGAAACCGGCCACCAGCATGGCCCCCGGCTCCAGCAGCAGCAAGGCGGCGATGGCGGCGATGGCGCCCTTGCCGCCGTCCAGCAGCAAGGTCGCCAAGGCCAACCCCTTGCGCCCGGTGCGCAAGACGTTGGTGGCGCCGATATTGCCGGAGCCGATGGCGCGGATGTCGCCCAGGCCGGCGGCGCGGGTCAGCACCAGACCGAAGGGGATCGAGCCCAGGCCATAGCCGCAAATGGCGGCAATGATCAGCTCAAAATTGCCGCCGATGGCGGCGGGCAGCTCAAACACGATGCACCGTGCGTCCATCCACCACGGTGCGCAGGACCACGCCCTGCATGGGCCGACCGTCGAAGGGCGAGTTCTTGGACTTGCTCTTGAACTTGACCGGGTCCACCTGCCAGCCGCGGTCAGGGTCGAACAGCACCAGATCAGCGGCGGCCCCCACCTTCAGCCGCCCGGCGGGCAGACCCAGGATATCGGCGGGACCGCAGGTCAACAGCCCGAGCGCCGGCAGCAGCCCCAGCGCCCCGGTCTGCACCAGGCCGATGGTGGCGGCCAGCAGGGTCTCCAACCCGATACCGCCGAACTCGGCGGCGGCGAAGGTCTGACGCTTGGCGTCCTCGTCCTGCGGCGCATGATCCGAGGCGATGGCGTCGATGGTGCCGTCGGCCAAGCCGGCGATCACCGCCTGACGGTCGTCTTCGGACCGCAGGGGCGGCGACAGCTTGGCGAAGGTGCGGTAATTGTGCACCTCGAGTTCGTTCAAGGCGAAATAAGGCGGCGCCGTGTCGCAGGTGACCGGCAGGCCCTTGGCCTTGGCCCGACGGATGACGTCGATGCCCTCGGCGGTGGAGACGTGGGCGGCGTGATAGCGCCCGCCGGTCATGGCCACCAGCCGCATGTCGCGTTCCAGCATGATGATCTCGGCTTCCACCGGAATGCCCGACAGGCCCATGCGGGTGGCCCGCTCGCCGGCATTCATCACCCCCGACCCGGCCAGGGACGGGTCTTCCGGGTGCTGGACGATCAGGGCGTCGAAGGTGGCGGCATAAGACAGCGCCCGGCGCATGGTCTGGGCATCGGCGATGGCCTTGATGCCGTCGGTGAAGGCCAAGGCCCCGGCTTCCTTGAGGAAGCCCATTTCCGACAGTTCCTTGCCTTCCAGCTTCTTGGTGGCGGCGGCATAGGGGTAGATCTTGGCCAATTCGTTCTTGCGGGCGCGCCGCGCCACGAACTCCACCGTGGCCACCTCGTCCATGATCGGATCGGTGTTGGGCAGGCAGACCATGGAGGTGACGCCGCCGGCCACCGCCGCCTCGGCCGCCGATTTCAGGGTTTCCTTGTGCTCCTCGCCCGGTTCGCGCACCTGGACGCGCATGTCCACCAGACCGGGGGCCAGGCAAAGGCCCTGGCAATCCACCACCTCGATCCCCGTCGGCACCCCACCCCGGAACAGGCCGGGGCCGACATCGGCGATGATCTCGCCATTGGTCAGCACCGCGCCCTTGGCATCCAGGCCGGTGGCGGGGTCGAGCAGGCGGGCATTCACATAGGCAACCAGACCCGAGGTCGCAGGCTTGGACATTATTTCACTCCCGCATCGGGAAGGTTGCGGGTCAACAGGTCCAGGCAGGCCATGCGCACCGCCACGCCCATTTCCACCTGTTCGCGGATCAACGAACGTTCGACGTCGTCGGCGACATCGGAATCGATCTCGACGCCGCGATTCATCGGGCCGGGATGCATGATCACCGCATCGGGTTTGGCCAAGGCCAACTTTTCGTAATCCAGGCCGAAGAAATGGAAATATTCCGGAATCGAGGGGATGAAGCTGCCCTTCATCCGTTCGTTCTGGATGCGCAGCATCATCACCACATCCACATCCTTGATGCCGGCGCGCATATCGTAGAACACCTCGACGCCCATGCGCTCCACCTGCGACGGCATCAGCGTGCGCGGGCCGACCAGACGTACCTCGGCCCCCATGGTGTTCAACAGATGGATGTTGGAGCGGGCCACGCGGGAATGCAGGACGTCGCCGCAGATGGCCACGCGCAGGCCGGCGATGGCGCCTTTGCGGCGGCGGATGGTCAGCGCGTCCAACAGCGCCTGGGTCGGGTGCTCGTGGGCGCCGTCACCGGCGTTGATGACCGCGCAATTGACCTTTTCCGACAACAGCTTGGCCGCGCCCGATTCGGCGTGACGGACCACCAGGACGTCCAGATGCATGGCGTTCAGGGTCATGGCGGTGTCGATCAGGCTTTCGCCCTTGGCCACCGAGGACGCCTGGGTCTGCATGTTGATGACGTCGGCGCCCAGCCGCTTGCCGGCCAGCTCGAAGCTGGTCAGGGTCCGGGTCGAGTTCTCGAAGAACAGATTGACCAGCGTCCGCCCCCCCAACAGGTTGCGGCGTTTGTCGTGGGACCGGTTCTGGGCGGCGTAACCGTCGGCCAGATCCAGAAGAGTGGTGATCTCGTGTTGCTCCAGACCCTGGATGCCCAAGAGATGGCGATGCGGATAGCGCGGCTCAGTCATGATGGCCGAACTATATGGCGGCGCGGACCCGCCCGCAAGCGGCTGTGGCATGGGGCATAGCCGGAATCGGTGGATGACCTGATTGAAGGTTGTGCTTATCATAGCCAGGTTGGAGGGGGACCAAGCATCCCCGCCCTAAGTTGTAAACTGATATGGGCAGCGCATGCAGGCTTCGCTTGAAAACATCCGGTTGGTGATCGCCGACCCCAGTCAGATGGTGCGCACCGGATTGAAAGGCGCGCTGTTCGCCATGGGGTTTCGCGCGGTTTCGGACACCGCCAGTTACGTCAAGCTGCATGACCTGATCGAACAGGATTCCGTCGACCTGCTGATCGCCTCGACCGAGTTGGAAGGTAACGACGTCGGCTTCCTGATCAGGGAGATGCGCGATCAGCGCCTGGGCAACAACCCGTTTCCGGTAACCATCTCGCTGTTGAGCCGGCCCGAGCCCGATTATGTCAAACGCATCATCGATGCCGGCTGCGACGATTTGCTGCTGACACCGGTATCGCCGGAGCAGCTGATCCTGCGCATCGAAAAATTGTGCCGCACGCGCAAGCCTTTCGTCGTCACCCACGATTATACCGGCCCCGACCGCCGGGCCAAGCAGCGCGCCTTCGACAGCCATTCCGCCCCCATGCTGGAAGTGCCCAATCCGCTGAAGATCAGGGCCGAGAACGGCGTCGACGGCACCCGCCTGCAACGCATGGTCTCGGAAGCGTCCAGCACCTTGAACCGCATGAAGATCGAACGCTACGCCGTGCAGATCGACTGGCTGTCCAACCACATCCACGGCTGCATCCGCGACGGCAAGGCCGGAACGGACCTGGCGCTGATGCCGCACACCAACCGGCTGGTTCAGGTGGCCGAGGACATGATCCGCCGCATGAAGCGCAGCCCCAGCGAAGCCTTGAGCGGCCCGGTGGCCGATCTGCTGGAAATCGCCCACAAGCTGGACGATGCCAGAACCGCCGTCGGCTATTCCGATCTGGACAAGCTCAACAGCTTGGCCAAGGGGCTGCTGCGGTCCTTGGGCTCGCCACGGGCCTTCATGGCGGTGAAGACGGCTTAGACCGCCGCCTTCTTCTTGACCGGTGCTTTCTTCGCCGCTGGCTTCTTGGCGGCGGCCTTCTTCGCCGGCGCCTTCTTTTTCGCCACCGTCTCGCCGTCTTCCACCGCCGCCTTCTTCGGCGCCGCCGCCTTGCGGGCCGGCTTCTTCGCCGGCGCCTTGGCCGCCTTGGCGGCGATCAGCGGCAAGGCCTGTTCCAGCGTCACCGTCAGCGGATCGGTGCCCTTGGACAAGGTGGCATGGACGCCGTCACGCGACACATAGGGGCCATAGCGGCCCTCATGCACGGTCACCGGCTTGCCGTCGTGTTCGCCCAGGGTCTTGAGCGGCCCGGCGGCCTTGCCCTTGGCCTGCGACAGCAATTCCACCGCCCGGTTCATGCCCACGGTCAGCACGTCGTCATCCTTGGCCAACGACTTGTAGATGCCGTCATGCAGCAGATAGGGGCCGAAGCGCCCGACGCCGGCCTTGATCATCTTGCGGGTTTCCGGGTGCTCGCCCACGTCGCGCGGCAGGGCCAGCAGCTTGAGGCCGAGTTCCAGATCGATGGCGCCCGGTTCCAGCCCCTTGTACAACGACACCCGCTTGGGCTTCGCCCCCTCGCCCAATTGCACGTACCAGCCGTAAGGCCCCTTGCGCAGGGTGACCGGCTCGCCCGAACCGGGTTCGATCCCCAGTTCCTTGGGGCCGTCGGGCAACGGCTCGCCGCCGTTTTCGCCACCTTCTCCGGCCATGGCCAGCGGGCGGGTATAGCGGCATTCCGGGTAATTGGCGCAGCCGATGAAAGCGCCGAACTTGCCCAGTTTCAGCGACAGCCGTCCGGCATTGCAGACCGGGCACAGGCGCGGATCGTGGCCGGCACCGTCATCGGGGAAGAAATGCGCCCCCAACTCGGCATCCAGCTTCTCGATGACTTCCGACACCCGCAATTCCTTGGTGCCCTCGACGGCGCCCTGGAACTGGCGCCAGAAGTCTTCCAGGACCTTTTTCCAGTTGATCTTGCCGTCGGAAACCTCGTCCAGCTGGTTTTCCAGATCGGCGGTGAAATTGTATTCGACGTAACGACCGAAATAGCTTTCCAGGAAGGCGGTGACCAATCGGCCGCGATCCTCGGGGATGAAGCGGCGCTGGTCCAGGCGCACATAATTGCGGTCCTGCAACACCGACAGGATCGAGGCATAGGTGGACGGACGGCCAATGCCCAGTTCTTCCATGCGCTTGACCAGCGAGGCTTCCGAGAACCGGGGCGGCGGCTGGGTGAAGTGCTGGTCGGCGCGGACGTCCTGGCGGGCCATGGCCTCGCCCTCGGTGACGTCGGGCAGCAGACGTTCGGATTCGTCGTCCTCGGTGCCGGGCGCCGGGCTGTCGTCGCGGTCCTCGCGATAAACTTTCAAAAAGCCCTCGAACACCACCACCGAGCCGGTGGCGCGCATGACGATGTCCTTGGCGGTGCTGGTCACGTCGACGGCCACCTGATCCAGTTCGGCGGCGGCCATCTGGCTGGCCACCGTGCGCTTCCAGATCAGTTCATAAAGGCGCAGCTGGTCGCGGTCGAGATAGCGGGCGACCTGATCGGGGCGGCGGAACAGATCGGTGGGACGGATGCATTCATGCGCTTCCTGGGCGTTCTTGGCCTTGGTCTTATAAAGACGCGGCGCGCCGGGAACGTAATCACGACCGAAATCCTTGGCGATCAGGTCGCGGGTGGCGGCGATGGCCTCGGCGGCCATCTGCACGCCGTCGGTCCGCATATAAGTGATCAGACCCACGGTCTCGCCGCCGATATCGACGCCTTCATACAGGCGCTGGGCCAGTTGCATGGTCTTCTGTGCGCCGTAATGCAGCTTGCGGCTGGCTTCCTGTTGCAGGGTCGAGGTGGTGAACGGCGCATAGGGGTTGCGCTTGGCCTTCTTGCGCTCGACGCTGGCGACGGTGAAGCTGGCCGCTTCGATGGCCGCCTTGGCGGCCAAGGCCGAGGTCTCGTTGCCCAAGGCGAACTTGTCCAGCTTGACCCCGTTCAGATGGGTCAGGCCGGCGGTGATCATGGCGCCCTTGGCGGTGAGGAAATCGGCGGCCAGGGTCCAATATTCCTGGCTTTTGAAACTCTCGATCTCGGTTTCGCGCTCGCAGATCAGACGCAACGCCACCGATTGCACGCGTCCGGCCGAGCGCGAGCCCGGCAGCTTGCGCCACAACACCGGCGACAAGGTGAAACCGACCAGATAATCCAGCGCCCGGCGCGCCAGATAGGCGTCGACCAGATCCTGGTGCACCTCGCGCGGGTTGCGCATGGCCTCGGTGACGGCGGATTTGGTGATCTCGTTGAAGACCACCCGCTTGACTTCCTTGCCCTTCAACACCCCCTTGGCTTCCAGCACCGCCTGGACGTGCCACGAGATGGCCTCGCCCTCGCGATCCGGGTCAGTGGCCAGGAACAGTTTGTCGGCCTTCTTGACGGCGTTGGCGATTTCCTTGATCTGGCGCTCGCTCTTGGCGTCGGCCTCCCAGTCCATGGCAAAGGCCTCGTCCGGGCGGACCGAGCCGTCCTTGGCCGGCAGATCGCGGATATGGCCATACGAGGCCAGCACCTGGAAGTCCGAGCCAAGATACTTGTTGATGGTCTTGGCTTTGGCGGGAGATTCGACGACGACGACCTTCATCCGGACCCAATTGTGCGAGAAACAGGGACGAGCGGCACGGTCCTTTAATAACCCGCCATCAGCAACGCCACCTGTTGACCAGGGTGACGCTCCAGACGACCGGCCAGCTCCAATTCAAGCAGGACCATGGACACCACGGAAGCAGACAATTGGCATTCGCGGATCAGCAAGTCAACCGCAACCGGCATGGGACCCAGGCTTTCCAGCACCAAGGCGCGCGCGTACGCGAGGGCGCTTTCGTCCGGCGGGGCACTTATCGCCGTTTCAAACGGCCCGCGCCGGTCCTCGGCCAACGGACGGCGCAGCAGGTCCAGGACCACGGCGGTGACGTCATCGGCCCCCTCGGTCAAGGTGGCGCCGTGGCGGATCAGGTCGTTGGGGCCTTGAGCGCGCGGGTCCATGGGGTGACCGGGGACGGCGAACACCTCGCGCCCCTGTTCGCCGGCCAGGCGCGCGGTGATCAGCGACCCCGATTTCAGACTGGCCTCGACCACCACCACCCCCAGGGCCATGCCGGAAACGATGCGGTTGCGGCGGGGAAAGTGGCTGGCCTGGGGCTGGGTGCCCGGCGGCATTTCCGAGACGGCGCAGCCCATGGCGACGATGTCGTCGTAAAGACGTTGATTTTCCGGCGGGTAAACCACGTCGACGCCACCGGCCAGCACCGCCACCGTGCCCGTCGACAGCGCGCCCTCATGGGCGGCGGTGTCGACGCCGCGGGCCAGACCGGAAACCACCACCAATTCAGCCCGCCCCAGATCGCCGGCCATGCGCCGGGTCAGGTTGCGGCCATTGACCGAGGCGTTGCGGGCGCCGACCATGGCGATCATGGGTTTGGCCAAAAGCGACGGATTGCCCAGGGCGTAAAGAATCGGCGGCGGGTCGTCGATGGCGGCCAGCAGGCGGGGATAGCCGGGCTCGCACGCCGCCAGCACGATGCAGCCCAGTTTGCCGGCGGCCTCGAGCTCGCGTAGGGCCGCATCCTTGGGGCAGACGACGATGGGCCGGGCGCGGCCGCCGCGCTTGGCCAGATCCGGCAGCTCGGCCAAGGCGCGGGCCGCACTGCCGAAGCGTTCCAGCAGGCGGATGAAAGTGCGCGGCCCGACATTCTCGCTGCGGATCAGCCGCAGCCAGTCCAGTCTTTCCGAGGCCGAAAGGGTGCGGGTGTCGCCGAACATGACGGCACCTTCTCCTATTGCATGCAAGCGGTCAAGCCCGCTCTACCGCAACGCCCGGCGCGCCACCACGTGGTCACAGATATCGCCGGTGTCCCACGACGATTTCTTGCCCAGGGCCGCCTGGATCTCCGGCCAGACGCGGTCGAAGGCGTCGCGCCCCAGGTCACGGAGATGGACCAGGAAATCCCAGGCCGGCGCATCCTTGGAATAGATGCCCAGACGCGACAATTCCACATCGGCGTGAATGCGGTGCAGATTGACCCGCCGCAGCCCCGCCGCCTTGGTCACATGGCCGGCATCCACCAGCCGGTTCAGGGTTTCGATGGCGTTGACCTCGTGCACCATGGCGGCGGAAAAGGTGATTTCGTTCAGCCGGTCCAGAATCTGGCGGGCCGAACGCGGCACGCCGTCGCGATGCAGCGGATTGACGGTGACCAGGACCACGTCGTCACAGCCCGCCCCGCGCACCTGATCGAGCAGGGGCGACAGCGGCGGATTGCCCATATAGCCGCCGTCCCAGTAATGGCCCTGGCCGATCTCGACGCTGGTGAGCGCCGTCGGCACGCACAAGGACGCCTTCAGCGCGTCCGGCGACACGGCGCCGTCGACGAAAATCTGGCGGCGGCATTCCTGTACGTCGGTGGCCGCCACCAGCACGGCGGGCACTTGGGCCACCGGCGCCGCCAGGATGGCCGGCAATTGCGGGAAGACATCGCGCAACACGCTGTTGAGATAGGTGCCGATGCTGGCATCGGCGGGCGACACCCCGGCCGAGGTCATGTCGGCCCAGCGTGCCGCCGGGCTGTCGTCGATGTTCCAGCCCAGGGACAGGCCGATGGCGGCGACGAAGGGATTGCCGCCCCAAAAGGCAGCCCGCGCGATGGTGGCCCACAATTCCTCGATCTTGCTCTGCCCCGCCTTGGCCATGCGCTTGGCCCGCGCCGTGGCCGGGCCGGGCAAATCCGCTCCCTCGCGCAGGCCATATGCCAAGGCGGTGGCGTTCAACGCCCCCGACGATGCCCCCGACACCGCCGAAATTTCGATCTTGCCCGCCGCCACCTGATCGAGCAGACGGTCGAGAACCCCCCAGGAAAAAGCGGCATGCGCGCCGCCGCCTTGCAATGCCAGCGCGATTTTCGCGGCCATGATCGGCCTCCCTTCCTTTTTTGCTTAAGGAAAAGCCTACGCCCAACAGGCCATGGCCGGCAATCGTCGGCGTAGACAAATGGTCGGCGCGGTTTATTCTTTAGCCAAGACTGCAATCGCCTGGGGGAAATCCATGAGCGTGCCGGAACGCAAGACCTTCACCAAGGGCAGCGTCATCTTCAAGGAGGGTGAGAGCGGGCGCGAGGCCTATCTGCTGCAAAAAGGCAAGGTCCGCATCTTCAAGACGGTGTCCGGCAAGCGTATCACCATCGGCATCGTCCAGCCCGGCCAAGTGTTCGGCGAACTGGCGCTGCTCGACAATGGCGGTCGCATGGGGGCCGCGGTGGTGGAAGAAGATGCCCTGTGTCTGGTCATGTCCAAAGCCAGCATCGACCACATGATGAACGAAGCCCCCGCCGGACTGGCCACCTTGGTCCATTCGTTGTTGGGTACCATGCGGTCCATGGGCGACGAACTGGCCCAAAGCAAGGCCGAGTTGGAAGAGTTGCGGAAAAACTAATACCAACGGTCGAGCCTTCGACCGTTGGACGGGCGCAAGCGCGCCTTATGGCGCGTAAGCCAAGGCGGACGGAGGTCAGGCGTTCCGGCCATTGATATAAGTGATACAAACTTAGGCAGGGTTGCCTTTTTTTGCGCCACTATATATGTATTCAATATACATTATATGTGAGCGAGGGCCCTGCTTTGCGCCATTTCTTCCGCCGCCATCAGCCCGTCGCCTGCCGCCTGACCCCGTGGAAGGCCGGGCTGGGCGGAATCGCCGTCATCGCCGCCTGCGCCCTCTTGGCGCAATGGCTGGGCAATCCGCTGCAAATCGCCCCGCTGGCGGCCTCGGCGGTGCTGGTCTTCGCCGCCCCCGACAGCCCCATGGCCCAGCCGGCCAACGTCATCGGCGGCCATCTGCTGGCCACCATCATCGCCCTGCTGACGGCGGAGTTCCTGCCGCAGACTTGGTGGGCCATGGCCTTGGCGGTGGGTCTGTCCATCGCCCTGATGGCGGCGGCACGGCTGACCCATCCGCCCGCCGGCGCCGATGCCCTGGTGGTCGCCGCCCTGCATCCGGGCTGGTCCTATCTGCTGTTTCCCATTCTTTTCGGCAGCATCCTGGTGGTCGCCGCCGCCGTCTTGCTGCATCGCGTGCTGCCGCCGCGCCGGCTGTATCCGCTGCCGCCGCCGGTCGAGGACGGCGCCGGGGCCTGAGGATTTCCCCAGCTTGATAGGCCCGCGATGTTAAGGCGTAATCGCCGTCATGCTGACCATTCTTGCCGCCATCGCCCCCAATTTCCTGCTGATCCTGCTGGGCTGGCTGCTGCGCACCCGCCGGATGCTCGATGGACATTTCTGGCTGCAAACGGAAAAGCTGACCTATTTCATCCTGTTCCCGGCCTTGCTGGTCACCAATCTGGCCGAAGCCCGCCTGGACGGCCTGCCGGTGGCCGCCATTCTCGGCGCCCACGGCCTGGGCATCAGCTTGGTGCTGGGTCTGCTGGTGCTGCCGGCAAGAATAGTGTCGCCGCGCCTGCGTGCCGACGGCCCGGCCTTTACCTCGCTGTTCCAAGGGGCGGTGCGGCCCAACACCTATGTGGGCTTCGCCATCGCCGCCGCCATCTGGGGACCGCATGGGGTGACGGTGACCGCCTTGGCCTCGTCCCTGGTCATTCCGCTGGTCAATCTTTATTGCGTCACCGCCCTGATCCGCTGGGGCGCCGGCGACGGCAAACGCGGCCTGGGCGCCACCTTGCTGGCCATCGCCAGGAACCCGCTGATCCTGGCCTGCCTCATCGGCGCGGCCCTCAACCTGTCGGGCATCGGCCTGCCGCCGATCATCGGGCCGCTGCTGAAAACCCTGGCCCAGGCGTCGCTGGCCCTGGGGCTGCTGTGCGTCGGTGCTGGACTGGAGTTTTCCGCCCTGCGCGGCGCCCGTGGTCCGATGGCCATGGCGTTGGGACTGAAACTGGCGGTGATGCCGCTGGTGGTCGGCGCCCTGGGCTGGAGCTTCGGCCTGACCGGCACCACCTTGGCGGTCACCGTCACCTACGCGGCCCTGCCGGTGGCGGCCAACGCCTATATCCTGGCCCGCCAGATGGGTGGCGACCATGCCTTGACCGCCGCCATCATCACCGCCTCGACCATGGCCGCCGCCATCAGCCTGCCGCTGGTGACGCTGTTGATCGGTCACTTGCCCTGAACCGGCGGCGGAGGTACGGTCAGGCATGACCATGCCCAAACGCCCCAAGATCAAACCGGTGCCCTCCAAGCAGGAGGTGCTGGACTTCATCCGCTCGCAGCCCGGCCACGTCGGCAAGCGCGAACTGGCCCGCGCCTTCAACCTGAAGGGCGCCGACAAGATCATGCTGAAGGCGGTGCTGAAGGAACTGGAAGGCGAAGGCAGTGTCCAGCGCGGCGCCAAACGGAGTTTCGCCCAGCCCGGCGCCCTGCCCGACGTGTCGGTGGTGGAAATCACCGGCGCCGACACCGACGGCGAATTGCTGGCCCGGCTGGTGGCGTGGGAGCAGGACGGTCGTCCGCCGCGCATCTACATGGCGCCGTGGCGCAAGGGCGAGCTGACCGTGGGGGTGGGCGACAAGGTGCTGGCCAAGCTGCGCCGCATCCGCGCCGACGCCTACGAGGCCAAGCCCATCCGCGTCGTCGGCGAAGCCCGCGCCCGCGTG
Organism: Stygiobacter sp.; assembly: GCA_006218045.1. GTDB lineage: Bacteria > Pseudomonadota > Alphaproteobacteria > Rhodospirillales > Magnetospirillaceae > Magnetospirillum. The sequence goes on from VBWB01000022.1 coordinate 116,246, forward strand.
CTGGGGGTGTACGAGACCATGCCCGACGGCTCGGGCCGCATCCACCCGACCTCGCGCAAGGAACGATCCGATTACATCGTCCCCAAGGGCGAGAACGGCGGGGCCGAAGCGGGCGAACTGGTGATGGGCGATCTGTTGCCCGGACGCCTGTACGGCCTGCGCCAGGTGGTGGTCAAGGAACGCCTGGGCCGCATGGGCGCACCCAAATCGGTGTCGCTGGTGGCCATCCACACCAACGACATCCCGTTCGAGTTTCCCGCCGACGCCCTGACCCAGGCGAAGAAGGCCGGCGCCGCCACCTTGGAGCACCGCGTCGATCTGCGCGACCTGCCCTTGGTCACCATCGACGGCGAGGACGCCCGCGATTTCGACGACGCGGTGTGGGCCGAGCCCGATCCTGACCCCAACAATGCCGGCGGCTGGCATTGCATGGTGGCCATCGCCGATGTCTCCTGGTACGTGCGCCCCGCCGACGCCCTGGACAAGGAGGCGTTCAAGCGCGGCAATTCCGTCTATTTCCCCGATCGCGTCGTCCCCATGCTGCCCGAGGAATTGTCCAACGGCTGGTGTTCGCTTCGGCCCGACGAGGATCGCGGCTGTCTGGCCGTGCGCTTCTGGCTGGACCGGGACGGCAACAAGCTCCGGCACAAATTCATGCGCGCCATGATGCGCTCCGCCGCCCGGCTGACCTATCATCAGGTGCAAAAAGCTCGTGACGGCCTGACCGACGACTTGACCGGACCGCTGGCCGGGCCGGTGATCGCGCCGCTTTACGGTGCCTGGGCGGCGCTGCTGGACGCCCGCAAGCGCCGTGGCGTGCTTGAGCTCGACATCCCCGAGCGGAAAGTGGACATCGACGAAAGCGGTCGCGTGCTGGGCATCAAGGTGCGCGATCGCTTCGACAGCCATCGGCTGATCGAGGATTTCATGATCCAGGCCAATGTCTGCGCCGCCGAGGAACTGGAACGGGTGCACAAGCCGTGCATGTACCGCATCCACGACCAACCGTCCCTGGAAAAGCTGGATGGCTTGCGCGAGTTCCTGCGCTCCATGGATTTGTCGCTGCCCAAGGGCCAAGCCTTGCGCCCGGCGCAGTTGAACCAGATCCTGGAGAAGGTCAAGGACGGCCCCAACGAGGTGCTGGTCAACGAAGTCATGCTGCGCAGTCAGGCCCAGGCGGTGTATTCGCCGGAAAATATCGGCCATTTCGGCCTGGGACTGGCCCGTTATGCCCATTTCACCTCGCCCATCCGCCGCTATGCCGACCTGCTGGTCCATCGCGCCCTGGTGTCGGGGCTGCACTTGGGCGAAGGCGGCTTGCCGCCGGATTGTGTGGGGCAATTCCCCGAATGGGGCGAGCATATCTCCATCACCGAACGGCGGGCGGCGGTGGCCGAGCGCGAGGCGGTGGACCGTTACGTCACCGCCTTCCTGTCCGACCGGGTCGGTGCCGGCTTCCGCGCCAAGGTGTCGGGGGTGACCCGTTTCGGCCTGTTCGTCACCCTGGTCGATACCGGCGCCGACGGCCTGATCCCCATCGGCACCCTGCCCGAGGATTTCTATGTCCATGACGAGGTGCATCATTGCCTGGTCGGCAAACGCACCCGCAAGACCTTCCAGTTGGGGCAATTGCTGGACGTGGTGCTGCACGAAGCCAATGCGCTGACCGGATCCATGGTCTTTCAACTGGAGGGATCGACCCCACGGGCCGCCACCGGGCCGCGCCGACCGCCGCCGCACAATAGAGGGCGACGATAAAAACCCTGTACCAAAGACGGATGAGAACGCATATTAGCGTCATCTTTCATCGGAGGTTCACTCAGGTGCGTCGCCCTCCCGTTATTGGTTGGATCATCGCGGCATCCGTGCTGCTGATGGGGGCAAGCGCGCCGGTCATTCCCGGCATCGGCGGCATGGGGGCGCCCTACGACACCGTCGAGGCCGAGCGCACCTTCGATTTCGGCTACCGCGCCATTCTTGACCGCACCTTGGAAAATACCCAGGCCGGCACCCTGGCCCTGGAGGGGCTGCGCGGCTTGAGCAGCATCGATCCCAGCATCGCCTTGACCAGCCTGGACGGCAAATTGCTGTTGAGCTCGGCCCGCAACGTGGTGGCCGAATATCCGTTGCCCGACGCGGGCGACGTGCGCGGCTGGTCACGTCTGACCGTCACCGTGGCCCTGGACGCGCGCGGCCTGTCGGAAAGCTTGCGCGATGCCGACCCTGAACGCATTTACGAAGCGGTGTTCGACGCCATCCTGTCGCGGCTGGATCTCTATTCCCGCTATTCCGGCGCCCGCGAGGCGCGGGAATTGCGCGCCAACCGCAACGGCTTCGGCGGCATCGGCATCCGCTTCGAGTTGGCCGACGGCGATATCCGCATCACCGAGGTGATGGCCGATTCACCCGCCGGCAAGGCCGGCCTGCTGGCGGGCGACCTGCTGACCCATGTGGACGGCCAACCGGTTTCCGGCCTGTCGCGCGACGAATTGTCCAGGCGCCTGCGCGGCCCCGTCGACAGCCGCATCAATGTCGGCATCCGCCGCGGCTACAAGCCCATGGATCTGGCGCTCCGCCGTGACCTGATCGTCCCCGAGACCGTGCACACCGCCTTTGCCGACGGTATCGGCGTGTTCCGCCTGACCGGCTTCAACAAATCCACCGCAGACACCCTGCGCCGCGACCTGCTGGCCCTGCGCCAGACCCACGGCGATGCCCTGACCGGGGTGGTTGTCGACATGCGCGGTAATCCCGGCGGTTTTCTGGATCAGGCGGTCGAGGTGGCCGATCTGTTCATCGGCGACGGCCCAATCATTTCGACCCGCGGTCGCCATCCGCTGTCCAACCAATCCTACGACGCCCGCCCCGGCGATATCGGCGAGGACTTGCCGGTGGCGGTGATCATGGACGGCAAGGCCGCCTCGGCCGCCGAGATCGTCGCCGCCGCCCTGCAAGATGCCGGACACGGCGTGGTGATCGGCACCTCGTCCTATGGCAAGGGCACGGTGCAAAGCCTGATCGAACTGCCCAACCAGGGCGAGTTGCACCTGACCTGGTCGCGCTTCCACGCGCCGTCCGGCTATGCCCTGCACGGCCTGGGGGTGCGCCCCAATATCTGCACCTCGGGCCAGGACAGCGACCCCCAGACCCTGGCGCAATCCGTAAGCACCCCCAGCGCCGCCAGCTCGGTCAGCACCCAGTTGGCGCAATGGCGGCAATCGGGCATCGACGATCATGCCGTCCGCGCCGTCTTGCGCGACCGCTGCCCGGCCCAAGCCCATGTGGATGGCGACCGCGACATGGCGGTGGCCCGCCTGCTGATCGCCGATCCGGTGCTCTATGGCGCCGCCCTGGCCCTGTCGGCCCCGACCGGCCTCTCCGCCGCCCAGATCATCCTCCCCATCGACCGCCCCGCCGCCACAGGAGCACGAGGAAATTGATCCGCGCCCCCCAGGCTGCCAAACCGCAAGGCAGCCGGATCGACCTGCAAAGCGTGATGGAATCGGTGGTCCGTATCACCGAGCAACGCAGCCGCGAAAACCTTGAATACTGTCTGGTCACCACCTTGCTGGAACTGACCAGCCTGCACCGGGTGGCCATCTCGCGCCCGTTGATGCGCCCTGACGGCCTGCACGTGGAAACCGTGGCCGTCGCCGAGATCGGCAAGGGATTGGTCAACAGCAACGACATCACGCCCTTGGAGCAGGACCATCTGGTGGCCCAGGCCTGGGCCTTGGGCGAAGAAGCCCGCCTGGCCGGGGCCGACGGCCTGGTGCGGCTGTGCCTGCCCATTTCCGGCCAGGGCGAGGAGGTTTCCGCCTTCCTGTCCATCGAGACCCGCAGCGACCCGGGCCCGGTTCTCGATCTGGTGCGCGGTTTCGCCGCCATCTATCGCAACTTTCTGGCCATCCTGCGCGAGGCCGAGCGCGACACCCTGACCGGGCTCAAGAACCGCAAGACCTTCGACGAGAAGATCGGGCGCATCATCGCCCAATCGCAAACCCTGGCCCAGATCGTCCCGGTCGAGCGCCGCCAGCACGAGGACGACGAACAGCATTGGCTGGGCATGCTGGACATCGACCATTTCAAGCGCGTCAACGACACTTTCGGCCATGTCTTCGGCGACGAGGTGCTGTTGCTGTTCTCGGCCCTGATGCGCAAGGTGTTCCGCTCGGACGATCTGCTGTTCCGTTTCGGCGGCGAGGAATTCGTCGTCGTCCTCGCCCCCACCAGCGCCCCGCACGCCCAACAGGCCTTCGAGCGCTTCCGCACGGCGGTCGAGGGCTTCGCCTTCCCCCAGGTGGGCCAGGTGACCGTCAGCGTCGGCTTTGTCGCCATCAAACACGGCGACATCGCCTCGGCGGTGATCGGCCAGGCGGACGAGGCGCTTTACTGGGCCAAGCGCAACGGCCGCAATCGGGTCTGCCGGTATGAAGATCTGGTGCGGTCCGGCCATATCAAGACGCCCACCGAGGAAGGGGAAATGGAACTGTTTTAGGCCAAACCATAAGAAGGCCTTGACACCCCCGCTGGGATCAGTATCTTCCGCCGCCTACAGTTTCGTACAAAGCACTAACGATTCGGGATTTTTCGCTATGGCCAAGCCTGCCACCATCCTCATCAAGCTGGTTAGCTCCGCCGGTACCGGCTTTTTCTACGTGGCGAAGAAGAACCCGCGTAAGACCACGGAAAAGCTGAAGTTCCGCAAGTATGACCCCGTCGTGCGCAAGCACGTCGAGTTCAACGAAGCCAAGATCAAGTAGGCTTCGCGCCAACTCGCTTTCCCAATGGACAAGCGCCCGCCGACCTTGGTCGACGGGCGCTTTTCTTTGGGTCGCAGCGAGAGCTGCGAGCTTTTAATCGGAAACACTTCCACCGCAACACCCGTCACTCCCGCGAAGGCGGGAGGATGGACTCACATTTCAAGTGCAACACCGAGGCTGATTTCTTGACCGAGGAAGACCTCCAAGGGCGTTCGGAAGTCGAGGCATCGGCGTGGCGTAAGATTGTA
>VBWB01000050.1 GCA_006218045.1 Stygiobacter sp.
GCCTTCGGCAGAGGCGCCTAACCAAATCCCGATGAGTCGAACTCACCGGGATTTGGTATGAGTCCAAGGCCCAACGGCAAAGCGGCCCCGCCCGGGTGGAGGGGCCGCTTTTTCACCGACGGTTACGCCGCCGCGTCGATGGTCACCCGCAATTCCGGCAGAGTATCGACGCGACCGACCAGTTCGTCACCGGGCTTGACCGCCGATACGCCCTCGGGGGTGCCGGTATAGATCAGGTCGCCCAGACCCAGATGATAATATTGCGACAGATGGGCGATGATTTCAGGCACCGACCAGATCATCTCGCCGATATCGCCTTGCTGGCGCAGCGTGCCGTTGACGGTAAGCGAGATGGCCCCCGTCGCCATGGGCCGGCTGTCGCGGACGATGGCGGTGATGGGGGCGGAAAACTCGAACGATTTGCCCAGATCCCACGGGCGGCCCTTGTCCTTGGCGGCGTTCTGCAAATCGCGTCGGGTCATGTCGAGGCCGACGGCATAGCCGAAAATGGCCGATGCCGCCTGATCCGGGCTGGCCTGGAAGACATCGGCGCCCAGGGCGACCACCAATTCGATCTCGTGGTGCAGGTTGCCGGTACCCGGAGCATAGGGGATGGCACCGCCGCCCGGCACCAGGCTGTCGGCGCTTTTGCTGAAATAGAACGGCGGCTCACGGCTGGGGTCGGACCCCATCTCACGCGCATGGCCGGCATAGTTGCGACCGACGCAGAACACCCGGCGCACCGGGTAATGGGCATTTTCGCCGAAGACCGGGACAGCGGGCTGGGGCAGGGTGAACAAGGCGGTGGTCATGATCTTCTCCGCAAGGACTGGGGCACGGCAGCATGCCTCCTTCGTATGGCTTGGACAATCTCTCTTGACACGGCAAGCGTGGTGGAAATCATGGGACAACTGAAATTGGAACGCCCCAAAAAATAAAAGAGGGTGTCCAGGGAGGAGAAAAATCTTGCGCTTCCAGTTGGGGGACTATGTCCCGTATCTCGTAAACCGTGCAGGGGTGTCCATTTCAAACACCTTTTCGCGTGAGCTTGAACGTTTCGGCATTACCCTGCCCATGTGGCGGGTGATGGCCGCCTTGTTGGACGAGGGCGAGCAGCGTTTGGGCGATCTGTCGCGCCTGACCGCCATCGAGCTGTCGACCCTGTCACGGATCACCGCCGCCATGGACCGTTCGGGCCTGGTGCTGCGTCGCCGCTCGGGCGAGGATGCCCGCGCCGTGCTGATCGCCCTATCCAAGGAAGGCAGTCGCGTGGCCGAATCCATCGTCCCGCGCGCCCTTCATTGGGAAAGCGCGGCCATCGCCGGCATGAGCGAGGACGAGGTGCGCACCCTGAAAGGGCTGTTGCAGCGGATTTACGGCAATGTCGAGGGCCGTGAAGCGGTCGCCCGCTGACCATGGGAATCGAGGTGGTGGCCGGTATCCGGCTGGAAACCCGCTGGATCGGTCAGGCCCGCTCCGGCCAGACAGTGTTGGTGTTCCTGCATGAGGGGCTGGGGTGCATGGCGCAATGGCGGGATTTTCCCGATCGCGTCGCCGCGAGCCTTGATCTGCCGGCGCTGGTCTATTCCCGCGCCGGCTATGGCGCCTCCGACCCGGTGGAGTGGCCGCGCCCGCTGGATTATCTGAACCGGGAAGGTGAAACTCACCTGCCGGCGCTGCTGGATCATTTCGGTCTGGAGCGGGTGGTGTTGATCGGCCATTCCGACGGCGCCACCATTGCGCTGATCGCCGCCGGCGATGATGGTAAAAGGATCGCCGCCGGCGATGATGGTGAAAGGATGGCGGCGGGCAGCGACCGGGATGGCCGGGTGCTGGGCGCGGTGGCCATGGCGCCGCATTCCTTTGTCGAGGATTTGTGCCTGGAGGCCATCGCCAAGGTCACCCATATCTACCGGACCACCGATCTGCGCGACAAACTGGCCCGTTATCACGGCGACAACGTGGATTGCGCCTTTTGGGGATGGAATGCCACATGGCTGGAACCCGGCTTCAAGCACTGGCACATCCGCGACCATCTGGCCGCCATCCGGGCGCCGGTGCTGGTGATCCAGGGCGCCAGCGACGAATATGCCAGCCTGGAGCAGGTGGAGATCATCCGCCGCACCGTGCCGGCGGGGGTGCGGACCTTGGTTTTGCCGCAATGCGGCCACACGCCGCAGCGCGATCAGGCCCAGGCGGTGTTCGACGCCATTGTCGGCTTCGTCAGGGAGTTGGGACCGGTTTCAGCGTGAAAAAGAAGGTGCTGCCCTGATCCGGGGTCGATGATACCCAGATACGCCCGCCATGGCGTTCGACGATCTTCTTGCAGATGGCCAGGCCGATACCGGTGCCGTCATAGCGGTCACGCCCGTGCAGGCGCTGGAAGATGCGGAAGATGCGGTCGAAATATTGCGGGGCGATGCCGATGCCGTTGTCCCGCACGGATATGGTGATCTGCCCGCCCTGGGTCTGGCACTCCACCTCGATGCGCGGCGCCCGGTCCGCATGACGGTATTTCAGCCCGTTGCCGATCAGATTGCCCAGCAATCGGCCCAATTCGTCGGCATCACCCCAGACCTTGGGCGGGCTGGCCGGCAGGATCAGTTCGGCTCCCGCTTCGTCCAGCGTCAACGCCAGGGTTTGGCGCACGTCATTGAGCACGGCGGTCAGATCCACACTGGTCATCGGTCGTCCGGTCGAGCCCACACGGGAATATTCCAGCAGATCCAGGATCAGACGATCCATGCGCAAGGCGCCTTCGCGGGCGAATTCCACGTATTCGCGCGCCTCGGGGTCCATTTGCTCGCCGAAGCGGCGGGCCAGCAGGGCAACGAAGCTGTTGACCATGCGCAACGGCTCGCGCAGATCGTGGCTGGCCACATAGGCGAATTGTTCCAACTCGGCGTTGGATTCCTCCAGCCGCTTGGTCCGTTCGGCCAGCACGGCTTCCGCCTGCTTGTGAGCGCCGATGTCGCGGATGATGGCGCAGGTGTGGTCGCGTCCGTCCACCCGAAGCAGGGTGATCGACACTTCCACCGTGATCAGCCTGCCGCTCGATGTCCGCAGGCGGGTTTCAAATCTCAAGGTGCCGGCCTGGCGCAAATCGTTCAATCGTCCTTCCCAGGCCTCAGGCGGTACCGATGGGTCGATATCGGGAATGGTACGGTTGAAAAGTGCGCCGGGGGCATAGCCCAAAGCCTGATGCGCCGCCGGGTTGGCGTAGATGATGTCACCTTGGTCGTTGGTCCACACCACCATGTCGGCACCGGTATCCAGCGAGAACAGGGCCATTTGGCGCTGGGTGTCGAGGCTGCGCAGAGTGGCGCGCTGGGTTTCGTCCTGGGCCAGCCTGCGCAGGATCAGCCAGATCAGCGCCGCCACCACCAGCGACGCCGCCACCGCCGCCAAGAACAGGCGCAAGGCGTTGCTGCGCCACTGATTGAGCAGATCAACGGTGTTGACGGCAGCCGACAGCTTCAGGCCATAAGGGCGCAGGGTGCGAAAGGCGACGATCCGTCCGGACGTATCGTCATCGTGGATCAGGCCGTTGTCGCGGGTTTGGAGTCGGAATTCGGCCATGTCGGACATCTTGGTGGTGGCGCCTTCCGGCGTCTGCACCAGGATGGCGCCGTCCTGGCGGGCCAGGGTCAGGGTCAGGGTCGTGACGGTCTTGGATTTTACTTGCAGGAAGATTTCCTGGAAGTATTGGACAGCCATGGCGGCGACGGTGATGCCGGCGATATTGCCGGCGGCGTCGTGACGCAGACGGCTGAACGGAATGATCGGGGTGCCGTCGAAGGGGGCGGGGGTCACCGTGCCTACGTGGATGGGCAGGCTCTGGCCGGCGACACTGGCGCGGATGGACAGGGCAAAGGCATGATGGCGCGGCGACAGCGAATGCAGCGAGGCGATCGCTTGCCCCTGCGCATCGATCAGCATCAGGCCGAAAATGGCCGGAACGCCGGTGGCGCGGTCGCGCAGCGCGCGGCGTATCTGCTCGGGCGGGCGGCTGCCCTCGGTGGACAAATCCAGGATGCTTTGTTCGACGACGGAATCCACGCCGGTGATGGTGCGTCCGATCTCTCCGGCCAGGACATCGGCCAGGACGTTCAGATTGCGTTCGGCCAGGGTGATGGTGCCGTTATATTGCCGCCAGATTTCATAGCCGGTCATGCCCTGGGCGACGACCATCAGCAGGGCGCCCAGGGTAATCACCGATCTGACGCTGGTCGACGGATGCGGCCAGCTTATCCAGGAAAACCTCACCCGAATGTCCCCCCTCTGGCTGCGCTCCAGAGGGGAGTTTAAACCATGCCTCATACTAACCAAGCGATAATCACGCAGCCCCCATGTCGCGAGCGGAAGCACGTGCCGCCAGTGGTCCGACCCTGCAGCTTGGTTTCCAAGCGGCTGGATAAGTCGGCCCACCAATCAATTGAATTGTGGTGAGAACATGACTGAGTGCGTCCAAGCACTCCGTCATGTTCTCACCACGAGCGCGCGATCGTCGTGCACCGAGGTGGCGTCTTCGGGATAGGCGCCGATCTGGTGGATGGCCAAATCGGCGCCCATGAACTCGTCCTCGTCCGACAGACGGATGCCCATGGTCGCCCGCAGGCTGCCATAGACCGCCAGGCCGCTGGCCAATCCCAGGACAATGCCGGTCAGGATGCCGACAAGCTGGGCACCGGGATGGACGCCACCCAGGCCGCCCAGGGCTTCCAAGCCGAAAATGCCGCAGGCGATGCCGCCCATGGCGCCGCACAGGCCATGCAGGGACCAGACGCCAAGGACGTCATCGATCTTCCACTTGTCCTGGCACATTTCAAACGCCCACACGAACAAGGCGCCGGCCAGACCACCGGTGACCAGGGCCCCGACCGGATGCATGACGTCGGAGCCGGCGCACACCGCCACCAGACCGGCCAGGGCACCGTTATGGACGAAGCCGGGGTCGTTGCGTCCGACGATCAGGCTGCTGATGATGCCGCCGGTCATGGCCAGCAACGAATTCATGGCCACCAGACCGGAAATGCCGTCGATGGCTTGCGCGCTCATGACGTTGAAGCCGAACCAGCCCACGCACAGAACCCACGATCCCAGGGCCAGGAAGGGGATGTTGGACGGCGGAATGGCGATGACCCGGCCATCCTTGCGATAGCGTCCGTGCCGCGCCCCCAGCATCAGCACCGCCCCCAGGGCGACCCAGCCGCCCAGGGCATGGACCACCACCGAGCCGGCGAAATCGTGGAAAGGCACGCCGAACAGGGCGGTGATGGTGTCCTGGAAGCCCAGACGGGTGCCCCAGACCATGCCCTCGGTGATGGGATAGACCAGGCCGACCAGGATCGAGGTGGCGATCAGTTGCGGCCAGAACTTGGCCCGCTCGGCGATGCCGCCGGAAATGATGGCGGGAATGGCGGCGGCGAAGGTGGCGAGGAAGAAGAATTTGACCAGATCATAGCCATTGGCGGCGAAGGCCGAGCCTTCCGTCTTGCCTACCAATTCGGCCGCCGGATGCAGGAAGCCGATGCCGTAGGCGACGCCGTAGCCGACAAAGAAGTAGACCAGTGTGGAAACGGCAAAATCGGTGAGAATCTTTACCAGGGCGTTCACTTGGTTCTTTTTTCGCACCGTTCCAACTTCGAGAAAGGCGAAGCCGGCATGCATGGCTAGAACCATGATGGCGCCTAAAAGAATGAACAGTACATCTGCCCCGGTCCGCGTCACTTCCATTTACGTGTGCTCCTCACCCTGATGCCAAAATGCTTGGGTGATGGCGCGTCATCAATAAGCATGCCAATCATATGGATAATATAAAATCATTTAAAATCAATAACTTAATTTAAGTCTAAAGAATGGGCGTTTTCGCCATGGTGCAAATATGGGCGCAAATGCGTAAATCCAGCCCAAAAAATATGCGCTTCCGGTTTGGGCGGGAATTGCATGTCAATATTTGGCGTAAAAAATAGACATTTGGGAGTACTGATTAAATATTGAGCTGATCGGGTGTTGTGGAATGGTAAAGCCAAAAAGCCGACGCCGCCCTGGTCGGGGGCGGCGTCGGCTTTTTGGCGGATCATCCTTCAACGAGGTGGCGCGAGTGACGGGGCTCGAACCCGCGACCTCCGGCGTGACAGGCCGGCGCTCTAACATATATAACCGGGGCTTTTGGGGGGCGCAAGGGACTTTTTTGCTTGCCGCACATTTTTCTGGTTGGCGCCGGTTGCCCCCACGCTATCCTGAGACCGAGACAGAGGTGTTCACATGGCGGAAATCGTCAATCTCAACCGCCGGCGCAAGGCCAAGGCGCGCGAGGACAAAGATCAGCAGGCCCAGGCCAACCGCGTGGCTTTCGGTCGCACCAAGGCGGAAAAACTGGCGGAGCGCCAGCGGGCCGACCGCCAGAGGACGGATTTGGACGGCAAGAAACTGGAGGAGGATCACTCCCAATAGGGGGGGGTCTTCCGCAGTTTTTTCCAGGTCAGCCGAGCGTCGCGCAGCAGCCCCGGGCGGCGGTGTTCATGCCAGCCGCAGATCATGCCGGCGGCCCAGGCCCAGTCCTGGCGGTGGTGGGTGCCGGCCAAGGTGATTCCGGCCACCGACAGATCATTCAGACTGCCCAGGCTTTCCTGTAATTCCGCCAGCACGCCCAGATAGGGCTTGGTCTGGCCGCGGGGATAGAGTGTGGCGAAAAATTCGCCCGCATAGCGCATCTGCTTGCCGAGGATGCGAACCTGGTGCAATTCGGGCGCCGGCAGGTGGGCCAGAGTGTCGCCACCGGCCTTCAGCAGCCGCCGATGCGTCTTTTTCAACACTTGACGGGCATAGCGCCCCAGGGACATGGCGGCGGCTTCGGTGGTGGTCCACGGTGCCTGCGCCAACCATTGCCCAAGCGATAGCATGAGCCGGGTGAAACGGTTGTCGTCGACAGCGGCGGTGGCGGCGGTGAAGGCGTGCTGGCGTTGCTCCAGCCACTCCTGGTGCAAGACGGTCAAAGCGGGGGCGTCGGGATGGTTTTCCTGCACCGGGGCGATGATCTCGGCCAGAAACACGTCGGCATCGCGGGCCGGACCAAGATGGCCCAGCAGCCAGCGCAATTCCGTTTTGATCGTGTCCAGTTCCGCCCCCTGGACCAGGGGTTTGAACACTTTCAAGGCCGAGCGCAAGCGCCGCAGGGCCACCCGCATCTGGTGCACCGCCTCGCCGGCCTGATCGCCGCGCAGGGCGGCTTCATTGCTTTGCAGGTGCCGCAGGCAATTGCCGGCGATGAGGGTGAAGGCCTGACCGGCAGTCATGTCGGCACGCAGGTCGAGCGGCGGCGCCTTGGACGGACGCAGGTCGGCACCATCGACCAACGCATAGCCGCGGTCGGACTTGGCGCTGGTCTGGATTCGGCAGGGAAAGGCCGCGGCGATGTCCTGGGCCAAGGTGAACAGGGCGGTGGCGGGGCCGCGCCGCAATTCCAGTTCGATTTCGGCCAGCGGCATCCGGGCGTCGCCGGCCAGGATTTCGCCCTGGTCCAAGGCCAGTTCGATGTCCCATTCGGGGGTGCTCAACAGATAGGTGGTGCGACGGATTTGGGTGGTGAAGACCGGGGCCAACCGCTCGGTCAAGCCATCAAGGCGGAACGCGGGCAGGTCGGTGGCCAGCAAATGGGGCAGGTGCAGTTGGGCCAAGGGGGCGGCGATTTCCCATTCCCCCCGCTCGAACAGGCCCGAGGCGCGCTGTCCTTCGGTCTTCACCGTCTGCGTCCAGTCGCGGCCCGATTGGCGCAAGCGCAGACTGACACCGCTTTGGCGCAATTCCCGCTCTGGCGTGTCGTAATAGGTGGAGACCAGATTTTTGCTGCGGCCCTTGCCGGCTTTGTGGGCGGCGATGGCGGGCAGGCGGGGAACACGCGACAGGAAGGCGGCATCCACGGTCAGTTTAAGTTCGGTCTCACTGCTGTCCATGATGGTCCCCTGTGGTCCCCTTCTATATAGCATTGAGCGGGAGGGGCGGCGATTAAGGAAGTGTGAACCGCTTGCCGTCATTGTAAGGTTCGGAATTCCTGCGCGGCCGCGCTTTGGTGTCGTGGCTGCTCGCTCCAAGGGGGAAACGGATGAGCACCCTTTCTCGACTGCGACGCGGCGCCGCTTTGGCCATGGTGCTGTCGGCGCTGTCCGGCTGTCAGGCCTTGATCGATCCCAACGGCACGCAAAATACGGTCGAGGGCATCGTCAACAGCGACGCTTCGGACCGGGCCATGAGTGCGTTGACCCGGGGCGATTATACCACCGCCGAACGCTATGCGCTGACCGCCTTGCGCTACAATCCGCGCGACGGCATGGCGTTGTTGGCCGCCGGTCTGGCCTATCAGGGGCTGGGACGCCATGATCTGGCCCGTCAGTATTACGAGGTGATCATCACCGGCAGTATTCCCGGTTCGATCATGGCCCCGGGGGATGGCGGCGTGGTGATGCCGCGTTCGATCATCGACATCGCCCGCGCCAACATGGCCGTCATCGACAAGATGAGCGGTCGCTACGTACCGCGCAGCGCCGCCGAATCGGGACGGGCTCCCGGTGCCTCGGCGGTGGGGGCGCCCCCCTTACCATTCGGTGAGGCGGCGCCATTGGCGGCGACCGACCGACCGCAGGTGGCCACCGGCTCATTGCGGCCCATCGGCGCCGAAGGCGGTGCCGGCATCGCCTCGGCGGCGGAAGTCAACGCCACCGGGCGGTTTCGCATCCTGAAGCGTCTGCTGGATGAAGGTCTGATCACGCCGGACGAATACCGCGCCCGCCGCAATGCCAATACCGGGGCGTTGTTGCCTTATACCGGACAGGCGCCGTCGGTGGGGTTGGAGCGCCCGTTGCCGTCGGAAGACGCGTTGTCGGCGCGATTGCGGGCTTTGGCGCAAAATCTCGAGGGGCGGGCCATCACCTCGGCCGAACATGCGGCGGAGCGGACCGCCATTCTTGATGCCCTGCTGCCGGACAAGCCGCGCCGGACCGAAATGGCGTTGTTGCCGCCCCGCGATCTGTTGGAGGCCGGCCAAGCCATCGGTCGGGTCGAACGACTGACCGCCGCCGGACTGATCACGGCGGATGAGGCGCGCAAGGAAAAGGCGGCCATCGACCAACGCTACAACACCCAGATGGGGGCGCAACGGGTCGAGGGCAGCATTACCGGCCTGCGATCGGGGACGGCGCCGGCGCCGGCGCCCGCCGCCGCTGCCAACGGCAAAGCGGCGCCGGTCGCCAAAACCTCCGGTAAATGGGGGGTGGGCCTGGCTACCGCCACCAGTGAAGACGAGGCCCGCACGCTGTGGGAGGGGATCAAGCGCAAATTCCCCGAGGAATTGGGCAAGTCCGAGGCCAGCTTCCGCCCCAGCAGCGATGGTAGCAAGTGGCGGGTGCTGGTGGGGCCGCTGGCCTCCAAGACCGCCGCGACCAAATTGTGCAAGACCCTGAAGCTGCATCGGCAAGCTTGCGATCCGACCAGCATGTAATACCGCCCGGCTAATGAAATGACCCGTTGGGTCATTTCATGCCGAGACGGCGGGGCTCAAGCGCCGCTGTG
>VBWB01000059.1 GCA_006218045.1 Stygiobacter sp.
CCGTCATACATGGACGCCCCTATTTGCCAAGCGAGGTTTTGGGTTTGGCGCGGACGGGTAATGATTGCAGCCATACATCCGGACTGTATTCGGGCGAACCCGTGTCCCTGATGGAATCCGCTGGCCAGGTTCCGATCATCGCGACGCGCTTCAAGCGCTATGACGGTACTGGATTGGCCTGGCCCCGGTCTGACCTGTCTTGCCATCACTTCATGCCTGCCTGTGCAATCGAAGGAGTCATTTCACCTTGTGGAAACCAACCGTCCCGATCAGGCCGCGCCGGCGGCCGAGTAATCGGGGCGGAACCGATCGCCGTGCGCCAGCACGGCCCAAGCGATGCGCGCCATCTTGTTGGCCAGGGCCACCGCCGCCACGTTTTTGTGGCGGCGGGCCAGCAGGCGCTTGAGCCAGCCCTCAGGCGGATTGGCTTTACGCTCGAAGGCCCGGATCACGGCCCGTGCCCCGTGGATGAGGAGCATGCGCAGGTAGCTGTCACCCCGCTTGGTGATGCCAAGCAACACCGACTTGCCCCCGCTGGAATGCTGGCGCGGTACCAGGCCCAGCCAGGCCGCCATCTGCCGTCCCCGGGCAAAGCCGTGCACATCGCCCACCGAGGCCACCAAGGCGCTGGCGCCCAAGGGGCCGATGCCCGGAATCTCGGCCAGGGCTCGGCTCGCTTCATTCTGCCGGTGCCAGGCCACGATCTCGGCCTCCAGCTCGGCGACCTGAAGGTCAAGTCCCTTCAGGTGTTCAAGGAGGCGCCGCAGCAAGGCCCGCATAGGGCCGGGCAAGCTGTTGTCGGCCTCTTCCAGGATCGCGGGCAAGGTCCGGTAGAGCGAGGCGATGCCCTGCGGCACGACCAGGCCGAATTCGCCCAGGAGACCGCGCATCTGGTTGGCCTGGGCGGTGCGTGCCTTGACAAAGCCAGCACGGGACCGGTGCAGGGCCAGCACGGCTTGCTGGTCGACGGTCTTGACCGCCACGAAGCGCATGTTGGGCCGGGCCACCGCTTCGCAGATCGCCTCGGCATCCGCCGCGTCGTTCTTCTGGCTCTTCACGTAGGGTTTCACGAACTGCGGCGCCATCAGCCGGACCGTGTGGCCCAGCGCGGCCAGTTCCCGAGCCCAGTAATGGGCGCTGCCGCAGGCCTCCATGCCGATCAGGCAGGGTTCGAGCCGTGCGAAGTAGGCCCGCATCTGGGCTCGCTTGAGACTGCGGCGCACGACCTCGTGGCCCCGCGCATCGACGCCGTGCAGTTGGAATACGCTCTTTGCCAGATCAATGCCCATTGTCGTAGTCTTCATCTCGGACACCCTTTCCATTCAGTGGTTGTAGACACTTCCACTTTGGCACTTCGATGCCGTTCCGGAAGGGGCGTCCATCCCATTATCGCGA
This sequence comes from Stygiobacter sp., assembly GCA_006218045.1. Taxonomy (GTDB): domain Bacteria; phylum Pseudomonadota; class Alphaproteobacteria; order Rhodospirillales; family Magnetospirillaceae; genus Magnetospirillum. Next base: position 1,396 of record VBWB01000059.1, read on the forward strand.
G
>VBWB01000023.1 GCA_006218045.1 Stygiobacter sp.
ATGACCTGCTTGGCGGTCTGGGCGGCGATGCGGCCGAAATCGATGGGCGGCAGCGGATCGACCAGGAAGTCGCCGACCTTGGCGCCGGGATTCTTCTTGAGCGCGCGGGCCAGCGGTACTTGGGTCGCCTCGTTCTCGACCTCTTCTTCCACGACTTCGATGTAGCGGGCCAGTTGGATCTCGCCGGTCTTGCGGTCGATATGGGCGCGGATGTCATGCTCGTGGCCGTATTTGGAGCGGCCAGCCTTCTGGATCGCCTGTTCCATGGCTTCCAGAACCTCGTCGCGGTCGATGCCCTTGTCGCGGGCGACGGCGTCGGCGACCTGCAGGAGTTCCGGGCGGGGCAGAGCTGCGATACGTTCCATCTATTCGTTTCCCTGTTGGTCCGCCTGCGGGTCTTCATCCCGGGTTACGGCGGCGATCAATTCATCGGTCAGAACCAGCTTGGCGCTTTTCAGGTCGGTCAAGGGCAGCGAAACCTCGGCCCCGTCGGCGAACAGGCGCACGGCTTCGCCCTCAAGCCCCAACAGCTTGCCGCGGAACCGCTTGCGTCCATCGACGCCGGCCAGGGCTTCGATCTTGACCTCGAAACCGGCCCAAGTGACGAAATCCTTGGCCCGGGTCAGCGGCCGGTCGATACCGGGCGAGCTGACCTCCAGCGCATAAGCGCTTTGGATGGGGTCTTCCACATCCAAAAGCGCCGACAGCGACCGGCTGATATCGGCGCAATCATCCACGGTCATGTTGCGACCGTCCTTGCGTTCGGCCATCACTTGAAGCGTCGGATGGCTGCGGCCCTGGAACATCACCCGCACCATTTCGTAGCCCATGGCGTCCAAAGTGGGGGCGAACAATGCTTCCAAACGCTGTTGAAGATCCATTCCCAAACTACCCTGGGCCGGAAACGGCCCTTAGAAAATAAACAAAGGCCGGAAGCGGCCCCCAAAAAAAACAAAAAGTGGGCCAATGGCCCACCCTGCAATCCCGTCCTCCAGCAGCGCTTCTTGGACAGGCACGCAAGAATGTGTCTAAGCGCGGACTATAGACGAATCCTCTCCAAAGGCAAGACCCGTCTGCCCCTGCGCCGCCAAGGTGGCGTCGCAGAGGGCGGCGAATTCAGGCCACAGGGCCGCGATCTCGGCCAGTCCAGCGTGTTGGAAATAGGCGCAGATCAGCCCCAGACGCGAGCGCCCGAGGTTGAGCGCCGCCCCTTTCAGGCTATGGGCGGCGCGCCGTGCCCCGTCGGCATCCCCGGCGGCCAGGGCGGCGGCCAGATCGTCGGCGCGGCTGTGGATATCGGCGGCGAAGGCGGCCAGGATTTCCGCCACCTCGTCCGCCTCGAGATCGGCCCGCAATTGCGCCGCCACCGCGTCGTCCAGCAGGGGGGCATGCCGCCATGCGGTCACGCGGCGGCGACTCCAAGCACCTTGGCCAGGGCCGTCAGCAGGCTGTCGCGGGTGAACGGCTTGGCCACATAGCCGTCAACGCCGTGCTGACGGGCCTGGATCACCGCCTCGGCCTCGGTCTTCACCGTCATCATGATGAACTTGACGCCCGGGTGATCGGCCTTCAGCCGGGTCAGCAATTCCAGCCCGTCCATCTTCGGCATCACCCAGTCGCACAGCACCACGTCGGGCACCGGGGTGAGCTTGGTCAGGGCATCGACGCCATCGATGGCGGCGACCACCTTGCCGGCGCCCAAGCCCCGCAGCAGGCCGGCGACCAGCAGCCGCGACGACGAGGTGTCTTCCACCACCAACAATGTCTTGTCGGCCAGGGCGGCACCGACTCGCTGTTCCAGTTCCTCGGTCATGCTATTCCCCTATGGCGTTACCCATGAAAAAGTCCTTCGCTTTGCTCAGTGTACTTTTCCACGTTGATTTAAACGGAGAAAAATAGACTTGGGGCGGCCCTGCGCCTATTTTTCGCTTTTCCTAATAAGCAAACTCGCGCGGAAAGCTTGCTTGAGCACGGGTTTTCCTTATCCAAATCGGGGAAAAGTACACCGAGGCGAAGCCTGCGGACTTTTTCACGGACGACTCATGGACGATAAAGTCCGACATAGGCGATCAGATCCTTGCCGGCTACGCGTTTGACGAAGGTCAGCTTGGGCTCGATGCGGTTGCTGGCGGGATTGAGCCAACGATATTCCACCCAGCCCTCGCCCTGGTCCTCGGCCACCTTGATGATTTCCCGGACCAGCAACTTACCATCGCTGTCGGTGACGTTCAGCACCGATTTGCCCTCGTTCCTGGGCGTCGGCGGATAGATCACCCAGGCGCCGTTGAGATCGATGACGTTGACATAGATTTCGCCGAAGCGGAATTCACCTTGGGCATGGAAGCGCGGACGCGCCGCCTCCACCCCTTCATCGGCCAACAAAGCGGCGGCCTTCAGGGTCAGCGCCCGCACCATCAGCGGATCGACCTTGCTCTGGGCCGGTGCCGTCACCGGCAACAGCACCAACAAAAGCGACAGCAGCCGGGCGATCATGCGCCCAATCCCAAGGACTTGAGCAAATCCAGCATGGTGGTCTTGCTGATCGGCTTGGTCAGGATGGCATCGAAGCCGCAGGCGAGGAATTGCTCGCGCTCTTCCGGCATGGCATGGGCGGTATAGGCGACCATCTTGGCCCCTTGGCACAATTGACGGGCGCGGACGGTGCGACAGACGTCCTCGCCGCTCAAGCCCGGCATGGAAATGTCCAGCAGCACCAGATCGGCCCGGTTGCGGCCCAGCCAGTCCAGCGCCCGGGCGCCGTCCTCGACCATGTCGACATTCCAGCCGGCCTTGCCGAGCAGGCGTCCGGCCAACATGCGGTTGACGTCGTTGTCATCCACCACCAGGGCGCGCTTTTCCCCGCTCATGGCGGCGCCACCGGCAGGGCGAAGACAAAGGTGCTGCCCCGTCCGAGCTGTGACTCCAGGCTCATTTCCCCCCCCATCAGTTCCACCAGATGGCGCGCCAGGGTCAGGCCCAACCCGGTGCCGCCATGGGAGCGGGTCAGGAAGGCGTCGCCTTGGTGGAACTTGTCAAAAATCCTGTCTTGCAGATCGTCGGCGATGCCGGGGCCGCTGTCGATGACGCGAATGACGACGACGTCCTTGTCCGCCGCCGCCACCGTATGGACCCGCCCGGCTTGGGTGAACTTGACGGCGTTGGACAGCAGGTTGTGCAGCACCTGGCGCACCCGCACCGGGTCGGCGACCACCGAGGCGGGCAGATCGTCGGCCATCCGCACCTGGAAATCCAGCCCCTTGGCGACGGCACCGGATTGATGGATGGCGGCCACCTCACTCACCAGGGCGCGAATATCCACCGTCTCGCGCGCCAGGGTCATGGCCCCGGCCTCGATCTTGGCGACATCGAGGATGGTGTTGACCAGATTGAGCAGATGGCTGCCGCTTTTCTCGATGATCTCGGCGTTCTCGCGCATTTCCTCGTCGGCGGCGTCGTCCTTGATCAGTTCGGCAAAGCCGATGATGCCGTTCAAGGGGGTGCGCAATTCATGACTCATGGAGGCCAGGAACTCGCTTTTCATGCGGCTGGCTTCCTCGGCCCGCAGCCGCGCCTCTCCCGCCCGCTGGAAGGATTCGCCCACCCGGTCGGCCATGTCGTTGAACGACGACGCCAACACCCCCATCTCGTCGTCGCTGTGCACCGGCAGGCGATGGGCCATGTCGCCGTCCTCGAACCGGCGGATACCTTGGACCACGGCGGTGATGCGCCGGGTCAGGAACGACGCCATCCAGATGGCGATGACCACCACCACCGCGCTCATCATCACCGTCGACGCGGTCAATTGCTGGGCCATGGTGGTGACCTGGGTGCGCACCAGGGTCAGTACCGCGTCGAGCTGACGTTGCAGGTCGGCGTCATGCTCGGTGACGATGCGGGCGGCGACCTGTCGTGATTCGGTGGCGGCGCGGTGGAAATCATCCACATTGGCGCCGATGGTGACGAAGCCGAAGCCGCGCGGGCTTTGACCGTACTGGCCGGTGCGATAGGGGATGGCGGCGGCGGTGGTCAGTTTCCACAGCCCGCTCCAGAAGATGTCGAACGAACCCGAGCCGCCGTTCTGGGTCAGGTCCATCCAGCCGGTGCATTGCGGCGCATGGTTGAGATAACGGCAATCCAGACCCAAGGTGCCGGCCTTGATCTGCTGCACCGCCCCCTTCTTGTCCCATGACTGGCCGTCGAAGGTCTTGACGCTGGCCAGATACGCGGACACCCCCTGGCCGCTGGCCTGCCAACCGTCATACAGCCCCTGGTCCATCCACGGCGCCGCCGGCTCGCCGGTCTGCGGGTCGTAGCCGGTGATGAAATAGTGGCGCGGGTGGACGATGGAGCGGCCCTTGTAGTCCCAGATGAAGGCGTAATTGCCGCTGGTGGCGTCGGGGATGGGCGAATAGCGGTCGCCGGTGGGCAGGATGTGGTCGGTGAATTCCATCACATGGGTGTGGTCCAGCGCCAAGGTCACCCAGCCGGCCACCTTGCCGTCCCTGACCACCGGGGTGGCCCAGCGGATGATGCCCTGGAAGCGCTTGCCCACCGGGTTTTCCACCCCGGCATAACCGGCCTGCTCGGGGGCGAAGGCAAGCCCGCGCTTTTGCGCCGCCGCCGGCGTATAGGGGCCGATGACCGGCGAGCCCACATAGGCGCCGATGACGTCGGAGACGTAGATTTCACCCGGTTTCAGGGCCTGGAGCGCGGGGAAATAGGTTTCCGCCTGCAGATAGGTGTTCTCGCGCCGCGACACGTCGCGCAAGGCGCCGGTCATGTGGTCGCCGGTGGTGACCTTGACCTTTTCCTGCCCATCCAGGCCGACAAAGGTCATTTCCAGGAACAGCGGTCGCGCTTCGATCCGGCCGACGGCGTCGGGATGGCGATAATTGAAGTTGCGCGCCTGATCCGGCAGGCTGGGCTGCGCCGGCGGCTGGTCATAGCGCGGCGTCGCCTCGGGGCCGGGCACCCATTTGCTGCCGTCGGGGGCCAGCACCCAGGCGTGGTGGCGCTCGACGCCGCGGGTGCGGGCGGCGAGGAAACGGCGATAATCGCCGGCATCGGGGGGCAGCAACGCCGCCGAGGCGATATCGGCATCACGGTCGTACAGAAATGCCGCCACCGCCCGGGCCACGTCGGTGGTCATCCGTTCCATGGATTCGCGGGCGGCGTCGTCCAGGGCCTTGATGGCGCTGTCGGTGGTGGTGTTGGCGACGATCTCGGCGGTTTCGCGCATCTGCTGGACCATGCCGACGACACTGCCCGACACCCGGTCGGCCAGCCATACCTGCCCCTGCCAGGCGAACCACGCCAGCAAGACCAAGGGGATGACCTTGATCAGGACGAAGATGCCGATCAGCTTGGTGCGGATACCAAGTCCAGAACGGGAAAGCATGGTCGAAACCCCATCAGGCCCGGAAAGCGGGCGGCGCCCGCAGGAGGTGTAGCAAAGTCATGTGAACGCGTTTTATGCCGAATGTGAAAAAATCACAAACCTCCCATAAAACGATCGGCATAGATGAACGGATCGAATTCCGGCTTGCCGAAATGCCAGCCCTGGCCGAAATCGACGCCGCATTGATAGACCCGCCCGGCCAAGCGCTTGTCCTCGACCATCTCGGCCGCGGTCTTGATGCCCATGGAGGCGCACATGCGGGCCATGGAGGCCAAGAGGTCGCTGCCCTTCTGGCTGGCGGCGGCACGCTTGATCACCGGGCCGTCGAACTTGACCAGATCCACGTCGAGCGCGTTGAGATAATCGAAGCTGGCCGCGCCCGAGCCGAAATCGTCCAGGCAGAAGCGGAAGCCGCGCTGGCGGAAGGTCTGGATGGTGGCGTTGACCTCGGCCAATTGCTCGACCTTCACCGATTCGGTCAGCTCGAACATGAGTTTGCGCGGCTGCACCCCCGACCGGGCCAGCAGCTTGCGCAACTCGGTGACGAAATGCTGCGACGACAGCGACAGCCCCGACAGGTTGATGGCCACCGCCGGCAACAAGCCGCCCTTGCGGGTCAGGTCGGCGATGGTGCGGATGGTGGTTTCCACCACCGCCATGTCCAGTTCGGCGACGATGCCCATCTCTTCCGCCAAGCAGAACAGGTGATAGGGCGAGACGCCGGGGCGGGCATCACGGAAGCGGGTCAGCACCTCGAAGTGATGAACCCGTTCCAACCGCATGTCGCACACCGGCATGAAGGCCATGTCGAATTCGTGCTTGGCCGCCAGCCGGCGGATATAGGCGACGTTGTCGATGGTGTCGGAGACCAGCCCCCTCAGCACCTGACCGATGCTTTTCTTCTTGTCCACCTGACCGGTTTCGGAAAACCGGCGGATGGTATGGGCGATGGCCTTGGCCACCTGATGCTCGGCCAGGCCGGCACCGTCGGCGTCCAGGGTCTGGGTGTTGGTCTTGAGATCGGCGTTGAACAGGGATTTCGCCGCCTGCGAGATCATGTTGCCGATCTCGTCCGTGTCCACATCGTCGCGATGCAGGTAGGAGAAGCTGTCGGGCGACACCTGACCGGCGGAATTGCCGCCGATGGAATGTTTGTTGAGGATGTCGCCGACGGTATTCATCACCCGCTTGCGGTCGGACGCGCCCAGGGCCTTGTTCAGGCTTTCCAGCCCGTCGACCTTGACCACGCTCAGTTGCGGGCGCCCGCCGGCGCGCTTGAAGGCCAAGGCACGGTCGGCGGCCAGGGCGGCATAGGACGCCTCGTCCAGCAGGCCGGTCTCGGCGTCGCGCTTCAACTCCGCCTCGTCCGGGCGTTCGGCCTGGAAAGCCGGCTCCAGCTTCAGCGCCAGAAAAAAGTGATTGTCGAAATCGGGCACCCGATAGCCGGCCAACGCCACATTGGGGCGGCGGCGATTGCCGTTCAGGCGCACCACCACGTCGTCGATGCGGCCTTGCGAGCGCGCCGCCTCCAGCATCTCGCCGGCCAGTACCCTATCCTCTTCCGCCACCAGATCCAGGAATGGACGATCATGCAAGGCGTCGGCGCCCGTGCCCATCAACACCTGGGTGGCGCCGGCGGCGAACACCACGTCCAGGTCATCGTTCAGTTCCAGCAAGATGTCGGCGCGGCAAAAGGCCAGGGCGACGAAGCGGTCCCGCTCGCGGTCGGCCATGATATCCCCGAAATATTTAACCCTTTCGCATGATGAAACGCCCAAGCATCAATGGCAAGCCCGCAGACTTCAGGCCGCGGCCGCACGCGGCCATTTCAAACTACGACCGCACGCGGTCCCTTGACCATGGGGGCGCTGACCGCCGCCAGCACCAGCACCGCCCCGGCCAGTTGCAATGCGCTGGGCGGCGAGCCGGTGGCGGCGGCGATGACCATGGTCGACACCGGCACCAGGTTGAGAAAGACCGCAGTCCGCGCCGCCCCCAACTGGGCCAGGCCCCGGTTCCAGAACAGATAGGCCAGGGCGCTGCCGGCCACCGCCATGAACACCAGCGCCGCTGCCGACGGCAGGCTGGGGATGTGCGCCGGCATGCCCACGACCAAGGCGACGACCAGAGCGGCACCGGACATCACCACCGCCCCCATGGTCATGATGCCGGCGGTATTGACCAGACCGTTTTCCGTCGGCATCAGCCGTTTGCCCAGCACGTTGTAAAGCGACCAGCAGAAATTGGCCCCCAGCATCAGCGCGTCGCCCGGCGACAGCGCCAGCCGGGCACCACCGCCCAGGATCACCACCGCCACCCCGGCCAGGGCCACCGGCAGGGCCAGCAGTTGAATGCGGCTCAACCGCTCGCGCAGGAACAAGGCGGCGAGCAAGGCGGTGACCAGCGGACTGATGGCCATGATCAGGGCGCCGTTGACCGCCGAGGTCATCTGCATGCCGAGGAAGAACAACACATTGAAGCCGCCGACACCGACCAGACCCAGCAGGGTATAGGCGCGAAAATGCCGGATCAGCGGCACGCTTCGCCGCTGCCACGCCACCATCAGCCCCATGACCAGGGCAGCCAGGACGAAACGCCCGGCCCCGGCCAACAGCGGATGCATTTCCGCCACCACCGGCTTGGACAGGTTGAAATTGGCGCCCCACAGAATGGCGGCGGCGGCGACCAGCAAAACAGTGGTCCGCATGGGTCCGGCCCTTTTCAGAAAAACTTTTCGCCCGGAAATACTGACCGGCCCGTGTTTATGATACAAACGAGTGTTTCTGAGCTCAAAGGTTAGGAATTCTTATGGTCCGCCGCCTGCCGCCGCTGCGTTCGCTGCGCGCCTTTGAAAGTGCCGCCCGCCACCTGTCCTTCGCCCGCGCCGCCGACGAATTGCACGTGACCCCGGCGGCGATCAGCCAGCAGATCAAATTGCTCGAGGATCATCTGGGCCAAGCGCTGTTCCGCCGCGCCGGCGGCGTCAGCCTGACCGAGCCCGCCGCCGCCGCCCTGCCGCTGTTGACCGACGCCTTCGACCGGCTGGAGCGCGCGGTGGAGCGGCTGCGGATCGGGCGCGATGGCGGTCCGCTGGTGGTGTCGGCGCCGCCCTCTTTCGCCGCCCGCTGGCTGATCCCGCGACTGGAGGGCTTCCAGATCCAATACCCGGAGATCGACCTGCATCTGGCCGCCTCGGTCCGGCTGGTGGATTTCGACACCGAGGACGTGGATCTGGCCATCCGTTACGGCAACGGCCTGTACGGCGGCCTGCACGTGGAACGGTTGAAGGCGGAAGCGGTGGTGGCGGTGGCCCATCCGCGCCTGGCCGCCGACCTGAGCACGCCCGCCGATCTGCTGAAGGCGACGCTGTTGCACAACGAGGGCATGAACTGGGATACCACCTATCCCGACTGGCCGGGCTGGCTGAAGAATGCCGGTGTCACCGTCGACGCACCGCTGAAACTGCGCGCCTTCGGCGATGCCAATCTGCTGATCCAGGCGGCGACCTCGGGCCTGGGGGCGGCCTTGGTCTGGCAAACCCTGGTGGCCGAGGAACTGGAACAAGGCCGCCTGGTCGCCCTGTTCCCGGCCCAGCCCTTGACCAACGCCTATCATCTGGTCTGCCCGCCCAACCGGCTGAACAGCCCCAAGGTCGCGGCCTTCCGCGCCTGGATCATGAACGAGGCGGAGATCGGTTAAAGCGACCGCGCCGCCAGCAGATCGGTTACGATCAGCGGGATATGGTTATTACGCGTCGTCACGGGCCAGCGCCCGCCAGGCGATGTCGCGGCGGCAGAAGCCCTGCTGCCAGTCCAGCGCGTCCACCGCCCTGTAGGCCCGTTCGCGTGCCTGCGTGACGGTGTCGCCGATGGCGGTGACGCCCAGAACGCGGCCGCCGGTGGCCACCACCTGGCCTTGATCGTTGAAGCCGGTGCCGGCATGCAGCACGGTGACGCCATCGACCGCGCCGGCCTGGTCCAGCCCGCCGATCACCGTGTTCTTCTGGTACGGACCGGGATAGCCGGCGGCGGCCATCACCACCACCAAGGCGCATTGATCGCGCCATTCCAGCTTGACCTGATCCAGCAGGCCTTCGGCGGCGGCCAGCAATACCGGCAGCAAATCGGACTTCAACCGCGCCATCAGCACCTGACATTCCGGGTCGCCGAAGCGGACGTTGAATTCCAGTAGCCGGGGGCCGTTTTGGGTGAACATCAGGCCGGCGAACAGCACGCCGGTATAGGGCTTGCCCTCGGCCGCCATGGTGCGGATGGCCGGTAAAATGCAGGTTTCCATCACCAGCGCTTCGCGTTCCGGCGTCACCACCGGGGCGGGGGAATAGGCGCCCATGCCGCCGGTATTGGGGCCGGTATCGCCGTCGCCGACCCGCTTGTGGTCTTGCGCCGCCACCAGACCCAAGGCGGTCTTGCCGTCGCAGAGGGCGAAGAAGCTGGCTTCCTCGCCGTCGAGATATTCCTCGATCACCAGTTCGTTGCCGGCATCGCCGAACACCTTGGCCCCCATCATGTCGTCGATGGCGCCCAAGGCCTCGTCCAAGGTCATGGCCACCACCACGCCCTTGCCGGCGGCCAGACCATCGGTCTTGACGACGATGGGGGCGCCCTTTTCGCGGACGAAATCCTTGGCCTTGTCGATGTCGGTGAAGCGGCCATACCAGGCGGTGGGGATGCCGGCCTTCCACACGATATCCTTCATGAAGCCCTTCGAGCCCTCGAGCTCTGCCGCCGCCTGCGACGGCCCGAACACCTTGATGCCGGCCTCGATCAGGCGATCGGCCAGACCCAGACACAGCGGTCCCTCGGGGCCGACCACCACCAGATCGACAGCGTTGTCTTGGGCGAAGGCGACCAGCCCGGCCAAATCCTCGGCGTTGATGGCCACGCATTCGGCCACGGCGCCGATGCCGGCATTGCCCGGGGCGCACCACAGCTTGGTCAAAAGCGGCGATTGGGCCAGCTTCCAACACAACGCATGCTCGCGGCCACCGCCGCCGACCACCAGGACTTTCATCGGGCAAACTCCGCCAATTTTCATGTCGAGCGGTTTTAGCACGACGGCACGGGTTTGCAATCATCGCCGCGACGCGCCATGATCGCCGCCATGAACGAACCGCGTCCCGTCAGCAACGTCCCTGAATTCTCCGTCGCCGAATTGTCCGGTGCGCTCAAGCGCACGGTCGAGGAAACCTTTGCCCATGTCCGCGTCAGGGGCGAGATTTCCGGCTTCAAGCGCCATTCCTCCGGCCATCTTTATTTCGCCCTGAAGGATGCCGAGGCGGTGCTGGACGCGGTGTGCTGGCGCGGTCAGGCGGCCAAATTGGGCATCAATCCCGAGGATGGTATGGAGGTCATCGCCACCGGGCGGCTGACCACCTATCCGGGACGGTCCAAGTACCAGATGGTGGTCGAGCGCATGGAGCTGGCCGGCCAGGGCGCGTTGTTGAAGCTGCTGGAAGACCGCCGCCGCAAGCTGGCCGCCGAGGGGTTGTTCGACCAGGGCCGCAAGCGCCCGATTCCGTTCCTGCCCGAAATCATCGGCATCGTCACCTCGCCCACCGGCGCGGTCATCCGCGACATCCTGCACCGATTGGCCGACCGCTTCCCCCGCCGGGTGCTGCTGTGGCCGGTGGCGGTGCAAGGCGACGGCGCCGCCCAGCAGGTGGCCCGCGCCATCGCCGGCTTCAACACCCTGCCGGCCAATGGGGTTCCCCGCCCCGACCTGCTGATCGTGGCTCGTGGCGGCGGCTCGGTGGAAGATTTGTGGGCCTTCAACGAGGAAGTGGTGGTGCGCGCCGCCGCCGCCTCGGCCATTCCGCTGATCAGCGCCGTCGGGCATGAAACCGACACCACCTTGATCGATTTCGCCTCTGACCTGCGCGCTCCCACCCCCACCGCCGCCGCCGAAATGGCGGTGCCGGTGCGGGCCGAACTGGTGGCGACCGTCGCCGATTGCGCCGCCCGATTGGTGGGCAGCACCGCCCGTGGGCTGGAAGAGCGTCGCAACCGCGTGCAGCATCTGGCCCGAGCGCTGCCCAATCCGCGCCGGGTGCTGGACGATGCCGGGCTGAAGCTGGACGACCGGGCCGAGCGGCTGAAGCTGGCTTTGCCCAATCTGCTGCACCGCCGCCACGCCGACCTTGACCGCTCGGCCGCCCAATTGCGTCATCCGCGTGAGTTGCTGGCGGCCAAGACGCATCAATTGGACAGCCTGTCCACCCGCCTGACCCACGCCATCAAAAGCGCGGTGCAGGCGGAAAAGTCGCGCCAGGAGAAGCAAAGCCTGCGCCTGGAGCAGACCGGCCAAAGGCTGGCCCCGGCGGTGACCCGCCTGCTGGCCGAGCAGAGCCGGCGGCTGGAGGCCTCGGCCAAGCTGCTGGAAAGCTATAGCTACAAGAACGTCCTGGATCGCGGCTTCGCCGTCATCCGCGACGATGCCGGCAAGCTGGTGTCGGCGGTCGATGCCCAGGCCGGAGCGGTGTGGAGCATTGAATTCAAGGACGGCACCACCGATGTGGTGGTCGGCGCCAATGCGCCGCCGGCGCCGTCGCGCCCGAAAAAGGGCAGGGACGACCGCCGCCAGGGCAGTCTGTTATAGGATAGCGCCATGAACGACGACGACAAGAAGCCCGCAGCCGAACCCGCGCCCAAGGTGGAACCCAAGAAACCGGCCGAGGAAATCGGCGGCCCCGCCGGGCCGGAACCGACCCGCTTCGGCGATTGGGAGAAGGCCGGACGCTGTTCCGATTTCTGACCCTCGGCCCGATTACAAACGGTAATGGCCGAAGCCGTCGCGGCCATCATTGTCGACCAGGACGAAGCCGCAGCGGGCAAAGATGCGCTGGCTGGCCGGATTGTCGGGACGGATGGTGGCGGTGAGGCCGACGGGGAATTCCTGACGGAACCGGGCGATGCAGCCAGCCAGCAGGGAGGCGCCCACACCTTGACCGCGCCGATCGGGATTGAGGTTGATGGAAACCTCGGCACTGGCGCCGTCATGGGCCAGATCGAAGCGGCACAGGCCGATCTTGGCGCCGCCCAATTCGCCCACATAGAAGCGTCGATCCCCAGCGGCCACGGCCTGAGCGAACCACGCCGCATGCGCATCCCAAGAAATTTCGGTGCTGTGGACGGACATGGCGCGAGTGGTCGCATCGTTGCGCCAGCGCCAGATATCGCGTGAATCGGCGTCTTGCGCCGCCCTGATCAGTAAATCCGCCGCCATGCCGGCTATTCTCCCGCCCCATTCGGGCCTCATCGGAGGTATCCCGCGTTAACGGGGTGCGAAAAACACCCATTTTTCTTTCGTCATACCCGCGAAGGCGGGTATCCGGGAGTCGCGGGAAAGGTGGTGGTGCACCCTCTGGACTCCCACCTGCGCGGAGGTGACGGATCAAAAGGGGGCAAACAGAATTTTACCCACCCTAAATTTTACCCACCCTAGATAAACCAAGCCCCGCGGGCGAATCAACGCTCATCGCGGGGCTTTCGGTTTTTGGCCGCACCGGCCTAGTATTCGGCAAACTGCCGATAGAAGCACTTCTGATTGTCACACCTGCTCGATGCCATATTAATCGGCATCTCCACTGTAACCCGGCGGTGTCATGCCGTTACACACCCTCCCTTCCGGCGCGGCTGCTTCACAGGAAGCGGGGCTGTTGGCCGGAACACTAGAGACTGGCAAAGGTGACTTGACCTCATCTGCCTCTCTCTTACGCCCTTATTATGACGCAGATTTGACACACGAGTCAAGAATCACAGTAACAGCAATGTCGCCAACCCGAGGAAGGCGAAGAAGCCCAGACTGTCGGTACACATGGTCAGGAAGATGGAGCTGGCCACCGCCGGATCGACGTCGAATTTTTCCAGGGTCAACGGGATCAGCGACCCCATCAGCCCGGCCACCAGCAGATTGAACACCACCGCCGCGCCGATGACGGCGCCGACCATGGGCATGTCGAACCAAGCCCAGGCGATGGGGCCGATGATCGTGCCCAGCACCGTGCCGTTGATGAAACCCACCAGCACTTCCTTGCCGATGATGCGAAGGGCGTTGTCGGAATCCAGTTCCTTGGTGGCCAGACCGCGGACCGCCACCGCCAGGGTCTGGGTGCCGGCATTGCCGCCCAAGCCGGCGACGATGGGCATCAGCACGGCGAGCGCCACGATCTTTTCCAAGGTGGCCTCGAACAGGCCGATGACGCTGGAGGCCAGGATGGCGGTCAGCATGTTGACCAAAAGCCAGGGGATGCGGGCGCGCACCGTATCCTTGACGGCGCGGTAAAGATCGGTGTCGGGCACGCCGGCCAGACGCAGCATGTCGTCGGCGGCTTCCTCGTCGATGACGTCGACCACGTCGTCGATGGTGATGACGCCCACCAGCCGCCCGGCGCCATCGGCGACCGGGGCCGAGACCAGATCGTGCTGGCGGAACAGGAAGGCCACTTCCTCGCGGTCGGCGGCCACCGGCACGGTGATGCTTTCGTCGTCCATGATTTCGCGCAGGCGCTGCGGTCGCTTGGACCGCACCAGCTTGGACAGCCCGATCTTGCCGATGGGGCGATGACGCGGATCGACCACGTAAAGGTCATAGAAGGCTTCGGGGATGGTGGTGCTGGCGCGGAGGTAATCGATGGTTTCGCCCACCGTCCAATAGGCCGGCACCGCCACCAATTCGCGCTGCATCATGCGACCGGCGGAATATTCCGGGTAGGACAGGCCCTGGACGACCATGGCGCGGTCTTCCGAGCTCAAGGCGTCGAGCACGCGGGCGCGCTCGTCCTCGTCCAACTGCGACACCAGCCACACCGCGTCATCCGAATCCAGTTCGGAAATGGCGGTGGCCAGATCGGCGAAGCCCAGCGCCTCGATCACCTGATCGCGGACGCCTTCGTCCAGCTCGGTCAGGATTTCCGGCTCGAAATCGGCGCGCAGAACCTCGACCAGCCGCACCCGGTCCTCGGGCGACAGGCGCTCGAGCAAGTCGGCGGCGTCGGAATAATGCAGCGGATTGGTCAGGGCGGCGGCGGTGGCCGCGTCGCCCTGTTCCAACGCATCCTCGACAGCGTGCACGAAATCCGGGTCAAGGCCGTAAAGGTCGTCCTCGATCTCGATCCGGGCCGGTTCGTGCGCCTTGCTGTCTTCGCTGTCCAAACTATCCCCGCTGATGGGCTGCCATCTGGGCGTCGACGGCGGCCAGGGCGGTCATGTTGACGATGTTCCGCACGGTCGCCGAAGGCGTCAGAATATGGGCCGGCAAAGCGGCGCCCATCAGGATGGGGCCGACCGACAGGCCTTCCCCCAGAACCTTCAAGAGGTTGAACGAAATGTTCGCCGCGTCCAGGTTGGGCATAATCAACAGATTCGCCTGCCCCTTCAAGCGCGAGTTGGGGAAAATGCGCGAGCGGATGCCTTCTTCCAACGCCGCATCGGCATGCATTTCGCCTTCGGCCTCCAGATAGGGGGCGCGTTCGTGCAACAGGGCGATGGCGGCGCGCATCTTCTGGGCCGAGGCGGTGTCGCGGGCGCCGAAATTGGAATGCGACAGGAACCCCACCTTGGGCTCGATGCCGAAGCGGCGCACTTCCTCGGCCGCCAGCAAGGTGTTGGCGACGATCTGTTCCGGCGTCGGGTCGGCGGTCACATAGGTGTCGCAGATGAAGAAGGTGCCTTGGGGCATGATCAGCAGATTCATGGCCGCCGGCATGCTGACGGTCTCGCGCACGCCGATGACGTCGACGATGTGTTCCAGGTGCTTGTCATAGCGACCGATGGTGCCGCAGATCATGGAATCGGCTTCGCGTCGGCGCACCATCAGGGTGCCGATCACCGTGTTGCGGGTGCGCACCACCGTGCGGGCGTAATCGGGGCTGACCCCCTTGCGCTCCAGCAACGTATGATAATTGCGCCAATAATCGTTATAGCGCGGATCGTCCTGGGGATCGCACAGCTCGAAATCCTCGTCGATGGTCAGGCGCAGATCCAGATCCTTGATGCGCTTGACCACCACGTCGCGGCGACCGATGAGGATGGGAAAGGCGACGCCTTCATCCACCACCGCCTGCACCGCCAGCAGCACCCGGCGACCCTCGCCCTCGCAATAGACGACGCGGCGCACGTCCTGCTTGGCGCGGTCGAACACCGGCTTCATCACCAGACCGGAACGGAACACCCATTGCGACAGCCGCTCGAGATAGGCCTGGAAGTCGATGATGGGCCGCCGTGCCACGCCCGAACTCATGGCGGCACGGGCCACCGCCGGCGCGAGCTTGAGGATCAGGCGCGAATCGAACGGCTTGGGGATCAGATATTCCGGGCCGAACGACAGACGCTGCTCGCCATAGGCGGCGCGCACGCGCTCGTCCGATTCGGCCATGGCCAGTTCCGCCAGGGCATAGGTGGCGGCCAGCTTCATTTCCTCGTTGATCTGGGTGGCGCCGACGTCGAGGGCGCCCCGGAAGATATAGGGGAAGACCAGGACGTTGTTGACCTGATTGGGATAATCCGAGCGCCCGGTGGCGATGATGGCATCCTTGCGCGCCGCCTTGACCTCGTCGGGCAGGATTTCCGGGGTCGGATTGGCCAGGGCGAAGACGATGGGCTGGTCGGCCATCTTGGCCACCATGTCGCCGGTCAGCACCCGCGGTGCCGACAGGCCCAAAAAGATATCGGCGCCGCCGATGACGTCGTCGAGGGTGCGGGAATCGGTTTCCTGGGCGAAGATTTCCTTGTAGGGGTCCATCAATTCGTTGCGGCCCTTGTAGACCACGCCCTTGATGTCGGTGACCCAGATGTTCTCGCGCTTGACGCCCAGGGATACCAGCAGGTTCAGACAGGCCAGGGCAGCGGCGCCGGCGCCCGAGGCGACCAGACGGACCTTGCCGATATCCTTGCCGACGATGCGAAGCGCGTTGACCATGGCGGCGCCGACGACGATGGCGGTGCCGTGCTGATCGTCATGCATGACCGGAATGGACATGCGTTCCTTCAGCTTGCGCTCGACCTCGAAGCATTCCGGCGCCTTGATGTCTTCCAGATTGATGGCGCCGAAGGTGGGTTCCATCGAAGCGATGATGTCGACCAGTTTGTCGGCGTCGTTCTCGGCGATTTCCATGTCGAAGACATCGATGCCGGCGAACTTCTTGAACAGGACGCCCTTGCCTTCCATCACCGGCTTGGCCGCCAGCGGGCCGATATTGCCCAGGCCGAGGACGGCGGTGCCGTTGGTGACCACCGCCACCAGATTGCCGCGCGCGGTCATCTCGGAGACCGTTTCGGGGTCGCGCACGATTTCTTCGCAGGCGGCGGCGACGCCGGGGGAATACGCAAGCGCCAGATCACGCTGGTTGCCCAAGGGCTTGGTGGGGGTGACGCTGATCTTCCCGGGGGTGGGAAGGCGGTGATATTCCAGCGCGCTGTCGCGCAATTCGTCCGACATGCTCATAACAAGACGCCCTCGGGTAATATTATTGCTCACGCTTTTGCCCGCCAATGGCGGAATTCATCGCATACGCCCTTCCCGGCTAAACGACAAGCCCGAGACGGCGATTTGTCACGTAATTTTCGGAAATCCGAATGCTGATTTGCTCATGGTGCGCCCAATTCGCTCATGTCGCACAGCGAACCACATTGCGGCCGCTGTGCTTGGCCCGATACATGGCCTGATCGGCGCGCCGCATCAGATCGGTCAGGGTCTCGCCCGGCAACAGGGCGGCAACCCCCAGACTGATGGTCAGATGCATGGCCGTCACCCCTTCGGTGGACAAGGGCGTGGCGGCGATGGCGGCGCGTATGCGCTCGGCCACGCCTTCGGCCTGGGGCACCGGGGTTTCCGGCAACAGGGCGACGAATTCCTCGCCGCCGATGCGGGCCGACAGATCGACGTCGCGCAACTGGTCGCGCCAGATGACCGCCACATGCCTGAGCGCCAGATCGCCGACATCGTGGCCCCAGCCGTCATTGACCGCCTTGAAATGATCGACGTCGCCGACGATCAGGGTCAGGGCCACGTCGTAACGCTGGGCCCGGCGGATTTCCTCTTCCGCCCGCTCGGCGAAGCGGCGGCGGTTGGTCAACCCGGTCAGCGGATCGGTGGAGGCCATCACCTCGAGCTCGGCATTGCGCCGCTCCACCGTGGCGATCAGATCCACCAGGGTGTCGGACATCTGGGTGATTTCGTCATTGCCTTCGCGCGGCACCATGACGGCGCCGCCGTGCCAATTGAGCATGGCGGCGCGCAAGGCCAGGATACGGTCGACCACGTGGCGGCGCAGCCCCCAATACATCCAGATCACCGCCGCCATGGCGGCCAGGGCGCAGGCGCCGACCACCGCCACCGCCTTCAGCGCCGTCCGGCCCGACATTTCGCGCTGGTCGTCGAAATGGCGCCCGGCCTCGGCGGCCAGGGCGGTGACGAAACCGGCCAGTTCGGAAGACAGATCCTGCTGGCGCAGGATCAGGTTGCGGCGGCGTTGCTCCAGTTCCTCCAGCCGCTCCTGTACCGCCGGATTCTTGACCGCCATGGCCCTCAGGGTGATCTCTTCCTGGGCAATGGCGGAAATGGCCACCGCACCATCCATCAGGCCGTCACGCAGACGACGGATGGCGGCCACCGAAGCGGAATCGACCCCGCTCTCGACCATCTGGGCGATACGCTCTTCCATGGACAGATGCCGTTCGGCCAGACGATCCAGCAGACTGCGCCGCTCGCCCTGGCTGCTGGCGGTGGACATGCGCACCGACAGCGCCGCCGCCGCATTGGCGTCCATGGAGAGGTGCACCGCCAGACGGAAGCGCGGCACATGCATGTCGGCCAGGATACTGTTGTCCGTCCGCGCCTGCAACAACGCCAGAATCGAGGCGCCCGCCACCACCACCATCAGCACCAGCACCACGGTGGCGCGGGCGACCAGATAGCGAAAAATGCTTGATGGCATTTCATCGGGCTGCGGGATCAGTCTCGGCATTGTCTCTCCATCATGCCTTACCCTAGTATGTGGGCGGCAATAGGGAAAGAGGCTGCGATGCTTTACCGTGCTTTGGCCAGTGTGGCCCTGACGCTTTTCGCCCTGTCCCTCCCGGCCCAGGCCGGTCAGGTGCTCGATCGGGTGCTGACCCGCGGCAAGGTGGTGTGCGGTGTCGACCAGACCCCGGGATTCGGCGGCTTCGATGAGCGCGGCATGCCGGCGGGGCTGGAGGTGGATCTGTGCCGGGCCATCGCCGCCGCCGTCCTGAAAAACCCCCAGGCCATCCAGGTGCAGCGGGTCACCACCAAATACAAGTTCCACGCCCTGGCCGAGGGCGAGTTGGACGTGGCCTTCGGCATGACCACCTGGACCTTCGACCGTGACACCTCCATGATGGCCAGCTTTCCCGTCATCACCTTCTATGATGGCCAGGGATTCATGAAATGGGCCGACCTCGCCGATCCATGGGCAGGGTCCTCGACCATCTGCGTGCAAAGCGGCACCACCTCGGCCAACAATCTGGCGGAATACCTGACCCGGCGCAAAAGCGCCGCCAAGGTGCTGGCCCTGTCGTCGAGCGAGGAAAAATTCAGCGCCTTCGCCGAGCGCCGTTGCGGCACCGTCACCGGCGACAGCACCGAACTGGCGGCACAGAAAAGCCGCCGCGCCGCCATGCAGCCATCCTGGGTCTTGCTCGACACCATCATCTCGCGTGAGCCCTTGGGGCCGGCGATCACCAACACCGACCCCGAGTGGTTTTCCATCGTCCGCTGGTCCATGCTGGTCCCGATCATCGCCGAGGCCCGCGGCCTGGGGCGATACAACCTTGAAAGCGTGCCCGCCGCCGATACCGAACTGCGCCGCCTGCTGGGCGAGGAAGCCGGCTTCGGCGCCAATCTGCACCTGGACCAGGCCTGGGCCAGACGAATCATCGCCAGCGTCGGCAATTACGGCGAAATCTTCGCCCGCAACCTTGCCCCCTTGAGCATCGTCCGCGGCCAGAACGCATTGTGGAGCGAAGGCGGATTGCTGTATGCCCCGCCGCTGCGCTGAGTTTTGGGCTGAGGCCGGATTGTTTGGCTATGCGCGAAGCGCGGCCCGTGGACGGGCCCGCTCAGCCGCGCGGGCTTCGTGGGCCGAAGGCCGGCCCAACCATCACCCGGCAAAGTTTGCCGGGTATTAACCTTCCTTAAAAGCTTGCTGGCCTAATCTGCAACACATGGGCTTTGTGCCCACCGTGTCCGCCGGCTTGGGATGGTAACGACGTGAACGCCTTTATGCAGATGATGCGTGGCCTTGGCCCCATGCGCTTGGCGGCGATCGCCGGCGTCGGCGTGTCGATCCTGGGTTTTTTCATCTATCTGATGAGCCGCGTCGCCGCGCCGCAGATGGAATTGCTGTATGGCGAACTCGAGATGGGCGATTCCAAGGCCATCGTCGAGAAGCTGGCCGCCGACAAGGTGCCGTTCGAGGTCAGGAAGGACGGCACCGAAGTCTGGGTGCCCAAGGACCGCAAAAACGAACTGCGCGTGCGCATGGCCGAACAGGCCATGCCGTCGGTGGGCCGCGTCGCCGGCTATGAACTGTTCGACAAGCAAGACGCCCTGTCGTCGACCAGCTTTCAGCAGAACATCAATTACGTCCGCGCCCTCGAAGGCGAACTCAGCCGCACCATCCGCGCCATCGACAAGGTCAAGGTCGCCCGCGTCCATCTGGTGCTGCCCAAGCGCGAGGCCTTCGCCCGCGAAGCCAACGAGCCCAGCGCCTCGGTCATTTTGAAGATGCAAGGTGCCGCCCGCCTGGACAAGGCCCAGGTCACCGCCATCCAGCACCTGATCGCGGCGGCGGTGCCCAAGATGAAGCCCAACCGCATCTCCATCGTCGACGACAAGGGAACGCTGCTGGCCAAGGGCTATGACAACGACCAGGAAGTCGCCTCCGAAAACGCCGAAGCCCTGAAGATGAGCACCGAGAACCGGCTGGCCCGCACGGTGGAAAGCATGCTGGAACGTTCGCTCGGGCCGGGCCGCGTGCGCGCCGAAGTGTCGGTGGAAATGGATCTGTCGCGCGCCGTCACCACCGAGGAGACCTACGACCCGGAAAGCCAGGTGGTGCGCAGCCAGGTCACCGTCAACGAGAACGAGGAAAACCAGGACGGCGACACCCCCAACGTTTCCGTCACCAACAACCTGCCCGACCCCAATGCCAGCGCCGCCTCGGGCAACAAATCGTCGTCCAAGGCGGCCAAGACCCAGGAAACCGTCAATTACGAGATTTCCAAGAAGGTCAAGAACACCGTGCGCGAGATGGGCGAGGTCCGCCGCATCACCGCCGCCGTGCTGGTCGACGGCGTCTATGACGTCGCCGCCGACGGCAAGAAGACCTATCGCGACCGCAGCCCCGAGGAAACCGCCAAGCTGGAGGAACTGGTCAGGAACGCCATCGGCTTCGACCGTTCGCGTCAGGATCAGGTCAAGGTGGTGTCCATGCAATTCGCCGGCGGCGAGGAACAATACGCCGCCGAGGAACCGGGCGAGTTCATCTTCGGCATGCGCCGCGACTTCGTCGAGAAGATCGCCTCGAACCTGGGTCTGTCCATCGTCGCCATCCTGTTCCTGCTGTTGGTGCTGCGCCCGCTCATCGGTCGCGCCATCGAAAGCATGCAAGGCCAGGTCGGTCCCGACGGGCGTCGCCTGCTGACCGCCGACGGCTCGGGCGTGCCGCAACTGGCCGGTCCCGGGGCCCCCGCCGTTCCCGCCCCCGCCTTGGGCGGCGAGGAAGAGGTGATCGCCGACGAACTGATCGACATCGACAAGGTGGAAGGCCGCGTGAAGGCCTCGTCCATAAGGAAAATCGGCGAAATCGTCGACAAGCACCCGGAAGAAGCCCTGTCCATCATCCGCAACTGGCTTTACCAGGAAGCCTGAGCCGTTTAGGAGCCCGCCGCCATGGCCCGCGTAAAAGAGGATTACCGCTCGCTGAGCGGCCCGCAAAAGGCGGGCATCATGATGCTGTCCTTGGGCGAGGATCACTCGGTCAAGCTGTTCTCCATGATGGGCGACGACGAGATCAAGGAATTGTCGCAGGTGATGGCGTCCTTGGGCACGGTGTCGTCTTCCATCGTCGAACGATTGTTCGTGGAATTCGCCGACCAATTGTCGTCCACCGGCTCGCTGGTCGGCTCGGTCGACACCACCGAACGGCTGCTGATGAAGTCGCTGCCGAAAGACCGCGTCCAACAGATCCTGGAAGAAATCCGCGGCCCCGCCGGTCGCACCATGTGGGACAAGCTGGGCAACGTCAACGAAGCGGTGCTGGCCAATTACCTGAAGAACGAATACCCGCAGACCGTGGCGGTGGTGGTGGCCAAGATCAAGCCCGACCATGCCGCCCGCGTCCTCTCGATCCTGCCGGAAAACTTCGCCATGGAAGTGGTGATGCGCATGCTGCGCATGGAGGCGGTGCAGAAGGAAGTGTTGGACGGCGTCGAAAAGACGCTGCGCACCGAGTTCATGACCAACCTCGCCCGCACCCAGCGCCGCGATGCCCACGAAATGATGGCCGACATCTTCAACAACCTCGACCGCAACGCCGAAAACCGCTTCATGTCGGCGTTGGAAGAACGCAACCGCGAATCGGCGGAAAAGATCAAGGCGCTGATGTTCACCTTCGAGGATCTGGTTCGCCTCGATGCCTCCGGCGTCCAGACCCTGCTGCGGCAGGTGGAAAAGGACAAGCTGGCCCTGGCGCTCAAGGGCGCTTCCGACGCCATCAAGGATCTGTTCTTCAAGAACATGTCCGAACGCGCCGGCAAGATGCTGCGCGAGGACATGGAGGCCCAGGGGCCGGTGCGTCTGCGCGACGTCGATCAGGCCCAGTCGCTGATCGTGGTGATGGCGAAGGAATTGGCGGCGTCGGGCCAGATCGTCATTTCCGAAGGCCGCGAAGAAGACGAGTTGGTGTACTAACCCATGGTCGATCGCAAATACATGTTCGACCTGGATTTCGGCCGTCCGCCGCCGGCCCAGACCGCCCATCACCGGGCCGAGGAAGAGGAACCCGAGGACGAGGAAGAGGCCGAGGACGAGGCGGAGCCGCCGCCACCCATGTTCTCGGAAGAGGATTTGCTGCTGACCCGCGAATCCGCTTTCAACGAGGGCCGCGAAGCCGGGCTGGAAGAGGCGGGCGCCGCCACCGAACGCCTGTTGGCCACCGCCCTGGCGACGCTGACCCAGCAGATGGACGGGGTGAGCCGCCAGCAGGACGACGCCAACGACGCCAATGCCAGGGCCGCCGTGCGGGTGGCCATGGCGGTATTGAAGAAAATGCTGCCGGCGGCATGCGAACGCCACGCCTTCGACGAGGTGACCCGGGTGGTGGAGGAAGTGGTCGGCCATGTGCTGGACGAACCGCGCATCATCGTCCGCGTCGCCGCCCCCCTGGTGGACGGCGTGCGCACCCAATTGGAGGCGGTGGTCCAGAGCCGCGGCTTCGAGGGCCGGGTGGTGGTGCAGGCCGATGATCGCCTGCCCCTGGGCGATTGCCGGGTGGAATGGACCGATGGTGGGGCCGAACGCGACCAGGCCCGGCTGATGGCCGATATTGACGCGGCGGTGGAACGCGCCCTGGCGCCACCGGAACGCCGCCAGGAAAGCGATGCGGAATAGACCGGGCCTTAAGCCTGGTTCTGGAGGACGAATGATATGGCCGATTTTGAACTGAACGACTTCATCCCGGAAAACGAAAGCCGGGCCGTGGAATTGGCGGAGGGACCACGCTCGGCCCGTGACCTGGAAGCCGTTTACGACATCCCGGTGCAGGTGTCCGCCGTCCTCGGCAAGGCCAACATGCAGGTCAACCAATTGCTGAAGCTGGGGCGCGGCGCCGTGGTCGAACTGGACCGCAAGGTGGGTGAGGCCATCGACATCTATGTGAACAATCGCTTGGTCGCCCGTGGCGAAGTGGTGGTGGTGGAAGATCGCCTGGGCGTGACCATGACCGAAATCATCAAGACCGAACGCGGTTAAGGGGGCAGGGCATGCGACTTCTGATCATCGGGGCGATGGACGGCCAGATCGGTGCCGCCAGCCAGATCGCCATGGCGCGCGGCGCCAAGGTCAGCATCGCCGAGGACGTCGACCAGGGCATGGAAGTTCTGCGCGGCCAGGGCGCCGATCTGGTGATGATCGATGTCCGCCGCGACGTTCATCGCCTGATCGAATGCCTGGAAAGCGAACGCATCGTGCTGCCGGTGATCGCCTGCGGCATCGCCTCCGACGCCTCGGCCGCCGTGCGCGCCATCAAGGCCGGCGCCAAGGAATATATTCCGCTACCCCCCGACGCCGAGCTGATCGCCGCCGTCCTTGCCGCCGTCACCGACGAAAATCATGCCATCATCTATAAAGACCCGCGCATGATCCAGACCATGAAGCTGGCCGAGCAGGTGGCCGGCTCGCATGCGTCCATCCTGGTGACCGGGGAATCGGGCACCGGCAAGGAGCTGATGGCCCGTTTCATCCACAACAAAAGCCCCCGGGCCAAGGGTCGTTTCGTTGCCGTCAACTGCGCCGCCATCCCGGAAAACCTGCTGGAAAGCGAGCTTTTCGGCCATGAGAAGGGCGCCTTCACCGGTGCTGTCGCCCGGCGTATCGGCAAGTTCGAGGAAGCCACCGGCGGCACATTGCTGCTGGACGAAATCTCGGAAATGGATATCCGCCTGCAAGCCAAATTGCTGCGCGCCATCCAGGAAAAGGAAATCGACCGCGTCGGCGGCGGCCAGCCGGTCAAGATCGACGTGCGCATCGTCGCCACCTCCAACCGCAACCTGGAG
Organism: Stygiobacter sp.; assembly: GCA_006218045.1. GTDB lineage: Bacteria > Pseudomonadota > Alphaproteobacteria > Rhodospirillales > Magnetospirillaceae > Magnetospirillum. The sequence goes on from VBWB01000023.1 coordinate 24,211, forward strand.
GAATATGTTCGCCAAGGCGGCTTCCGCGAGGATCTGTATTACCGCCTGAACGTGGTCAACCTGATCCTGCCGTCGTTGCGCGAACGTCCCCTTGATATCGCCGTCCTCGCCGATCACTTCGGTCGCAAATACGCCGAGATCAACGGCGTCCCGGTCCGACCCATCACCGCCGAGGCCCGCCAGATGCTGGTCCGCCATTCCTGGCGCGGCAATGTGCGCGAGCTGGAAAACACCATGCATCGCGCCGTGCTGCTGGCCTCGGGCCACGAAATCGGCCCCGAGGCCATCCTGTTGACCGGCGCCCCCCTGGCCGGACAGCAAGACCCGGTGGTGGCCCAGGTGGCCCAAGTGGCGCAATCGGTCATGGGCGGCAACACCAGCGGTCTGGTCGGTAAGACCGTGGCGGCGGTGGAACGCGACCTGATCATCGACACGCTGTCCCATTGCCTGGGCAACCGCACCCATGCCGCCAACATCCTGGGCATCTCCATCCGCACGCTGCGCAACAAGTTGAAGCAGTATTCCGAGGAAGGCGTCCCCGTGCCGCCGCCCGCCGGCGGCGAGCCGGCTTATTGATGGGAATGATCCATGGCTGACGGACCGGCACAGGGCAGCATGGCCGGCGGGGGTGAAGCCCGCGCCGCTTGGGGCCGCTTTTCCTCCGCCGCCAAGCGCGGCGACGTCATGCTCGCCGTCGGCGTGGTGTTCATCCTCGCCGTCCTCATCCTGCCCATGCCGCCCTGGCTGCTGGATATGGGCCTGGCCTTTTCGCTGACCGTATCCGTCCTTATCCTGATGGTCTCGATCTTCATCGAGAAGCCGCTGCAATTCAGTTCGTTCCCCACCGTTCTGCTGCTGTCCACCCTGATCCGGCTGGCGCTGAATCTGGCGTCCACCCGTCTGATCCTGGGTCACGGCCATGAAGGCGTCGAAGGCGCCGGCCAGGTCATCGCCGCCTTCGCCGAATTCATCATGGGCGGCAATTTCGTCATCGGCATCATCGTCTTCGCCATCCTGGTGATCGTCAATTTCGTCGTCATCACCAAGGGCTCGGGCCGTATCGCCGAAGTGGCGGCGCGCTTCACCTTGGACGCCATGCCGGGCAAGCAGATGGCCATCGACGCCGATCTGTCCGCCGGCTTGATCGACGAAAGCGACGCCAAAAAGCGCCGCTCGGAACTGGAACAGGAAAGCCAGTTCTTCGGCGCCATGGACGGCGCCTCGAAGTTCGTGCGTGGCGACGCCGTCGCCGGCCTGTTGATCACCGGTATCAATCTGGTCGCCGGCATGATCATCGGCATGGCCCAGAACAACCTGACCTTTTCCCAGGCCGCCGATTTCTATACCAAACTGACCGTCGGTGACGGTCTGGTGACCCAGGTGCCGGCGCTGTTGGTGTCGGTGGCCGCCGGCATGCTGGTGACCAAGGCCGGCGTTCAAGACAGCGTCGACAAGGCGCTTTATGGCCAGTTGGCCGGCTATCCGCGCGCGGTCGGCACCGCCGCCGGCCTGATCTTCCTGCTGTCCTTGGTTCCCAACATGCCGTTTTTGCCCTTCGCCCTGCTGGGCGGCGGCATGGCCGCCGGCGCCTTCTTCCTCGACAAGACCCAGCGGGCCAAGACCGAACGCGAGACCATCGAGACCGAGGAAAAGGCCCGCCAGAGCGCGCCGGTGGCGGAAGAACCCATTTCCACCGCCCTTCGCATCGACATGGTGCGGCTGGAACTGGGGTATGGCCTGTTGCAGCTGATCAATAATCCCAAGGGCGTCAAGCTGACCGACCAGATCAAGAGCTTGCGTCGGGCCATGGCCGCCGAGGTGGGCTTCGTCATGCCGAGCGTGCGCATCCAGGACAACATGCAACTGCCGGCCAATACCTATGTGGTCTACATCAAGGAAGTGGAATCGGGGCGCGGCGATTTGCGCCCCAACCAATTGCTGATCATGGACCCCAGGGGCGACGACATCACCCTGCCGGGCGAGAAGACCAAGGAACCCACCTTCGGCCTGCCGGCCATGTGGGTCGACCCCACCAACCGCGAGGAAGCGCTGTTCCGCGGCTATACCGTGGTCGATCCGCCCACCGTCATCACCACCCACCTGACCGAGGTGATCAAGGACAACATGTCCGAGCTTTTGTCGCATGCCGAGACCCAGAAGCTGCTGGACGAGTTGGACAAGGAACACCAGAAGCTGGTGGCCGAACTGATCCCGTCGCAGATCACCATCGGCGGCTTGCAGCGGGTGTTGCAGAACCTGCTGAACGAACGCATTTCCATCCGCGACCTGTCCACCATCCTGGAAGGCATCGCCGAGGCCTGCGGCCACACCCGCAACGTCACCATGATCACCGAGCATGTGCGCTCGCGTCTGGCCCGGCAGATTTCCGACCTCAATACCGGCCATCAGGGCTTCATCCCGCTGGTGACGCTGTCGCCGGAATGGGAACAGGCCTTCGCCGAGGCGCTGGTCGGCCAGGGCGAGGAAAAGCAATTGTCCATGTCGCCGTCGCAATTGCAGGATTTCATCACCCGCACCCGCCAGACCTTCGAGCGCTTCGCCATGCAAGGTGAAACCCCGGTGCTGCTGACCAGCCCCATGGTGCGCCCCTATGTGCGCTCGATCATCGAACGCTTCCGCCCCATCACCGTGGTGATGAGTCAGGCGGAAATCCATCCCAAGGCCAAAATCAAGACGCTGGGACAAATCTGATGGGGGGCGGATATGATCGAGGGGGCGCTTAGGCCATGAGGCTCAAATCCTTCACCGCCCCCACCATGGCCGAGGCCATGGAGCTGGTCCGCATCGAACTGGGCGACGAGGCGATCATCGTCTCGACCCAGCGGGCCGCCGGCTCCAAAGGTGTGCGCATCACCGCTGCCCTGGAGCCCGCCGACGCCGATCTGGCGGTGGCGGAAATGCTGGAGGAATCCAGCCTTTCCTCGGCCGCCGACGCGATCAAGGCGGCCTTGGAAAACCACAATCTGCCGCCCCGGCTGCTGGAGCGCCTAGTCAACGCCGCCCGCACCTCGGACATCACCGACCCCACCTTGGCCTGCGCCGCCGCGCTTGAGGCCGGCTTCACCTTTGCCGCCTTGCCGGAACATTCCGCCCCCAGGCCGTTCATGCTGATCGGCCCGCCCGGATCGGGCAAATCCATCGCCGCCGCCAAGCTGGCGGCGCGCTCGGTGCTGAAACAACGCCATGTCGGCCTCATCACCTGCGACAACATGCGCGCCGGCGCGGTGGAACAATTAGCCGCCTTCACCCGCATCATGGAAATCGAACTGGTGCGCGCCCGCGGCCCCGATGCGTTGCGCAGATCGGTGGAGAACGCCACCGGCATGTTCGATCTGATCGTCATCGACAGCCCCGGCTTGAACCCGTTCAAGCAATCGGACCTGGATTTCCTGCAAGCCCTGATCGAAGCCGCCGATGTCGAGCCCTTGCTGGTCATGGCCGCCGGCGGCGACCCGTTCGAGGCGGCGGAGATGGCCGAGGCCTTCGCCGGTATCGGCGCTACCCGCCTGTTCACCACCCGGCTCGACACCACGCGGCGCCTGGGCGCCATGCTGGCCGCCGCCGAGGCGGCGCAACTGGCGCTGTGCGACGTCTCGGCCAGTCCGCACGTGGCCAGCGGCCTCGCCCCCATTTCCGCCCTTTCCCTGGCCCGGTTGCTGCTGCCGCAAGCGCCCGCCCCTGAAAAACAAAGCGAAACCTTCTGGACCGACGAGGCACCCGCATCATGACGACGGCAAGCGATCTTCCCTCTTTGGCGCCCCGCCCCGCGCCGCGGGCCAAGGGCCGCAACGTCATGGCGGTGGCCTCGGGCAAGGGCGGCGTCGGCAAGACGTGGTTTTCCATCACCCTGGCCCACGCGCTGTCGCGGGCCGGGCGCAAGGTTCTGCTGTTCGACGGCGATCTGGGTTTGGCCAATGTCGATATCCAACTGGGCCTGATGCCGAAAACCGATCTGGGCAGCGTCGTCGCCGGGCGCATGACCCTGAACCAGGCCTGCATGCCCTTTACCGAGGGTGGGTTCGACATCCTGGCCGGACGCTCGGGCAGCGGCACGCTCGCCAATATCCCGCTGTCGCGCCTGCAATTGCTGGGCGACGATCTGGTGGTTTTGTCCAATTCCTATGACAAGGTGGTGGTCGATCTGGGTGCCGGGGTCGAGAAGACCACCCGCAACTTCGCCCAGCAGGCCGGCACCATCATGGTGGTGACCACCGACGAACCGACCTCGCTGACCGATGCCTATGCCTTCATCAAGGTCACCCACATGGAGCGACCCGGCACCGACATGCGCATCGTCGTCAACATGGCCAATTCCACCCGCGAGGGCGAGCGCATCTACAACACGCTGTTGAAGGCCTGCGAAGGATTCCTGAAAATCAGTCCGCAATTGGCCGGCGTCATCCGCCGCGATCTCAAGGTGCGCGAGGCCATCCGCAACCAGACGCCGATCCTGACCCGCTCGCCCAATTCCGAAGCCGCCGCCGACGTGGAAGCGATCGTCGAGCGTTTGCTCAGGACCTAAGGCGCCATGTCGGCGATCCTGCCGCCCTCGGCCAATCCGGCGCCGCCCACCAGCAGCGCCGGACCGGTGCCGGTCAGCGTGACGGGAGATGCCAAGGCCTTGGCCGGCTTGCCCGCCGGCGCCCTGATCGAGGCCATGGCCCAGGCCCGCCCGACCAAGGGCGTGCTGGAAGTGATGACCGCCGACGGCCCGCTGCAATTGAAAGTGCTGCCGCCGGCCACCTTGCCGCCCATCCCCGAAGGGGCGCGGCTGTTGCTGCAAGCCGGTCCCAATGGCGCCCTGTCGCTGATGGCCGTCAATGGTCGGGCCCTGGGTGGGGCCGCTCTGACCGCATTGCCGCCGGGCGTTCTGGGCGGGCCGGTTCTGGCCGGCGGCGTCTTAGGCACCACCCTCCAAACCAATGCGGCAAATCCCGCCCAGCACGGCGTGCAAACCGCCGGCGCCCCCCCACAGAGCGCGTGGGCGCCGGGCATCACCGCCACCCTCATTCGCCCGGCGCAAAATCCCGGCGGACCGCCCGGTCCGACCACCGCCGCCGACGGATTGCCCAACAATCTGCCCGCCGGCACCCAATTGACCGTGCGCATCGCCGGCATCCAGCCGCCCCAGGTCCAGACCGGCCAAAATCCCGCCGCCACGCCCACCGACGATTTCCAGGCCGGCAATACGCCGAACCCGGCTCAAGCCGCCCAGCAAGGGGGACCGCATAAACCCGTGGGGCCGCAGCCGATGACGCCCGGCGGCACCGCGCCGCCCCTGCCGGCGACCGCCACGGCCCCATCCGCAAGCGGGGCGCTGCCCATTCTGAGCGGCACCGTCACCGCCCACCCCCCCGGCGGGCAAGCGGTACTCGCCACCCGGATCGGCACCATCGCCATTCCCACCGCCCAACCGGTCGCCGTCGGCAGCGTCATCCGGCTTGAGGTGGTGGCTCCGCCCAATCCCGCCGCCGCCCCGCCGCCCATCGTGGCCGCCGCCAAACCCGAGGGCCTGACCGCCCAAGGCTGGCCGGCCCTGACCGACACCATGGAAACCCTGGCCATCAACGACCGTCAGGCGCTGGACATGATGATGCGGACCATCCCCCAGGCGGGGCCGCGTCTGGCCGCCGCCATGGTCGCCTTCACCGGGGCCATGCGCACCGGCGATTCCCGCGGCATCATCGGCGACAGCACCACCAAGGCGCTGGACAAGGCCGGGCGCCGCGATCTGGCCGAGCGGCTGAAAGCCGATCTGTCGGCGTTATCGGAAGAGGCCGGCCGGCCGGTCGGCGGCGGCGACTGGCGGTTGCACACCATGCCCTTCGCCCATGGCGGTCAGGTCGATCCCATCCACCTGTTCGTGCGCGGCACCAGTGGTGACGATGGCCGCAATCAGGCCGGCAGCGCCAATGGCGACCAGCGTTTCATTCTGGATTTCAACCTGACCAGCCTGGGCCGGCTGCAACTGGATGGGCTGGTGCGGCGCGAGGACAAGCTGTTCGACCTGATCATCCGCACCGGCGAGCCGCTGCCGCAGCAGATGCGCATGGACATCATGCACATCTTCACCCAGGCGTCGGAACTGGTCGGCACCAAGGGCAGCGTCGCCTTTCAGGCCGGCGGGCGCTGGATCGACATCCGCACCGACCAGAGCGGGCCGACCAGCATCCAGGCGTGATCGTTCCCCGTGATCAGGCCTTGGGCAGCAGAAAGTGAAAAGCGCAGCCTTCATCCGGCTTCGACTCGACCCAGATGCGCCCGCCATGCATTTCCACCACCTTGCGGCAAATGGCCAGACCGATGCCGCTGCCTTCGTACTGGCCGCGCGGGTGCAGGCGCTCGAACATACGGAAAATGCGTTCGTGATAATCGGCGGCGATACCGATGCCGTGATCGCGAAGGATGAATTCGGCCCAGCCGGGATCGCTGCAATCCCTGGCGCCGAGCTGGATATGGGGTGCTTCGCCGGGCTTGGTGAACTTCAGGCCATTGGCCATCAGATTCTGCAACAAACGCGACAGGGCGTCGCGCCCGCCCCGGACCATGGGTAAGGGCTCGACCTCGATCACGGCGCCGCTGGTGGTTATGGCGGCGGCGAGGGACTGGATCGCCTCGGCCGCCACCTTGTCCATATTGACGTCTTCCTGTACCGGCTCGCCCCGGCCCAGGCGGGCATAGGACAACAGATCGTTGATCTGACGGCGCATGCGTTCCGCCCCCTCGACGATGAAGTCGATGAACTCGTCGGCTTCCGATCCCATCTGGCCGCGATAGCGCCGCTCCAGCAATTGGGCGAAGCCGATGATGGTGCGCACCGGCTCTTGCAGGTCGTGCGACGCCGCATAGGCGTATTCCTGCAATTCGGCGTTGGACAGGGCCAGATCGTGGCTTTTCGCCGCCAATTCGCTTTGCGCCTGCCGTAATTCGGCGATCTGCCGGGTCATGTCGGCGGAATGGACGATGAAGGCGCCGGTCAAGGGCTGTAGCAGCCATCGCAACCCCCACACCCCCAAGGCGATGACCAGTCCGGCGGCCACCATCACCCACAGCAGCAAGGCGTCGACGGCGGCGGTGGCCTCCCCCGCCGGCAACCGCAGCAGCAGCACCCAGCGGGTTCCGGGCAAGGCTGCGGCGGCCAGGACCACGCCGTCTTGTTCCGCCATCTGCACCGGCCCGCGCTGCTGGGCCAGACCGACCAGATCGGCCCCGGCGGTATCCAGGGTAAAATTCTCATGCGAGGCCAGGATCACCCGCGCGGATACGGTCGGGTCGATCAGCGCCGCCTGGGTGTGGCCGCGCAAGGCCCGCACCTCGTCCACCACCGCATGCAGCGATTGGCCGGAGACCACCACCAGATCGGTCCCGGCCAGGACGCCACCGCGACCGATGATGGGGGCGGCCACCACCAGAACCGGGCCATTCCCGCCTTGGGCCAGGGAAACGGACAGGCGCGGCGCCGCCAGCGGCGCCATGTTTTCCGCCCCCGCCACCTTGCCCAACACCGCCACCCTCTCGCCGTCGGCGGCGAAACGGATGATGCCCAGCAGATCGGGGGATAGGGTCAGGGCATCCCCCAGCTTGTCGGCGGTGAAGGCGCGCAACTCGTCCAGACCGGTTTCGCCCTGGTTGTAGCTTTCCAGTTTCTGCCGGATCACCGTGCGGCTGGTCACCTGTTGGGCCAGATTGACGGCGCGTGCCGCCACCTCGCCGCCGGCCATGACCTTGAGCGTCAGTTCGTGCCGCAATGCCGCCAACGCGTCTTCCCGCAGGCGCAAGGCCAACGGTGTGATGGCCAGGATGGCGACGACGATGCCGACGGTGACCATGGCCAGGATGGCATAGGTCACAATCACCCGCCGTAGACGCAGGGCGTCCACTGGTGCCACGGAAACTCCCCCTGTGTGCTTCTCCCCGTGCAGCATAGCCATAAGTGGACAGCTTTTGCACACTTAAATGACTGTTATTTCAACAATCCTTGACCGGTCGTGACAGACCGGGCGGCAGCCGGGTTTCCAGCGAGCACAGGGTTTTTCCCACCTGCCCCTGGGTCAGGTTCTCGACCTTGGACAGATCGGTCCGGGACAGGTCACAGCCCATCAAGGTGGCGCCGGCGAAGTCGGCACCGTCCAGCTTGGCCCCGGACAGGCGGGCGCCGGACAGGTCGGCGCCGCGCAATTGCGCCCCTTCCAGATTGGCCAGGCGCATATCGGCGTGGCGCAATTGCGCCACCCCCAGATTGGCGCCGCCCAATTGCGCGGCACCCAGCACGGCATAGCGGAAATCGGCGCCGTCCAATCGTGATTCGGCCATGAAGGCGTCGGACAAATCGACCTCGCGGAAGGAGGCATTGGCCAAAATGGCTCCCGACAGATCGGCCCCGCCCAGATCCATCTGGTTGAACACCGCCCGTTGGCCCTCGGCCCCCTGAGAGTGCAGCCACAGGGCATGGGCGGCGACGATGGCGGACACGTCGAGCGTGGCCACATCCTTGCCCTTTTTCGGCGCCTTGCCCTCGCGCGCCAATTCTTCCAGCCAGCGTTTCTTACGCTTTTCCGCCAGTCTGCGGGCTTCGTCGTCGGCCTCGTCGATCAAGCTGTAATCGCGCTTGGCCTGGGCTGGCGTTTCCAGGATATCGCCATCGTCCAGACGACCGCCGGTCCTGGTCGACAGCGGTGGCGGCGGCACGTATGAGGAGGATCGCGACAGCGGCGCCAGCGTGGCCGCGTGCCCCGCCACCACCGTCGGCACCGGCGGCGGCGCCACCGGTCGGTCCAGGGCGGTGACCGGCTTGACCGCCGGGACCGGCAGACGTGAGGGATTCTTCATGGCGCTGCTGACCCGGTGGGTCAGTTCATGCCCCGACACCCGCCTGGGCACCACCCCTTCCAGCCCCAGGGGCAGGAAGCGGCCCAGCATCTCCTTGTCCGAACTTGCCCCGATCAGCAACACCGGCATGTCGGCATCAGCGGCGCGCACCCGTTGCAGGAAAGCCTGCGCCATGTCCAGATCGCCTTCAGGATCCAGCAAGGCGATGTCCGGCCCCTGCCCCATCATCGGCGTGGCATCGGCGGAGACGCTGGTGGACAGAATCTCGCGCACGTTCAGCTTGCGGAAGGTCTGGCGCACCAGAAAGCGGAAGCCATCGTCGCGGCTGAACAACAGCACGCGCACGGTCTTCCAGTCGATATCGCCGCTATGGAGCATGGTGGGGTGACGCATGGCCCCACAATAAACATGGGGAAAAGCGGGGGCAATGGCGGCTCCTGTGCGTTAGTGCGCTGTTGCACAATTTTTTTCATGCCCCATCTTAAAGGCCATGCGACGCAGAGACCCCTCCAATTACTTCCGCAATCCCCAATCGGGCCGACGGAATGACCTGTCCACCCTCCGTGCCCTGCTGCCCTATCTGTGGCCGCCGGGCGAAACCGGTCTGCGCGCCCGCGTGGTCGCCGCCCTGGGCTTTCTCGCCCTGGCCAAGGTGATCACCGTGCTGGTGCCCTTGATCTACAAACAGACGGTGGATGCGCTGACCATCACCCCCCAACAAGCCATGATCGCCGTGCCGGTCCTGCTGCTGTTGGCCTATGGCGGGGCGCGCATCCTGTCGGGAGTGTTTTCCGAAGCCCGCGACATCGCCTTCGCCCGTGTCGGCCAGGGCGCCATCCGCGCCGTCGGCCTGCGCGTGTTCCGCCACCTGCACGGATTGGCCCTGCGCTTCCACCTGGACCGCCAGACCGGCGGGGTGTCGCGCTCCATCGAACGCGGCACCAAGGGCATCGAGTTCCTGCTCAACTTCATGCTGTTCAACATCCTGCCGACATTGCTGGAAATCGGCATGGTCACCGTGGTGTTGTGGAGCCTGTACGATTCCCGTTTCGCCCTGGTCACCTTCGGCACCATCGCCATCTACATCGCCTATACCCTGGGGGTGACGGAATGGCGGACCAAGTTCCGCCGCGCCATGAACGAAACCGATCAGCAGGCCAGCACCAAGGCCATCGATTCGCTGTTGAACTTCGAGACGGTCAAATATTTCGGCAACGAAGCGCACGAGGCGGCGCGCTACGACCAGTCGCTGGCCCGCTATGAACAGGCGGCGGTGAAAAGCAAGGTCAGCCTGGCCATGCTGAACATGGGCCAGGGCGCCATCATCGCCGTCGGCCTGACCGCGGTGATGCTGATGGCCGCCGACGGCGTCGCCAACGGCAGCCTGACCTTAGGCGATTTCGTCCTGGTCAACGCCTATCTGGTGCAGCTTTACCTGCCCTTGAACTTCCTGGGCTTCGTCTATCGCGAGATCAAACAATCGCTGACCGACATGGAAGCCATGTTCCGTCTGTTGGGCGAAAACGCCGAGATCACCGACAACGACGACGCCCAAGAGCTGCGGGTGAGCGGCGGTGCCGTGCGCTTCGACGACGTCCATTTCGCCTATGACCCAGCGCGCCCGATCCTGAACGGCATCGGCTTCACCGTGCCGGCGGGTCAAAGCGTGGCCATCGTCGGGCCATCGGGGGCCGGCAAAAGCACCCTGTCGCGCCTGCTGTTCCGCTTCTACGACGTCACCGGCGGCGCCATCGCCATCGACGGCCAGGACATCCGCACGGTGACGCAATCAAGCTTGCGCGCCGCCATCGGCATCGTCCCCCAAGATACCGTGCTGTTCAACGATACCATCCGCTACAACATCGCCTATGGCCGCCCCGGCGCCAGCCAGGACGAAATCGAGCAGGCGGCCAGACTGGCCCGCATCCACGATTTCGTCACCTCGTTGCCGGAAGGCTATGACACCCGTGTCGGTGAACGCGGGTTGAAGCTGTCGGGCGGCGAAAAGCAGCGCGTCGCCATCGCCCGCACCATCTTGAAGGCGCCGGCCATCTTGCTGTTCGACGAAGCCACCAGCGCCCTTGACACCCACACGGAAAAGGAAATCCAGGCCAGCTTGCGCGAAGTGTCCAAGGACCGCACTACCATCGTCATCGCCCACCGCCTGTCCACGGTGGTCGATGCCGACGAGATCATCGTGCTGGATAAAGGCCGCATCGCCGAACGCGGCCGCCACGGCGAACTGATCGCGCTGGATGGCCGCTATGCCGACATGTGGCGCAAGCAGCAGGAAGCCGCCTTGCTGCAACAGCGGCTGGAGACGGAACTGGTTGGGGCTTGAAGGCTTGCGTAAACAAAGCCGGCAGGAGTAATCCGTCCGCCGGACCTCTAGCTAGAGTGGCGAGCTTTTAATCGGCAACACGCCCACAGCAAATCCCGTCATGCCCGCGAAGGCGGGCATCCAGGAGTCACGCGCTTATGCCGACACGATTCTCTGGATTCCCTACGCGGGAATGACGATTGAGAGGATCGATGCGTCGCATTTAAGGCTCGATGCGCTACGATTCCGGTGCGGTCCGTGACGCCATCCACGCCGAGGATGCCGTCCCGATCATTCCGCCCCGGATAACATCGCGCAGGCGGGAATCCACACCTCAGCACACCATATCGTGCGGTCAAATCGCGATCTTGCGCTCAGGCCGCGAAATTTAGCATGGCCCCCGCCTTCGCCGGGATGAGCTCGCTCAGTCCTCGGCAGCGTTGCCGTCCAGGTCGCCGGGACCGGCAGCCAGGGCTTCCGCCACGAGGCCGGCATTGGCGCGGATGGTGGCTTCGATCTCGGCGGCCATGGCCGGGTTGTCGCGCAGGAACTGCTTGGCGTTCTCGCGGCCCTGACCGACGCGGGTCGAATTGTACGAGAACCAAGCGCCAGACTTTTCCACCACGTTGGCCTTGACGCCCAGATCGATCAACTCGCCGGTCTTGGAGATGCCCTCACCATACATGATGTCGAAATCGACCACTTTGAACGGCGGCGCCAGCTTGTTCTTGACCACCTTGACGCGGGTCTGGTTGCCCACCACCTCATCGCGGTCCTTGATGGCGCCGACACGGCGGATTTCCATGCGCACCGAGGCATAGAACTTGAGCGCGTTGCCGCCGGTGGTGGTTTCCGGGTTGCCGAACATGACGCCGATCTTCATGCG
>VBWB01000051.1 GCA_006218045.1 Stygiobacter sp.
TTGCATGTGTTAGGCCTGCCGCCAGCGTTCGTTCTGAGCCAGGATCAAACTCTCAAGTTGATTTCCAAGCCATCCTGAAACATCACTGCCTCAGTCTGCTTGGAACAGAGCTCGTCCAAAGCAAAATTTACACGCTTCTTGTTAGATGCGCTTAAGCTAAGGTCGGTTCCGGTTTGCGGACCGACGCTGCCTGCGCATCCCTTCCTTGCGTCTTCACCTTGTCAAAGAGCAGAAGAACTTGCGTCCTTCGATCGGTAAGTCCGTCCGGCGTCACCGCCTTCCCGTTCTCACCGCACCCCGTCGTTTCGGGGAGGCCGGCTTATATCAGAGCGCCCGGCGCGCCGTCAACCTGTTTTTTTGCAGCCCTTCGTTTTTCCGAAGCACCCGGCGGAGAAGATCACCTCCGCCAATCTCGTTTCCCGTTCAGCGGATCGCTCCGTTTCAGCGGGGCCGGTTTTTTACCTCGACGCCGGCGCGCCGTCAACCTCTTTTTTTGCGCCGCCGAAGTTTCCTTCAGCAACAAGCGGAGAAGATCACCTCCGCTTTACTTCCCGTTGACTTGACGAATACTTCGTCGCATCAGCGAGGGGCGGTTTCTACCTCGGCACCACCCCGCCGTCAACCCCTTTTTTCAAGGCCCCCGAAACTTTCGTCCCCGACACCCCCGCGAAGCCGTTGCCGCCCTCCGCGCCCCCAACCTCCAGATCACTCCGTCCGTCGGGGAGGCCGCTTTCTACGCCCGCTCGTCAAACCCTTTTTCACGGACTCGTCATTTTTCTCAAAGCGGCGGAAATCCAGGATTTTCGCTGTTCAAAGTGAATCCTGCGCGCGCGCCTGATTCATATAATAGGCGGTCATCGAAGAATCATTTAAGTCTGGAAAATCTTGCCTTCACCCGCCCTGGCTGCGATAACCCATGCATCACGGTAAATTGATGGACCCGACCATTGACCAATCGCGTCACGGCCAAGATCAAGCGTTCCATGAAGGCTGTGGCCGTTGTCGGCCTAGCCGGTATCGCCACCTTCTTCGCCGCGCGTCCCTTCGTGCACCTGGCCGATGATGCCGATAGCCTTTTCGATGGCCCCCCACCCCTGTTCATGGACGCCGAAGCGGAACTGTCCGTGCGCGCTCAACCGCTGACCACCGACAGCGAGTTGGAGGACCGGGCCAGCCGCCCGGTGGAGACCCAGGTGCGTGTCGGTTCCGGCGACACCCTGGGTGACGTCCTCGCCCGTGCCGGTGTGGATGGGCCGGAAGCGACCCAGGCCATCGATGCCTTGCGCGGCATTTTCAACCCGCGCGCCTTGAAGGCCGGGCAGAAGGTCAAGGTGACCTTCGATACGTCGCCCCATGGTTTCGGCCATGGCGGCTTCCAGATGGTTTCCCTCAATGCCGATCCCATCCGCGTGGTCGGCGCCCAGCGCGACGGCAAGGGCGGTTTCGGCCCGATGGAGACCATGCGCCAGGTCAGCAAGCAGGTGGCCCACAACACCGGCACCATCAAGTCCAGCCTGTTCGAGAGCGCCCAGAATGCCGGCGTGCCGATCCAGATCATCATGGCCATGATCAAAGCCCTGTCCTACGACGTCGATTTTCAGCGCGACATCCAGTCGGGCGATGAGTTCACCGTGGTCTATGAAGGCTTCTACGACACCAAGGGCAAGCTGGTCCGCCATGGCGAGATGCTGTTCGCCTCGGTCAACCTGTCGGGCAATCCCATCGCCATGTACCGCTTCGACAACGGCCAGGGCACGGTCGAGTACTTCAACGACAAGGGCGAAAGCGTCAAGAAAGCGCTGTTGAAGACTCCGGTGGACGGCGCCAAGATTTCGTCAGGCTTCGGCATGCGCAATCACCCCATCCTGGGCTATTCCAAGATGCATAAAGGCATCGATTTCGCCGTCCCCACCGGCACCCCCATCCAGGCCGCCGGTGACGGCACGGTGGAGATCGCCGGCTTCAACGGATCTTATGGCAATTACGTGCGCCTGCGCCACGGCTCGGGCTTCGGCACCGCCTATGCCCATATGAGCCGCATCGCCGCCGGCATCGGTCCCGGCAAGCGGGTCGGCCAGGGCCAGATCATCGGCTTCGTCGGCTCGACCGGACGGTCCACCGGTGCCCATCTGCATTATGAGGTGCTGAAGGGCAAGGACCAGATCAATCCGCTGTCGGTGAAGATGCCCACCAGCATCAAGCTGGCCGGACGCGACCTCGACCGTTTCAAGGCGGTCAAGCGCGACACCGATACGCTGATGGCGAAAATACCGCCCTCGACCCGGCTGGCGGCCAATGCCCTGGGCAAATCGGCGGCACTCAGCAATTAGTGCGGATTTCGATCTGATCGGGTCAGGCTGAAATCCGCACCAAACCCGCGCGGCGCCGGAGTGGGGCCGGAACGGCCCGCATCGTGCAAAACCTACGGCGAGAATGCAGAACGGGGATGCCCGAAGGCATCCCCGCCCTGGCGGCCAGCACCCCTAGTGGGGGGGGAGGGGGACGGAGTACCGGCCGATTGCAGTCTTGGGGCGCCCAGCTCTGCCGGGCGGCGTCCTTCTAACATGTGGTTTACTGTATTGCAAACCGGTTACGCACACATTTTACACTGTCATGCGCCGCCGTTGCGTCACCCTATTCTTTCGGTCAGGGCGGCGCCGTCAGGTTAACTCCACCGCCTGACCGTTGATGGTCAGCACCCCGGACGGAGCGGAAACCGTAACCTTGGCGCCATCGCTGATCCGCCCTTCCAGGATCAGACCAGCCAGCGGATTTTGCAAAGCCCGCTGGATCACCCGCTTCAACGGACGTGCGCCGTAGATAGGGTCGTAACCCTTTTGCGCAAGCCATTCATTGGCGGAATCGTCCAAATCCAGCACGATTTTGCGATCGACCAACAATTGCCGCAGCCGCGCCAACTGAATCTGGACGATGCCGGTCATATGGGCGCGGCCCAGACGGTGGAACAGCAATATCTCATCCAAGCGGTTGAGGAATTCCGGTCGGAACGAGGCGCGGACCACTTCCATCACCAAGTCGCGCACCTCGCCCGAATCGTGGCCGTCTTCCTGATTGGCCAGGATGTCCGAGCCCAGATTGGAGGTCAGCACGATCAGGGTGTTGCGGAAATCCACCGTACGGCCCTGGCCGTCGGTCAGCCGGCCATCATCAAGCACCTGCAACAACACATTGAAGACATCCGGGTGGGCTTTCTCCACCTCGTCGAACAAGATGACCTGATAGGGCCGCCGCCGTACCGCCTCGGTCAGGGCGCCGCCCTCCTCGTAGCCGACATAGCCGGGCGGGGCGCCGATCAGGCGGGCGACGGAATGCTTTTCCATGTATTCCGACATATCCATGCGGACCATGGCGGTCTCGTCATCGAACAGGAACTCGGCCAGGGCCTTGGTCAGCTCGGTCTTGCCGACACCGGTCGGCCCCAGGAACAGGAACGAGCCGATGGGCCGGTTGGGATCCTGCAACCCGGCGCGGGCCCGGCGCACGGCATTGGACACCGCCACCAGGGCTTCATCCTGACCGATCACCCTTGATTTCAGCCGGTTTTCCATGTCCAGCAGCTTTTCCCGCTCGCCCGCCAGCATCTTGTCGACGGGAATGCCGGTCCAGCGCGACACCACGCCGGCGATGTGTTCTTCCGTCACCGCCTCGTTGAGCATGCGACCTTCGGCGGCGTCCGCCGTCGCCAGCTTGCGTTCCAGGTCGGGGATCAGGCCGTAGAGCAACTCACCCGCCTTCTGGTACTGGCCCTCGCGCTGGGCCTTGTCGGCCTCGATGCGGGCCGCGTCCAATTGTTCCTTCAGCTTGGTGGCCGAGGCCAGTTGGTCCTTTTCCGCCCGCCACTCAGTGGTGATGCGGTCGCTGTCGGCTTCCAGGTCGACCAGTTCGTCTTCCAGGGTCACCAGACGGTCGCGGCTGGCCGGATCGGGTTCCTTTTTCAGTGCCTCGCGCTCGATCTTCAACTGGACGATGCGGCGGTCGATCTCGTCCAGTTCCTCGGGCTTGGAATCCACTTCCATGCGCAGGCGGCTGGCCGCCTCGTCCACCAGATCGATGGCCTTATCGGGCAGGAAACGGTCGGTGATGTAACGGTTGGACAACGTCGCCGCCGCCACCAGCGACGAATCCGAGATGCGCACGCCGTGGTGCATCTCGTACTTTTCCTTGATGCCGCGCAGGATGGAAATGGTGTCTTCCACATTGGGCTCGGAGACGAAGACCGGCTGGAAGCGCCGGGCCAGGGCCGCATCCTTTTCCACATGCTTGCGGTATTCGTTGAGGGTGGTGGCGCCGACGCAATGCAGCTCGCCGCGGGCCAGGGCCGGCTTGAGCAGGTTCGAGGCGTCCATGGCCCCTTCCGCCGCCCCCGCCCCCACCAGGGTGTGCATTTCGTCGATGAACAAGATGACGTCGCCATTGGCGGCCTGGATCTCGCTCAAGACCGCCTTCAGGCGTTCCTCGAATTCGCCCCGGAACTTGGCGCCGGCGATCAGCGAGCCCATGTCGAGGCTCATCAGACTTTTCAGCTTCAGGTTTTCCGGCACGTCGCCGTTGACGATGCGGATGGCCAGCCCTTCGATGATGGCGGTCTTGCCGACGCCGGGTTCGCCGATCAGCACCGGATTGTTCTTGGTCCGGCGCGACAGCACCTGGATGGTGCGGCGGATTTCCTCGTCGCGACCGATCACCGGGTCAAGCTTGCCTTCACGCGCGGCGGCCGTCAGGTCGCGGGCGTATTTCTTCAAGGCGTCATAGCCATCCTCGGCGCTGGCGGAATTGGCCTTGCGGCCCTTGCGCATGTCGTCGATGGCGCGGTTGAGCGCCTGCGGATTGACCCCGGCTTCCGACAGGATGCGCGCCGGCGCGGTGCCGGCGCCCATGGTCAGGGCCAGCAGCAGACGTTCGGCGGTGACGTATTGGTCACCCGACTTGGTCGCCGCTTCCTCTGCCAACTGGAACACGCGGGCCAGTTCACCGGTCAGATGCAGTCCCGCCGCCCCCGGCCCTTCCACCTTGGGCTGCTTGGCGATCTCGGCTTCCACCCCGGCCAGCGCCTTCTTGTGGTCGCCGCCGGCGGCCTTGATCAGCTTGGCGGCCAGGCCGTCCTTGTCATCCAGCAGCACCTTCAGCAGGTGCTCGGGCATCAGCCGCTGATGGCCATGCCGCAAGGCCAAGGTCTGGGCCGCCTGAACGAAGCCCTTGGAGCGTTCGCTGTATTTGTCGAAATCCATGAATGCCTCCGCTGCGACGGATCGCGTGGGTCCCAACAGCGGCAACCCCGGGCGATCCTCGAACATTCGACAAATGATTTAAGGGGGTTCTGGCCGGACGCAAGCGCCTTCCATTCACCGCGCCGCAATATGACGATTACTTTATGGAAGAAAGACGATTGCGGGCATACCTAATTGTTTATTGATTTTACACATTAAGAAATGACACCATGACCATCTCCCGACCAGGAGAGAAATCATGTGCGATTTCAAGAATACATGTGATTTCACGAATGACATTGGCGACGCCCGCCAGAAGCTGCCGCACATCGCTTCGCTCCACCTGGATGGCTGCCCGTTTCCCCATGCGGTGGCCCGGCTGTATTTCGACAAGGGTGGCTATTTGTTCCATCAGGGCGATGCGCTACGCGGCGCCTTTCACCTGAACAGCGGTCTGGTGGCGCTGGAGCGGGTGGACGAGGATGGCCGTCTGGTGGTGTTGAAGGTGCTGCGCCCGGGGGCGTTGTTTCCCTGTGCCGATCTGTTTGCCGAAATTCCCCACGCCACCACCGCCCGTGCCCTCTCCGATAGCCGCGCCTGCTTCATTCCGCGCGAACGGATGCTGTCGGCCATGGCCGATGCCGCCACCCGCCCGGCCGTGCTGCGCTGCTGCGCTCAGGAAGCCCGGGACAGTGAAAACGCCATTTTCCGACTCTGTTCCGGCGATCTGAGCGATCAGATCATCGCCGCACTGCAAACGGTTCTGGACGAGCGCCACGAAGAGAATGGCTGCCTGCACGGCATCTTGCCGCTGTGCTGGCGCGATCTGGCGGCCATGGTCGGCACCAGCCCCGAGGTGATGAGCCGCACCATCCGCCGGTTGAGCAAAAGCGGGCGCCTGAAGGTGGAAGGGCGCGCCATCAGCCTTAACCCCCCACGGGGTGAAGACCGACGACGCGCCCTGGCACGCGGATAAACGATCAGATCAGGACCGGTTCAGCGTCCCCCTGGGCCGGAGCCGGCTCGGCGGCGGCCTCGGCGGCGGGGCGGCGGACACGGCGGCGCACCGGACGGGCCGGGGCTTCCTCTTCCGTCGTGCCGGCGACAACCGGCTCGACGGCGGCCACCGGAGGGGCGCTCTCGACGGCGGGCTGCTCCGCCG
>VBWB01000024.1 GCA_006218045.1 Stygiobacter sp.
ACCCGCATGCAGCCCATCGGCAATGCCTGGGCCAAGCTGCCGCGCATCGTCCGCGACCTGTCGGTCGAAATGAACAAGAAGATCGACCTGCAGATGCTGGGCGCCGAGACCGAGCTCGACCGCCAGGTTCTGGAATTGATCAAGGACCCGCTGACCCACATGGTCCGCAATTCCGCCGATCACGGCCTGGAAGGCCCGGAAGAGCGCAAGGCCGCCGGCAAGCCGGAAGTGGGCAAGGTGGTGCTGAACGCCTTCCACGAAGGCGGGCACATCATCATCGAGATTTCCGACGACGGTCGCGGCCTCAACCTGGACCGCATCAAGCAAAAGGCCATCGCCAATGGCTTGGCGTCGGAATCCGAACTGGAATCCATGGCGCCGCAGCAGATCTACCAGTTCATCTTCAAGGCCGGGTTCTCCACCGCCGAGAAGGTGACCAGCGTCTCGGGCCGCGGCGTCGGCATGGACGTGGTGCGCACCAATATCGAGAAGATCGGCGGCACCGTCGAGTTGAAGAGCTATCCCGGCAAGGGATCGTCCTTCATCATCAAGATCCCGCTGACCCTGGCCATCGTCTCGGCCCTGATCGTGGAATGCGCCGCCGAGCGCTTCGCCATTCCGCAGATCAGCGTGTTGGAACTGGTGCGCGTCACCAACAATTCCGAACACGGCATCGAGCTGATCAACAACGCCCCCGTGCTGCGCCTGCGTGACCGCCTGCTGCCGCTGGTCAGCTTGAAGAAGCTGTTGCGCCTGTCCAACGGTGAAGAGCAGGAAACCTTCATCGTCGTCACCCAGGTCGGCACCTACACCTTCGGCATCATCGTCGACCGCGTGTTCGACACCGAGGAAATCGTGGTCAAGCCGGTGGCGCCGATCCTGCGTCACATCTCCATGTTCTCGGGCAACACCATCCTGGGCGACGGTTCGGTCATCATGATCCTCGACCCCAACGGCATCGCCGGCGCCACCGGTGAATCCGGCGTCCTGGGCGGCGGCCAGACCACCGAACAGACCGTCACCCGCGACAAGGGCAACGATTCCAAGACCAGCCTGCTGGTGTTCCGCGCCTGTGGCGACGATCTCAAGGCGGTGCCGCTGGCCCTGGTGGCGCGCCTGGAGGAAATCGACATCAAGGACGTCGAATACAGCCACGGCAAGCCCATGGTCCAGTATCGCGGCCATCTGATGCCGCTGGTGTCCATCGACGGCGCCACCCAGTTCCGCCAGGAAGGCCGCCAGCCGGTGCTGGTGTTCTCGGACCGCGACCACACCATGGGTCTGGCCGTGGACGAGATCGTCGACATCGTCGAGGACCGCCTGAAGGTGGAGCTGACCGCCGACAATCCCGGCGTCATCGGCACCGCCGTCATTGCCGGCAAGGCCACCACCATCATCGATGCCGGCTATTACCTGCCGCAGGCCTTCGGCGACTGGTTCGGTCGCAACGACAAGGAATATGGCGACGACGAGCATTCCAGCCCGCGCATCCTGCTGGTCGACGACAGCCCGTTCTTCCGTAACCTTCTGGTGCCGCTGTTGTCGGTGGCCGGCTACGACGTCACCGCCGTCGAAGGGGCCGACCGGGCGCTGGCCATGCGCGAGCAAGGCTATGAGTTCGACATGATCATCAGCGATATCGAAATGCCCGGCATGAGCGGCTTCGAGTTCGCCACCGCCGTGCGCGCCGATGGCCGCTGGTACAACACGCCGATGATCGCCCTGTCGTCGCACGCCACCGAAAAGGATTTCGAGCGCGGCCGTCAGGTCGGCTTCAATGATTACGTCGCCAAGTTTGACCGCGACTCGCTGTTGCAAACCATCGCGTCGACCCTCGCCACCCTTAAAGGTGCTGCATGAATCAGATCGTCCCCGCCTCCAAGCGCCCCAGCACCGAGCTGGCCGCGCCGGAGACCCAGGATTACGTCACCATGTTCATCGACGGCCAGATGTTCGGCATCGCCGTCCTCACCGTCCAGGACGTGCTTGGTCCGCAGAAGATCACCCGCATCCCGCTGGCCCCGCGTGAAGTGGCCGGCAGCCTCAACCTGCGCGGTCGCATCGTCACCGCCATCGACGTGCGTCTGCGTCTGGGGCTGAAGCGCGCCGACGAGGACAACAAGGGCATGAGCGTGGTGGTCGAACAAGGCGGCGAGCTATATTCGCTGATGGTCGATCAGGTGGGGGAGGTCTTGAGCCTGCCGGTGGCCAAGTTCGAGCGCAACCCGCCGACCCTGGACCCCATGTGGCGCGAGTTCTCGGCCGGAATTTATCGCCTTGATGATAAATTGTTGGTTGTTCTGGATGTCGCCAAGCTTCTGGATTTCAACAAAAGCGAATAGTATAGCTGGGGCATGCGTCAGGAACATCGGGGTTTCTGGCGTCACCATACGGAGGCATTTGGGGCATGAAGTCCTGTCTGATCGTCGATGATTCCAAGGTCATTCGCATGGTGGCCAAGAAGATCCTGCATGAGCTGACCTTTACCACCGCCGAAGCCGAGGATGGCCAGCAGGCCTTGGATTACTGCCGGGCACAAATGCCCGATGCGGTGCTGCTCGACTGGAACATGCCGGTGATGAACGGCATCGACTTCCTGCGCGAGTTGCGCAAGCTGCCCGGCGGCGATCATCCTGTGGTGGTGTTCTGCACCACCGAGAATGATATCGAGCACATCCAGGAAGCCATCACCGCCGGCGCCAACGAATACATCATGAAGCCTTTCGATAGCGAGATTCTTCAGGCGAAGTTCTCGCAGGTCGGTCTGCTGTAAGCCTGGGTCCGGCCACGAAAGGATTTAAGGTCGAATGACCATTGATGCCGCCACCGCCACCAACTCACCCGCCTTGGACAAGGTGCGGGTGATGCTTGTCGATGATTCGGCCGTGGTGCGCGGATTGGTCACCCGTATCTTGGAAGAAGATCCCGGTATCGCGGTCGTCGCCTCGGTCGGCAACGGCCAGATGGCGGTCTCGGCGCTGGAGCGCCAGGAAGTCGACGTCATCCTGCTCGACATCGAGATGCCGGTGATGGATGGCATGACCGCCCTGCCCAAGCTGTTGCAGGTGGATCCGGGCGTGCGCATCATCATGCAATCGACCCTGACGATGAAGGGCGCCGACGTCTCCATGCGGGCGCTCAACATGGGCGCCGCCGATTATATCCCCAAACCCACCGCCACCCGCGATCTGGCCGGCGGCATGGATTTCAAGGCTGAATTACTGGGCAAGGTCAAGGCCCTGGGGCAAGCCCGTCGGCGTGATCCCAACCGCAAGGCCCGCCCCGGCACCACCAACGCGACCCGCCCCAGCTTGGCGCCATCGGCGCCGCGTCCGTCGGCGTTGAGCCCCACCGCTCCCCTCAAACTGCGCACCCACACGCCGGAACCGCCGGATGTCATCGCCATCGGCTCTTCCACCGGCGGTCCGCAAGCCTTGTTCAACCTGCTGGGCACCATGCGCGCCGGCACGGTCAAGCAGCCGATCCTGATCACCCAGCACATGCCGGCGACCTTCACCACCATCCTGGCCGAGCACATCGCCCGCGTCTCGGGCTGGGATGCCAAGGAAGGCCAGGACGGCGAAGTCATCAAATCCGGCCGCGTCTATGTGGCGCCCGGTGATTTTCACATGCTGGTGGAGACCAAGGGCGCCGACAAGATTTTGCGGCTGACCAAGGATGCACCGGAAAATTTCTGCCGCCCGTCCGTTGATCCCATGTTGCGCAGCATTTCCGCCGCCTATGGCAAGCGGGTGCTGGTGGCGATCCTGACCGGCATGGGTTCGGACGGGGCCAAGGGGGGCACGGTGGTGGTTCAGGCAGGGGGCACGGTGATCGCACAAGACGAGGCCACGTCGGTGGTGTGGGGTATGCCTGGGGCCGCCGCACAAGCGGGTATCTGTTCTGCGGTCATACCATTGGGCGACATCGCCCCGTGGCTGATCAAACTGGCGACAAGGCGCTAAGACCATGCGTCCCGAAGATTTCGATTTCATCGCCAAGATGCTGAAGGATCGGTCCGGTCTGGTGATCAGCCGCGACAAGGCCTATCTGCTGGAATCCCGCCTGACCCCGGTGGCGCGCAAGCGCGGCCTGAAGGGGCTGGACGATCTGGTGGCATCCTTGCGCACCGCCGGCGAGGAATTGCTGCGCGAAGTCACTGAAGCGATGACCACCAACGAGTCGTTCTTCTTCCGCGACATCAAGCCGTTCGACCAGTTCAAGGCCATGGTACTGCCGCAATTGCTGGCCAACCGGGCGCAGAAGAAGTCGTTCCGCATCTGGTCGGCGGCCTCGTCCTCGGGTCAGGAAGCCTATTCCCTGGCCATGATCCTGAAGGAAGAAGGCGCCAAGCTGGCCGGCTGGAAGATCGAGATCGTCGGCACCGACATTTCCACCGAGATGCTGGAAAAGGCCAAGGCCGGCCTTTACTCGCAATTCGAGGTGCAACGCGGCCTGCCCATCCAGTATCTGGTCAAATATTTCAAGAAGACCAACGAGATGTGGCAGATCGATTCGTCGATCCGGGCCATGGTGCAGTTCCGCGAATACAATCTTTTGCACGACCTGAAGACGCTGGGCCAGTTCGACGTGGTGTTCTGTCGTAACGTCCTCATCTATTTCGATCAGCCGACCAAAAGCCGGGTGCTGGAAAACGTCGCCAAGATCATGCCCGATGATGGCCTGCTCTATCTGGGTGGGGCCGAGACGGTGCTGGGTATTTCCGACAAATTCAAGCCGGTGCCCGAGCAACGCGGCATCTATTCGGTGACGCGAGCGGGCGGCAGCACCGCCCCGGCCATGGCATCGGCAGCCGCCGCCGGCTTCGGCCTCAAGCGCTGAGGATCGCCGCCAAGCCCTGGCGATAGCTGGGATAGCGTAGGCTCACGCCCAGTTCCTGCTTGATGCGGTCGTTCCTGACCCGCTTGTTGTCGGCGTAAAACGACAACGCCATGGGTGACAGAATCGCCTGAGCCTGTTCCCAATCCATTTCCGGCGGCGGCTCCACCCCCAGCAAGGCGCAGGCATGGGTGATGACCTCCTGCGGCGGTGCACAATCATCATCGCAAAGATTATAGACCCGCCCGGGATGGGGCCGCTCGATCGAGGCCAGCACCACCTGGGCGATGTCGTCCACATGGATGCGGCTGAACACCTGATCGGGCTTGATGATGCGCCGTGCCCGCCCCTGGCGCACCGTATCGATGGCCGACCGCCCCGGCCCGTAGATGCCGGCCAGACGAAACACCTGCACCGGCAAACCGCTGCCCTGCCACCCCTGTTCAGCCAAGACGCGGCGGCGCGAGCGGTCGAGATCGGGGCGCACCGGCGAGTCCTCGTCCACCCACTCGCCCCGGCAATCGCCATAAACCCCGGTGGTCGACAGATAGCCGGCCCAGCTCAGCCCCAACCGGCATAAAGCCGCCCCGGCCATGTCCAGCACCGGGTCACCATCATGATCGGGCGGCACCGACGACAACACATGGGTGACCCCGTCCAGGGTCTGGGGCGGCAGCGGATGATCGCGATCGAAGGGATGAACGGTGATGCCGTCCAGTCCGTCGCCTTGGCCCGAACGAGTGGTGCCGCTGACCCGCCAGCCACGGTCCAGGGCCGCGCGGGCGATGACGCGGGCGGAAAAGCCCAATCCGAAGATGAACAGATGCCGGTTCATACATGTCCTCTTGCAAAGGCCGCCAACAGCGCCACACTAGGGGCCGCTCACCATAACACACGGGTTTCCATGCTGCGCCCCATCCTGTTCATCGTCGCCCTCACGCTGCCTTTCTCCGCCGCCGCCGAAATCATCGACGGCCCCAAGGAGTATCAGGCCTGCCTGACCTTGGCGAAGAAGAACCCCGAGGCCGGCTGGGAAGAGGCCTTGGCCTGGCAATCCCTGGGCGGCGGCGAGGCCGCCCGCCATTGCGCGGCGGTGGCCCTGATCGGTCTGGGCAAGTATGGCGAGGCGGCCACCCGCCTGGAAACCCTGGCCAATGAAAGCGTCCGTGCCGACAGCGTACGGGCGGAGATGCTGGCCCAGGCCGCCCAGTCCTGGATATTGGAAGGCAATATTCCGCGTGCCGATTCAGCCCAGCGCGGCGCCTTGCTGCTGTCGCCGGGCAACCCCGACATCCTGCTCGACCACGCCGTGCTGCTGGCCCAGGTGCATCATTATGCCGAGGCCGTCGAGGTGTTGTCGAAAGTCCTGCGCACCCAGCCCAACCGGGTCGAGGCCCTGACCCTGCGCGGCACCGCCTTTCGTTTTATCGACAACATCCCCGGCGCCGCCGACGACATCCATCAGGCGCTGAAGCTGGATCCCGACTATCCCGACGCCCTGCTGGAACGCGGCATCCTGGCCCGCCTGCGCGGTGACGACAAAGCCGCCCGCGCCGACTGGCTGCGAGCCATGGAACTGGCCCCCGATTCCGATGCCGCCGATCTGGCGCGCAAGAACCTGGAAAAACTGGATGTGAAGGTGAAGTGATGGAAAGCTGCCCCGCCCATGAAATCACCGCCGGCCAATGGGTCGTGGCCGAACTGGACGGCATCCGCACCTTATGCCTGAAGGCGGAACGGGTGGGCAAGGATCACGTCAACCACTTCCTGGTGCCGCTGGAACCGGTGGCCGACCGTCGGCAGTTGCGCCTGCATTACCTGGACCCCGAGCACAGCCTGTACCCGACCGACGGCTATCACCTGAGCTTCACCCCGCAAGACGGCACCGCTATCGAGCCCGGCTGTGCCCTGAACGTGAACGGCACCTTGTGGCTGAAGCTGTTGGATCTGCCCAGCGCTCAACGTCTTTACTGCTATGTGGATATGGCCAGCGGTCAGGTCCGTCCGCGCATGGAGCGCCACCACAGTCGCCCCTTGCAATGGCAAGTGCAAAGAATTTAGTCAAAACCTATGTATTGTTGTTTGATGACACACTACATGGAGTGATTTTTATTGATGACAGCGGGAATCCGCTTCTGTTAGCGTCACACTTGATTGGTGGCTTTGACGGAACATGTCGCTTTGCGCCTCAACCAAGCACCGCAGCCCATTGACGCAGAGGCACCCGCCGTTTTGGTGCGGGGTTTGCGTTCCTCTCCCGCCGATCATGCCAAGCCTTCCCGTTGTGGAAGGCTTTTTTGTTGCGTGCCCTGTTTCCAACATTCCTGGGGGTAAACGGTATGGCCAAGCGTCCGGTGCGTCATCCTTCGCAATCCAAATCCAATTCCGTCGTCACCTTGTATGCGGCAGACAATTCCTGGCATCCCCTTGGCGAGGATGCGGACGAGGAGGCCGGGCGGGACAAGTCCTATGTGCGCAAGGTGCGCCCGCAAAGCGAAGGCCAGAAGCAGCTGATGGAGGCCATCCGCGCCCATAACCTGAGCGTCGCCCTGGGGCCGGCGGGCACCGGCAAGACCTTCCTGGCCATTTCGGCTGCGGTCGAGGCCTTTGATGAAGGCAAGGTGTCGCGCATCATCCTGTCGCGCCCGGCGGTGGAAGCCGGTGAATCCCTGGGCTTCCTGCCCGGTGACCTGCAAGACAAGCTGGCCCCCTATCTGCGCCCGCTTTACGACGCCCTGTCCGACCGCCTGGGCGGCAAGCGCCTGCGCGCCTGCATCGCCGACGGTACCATCGAGGTGGCGCCCATCGCCTATATGCGCGGGCGGACCCTCAACAACGCCTTCATCGTCATCGACGAGGCGCAGAACTGCACCTATGGCCAGATCAAGATGCTGCTGACCCGGCTGGGCTGGCATTCCACCATGGTGCTGACCGGCGATCCCGACCAGACCGATTTGCTGCCCGGCCTGTCCGGCCTGGCCGATATCGGCAACCGGCTGCGCGGCCTGTCCGACGTGGCGGTGGTGGATTTGGCCGAATCCGACATCGTCCGTCACCCCCTGGTCGCCTCCATGCTCACCGTGCTGTAACCCCAGCCCGTCGCCGTCCCAGGCAAAGACATAACCAACTTTTCATTTTGCCTGGGCGGGGCCGTGTTGGATAATTTGGGCCTCTATATCTAGTGGGACGAGGGGAAGTTTCATGGACGATATCGATTGCGCCGCCGAGCGGATTGACGCCTTCAACGCCGTCGCCCTGCAGGCGGTGCTGGCGCGCACGTCCGGGGCGCCATCCTCCGGCATTTGCCGGGCTTGCGGCTGCGACATCGAGCCCGAGCGGCTGCGGGCCACCCCGCATGCCCGCCACTGCAAGGAATGCGCCGCCGAGATCGAAGCGGAAAGCCGCCGTCACAACCGCTGCGGCCCACGCTGAAGCGGACTTGACGCGGCAGGACGGGCGGGCGAGATTCGGATGTCGCCGGTTTCTTGGTGACATCCGGTCTTTAGGATTTGCCCATGCGCGAAAAGACCCCCTGGCAATGGGTGGCGGTCCTGTTGCTGCCCCTGCTGTCGCCCATGGCGGCGGCGGCGGCGGATACGGTCATTCTGACCGCCGATCATTGGTGTCCGCATACCTGCGACCCCGAGAGCGGTCGGGCCGGCTATATGATCGACATCGCCCGGGAAGCCTTTGCCCTCGCCGGCCTGAAGACCCAATACCAGATCCGGCCCTGGACCACCGGGCTCAGTGAAATCCGCGCCGGATTGGCCGACGGCATCGTCGGCACCTTGCCGGGTGAAACCCCTGATCTGCCACACAACCAACTTCCCTTGGGTCGGCAATCCAATGCCTTTGCCGTCCGCGCCGACGACCCGTTCAACTTCATCGACATGACCTCCCTGGCCGGACGGCGCATCGGCACGGTGAAGGATTACAGCTATTCCACCGATATCGACGCCTGGTTGGCGCAACACCCGCAACAGGTATTGGCCCAGGCCGGCAACCGCGCCGCCGAAACCAATCTGGGACGATTGCTGGACCGGCACGTGGATCTGGTCTTGGACGACGAAGCGGTCTTGCGCGACACCATCATCCGCTCCGGTCGCACCGGCAAGGTGCGCACCGCCGGGCGGCTGGCCGGCGGCAGCCTGCACATTTCGTTCTCACAGGCCCGCCATCGCGGCAATTCCCTGGCCGATGCCCTGGATAGCGGCATCATCGCCCTGCGGCGCAATGGCCGTCTGGCCGCCATCCTGGCTGGCTATGGCCTGGCCGACTGGGAATAGAAGCGGATCGAGCGCTGCGTAAGCGATTGCTCGATTGCCGACGACATCGGATGGGAAGAGAGTGGTGCCCCAGGCCGGACTCGAACCAGCAAGCCTTACGGCGGTCGATTTTGAGTCGACTGCGTCTACCAATTCCGCCACTAGGGCACCGTGGATTGGGACCGCGATAATAGCGATCCCAACGCCCCGGTCAATGGGATTTAACCCAACAATGCATATTTCAGCACGAAGGCCACCGCCAGCAGGGCCACGGTGAGGCTGACGTCGCGCCAGCGCCCGGCCAGCACCTTGATGGCGACGAAAGTGATGAAGCCGAACGAAATGCCGTGGGCGATGGAGAAGGTCAGCGGCATGGCCAGGGCGGTGACCACTGCCGGCACCGCCTCGGTCAGATCGTCCCAGGCGATATCGGCCAGACCGCGGGCCATCAGGCAGGCGACGAACAAAAGCGCCGGCGCGGTGGCATAGGCGGGAATGGAGGAGGCCAGCGGCGCCAGGAACAGGGCCAGCAGGAAGCACAGCGCCACCACCAAAGCGGTCAGTCCGGTGCGACCGCCGGCCTTGATGCCGGCGGCGCTTTCGATATAGCTGGTGGTGGTCGAGGTGCCCAGCACGCCCGAGGCCATGGCGGCGGTGGAATCGGCGATCAAGGCCCGACCGATGCGCGGCAGCCGGCCCTTTTCGTCCAGCATGCCGGCGCGATGGGCCAGACCGATCAAGGTGCCGGCATTGTCGAACAGATCGACGAACAAAAAGGCGAAGACGATGGCGATCAGCCCCAGATTGAGGGCGGCGGCCACATCCATTTGCAAGAAGGTCGGCGCCAGTGACGGCGGCATGGACATGATGCCGCCCCACGGCGTCACCCCCAGGGCCATGCCGATGGCGGTGGTCCCCAGGATGGCGATCATGATGGCGCCCGGCACCTTGCGGGCATCCAGCGCCACCATGACCATGAAGCCCGCCGCCGCCAGCATGGCCTGGGGCTGGGCGACATTGCCCAAGGTGACCAAGGTCGCCTGATGGCCGGTGATGATGCCGGCGTTCTTCATGGCGATGATGCCCAAGAACAAGCCGATACCGGCGGATATGGCCAGTTTGAGCGAATGGGGGATGGCGTTGATGATGGCTTCACGCACACGGGTCAAAGCCAGGATCAGGAAGAGGCAGCCCGACACGAACACCGCGCCCAGGGCCACCTGCCAGGAATGGCCCATGCCCAGCACCACGCCATAGGTGAAATAGGCGTTGAGCCCCATGCCCGGGGCCAGGGCGATGGGATAATTGGCGTAAAGCCCCATCACCGCCGAGCCGATGGCGGCGGCGATGCAGGTGGCGGCGAACACCGCGCCCTTGTCCATGCCGGCATCGGCCAGCATGGCCGGATTGACGAAGATGATATAGGCCATGGTCAGGAAGGTGGTGGCCCCGGCCAGTACCTCGGTGCCCACATCGGTATTGTGGGCGCGCAGCTTGAACAGGCGCTCAAGCATGAGCGGGCTCCACCGCCAGATTGTCGATCAGCCGTGCCCCGGCCAGGCGCGCCGCCACCAGGATGCGGGCCGGGCGGTCCAGCCGCTCCAGCGGTTCCAGCCCATCGGCGCCGCGCGCCTCCAGATAATCCACCGAGACGAAACCGGCTTCAAGAATGCGCGCCCGGCCCTGGGCGCACAGATCGGCGGGCGATCCACCCTGGCGCAGGCCTTCGGCGATGTGGTTGAGGACCTGATAGAGTACCGGGGCGATGGCCCGTTCCGGCGCCGACAGATAGGCGTTGCGCGACGACTTGGCCAGACCGTCGGCCTCGCGCACGGTGGGCACCCCGGCCACGTCCACCGGCACATCCAGGTCACGCACCAGACGGCGGATCACCGCCAATTGCTGCCAATCCTTTTCGCCGAACAGGGCCACATGCGGCTGCGCCTGCAACAACAGCTTGGTCACCACGGTGGCGACACCGTCGAAATGGCCGGGCCGCACGTCGCCGCACAGACCTTCCGACACACCGCCGACACTGATCTTGGTGGCGAAGCCGGGCGGATACATTTCCGCCACCTCGGGCGCGTAGAGCAGGTGGCAGCCGGCCCCGGCCAGCAGGGCGGCATCTTGTTCTTCCTGGCGCGGATAGCGGCTGAAATCCTCGCCCACGCCGAACTGGGTCGGGTTGACGAACACCGAGGCGACCACCCGATCGGCCATCTCCAGCCCGGCGCGGACCAGGGTCAGGTGGCCTTCATGCAACGCCCCCATGGTGGGGACGAAGGCGACGCTCAGCCCCTGGTCGCGCCAATAGCGCACCCGGGCCCGCAAATCGGCTTTGCTACGGACGATGTCCAGGGTTTCGGACATGGGCAGACCTCTATGCTGTGGGCGCCTTGGGCAGGCCGAAACAATGTTCGGGGCCGGGAAAGGCGCGGGACTTGACCTCGGCGGCATAACGCGCCGCCGCTTCGCTGATCGGTGCCGACAGATCGGCATAACGCTTGACGAATTTGGGGGTGAAATCGGCGAACAATCCCAGCACGTCCTCGGTCACCAGCACCTGACCGTCACAGGCGACCGAGGCACCGATGCCGATGGTGGGGATGCTGATTTCCGCCGACAGCGCCCGCGCCACCGGCTCGACCGTGCCTTCGACCACGACGGCGAAGGCGCCGGCCTCGGTGATGGCGCGGGCGTCATCGCGAATCTGTTCGGCCTCGGCCTCGATCCGGCCCTGGGCGCGGAAACCGCCGGCGGCATGCACCGCCTGCGGCTTGAGGCCGATATGGGCCATCACCGGAATGCAGCGTTCGGTCAGAAAGTGGATGGTTTCGGCCATTTCGCGGCCACCTTCCAGCTTGACGGCGGCACAGCCGGTCTCGACCATGATCCGCGCGGCATTGCGGAAGGCCTGTTCCTTGCTTTCCTGATACGAGCCGAACGGCATGTCGACCACCACACACGCCCGAGCCGAGCCACGCATCACCGCTTGGCCATGATTGATCATCATGTCCACGGTGACGCCCAAGGTCGTATCCATGCCGTACAGCACCATGCCCAGCGAATCACCCACCAGCAGCACATCCACATGCGGATCGAGCAGACGGGCGATGGGGGCGGTATAGGCGGTCAGAACCACCACCGGGTCACCGCCCTTGCGGGCGCGGATGTCGCGGGTGGTGACGCGTTTGACTTTGACTTCGGCGCTCAACGGATCCTCCAGCAACAGGCGGGCCATGGTTTTCCATCTTGGCCGGTTGAAGTCAAACGATAACAAGGAGCGTCTTGCTTTTAAACGTGGCCCGTGACGGGCCGCTCAAGCGCCGCTCAGGCTTATCGCCTATCCACGCTTGACGTGAAAATGCTCTAACAGGCTGCGGAAAAACACCTATTTTTCTTTCGTCATTCCCGCGTAGGCGGGAATCCATGCTTCAGCACACAGTTTTTCCGCACCCTGCTAATGCGTCCCGCCACCCTCGGCCAAATCGCGCAGCGCTTTTTCGTCGCTCATCAGCACATGGCCCGAGGCCGGCAGGCCGATCACCCCTTCGCGCTTCAACTGGGTAAAGGTGCGGCTGACGGTTTCGATGGTCAGGCCCAGATAATCGGCGATGTCGGCCCGGCTCATGGGCAGGGCGATGGGACTGGCCGGCATGCCCTGGATCTCCGCCCGCTGCGACAGCTTCAACAAAAAGGTCGCCACTTTCTCCCGCGCCGTCTTGCGCCCCAGCAGCAGCATCTGTTCCTGCGCCGCCACCAGATCCTTGACGGTCATGGAAAACATCTTGCGTTCCAGCTTGGGGATGTCGCCCAGCACGCTTTCCAGCTTGCGATGGGTGAAGCGGCACAATTGCGTCTGCGTCACCGTTTCCGCCGTATAGGCATAGCCGTTGTCCAGTCCCAGCCCGAACATCTCACCCGAAAACAAAAAGCCGATGATCTGGCGTCGACCATCGGACAGCAGCTTGTAGAGCTTCACCGCGCCGGTGGCGATGGAATAGACGTGATCGGCGGGGTCGCCCTCGCGGAAGATGGTGAAATTGGCCGGCAGATGGGCATGGCAGCGTACCGCGGCCAAACGCTTGATCTCGTCGTGGTTCAACTCGGCGCAAAAGGCGATTTCACGGACCACGTCGCAATTGCGGCACGGTGGCGCGCCGAGATCGGCGTCACGGGCGACTTTATGATCATCGTAGTCCAGCGGCGGCATGGGGATCACCCTTTGGTGCCATCGGGCATTTTGGCGGGCATTTTGGCGGGCTTGCCGGCGGCATCGCCGGCCGTGGCTGCCGGCGGCAGATGCTCGTCATCCTCGAACAGGATGCGGTGCGCGGCCCCGTCCAGATCGTCGAACTGACCGGATTTCAAAGCCCAAAGGAACGCCGCTAATCCGATCAACCCCAAAACCAGGGCGACGGGGATCAGCATCAGCAGATTGGTCAACCTTTTCTCCCGCGTGTAAGTCGCAGGGCGTTGCCGATGACAACCAAGGATGAGGTGGACATGGCAATCGCCGCGATCAACGGGGTGACGTGTCCGGCCACCGCCAGAGGTACAGTAAACGCATTATAGCCCAAGGCGAGAGCGAAATTCTGACTGACCAGTCGGCGCGACCGCGCGGCGACCTCGCAAATCTCGGCCACCGGGGCCAAGCGCTCGCCCTGGAACACCACGTCGGCGGCGGTCTGGCTGACATCCACCGCGCTCGACGGCGACAGCGAGACATGCGCGGCGGAAAGCGCCGGGGCGTCGTTCAGGCCGTCGCCGACCATCATCACCCGCTGGCCCTGGGCCTTCAATTCCTCCAGCCGGGCCACCTTGGCCGCCGGAGTGCACCCGGCCCGCCAGTGCTCGATGCCCAGGCGTTCGGCCAATTGGCGCACGGTGGGAGTGCGATCGCCCGACAGCAATTCGATGCGCAGGCCCCTGGCCCGCAACGCCGCCAACACCTCGGCCGCGTCGGCGCGCGGGCGGTCGGCGAAGCCGAAGCGCAAGGGGGGGCGCCCCGGTCCGGCCAGCCACAGTTCCGGCCCGGAAACAACCTCATCGTCATCCATGCCCACATGCGCCCGGCTGCCCAGCCGCCAGGGGCCGGCGACCATGCCGCGGCCCGGCTCCTCGATTGCATTTTCCAGGGGCGCCACCGCCGCCGCCGCCGCCACCAAGGCGCGGGCCAACGGATGGTGCGACGACACCGCCAACGACGCCGCCAGCCGCAGGTCGTCGGCAGTCCAGCCGCCGTCTTGCAGCACTTCCGGCTTGCCCACGGTCAGGGTTCCGGTCTTGTCGAACACCACCACGTCGATTTCCGCCACCCGCTCCAGCGCCGTGGCGCTTTTCAGCAAGATGCCCTGGCGCAGCAGGCGACCGCTGGCGATGACCTGGACCACCGGCACCGCCAGGGCCAGGGCGCAGGGGCAGGTGATGATCAGCACCGCCACCGCGTGCAGCAACGCCACCTGCCAGGGAATGCCGCCCAAGGCCACCCAGCCCAGGAAGGTGGACAGGGCCGCCACATGCACCACCGGTGCATACCAGCGCGCCACCCGGTCGGCCAGGGCGACATATTTGGCCCGGCCCTGCTCGGCCACTTCCATCATGCGGACGATTTCCGCCAGCAAGGTGCGCTCGCCCACCGCCGCCACCCGCAAGCGCAAGGGCGCCGACAGATTGATGGTGCCGGCGAAGACCCGCTCGCCCACATCCACCGCCGCCGGCACGCTTTCGCCGGTGATCAGGCTGGTATCCACGTCGGAACGGCCCTGCACGATGGTGCCATCGACGCCGATGCGCTCACCCGCCGCCACCAGCACGGTCTGGCCGGTCTTCACCTGATTGGGCGGACACAGGCGCTGGCTGCCGTCGTCTTCCAGCACGCTGACCGCCACCGCGTCCAGGGTCAGCAGATGCTCGGCGGCACTGCGCGCCCGTCCGCGCGCCCGGCTGTCCAGGTAACGCCCGATCAGCAGAAAGAACAACAGCGTGATGGCCGAATCGAAATAAGCGTGCTCACCGCCCCGGATGGTCTCCGCCAGCGACATGCCCGAGGCCAGAAGCACGCCCAGGGAAATGGGCACATCCATGTTGGTGCGCTTGTTGGAAAGCGCGGCCAGGGCCGAATACAGGAACGGACGGATGCAGTAAAGCACCGCCGGCAGCACGATCAGGGCGCTGATCCAGTGCATCAGGTCGCGGGTATGGGCGCCCATATGGGAAAAATGCCCGGCCCACACCGACACCGACAGCAACATGACATTGCCGGCGGCGAAACCGGCCACCGCCATGGCGCGGAGCAATTGCTTTTCGTGCTTTTCCGTCTCGCGCCCCAGCTTGGCCGGGTCGAACGGCACCAGCCGATAGCCCAGCGCCAGCACCGGGGCCAGAATATGGGCGGCATCGCCCTGATCGGCCTGCCACCGCAGCACCAGCCGGCGGGTGGTCATGTTGACCCTGGCCCAGGTCACCGCCGGATGACGGGCCAGCACCGCTTCGATCAGCCAGATGCAGGCGGCGCAATGGATGCCCTCGACCATCAGATTGAGGCTGGCGCCGCCCTGGCCGTCCTCGGCCACATGGGCGGCATAATCGTGATGGGCGGTGGCGCCGTCCTCGGGTCGCAAGGGCCGCACCGCCGGATCGACCGAGCGGCGCTGGTAATAGCGCTCAAGCCCCATGTCCTGGACCAGGGCATAGGCGGCTTCACAGCCGCGACAGCAGAAATCCCCGTCGAGGGTGGCGGGGATGTCCTGGCCGCAATGGCGGCACGGGCGGGTGTTCACGGAATGACGAAACGTTGAGCGTGCTGATAGGCCACACCCTCGCCGAGCGCCGCTGCCTCCATGTCCCACACCCCGGCCAGCGGCAGGGCGAAAATGCCGCCGTAGACACCGTTGCCCAAGGCCGACAGGGCCACGTCATGGTCGTAGCCGGTGGTGGTCGGACGCACCATGCCGGCGATGACCTGCAACCCGTCCACGGCCTTGCCGTCGCGATCGCGATAGCTGATGCGGATTTCGACCTTGTGGCCGTCGGCGGTGCTGGCCGGAACCAGCTTGGTCTCCACCTGCCAGCCCAACTCGGCCTGGGCCTTGGCCAAAGCCAGGTTCTGGTTGTAAAGCCGACCC
Source organism: Stygiobacter sp. (assembly GCA_006218045.1). Classification (GTDB taxonomy): domain Bacteria; phylum Pseudomonadota; class Alphaproteobacteria; order Rhodospirillales; family Magnetospirillaceae; genus Magnetospirillum. Next base: position 16,232 of record VBWB01000024.1, read on the forward strand.
TTTTCATAGGCGTCGATGGTGGAAATGCCGGTAAAGGTGCTGGTGGCGAAATAGGCCAAGGTGCCGTTCACCGCCAGGACGACGCCGAAGCCGGCGACGAAGATATAGGGGTACCACCACCCCGGCTGACGGGTCTTCCTGGTCACGGCGCTCATCGTCCCGGCCCCGCGAACAACGAGGTGCTGCGCAGCTCGGTGCCTTCGGATTTTTCGGTCAGGATGAAGATAAGGTCGGTCTTTTTGTCCGTCACTTTTTCCTCGGGGGCGTTGACGTAAAGACGAAGGGTGGTGATCTCGTCGCCGGGAACCGACAGGTCCATCTGGGTCACGTTGCTTTCACCGCCGACCACTTCCATGGTGGCACCGTCGATACCGGCGAGCTTCAGGTTATACACGCGGTCTTGCCGGATCATGTTGAGAATTTTGTAGGTGTAGCCGTTACGGATGGTGCCGTCGGACATCTGCACGTACATGGGCGCCCGTTCGTGCAGGATGTTCACCTCGGTGGTGCGCCGCGTCCCCAACGACAACACCATGCCGACACCGATCACCGTCAACAGCAAGGTGTAAAGAATGGTGCGCATGCGCACCAGCCTGGTCTTGTCGCCGGGACCGCCGGCGGCGCGCGAGTTCACATTGGTGATGGAATCATACGAGATCAGCCCACGCGGCAGGCCGACCCGGTCCATCATGGAATTGCAGGCGTCAACGCACAGGCCGCAGCCGATACAGGCCATCTGCAAGCCTTCGCGGATATCGATGCCGGTGGGGCAGACCTGGACGCACATCTTGCAATCGATGCAATGACCGCGGCCCTCGAAACCCTGGCCCTTGCGCGCCGGCGCCCGCGGCTCGCCCCGCCATTCCTCGTACGAAATGATCAGCGAATGCTCGTCGAACATGGCCGACTGAAAGCGCGAATAGGGGCACATATAAAGGCACACCTGCTCGCGGGCGAAACCGGCCAGCAGATAGCAGAAGCCGCCGATGATGGCGATGAAGGAATAAACGCCGATGGACGCTTCCAGGGTGAAGATGGCCTTCATCATCTGGAAGGCGTCACCGAAATAGAGCACGAAGGCGATGCCGCAGGCCGCCGATACCGTCAGCCAGCCGACCTGGATGATGACCTTCTTGACGATCTTCTGCGCTGTCCACGGGGCGCGTTCCAAGTTCATGCGGGCCGAACGGTCGCCCACCACCCAACGCTCGATCTGCACGAACAGATCGGTATAGACGGTCTGCCAGCACAGGAACCCGCACCAGACGCGACCGGCCAGGGCCGACATGAAGAACAAGGTGATGGCGGCGAACAGGAGCAGGCCGGTGAGGTAATAGACTTCCTGCGGCCAGATCTCGATGAAGAAGAAATAGCCGCGCCGTCCATCCATGTCGGCCAGAATGGCCTGGCTGGGGGCGCCGGGACCGCGGTCCCAGCGCAGGAACGGCGCCAGATGGAAAAACGCCAGCAAGCCCCACATCAGCCACCACTTGGCGGCGCGGAACAGCCCCTTCTTCACGTGGCGGGGATGAATGACGACGGTTTCGGCATACATGCTGCCGCTGGATTGGGGCTCTTTGACCTGCTGGTTCATCGCCTGCTTACTCTCTTCCGCATCAGGGGTGGCCGACTTTAATAAGCATCCCATAGGCCCGCGGCGTCAAAAACGCATGTCGGCCATGCCTCGCGCGCGTGTCTTGTCATATTTCGATGGGGCCAGACTATGGGCCATGGCGGCAGGCAAAACAATGCTTGCCTGGAATTCCGAACAAAAGTTCATCTGCGGCTGAATTGCCGCAGCCTAAGCCGCTGACAGCAAAAGAAAAGGGGCGCTTCCCTGGCGGGAAACGCCCCCTCCTTAAAGCAGCATCGGATTACTTGCCGCCGCCCATGGAATGGACGTAGACGGCCAGCATCTTGATGGTGGCGGCATCCAGACGGCCAGCCCAAGCGGGCATGACGCCGTGACGCGGCTTGGTCACCTGATTGACGATGCCCTGCTTGGCGCTTTCCTTGTCGCCCTTGAACAGCCAGATGCTGTTGTTCAAGGCCGGCGCACCCAGCTCCTTGGTGCCGACGCCGCCTTCCTGGTGACAGGCGGTGCAGCGTTCGGCGAAGATGGCCTCGCCCGGCGAACCGGCGGCGGGGGTCTTCGATGACAGCGACAGGACATAATCGGCCAATTGGTCGACCTGGGTCTTGTCGAGGGCATCGCCGGTGCCGAAAGCCAGCATTTCGCTTTGACGCGATTCGCTGTTTTCGTTGCGGATTCCGTACTGGATGGTCTGATGAATGTCATCGAGGCTACCGCCCCAGATCCATTCGTCATCGGCCAGACGGGGATAAGCGCCGGCAACGCCGACACCACCCGAACCATGGCACGCCGAGCAATTCTCGCCGAAGGCGATCTTGCCGCCAGCCATGGCGTAGTTCAGCAGGGTCTTGTCGTCCTTGATCTGCTGCAAGCTGGCAGCTTCCAGCTTGGTCATCCACTGCGACCGCGCCTTCTTCTGCAATTCCAGCTCGTTGGCCAGGTCACCACGGGACGAATAGCCCATCATGCCGCGGCTGTAATCGCTGGTGGTCGGCCAGGTCGGCATGGCGACCCAATAGCCGATGGCCCAGATCACGCACGCCCAGAAAACGTACACCCACCACTTCGGCAGCGGAGTGTTCAACTCCTTGATGCCGTCCCACTCGTGACCGGTCGTGTTCTGACCGGAGATCACGTCATGTTCAACGTGAGCCATGTTAACGCTCCTTGTCGTCATCGTCCCTGAGGGGGATGTTTCCGTACTCTTCCAACCGGTCCTTGTTACGCGGACGGAAGGCGTAGAAAACGATCCCCAGGAACAGAACCATCAACCAAACCCCCCACAGGGAGCGGAAAAACTCCGAGATGGTCTCGAGAGTCATGTCCCGCTCCTAGCGCTGGATCTTGGTGTGATCCACGGTGGTGAAATCGACCATGGTGCCCAGGACCTGAAGAAAGGCCACCAGGGCGTCCATTTCCGAAACCACCTGCGGGTTGCCGTCGAAATCGCCGACCACTGCCTTGGGGTAAGCCTTGGCGATCGCCGATTCAGCACCGGCGGTGGTCGTGGCTTGTTCCACCAGATGGGCCTTGGCGTTCTTCAACTGCTCGTCGGTGTAGGGCACGCCCACAATCCGCAGGGTAGTCAGATTGCCGACGATGGTCGATTGGTCCAGCGCCCGCATCAGATGCGGATAGCCGGGCATGACCGATTCCGGGACGACGTCACGAGGGTTCATCAGGTGGCGGACCTGCCAGTCGTTGGTGTACTTGCCACCAACACGGGCCAGATCGGGGCCGGTACGCTTGGACGCCCACTGGAAGGGGTGGTCGTACTTCGACTCGGCCGCCAGGCTGTAATGGCCATAGCGTTCGACCTCGTCCTTGAACGGACGGATCATCTGGCTGTGGCAGTTATAGCAGCCTTCACGGACGTAGATGTCGCGGCCAGCCTGCTCGAGCGGGCTGTACGGACGGACGCCGTCCACCTTTTCGATGGTCGATTCGATGGTGAACAACGGCACGACTTCAACCAGGCCGCCGACGATGACGGTCAGCAGAATGCCGACAGCCAGGAAGAAGACGTTGGTTTCGACTTTGGCGTGATGCTTGAAGATAGACATTTCTGTTCCTCCCCCTTAGCGAGCGCCGGCAGTCGAGGGCTGCATCGCCTCTTCGGCCACGTCACCCTTGATGGTCCTGATGAAGTTGTAGACCATGATCAGGGCACCCAGGACGAAGAGCAGGCCGCCCGTCGCGCGGATCACATAATAGGGGTGCATGGCTTCAACGGTCTCGATGAACGAGTACTGCAGGAAGCCCAGGTTGTCGTACGCACGCCACATCAGACCCTGCATGATGCCGGAGATCCACATGGAGGTGATGTACAGAACGATACCGATGGTGGCGACCCAGAAATGCAGGCCGACCAGCTTCAGCGAGTAGACTTCCTTGCGGCCCCACAGCTTCGGCACCAGATAGTACAAAGCGCCGAACGAGACGAAGGCAACCCAACCCAAGGCACCCGAGTGCACATGGCCGACGGTCCAGTCGGTGTAGTGCGACAGCGAGTTGACGGCCTTCAGCGACATCATCGGACCTTCAAAGGTCGACATGCCGTAGAACGCCACCGAGGACACCAGGAAGCGCATGACCGGATCGGTCCGGAGCTTGTCCCAGGCACCCGACAGGGTCATCAGGCCGTTGATCATGCCGCCCCAAGAGGGCATCCACAGCATGATCGAGAAGGTGGCGCCCAGGGTCTGGGCCCAATCGGGCAGGGCGGTGTAGTGCAGATGGTGCGGACCGGCCCAGATGTACAGGAAGATCAGCGCCCAAAAGTGGACGATGGACAACCGGTACGAATAGACCGGACGCTCGGCGCGCTTGGGCACGAAATAGTACATGATGCCCAGGAAGCCGGCGGTCAGGAAGAAGCCCACCGCGTTATGGCCGTACCACCATTGGGTCATGGCGTTCTGCACGCCGCCGAAGATGTTGTACGACTTCATCCAGCTGCCACCGAAGAAACCGGCCGGAATGGCCAGGTTGTTGCCCAGGTGGAGCATGGCGACGGTCAGGATCATGGAGAAGAAGAACCAGTTGGCCACATAGATGTGGGGTTCACGACGCTTCATGATGGTACCGGCGAAGATGATCAGGTAGCAGACCCAGATCACGGTCAGCCACAGGTCGACCCACCATTCCGGCTCGGCGTATTCCTGACCCTGGGTGAAGCCCAGGACATAGGTCAACGCGGCGGTCACGATCAGCGCCTGGAAGTTCCAGAACACCACGGTGGCGAAGCCGTCGCCGCCGAACAGGCCGGTGCGGCAGGTACGCTGCACGACATACAGCGAGGTGCTGAAAAGGATATTGCCGCCGAAGGCGAAGATCACGGCGGAAGTGTGGACGGGACGCAGACGACCGAAGGTGGTCCACTCCAGATCCAGATTCAGGACGGGGAAAGCCAACTGCCAAGCGATGAAATCGCCAGCCAGGAAGCCAACCACACCCCAGAAAATCGCCGCAAGGACGAACTTCTTCACCACGTCCTCATTGTAGACGATGGCGTCGGTGTTGGTGCTCATGCCGAACTCCTGTTTCGACCGGGAAAGGGTCAACTCGAAAGACACCCGCCACTTCCAATGCGAACGCATTCCCCCGTAAGCCGGAAATGGCCGGGCGGACAGTCTTCCGAGTCGCCGCACTATGACCGTTAGGTTAGCGCCGGCCATTGATCCATGTCAAAACACCTAAATTTTTCCTGGCTTCCCTTGCCCTTCCCGGGCTTTATTCCCGTCCGACACCCTCAAGGACACCCTCCGCCAAATGAATCACGCCCCTTCAGATCGTCCGGTCGTCCGCTTCGCCAAGGGCCGGGCCCGCCGTTTCCGTTCCGGCCACCCATGGGTGTTTTCCAACGAGATCGAGATGAGTGCCGAGTTGAAGGCGCTGCCCGCCGGCACCTTGGTGACGCTGATGGATGCCGGCGACGAAAAGCTGGGGGTGGCCAGCTTCAACCCGCATTCGCTGATCGCCGCCCGCGTGCTGTCGCGGCGCTGGAGCGATGTCATCGATGCCGGTTTCATCGCCACCCGGCTGAAGGCGGCCCAGGCCCTGCGCGACCAGCTCTATCCCACCCCCCATTACCGGCTGATCCATTCCGAGGCCGACACTCTGCCCGGACTGATCATGGATCGTTACGGCGACGTGTTCGCCCTGCAGATCAACACCGCCGGCATGGAAGCCTTGACCCCGGTGCTGCTGGAAGCCCTGACCGAGGTGTTCAATCCCCGCGCCGTGGTGCTGAAGAACGACAGCCCGGTGCGCACCTTGGAAGGCCTGGCGCTGGAGCACAAGATCGCCCTGGGCAGCCTGGACGGCCCGGTCGAACTGGAAGAAAACGGCGCCCGCTTCGTCGCCGACCTCACCGACGGGCAAAAGACCGGCTGGTTCTACGACCAGCGCGACAACCGCGCCTTCATCGCCCGCTTGGCCAAGGGACGGCGCATGCTGGACGTCTACACCTATGCCGGCGGCTTCGCCATCCAAGGCGCCTTGGCCGGCGCCACCGAGGTGGTGGCGGTGGACCGGTCGGAGCATTCGTTGGCCCTGGCCGCCAAGGCCGCCGAATTGAATAATGTGCCCTTGCACACGGTGCGGGCCGAGGCCTTCGCCGAAATGGCCCGCCTGGAGGCGGCGAAGGAACGCTTCGGCGTGGTGGTGGTCGACCCGCCGGCCTTCGTCAAATCCAGGAAGGACGTGCAATCGGGGGCCAAGGGCTATCGCAAGATGACCCGGCTGGCGGCGCCGCTGGTCGAGCCCGGCGGTTTCCTGCTGTGCGCGTCGTGCTCGCATCACATGCCCGTCGATCAGTTCGCCGAGGAAATCGCCCACGGCCTGGGCCAGGCCGGACGGTCGGGCCGCATCCTGCGCAGCGCCGGCGCCGGTGCCGACCACCCGCTGCACCCGCATCTGCCGGAAAGCGCCTATCTCAAGGCGCTGATCCTGCAACTGGATTAAGCTTGAGCGGCGGAAAACCCCTCTTTGGTTGACTGCGCCGCTCACCTCGGAGACTATCCGCGTGAGCTCCTCCAACCATGGATCATGCTGATGCGCCTGCTCGTTTTGATGGCTTCGGTCCTCGCTCTTTCATCCTGCGTCATGACCAAGGAAATGACATCCAAACTGAACACGGAATATAAAGACCGGAACGTGGATGACTTTTTTCTCAAGTTCGGTCTGCCCTCTACTCGCCATCAATTGAATAGCGGGGACATCGCCTATGTCTGGGATTCCGGCGTTACCGTCCACCAGATGCCAATGATGACGACCGTCACAACCAATAGCTATGGCAGCGGTTCCGCCGTTTACGGCAACGGCTTGGCGAATGGTTCTTATACCGGCACCAGCAACACGACGGCCATGACTTCTGGTGGCGGCGCGATCAAGACACGGTGCCGAGTGCAAATTGTTACAAAGCCTGAAGGCGCGGTCAAAGACATGAAAATCATTGAAAACACCATTGGCAATTGGCTGCCTTCCCGTTGTGACGAGGTTCTGTTTTAAGCCCTGAGATGGCAAAAACTCACCCGCGCGATTGCGGCCCCTGCACCATCTGTTGCCGGTTCTTCGCCGTCCCCGAGACCGGCAAGCCGACCAACCAATGGTGCGAGCACTGTACCGGCCAAGGCTGCGCCGTCCATGCGAGCCGACCGCAATCGTGCCGCAACTTCCAATGCTTCTGGCTGCTGGAACCCGGGATGCCCGAGGAATTGCGCCCCGATCTGTGCGGTGTGGTGGTCAGCTTCAATGAAGAGCACACCAGCGTCGTCATCCACGTCGACCCCGACCGCCCCGACGCCCTGGCCGAGGAGCCGGGGTCGTGGTGGATGGAGCCGCTGCTGAACGCTTACGACCCGGTCTGTCTGGTCTGCGGCGACGACAAGATGGTGGTGCGGCGCGAGATCGACGGCTGAGCCCCTCCCCCGCGGTCAGTCGCCGCCCTTTTCCGGGGCGATGCGGGGGAAGCTGAGGACAAAACCGGTGCCGCCGTCCTGGCCCGCGCTTTCCAACTGCACCTGGCCGCCCAGCGGCCCGGTGACCAGATTGAAGACGATGTGCAACCCCAGACCCGAACCGCCGCTGCCGCGCCGGGTGGTGAAGAACGGGTCGAAAATGCGGGTGCGGTGTTCCTCGGCGATGCCCTTGCCGTCATCGGCATAAACCAGCCGCACCATGTCGTCAGAATCCACCTGGGCGGTGATGCTCAGGCGGCCATGCTGACCCGGATCATAGCCATGGGTCAGCGAGTTCATGACGAAATTGGTCAAAATCTGCGACACCGCCCCCGGATAGCCGTCCAGTTCCAACTCAGGCGGACAGGATATGTCGATGCGGTGGCCGCCCTGGCGCAGATTGGGTTTCAGCGACGTCACCGTTTCGGTGATGGTGTCGAACAGACGGAACGAGCGGCGTTCCGACGAGGTGCGATCCACCGCCACCTGCTTGAAACTGCCGATCAAATCGGCGGCGCGCTCGCAATTGGCGACGATCAGCTTGGCGGTATCGGCGGCGGTGTCCATGTAACGCTGGAAATCGTCAATGCCGATGTCGTCGGCCTCGAACAGGGTCCGGATCGACGCGGTGGCATCGGCCAGATGCGAGGCGCAGGACAGGGCGATGCCGACGGGGGTATTGATTTCATGGGCGACGCCGCCGACCAAGGCACCCAAGGACGCCAGCTTTTCCGTCTGCACCAGGGTTTCCTGGGCCTGACGCAGGCGTTCAAGCGCCTCTTCCGCCTCGGCGCGGCGCCGTTCCAGTTCCTGGTTCAACAAGGCCATCTGGTTTTGCAGGCGGTCGCTGACCTTGACCAGACGGCGCTGTTCGCGCACCGAGCGCGAATAAGCGTCAGCCAGAATCTGCACATCCGCCAGCGAAGCGGCTTCGCCGCCTTGCATGCGCCCCAGCAAGTGATGGGCGTCGGCCAGGGTCCGCTCTTCCGCGTCGAAAAGACTGAATCCGCCTCCTGCGCCGGGCTCGCTCATGATGTGGTCAGGACACCGCCACCAGATTGAAGGTGACGTGGCTGAGGTCTTCGGAAAAATCCTCGCCGAATTCCTTCATGGTCTCGTCATCGGCCATGAACTGCCAATTGACGACGATATCGGTGCCTTTGGCGTTTTCCAGCATCTGGAACATGTTCATCAACGCCTTGGCCGACGATGAGTTGAAATAGATCAACTCGAAATCAACCTTCAACCCGTTGCCATCCGCCTGGGCCAAATAGTCTTGCAGCGCGGTGAAAATGGGGCCGAATACCGAGGAGGCATCCTCGGGATAGGACTCGCCCTTGATCTGCAAGACGCCGGCGGCAACGTCAAAGTTCACCTCGGGCGAGCGCTCGGAAGCGGCAATGGTCAGGTTTTCCATATCAACCCCTAGAGCATTTTCACGCGAAACGTGGATATGCGATGAGCCAGAGTGGCATCTGAACTGCCCGGCACGGGCCATTTGTAAGACCTAGCCTTGTTTCCGCTCGAGCTGAAACAAGGCTAGATGGAGACTTTGAGGCAAAAGAAATGCCGATCGGCATCGATGCGGTCGAAATCGAATTCGATGGGGTCGCTGGCCCGACGCGCGATCTCGATCAGGCCGATGGTGGCGCCGCGGCTGCCCTCGTCCGGCGGCTCGCGCAGTTGCTCCTTGTAATAGGCCTTGATCTCGTCCTTGCCCATGCCGCGCAGGGTTTCCAGACGCCCGCGCAGCTTTTCCATATCGTCTTCCAGGATGATGTTGCCGCAGACGATGAAGAACCGGCCGTTCTCGCTGCCGATGGTGACCATGCCCGAGGACAGCTCCACCGTCTTGCCCAGGTTGCCCTGCACCTTGTCGGCGGAATAACGGATGATGTTCTGCGATTGCTCGACGAACACCGAGAACACCTTCTTGATGGTGGTGACGTCGGTATCCTCGAGGGCCATTTTCTGACGCAGGGCGTCGCCCAAGGAATACAGGATCCCCTCGGACAGATAACCCGAGAACGAGAACACGATCCCTCGCTCGTCCAGTGTCGACTTAAAAGCCCGGTATTGCTTGGCCAGCATTAGACTTTCCCCATCCCAGAGGCGCCGCCCCCCAAAGTCCGCGGGCAATAATCCCGCAAGACGTCCGACACAGTATCAACGGACACGCACGCGCTCAAGCAGGCGTTCCGCCCCCCTCTCCGCCGCCGCCATCGCGGGGCGGGCAGCGCAGATGCACGGTGACGATGGTGCCGATGCCCTCGGTGCTGTCGATCACCACCGAACCGCCATGCAGGTCAACGATCTGGCGGACCATGTGCAGACCGATGCCCGAGCCCGACAGTTGGTGAGCATTGCCGGCGCGATAGAACCGCTCGAACACGCGCGGCAGGTCGGCCAGGGGGATACCGATGCCTTCGTCGCGCACGGTCAGCACCACGCCGCCGTGATTGGCCCGCAGCTTCACCTGGACCGGGTCGTCGGTGGAATACTTAAGCGCGTTGGAGATCAGGTTGTTGATGACCAGCGGCAACAGATTGGGATCGCCCCACACCCGCGTCACCCGGCCCATGTCGAGCAGCACCGTCCGCCCGCCCGAGGCCGCCTGATGATGGGCCACCGCCGCCCGCAGCACGGGGGCGAGGTCGAGAACCTGTTCCTGCAGGATCATCCGCCCGGTTTCCAACTGCTCGTCGGCCAGGCAGGTGCTGATCAGGTCGATCAGCCGCCCGACGGCGCCGCGAATGGTCTCCAGCCGGGTCAACATGCCCGAATCCACCCGTTGCGCCCGCATCATCAGCATCTGCGCCGCCGAATCGATGATGGCCAAGGGGGTGCGGAACTCGTGACTGACCATGGACAGGAACTGGCGCAACTGGCTTTTGGCCGCCGTTTCCCGTTCCAGCGCCACTTCCGCCCGATCCTTGGCCCGGGACAGGGCGTCGCGGCTGTCCATCAGTTCGGCCGTGCGCTCGGCCACTTTCAGTTCCAACTGCTCGTTGGCTTCGGCCAATTTCTGATTGAGGCTGTTGATGGTTTCGATATCGCGCCAGGCGCGCAGGGCGCCGACCAGGGCGGTGAACAGCTTTTGCGCGGTCAACTCGCTTTTGCTTTTGTAGTCGTTGACGTCATAGGAGACGACCACGTCGCGCTCCGGCGCCTCGCCCGGCTGGCCGGTGCGCAGGATGATGCGGATCTCGTGGTTGCGCAAATCCTCGCGCACGCTGCGCACCAGCTTCAGGCCGGCGTCGGGGCTTTCCATCACCACGTCGAACAAGGCGACCGGAATGGACGGGTTGTCCGCCAGCACCCGCCGGGCCTCGGCCGCCGAGCGGGCGGAAATCATCTCGAAGCCGCGGCCCTCAAAGGAAAAATCGCGCAACAGGATCCGGGTCATGGCGTGGACTTGTTCGTCGTCGTCGACCACCAGCACCGACCACGGCGGCAGCTTGGCCCCGCGTCGAGCCTTGTCATGCAGAATGAGGGGAGCGGAACCGGCCATCATCGCTCCCGTTTAGCGGACCGCCACCGGCGCGGTGAAGGCATAGCCGGTGCCGTGCACCGCCTCGATGGGCAATTCGCGGCCCAGGGCTTCCTCGCCCTTGGCGCGCAGGCGACGCACCATGGAATCGACCGAACGATCGCCGGCATCCCATTCGCGCTTGCCCAAGGCCTTGAAGATGGCCGAGCGCGACACCGGCTCGCCCGGGCGCTCCACCAGCAGGGCCACGAACACGCGTTCGTTGGCGGTCAGTTTGGTACTGCCGCCATCGGGGGAAACCAAGGACCAGGCCAATTGGTCATAGACCCACTGCGCCCCCGTCGTCGCCAGCCCACCGGCGGCGCTCGGCACCGTCGCCCCTTGCAGACGACGCGACAACGAGCGCACCTGGGCTTCCAACTCGCGCAGTTCCACCGGCTTGACCAGATAGACGTCGGCGCCGATCTCCAAGCCCACCACCCGGTCGACGTTCACGCCGCGCGCGGTCAGCATGATGATGCCGATTTCCGAATGGTCGCGCAGGCGCTTGGCGATGGAAAAACCGTCCTCGCCCGGCAGGTTGATGTCCAGGATGATCAGATCGGCGGGACGCTCGGCCAAGGCCCGGTCCAAGGCGCGACCATCTTCACAGCCCACCACCGCATGACCACAGGCGGACAGGTATTCCACCACGTCCGCCCGCAACGATGCCTCATCTTCGACTACGGCTATGCGCGCCATCGATTCCCCTACCCCGCTCCACCGGCATGCGGCCAGTGGAGCATCAACCGGGGCGGTGCGTCAAACCCCTTACGCCCCGCCCGCACCCGCTCACAGCTTGGGAGCGACGATCTTTTCCACCAGCTTGACCAGCAGGCGATCCATGCGACCGGCCCACACCTCGTCGCTGTCGATCATTTCGCGGCAACGGCGGAAGGCGCGCAGCACGGTGGTATGGCTGCGGCCACCGAACACCCGGCCCAGTTCCGGCAACGAGCACGAGGTCAGCAGACGGGCATAATACATGGCGGCCATGCGCGGCTTCCACAGCCGGTGATCGCGGGAATGCACCATCATCTCGCGCTCGGACAAACCGAACTCGGCGGCCACGGTGGCGATGACGTCGGCGACGAAAGGATCGCTGACCTTGTAGCGGAGCGGTGCGGCGGAGCGGATTTCAGCAAGAGCGACGGACATGATTTTGTCCCCCTTCGACAGTGTTTTCTTACATCCTATTGTGCGCATGTGCACAAGATCAGCCACCCGCGAGATGAAATTCGTTGTGTCGAGAAGTGACGAAGCCTTTACAGGCTTGTGACAATCAGCCCAACCGCGATTGAAATCCGCGCACCGCCGCCACCAAAGCGCGGCGGGCGCCGGGTTCCATGGCCGAATGGCCGGCATCGGCGACCATGTCCAGCCGGGCGCCGGGCCATTGCCGGGCCAGCTCATGGGCGGTGACCGGCGGACAGACCACGTCGTAGCGCCCCTGCACCAGATGGGCCGGCAAATGGCGGATGCGGGACATGCCGGCCAGCAATTGCCCCGGCTCCATGAAACCGCCATGGATCATGTAGTGACATTCCATGCGGGCCAGGACCAGGGCTTGGCCGGCCTCCATCTCGCTGGGCTGGTCGCGCGGGATCAGCCGGGCGCAGGCTTCCTCGTAGGCGCACCACACTTTGGCCGCCGGCAGGTGGATGGCCGGGTCGGGATGCATCAGCCGGCGATGATAGGCGGCCAGCAGGTCGGCGCTTTCGCCGTTCACGTGGTCGCGGAAACGCTGATGCGCCTCGGGGAAAAAGGTGCCCATGCCGTGCAGGAACCATTCCGTCTCGATCGGTCGGAACAGGAAGATGCCGCGCAGGACGAAGCCCAGCACCCGTTCCGGATGGGCCTGGCCATAGGCCAGGGCCAGGGTGCTGCCCCACGAGCCGCCGAACAACAGCCAGTTTTCCACCGCCAGGTGATGGCGCAGCTTTTCCATGTCGGCGACCAGATGCGCCGTGGTGTTGGCGGCGGTTTCGGCATTGGGCCGCGAGTTTCCGCAGCCGCGCTGGTCGACCAGGATGATGCGCCAATAGCTGGGGTCGAAATAGCGGCGATAGGGCGGCGCCGTCGCCGCCCCCGGCCCGCCATGGACGAACAGCACCGGGCGACCGGTGGGATTGCCCGACACTTCCCAATAAAGGGAATGGCCGTCGCCCACCTCCAGCATTCCCGCGGCATGGGCTTCGATGGGGGGAAACAAGTCCATGGTCGGGGCGCAGCCTTCGGGCAAGGGTTGACGTGGCGATGGTTTCCACCCTAAACCCGCAATCATGGACGTCAACCTCTTCGATTTCGATCTGCCGCGCGCGCTCATCGCCGAGCGCCCGGTCAGCCCCCGCGATACCGCCCGCCTGCTTCACGTGCGGGCGGACGGCCTGACCGACGGCGTCGTCGGCGACCTGCCCCGCTGGCTGCGACCGGGCGACCTGTTGATCAGCAACGACACCCGCGTCATTCCCGCCCGCCTGTTCGGGCGCAAGGGCCAAAGCGGGGATGGGGGCGGAATCGAGCTGACCTTGCACGAACGCACGTCTCTGGACGAATGGAAGGCCTTCGCCCGTCCGGCCAAGAAACTGCGCCCCGGCGACGTGGTCCGCTTCGCCCCCGACTTCACCGCCATGGTCGCGGCCAAGGGCGAGGCGGGCGAGGTGCTGATGCGCTTCGACCGCGGCGGCGACGCCTTGATGCTGGCGCTCGACGCCTATGGTCGGCTGCCGCTGCCGCCCTATATCAGGAAGGGCGAGGCGGACGAGCGCGACCGCGCCGATTATCAGACGGTCTTCGCCCGCGAAAAGGGCGCGGTGGCCGCCCCCACCGCCGGCCTGCACTTCACCGATGGCCTGCTGGCCGCTCTGGAGAGCGCCGGAATTACCCGCACCACCGTCACCTTGCATGTGGGCGCCGGCACCTTCCTGCCGGTCAAGGTCGACGACACCAGGGATCACCGCATGCATGCCGAGCGCGGCATGGTGACGCCCATGGTGGCCGATCTGGTCAACCGCACCAAGGCCGCCGGCGGGCGGGTGGTGGCGGTCGGCACCACCAGTTTGCGCCTGTTGGAAAGCGCGACGGACGAGGACGGGGTGCTGCATCCCTTCGACGGCCCCACCGACATCTTCATCACGCCGGGCTACCGTTTCAGACTGGTGGACGTGCTGATGACCAATTTCCACTTGCCCAAATCCACCTTGTTCATGCTGGTTTCCGCCTTTGCCGGGCTGGAGTGCATGCACCGGGCCTATGTCCATGCCATGAAATGCGGCTATCGTTTCTATTCCTATGGCGATGCCTGCCTGCTGGAGCGGGAGATCCCTTGTTGACGCAGTTTCGTTTTGAAATTCACGCCACCGACGGCGCCGCCCGCCTGGGCACCGTGCAGACCGCCCACGGCCCCATGGATACCCCGGCCTTCATGCCGGTGGGCACCGCCGGCACGGTCAAGGCCATGCTGCCGGAAAGCGTCGCCGCCACCGGCGCCCAGACCATCTTGGGCAACACCTATCACCTGATGCTGCGCCCCGGGGCCGAACGCATCGGGCGCTTGGGCGGCTTGCACCAGTTCATGCAGTGGAAAGGCCCGATCCTCACCGATTCCGGCGGCTTCCAGGTCATGAGCCTGGCCAAGCTGCGCAAGATGACCGAGGACGGCGTCGCCTTTCAGTCCCATATCGACGGCTCCAAGCATCTGCTGACGCCGGAACGGTCCATGCGGATCCAGCACCTGCTCGATGCCGACATCACCATGGCCTTCGACGAATGCACGCCGTTTCCGGCGACGCCGGACCAGGCGGCGCAGTCCATGCGCCTGTCCATGCGCTGGGCCCAGCGGTCGAAGGATGCCTTCGTCCCCCGCCCCGGCTATGGCCTGTTCGGCATCGTCCAGGGCGGCATCCATCACGATCTGCGTCAGGAATCGGCCAATGCCTTGCAAGGTATCGGCTTCGACGGCTATGCGGTGGGGGGCCTGGCGGTGGGCGAGGGGCAGGAACTGATGTTCTCGACCCTGGATTTCACCACCCCCCTGCTGCCGCCGACGCACCCCCGCTACCTGATGGGGGTGGGCAAGCCGTCGGACATGGTCGGCGCCGTGTTGCGCGGCATCGACATGTTCGATTGCGTCATGCCGACGCGGTCGGGCCGCACCGCCCAGGGCTTCACCCGGCGCGGCACCGTCAATTTGCGCAACGCCCGCCACCAGGACGACCCGCGCCCGCTGGATGAACACTGCGCCTGCCCGGCCTGCCGCCAGTACAGCCGCGCCTATCTGCACCACCTGATCCGGTCCGAGGAAATCCTGGGGCCGATGCTGCTGACCTGGCATAACATCCAGTTCTATCAGGACGTGATGAAGGGCCTGCGTCAGGCCATCGGCGAAGGACGGGTGCAGGATTTCGCCCGCGACTTCCTGGCCACCGAGGCCTTGGGCGACATCGAGCTGATCTGACGAAAGGTAGGGACATGAACGACATCGACGACCGAGAGGACCGCATCTACCGCATGGTCCAACGCTTTTATGAACTGGGCAACGAAGACCCGGTACTGGCCCCGGTGTTCGCCGCCGCCATCACCGATTGGCCCGGCCATTTCCGCATCGTCGCCGATTTCTGGTCCCACGCGCTTTACGGCAGCGGACGCTATCGCGGCCACCCTTTCCCGGTGCACATGCACCTGAATTTCGGCCCCGAGGCCTTCGAGTCCTGGCTGAAGGCGTTCACCCAGGCGGTGACCGAAATCCTGACCCCGCTGGAAGCGCAAAACGCCCTGGGCCGGGCGCGGCACATGACCGAAAGCTTCCGCGTCGGCCTGTTCCCCTTCACCCTGGCCGACGGCACCCCATCAAGGATGCCGCCGAACAACTGATCAGTCGCGGACCCAGCGAGCCAGATAGGTGCGGATCAGGCTTTCCATCTGGCCGTCGATGTCGCGGATGAGCGATTCCGACAATTGATAGAGAACGCGGTCGCGTTCGTTCAGCGTCGCCCCCTCCGACACCGTCTGCGTGCGGGCGGCGCGGGCGATGACGTCGGCGATGGGGAAGTGCCGTTCATCCAGAATCTGGATGGCCACATCCAGGCTGGCTTCATAGCGCTCGGCCTGCTGTTCCTTGAACATGCCGGTAAAGCCCTTTTCCGTCGGCAGCGGCACTTCCACCACCTTGGCGTCCTTGATCAGCACGCGGGCGAAACCGCTGCGGCCGATGGGGCGCAGCCGGTCCTGGGCCCAGCGCACGGTGGCGGCTTCCGGGCTCAACGCCATCAGATGCTCGATATTGGGTTTGCGGCCCGTGGGCACGTATTCGGGCACGATTTCCAGCTGGCCCACGTCCAGACGGAACGGACGCTTGTCGGCAAAGGACAGTTCCGGCGCCTTCTGCACCACCGGTTGGGCTTCGCAGGCGGCCAGGGCCAGGGCACCGGCCAAAGCCAGCATCAAGCGGGGGAAGCGGAACGACATGGCGTTTTCCCGTGATTGGGGTGGGGGGACGTGCGGGCCCATTGTGGCGCCGCAAACCGCGCCGTCAAGTCGGCGTTTGCCCGCGCTTGGGCGGCATATACACCCGGTCCAGGTCGTCGTCGCCGAAAGCATAGGTGGTGCGACAGAATTCGCAGGTGATGGTCACCTGCCCCGCCTCGTTCTTCAGACTTTCGATTTCGCCCCGGGGAATGGATTGCAGCATGTGCTCGACCCCATGCAGCGAGCAGCGGCAGCCGGCGCGCAACGCCTTGGGCTCCCACGTGGTCAGGCCCTCGGCCTGGAACAGCCGGTAGAGCAAGGTCTCGCCGGCCAGATCGGTGGACAGCATTTCCGTGTCCTTGACGCTGGCCATCAGAATGCCGGCGGTGCGCCAGGCTTCGTCGGCATCGTCGGCGGTCAGGATGGGGCCGCCGGGCTGATTGCCCGGCATGCGCTGGATCATCAGCGCCGCCGACCGCCAGCCGCCGCCGGCGCTGGACGGGGGCTGCGACACCAAGGCCACCTTGCTGTCCAATTGTTCCGACTGGGTGAAATAGTTTCGGGCGCAATCGGCCAGGGTATCGCCGGTCAATTCGACGATGCCCTGATAACGGTCCACCGTCAGCCCCTGATCGACGGTGAAGGCCAGATAGCCCTTGCCCAGCAGGGCCGGCACCGGGGCGCCGCCTTCGACCACCGCCGCCAGCTTGGACTCGTCGAAGCGGGCATAGCCGCGCATGGCGCCGTCGCTGGTGATGTCGGCCACCACCAGGGAAACCGCGCCGTCGCCCTGGGCTTGCAGGGTGAAGACGCCGTCATATTTCAGCGATCCGGCCAACACCCCGGCCAAGGCCAGGGTCTCGGCCAGCAGGGCGCCGACGCGGGGCGGATAATCATGACCGTCGACAACACTCCGTGCCGCCGGGCCCAGACGGACCAGACGACCGCGCACCAGACCGCCGGCCAGTTGAAACGGCAGGATCAGATCGTCGGCGGCAAGGCTCACAGCAGACACCAGGACAGGATGCCCTTTTGCACGTGCAGGCGGTTTTCCGCCTCGTCCCACACCACCGACTGCGGGCCATCCATGACCGAGTCGGTCACTTCCTCGTTGCGATGCGCCGGCAGGCAATGCATGAACAGGGCGGTGGCGTCGGCATGGGCCATCAGCCCGTCATTGACCTGATAGGACGACAACAGGGTGTGGCGGTTGGTGTCGGTGCAGCCCATGGACACCCAGGTATCGGTGATCACCAGATGGCTGCCGGTGACCGCCGCCACCGGGTCGTTGCCGATGACCACACGGGCGCCCTGGGCGCGGGCCCAATCGACCGCCGCCGCGTCGGGGATCAATTCGCCGGGACAGGCCAGGCGCATTTCAAAATTGAAATGGGCGGCGGCCTGAATCCAGCTGGTGGCGACATTGTTGCCGTCCCCCACCCACGACACCACCTTGCCGTCCAGCGCGCCGCGATGTTCGGTGAAGGTCATGATGTCGGCCATCACCTGACAGGGATGGGTATCGTCGGTCAGGCCGTTGATCACCGGCACGGTGGCGTATTCCGACAATTCCGCCAGCTTGGCCGGATCGTCGGTGCGGATCATGATGGCATCCACATAGCGCGACAGCACCCGCGCCGTATCGGCGACGGTTTCGCCGCGGCCCAACTGGGTATCGCCCTTGGACAGCACGATGGTGTCGCCGCCCAATTGCTTCATGCCGGTCTCGAACGACACCCGGGTACGGGTCGACGGCTTCTCGAAGATCATCGCCAGCACCCGGCCCGACAGCGGCTTGGGGCTGCCGAAGGGCTGATCGCCGCGCTTGTAGGCGGCGCCCAGGTCCAGGATGCGGCGCAGGGTTTCGGTGTCGAAGCGATCCAGATCCAGGAAATGCCGGGTCTGTCCGGCGCGACTGCGGCCCGGATTGACGGTCATGGAATCACCTCGCCCAGGGTGCGCTCGAGAATGGCCAGCGCCTCGTTGATCTCGGCCTCGCCGATGATCAAGGGCGGCAGCAGGCGCAGCACGTTGTCGCCGGCGCCGATGGTCAACAGACCGTTGGCCATCAGCCGGGATTGCAGCTCGGTATTGGCGATGCGGCACTTGATGCCGATCATCAGGCCCAGGCCGCGCACGTCCGCGATCACCGTCGGGAAGCGGGCGGCAAGGCTGTCCAGCCCCCGGCGCAGCAGCGCCGCCTTGGCGTCGACGCCGTCCAGGAAGCCCGGCTCCAGCATGACGTCGAGCACGGTTTCCGCCACCGCCATGGCCAGCGGATTGCCGCCGAAGGTCGAGCCATGGGCGCCCGGCACCATGCCCTTGGCCGCTTTCTCGGTGGCCAGGCAGGCGCCGACGGGAAAGCCGCCGCCCAGGCCCTTGGCCACCGGCATGATGTCGGGGGTGACCCCCATCCGCTGGTGGGCGAACAAGGCGCCGGTACGGCCCATGCCGGTCTGCACCTCGTCGAAGATCAGCAGCAGGCCGAATTCGTCAGCCGCCGCGCGCAGGCGTTGCAAATAATCGGGATCGCCCGGCACGATGCCGCCTTCGCCCTGGACCGGCTCGATCAGGATGGCGGCGGTCTTTTCGCTGATGGCGGCGCGCAGGGCGTTGAGATTGCCGAAAGGCACATGGACGAAGCCGGGCATCTGCGGGGCAAAGCCCTTCAGATGCTTTTCCTGGCCGCCGGCGGCGATGGTCGCCAGGGTGCGGCCATGGAAGGCGCCGGTGGCGCAGATGATCTCGGTGCGCTCGGTGTCGCCGGAATCGTAATGATATTTGCGCGCCATCTTGATGGCGCACTCATTGGCCTCGGCCCCGGAATTGCAGAAGAACACGGTATCGGCGAAGGTCTGGGCCACCAGCTTGGCCGCCACCTTCTCCTGCCCGGCGACCCGGTACAGGTTGGAGGTGTGCCACAGCTTGCCGGCCTGTTCCTGCAACGCCGCCACCAGACGGGGATGGCAATGGCCCAGATTGGTCACCGCGACGCCGGCACCGAAATCGAGGAATCGGCGTCCATCGCTGGCCCACAAAGTGGCACCCTCGCCGCGTTCAAACACGACATCGGCCCGCGCATAGGTCGGCATGACGACAGGAATCACGATCCACCCTCCCCAACAGGAAAGCCGGAAACCATCGTCCCCGACGGACGATCAGCACGGCTCGTTGAAAGGAAAGGCGGGAATATCCCTATCTTGGCGGCAAAAGTCAACCAGACTTATCCCCAGACGCACGAACGCCCGCCCCCCGGGAGGAGAGGGGGCGGGCGTCGCACGGCGCCTGGGCGGGGAAAACCCGGCCCGGCGCGGGTCCGCTTAGGTTACGCGGCCGACTTGACCAGGGACTGGAAGGCGGCGACGCGGGCGCTGATCGGTTCCAGGGCATTGGTGACCACGGTCTGGGTCAGCTCCACGAACTTGCGGCTGTCGGCGACGACGCCTTCCACCGATTCGCGGGCCAGCTTGGTGTTCAGCTCCAGGAACTCGGCCGGGGTCTTGCAAGCGAACAGGGCCTTGAACGCGGCGTCGGCCTTGGCCTGCGAAGCGGTCAGGTATTCCTGCGACGCCTTGGCGACGTCTTCCAGGCCCTTGACGGCGACGGAGCCGCTCTTGACCAGGGCTTCGGCGTTGTCCTTGGACAGGACAACGATCTTTTCAATGCTGTCGATCTTCATGGCGCAATCCTTTGATTTGGGGTTGGACAACCGCCTTTCGTAAGGCTGTTGTGCGGTGCAACATGAGGATAGAATACGCATCGCCACGGCGAAGGCAAGAGCTTTTTTGTGCAGTGCACAATAATGTCATCGAGACAGCCGAAAGGGCGCGCCCAACCAGACGCGCCCTTTCACGCATTACTTTGAAATCAACGTGTTACGGCGATATCACGCAACACGGCGGTTTCCATCTGCGCCTCGCGCAGGCGGAAATTGACGGCATCGCCGATGGACACCATGCCCAACAGATCGCCGCCATCGACCACCGGCAGATGGCGGATACGCCGTTCGGTCATGATTTCCATGATGCGCTTGACCGAATCGCCGGGACCACAGGTCAGCACCGGGCTGGTCATGATGTTACGCACCGGCATGTCGACCACCCCCTTGCCGAACTGGGTGAGGCCGGAAACGATATCGCGTTCGGACACCATACCGACCACCGTGCCCTTGGTGTCGCAGACCACCGCCACGCCCACCTTCTTGGCGGACATCAAGGCGGCGGCATCGGCGACCGAGTGCTCGGGGCGGATGGTGAAAACGTTGCTGCCCTTGGTCTTCAGGATTGCTTCGACCGACATGGCTCCCCCTCTTGTATTTTATAGTTGAACCCAAGCGAAAGCATGCCCCCGCGCGCCCATGGGCGCAACCGGAAAGACAACGCCCATGGACGCAATCGGAAAGCGGAAAAACAACCCCCTCCCCCGGTGAAGGGGGAGGGGGGTTCCACCGGACGGCTTACGAGTGTGGGGGGCGAAACCGCCCGGCCGGAACAGGCTTAATGGGCCTTGATCTCGATATCCTTGACTTCCGGCCCCTTACCTTCCTGCTTGGGTACCTTGACCATCAGCACACCGTTGACGAACTCGGCACCGACGGCGTCCGTATCGGCATCCTCGGGCAGACGGAACGCACGGGCGAACGTGCCGAAGCTGCGTTCGGAAACATGCATCGCGCCACTGTCGTCGGTATGTTCGCTGTGTTTTTCACCGCGAATGTTCAGCATGCCGTTGTCGATGGTAACCTTGACGTCCTTGATTTCCACCCCGGGCAACTCGGCGTCGACCTCGTAATGATCCGGCATTTCCTTGACGTCCACCTGCGGCATCACCTCACTCATGAGGCGCAACGCGCCGGGGCGCCACGGATCAAGCTCGAACATCGACCGACCGAAGGCGGCGGGGAAGAAGCTGTGAAAAAGACGGTCGACCTCGTCGCGCAGGCCCACCAGCGGGTGGGAACCCGACTCGGCGGAGGCCGGACTGTGCATGGGCACACCCCGCGTGGCTTTTTCGGCCATGGCTCCCTCCTGCATAAATGGTTGCCGTCAGCCCCTTTCGGGGCTTGCACACATTATAGCACCGATGGAAAAAGCCCCATCCACGGCTGCCGACATGGCAGACATGGCGGAAAATCATGATTGGATGAAAACGTCAGGCGCCGCCGAAACTTTGCACCAGCGAGCCGACCACCATGTACCAGCCATCGACCAGCACGAAGAAGATCAGCTTGAACGGCAACGACACCATGGCGGGTGGAATCATCATCATGCCCATGCTCATCAGCACCGAGGCGATGACCATGTCGATGACGATGAAGGGCAGGAAGATCAGAAAGCCGATCTCGAAGGCGCGGCGCAATTCGCTGATCATGAAGGCCGGGATCAACGCCTTCAAGGGCGCATCCTCGGCCTTGGCCACATCGGGGGTGCGCGACAGATCCAGGAACAATTGCAGATCCTGGTCGCGCACATGGCGCAGCATGAAGGTCTGCAACGGCTTGACCGTCGCCTCGAAGGCCGCCGCCTCTTCCAGGCTGCCCTCCACATAGGGCTGGACACCGTCGTTCCACGACTGTTCCAGGGTCGGCGCCATGATGAAGGCGGTCAGGAACATGGCCAAGGACACCAGGACCATGTTGGGCGGGCTTTGCATGGTGCCCAGCGCCTGACGCAGAAAACCGAGCACGATGACGATGCGGGTGAACGAGGTGACCATCACCAAAATGGACGGCGCCACCGACAGCACCGTGGTCAGGGCGATCAGCTGGATGATGCGCAAGGTGGTGGAATTGGGGTTGTTGCCGCCACCGCCCGCCCCCAGGTTGAGCGAGAATTGCTGCGCCCAGGCCGGGGCCGACAGCACCAGTATGCCCATTACGGCCACACCGGCCGCGATCACCCACCCTCGCCTCATGGCTTACTCTCCTGGCCGCCCGGATCACCCGGGACGGTTTCGATATTGCCTTCCACCAGCAGATCGCCGGCGGCTCCCAGCAGCAGCAGATGTTCGCGCCCGTCGCGGCGCACCAGCACCAGCCGGCGGCGGGAATCGAGCGCGATGGTTTCCACCAGTGCCAGCCGCCGGACCGACGTCCGTGCCGGCACCATGCCGGGAACGCCGAAGCGGCGCAAGAGCCACAGCACGCCCAGGATCATTCCCAGCACCAGCACCAAGGCGGCGACGCTGCGCAGATAATCGGTCATTTCCATCAGGCCGGTCCCTCGTCCGCGGCGACAGACTCCGCCGTCGGCGGCTCCATGCGTTCGGCCACCAGTTCGGCCAGGCGATCAAGATCGGCGATCAGCTTTTCCAGGGCCGGGATCATGTCCTGGCCGGTCTCGCGCGGCAATTCCACCACCGTCTCGCACACCGACCGCACCCGGCCTTCCAGCGCCGACAGATCAACGGTGGTGCCGGTGGCCAGCAGGCGCCGCGCCGTCATCACCATGGAGGTGGCTTTTTCCAGTTCCTGGAAGACCTGCGGGTCGGCGTTCATGCGCGCTCCGCCCCCGCCGCGGCAGCGGCTTTCGTATGGTCCGCGGCAGCGGCTTTCATTTCTCCCGCGGCAGCGGCATCCATTTCCGCCATGCGGCCATTGGCGCGATAGACATAGGCCAGGATTTCGGCGACGGCGGCAAAGGCTTCCAGCGGGATCACCGTATCCACCTCGACCGCCGCCAGCACTTGGGCCAGATCGGGATCGGTGCGGACCTTGACGCCGTTGGCGAAGGCCAATTGCAGAATCTGTTCGGCCACCGCCCCCTTGCCCGAGGCGGTGACGGTGGGGGCATCGGCCTGATCCGGATCGTATTGCAGGGCGACGGCGATGGTGCCGCGCCCCGCCTGCACCGGCGCGACAGCGGCGGTTTCGGCGGCCTCGTCCCACAGGTCACGGCCCTCGCCCATGCATCTGCCTTCCCGGTTGCGTGATGGGGAAGTGTGGGAGACTTGCGCTTAAAATCAGGTTAAGCCGCCGGTTTTGAATCGATTCACCGTTTCTTAAAGGCGCGGTCGCCATACTGTTGACCGTAATGGGACGATCGAGGTCCAAAGGTATGTACGACAAGCTGACATTGGTCAATCTGGCGCAAAGCCGCATGGATTGGATCGCACGGCGCCAAGAGGTGCTGTCCGAGAACATCGCCAATGCCAACACGCCCAAATACATCCCCAAGGATCTGAAGCCCTATGACTTCAAGGACGTGCTGGATCAAAGCGTCCCGGCGGTCAAGGTCCGCGCCACCAACGCGGCCCATGTGGTGCCCGAGTTCCATGACGACATGCGGGTGGTCGACACCAAGAAGGCGTTTGAATCCTCGCCCGACGGCAACGCCGTGGTGCTTGAGGAGCAGATGGCCAAGGTAGGCGAGGCCAAGACGGCGTACGAAGTGGCCGCCGGCTTGTTCCAGCGCCAGTTCAAGATGCTGAAGACCGCATTGGGCAAGGGCATTTAAGCCATGGATGAACTGCAAAAAGCCTCGAAGATCGCCATTTCCGGCATGAAGGCCCAGTCCGAACGGCTGCGGGTGATCTCGGAAAACTTGGCCAATGCCGATTCCCTGGCCCGCACCCCCGACGGCACGCCCTACAAGCGCAAGGTGGTGACCTTCAAGAGCGAACTGGACCGGGCCAACGGCTATACCGGCGTCAAGGTCGACAAGGTGCGCCCGGATGCATCGGAATTCCAGCGCCGCTACGACCCCAAGCACCCCGCCGCCGACCGCGACGGCTATGTGCTGGCGCCCAACGTCAATCCGTTGATCGAGATGATGGACATGCGCGAGGCCCAGCGCAGCTATGAAGCCAACATGAATGTGATAAACTCGTCCCGACAGCTGCTGTCGCGCACCGTGGAAATGCTGCGCCCCTAGACTTGTTTCAGCTGACGCGGAAACAAGTCTAGATTTTACGCTTGCCCGTGACGGGCCGTTCAGACGCCACTCTGGCTCGTCGCATATCCACGCTTCGCGTGAAATTGCTCTAAGCGCCGTTTAAGGATTTGCCGCCATGACCAATATCGCCAATGCCGTCAACGCCTATGCCGCCTTCGCCAAACTGCCTTCCGCCGAAGGCATGGAAGCCCGCGACACGCCCGCGCCGGTCCCCGGCAGCGATTTCGCCAGCGTGCTGAAGGATGCGGCCAAGATGTCGCTGAGCGCGATAAAGCAGGGCGAACAGATGTCGGCGGCGGGCATCGCCGGCAAGGCCGATATCCGCGAGGTGGTGGCCGCCGTCAACAACGCCGAAATGACCCTGGAAACCGTGGTGACCGTGCGAGACAAGGTCATCAATGCCTATAACGAAATCCTGCGCATGCCGATCTAAAGGGTACGGGCGCGCCACGGGCAAAATCCAATGACCGAAGCCGAGCTGATCGATATCGCCCGTGACGGCATCTCCACCTTGATCTTCGTGGCGGCGCCGCCTTTGCTGACCGGCCTGGCGGTGGGTCTGGTGATTTCCATCTTGCAGACCATCACCCAGATCCAGGAAATGACGCTGACCTTCGTGCCCAAGGTTCTGCTGGTGTTCGGATCGATCATCCTGTTCCTGCCCTTCATGTTGGGGCTGTTGACCGATTTCTGGAAATCCATGCTGGACCGCGTCATCACGGGCGGCGGATGAGTCCGGGCCGGATGCCGCTGGCAGGGGGGATGGCCGCGTGCTGAACGACATCCTGACCCTCGACATCTACCGATTTTTCCTGATTTTCACCCGCATCGGCGCGGCGCTGATGATCGTTCCCGGTCTGGGCGGCAGCTTGGTGCCCACCCGCATGCGCCTGATCTTCGCCCTGGCCATTTCCCTGGTGTTGCTACCGGTCTTGGGCAGCGGCTTGCCGCCCCTGCCGGCCCGCCTGAGCAACCTGTTCTTTCTGATCGGGTCCGAGGCGATGATCGGCCTTTACTTGGGGATATTGACGCAGACGCTGATGAGCACGCTGCACGTGGCCGGCACCTTCATCGGGTTTCAGGTCGGGCTGACCAATGCCTTTTCCTATGACGCCGTGGCCGAACAGCAAAGCTCGACCCTGACCGCCTTCTTCACCAACACGGCGCTGATCGCCATTTTCGTCACCAACCTGCACCACCTGATGATCGAGGCCATCGCCGGTTCCTACGCCGTCATGGTGCCCGGCCAGCCCCTGCCCCTGGGCGATTTCGCCGAAACCCTGAGCAAGCTCTTATCGTCCAGCTTCAATTTCGCCCTGCAACTGTCGGCGCCGCTTCTGGCCTTCGGCATCATCTACAACGTCGCCCTGGGCCTGATGTCGCGGCTATCGCCGCAAATCCAGGTGTTCTTCATCGCGCTGCCCTTGCAGGTGCTGGCCGGGCTGTGGATGATGATGGTCGCACTGCCCCTGATCATCATCCTGTTCCTGCGCTGGTTCCAGGACGGCCTGATGCCCTTCCTGACGCCCAGGTAAGCCATGGCCGACGAAGCATCCGACGACAAGACAGAAGAGCCAACGGGCAAACGCCTGGGGGAAGCCCGCACCGAGGGCAATATCCCCCAGACCATGGAAGCCAAGGCCATGATGTCGCTGGTGCTGGCGGTGATCATGCTGGCCATGCTGGCCCCCGATATGGCCCACGACATCAAGGCGGTGGTCACCCCCTATATCGAGCAGCCCCACCTGATGGAAGTGGGCCCGGACGGCTTGGGGGAATTGCTGCTGCATCTGTCCCTGGGTGTTCTGCAAAGCATGATCATCCCCTTTGTCCTGGTCATCATTCTCGGGGTGGCGGCCTCGCTGGTGCAGACCAAGGGCTTCTTGTGGGTGCCGAAGAAGATCGTCCCCGACTTCAAGAAGCTCAACCCGCTCGAAGGCTATAAGCGCATCTTTTCCGCCAACCAGTTGATGGAACTGGGCAAGCAGCTGATCAAGCTGACCGTGCTGGGCGCGCTGCTGGGCTGGGTGCTATGGGGCAGCATCGGCGAATTCCAAAATCTGGCCAATCTCGAGCTGATGGCCATCTTGGGGTATATCTCGGACAAGATTTTCTGGATGGTGCTGGTCACCTTGATGATGGTGACCCTGCTTGCGGTCGGCGATTACCTGTTCCAGCGCTGGCGCTGGATGGAAAAGATGAAAATGACCAAGCAGGAAGTGAAGGACGAGCACAAGCAGGCGGAAGGCGACCCCCAGGTCAAGGCCAAGATCAAGTCGCTGCGCTATCAGCGCGCGCGCAAACGCATGATGGCGGCGGTGCCCAAGGCCGACGTGGTCATCACCAACCCCACCCATTACGCGGTGGCGTTGAAATACGATCTCGATGCCATGTCGGCGCCGGTTCTGGTGGCCAAGGGCGCCGATCTGGTGGCCAAGCGCATCCGCGACCTGGCGACCGAACACGACGTGCCCATCGTCGAGAATCCGCCGGTGGCCCGCGCCCTGTTCGCCGCCGTCGAGCTGGATCAGGAAATCCCGCCCGAACATTACAAGGCGGTGGCCGAGATCATCGGCTACGTCATGCGTCTGAAGGGCAAACTTGCGCAGTGACCGCCGCATCAGCCCGCTGCCCTGGACCCTGGGGGCGGCGGTGGCGGCTCTGGCGGGGATGGCGGTGCTGGAGGCCGGTCCCCTGGTGCCGGCCATGGCCGCCGCCTCGGCGGTGGCGGTGATCGCCACCATCGTCCTGGTGCGCCGCTGGATGCAGGATCGCCGCGCCACCGTGCATGCCCATATCCTGGCGGCAGCCCTGGAGTCCGAGACCCGTGCCTGTCTGGTGGTGGCCGCCGATGGCAGCGAACTGCATCGCAACCGGTTGGGCCGGCGGCTGCTGGGACAGGTGACCGACCCGCTGGCACCATTCAAGGATCGCGCCAGCGGCGATGACCGCGTCTTGGACGACCTCGACCGGCTGGCGGCGGCGGCCATGGTGGGCGCCGTGCGCAAGGCGGAATTCTCGCTGCCCACCTTGGATGGCGGACGCGAATGGTTCAGCGTCGAACTTCGTCCCGCCGGGCCGGGGGCGGTGGTCTGGCTGGTGGAAGACGTCAGCCCCCGCCGCGCCATCGAGGAAACGCTGCGCCGTGAAAACGAATGGCTGGCCGATTTCATCGACTTCCTGCCCGTCGGCGTCTATTGCGCCGATTCCGACGGCATCATCCGCACCGCCAATCACCGCTTGGCCGAATGGCTGGGCGGCACGCCGTCGGAACTGATCGGCCACTCGCTGGAAGATGTGCTGGGCCAGACCCCCGACCCGGAAGCCGAGCGCGTCGAATTGCGGCTGATGGGCCGTGGCGGCGAGGTGTTCCAGGCCATGCTGGCTCATTCGGTATTCGATGAAGGCGGCGAGATCCGCACCCGCTCGGTGGTGGTGCGCGACATGGTGCCGGAACATCAGTGGGAACGGGCGTTGCGCACGGCCGAGCGGCGGTTCCGCTGGCTGTTCGACGACGCCCCGGTCGGCATCGCCCTGATCGAGCCCGATGGCTGTATCGGTGCCTGCAATCTGGCCCTGCAAGCCATGATGGGCATCGATCACGACGGCATGATCGGGCGCCGTCTGGCCGATTACATCGCCGCTGAGCAGCAGATCAGTGCCGCCGAACAACTGGCCCGGGTGCTGTCGGGATCGCTGCCCGGCGCCCATCTGGATGTGCGCTTGAAGGGCCGCCGTGACCTGATCGCCCAATTGTTCGTCAGCCCGACGCACGAGGATGGGGCGATTTCCGGTCTGATCGTCCATTTCATCGACGCCACCGAGCAACGCAACCTGGAGGTCCAGTTCGCCCAGTCGCAGAAGATGCAGGCCATGGGCCAGTTGGCCGGCGGCGTCGCCCACGATTTCAACAATCTGCTCACCGCCATGATCGGCTTTTGTGACCTGTTGCTGCAACGCCACGGCGCCGGCGACCCCAGCTTCGCCGACATCATGCAGGTGCGGCAAAACGCCAACCGCGCCGCCTCCTTGGTGCGGCAATTGCTGGCCTTCTCGCGCCGCCAGGCGTTGCAGCCGCGCCTGCTCAACGTCACCGACGCCCTGGCCGAATTGTCCACCTTGCTGCGCCGGCTGCTGGGCGAGACCATCGACCTCAAGCTGGTGCACGGGCGGCAATTGGGGCTGGTGCGGGTCGATCCCGGCCAGTTCGATCAGGTCATCATCAATCTGGCGGTCAACGCCCGCGACGCCATGCCCGGCGGCGGCGTGCTGACCATCCGCACCAATGCCGTCACCGTCGACCAGCCGGTGCAGCGCGGCCCCGAGCTGATGCCCGCCGGCCAATACGTGCTGATCGAGGTCACCGACAGCGGCACCGGCATCGCCCGCGAAAATCTGGGCCGCATCTTCGAGCCGTTCTTTTCCACCAAGGAAGTGGGCGCCGGCACCGGGCTGGGCCTGTCCACCGTTTACGGTATCGTGCGGCAAACCGACGGCTTCATCGTCGTCGACAGCGAAATCGGCCAGGGCGCCACCTTCGCCATCTACCTGCCCCGTTTCGAGGCCGACCCGGCGCAGGAAACCAAAAAACTGCCCGCCGCCCCCGACAGCACCGACCTGACCGGATCGGGCACCATCTTGCTGGTCGAGGACGAAGACGCGGTGCGCATGTTCGGCACCCGCGCCTTGAAGAACAAGGGCTACAAGGTGATCGAGGCGCGATCGGGCGAACAGGCGCTCGACGTGATGCGGGCCGAGGACGGCATCGACGTGCTGATTTCCGACGTGGTCATGCCCGGCATGGACGGCGTCACCCTGGCCAAGCTGGTGCGCATGGAGCGGCCAAACATCAAGCTGATCCTGATTTCCGGCTATTCCGAGGACGTGGCCAGGAATGGCATCGATCCCGATGCCGGCATCCATTTCCTGCCCAAGCCGTTCTCGCTGAAACAACTGGCCGAGGCGGTCAAGCAGGTGATGGACGGAACCTGAGGCGAATTTAACGCGAACAAAAGCGAACATTCCTGTTGTGTTCTCATTGAGATCATGTACCTTGGCATGCAGGAAGCTGATTGCATCACCTGCCCAAGCGGGCTAAACCAAGGGGGCCGCCATGTCTCAGGCTGCGTTGCGTCTCGTGGATAAGGACACCATGGATCGTCAGAAGGCACTGGAAGCCGCCGTCAGCCAGATTGAGCGGGCGTTCGGCAAGGGCTCCATCATGAAGATGGGGCAAAAGGAAACGGTCGAGACCGAGGTGGTTTCCACCGGCTCGCTCGGTCTGGACATCGCTTTGGGCATCGGCGGCCTGCCGCGCGGTCGCATCATCGAGATTTACGGACCGGAAAGCTCGGGCAAGACCACCTTGGCCCTGCACGTCCTGGCCGAAGCGCAGAAGAAGGGCGGCACCTGCGCCTTCATCGACGCCGAACACGCCCTTGACCCGTCTTATGCCCGCAAGCTGGGTGTCAATCTGGACGATCTGCTGATCAGCCAGCCCGATGCCGGCGAACAGGCCTTGGAAATCTGCGACACCCTGGTGCGGTCGGGCGCCGTCGACGTGCTGGTGATCGATTCGGTCGCCGCCCTGGTGCCGCGGGCCGAGCTTGAAGGCGAGATGGGTGATTCCCACGTGGGTCTGCATGCCCGCCTGATGAGCCAGGCCTTGCGCAAGCTGACCGGGTCGGTGTCCAAGTCCAAGACCATCGTCATCTTCATCAACCAGATCCGCATGAAGATCGGCGTCATGTTCGG